>JAFGXI010000033.1 GCA_016936665.1 Bacteroidales bacterium
GGGAAGATACCGAAGCGGTCAAACGGGGCAGACTGTAAATCTGTTGGCTCAGCCTTCGTAGGTTCGAATCCTGCTCTTCCCACAAAATTAAGCGGGTGTAGCTCAGTTGGTAGAGCATCAGCCTTCCAAGCTGAGGGTCGCGAGTTCGAATCTCGTCGCCCGCTCAAAATCATCAGCAATTGCTGATGATTTTTTTTATAACATTACTCTGTATTTTTCGTATTCTTTTGATATTACTAACAAAACTACGAGATGTTTATTGACGATCTTAAGATTTTACTTATTGATAGTAATTTCGAAACCAGAAATTTAATTAAAAATATTGTTGAGTGTATCGATGACGATTATGAGGTGACTTGTATTGAAACGGCACATCAAGCCATAAACATTATAAAAGAGTCTCCCGATTACCACAAATGTATCTTTTGCAATTATAATCTTCCCGATTCCGATGGACTGAAATTTTTAGAAGAACTTAAAACCTGGCATACCAGCTCTATAATAGCAATTTACGACGATGAACCTAGCTACAAGAAAGCAATTAGTTTAATAAAAGATGGCGCTTTTGATTATTTCTCTACGACAGAAATTTCCAGTAAAAAATAGATAAAGTCATCTCATCTGTTTTTAGAAAACTGATCCTTGATAACGAAAAAAAAGATTATTAAAAAAAAATCCGAGAAAAAGACAAAACGATAAAAGCAATCACTAAATCTTCCCCTAACATTATTTATGTATACAATATCGATGAAGACGAAGTGATATTCAATAATCGTAATCTTTTTGAATATCTTGGCTATAAAAATACCGATTTTAAAAATCAAAGCAAGATTATCGAACACATTGGTGAATTGATGAATCAGAAAGAATTTATTGCTTTGCAAACGCATAACGAAAAAGTATTTCAGAGTAAAAAAAATAAAACTTTCGATTTTGAATTCAGATTAAAAAATAAACATAACGAATGGCAATGGTTTTTAAGAAAAGACCTTGTTTTTAAAAGAGATTTAGAAGGGACCCCAAGCGAAATATTAGTTACGATCTCTGATATTAGTAAGGTGAAAGAAGCAGAAGAAAAACGCCAAATAGCGAAAATCGAAGCCGAGAAATCTGCTAAAATTAAAGCAGAATTTCTGTCAAACATGAGCCATGAGATTAGAACACCGATGAATGCTATTATTGGGTTATCTGAAATTATTTTAAACGAAAAACTCGAAGAAGATGTGGAAGATAATATGAATTCAATTTTACAATCAGCTCAAAATTTACTTGTAATAATTAATGATATACTTGACCTATCGAAACTCGAAGCTGGTAAAATGAAAATTGAAAGTATTCCTTTCAATTTAACCTAACTGATTAATCATATATACAAAATCATACTTCCTAAAACAAAGGAAAAAGGAATCAACTTTAGCTACTACATAGATCAAAACATTGAAACAAGTTTAATTGGCGATCCTTTCAGGCTTAATCAGATTCTTTTAAACATTTTAAGTAATGCAATAAAATTTACAGACAATGGTTCGGTTGAACTTAATATTGATCTCATTAAAAAGAACGATAATTCTTGCTGTATTTCATTTACTGTAAAGGATACCGGGTTAGGTATTCCAAAGAGTAAACAGAAAAAAATTTTTGAAAGTTTCACGCAAGCCGACCTTTCAACTACGAGAAATTATGGAGGAACTGGATTGGGATTAACCATTACAAAACATTTAGTACAGTTAATTAATGGTAAGATTAAGCTAGAAAGCGAAGAAGGTAAAGGCACAAGCTTCTCAATCGATGTTGAGTTCGAAATAGCTAAAGAAGAGATATTGAAAGAAGTTGAACAAGATGTAGAAGAAAACCTAAAAGGCTATGCCATTTTAGTTGTTGAAGACAATTTAGTCAATCAAAAAGTTATTGGCCAAATATTAAAAAATTGGCAGGCCAATTATTGTATCTCCAATCATGGAGGGCAAGCACTTGATCTATTAAAAGATAACGATTATGATCTAATATTAATGGATTTACAAATGCCCGTTTTAGATGGTTTTGAAACAAGAAAAAAGATAAGAAATAATAAAAATTATCAACATGTTAAAAATATTCCAATAATAGCCTTAACAGCCGATGCTTTTGTTGAGACAAAAAACAAGGTGTTTAAAAACCAAATGAATGATTATGTAAGTAAACCATTCAATAGGTTGGAATTAAACACCAAAATCAAACGTCTTGTAAAGTAGAATATTATTTGTTTACCAAAGATAATATCCCTACAGCGCAACCTTCTTTACCGTCTTCGAATGAAATTAATACTTTATACACTCCAGTCTTTGGGCAAATAAAATCGAATGAAGGATAATGCTTCTTAGTTTTAGAAAAATAAGAAGTTCCTAACAGCTTATCTTTGTCGTACAACTGCAAAATTGCTTGCCCTTCAAACTCTTCTGCGTTACAAATATTAAAGCGATAATGGTTTCCTTTATTTAAAAGGAGAGAGAAGCGTGCAACTGGCATTTGTTGTCCACTTTCGTGAGCTTGTAAACGAGCTCTCAATTCTTTCAAATAAGTTGCATCATCGCTTAATTTCGCACTACATACGGTTACTAAAGAACTGTTACATTGTGCTTTAACTTCGTTGCTAACAAATAACGAAAGAATCGGTATTAGTAATATTAAAAAATGCTTTTTCATCAACTCTATGTTCTATCAATTAGTACTTTATAACAAAGTTTCTTAATTCTTCTATTGTTTTAATAATTTCCACTAACTGTTCATCTGTCATTTTTACAGTAGATTTTTGGTTAGAAACTGCCATTAAAACACCGTCTACTTCAACCATTTCGGCTTCGCCTTCTTCTACAACAATTTCAACTTTCGATAAGGCCGTGTTCACCTTTTCTAGCTCAGTTATAAGATCAAAAAATCTCTTATCTTTTTTATAATGATTAAGAATAATCAACAACTGTTCCAAAACGATTCCTTGCTCTCCGATTCTTTCTTTAATTGTTGCATTATCGTTTTCTTTAACAACTTGAGTGGCTAAGAAAATACCCTCGATCCAAACACCAGTAACCAATAGTGCGCTAATATCGCTACGGTTATTTTCTCTTAAATAAGAATCCATTTTATCGAAAGAGCTAACAGAAATGTACATTAAAGAATCGATATTTTCGCTGTTAGTTGCTAAACGTTTAAGTGTTTCGAAATTAAAAAATTGCCCAACTTTAAGTTCATCTGAAAGTTCTTTAATTGCTGTTATATAATTTAATACAGCTCCGGTTTTGTTGTACATGTTTAAATACCCCATATCGGCACCTAAAACACCTAGATTCAAAGCTTGTTTGAAATTGGTATTGAACTCGTCAATGTTATCGGTTGGTGATAAAAATTTATAGTTAAATTCAATTCCTTCGTCCTTTAATAACGCAGACATTTCAACTGGTGAAGAAATGTTTTGTATTATTTCATCCATAGCTTCTTTATCGAGTTGCAACGACATATCGTCGTCTTGCAAAAGTGAGTCTGGAACTTCAAATGTATCGCTAGACGTGTTTTCGTTTTTGTTTGTATTATCGGAACTACAAGAAAACAGCAGTGCTGTAGTGGCAAACACCAACAAATAGTTTTTAAATTTCATTTTTTCTTTTTTTTATAAAATTAGTAAAAAATCGACCAAGTTTCATATATCTTGACCATTCAACTTTTTCACTTAATATCAACAATCGGCCTAAAGCGTTATAATATAAAGTTATGTAGAAAATGATTGTCATAATCCAAACGACGATCAAGTTAAAATTAAAGGTATTGTAAAATTTTCCAGCAAAATATTTATGAGGAGCATAAAAATGTGATCTAAAATTGAAATATCCATCATCACTCCTAGGTTCCATAAATATTGGATCTATTTGCTGAATAAGATTATTGTTGTATCTGATAAATTGATTCTTTTCGTATATGTTTTTCACAATATCGGCTACTGCATCATTTCTATAATCATCTTTTACCCTTTTATAGAGTTCCGGATTGTGTTCCATTGCCCAAGCTATGATTTGTTCTTTTTTACCATTTGCTTTCGAAAATAAATTACTATAATGTGTATTTAATTCTTCAATATACGATTTCGATAAAAAGGTAATAAAAATAGTTAATGAATCACGTTGTAATTTACTAACAAACTGATCAATAGGAAATTGAGGTAATACATGGTGTTGTTTAGTGAATTCATTTTTAAGTAAATTTAAATCATTTTCTACTTTTTCTATAACTTCAGGATCCGTTGATTTGGCATTATTATAACAAAAATCTAATTTTTCTTTTAGTTCTGGTAAATAATAAATCTGTTTATAATTAGCAACACTTTCTTCTTGATCGATATTATAAAACTGTTTCTCATAGGCATTATTTACAAACTGATTAACCATTAGTGCTTCGTACGCCCATTTCGAAGCCATAAATTCGGCTATTACAGGTACTTTTTCTACGGTTCCGATGCTCCTATTCAATTTATCGAAACTAAACATAGCTCCTCCTAAAATCATTTGAGGTATTAGAATAAGAGGAATCATAATATAAATAGTGACAACAGAGTTGAAAGCAGCCGAAATATTCAGGCCTATAATATTTGCAAATGCTGCCGTTGTAAATAATACCAACCAGTACTCTAGGAGCATTCCTTTTACACCCAAAATAAAATTTCCGATGAGTACAAAAAGAAACATTTGAATAGCCGACAAAACGAACAAAATTGCAATTTTCGAAAGCAAATACGACGATCGGCTTAAGTTTAAGAACTTTTCACGTTTTAATATTTTTCGATCTTTAAAAATTTCTTCGGCACTTACTGTTAAACCTAAAAACAAGGCAACAACAATGGTCATAAAAATATAAGGAGGAATATTTTCGTTTTCTCTAAAAATGTAATTAGTAGAGTGCGGATCGGCAATATATCTGATAATATACGAGAGAATGAATGCTAACAATGGAGCTTCAAGCAAATTCATAATTATATATTGCATATTGCTTACTTTAGATAAAAAGTCGCGCTTGCCGTATATAAAAATTTGTTTGAACCATGCCGGGATGCTTAAACTCTTTGGTGGTTTCTCCTTAACAGTTTCAACGCTTTCGGTTTGGAATTCTGTTTTATAAAACTGTGCCCAAGTTTCGGGCAATACTTTTCGCTTTTCTTGGTAGCGACCATATTCGTCTACTACCTTTGCTTCGATGATGTTAAAAATTAATTCCGGATTAACATTTCCACAAACTCTACATTCGCCAATGTCGCTGTTCACTTGTGAGTCGAGGCGTTTAAAATACATTACAGCCTCTACAGGATTGCCCGAATATATCAGATACCCACCCGTATCGAGTATGATCATTCTATCGAACATTTTATATATGTCGGACGATGGTTGGTGGATGACAACAAAAATTAATTTTCCTTTTAAACTTAACTCTCGAAGCAAGTCCATCACATTTTCCGAATCGCGAGAAGACAATCCGGATGTTGGTTCATCGACAAATAAGACCGATGGCTCTCTAATTAATTCTAAAGCAATATTGAGCCTTTTTCTTTGTCCCCCACTTATCAATTGATTTAATGGGCTTCCTACTTTTAAATGTCTACGTTCGAATAGCCCTAAAGATCTTAAAGTCTTTTCTACTAAACCATCGATAGTTTGATTGTCGAGGTCTTTAAAACATAATTTGGCGTTGTAAAATAAATTTTGGTAGACTGTCAGTTCTTCAATAAGAAGATCGTCTTGAGGAATGTAACCAATAACGCCTTCTAACTCTTCTTTATCTTTAAAGAGATCGTAACCATTAATTAGGACTTGGCCGTCGGATGGGTTTCTCAGGCCGGCTAAGACATTCATTAATGTTGTTTTACCGGCTCCACTCGCACCCATAATTCCCACGAGCTTACCGTGTTTTTCTTCGATGTTTACTGCTCTAAGCCCATAGTTACCATTGGGAAACTGGAACCAAATATTTTTAGCTTGAAACGACAAGCTAACTTCTGATGTATCGCGCATGAACTTAGCAATAACATCGCTATAGTATAGCGGTTTTCCTTTCGGTAAACGTACTGTACTACCATTTGCAAACAAATAGATTCTATCTTTAACAAGAGGGAGACCATTTATCAGTACCGAATTATTTCCGTTGTATTTTACAAAATACAAATCGGAACTTTCTATTCGTAATACAGATATATTACCTTCGAATCCAATAACTTTTATTATGTGTTTATCATGAGATTCGTTGGCGGTATCTTCAAACACAAGAATATTTTCGGAAGAAGTGGATTCTGGATCTTCGGTAACATATTTTCTAATATCATCAATTTCATTTTTATGAATATTAAAAACTTCTGCTACAGTAGCAATGATGGCCATTCTTTGGTCTGTAAACTTTTTATCGGCATTAACCAATTCGTAAACCCTAACTAAAACCACTATTTTCTGCTTTTGCGAAAGTGTTTTGTTAATTTTTTTGGCAATACCTAATGTTTTAACAGAGTCTCCAACAGCGGTTAATTGTCCGCTACTTTCTTCTTCTCGTTCTCTAAGTCGGCTGGTTTTTTTCTGTGATTGGGCTTTTTTATCGAATAAATCCATGTAGGCATCAACGTCGTGTTCGCCAAGTTGCTGTTTTAAAAAAGTCTTGACGTACGTTCGTTCAGTCTCTTCTGCACCACCATCTTGTTTTGCAATGATGGCAAAGAGCTGCATTAATGCCTTGAGTATTTCTTCGCTCATTTAATCTGCCCCACTAGTCTTCGTATGGAATTTGTTCGAAAGGGACTTCAACAATATCTGCATATTCTTCGCCAGCTTCTTCCATGTCTTCATCGTCTTCGGGGTAATACCATTTTACAAGTATTTCTTTACCGTTTTCAAACATTTCTTCGAGCTTTAACAAGATATCTAAAATTAATTTTGAAGATGCTGTATTGAAGTATTCCAATTTAAAACCGAAAGTCATTTTATCGTTTGAACTATCGGCAAAATTATCTAGCCAATCTAATACAGGATCGTAGAACGCACCTACGTCTTCTGGCATCGAACGACCCGAAATTTGGAATATTTCGTTTTCGACATCTAATATTACAGTTGGCGTATCATCTGTACCTTGAATTTTAATTACGTCCATATTATTATCTATTTATTTGTTTCTCGTTCAATTCTTGATGTTAAAATAAAAAAAGATGCATTATCGTCGATATCTAAAAAATAATATTCTAAGGGATTGCCTGTTTTTTTAGCAATGTCGATAAAACCTAAGCCTGCACCTTGTTTATCTGACAAAGTTCCATTCTTTATTTGCTCTTTGTGTAGTTTTTTTAAGCCATCTTTATCGAGGCTGTTAATTAGGTCTAAAGAGTTTTTCAACTCTTGTACCTTATCTCTAGCAATAACATTACCTGTTGTAACGCCATACTGATTTTGATTTTTATGAATTAAAAACACTCCTCGCTTTTCTTTGTGCACTCTACCCAAGTCGACTTCTTCTGCATGTTTACTGATATTTTGCAGACATTCAACCATAACATGAAAAACTTTTCGTTGTGTTGAACTCGACTCATCTTCTTTATCCATTGCGGATTCAGTTAATGAGGTAAACGCTTTAGTAATATCGTGAGTAATTTCTCCTTCGTAGACTAAACTGACGTCGTTGGTTTTCATCAGTTTATAAAACCTAAAAACATTATTAATAAAATTCTTTTCGTCCACCATGATGATAGTTCTATTTATTTTAAAATCCAATTCCTATTAGCAATACATCGTCAATTTGTTTGTGATCGCCCTTGTATTTATTAAAATCATGAACAAATTGATTCGAGAATTCTGTCATACTTGCCTCATTATTGTTATTAATAATTTCCTGCATTCTCTTTGTTTGATATTTCTTTAGATCTTCGCCTCCAACTTGGTCTGGCAAACCGTCTGAGAAGAAGAAGATTTTGTCGTTTTCTTGAATTTGAATGGTGTAATTAGTGAAATCTTTTTCCAATTTCTTTTTGTGAGGAATTCCACCGATTGCTTTTTTATCGCCTTTGAAAATTTCCAGTTCACCATTTCTCAAAAGGTAAAGAGGTCGGTGTGCTCCGGCAAAATCGAGCTGTTTAGTTTTCTTATTATATTTGCACAAAGCAATATCCATTCCATCTCTTGCACTTGCTCCATCTTGGTCTTGTCGTAAAGTTTTTCTCACACCATAGTGCAACTCATCGCAAACTTCTGCAGCTGACAATTCACGATCGTGATCTACAATGTTTTGTAATAAGAAGTATCCGATAAACGAAAGCAATGCGCCAGGCACACCATGTCCGGTGCAATCTACAGCAGCTACATACACAATATCTCCTCTCTCGAATAGCCAAGGGAAGTCTCCACTAACTACATCTTTTGGTTTATAGAATATAAATGAATTCGGGAAGTAATCTTGTAATATTTTATTGTCTGGTAGAATCGCTTTTTGAATTCGTTTTGCGTAATTGATACTTTCTGTGATTTTGTTGTTTTTATCTTGTATCTCAAGTTCAATTTCTTTTCTTTCGGTTATGTCGTGCGCAACAAATAAAACAGATTCTAACTCCCTGCTTTCGTTAAATTCAGGAATCGATGTTACTTGCATTATTCTTCTAGACTCTCCTAATTGTAAATTAAGTTCGTCTTCTCGTTTACTTGGCTGTTTTTTAATATCGGACAGAGTATGTTCGAAGAAATCTGAAAGATCTTTTGGTAAATTTGCTGTATCTATTGTTTTATTGAAGATGTCTTTTGTTTCGATACCTGTATAGTCTGTAAATATTGGATTGACATAGAAGAATCGCTTCTGAGTTCCTATTCTTATAATGATATCGACAGAATTTTCCGACAAAGCTTGCATCTGCCCTCTCTTACGCTGCTCGACTTCTGCAATTTTTCGTTGAGTGATATCTCTTGTGTTCAAAACAACACCTGCAATAGCTTCATTATCGATTAAATTTACAGCTGTAACCTCTAACCATTTCGAAGTTCCTTCATCTCGAGAATATTCGAATTCTATACTCTTGATGGTGCATGGCGACGATTTTACATCTTGGAATAAATCTTCTAAAATAGGTTGATTAGAACCTAGATCTTCAAAAGCATAAGTACCTATTTTTTCTTCGTGATGATAGCCTAAAATATTAATACTTGCCGGAGATTCGTATTGTACTATTGCATTCTGGTCTAGAATTGTTATCACTTCAGAGGCGTTCTCTAAAAGAACATTTAACTTAGTTTGTGTATGCTGAACTTCCTGAATTTTAGATGCCAAACTGGTATTTGTTTTTTCTAATTCTTCTTGTGTAGCACGCATTTCTTCTGCATTCTGACGAAGTTCTTCTTCGTTTTCTTGTAGTTCAGTTGTCATCGCTTGAGCCTCTGCCAATAGATTAGCAGTTTTTTCGTTAATGAGAATATTAAAAATTGTTTGACCAATTATCTCCCCTAATTCTCGTACAAATTCGATGACTTGCTCAGAAATTTCATCTTCTGATGACGCTAATTCGATTACACCTCTTAACTTTTCATCGCTAATAAGAGGAACGATTAAAATTGCCCCGGGTTTCTTCTCTCCTATAATACCCGAGTGAAGTGTAGTATAATCTTCGGGAATTTCTCTTCGATAAACATAGTCCAATTCATAAGCAGCTTGTCCTATCAAACCGACACCAACTTGAATCTGTTGATTGATATATTTTTTTCTATCGTAGGCGTACGTTGCAATATTATTTAATGTTTTTTCATCTTCGTCGAATAAGAAGAACGATCCTTGAATTAGTTTGGTGTAGTTGACTATATCTTCTATTAATTGATAGGCTAGCTCATCAATTTTATTATGTTGACGCATTGTAGTAGAAATAATATCGCGCCCCTTTATTTTCCAGTTCTGAGCTTGCTCTCTTTTGGTCGAGTTTTTAAGATTATCGCGCATGTTATTGAGTTTTTTTATCAACTCATCGCGATTACTGGTTTTAAGTTTAGCATTATAATTTCCTTTACTTATTTCGTCTGTAAAAGAGAGTATATCTTGTAAATAGCCTTTTTTTGATGATATTTCATTTTTAAATACCGATTGATCTTTATCGATAATTTTAGCCAATATTAAAGCGACTCCTCCCAAAATAAATGGTGCCAAATCGATTACAAAATGAAGCGGGTTGTTAATATGCATCTTCCATAATCCGGAAATACTTAAATCGATATTTCTAAATATTATATCGATAAGCCAAGAAATTAGTGGAAACATTAAGCCAAACAAAAAACCTGCGATTGGATACTTTTGGGTTTCCATCGACAGATTAAAAAGGCCTCTTTCCTCTATTTGATTTGTTTCCATGAGTACATTTTTTAAACTTTTCTTAATGCTTCGATAATAAAGTCGATACGACGTTCGTTTAATTTAACAAATGTAGCTAGCTCGACTATTGCAACAACTTGAGTACTGTCGAAAATTGGGAGAATATACAAATAATTTGGCTTAGCACTTCCTAGCCCAGACACGATTTCTATTTCTATTTGATCTTTCAGTGCTAGTTCAATTGGTTTACCATTTTTGGCAACCTGGCCACTTAATCCTTCTCCTAATTCTATGGACTGTTTTTGTTCTTCTTTAACTAGTGCATAAACGGAATTTAGTTTTAATTGATTGTCATTTTTAAGATAAATCAAACCGGCAACTAATTGAATTGGATTCGCCAAACGTTCGAGCTTTTGATCAATCATTTGGCCTAAAGGTAATGATTGGTCGATTGATTCTACAAGTTTAAGGCATTTATTT
Source organism: Bacteroidales bacterium (assembly GCA_016936665.1). Classification (GTDB taxonomy): domain Bacteria; phylum Bacteroidota; class Bacteroidia; order Bacteroidales; family JAFGXI01; genus JAFGXI01. Next base: position 10,807 of record JAFGXI010000033.1, read on the forward strand.
TCTTCTTGAAGTTCCTGTTCTTCGATGGTGACGACATCTTTTTGGTTGTCTTTTTGATTTTGATCTAGTTCTATCTGAAATTGTTTTTCACGACTATTAATTATAACAATATTTAATATTGATAAAATAATAGTTAGAAATGCTAACGATGCCGCAATTAAAGAAAAATATTGGCATTTCAAAAAAATCAAGACTATAGCCATAAGACTAAAGAACATGATGATGAAATTAATATAGACTATTACCCTTTTATTTTTCATTTTAATTGATTTATAAAATCAGAAATTTGATTGACCGTAAAAATTTTATTCGGATTAAAAAGATTAAGAGCAGATGTTGGCATCGTGCTTATTTGTGCTTCTTTAGGGTCCTGCACTATTGTAAACCCTCCATAATCGCCAACTTTTTTTAACCCATATGCTCCATCTTTATTGGCTCCGGATAAAATAACACCAACTAATTTATCGCGATAAGACTCTGCCGCGGTCTGGAAACTTAAATCGATTGATGGTCTTGAGTGATTAACCTGAGGCCCTATCGAAAGCGAGATACGACGGTCTAAATCGACCAACATGTGATAGTTTGCAGGGGCCAAATATGCAACACCTGCTTTAATTATTTCTTTATCGTGAGGTTCAATTATTTTTATTTTCGATTTAATAGATAAAGCTTCAACAAAGCCATTTCTTACGTGCTTTAATCGATGCAGGCTAAGCAAAATAGGTAAAGGATAATTTTCAGGCAAATGCGATAACAATTGCACAATAACCTGAAAACTTCCTGCAGAACCTCCTATAATTAAAGCTTTATAAGACATTTATATTCGTTTTTTATATATACTTTCTTTCTTGTTGATGACTTGAAATTGCTCTCTATTGTTGTCATCAACCATTATTTCTTTAACACCCAATGCAATATAACCTGCCGGTTTTAAACTACCTATTAGGTTATTCATCACTTTTACCTGATATTGCTTGTTATAATTTAGCAATCTATTGCGGTATATTATTAAGTGACACTTTCTTAGAAGTAATTCGTTTGTTTCGTCGAACTTTTGAAAGGTTGTATTTTCGAACAACTGACTTGTAGCAAAAATACGATTATTTTTTCTTTCTAAGTATTTTTCAGGCAAATCCAAGCCATCGATTCTTTTGAAATTGGATAAATTCAAATTGTGTTTTCGCTCATCGTACTCAAACCCTTTATTAACTAAATTTAGCAAATCTAGTTGGGCTGTATAAATTACATTTACTTGCTGGGTTAAGCCGAGCACATCTCTAATGATCAAAAAAGATATTAACTCTGCGCCTTGATAACATGAAGGAATGCAAACTCTATATCCTATATCGAGGTTATTTTTTTTAAGAACTTCTTCTTTAATAATACGCCAAAAAGCAGGGTCTCTAAATAGTTCAACTTCGTTGTTCATCACAAATGTTAAAAATTCTTGCTCTGCCAATACGGATGACTCTAAACGACTAAATAGATTATTTAAATTCGATATTTGAAATTTCTGAAAATATTGCTCTAACTTAATTTTAAACGACACATATGTAAAGCCGGAAAAATCAAAATGAAAGTGTTCATCGACAAAAGCAATTATATCTTTAACATCTTTTATTTTTAAGTCCATTAGTGCCATTTTATTACATCAAGTTTTTTTTGGTTTGATTAATCTCTTTTACTATAGCTTGGTAGTGCTCCATTTTAGAATTTACCGAATGTAATTGAGCCTTCAAATTATCAATTTTATGAATATTTTCCAAGCGATCTATTAAAACAGCATTAACGCCTTTAATCTCGTCGTCTTCGTCGAAAACCAGTACTAATTTAACAAACAATTCCATGCTTTGTCCTGTAATCGTTGTACTTGTAGAGTATTCTAAGGTGTTTTCAGCTTGTAATTTTAAAAATAAAGAATCCAAATTATTGATTCCAAAATTTTTATCGAGATCGAACATGTTAATAACCCCAAACTTAAGCAAATCTTTTCTGGTTAGAGGTGCAAAAATATCTTGCACATGAGCATTAAATTTAAACAGTTTGCCTTCCTTGTTAAACTCAAGTATCGGAAATGCTCTTTGGAAAGTCTCAATTTGGCTTCTCAACTCTTGTTCTCTTCTGTGTGCTTCTTCTTGTGTGGACTGTAATTCCTCTAAATTTTGACGCATTTCTTCTTCTTGGGCAGCTAATTCCTCAGCTTGTTGTTGCGATTGTTCTAACAATTCTTGTGTTTCTTCGTTGTTTAACACTTCTGTAACTCCTGCGGAAATATTTGAAGAGGCCGATTTCAGAAAATCTATTTCAAAATCGAAAAGAGGTTGAAGAACGGCAATTTCTATAACTCCATTAATTTTACCATGATTAATTAAAGGAATGATTACCACCTCTTTAGGCTCAGTATCACCCAAACCGGAAGATATATTAATATAATTTTCCGGAATTTTCTTTAGATGTATAAATTCCTTATCTTTCGCGACCTCGCCTACTAGACCTTCGCCAATAGCAATGGTTTTACCTTGGTTTTTAGATCGGTCGCCTGCTATAATCACTTTAGTTTGTAAACTATTTTCTTCGACCAAATAAAACACTCCATATACTGCATTAATCGATTTCATTATGGAGCGAGTGACGGCATCGGCAAGTTGGTCTAAGCTAGTAATATGCATTCTTATTTCGTCGCCAAGATGTGCAAAAGATTCGGTTTTCCAGTATTTAATCTTTTCTTCTTTTTCAATTTGTACTTTCTTTTCTTCCGAATCTTTCAACTGATTTCTCATCTTTATTAAAGCATCGCCCAAAGTATCGGATTCGCTCAACATCTGATAAGGCATTTCGAAATTATGCTGTCGAATATTATCGGCGAAACTGGCTGCTGAGTTTAGAGCTTTATTAAGTTGATATAATGAATTATAGATTTCAGTAATTTCGTCGTTCACTTCTCGTTTTGGAATTTTAGGAAACATTCCCTTAGCCATATCATTCATTAAGTTTTTTAGTGTTGTCATTGGTTTAGTTATCATTTTTATAGCCAAATATCGGATTAAAAAAATGACTAAAACAATAAAAACCAGCATGAAATAAATCAGATTTAAGTAGCGTTGATTGATAACACTAATTGCTTGAGACATACTTTTTTTAATGACTAGATAAGCTATCAGATCATTTTCAGAATTTAAAAGTGGCTTAGATGCATACAAATCTTCTTCATTTTGCTGAATAGTAATCTCTTTTTTTGAAGTTTGATTAATCCATTGACTTAAAAAACTACGATCGATACTATTTCCTGAACTGCTAATTAAAAAGTATTTTCCAATTTTACTACTACGTAGTGCGGTTTGTTTAAATTTTAGAACCTCTTTGTTAGCAAGCAAAACAGCAACTTCCTCATCATCTTGGACAGTATATGTATTCAGCAATTGAGAAATTGGCATGCTTAATTCAATAAATCCAACTTGTTTATTCTTGCTATTAAAAACTGCGTGTGCAGCAACATACATTAAGCCATCATAGGTCATAGCATACGAAGTAATAATGTTTTTACCTGATCCGTTGGCTAGTAAAGAAAACTGTGGATTCTCGGTGTAAGCTTTATTTGTTGCGTACAAAAGCTCACCGTTTGTATAAAAAATTGCAATGTCTAAATTAAAATTTGACTCTATTAATGCTGCACTCTTGAATTTGGACAAACGCATGGCTAAAGTCATTATAGCAGATGATTGGCTTTGCTCAGCGTCTAGAGATTCGATAAGGGCATCGTCCGAAGCGATTAAAGTAACCAAGTTACGAGCATTGTCTTGAAACATTCTTTCGGACTGCTCGGTTTCGTTAATTTGCCGGCGAATTAATTCTGTACTTCTCTCAATTTGAGTATTTTGTAATATCTGATAAGTAAAAATAAAACCCGACAGGATCAGGATTCCAACAATAGAAAGAATCACTAATAACAGTTTAACTCTCAGATTTAAATTTTTAGTCCAATTCATACTTATCCAATATGCCTTAAAAATATAATTTTAGTTTTACTTTGTAAAATTATTTACATAAAACAAATTAAGGTTTCACATAAATGTTTGGTCAGAAAATCAAAATTATTGCAAAAACACTATTCGGGTTGGAAAATGTTTTGCTAAAAGAAGTAAAAGATATTGGTGGTAAAGATGCAAAAATTTTAAATAGAGCTGTTGAATTTGAAGGTAATTTAGAAATACTTTACAAAGCTAATTTACATTTAAGAACGGCGCTTTCTGTAATCGCTCCAATTCATCATTTTAGAGCCCAAAACGAAAAAGAACTTTATAAGCAAGTTTACGAATTCCCTTGGGCAAGCTGGTTTAATTTGCATCAGACCTTTTCTGTTCATTCGGTCGTTCATTCAAACCTATTTAACCATACAAAATACGTCGCTCTAAAAACCAAAGATGCTATTGCCGATCATTTTCGTTCGAAATATAACGAACGACCCAATGTAGACCCCAACGATGCCGATATTAGAATTGTTGTACATGTTAATCAAGATCAATTTAATATATCTCTCGACACCTCTGGAAAAGCACTATTCCAGAGAGGCTATAAAACTCGAATGACTATCGCTCCGATGAACGAAGTGCTCGCTGCCGGAATTATCTTACAGTCCGATTGGGATTGCAAACAAGCATTTATAGACCCAATGTGTGGTTCGGGTACTTTATTAATTGAAGCGGCAATGATCGCCAGTAATTTTGCTCCGGGATTAATAAGACGTCGTTTTACATTTCAGAATTTAAAAAATTACAATGCTCCATTATGGGAAGCACTTAAAGAAGAGGCTCAGGCACAAATTAATAAAGAAATACCTGAAATTATTGGTAGCGACATTTCTGAAGAAGCTATTGAAATAGCTCAAGAAAATATCAACAATGCAGGCTTTTCAAAGTCGATCAAACTTTATCAAACCGATATTTCTGATTTTGATAATAAATTCAATGAAGGGATTTTAATCACAAACCCTCCCTATGATTTAAGGATCAAATCTGAAAACATCAATCTATTGTACACTAAAATTGGAGATGCTTTTAAAACTAACTTTCAAGGATTCTCATGTTGGATGTTTTCTGCAAATTTGAGCGCACTTAAAAATGTAGGTTTAAAACATACTTCGAGAACAAAGCTATACAATGGTTCATTGGAAGGCTATTTACAGAAATACGAAATTTATTCAGGAAGTAAAAAAGCAAAGCATCAATCGTAACTCCATGGACATCGAATTATTCATCCCCTGTTTTATAGATAAAATATATCCGAACACGGCTTGGAACTCTAAGCTTTTGTTAGAAAAGGCCGGATGCACTGTTCACTATAATCCGAAACAAACCTGCTGTGGGCAACCGGCTTACAACAGTGGATATTTAAAAAACACAAAAAAAGTTGCAAAAAAATTTATCGATAGCTTTAAAACAAATATGCCTGTGGTAGGCCCTTCCGGATCTTGTACCGGCTTTGTTAAAAGGCACTACTTTAAGATTTTTAAAGATGATGTTGATATTAATTCTAAAGCAATAGATTTTTCGAATCGTGTTTTTGAGATTACCGATTTTTTAGTTAATCATTTACAATTTACTCAGTTCGATGCTTATTTCCCGCATCGCGTAACATTTCACGATAGTTGTTCTGCACTCAGAGAATATGGCATTAAACTAGAGCCAAGAACCTTGCTCAATGAAGTAGAAGGATTAAGTTTAATTGAGATGAAAGATAGCGAAACTTGTTGTGGGTTTGGCGGTACTTTTTCTGCTAAATTCGATGGTATTGCAAGCGCAATGACACAACAAAAAGTAGAAAATGCTATTAATACAGGGGCGGAATACATTGTTGGGACTGAGGCCAGTTGTTTAATGAATATTCAAGCATACATCGACAAATATCAATTACCGATTCGAACTATTCATATTGTAGATGTTTTAGCACAAACAAAAAATAAAGTACACTAATGAGATCATCAATATTTTCGAACACTTCAGGCATTGGACAGTTGGCTTTGTTAATCGTTTTTACAATCGCTTCGGTACTTATTTTTGCTTTGATTGGTGTAGCTGTTGGTTATGCATCGACAGGAGTGTCTATAACAGCAGGTTTAGACTATGCTAACCTAAGCGAAGCTGATATTTTATATCTTAAAATTCTACAAATTTTTCAATCATTTGGTTTATTTATAGTTCCACCATTCCTAGCTTTGGTACTTTTCGGAAAACAATCGGAAGATTATTTTTATTTTAACTCATCTAAATCTATCAATTATTTATTAGCTGGCGTTTTAATGCTCGTAGCAGTTCCCTTTATTAATGCAACGGCAATGTGGAATCAGCAAATGATTTGGCCCGATTTTATGAAAGGACTATCCGATTGGATGACCATTCGCGAAGAGCAAGCGGCCGAACTAACCAAACATTTTTTAAAAGCAAGTCATATTTCCGCCATGTTCTTTAATTTGTTCATTATGGCAGTGTTACCTGCAATTGGCGAAGAATTAATGTTTAGAGGTGTGATTCAAAAATTGATGACTCGCATTAGTGGGAATTTGCATTGGGGCATTTGGATTACTGCTTTTTTGTTTAGTGCTATCCACTTTCAGTTTTTTACTTTTCTACCTCGTTTTTTAATGGGTGCTGCTTTTGGTTACATGCTTATTTGGAGTAAAAGTATTTGGTTACCAATTATTGCACATTTTGTGAATAACGGATCTGCTATAGTATTAAACTATATGGTTCAAAATAAAGGCATGAATGAAAGTATGGAAAATATAGGCACCGAAGATTATGGTATTAGTTTTATCATCAGTATGCTTTTAATAAGCGGAATTATATTTTACTTCTATAAAAACCGACTAAAAACTGAAGTTTAATCTAAAATAAACTATACTGAAAATTCGCAGCCGAATTGTCTTCTTCTTGATTTTTCTGTTCTTTCTTTTTGGGCTTTTCAGGTTCAACACTGATTAATGCTTTTTCCTCCGCATCTAACTCAAGTTCAGAACCTTCAACAGTGTGATTATCTTCAACTATTTCTTCATGAAACGTCTCCGTTTCTTCAGAATATTCAAGTTCTGTCGAGAATTCTTTTTTGTTTTCTACACCAAGATCTTGACTAATCTTTGCTTTTAAAGCTTTGTCCATCACTCGATTAACCCGATATTTATCGTCGACATTTTCGTTGTCCGGAATTTCTTCGTTACGTCTAAAGAAGTAAACCACACCAAACTCTCTACATTTATTTCGTCGCATTACTTCATCGTTTGGTTCGAAGCTAGCCTCAATTTCGTTCCACAATTGCAGAATTACTTTATCAACTTCCGGTCTAAAATCGGCAACTTGTTTAGTATATCTTATATAATTATCTTGTAATGTTTTTTGATGTCTATATGCCTCAATGAATTTTTCGTAGTGCACTTTCACAATACCAATGGTGGGATTGGTCATGGGATTTCCTCCATTTGCTATTCTTTCCGGTTCACCTTGTAAGACGATTTCGCCCCACTTTATAACATCTTGTTCGTTTCTAAAAATCGGCAATTTCTTTACGTCTTCTTCAAAACCAAAAAACGATCGAGCTTCTTTTCTTAGGTCTCCTCTTATTATCGCTAAATTCATGACCTGAATAAAATGCGAAACATAATTTCTGGCTTTCTTAAATAAGTTAGAATATTCGTTGCTTTTAGAGGTTTGTGCTTTCAATGCCTCTTTCTGATGGCGGATAAGCGCTTCGTATTGTGGTAAAATTTTGGTTATATTTTGCAACGAAGATTGCGAGTAGGGTTTATCGCGTGGCGGTAAATTCTCGCCTTTTTGCAATGCTAATTTCAGCGCTTTTATTCTTGATGCATCTGTATTCGGAAGTCTTCTATAAGGCATAACATCAGGTTTTGTAGTGCGAAGATAATAGCAAAAAAAATGGTGCTAGATATTCTTCGCCATTATATATTAACAACTTTCTGTTAATTGCAAACATCTACCTTAATAATGGTTCTACATGAACCAATAGCTTGTCGAAGATTTGTTCTGCAGTCGACATTTCTTTATGTTCGTTGGCACAATTAACATATTTGAATTTTTCGCGAATTGCAATTTGATTCAAGTAAATTAACCTAACATTTTGCTGAAAGTTTAAATCTTGTTCATGAATATCGGCTTGACCTTGTAAATAGGTTCTGTCGTCGCCTTTTCTAGAATTTATTAATTGGTGTTGAGTGAACGAAGGAGGTACATCTAGGAAAATACTTAAATCTGGTTTTGGAATTTTAAAATAATTGTATTCTGTTTCTAATATCCAATTGGCAAGCCTGTCTTGTTCGTGAATAGTGCCAAGTTTCGCACACTGAAACGCAATATTTGAAAACACATACCTATCTGCAACAACCACATAGCCTTCTTCGAGCCACTGTTCGATTATCGATTTTGAATGATTTCTGTCGCCTGCATAAAGCAAGGCTACTAAATACGGATTTACTTGATCGTTAGCTCCAAGTTCTCCTCTTAAAAATTTAGCAACCAACTCTCCGTAAACTGGAGAATCTGTGTCGGGAAAATGAATAAACTTGGTTTTTTTTCCTTTTTGTTCGAAATAATTAGCCAATTTTTCTACTTGAGTCGACTTTCCTGAACCATCGAGGCCTTCTAATACAATAAACATATGCTTTGCTTTTTTGAAGCACAAATTTATAAATTTTTAGGCTTAGACCACTCTTCTTTTATCTCGTAATTAAACCCTTCTTGTGCTAATTCGCAGTTTGTAAAATAACGTTTTGCTTGTACTTTTAAAATATTGATGTCTTTATATCGTGTAGAAAAATGGCCTAACAATAAGCGTTTAGCTTTTGCTTGCAAGGCTATTTGAGCCGCTTGGCCTGCTGTAGAATGCATGGTCTGCTTGGCTCTTTCCTGCTCAGAATCGGCAAAGGTTGCTTCATGATATAAAATATCTACCTCATCGATAAACGGAACGATATCGGGGAAGTAGGCAGTGTCTGAACAATATGCGTACGATCTTTGCTTGGGAGGATTGAATGTTAGTTCTTTATTAGGAATTATTTCTCCACTTTCAGTGATAAAATCTTCACCCGATTTTATTCTTACAATATCTGGAAACTCTAACTTATATTTTTGTATTTTTTGCTTGTCTACGCTTCTATATCTTTCTTTCTCATTAAATACAAAACCATGCGACGGAACAGAGTGTTTTAAAGGAAACGTTTTAATTATAAGATGATCATCTTCATAAATCGTAGCAGCTTGTCCCTCGAATAAATCATGAAATACAATGTTATAGCTTAACTCATTGCCAAAAAAAGAGTTGTGATATTCGATGATTTCTTTTAGTCTTGGGTCGGAATATATGTGCAAATCATCGTTGCGTCCTAACAGACTAAATGTTGAAACCAAACCAAACAAACCTAGCACATGATCGCCATGTAAATGACTAATAAAGATATGATGAATTTTGGATAGTTTAATGTGGTTTTTACGCAAAAGCTGTTGCGTTCCTTCGCCGCAATCGACAAGAAAAAAGCGTTCATGTACATTGACGACTTGAGCGGAAGGGTTTCGTTTAGAATTGGGTATGGCTGAAGATGTACCTAAAACAGTGATTGAGAAATTCATTTGAAACTAACCTTTTATCAAGGCTTGTATCATTTCGTCTGCTCTTTCAATGTTATAAGCAATGTTAAGGACTTTATCCAATTGCGAGATTGAAATTAGTCGTTCAACATTTGGCTGTATTCCTCCAACAACAAAGGTTCCTTCTGAGTTTTTACATAAACGGTTAGCTACTAACACAGCACTTAAACCTGAGGAGTCGCAATAGTTGCAGTGAGATAAGTCTAATACAATATTCTTTTCTCCGCTACCCGAAATTAAAACTAACTCAGATTTTAAAGCTGGTGCAATGTGAGCATCCAGTTTTTCTACCATTACCTTAATGGTAGTGTAAGTGTCTTTTTTATCAATATTAAAATCCATATCACTAAATTAAAAAAAAAACCCGATTAAAAAATCGGGCTTTAAATTATTTTAGGAAAAATTATTAATTTGATCTTTCGTCTTCTTCCATTCTTGCTTTTAATTCTTCTAATCCTGCAACATCGCCAAGTGTTGTTTTTTCGACTTGAGGCATTTGAATATTAGAAGATCCTGCTTTTTTCTTTGTGTTAGAAGTTTCTCTAGCGTCTTCGAAAATTCTGCTGTGCGATAAGATAATTTTCTTTCCTCCTTTTGAGAAATCAATTACCTTGAACATCATTTTTTCTTCTAATTTACCACTAGTTCCATCTTCTTTAACTAAGTGTTTAGGAGTTACAAACCCTTCTACACCGTACTCTAAAGCAACTACAGCACCTTTCTCAGATAAATTGATAACGGTTCCTTCGTGTTCAGAGCCAACTTTAAAGATAGTTTCGAATACATCCCATGGATTTTCTTCTAGCTGTTTGTGTCCTAAACTTAATCTGCGATTTTCTTTGTCAATTTCTAAAACAACCACTTCTAGTTCATCGCCAATTTGAGTGAATTCTGCAGGGTGTTTTACTTTTTTAGTCCAAGACAAATCAGAAATATGAACTAAACCATCGATACCTTCTTCTAACTCAACAAAGATTCCGAATGTTGTAAAGTTTCTAACTTTTGCAGTATGTTTAGTTCCTGAAGCATATTTAGTGTCGATATCTCCCCATGGATCTGGGTTTAATTGCTTGATACCTAAGGACATTTTACGTTCTTCTCTATCTAAAGTAAGAATAACAGCTTCTACATCTTCTCCTACTTTCATAAATTCTTGAGCGCTTCTTAAATGTTGCGACCAAGACATTTCTGAAACGTGGATTAAACCTTCAACGCCTGGGGCTATTTCGATGAATGCTCCATAATCGGCCATTACAACTACTTTACCTGAAACTTTATCGCCAACTTTTAGATTTTCATCTAAACCATCCCATGGGTGTGGAGATAATTGTTTAAGACCTAAAGCAATACGTTTTTTATTATCGTCGAAGTCTAAAATTACAACATTAATTTTTTGATCTAATTGTACAATTTCTTCCGGATGAGTAACTCTACCCCAAGAAAGGTCTGTGATATGGATTAAACCATCTACGCCACCAAGGTCGATAAATACACCGTAAGATGTAATATTTTTAACAGTACCTTCGAGGACTTGACCTTTTTCAAGTTTAGAGATAATATCTTGTTTTTGAAGTTCAAGTTCTGCTTCGATAAGTGCTTTATGTGAAACCACAACGTTTTTGTATTCTTGGTTGATTTTAACAACTTTGAATTCCATTGTTTTATTTACAAAAACATCGTAATCTCTGATCGGTTTAACATCTATTTGAGAACCTGGCAAGAAGGCTTCGATTCCGAATACATCGACAATCATACCTCCTTTTGTTCTACACTTGATGTAACCTTTAATAATCTCTGAATTATCTAAAGCTTCGTTTACACGATCCCAAGATCTTAACGATCTAGCTTTTTTGTGAGAAATAATTAATTGGCCATTAGAGTCTTCTTGTGTTTCTACAAGAACTTCAACTTTATCACCAACTTTTAATTCGTCGTTGTAACGGAATTCACTCGCACTGATTACACCTTCAGATTTTGAACCGATGTTAACAACAACTTCTCTTTTGCTAATTGAAACAACAGTGCCATCAACCACTTCGTTTTCTACAACTGTAGAAAGTGTTTGATCGTACATTGCTTCCATTTCTTTTCTGTTATCAGAAGAATAATACTCTGAATCAGCATCTAATGCGTCCCAATTAAAATCTTCCGGGGCTACATTTTCATTAATTACTTGTAAAGCAGGAACTTCAAAAGGTTCGTCGGTATCATCTACATCTACATCAACCTCAACTTCAACCTCGATTTCTGCTTGAACTAGTTCATCTTGAACTTGTTCTTGATTTTCTAAATTTTCTTGACTCATCTAATTTCCTTAATTTTAATAAGTTAGACATTATATTGATAAACGAGGCGCAAAATTACAAATATTTAGCGAAATAACACAGTAATTTATTAAATATCTATATGTTAGAGCATAAAAAAAGTGGAGATTGTCTCCACTTTTATCAATATTAAAAATATTTTACTATTTAGAAAGTAACTCCTTCATTTTTGCACCGATCTCTGCTGGAGAGTCGACAACATGAATTCCTGCTTCTCTCATGATGCGTTTTTTGGCTTGAGCAGTATCGTCTGCACCTCCAATGATAGCACCTGCGTGTCCCATTCTTTTACCTGCTGGGGCAGTTTCTCCTGCAATAAATCCTACAACCGGCTTAGTACCGTTTTCCTTAATCCAAGCGGCAGCTTCGGCTTCCATACTACCTCCAATTTCGCCAATCATAACAACACCTTTGGTTTCATCGTCGGCCATAAATAATTTCATTGCTTCCAATGTAGAAGTACCAATAATTGGATCTCCTCCAATACCAATAGCTGTTGTTTGACCCAAACCCGCTTTAGTTAATTGATCAACAGCTTCGTATGTTAATGTTCCTGATTTTGAAATAACACCTACAGATCCTTTTTCGAAAATAAACCCTGGCATAATTCCTATTTTAGCTTCGCCTGGAGTAATAATACCTGGGCAATTAGGTCCTATTAATCTTAAATCTTTATCCGAAATGTATTCTTTAACTTTTACCATGTCTGCAACAGGAATACCTTCTGTAATACATACTACAACTTTAATTCCTGCATCGGCAGCTTCCATAATAGCATCTGCAGCAAATGCTGGCGGAACAAATATAATTGAAGTATTGGCTTGCACTTTTTGCACAGCTTCTTCAACGGTATTGAAGATAGGTTTTCCTAAATGTTCTTGTCCACCTTTTCCTGGAGTAACACCCCCAACAACTTGAGTTCCGTAATCGATCATTTGACCTGCGTGAAATGTTCCTTCACCACCGGTAAAACCTTGAACAACAACTCTTGAATCTTTATTGACTAAAATGCTCATTGCTATTATTTTAATTTATTATGATTTTTGCGATTCAAATTTATATTTTTTCATGCATTATACAAAATTACATATATTGAATCCTACATGTTTTACAAACGATTTTTCGTTAGAAACTCATCTGACTCTCAATTTCAGCAGGCTCTCTAATTGTGTCTGACATTAAGTCTATTGGTGTTTTGTCGATTAAAATATCATTTTCTATTCTAACGCCAATTTTTTCTTCTTTGATGTACAAACCCGGTTCACACGTTAAAACCATTCCTTTTTTAAATATAAGGTCGCGAGCTCCTACATCATGCACATCGAGCCCCAAGAAATGGGAGGTTCCATGCGGAAAATACACTTCAACTGCATCTTTAAGGCCAAGTTGTTTTATGCGTTGTTCCATCCAAAACTTGGTTTCAGCATTTACATCGTTAATAGAATTACCCGGAACATACAAATCTATGCTTTTCTTTTGCACTTCAAGTACAGCTTCGTATATATCTTTTTGTCTAGAAGTGAATTTTCCGGATACCGGTATTGTACGCGACAAATCTGCTGCATAATATTCCCACTCCGCACCAAAATCCATCAACAATAAATCGTTATTATTTAGAGGTTTATCGTTAGTAATATAGTGTAATGAACAAGCGTTTATGCCTCCTGCAATTATTGGATCGTAAGCATGGCTTTTAACCCCGTTTTTCTTAAATATGTATGAAATTTCGGCTTCCACTTCGTACTCGTATTGACCTGGCTTTATAGTTCTCAAAACATGTTGAAAGGACTCATTTGTTATGCCGATTGCTTTTTTTATTGCATCTACTTCGCAAGGCGATTTTATCAATCTTAATTGATCAATTAGCGACCGTGCAGAAACCAAGTTTACAGGACCTGTTATTTTTTGGAGTTTGGTTTTGCTCGCGTTAAAAATCTTTTTGAAATCATTTTTACTACTATACGCCTGTTCTCCAATAAGGTATAGTGTTTTTACACCTTTTGATACGCTTTTAAAAATATTTTCGAACTGATAATTCCATATGACCTGATCGATACCGGAAATATCGTTTGCCATTTGCTGGCTTAATTTCTTACCTTCCCATGTTTCCAACTTTGAATCTGGTTCTCTAATAAACAGAAACGTTTCTATGCTTCCATTTGTCTTTTTATGCATTAAGAAGATCGTGTCTTCTTGTTTTATTCCTGTGAAATAATACAAGTCAGACTGCTGTCGATACAAATAAAACTGATCGCCGTTTTTAGGGTACTTTGGTGCTGAAAATAAGACTAGAACAGAATTGCCCGAAAGCAATTGAGCAATATTCTGCCTATTTTTAACAAATAACTTTTGCGGTAACGACATTTTTACTATAGCTCTTTTCTCATTCTTCCCACAGGTATGCCCATCTGTTCTCTGTATTTCGCGACTGTCCTTCTGGCTATTCTATAGCCTTTTTCGTTAAGCAAGTCGGAAAGTTTATCGTCGGTAAGTGGTTTTCTTTTATCTTCCTGTCCTATTAATTCTTCCATAATCGCTTTAATTTCTTTTGATGAAACATCTTCGCCTTCAGTGGTTTGCATTGCTTCTGAGAAGAACGATTTTAAGGGGAAAATTCCAAAATGAGTCTGAATATATTTGCTATTGGCAACTCTCGATATTGTGGAAATGTCTAATTCTGTTTTTTCAGCAATATCTTTTAAGATCATCGGACGTAACGATTTAATATCACCTTCTTGAAAATATTCTTTTTGAAATTCTAGTATTGCATTCATTGTTTTAAACAAGGTCTGTTGTCGTTGCTTAATAGCATCGATAAACCATTTCGCAGAATCTAGCTTTTGACGAATAAATTGAACCGTGTCTTTTTGTTCCTGACTCTGATTCGATTTATTATTAGCATAATCCTCAAGCATATTTACATAGGTTCGACTCACTTTAAGCTCAGGAGCATTTCTGCTATTAAGCGATAATTTTAACTGGCCATCTTCAAAATCGAGTAAAAAATCTGGGGTTATATGCTGTGTAGGTCTAGAACCCGGGCTAACAAATGAACTTCCAGGTTTAGGATTCAATTTAATAATCTCTTCGAGAACGAGTTTTAAATCTTGTTCCGTAATACCATATTTAGCAGTAAGTTTGTTATAATGTTTTTTGGTAAATTCTTCGAAGTTATTGTTTAATATTTCATAAGCTGTTTTCACAGCTTTATTTTCCATATCTTTTCGTTCCAACTGTAAGATTAAACATTCTTGCAAGTCTCTGCAACCTACACCCGGCGGATCGAACGACTGAATTATTTTAAGAATTTCTTCTAATTCCTCATCACTAACACTAATATTTTGCCTGAACATTAAATCGTCTGCAATCATTGGTATTTCGCGCCTTAAATAACCATCTTCATCGATATTACCTATGATATATTTAGCTAAATCGTATTCTTCTTCAGATAACTTTTTCAAACCAAGCTGATCATATAAACTTTCGTAAAAGCTCGCTCCTATTGAAAGTGGGATTTCTTTTTTTTCGTCGTCTTTCGAATGGTTGTTGGCATTGAGTCTATACGAAGGAATATCTTCTTCATTCAGATAATCTTCAAGCGTAAACTCATCGTCATCTTCTTGTTCATGGTTTTCTTCGTCCATGTTTTCTTCATCTTCCTCGCGACCTTCTTCTAAGGTAGGGTTTTCTTCTAACTCTCTTTTAATGCGTTGTTCCAACTCAATGGTTGGCACTTCTAATAACTTTATCAACTGAATTTGTTGTGGAGATAATTTCTGCAACAACTTCTGATCTAAACGCTGATTGAGCATGTCGATGAGTATAATAATGAATACTTAATTTAACTGTGGAAGTAAAATTAAGGCAAAAAGATTTATCAAGCAATAAGGATACAATTAATTTACTAAGCTCCTACTGTGAATAACAGTTTTTCAGAACGGCAATATCTTGATTTTCAAACTTAAAACTCAAACGAGTCCATTTCCTTTTTAAAATAGTGTATTCTAACATGTAATATTGCTGTTCTTCGTTTTGTGCTTTACAATAGGCTTGACAGATGAAGTTAAGTTCGTTTTCTTCGATGTATTCGATGCCTAAAATTGCACCATTAACTGGTCGGAAATTGTAAATAATTTTAACGATGAGTGTGTCTTTTTTATTTTTAACAGACTCAATATATGTTCCTTCAATATCTTTAAACGGATTTTTATCGAGCATTTTCATTTTTGTACTAATTAACTCATAGCCGGAATGTTTACTTATAACATTTTTAGCACGTATTAAATTAGCTACTCGGATTGAGTCTTTATAGTATGGAATCTTTTCCGTTTCGCAATTAGAATTAATTTTATGTACGAACGATTTAGGCGTCGATTTTACCTTCTCCACCCAAAGATGATCTTCTCGTTCTTTTTCACATGAAAATATTAATGCAAAAAGCCCTATAAACAGTAATATGATTCTAATAAGTTTCATGACCTATCTTAGTTTTCTGCATCTTATTACGTTTAAGTATAAATCAAGTTAGATGCATTTGACAATCAACACTATAAATACGTGAAAGTGATTAGGTTTTTTAAGAACATTTAATAAAGTTATTCCGCATTTAATTTCTTATTTAGAATGGTTTTAAGTAATTTTGCACAACAAATACTAGCAGCATATGGGCAAAGAAAATATTTCATTCGAACAGTTTAAATCAGAAGTGCTTTCCGATTACAAGTTAGGATGGCTTAGCCGCAACATCTCTCTAATAGGAAGAAAAGAGGTTTTAACAGGCAAAGCAAAATTCGGTATTTTTGGCGATGGAAAAGAAGTCGTTCAATTGGCAATGGCTAAGTATTTCGAGAAAGGCGATTGGCGGTCAGGCTATTATCGGGATCAAACCATGATGATGGCTCTTGGAATATTCTCTACCGAAGAGTTTTTTGCACAATTGTATGGCGACACTAATATTGAGTTCAACCCAAGTAATGGAGGTCGCTCTTTTAACAATCATTTCGGAACAAGAAGCCTAAACGAAGATGGCTCTTGGAAAAATTTAACAGAACGCTACAATACCTCTGCCGATATCTCCCCTACTGCCGGTCAAATGCCTAGGTTATTAGGTTTGGCTTGGGCTTCCAAACTGTATAAAAACAATCCTGAGCTTCATCAATTTTCACAATTTTCGAAACAAGGAAACGAAGTTGCTTGGGGAACCATTGGTGATGCTTCAACATCTGAAGGTCATTTCTGGGAAACATTAAATGCTGCAAATGTTCTTGAAGTTCCCTTAGCAATGGTCGTTTACGACGATGGCTACGGCATTTCTGTTCCAAAAAAATTTCAAACCACAAAACAAAGTATATCCGAGGCGCTTGCGGGCTTCAAACGAGACGAGAATGGTGGAATGTACATCTATAAAGCCAAAGCATGGAACTACCCCGAGTTAATCAAAACTTTTAAAGAAGGTATTCAAAAATGCAGAGAAGAACATGTTCCTGTGTTATTTCATATTGAAGAAGTAACGCAACCTCAAGGTCATTCTACTTCAGGCTCTCACGAAAGATATAAATCGGAAGAACGATTAAAGTTCGAATCGGATTTCGATGGTCTTCGAAAAATGAAGGAATGGATTCTTCAGGATAATATTGCTTCTGAAGAAGAATTAACACAACTAGAAAAAGAAGCTGCCAACGATGCTAAAGAAGCCAAAAAGATTGCATGGAAGCGATATATCGACCCCATAAAAAGTGAACAAGAAAGATTATTAAAAATTGTAGCTACCCGAGGCTGCCGATGTGTAGTTGCCAAAGACAACGATAAAGTTGACGAATTGGCTAACGAGCTTAAAAACATTTTGGTACCTTCTAGAAAAGATATTTTTTCTACTGCTAAAAAGATCTTGCGCAATGTCTGTTCCGGTTGCCAATCTAAACATATATTGCAGGGTGAGTTAAAACAATGGTTAAAAGACAACTATGAAGTTGCTGACCCAAGATACCACCAACACTTATATGTAGAAGATGAAACCTCTGCTCTAAAAGTAAAATCAATTCCGGCAGAGTTTGAAGACTCAGCGCCAACAATAGCAGGAAGAGAAATACTTAGAGATAACTTTCACGCTATGTTTGCAAAAAATCCAAGAATTATAACTTTTGGCGAAGACACCGGTAAGATAGGCGGCGTTAATCAGAGCATGGAAGGTATGCAACTTAAATACGGCGACCTGCGAGTTAGCGATACCGGCATTCGAGAAACCACTATTTTAGGACAAGGCATTGGTACTGCTCTTCGAGGATTACGACCTATTGTAGAGATTCAATACTTCGATTATTTATTGTATGCTTTACAGACCTTGAGTGACGATTTAGCCACAACACATTATAGAACTGCCGGAGGGCAAAAAGCGCCGGTAGTGATAAGAACACGCGGGCATAGACTTGAAGGCATTTGGCATTCCGGTTCGCCTTTGAGCATGGTTATAAATTCTATTCGTGGCGTGTATGTGTGTGTTCCTAGAAACATGACACAAGCTGCCGGATTTTATAATACTTTAATGGCATCTGAAGATTCTGCACTTGTAATAGAGCCTTTAAACGGTTATCGCTTACACGAAAGAAAGCCTACAAACATTGGTGAATTTAATGTACCACTAGGCGTTCCGGAAATTTTACAAGAAGGTAAAGACATCACTTTGGTAACCTATGGGTCTTGTGTTAAAATTGCACAAGATGCAATTCCTCAATTAGCCGAATTTGGTATTTCTGTAGAGCTGATTGATGTACAAACATTGCTACCATTCGACATCAACAAAACCATCTCTGAAAGTATTAAGAAAACAAACCGAGTTTTATTTTTCGACGAAGATGTGCCTGGTGGCGCTACCGCTTTTATGATGCAAAAAGTTATTGAAGAACAAAATGCTTATCAATATTTAGATAGTGCACCAAGAACTTTATCGGCAGAAGAGCACCGACCTGCCTACGGAACCGATGGCGATTACTTCTCTAATCCTAATGCCGAAAATGTTTTCGAGGCTGTTTACGAAATCATGCACGAAAGTAACCCGAAAAAATACCCTTTATTATTCTAAGCTATATTTCAATTTGAATAATATCTGCACCTGATGTTTTTGAATTTTCAATCATCAGGTGTTTTGCATTAAACAATGTATGTTTATTTTTGCATGAATTGCTCAATTATTTGAATTGTTCCTAAATTAAAAAAAATGAAAGTAGTAGGGATTATTCCCGCTCGGTACGCGTCAACTCGTTTTCCGGGCAAGCCATTAGCCGATATTGCCGGAAAAACTATGATACAACGCGTTTACGAACAAAGTAAAAAAGCTTTAGATTACGTGTTTGTTGCCACCGACGATAAACGAATCGCTAGAGAAGTTGAACGATTTGGCGGTCAATTTATCATGACTTCTAAGCATCATCAATCGGGAACAGATCGAATTGCCGAAGCGATAGTCATCATTGAAAAAGACCACGCCCCTTTTGATATAATCGTCAATATTCAAGGAGACGAGCCTTTTATTTATCCCGAGCAAATCCAATCGGTTGTTTCTTGCTTCGAAAAAGCTTCGACAGACATTGCAACTTTGATTAAACATATCATTAATACAGACGATATTTTTAACGAAAACAAGCCCAAAGTCATTGTCAACCAGAACAAAGAAGCAATATATTTTAGTCGTTCGCCCATCCCGTTTATAAGAGGTAAACAAAAAAACGAATGGGTGACATCGCATAAATTTTACAAACATATTGGCCTTTATGCGTACCGCAAAGAAGTACTGAAACAAATCACACAAATACCTCAATCGAGTTTAGAAATTGCCGAATCGCTTGAGCAATTGCGATGGATTGAAAATGGCTTTACCATTGCTGTAGAAGAAACCGAATTCGAATCGATTGGAATCGATACTAAAAAAGATTTAAAGCGAATTCACGAAACCGGATTACTATAAATGCAAACTATTATTGAACAGTGCATTGCATTTGTTAAACTGACTTTAAATAGAGCGGAATCAGGGCACGATTGGTGGCACGTTTATCGAGTTTGGCAAAATAGCATCGTTATCAACAAAGAGGAAAAAGAAGACTCTGAAATTGTTGAAGTTGCCGCCCTTCTTCATGACATTGCAGATGCTAAATTTCATAATGGCGATGAAACACTAGGTTCTAAAATAAGTTACGATTTTCTAATCGGAACAAAAATGCATTCCTCTAAAATAGATGAGGTTGTAAAAATTGTCGATAATATTTCGTTTAGAGGTGGATTTGCAAAAAACATTTATCAGTCTATGGCTTTAAATATTGTAAGAGATGCCGATAAACTTGATGCCATTGGAGCTATTGGCATCGCAAGAACATTTTCGTATGGCGGATATAAAAACCGTGTAATGTTCGACCCCAAGATATCTCCCACCGAGTATAAAACAGCATCTGAATATCGAAAAAATGAAAACCCAACCATTAACCATTTTTACGAAAAGTTATTGAAATTAAAAGATAGCATGGCCACAGAAACAGGAAAACAACTGGCAAAACAGCGTCATCAGTTCATGTTATCTTATTTAGAACAATTTTTTAACGAATGGCCCGAAGCGGTTCCAAACCACTTTAATTTTGATATTTATCAATAAAATTGAAAATCTAATTATTGCATTGTAACTTTGTATAGAATCAATGCGTCTCCTATTTCGATGACCACCAAAGAATATAATATAAGTGTAGAACAGCATGCCGATGCCGTTTTTCGTTTTGTTTTAAAAAATATAAAAGACGAAGAAAAGGCCAAAGACATCATTCAAGACACTTTCGAAAAGCTGTGGATTAAGGCAGAATCTGTTTCATTTGAAAAAGTAAAATCGTACATTTTTACGGCAGCCTATCACACTATGATCGATTATATTCGGAAAGATCAGAAACAAACTGTTTTAGACGATGTTAACGTTCAGAAGCACTCTCATAGCAGACAGTATAGCGATTTAAGCGAAATATTAAAAGAAGCCATCGACTTATTACCAAAAATTCAAAAATCGGTGATCTTACTGAGAGATTACGAGGGCTACAGCTACAAAGAAATCGCAGACATAACAAAGCTTAACGAATCGCAAGTGAAAGTTTACATTTTTAGAGCAAGAAAATTTTTACAAAATTATATAGGAACAATTGAAGCCGTTTTATAAGAGATGAAGATTAGCAGAGATACATACGAAATTGTTTTTATCGACTACCTAGAAGGACGTCTTAACGATAACGACCTAAAAGACTTAGTTAGCTTTTTAGATCAAAACCCAGATCTTGAAGCCGAATTGCGAGTTGTTGTCGAAACATCGAAAGCTAAAAAGCTAGAATCAAAAAATAGTAATAATCAATTTAGCTTCCTTAAAAAAGAATCTGTTTTAGAAAACACTACTTCTAACTTCGAAGAACTGTGCATCTGTTTTTACGAAGGCTTGCTTAACGATAAAGAAGAACAACTGCTACTTGAACTGGTAGAGTCCGATGAGCAATTAATGCTAGCTTTCGATCAATTTGGAGCATGTTATTTTAAACCAGACCTCAGTATCGTTTACCCTAATAAAGCTTCGTTAAAACGAAAAAAATCAATACCATTTTATAGATATACAGCCTATGCAGCAGCCGTTATTTTAGTTTTAGGGTTTGCGCTAATGTTACAAACTCAAGATAATACGACGAAAGAACAATTTTCGAATTTGCCATTTGAGCATTCCTCTTATATGGATTACCCGAAAGTTAGTTTTGAAGCTAATACACCCCAATTTTACAGTTCAAATGAAACAAACAGCAATACGTCTTCGGTAATTAAAGCTCAAAGTTCTACTGTAAGCAAAACCATTGAGCTAAACCCAAAAGACATTGAAATAATGAACATCGAAGAATACGATTATTCCAATAAATACACGTTTCAGAAAGAAGTTAAATATGTTTCTAGAAAAGGGAAATTGGCTTTTAACAATCCATCAGATCTCGAAAATCTTTGGATGCAGAACATCGAAAATAGTTCAGTTGATAACACTCAAAGCACTAATATCACAAAACACAAGTTCGATGATTATTCAGTCAATGAGCATTTTAATAATTTAATAGAACAAGCCGATCAGTTCTCACCTAAAATCAATCAAAAAATGATATTAGGCTCACAACCTCATCGTTAAATTTCAGCGCGTTTTAATCGTTTTAAGTACACCAAAAAAGTAATAAAAACAGTTATTCCCGATAGCCAAAGCAAAAACACTGTGGCATATGCCGCGCCCCAAATACCCCAAATAGGAATCCAATAGTAATTCAGAATTACATCGGCAATTAGTGTTATTAGGGAAATTAGAGTCGATATTTTGGTCCAACCAATTGCTATCAAAATGTTTCCTAAAGGTACTCTTAGCACAAACACAGCTACTACCCCTAGAGAGAAAAACGACAACAAACTAACTTGAGACAAATAAGAAGGGCCAAACAACAGGTGCACAATAGTATCGTTAAAGAACACTAAAGCAATTACAATAGGTATTGTGATTAATGCCATTAAAACTAAAAAGTTTCTGTAATAATGTATTAAGAAAGATCGGTTTCTTGCCTCCTTTACTAAAGTCACAAAATCCGTTTTAATGAAAATATTTGGGATTAAAAATAAACTGAACGGCAATAAACTCATAGCTTTGTATTGGGCCAGCCACTCAGGATTGCTCATTAAATTTCCGATACTCATCATATCTACAGAGAAAATCAATTGAGAAACAACACCTCCAAAACTGGTATAAATTCCGAAATACCACCATTGCTTTGAGGGCCAAAACATCTTTAAATTAATACCAAGTAAAAGCCGAAAATGACTAATTAATAGGTAAAACGAAATGACCAATGGCGCAATAACAATAGCAATAACAAAACCTAAACCTCCGATAAAGAAACTTAAAACAACACCTAATACTAACAATAAAACAGCGTGCATTATTTCCAGAACAGCATACGTTTTATTTCGATCGATAACTCGAAAAAGGTTTTTAAACGATTCGAAAATGAACGAGCTCACTAATAAAACTGAAAAGCCCACTAAAAACCAAAAAGAATTAGGCTGATTTATTGTAGCCAAAGGTGTAGCAATCCATACTAAGATCATTAAAATGACAGATGCAAAAACACCTCCAAATAGAGTTCTAAGGAACACATTCTGGCGAGCAGTAAAACTCATTTCTAAAGGGGCATACTTTAAATAGCTTTGATAGATTCCAAACCCCATAAAAGGCATCACAAAACTTATTATAGTATAGGCATACATTAAGCTACCATATTCTGTTTTAGGTAAAAGTTGAACAATAAAAATCGACAACAATAAACTAAAAGCTTTCGATAAAATCGTCGAAAAAAAAATGTATGCTCCCTTTCTTTCTTTGAATGATTTTAAAAAATCGCTTAAGCCTATCAACATTATTGTTTGCTTTGAATTATTTGGTGATAAATATTATTAAAAGCCTCTCCAACTGCACTATAACTAAAATTAGCACGTGCATATTGCGATGTTTTCTTTAAATCGAACTTACTATAATTTTGCTTTAATGCCACCATGGCATTCAAAAGTGCTTTTTCATCTTTTCTAGGAATAATAATGCCCGAATAGTCCGGAAAGTGCTCTTTTATTCCACCAACATCTGTAGCAATTACGGGAGTCCCTGTAGAAAACGACTCGATAATGACCAAAGGTAAATTTTCAAAATTACTAAACAAAACAAAAGCATGCGATGCTCTCATCCAATCGGCTATTTGTTTGGCTGTTTGAGTCCCAATAAATAGAATCTTGTCGTTGGGAATATTAAGCTCTGCGACTAATGAACGATACTGTTCAATATTGCCATCACTTACAACTGTTAAATGGTTTTTTTTATCTATATCCAACAACATTTTAAATGAACGTAGAATTCCACTTACATTTTTCATTTCGTCAACCAGAGTAGAAATGTGAATCCATTTAAAAATTTCAGTTTTTTCTTTTTCGCCAGTGTTAAAAACATCTACATCTAGCGTATTTGGAACAGTTTTGTAGTTAGAGTTTAGTCCACATTCTTGCATCATTTTACCAAGCTGATTGCTAACAGGCATAATAACTTCGGAATGTTTTGCTGTCAATCTAAAGATGTATCCTTTTAAACCTTTTATCTTGTGTCTGTTTTGTGCTTGATATATTGTCCAATGTTCAGTAATTACATAAGGTAATTTTTTCTTCCATTTCAAATAAACAGCTAGCAAACCTACAGGATAAACAACATTCAAATGAACAATATCTATAGGAAAATCTATGAGCCTAAGACCTTTTAAGTATGTAGTGATATAACGAAAATTGTTTACTAAATTATTTAAAAGTTTGCATCGACTTTTACTTTCCTTGAAATATAAAACATTAACTTTAATATTTTCGCCTATAGTATAGGTTTCGATATTACTGTCGTTCGATGCGTTAAGATCTTTAGCAACAAACAATACCTGTACATTGTTGTATAAAGCCATAGCCTTCAAATGACTAACAACAAAATTACCAAGCGTAACATTTGTTCTATTCGGAAACCAGGAAGCAAGCACTAATATATTAAGACGACTTCTCAATAAAATTCTTTTTTAAAAGCAATGTAAAGTACTAAATTTGGTAAAATTAAGAATAAATTTACTACCATTATGAAAGAATGCAAAAACTGTCTATTAAACTCCAATTTGACAAATGTAAATATAAATGAGAGCGGTCTCTGTCAATATTGTTTAACTCACAAACCTTTTCTTCCTTATGGAGAAAATGAGCTTATTAAAATAATAAACAAAGCAAAATCCAAGAAACGTAAATATGATGCATTAGTTCCTTTAAGCGGAGGAAAAGATAGTAGCTATATTCTATATTTAGCTACAAAAAAATACAAACTTAATGTTTTAGCATTTACATACGACAACGGATTCATGAGCGATTTAGCAAAAGAAAACATCGACATATTAGTAAATAGAACAAAATGCGATCACCAGTATTATCAACCAAATCAATCTTTACTTAAAAAAGTATATAAAACTACATTAACGAAATCCGGTGACATTTGTGGAGCCTGCGGAATTGGAATATACCACGCATTTCAGAAAGCATCTAAAGATAATCGCATACCTCTAATTCTTCTAGGGCATAGCCCTTCTGAAGAAGGTTCTTTTACTAACGAAAAAATATATGACTTCAAACGCTTAAAACGTATATTAAAAGAAAATCCTGAAATAAACAAAACAGAAATAAATAAATTTTTAATATCGAAAAACCAAGATTATATCAGTTTATACATTAAAACAAAGCTCGGTATTTATGGACAAAAAGTAAACCCGCTCTTTTATTTACCTCAAATTAGCGATAAAAAAATGGCAGAAATATTAGTAAATGAATTAGGGTGGAAAGATTCAAATAATAGCGAATTCACAAAACATTTCGATTGTATAGCAGAACCATTGACAAATTACATTAGAGAAAAGCGTTTTAACCAATCCAGAAGAATATTCCAACTTAGCAATATGATAAGAAATGGAGAGTTAACAAAGGATGAAGCCCACAATATTTATAAAAACGATAATAGTTATAAACTAACGGCTAATTACAAATCGATTTTAAGTCTTTTAGATTTAAATGAAGATAACTTACAAAAAGCTACAGAAATACCTATCGGGAAATGGGATAAAAATACGTCTAAGCGAAATCAGATTTTTGCATATCTAAAGCAAATAACCAAACAATAAAACATCCTGAAAAAAACTTATATTCAATCAGTTAAGGCAACTACAACCATAGTAAAAGCGTAGAACCAATACTTTAACGTGATTGAAATGTTGAATAAGTTCTTTTATACTATCGTATTAGTATCTATGGTTAATATCAACCTTAGGGCACAATGTGTTGCCAACAACTACGAGTATAAAGGGCTTGTCAATTTTTCATCAAATAGCCAATCAATTATAGCAACTCAACACACAACTTTAAAACCCGCTTGGGCTTTCTATGCTGCGGAGAATGTTACATACAATATTGATTGTGGAGGACTTTTTAATTATTCTTCGATAACTTTATACGACGAAACTATTACAGCTATTGCATTCGAACAAAATTCTATGTTTGGAGGTGTAACGCTTAATTGGACATGTTCACAAGCAGGAATTTATTACTTTATGATAAGCACTAATACCTGTAACCCATTAGTATCCGACGAAACTGTTAATTACTACACTACAGAAGAAGGCGATAACTTTTGGCTTGGTCACACCGGCAATTGGAACGACACAAATAATTGGAGCACGAAAAATGTTCCAACGCAACTTCAAAACATTTATATAGGAGCGGCCGACAATGCGTGTACTTTAACCGACAGTAGTATCTGTAAAAACATTTACATCGATAATAATGGCACTTTAAATGAAGCTAATCAAGTTTTGGAAGTGTATGGTAATTGGACCAATTACGGAACACATAATAGTAATTCCGGAACGGTTATTTTCAAAGGAAACACCAACAGCTTTATTACCAGACTAGGCAACGAAACTGAAGTTTTAAACGAAACTTTCGAAAGTGGGGCTTCGCTTTGGAGCTTAGGAAGCATTGCAGAGCATACTGCTTGGCAAGTTCAAAACGATCCTTTAAATGCAGGAAATCACGACTGTGCCTTGTACGATTTGTACCATGACTCCGGACACTCCTATTACACCGGTGGTGGAAATATATACGTCACATTATCTACCACAATCGATTTAAGTTTATACGAAAGTGCAAGCTTTCAATTCGACTGGAGAAACGACGCCGACGGTGAATCTAATACTATCGCAGTATTCAATGGTGAAGTTTTAGATGCCGATTTCGACAACGATAACACATGGAACACATCTGGTCCTTATAATATTGACGCACATTGTGGAATACCGGGGAACTTTGTATACTTCAGAGCTTGGGCAGGCCCTCAAACCGAAGACGGCAACAATCCGGGACTTTGCATTGATAATGTGATTATTAATGCTATTCCAAATGTGGAAGAATTTTACCACTTGTTTTTTGAAAAAGAAGGCGCCGAAATTACATTAAACTCCTCCCTAAAAATTTATGGCAACATAAGTATTACCCAAGGCGCCCTCAATATTAGCAGTAAAAACGTAGAATGCAAAGGTAATTTTTCAAATGTTGCAAACATTACAACAACCAATGGCTCTGTCGTTAGTTTTACAGGTGCACAGAACCAAACCTTCTATACTAATAACGACATTACATTATCTTATTTTAGAAAAAACAGTAATTACAGCCTCTCATTCGATGGCAATGCATCCGTTACAATTTCCGATGCATTCTCATGGACAGACCAAAACGATAGTATCATAATTGGTAATACTGCAACAACCGAATTAAAAATAAACAGCGGTTTAACTATTAATGAAGGCTGTACCGTTAATTTAGATAACGGATCTACTCTTAATGTAGCGCAAAATTTCAGAAACTTAGGAAGTTTCTCCTCAAACGACAACAATACTACTCTTAGTTTTTATGAATCAAACAACAGTTATGTGTTAACCAATCCGGGCGATACTATTTACTCGGAAGATTTTGAATCTGATCCATTCGCTGTTTCATCAGATTGGGTGTTTGCAGACGCTTTCGGGGGACGATCCGAATTTAGATGGAGCAACGGGGCTCAATATACAGGAATCCACGACCTTGCTGTCTGGGACGATCTAAATGGCGGTTATCAGTACGATTACATGTGGGACGACCCCGCCGATTGGTGTACCGCTTCCATCGATATTGATTTAAGCCCTTACAATGGTGCTTTTCTGGAATTTTTCTGGCGTTGTGGTGGTGCCGATTCTATAAACAGCACTCAATTTGGCGACTATGGACAAGTACTAATAAATGGTACTGCAATTACAGAAAGGCTTTGGAATGAGCAAGATTACATTAGACATGAGCCAATTAGTCTAGCCGACTATTGCGGTCAAACTATAACACTCACTTTTAAATTCGTACAAGACGGTATGTTTTCTGAAAATGGCGGAGAAGCAGCATCGCCGGGTTTATGTATCGATAATCTGATTATTTTTGCTAACTCTACCGATACATTAAACTGTAAATCATTTAAAGTTGATAAAACCGAACTAGAAAATTCAGTCAATCTAGCATGCCCTATCAACGTCGAAAAAGATATGAAAATTGATAAAGGGATCCTTGATGCCGGAGGCAACAATATTCGTATTATTAACGATTGGGCAACAGAAAATGAAGGCTCATTTATCGGACGGCAAGACACTGTATTTTTTATAGGAAACCAAAACGCAGACATTAACATAGGGCTAAGTGCATTCGATAACTTATATCTAAATAAACAAAACGACACCTTATACATTCGCAATAATAGTCTAAATATCGACGGTTCAATACACATTGGCTCTGGTTCAATATTAAATTCAGTCGATCAAAACATATTGCTACATGGGAACTGGAACAATGATGGTTTTTTTATGGCTCAAAATAATACGATAACATTCGATGGTACTAGCACATTGTATGGAATAGGGTCAGAAAATGGACATCGTTTCTACAATGTGATTTTAGACGGACAAAGTGCTACACAAACAGATAGCATTATTATTGAAGGTAATTTTGCCATTAATTCAGGGACTTGGGATGTTGGCGTAAGCAACTCCCCAATTCTTCTATATGGCGATTTCTCTTGCAATGGAACTTTAACAGAGAGACATTCAGAATTAGTACTTTTAGGAAACAACAATTCTTTTGCAATGGGAAGCGACGCTCAGCTCTATAATCTTACAATTAACAAAAACAACTCTTCGAATTATATCAGCTTGTTAAGCGACGTTCACATTGCCAATAACGCCAACTTTATTTCTGGAGGTATTTTTCTAAATAATCGTTCTATTTATCTCGACGAAACAGGTTTCTTAAGCAACGAATCCGACAACAACAGAGCCTACGACGATAGCGGACAGGGAAAGATTATAGCCAGCAACAGATATTTATCGGCAGGTTCGAACGAGAATATCGCAGGCATTGGTTTAAGCATAAGCCCTACCATCGATATGCAGTCGACACAAATTACTAGAGTTCATCTTCCTCAAGATATCAATGGAGCAGGTAATTACGGAATTTATAGATATTACGACATTACACCAACCATAAACACCGGTTTAGATGCAAGTCTGGAATTTTCCTTTTTTACAAGTGAATTGAATGGTTTAGCAGAAAACAACCTTAAGTTGTTTCGTTCCGAAGACACCGGCAATACTTGGGAAGTAAAAAACGGAGTCATCGACAACATCAATCATATTTGCACATTGAACAATATAGATGCATTCTCCAGATGGACACTAGCGCAAGATTTAAGCACATTACCAATCGAGCTTATTAACTTCGATGTAGAATGCATTACAGACGGTGTTGAACTTAAATGGAAAACCGCATCA
Source organism: Bacteroidales bacterium (assembly GCA_016936665.1). GTDB lineage: Bacteria > Bacteroidota > Bacteroidia > Bacteroidales > JAFGXI01 > JAFGXI01. The sequence goes on from JAFGXI010000033.1 coordinate 40,267, forward strand.
GAAACCAATAACGCATTTTTTACAATTGAAAAAAGTTACGATAATATTTTGTTCGAAAACTGTGCAGAAATAATTGGGGCATTCAACAGCAATACAATAATCAACTACCAATACAACGACTTAACAAAAGGACATCAAACAAGATATTACAGACTCAAACAAACAGATATTGATTTTCATTCCAGTTTTTCAGAATCAATACCAATTACTTGTCCGGATCGAAAAGATTCGAATATCAAAATATGGTATTCCAATCATCAGCTAATAATGTATTGGAATCGTCAAGTTTACAAAGAAGAAATAACAATTACAATTACCGATATGCTTGGCAAAGAGCACTTTAGAAAAATCTTTTATCAAAACAATACAGACAGCCAAATAGAGCCCATTCTTGATCTTTCACCCGGTGCATATTTTATTGAGCTTTCTCAGAGCAATAAAAATATTTACAACCAAAAAATTATAGTACAATAATTAACTTTGTCGAATTAAATTTCGATAAATGAAAGCATTACTAAGCGAGATAAGAAAAAAAATCCGAACCAGAGACAACGGGCCTGCCGTAGATAGCATGAAACGTTTAGGCATTGAATACAAAACCAATCATGGTCTTTCTATTGCCGAAATTAAAGCTATTGCAAACCAATACTTAAACCATCACGAATTAGCTCTTGAACTTTGGGAATGGGATCATCGTGAGTTCAAAATCCTTGCAACGTTTATCGACGACCCACAAAAAACAAGCATCGATCAACTCAATTATTGGATAAAAGATGTTAGCAATAATGAGCTTGCCGAACAATTAGCTATCAATTTGGTTTTTAGACTACCGAATGCCTTTCAAATCGTACAAGATTGGCTAAAAAATGGATCTTTATATGCAAAAAAAACAGCATTAACCAGCTTGGCTTGGCTTGCTCAAAGAAAGCCCGATTTAAGCGATGCTACTTTATTTCAGACTATAAAACTAGCCTTTAGTGTCGAGAAATCGGAAATTACAATAATTAAAAGCTTGAGCTTTGCGCTTCGAGCTGTTGGCAAAAGAAATGAATATCTTAACAGAAAAACCATTGAGATTATTAAAGCCATACCAGATGGTGATTATGGAGCAAAGTACATTAAAGAAGAATGCCTTTGGGAACTGGAGTCCGATATTATTCAAGAACGTCTGAAACGATTATAAAAAAAGTCCTGCTTCATTTTAAAGCAGGAATTTTCTTTTAGTATAATTCTACCAACTATTCAAACGACAGCAATTCTACTTCGAAAACTAAAGTAGAATATGGTGGAATAAGCTGACCCATTCCTCTTTCGCCATAAGCTAATTGGTAAGGAATGTAAAGTTCGTATTTAGCACCTGGTTTCATTAATTGCAAACCTTCAGTCCAACCGGGGATTACTTGTCCTACACCAAACTCGATCGGATCTTTTCCTTCGTTAGAATCGAATACGGTTCCGTCCGTTAACATTCCTTTATAGTTTACTTTTACTTTAGAAGTAGCAACCGGAGATTCACCTTGTCCTTCAGTTACAACTTTGTATTGCAAACCAGAACCTGTAGTAACAACACCTTCTTTTTTGCTATTCTCTTCTAAAAATTTTTCACCGTCAGTAATAACATCAGCAAATTGTTTCTTTTGTTCTTTCATAATGAAAGCATTGATAACAGTGCCAATTTCTTCTTTGGTAAACTTAGTTTCTTTACCTTCGAAAACATCTTTCATTGCAGCAGCTAATGCATCTACATTAATGCTATCTAAATTGCTTTGTTTAAGATTGCCGGCAATATCCATCCCGATTGCATAGCCTACAGAATCCATTTCTGTTTTTAATTCCATGTCTTTAACTTCATTGTTTTGGCCAGTTTGGCAAGAATACAATCCTACTAAGGCCAACAGTGGTAAAATAAATAACTTTTTCATTTGTAATATGTCTGAAAATTTGAATTGTTTTAATTTAACAAAATAGAACACGAAAGTAATCCATTAGTCAGAAATTCCAACACGAATTAAGTTTATTTTTGTTAATAAGCTTGATTTTAATTTGGTCTTGAATCTTTTGTTTAACTTTGTTTTATGCAGCTAAAAAAAATATTACCCGCAGCATTTATAGAGAACTTTCTAATTGCTAAAGGAGCAATTAAATCCAATAAACTAAGGACTACATTAACAGTTCTTATCATCGCTATTGGTATTACTGCGCTGGTAGGTATTCTCACAGCAATCGATGCTATAAAAGCATCACTAAACAGCCAATTTACCAGCATGGGCTCGAACACATTTACAATAGAGAATTGGGCATTAAGAGCAGTTGGAGGGCACAATAGAAGAAATACAGAACGATTCGAAAAAATCGATTATCGCGATGCTCTTAAATTTAAAGAAATATACGATATTCCATCTACAATTAGTGTTTCTGTATTTGCAAGTAACACAGCCACTATCAAATACAAAGATTACAAATCGAACCCGAACATCCCTGTTATGGGCACCGACGAAAACTACCTGATTACTAGTGGAAATCAGTTATCTTCAGGTCGTTTTTACTCACAAGAAGAAGTATTTAACGGACAACATGTCGTTATAATTGGTAGCCAACTTTCCAGTCAGGTTTTTAAAAATAAAAATCCATTACAAAAGGAAATCACTATAGGCAAAGGGCGCTATCGAGTCATTGGCGTACTCGAAGAAAAAGGCAGCAACATGAACATGGGCACCGATAAAATCTGTTTACTGCCTATTCAAAATGTCAGACAGTACTTTTCATTCTCGGGCATGTCGTACACAATAAATGTTAGCCCTACAAAAGCAGAACTAGACTATGCAATTTCTGAAGCAGAAGGAACCTTCAGAAAAGTAAGAGGGCTAAAACCGGAAAACGGAAATAACTTTGAAATTAAAAAAAGCGACACACTCATTAAAATGCTCTTAGAAAACATCAGTTACGTGACCATAGCAGCTACATTTATAGGAATTATAACCTTACTAGGGGCAACCATCAGCCTCATGAATATTATGCTCGTATCTGTAAAAGAACGTACTCGCGAAATAGGAACAAGAAAAGCATTGGGAGCCAAAAAAATAATTATCCGACAACAATTTTTACTGGAATCTATTTTAATTGGTGAAATTGGGGGATTACTTGGTATAATTTTCGGAATTCTGGCAGGAAATGGCGTTGCTATGTTAATTGGCAGTCCTTTCATCGTACCATGGGTTTGGATAATTGGGGGCGTTGTTCTTTGTTTTCTTGTAGGCTTAATTTCTGGCGTAATGCCCGCTGTAAAAGCATCAAAACTCGACCCCATCGACGCTCTAAGGTATGAGTAAACATTTGTTCAACTCTATTTATTCAAGGGGTAATTCTGCTCTAAACTCTATTTTTTAGTAAATTTGCTCAAATTACAACCGAAAGCACTAACACACATGTATAAAATCATTCTCACTCTTACAGCTACTCTCCTAGCCTTAAATAGCTTGGCTCAAATAGACAGTAGTAAAACTGACAAAAAAGAAATTTTCATTACGAAATACCCCGATGGGCAAAAACAGTCTGAAGGGCTAATGCATTTAGGTGCAGAATACGGACGTTGGAAGTATTGGAATAAAGATGGTGTATTAATTCAGGAAACCGATTTCTATAAAGGCAAAGTTCATGGCAAAATCATATATTACTACGAAAACGGTAATAAAATGAACGAAGGTGCCTTTTATTATAACATGCAAAAAGGACCTTATTACGAATGGTTCGAGAATGGACAGCTAAAAATATCGGGTCAATATCTGTTAGGGTATAAAGATTCGGTTTGGACCTACTTCAAAGATAATGGAAACAAACATAAAACCATAAAATATACCGACGATGTTGTTAATATATTAGACTGCTGGAATGCACAAGGAGAACAAACCGTTACAAACGGGAATGGCCATTATATCGATTATTACGACAACAAACAAACATCGGAAACCGGCGATGTAATCGATGGTTTTGAAAATGGTCAATGGCAATATTTCTATCGTTCAGGAAAGAAAATGATGGAAGGTAGCTACAATAAAGGCTTGAGAAAAGGGACTTGGAAATCGTGGTACGAAAGCGGAAAGCTAAAAAGTACCTTAAACTACGACAACGGAGAAAATGTTTTTTGGTACGAAGATGGGCAAAAAGAAATGCAAGGAATGACCAAAGATGGTAAAAAAATAGGTTTGTGGGAATTTTGGTACCCAGATGGACAAATAAAAATGAAAGGAATCTACGAAAACAACGAACGTAACGGACTTACAGAAAAATGGTACCCGAATGGGCAAAAAGAAATGGAAATGAACTTTTCGGCAGGTTTAAGAAACGGAGATGCCAAATGGTGGAAAGCCGATGGGAAAGCAGACGTTTTCGGGCAATTCGAAAACGACCAACAAACCGGACTATGGACGTACTTCAACCAAAATGGAGATAAAGGCAACGAAGGCCATTACCTTAACGGACAAATGAACGGCGAGTGGAACTGGTGGTACGATAATGGACAATTGTGGAAAATCGGACACTATAACAATGGGCTGAAAGATGGTGCTTGGGTGTATTATTTCGAAGATGGTAAGATTTTTAAACAAGGTCAATTTGTCGATGGAAAAGAAGAAGGCAAGTGGGATCAATATTACGCTAATGGCAAGAGAGAGTTAAGCGGAACATTTACCAACGGACTGATGGACAACACTTGGATGGGTTTTTATGAAGATGGCCGTAAAAAATACATGATGACCTACAAAGAAGGGGTAAAATCCGGCACAGCGCAATATTGGTACGAAAACGGAAACCCTCGCCTTAAAGAAACAGTAATCGATAGCGTGCATACAGGAGAATACAGAACATGGTTCCCAAATGGCAACCCCAATATTATCGGGCATTATCTAAATGGCATTAAAGAAGGAACATGGGAGTACTTCGAGGAATCCGGCAATAAAACACGATTCGAAATCTATAAAAACGGCTTACCCGACGGGCATTGGATCAGTTGGCACCCCTACGGCACAAAAGCCAGTGAAATGACATACATCAATGGATTGAAAGAAGGCGAAATGATTTTGTACGACCGCAAAGGACAGCCCGAATACATTGCTGTCTTTAAGAAAAATAAAATGCAAGGTGTAAAACTCGATAAAAACAACACTTCAGCACCCGACGATATGAACTTTTTAAAATAATTATCCGGCAAGACGACTATCTCTTTTTAAGCTTACTTTTTTTCTTATTATTATATAGAATGATTTTAAATAAGTTATTTTTGTATGCAAATAAAAAAGCATGGAATTAGAAATTATTCAACAAAGTCAGATATCAAATGCCTTAAAACAAATTGCCGAAAAAGTATTTGCTAATCAACGCATCAGTCCAGAAGAAGGATTGCTTCTCTACCAAGAAGCCGACTTAGGATTTTTAGGAACTTTGGCTAATTACGTAAGAGAGCGATTGCATGGCGATAAAACTTATTTCAACAGAAACTTCCATATTGAGCCCACCAATATATGCATATACAATTGTGAATTTTGTTCATATAAACGCAACTTTGGGCAAGAAGGAGCATGGGAATACAACTTACAAGAAATGATGGAAATGGTAAAAACCTACGACGGACAAGCCATTACTGAAGTTCATATTGTGGGAGGTGTACATCCTAAACGAGATTTGCACTATTATGGCGAAATACTTTCAGCCATCAAAGCTCACAGACCCAAACTACACATCAAAGCTTTTACAGCCGTTGAGTTGGAGTTTATGATTAAAAAAGCCGGATTTTCGATAGAAGAAGGACTGAAGAAACTAAAAGCTTATGGTTTAGATTCTATTCCGGGAGGAGGCGCCGAAATCTTCGACAAAGAAATTCGTGAGGAAGTCTGTGGCGCAAAATCGACTACCGATATATGGCTAGAGATACACGAAACAGCTCATAAAGTAGGCTTACCATCGAATGCCACAATTTTATACGGACACATAGAAAAATACGAACACCGTATCGACCATATGCTTCGCTTACGCAACTTGCAAGACCGTACAAATGGGTTTAACACATACATCCCTCTAAAATTCAGAAAAGAAAATAACCATTTATCGCATTTAGGAGAAGTTAGCACCGAAGAAGATTTAAGAAACTACGCAGTATCGAGAATATTTTTAGACAATATTCCTCACCTAAAAGCATACTGGCCAATGATTGGAAAACAAACCACCCAATTAGCACTCTCCTTTGGAGTAGATGACATTGATGGTACAATAGACGACAGCACGAAAATATACTCGATGGCAGGTGTTGAAGATCAAAATCCAAAGTTGAACACCGAAAGTTTGATTAAATTAATTAAAGATGTTAAAAGAATTCCCATCGAAAGAGACACCGTGTACAATGAAATAAAAGTATATTAGGAGCCAATTTGATTATTGAACACTATGAATGCAAAATCACTGCGAAGATCCTCATTAGTTGGTGTATTAATTTTGATAATAGCGTTTATCGCTTTTAAAAAAATCGGTAGCGTTAAACAAACTCCCCAGAAAGACACCTTACACTCCAATGTTCTTAAAGTAGATGTGATGAAAGTTAAAAATCAAACTTTTAAAGCCGACATCAACATTAACGGACGACTGGTTTCTAAACAAAAAATCGAAATCTTCACCGAAGTCACTGGGCGATTAAAAACCTCCGACAAACCATTTAAAGACGGTACATTTTTCAAGAAAGGAGAACCTTTATTAAGCTTGGTTGATACCGATTACCGAATGAATCTAAATGCCACCAGAAGCAGCTATCAAACTTTACTTACACAATTGTTAGCCGAAGTAAAAATTGAATACCCTGCCGATTATCAAAAGTGGACTCAATACATCGATGATTTCGATCCTACTCAAGTCCTTCCCGCTCTTCCGGAAATTGACAACCAAAAAGAAAAAACATATCTTGTAGCAAAAAATGTTTACACCCAATTTTTCAACATCAAGGCACAAGAAGCACAACTCGAAAAATATACTATATATGCTCCCTTCGACGGAGTACTTAGCGAAACCAACCTTAACCCAAACACCCTTATTCGTGCCGGACAAAAGATTGGAGCCTTTATTGCCCCGCACGCATACGAACTCGAAGTTGGCGTTAGTTTAGCCGAAATTGCAAAAATTAACCTTGGCGATAAAGTACAATTAAAATCGAACGACATTAGTGGAGCTTGGACAGGAATCGTTAGCAGAATTGGAGAAAGTATCGACGAAAAAACATTAAATTTTAATATTTACATCGATGTTAAATCCGATAAACTTTTCGAAGGAATGTACCTAGAAGGCATTATCGACAGTTACGAAATTGAAAACGTAGCCCAAATACCATCTAACTTAATTTTCAACTCGAACGAAGTATATACAGTAGTAGACTCTTCGTTGAACATTGTTAAAGTTGAACCCGTTCACGAAAATAAAAATTATGCATTAGTTAGGGGTTTAGCAGATGAGACATTAATTGTCAGCCATGCTGTTTCCAATGCATACGAAGGTATTAAAGTCACATACAAATTACCTGAAGAAAAAATTGAATTAACCCACACCAATCAAACTAAATAAATTCGCATTGTAAGGCTAAGAAAATGAAACAACTCATTAAATATTTCATTAAATACGAAGTTTCCGGCAATGTAATTTTACTTCTTCTTATTATTTTCGGAATTGTTGGGATGCTCACAATGCAAAGCACTTTTTTTCCAAAAATCCCCGATCGAAATATATTAATACGAGCAGTATATCCGGGAGCATCGCCCGAAGAAATTGAAGAATCTATTGTTCTCAAAATTGAAGACAAAATTAAAGGAATAACAGGCATCGACCGTGTTACTTCTGTTTCGAACGAAAACATGGGGCAAATCACCATCGAAACCAAAAGAAATGCCGATGTCGATAATGTGTTACAAGACGTAAAAAATGCAGTCGATCAGATTATTTCTTTCCCTGTTGGGCTCGAAAATCTCGATGTGTATAAAATCGAAGCCATCAATAATGCAATTAGTTTCGCCATATACGGTGTCGACGATTTAAAATATCTTAAAAAAGTGGCTCGTAAAATTGAGCGCGATTTATTGTCGTACAAAGGCATATCTAAAGTAAACCTGAGCGGTTTCCCAAACGAAGAGATTGTAGTAACATTAAAAGAAGAACGACTTTTAGCCTACAACACCACTTTTCAGCAAGTCCTTAATGCTGTAAAAAGCACAAACATAGAGGTAACCGGAGGAACAGTTAGAGGAAACAACGAAGAATATAAAATACGTGTTAAAAACAGATTTTATAAAGCAGACGAAATAGACAATGCCGTTATTAAAGCCCTCCCCGACGGAAAAATTTTAAGATTGAAAGACATTGCCGAGGTTATAGACACATGGGAGGAAACACCCAACCGAAATTTTATTCATGGAATTCCGTCTGTAAACATCGATGTTTCTTATACAAACGATCAAGATTTAATCGAAATTACCGACTACGTTAACGAATACATTAACACTTTTAATAGCAAAAATAAACAACTAAAAATCGAAGTCACCAACGACAGTTCAATTACTGTAAAACAACGTATCGATTTGCTGATTAACAACGGGATATTGGGTTTTGTTTTGGTGTTTTTATTATTAGCTTTCTTTTTACAATATCGTTTAGCTTTCTGGGTTGCACTTTCAATCCCTATTTCATTTGCTGGGATGTTTATCCTAGCGAAATTTTTCGATATTACTATAAATGTAATTTCATTATTTGGTATGATCACTGTCATCGGAATTTTGGTAGACGATGGAGTGGTTATTAGCGAAAATATTTATAGTCATTTCGAAAGAGGCAAAACAAGAATTCAAGCGGCTGTTTTAGGCACTATGGAAGTTTTACCAGCTATCTTTTCTGCAGTATTAACTACCATTATTGCCTTTTCTGCATTTTTCTTTATCGATGGTAGAATGGGCGACTTTTTCAAGGAAATGTCTTTTATAGTTATTGCAACACTTGTTATTTCCTTAATCGAAGGCATGTTTATATTACCTGCTCACGTTGCTCATAGTAAAGCTTTAGACCCGGAGAACAAACCAAGCAAATTGATAAGAGCAACCACTGGCGTAATGGACTACATGAAAAACAAATGGTATAAACCCGTTTTATTTTTCAGTTTGAAGAATCGAGTTTTAGCATTAAGCATTCCGTTAGCACTGTTGTTAATTACCATTGGATCTGTAAAAGGAGGCATAATCCATTCTACATTTTTCCCCTTTATCGATCGAGAAAACATTAACATCAATCTAAAATTACCTGCAGGAACGCCTGCCAATACAACGCTTTCCAAACTCAATTATATCGAAGAGGCCATTTGGAAAGCCAACGATGAAATAAGATCGGGCAGACCCGATAGTTTAGACGTAGTTTTACTTATTGATAAAAGAGTTGGACCGAGCAATACAAATGAGGGACAGCTTAACATCAAATTACTCGATAACGAACAGCGACAAATGAAAACAACAGAGATTACTGCTGTAATTAGTAAAATTGTCGGTAAAATGTCCGGCATCGAAGATTTAACCTTTGGTGGGAGCTCTCGTTTTGGCATGCCCGTCTCAATTGCATTGCAATCCGATAATTTGTCGCAAGTTAGAGAAGCGGTTGAGTTTGTAAAATCTAAGCTTCGCGAATTACAAGACCTTAAAGATGTTTCAGACAACGACCCGGAAGGTATTCGCGAAATTACACTCAGCCTTAAGCCTCAAGCCTATATGTTAGGTTTAACAGTGCAGGATATTATTGCACAAGTGCGTCAAGGTTTTTTTGGAGGCGAAATTCAACGACTACAAAGAGGTTTAGACGAGGTTAGAGTTTGGGTTAGATACGAAAGAGAAGAACGATCAACCGTTAGCGGATTAAAAAACATCTACATAAGAGCACAAAATAATCAGCAATTTTTATTGAAAGATTTGGTTAACTTCTCTATTAAAAAAGGAATTGTAGGTGTTAATCATACCGATAACAAAAGAGAAATAAGAGCCGAAGCCGATATTTCAAATGCCGACGTGTCTGTAAGTGGAATTTTATCGGATATAGAAGAAAACCTTATGCCTGAAGTATTAGCTAAATACCCCGGTATTTCGTATGTATTTGAAGGGCAAAACCGAGAACAAAAAAAATCGGTCGACTCGATGAAGATGGTTTTACCAATTATCCTAGGTTTAATGTTCGCCGTTATCATATTAACCTTCCGATCATTTAAACAAACTTTTTTAGTTATTTTGCTTATTCCGTTTTCATTTATCGGTGTAGGTTGGGGGCATTTTATTCAAGGTCTGCCCATTAGTCTTTTCAGTTTTTTGGGAATGATTGCTCTTATTGGTATACTTGTAAACGATGCATTAGTATTCATCAGTTCATTTAATACCAAAATTAAAGAAAAAATGCTATTCCAAGAAGCCCTGCAAACGGCTGCTATCTCAAGGTTTAGGCCAATCGTTCTTACCTCGGTTACGACCATTGCCGGTTTAGCTCCTTTAATGCTCGAAAACAGCCTGCAAGCTCAGTTTCTAATACCAATGGCAGCCACTATTGCCTATGGTTTAGCTGTTGCCACTTTAACTATTCTAATAATCTTGCCGGTTCTTATTTCATTGCTGAACGATTACAGTCGTTACTGGCAATGGTTTTGGAACGATAAAAAAGTATCGGCAGAAGATGTTGAACCTGCTCACCAAGAATTACAATTCGATGATGAAGACTAAAAGCTTACTCCTCATACTATTAATCTTTCCGGCAATACAAATATGGTCGCAAGGCTTGTACACTCTAAACCAAGCAATACAACAAGCCATTAATAGTAATAGAAACATCCAATTAGCAACAAATGCAGCAGAAATTCAAGCTAACTTTGCTACTTGGGGACAAGCCGGTTTACTACCCAGCCTCAATGGCTCTGCTTTTGTCGACTATGGAAACGATCAACAAAAATTTCTTGTAACCGGAGCAAACGAAGCCACCTCAAGATCCGGCGTCGTAGGAAAAACATACGGTGCCTCTGCTACATTGAATTACACTATTTTTTCCGGCTTTGCTAACTTAAGAACTTATGAGCGACTAACATTGAATGCCGAACTTGCTGACGCCAACAGTAAAATTAATATCGAAAATATTGTTCTTCAAGTCGTTTCACTATATTACAACGTAATTCGAACAGAAGCCAATCTTAAAGCCACCGAAGAATCGCTCGGACTTTCGAGAAAACGACTTGAACTAGAAGAAGCTAAACACGAATTAAGTGGAGGTACGTTGCTTGCTCTTCTTAATGTACAAGTCGATTTAATGAAGGATTCTGTCACAATGGTCGATGCAAAATTAGCCAAGGACAAAGCCCGATGGGCGCTTAACAATGCACTCAACTTCCCGCTGGACAGTTTATTAAACATCGATGAACAAACAAATTTTATAAACGCATACGAATACGATGAACTCCGAAATCAAATGTTAAATCAAAATTATGAACTGATGGCAATGAAGAAAGAAGTTCAAGTATCAATGCTGGATTATAAAATTGCTCAATCATCTTTTTCTCCTTCATTAAATTTAAGTAGCAATTACGATTATACATACAACGAGAAAGATTATTCCGGTTTCGATTATAATCGCTCTAATGGATTTGGAGCTACTTTAAGTCTCTCGGTGCCTATATACAATGGAGGTCGGAAACGTACTGCGCTTAAAAATGCGAAAATTGGAATCGAAAACACCAATTTACAATCTGAGCAATTACAACAAGAGTTAGAAATGGAATTATTGTCTGCTCTTCAAGGTTATAATATTGCCATTGATAAAATTAAAATGCAAGAAAAAGCTTTAGAAATGGCTAAAAGAAATTTCGATTTGACCAACGAAAAGTATAATATGGGACAAATCATCAGCACTCAATTTAGAGAAGCACAGTTGAATTTGATTCTTGCTAAAAACAACCTCATCAATGCTAAATTCAATGCAAAATTAGCAGAACTAGAGTTACTAAAATTATCAGGAATAATACTGATTCAGAATAAATAAGACACAGAAAACTAAGGAATTTTCATAAACTTATGCGACTGGATAGAAATTCTCCATTTAGGATGATTTTTAATATAATCGACAATTTTAGGTGTGTTTACAGCATGCCTGCTCCATTCCGGTTGCAAATATAAGCGACAAGCATCCGAAGCCTTCTCCGAACAAGCTTCTGCCCACTCGATATCTTCGTCGTTATAAATAATCACTTTTAGCTCGCTAGCTTTTATAAAATTTTCTAACAATGGCATACTCTGTGGTTTTGGCGATACGCAAATCCAATCCCAATCGCCCGTAATTTTGTACGATCCCGAAGTTTCTATATGGCATTTAATTCCTTTAGCATGAGCCAAATCGGTAAGTCTTTGCAAATTATAAATAGCAGGTTCTCCACCGGTTACCACCAACGTTTTCCCTGCCACTTGACTCAGCTTATCAATAATTTCGTCAACACGCACGGATTTGTGTAAAGCCGGCGACCACGAAATCTTCTCATCGCACCATCGGCAACCTATATCGCACCCACCTACTCGAATAAAATAAGCTGCTTCTCCGGTATAATAGCCTTCGCCTTGCAAAGTGTAAAATTCATCGATCAAAGGCAAATGCGTGCCACTAATAAAATCGGTATTTAAAAATTTATCGTGATTTTTCATGCTTGTATTAAAAATTGATGCCAAAATTAGCCCCAAAGTATATTTTAAGATCTCCCGGAATCAATGTTAATTCTAGATCGTAATTCAGTTTATCGCCTTCTTGGTTTTCGGTGTATGAGTTCCACATACGGTTGTCTCTGTATCCTAATCCTTGGAAGACTTCAATAACAAACTTTTCATTAAAAATAAACTGATATCCAAACAATAATGCCACATTAAAATAATTCACTCGGTAGTCGCTGTATTTTGGTGAGGTATTTTTATAGTGCAGATTGACAAAGCTGTACGATATATGAGGGCCAACAAAAAAACCTTCTGGTGCACTTATATGTTTTCCGAAAGGGTAATATTTATAAGTTAATTGAAACCTCGCTCCTTTAGCACTAAACGAACTGGTATTGAGTGTGTCTTCCCCTACTTCCTGTAATAGCATCAACAAACTTTTTGTGTTTAAAGAAAGGCCTATTTGTATACTACTTTTATAAGCTAAGGCTATTTCCGTTGATAAACGATATTCTCCAAATCCTGGAATTTGCCCATAAAAAAACAAGGTTGGATCGGTTTTAATTACAACAATGTTCGATCGCACATCGCCTTGCTCTATCTGATAATCGATAAATTGGGCTTTCGCTTGACCAAGAATAGTTAAAAATAATATTATATGTATAACTTGTTTTATCACGTTTTAATAAGAGAATCTTGCTTTAGGTGTAATGTTTTGTTCGGCAAACTCACCTTTTAAATATTTGTAATACCCTGTAATTGCAATCATAGCTGCATTATCGGTGGTAAACTGAAACTCAGGTAAAAAAACAGACCATTGATGTCGTTTACCTAAATCTATTAATCGTTCTCTAATTCCACTATTTGCCGACACTCCGCCCGCAATGGCCACTTGATTGACTTTATAATCTTTCATCGCTTTTTTTAACTTTTCCATCAAAATATCGATAATAGTCGACTGCAACGATGCACACAAATCATCTATATGAGTTGCTATAAAATTCGAATCTTCTTTAACCTTATCTCTAATTTGATATAAAAACGAAGTTTTAAGCCCGCTAAAACTGTAATTGTATCCATCTACTTTAGGTTTGCCAAATGTGAAAGCTTTCGGATTTCCTAATTTCGATTTTTTATCTATAATAGGACCACCCGGATAGGGCAAGCCCATAACTTTAGCACATTTATCGAAGGCTTCGCCGGCAGCATCATCAATTGTGCTTCCCAGAACTTCCATGTCTAAATAATCTCGAACCAATACAATCTGCGTATGTCCGCCGGAAACCAACAAACAAATAAAAGGGAAAGCAGGCTGGTTATTATCGTCAATATCTTTCTTTACAAAATGAGCCAAAATATGGCCTTGGAGATGATTTATTTCAATTAGTTTTTTTTGATTCGCAAGAGCAAAACCCTTTGCAAAAGAAGTACCTACAAGCAGAGCTCCCAAAAGCCCCGGTCCTCTGGTAAATGCGATGGCGTCGATATCTTTTGTAGTTAGATTTGCTTTTTTTATAGCGGCATCGACCACCGGTATTATATTTTGCTGATGAGCTCTGGATGCCAATTCGGGAACAACACCGCCATATTCTTCATGTATTCTCTGATTGGCAATAACGTTGGAAAGCATCACTCCATCCTGAATTATAGAAGCTGAAGTATCGTCGCAAGACGATTCGATGCCCAATATTGTAATTTTACTCATTCTATCTTCCTTACTATTGAACTTGCAAAGATAATGTTTATCAAAAAAAATCCTTGTATCTCTGTCATTCTTTGATGCGATATATCTTTTCGTATAAAAAACTGATAATTGATTAAAGTAAAAAAAACAACTATAAAAAGTTACTCATCTGATAAACTGATTGTTATAAAAATGAAAATTTTATTCATGCTGCGTATTTCAGTATTTAACCAAATTAAATGGATCACCATCAAAAACAGAATGTAAAACGAAACCAATTTTTAAACGGAGCGTTATATTGTGTTATAAATCAATAATATATACAGATCGGTAAATTCACTTAAATAAGAAAATAATTATGAAAAGGTTTATTTTTCTTCTAGCTATGGTTTTTGTGTTCTTTAGTTGTAAAAAAGACGATACAACCGACACACCAATAGACACCCCAAAAGATATGGAACACTTAGTGGTTTCTAGCGATTTTGATTGGTCATCGTCCAAAGGAGGGATATTAAATGTTCAGATGGAGAATATTTCCGACGGGAATATCTCTACAGAGGGACAATTATTGGTCTTGGTCGATAAAGATGAAAATTTTATAGCCCGAACTTTAATATCTAATAATCAGGCCCAATTTAACGTAAAATTACCCGAGGATCCGAATCAAACCTATTATTTATTTTACCCTAATTCGGCTAATATTCAAGAGCTAAGCACAACCAATGGTAACGTTACTATGCAATTTGCGCCCTCTAACAGCGATAGATATGCTGCCAACAGATCTGGTTTGATTTACAATAAGTCCTTTGCTGCAAAGTATTTCAATCCAAATATAAGAAACAGAACCACGCACGATTTAGGACCCAATTTAGTACAAAATGGCGCTTTCACGATCGATAATATAGAACTCGACTCAAGACATTGGACTTACCTTAGAACACCCGGAAAATGGTACTATACCAACAACCAAGCAATTCACCCAAGCACAATAGATGGAGAAATTGTTTACCATAATTATAGCACAAATTACGAAGTTATAGAGCAATCTTTTTCTGTTTTAGGAGGATCCGAATTTGAGTTCTCGATGGATTTTGGATCTACCAGCGGGTCAAGCCCGCTCAATTTATGGCTAGATAATTTCGATGCATCCGGCAATTGGATTGGAGAAACATATGTAACAACAAACGGACAAACCATAACGTCCTCCGGAACGATCTTAAACAATGCAGTGGCATTTCAATTTTATATTGGACTTTACGCCAATGGATGGGTCGATAACGTAGTTTACAGAAGCGTAGATATTAATCCCGATACCGATGGAGACGGCGTAAACGATGTAGGCGACGATTATCCAAACGATCCTGTAAAGGCTTATAAAATAAATTACCCGACCACAGGAATGCAAACCATTTCATTCGAAGATTTATGGCCGGCAGTTGGCGATTACGACTTCAACGATTTAATTATTAGCTACAACTCCACCTATGCTGTAAATGCAGATGGGCAATATGTAAGCGCCGATTTTATAATCGATATCGATGCGGTGGGAGGTAGTATTCCTTTGGGCTTAGGTATTCAGTTTATTGATGGAAACAAAACCGCTTATAGTACAACATTTATTAGCAATGTTGTGGGAGAATTCTCATACATCGATCCGGATGTTAATAATGGAATAATTGTGTTTAATAATCGCTCTGACGCTATGCCAACGTTTTACACAAATACCAGCGACGAACAAACCGGAGATCCGGTAACAGTAACATGCAGCGTTTCTATCGACCCTGATTTTCAAGGTGTACTATTGCCAAATATCTATGTATTTTACACTAATGATAGAGGAAGAGAAATACATTTAGCAGGAATGCCTGCAACTACAGCCGCATCAGCTTCATATTTTGGAACTTCCAACGACTGGTTATCTACACCTTACCGTACACAAAATGGACTGCCTTGGGCTATAGAAGTTGTACAAAATAGCAAATCTTACTTACATCCACTCGAAAAAATAGCGATTACGCAAGCATACACTCAATTCTTCAACTGGGCATATACAAAGGGTGCACAAAATACCACTTGGTACCAAAGCCAAGATAATTCGAAAGTATATATTCCTTAGTACATTATAAATATTTAAATTGATTTCCAAAGAGCTACCAAACAAGTAGCTCTTTTTCTTTTAATTTTCATAAGACAGAAATTATTTAAAAGACTAAACAATTCATTTTTATAAATTTTTATCTTTGTATGTTGTTAAGATTAAATCTTAGCGATGTATCTTTGACTTTTTTGCTTCGGCAATTTAACAATATACCCGTAAGGGGCATGTGTAACGCATTAAATTTAACAAAATGGGATGTTGCAACAGCCAAACAAGAGGCTGCTATCAAATAGAACCTGAGGAAGGTGACTCAATAAAACACACCTGTCAATCGACCAGTTTAAACAAGCTCAATGTTTACGATTGGATGAATAAAATGCATGCAAGTTTTCATCAGCAAAACATTGTAGAAATTAGGTTCAAAAATACTCGTAAAGGCTTTTACGATAATGTTAATCAATTGAAACTAAAACCAGGCGATGTTGTTGCCGTCGAAGCCAATCCCGGTCACGATATTGGCGTTGTTTCGCTCATAGGACCATTGGTTATAGAACAAATAAAAAAGACAGGAACCAGAGAAAAAGAATTCAAAAAGATTTACCGAAAAGCAAAATCTGTCGATATTGAAAAGTGGCAGCAAGCTCGAGATTTGGAACACCAAACCATGATTAGATCTCGTGTCTTGGCGAGAGAACTTGGGTTAGACATGAAGATTGGAGATGTAGAATATCAAGGCGATAAAACCAAAGCCATTTTTTACTACATTGCCGACGAACGTGTGGATTTTCGTCAGTTAATAAAAATTTTAGCTGAAGAATTTAAAGTGCGTATCGAAATGCGCCAGATTGGAGCAAGACAAGAAGCCGGTCGAATTGGAGGTATTGGCTCTTGTGGCAGAGAGCTTTGTTGCTCTGGACATTTAACCAATTTTTCTTCGGTTTCCACTAATGCCGCAAGAGACCAAGAAATGTCTTTAAATCCACAAAAATTAGCAGGACAGTGTGGAAAATTAAAATGCTGTTTAAATTTTGAGGTCGATGTATATAAAGATGCTAAAAAATCGTTTCCCAACGAAAATATTATTCTTGAGACAGACGACGGCCCTGCTTACTACCAAAAATCAGATGTTTTACAAGGCATTATGTGGTACTCGTTCAATCAGCATTCAGCCGTCAACTTAACACCTCTGCCAATCGAAAGAGTTAAGGAAATAATAGCACTAAATAAATCGGGTAAAAAAGTATCTACCTTAATTGAAGATACAGTTGAGGTTGTCTCTTCTCCAGATTTTTCGAATATTGTTGGGCAAGACAGCTTAACTCGTTTCGATACCCCTCAAAAGAGTAAAAACAAGGCGAGAAACCGAAAAAAAAGGCGTCCAAGTAACCAACAACGAAGCAATCAGAATCAAGCAAAAAATGATAACGCATAAGACATTTTATATTTTTGCAGCGCTGGTACTTATATTTTGGTCTTGTTCCGATAATAGCATTTTTAAAACTCAGCGAGTAATCGATAAAAAGGGTTGGCAAATAGCCGATACGATTCGTTTTAACTTACCCATTCAAGATGCAAGCAAACCGTATAACTTATTATTAGATTTAAATTACAAAAGACTTTATCCTTATCAAAATATTTTTCTTTTTGTTGATGTTGAAAGCCCCGATAATAAAACATACAGAGACACCATTGAGTGTATATTATCTACACCAAACGGGCATTCATTAGGCAAAATAAATGGAGAAAATGTAAAGCAAGAATTAGTTTACAGATACAATATCAAATTCGATTTGCAAGGAACATATAAAATCACTTTACAACAAGCAATGCGAGACAGTGTCCTTCCTTTTTTCAATAGTATTGGACTCAAATTAATGCCTTTCGAACCTATTGAACAGTAATATACATAATGGCGAAAAATAAGCTTAAAAGATTTGCTGATAACTTAAAATTCGAACACGTTTTCGAACCCGATTTTCCTACAATTCAATCCAATCAATTTTCTCTAAAAGGGAAATGGGCCGAGTATTTTGGCAACACACATCCAATAATAGTAGAACTGGGCTGTGGCAAAGGAGAATATACCGTTGGTTTAGCCGAATTAAACTCTGATAATAATTATATAGGAATAGATTTAAAAGGATCGAGATTATGGGTTGGCGCCACTTACGCATACCAGAACAAACTAAAAAATGTGGCATTTATTCGCTCAAGAGTCGATTTTATTACTCAGCTTTTTAGTAGCGAAGAAGTATCCGAAATATGGATTACTTTTCCTGACCCTCAAAATAAAAAAAGAAAAAAAAGACTCACTTTCCCGAGATTTTTAGAACGTTATCAGAAAATTTTAAAACCTGAAGGCATTGTTCATTTAAAAACAGATTCGGATAAGCTGTTTCATTACACAAAAAGTGTTTTGGAAGCTAATAAACTTAGTATTTTAGAAGCTTGCGAGGATATTCATTCTCAAATCAATACGCCCGAGTATTTAAAAATTAAAACCTTTTACGAATCTCTTTTCACCAGCAAAGGAGACAACATCAATTATTTGAAATTTCAAATCGGTAAATCGAAACTTATCGACAGTAATTTCGATGAAGATTTATATGAAAATGCAGTAGCAAGAATCCCATTCAATGAAAAAGTAAAACCTTCAAAATTAACACAGTAAATGAAAAACGACCAAGCTAAAAATCGATATTTATTTCCATTAACTATTGTTGGAGGTTTATTCTTTATTTTAGGTTTTATAACTTGGCTTAACAGTATGTTAATTCCTTTTTTAAAACTCTCCTGCGAATTAAACAACTTTCAAGCATTCTTGGTAACCTCTGCATTTTATATTTCTTATACGCTGATGGCCTTACCTGCCTCTTATGTTTTGGAAAAAACAGGTTTCAAGTTAGGCATGAGCATTGCGTTGTGGGTGATGGCATTGGGTGCTTTAATATTTATTCCGGCAGCCTATTCTCGATCTTATCAATTTTTTTTAAGTGGGGTATTTGTTTTAGGCTCAGGAATGGCATTACTACAAACCGCTGTTAACCCATATGTAACCATTTTGGGACCGATGGAATCTGCGGCTAAAAGAATCAGTATAATGGGCATTGCCAATAAAGTTGCAGGAACGCTTGCTCCTTTGGTTTTAGCCTATTTTGTAGTTTACAACAACGACGAACAACTTATCCAAAGCTTGCAAGAATTACCTTTGCCCGAAAAAGCCTTTCAACTCGACATTATTGCCGAACGCGTAATAACGCCCTATGCTGGGATGAGTGTCGTTTTACTTCTTCTTGGTGCCGCAATATACTTTGTAAAACTGCCTCAGCCGTATTTTGAAGAAGTACAAAAACAAGGCAGCCAATCCGAAAAAAGCATATTTCAGTTTCCTCACTTGTGGCTTGGTGTACTAGCTTTATTTGCTTATGTTGGAGCAGAAGTTGTAGCCGGCGATACTATTATTCAATATGCACTAATGAAAGGCTGGCCTATTGAAGAAGCCAAGGTTCTTACTAGTATTACGCTTAGTTTTATGCTCATTGGTTATCTTGCTGGTATAATTTTCATACCCAAATTTATATCGCAGGAAAAAGCCTTAACTGTTTCAGCAATTTTAGGATTAATTCTATCTGCAGGCATTATTTTTCTACCTATTAATTACTCAATTTGGACCATCAGCTTTTTAGGAATTGCAAACGCATTAGTATGGCCTGCAATATGGCCATTAGCGCTAAAAGATTTGGGAGCACTTACAGCAAAAGGCTCTGCTTTACTTATTATGGCAATTTCCGGAGGAGCCATTTTACCACTCATATGGGGACGTATAGCCGATAAAGTAGATGCACAAAATGCATATTGGGTGCTCATTCCTGCATATTTTTTAATTCTATATTATTCTACAAAAGGTTATAAATTGAGGACTTAAAAACTTTGAGATTTCCTAAAAAATTTATTACTTGCAATATTATAAAGATTGCTTATGAGAACAGCCTACTTAAACTATTCGATTATTTCAGTAATATTTGTTCTTCTAGTAGCCTCATGTACCAATAGTTCTGAGAATCAAGACAATGATGCAGAGGCGATAGAAAATGAAGTTTTACAAGAAATAGACTCAACAACCACTCAAATTTATAAATTCGACAATACTTTATTCAGTATTCCTTCTCCATATGAGGTTTCTATATTGATGAAGAAATTGAATTTAGACTACAACCCCTCATTAATTAATTCTGTAGGTAATGCACAGTCATATACCGATAATTTTAAAAAGGCTCTTAATCTGGGTGTTTATGGAGCAGACTTGGCCTATTTAAACATGAACAAACAAATACCGGAAGCAGCAAAATATTTTGCTACGATAAAAATTACAGCCGAAGAGCTGCAATTGTCGGGGGCTTTCGATATGAATACAATTCAACGCGTTGAAAACAACTTAGGTAACGAAGATTCTCTTTTATTTATTTTATCAAAAGCATATCGTAATACCGACAAATACTTAAAAGACAATAATCGCCAGGATATTGGCGTATTAGTCATTACAGGAGGATGGATAGAAAGTTTATTTTTCCTAGCTCAAGTAGCTCAAGAAACACAAAACGAAGAAGTTATAAGAAGACTTGGCGAACAAAAATATCCATTAGAAAATCTTATAAAAATTCTCTCTCCTTTTTACAATAGTTCCGATCAGCATGTTGAGCTAATAGATGCATTGGTTGACTTAGCTTATGTTTTCGATGGCATTGATATTAATTACACATACGAAGAACCCGTTACCGACATCGCTAACAAAACAACTACAATAAACAGCCGTTCTGAGTTATTAATGAATCAGGAACACGTTAACATGGTTGTTGAGAAGATTAATAAAATTAGAACTAGCATCACTGATTAAAATATTTTGAAAATGAAAAAACCAATATATTTCATCGCATTAATTATTAGTTTAACTCTAACGTTAGGCGGTTTTTCGCAAGTGGATAAAACACTCGAGCTCTGCGATTTGCATATTGTTCCTCCATTTGTTTCTGATGGACAAGAGTATAGAGCACTTCTTAAAACCGACGAAATAGCAGAGTTTAATGTGACTTTTTATGGAGGTAGTACATACAGAATTGTAGCTTGTAGCGGTGCACAAGAAGGTAATTTGATTTTTTCTATATACGATAGAGAAAAGAACTTACTTTTCACAAATCGCGATTATCAATTTTCGCCCTACTGGGATTTTAAAATTAAAAATACAGTTAATTTAATTATTGAAGCAGAACTAAAACAAAAAGAAGGCAATTCCGGTTTTGCTTTTTTACAAATCGGATTTAAACAATAACGCAGCGTTCTCGCACAGTATGTAAAACAAATCCCAAAGTAATATTATCGATAAATGAGTGAAAGAATCCTTAAAGCTTTAATGCAACTTTTTGCGGTAATTGCCCGACCCGAAAGTAATTATGAAGACAGAGAGGAAGTTGTAAAGCAATTCTTACTACAACAACTCAATATAGACTTAGTTAAAGAATACCTTGGAATCTTTCAAGAATATTACAATCAATACCAAAAAAGAAAATCAGAAAAGCTTCGTAAAAGTATTGCGCTTAGCTCTGTTAAAGTTCTAAAAATTTGCTCCGACATTAATGTTGAACTTACTTTAAAACAAAAAGTAATTGTTCTCTTACGATTGCTCGAGTTTATTAAAAACGACGTTGGAGAAGTGACAGAACAAGAGCTGGAGTTTGTATACACAGTAAGCGATTCTTTTTACATCCCAGAAGAAGAATATGTTAGACTAAAAGCTTTTGTAATTTATCCGTTCGATAAGATTCCAAACTCTACAAAAATGTGTCTTATCGATGGCGAAAAAGAACTCGACCACGATAAAGTTTTTCACGTACAAATTCCAAATTTAGATGGCCAGATACGAATTTATCATGTTCAAACGTCGAGCATGTACTTGGTTAGGTATCTGAAAGCCAAAGAATTATACATCAACGGACAATTGATGCAACCCGACAAGGTTTATGTGATAAACCCCGGAGCTTCGATTAGGAATCCAAGGATTAAACCAATTTATTACAGCGATATTGTAACTGTTTTTAATCAAACGAAAACCAACGAAAAAATATCTTTCGAAGTCGACAATATTGTATATAAATTTAAAGGAGGGAAAGTAGGCTTACAACCAATGAGTTTTACCGAGGAAACCGGTAAATTAGTAGGAATAATGGGAGCCAGCGGAGCTGGAAAGTCAACGCTTCTTAATGTTTTAAACGGGAATTATTCTCCTACAGAAGGCTCTGTAAAAATCAATGGGCTAGATATTCATAAAGAAAAAGATAAAATTGAAGGACTCATAGGTTTTGTATCTCAAGATGATTTACTAATAGAAGAATTAACAGTCTTTCAAAATTTATATTTCAATGCACAGCTGTGTTTTGGTAATTATTCTAAATTTCAAATTGTACGTGCAACCGTAGAGATGCTTAAGAGTTTGGGCTTGTACGAAATTAGAAACATGAAAGTTGGAAGCCCACTCAATAAAAAAATATCGGGCGGACAACGTAAACGACTCAATATAGCCTTAGAACTAATTCGAGAGCCTGCTGTATTATTTTTAGATGAACCAACCTCTGGTTTATCGTCGCGCGACTCCGAAAATATTATGGACTTACTAAAAGAGCTTGCCTTAAAAGGGAAACTCATTTATGTGGTCATTCATCAGCCATCGTCAGATATTTTTAAAATGTTCGATCGTCTTCTGATTTTAGATACCGGTGGTTATTTAATTTATTCCGGCGACCCTGTAGATTCAATCATTTACTTTAAAAGCAGATCGCATCAGGCCAACTGGAATGAATCGGAATGCCATATATGTGGTAATGTAAATCCAGAGCAAGTTTTCAACATTGTAGAGGCTAATGTGTTAGACGAATACGGGAATTTAACCTCACACAGAAAACGAAAACCTAAAGATTGGTTTAAACATTATTCAGACTATATTGTTCCAAACGAACACCAAGCGGAAAAGAACAATAGCCGAGCTGTGCCAGAGAATCCATTTCACATTCCTTCTCAACTAAAACAATTTTGGGTTTTTACTAAAAGAGATGTTTTATCGAAATTAGCAAACAAACAATATTTAGTTATTAATTTCTTCGAAACCCCAATTCTTTCATTCTTTTTATCGTACTTAATTAAATACTTTAATATCAATGCTGAAATAACCAAAGGTTATTTATACAGCGAAAATGATAATATCCCGGTATACATTTTCATGTCTGTTATTGTTGCCATTTTTGTTGGATTAACTGTAAGCGCAGAAGAAATTATTAAAGACAGACTCATCCTTAAAAGAGAAGAATTTCTGAATTTAAGTTGGAATAGTTATCTAGCTTCAAAAGTTTCAATTTTGCTGCTATTATCCTCGATACAAGCTATGCTATTTGTAATTGTTGGAAATAGTATTCTTGAAATTAGTGGCATGTATTGGCAATATTGGTTGGTTCTCTTTAGTGCATGGATGGTGTCTATATTATTTGGATTGAATATTTCGAACAGTTTTAAAACAGCTGTTACTGTTTACATAATGATTCCATTTTTAGTTATTCCAAACATCATATTAAGTGGAATTATGGTAAAGTTCGAGAAACTTAATCCGCATATTACAGAACCTGGCACTATTCCTTTTTATGGCGAAATAATACCTGCAAGATGGGCTTACGAAGCACTCGCAACATACCAGTTTAAAGAAAATGATTATGAACGATTGTTTTATAAATACGATAAAATTGCCAGCAACGCCACATACAAAAAAGACTACTGGTTAACCGATTTAAAAAACAAAATCAATAATATAGATCGTTACTTCAATTATAAAGAGAAACAAGACGAGCTAAAAGGTAATATTGCATTATTAAAATACGAAATTACGGAGGAGAATAAATTATTTCTCGAAAAAGACAGAAAGGATTATATCTTTGATAACATTGGTGCTTTAACGATTGAAAACTTCAACGAAGAGTTTAAAGAGCCGTTAAAAAAACACATCAATAAACTGAGAGATTATTATGTTGCAGTGGCTAAAAGAGCCGATCAAAAGCAAGATAGAATGAAGCGTGAAATGCAAAAAACAGAAGCTTCTAAAGAAGATTTTATTAATCTAAAACAAAGTTATTACAATCAAGCCTTATCGGACTTTGTAAAAAATAAAAATGCCATCGATGCAATTATTGAGTATAAAAACAGATTGTACCAAAAAATTGATCCGATTTACCAAGACCCTGAAACGAATTTTGTGCTGGCGCATTTTTACGCTCCGTATAAACGTATCTTTAACCTAAATATCGATACATATTGGATGAATCTAATGGTGTTGTGGTTTTTGTCTATCGGTTTATACATAACTCTATATCTCAACTTATTTAAAAAATTTATGGATTCTTTTGGTAAGTTGAGCGATCGATTTTTCAAAGAAGAATAATTTCAAATTAATAGCATGTCAAAAAAAGAATTATTAACCAATTACAATCAAGAAGATTGGAATAATATTAAAACATCCGATTCATGGCGTATTTTTAAAATCATGTCTGAGTTTGTAAACGGATATGATAAACTAACTAAGATTGGACCTTGTGTAACTGTTTTCGGCTCGGCACGAACTAAACCCGAAAGTGAGTATTACACACTTGCCGAAAATATTGCTTATAAAGCCACACAAATGGGTTTAGGCGTTATTACCGGTGGTGGTCCCGGCGTAATGGAAGCTGCCAATAAAGGCGCTAAAAGAGGTGGCGGAAAATCGGTTGGATTAAATATTGAATTAGAATTCGAGCAACATCCTAATCCATATATCGATAACGATAAAATAGTTACTTTCGATTACTTCTTTGTAAGAAAAGTTATGTTAATGAAATACTCACAAGGCTTTATTGTATTGCCAGGTGGTTTTGGAACTTTTGATGAGCTTTTCGAAGCTATTACTTTAACTCAAACCCGTAAAGTAGATCGTTATCCTATTGTATTGGTAGGTAAAAAATACTGGTCAGGATTGATAGAATGGATTAAAAGTTCCGTATTAGCAGAAGGCAATATTTCTGCAAGCGATATAGATTTAATTCAGTTGGTCGATTCTGCTGATGAGGCTATCGATATAATTCACGATTTCTATTCTAAAAATATGATAAAGCCAAACTTTCATTAATAATTTGATTTTGCTTTATAAAAAAAGGAGGTTTAAAACAAACCTCCTTTTTTTATAACATTTTGCAATTACGATAAGCTAAATCTAACACTCAGTCCAAAATTTATATTGCTGGTTCTATAGCGGTTAGAAACTTTTGGTTCATTAGTTATCCAGTCGAAAAAGAACCTCACATTAAAGTTCTGACTTAGACTATAATCGGCATTAAACTTAAAAGTAAATATTTTTTGACCAGCAGTTGGTTGGAATGAGTCTTCGATCACCCTACGAATCAAAGTAATATTATCTCGAATAGAAAAATCTAATCGTGTATTTAAGTCCGATTTAAACTCTTTAGTGCTTGTACGAAAAGTAACCGATTTAAATCGATATCCTGCACCAACAATAAACTCCTCTCCTTTTACTTCGGTGACTTGAATATTAGCAATATTGAGTGTTAAGTTTCTCGACTTTTTATATTCTAGTTTGAAGTTTAAGCTGTTCTTCAAAGACATATCAATACCAATCAACGGACTAAATTGCTCACTTATACTGGTAGACTGAATGTCGTATTGCATGATATAATTGTTAGTTATATCGCGAATGTCGGTAAACAAATAATCGGAATTAGACGCTCCATTCGGAACAAAACTCGAATTACTTCGGTACGAGCCTATGTTGTATGTCGATTGATAGTTATGGTTTAAAGTAACTGTTCTAAAAAACTGTTTTACTAAACGTAATTTTGACAAGCCATCGTACGAAACTCGCCAACCCGGGAATAAACTCAACATGGAGTGAAACATATTGTACGCATCAATCTTACCTGCGTCTTTACCGGTATATGCCGTATAAAAAGATTGTATAAGAACATCTTGAGAATACTCACTATAACCATTGGCAAAAGCACCATTACCCGGATCGTAACTAGTGTCATTAAGTTTTCGTTGTTTGCCAAGGTTTTGTGAAATAATTGCTCTATTGTTTTTAAAACGGTTGAAAGCAGCACTCGAATAATCTTTACTATTGCGCTCAAAAGCTGTACTCCATGTATTGATGGTGATAGCATAACTACCATCGATATAATTCGTTACAGAAGAATCGGCAAATTGTAGGGTATTAGGGTCGATAGCATAATAAGTAGTTGTGTTTTTCATGCGACGGTATGTTGCCGTTAAATCTATTCTTAAACCATCGATTGGTTCAATATTACTTCGTACCGATACATTTACATCGTTAACCATTGTGTATGGGCTAGTCATAAATTCGTTAGCAGTAAGCCAATGGTTATCTTGAGCAGTATTTAAAAAATTCTCATCCTGATGTCCAAAAATAAAAGGCCAGCCCGGCGCCGTTCCATTATACTGGCTACTGGTATAAGTTCCAAAATACGTCGTTCTAGGAACATAACCAGAAAGCACTGTTTGATCGTTAGTTGTGTATGAAACACTTAAATTTTTAACGCCTAACAATGCCAATATTGTTCGCTCTGCAATTACTTGTATAATAGGATCTTCTTTTTCGATGTCGCCAATCACTCTAATGCTTGCATTTTTATAAGATTTTTCGCTGGTGAAGGAAATCTTAGTTTTACTTAACACTTCAAGTTTTCCGTTAATTTTTTTACCAGTACTATCTTTAACTTCAACTTGAACATCTGCTGTTCCTAATTTGTGATTAATGTAGGTAGGTTCGTCTGCCTTTAATTGAATCTGCTTTGGTTGCTCCTTCTGGTCGGGGAAATACACTTTGATTTTAGGTGGCTTTTTTGATCTCGATCTCGAATTATACTTCTTCTCAAGATTTTTGAAGTAAGTTACTTTATTATAGAGATTTTTAAAATTAGCTTGAGCTGTTAGTTGTTGATTTCGAGAGTTCCTAATAACATTACCAAGAAAATCGGCTTCACTGGTAGCTTTAGGCCCTGCTGTCCAATAGTAATCGCCACCATACCTGTACGAAGCACTAATCCAATTCAATAAAGGAATTTTATTAATAGGAATCGTGTAATTCAAATTAAAGCTGTGTTTATATTGCTTTGTGGTTCCTAAACCTTTTAGTTCGTCGTATATAATTTGTTTATTAGCTTCGTAATTTTCGTTGCTTTTTTCGATAGAGCCGGCAGGTTCGTCGATTCTTGCAATATTAGTTGCATTAAAAGTTAGCTTTAAACTTCTAGTAATATCCCACTTTAAATCGTATTTTCTGTTCCACTGCCAATCTTTATCGTATGTCGCGTTAACACGGATATCGTCGGTCGTTAATATCCTTGCTTTCTTTTCGTGATATCGTCGATTCATATCCGTCATGAAAGATATTTGCTTAGGCAATAAGGAAAAATTAAAGTCTTTTATCAACTTTAACGAAGGTGAACGCATAAATTTAGAATTCGATTTTTTGAAAGGTTCTACAATTAAATCGGATGGACTGTAGTTGTACGATAACACACCTCGGTACTGCGTTTCATTATCGAATTCTGTAGTTACAGTACTCTTTTCAACTTTATTGTATGCATAGGTCGCCGACCAGTTGGAAACGGAGTATATTTTAGGTTTCCCCTCAGAACTTTTAACTTTAACGTTTGTAAAATTAATACTCTTTCGTGTAGTTTGGTCTTGTGCGATATCTTTTACCATTTTCTTATATTCCGGATCTACATCATCATTGTTAAGCATTTCTTCCATGGTAATATCCGGTTGCAGAGGATTATATTTCGGAGTAATAACTCCTTTAGAATAACCAACATACATAGGAATAGAAATGCCTGCTTTTTCGGGGAAGAATTTTCCCAATGCAACATTCGAAGCCACATCGTATTGGTAAATATCGTCTTGATTTCTTTCGCTTACTTTTTTCTCAATGCTACCAAAACCGGGTTTCATCGTTGAACCAGATAAACTAACATTGGCAAAATCGGCCAAAGTCGCAGCCACTCGCATATTTGCTGCCCACCCCCCTTGTTCGTCGAACTCTGCCAAGCGCAATTCGTTAAACCAAATTTCCGCTGTTTTGGCCATCCCATCGTCAGATAAGGTATTGCTTGCTTGCTTAGGATTTCGAATACCAATCATTATTGTTCTAACATCCGATATTGTAGGATTACCTTTTACAGAAATCTTGTTTTGCCCGGACATCGACGAAAAGACTTCGGTATTAGATGCATTGGCATTGTTTCTTGCTGTTTTTACATTAGTCAAATCTGAGAAATAGAAATTGAACATGTTAGCTTCCGGCCAAACAGCCCAACGTTGCGATTCATTATCGCCATCGTATCTGCCTGCCGGAGTTAATTTAAGAGGAATTTCATATTCGTAATAGTTATCTGTAAAATCGGATCCTAATCTGATAAAAGCTGTTAAGTCGTTATCTGCTAAATTGTAGCCTTCCACTTCTTCGGCATGAACAAACATTTCCAATCTTTTATACTGACGAATATCTAAATTGGAATTTTTATATGCTGCTTTAGCGTCGCCATCGGTCAAGTTCTCCACTTTATAAACCATCGCTTGTTCATTTAGCTCGCGAACGGTAGGGTTATTAGGGTCAATAACCCTTGAAACACCAGGAGGCAAGACATAGTTTACCGGTTCTTTACTTCCATTCTCCTCTATATTAACAGCCGATATTTCAAAATTTGTTAATCCATCTTCTGTAGGGAAATAAGCCCCGGGATCGCGCATGCTACCGTTATATTTCCTCCACTGCCCTCTAACTAAATCGATAGTTGCAAAACGTAAAATTACCGAGTCGGAGAAATTTTTAAGAATCATTCGCATAAAGCGAATCGATTTGAAGTCGTATATCTCACCTACTTTTTTATCGTACTGACGAATGGGGATTCTAAACTGATACCAATTGACAGGACCTTCAATACCTCTATTTTCTGTCACCTTATCGACAATGTAATCGTTATTTTCTATATCCATTCCTTCGAAGAGGTGAACTTTATATTGGAAAAAGTTTTCGCCTTCGTTTAGTGTATAGTCCCTATTAATATCTTCGTTGTTAGGAATAGTCGTTGCGGAAGTAGTATAATCTTCGGGCGACTGCTCTGAGGTTGGCGAGTTGCCTTCTGCTCCATTATAAAATTTATAACGTTTTAAAATACTTAGTTGCTCATTATCATAATCGGTTCCTCTGTAATAATGATAGTTATCGCTCGAGGGGTCGCCTTCTAACCTTGCTCTTGCCTGGGTAGTTAAACTAGCTGGGAGTTGATTAATATAATCGCTAAAAAAAGAGCGCTCCTCTGTATCGCTTAAACCATCATAACCTACATCTTGATAAGAGCGAGAAGCCGGATCATTGTCGAATGCAAACACGATAGATTGCAGTGAAGAAACATAACCCCAACCGGTGGTGTCTATATTGGTTTTTACTGCTGTTGTTGGCAAACCCTCTTCAAACGATTTACGCGAATCTTTTAGAACGTCCTCAGACACATCACCAAGGTTAAAAATAATATCGCCGGAACGGCCCTGTCCGTTATCGTAAAAGAACGGATCCATCATCCAAAATTCTATATATTCGATATTGCTTTCTTCGAAATCGGTTGTCGATAATTCTCTTTGAATACCAGCCCATCGGTTTTGTGGTTGATTTAGATAACCATTATTATCTACGTTAGGGTCATAGTTGTATGGACCTTTTTCTTTGGGATAAAATGCAACATTGAGAATAGGAATTGTAGTTGGGATTCCGTTTTCGCTTTGTTTATTGGGCCATAAATCGTTTTCGTAAACCTCTTTTACGTAAACTTTCTTTTGTTCATCGGAGCCTTTTAAGTGACTTGGTGTACCGGATTGCTCGCGTACTAAAATGGGGTCGATTACGTACCATGCAAGTTTTGCTCTGTTGTAACCCGATTTTAAATCTGTTTCTAAAGCGTAGGGGAAATTTTCAGCATCTCTAGGTATACTAGCCAAACTCCAAGCACTCATGTATTTCTGATCGAGTTTAGTAGTGCTTCCTTCAAAATCGTCGATATAAGCTAAACCACCATCGCTGATTGCTTTTGAGTGCCCGGGGATTAAGTGAGCAAACTCGCCGGTAACCGTTACATTTGAAGCCTCTTTAGTGTCGATAAACGGAATTGCATCGACAATTTTGGTTAAAATAGGTACTTCGGTTTGGTAAGTTCCGTTCAATCCCCAAATGGTATTATTAATTGGTTCCTCTCCTTGGTTGACCTTTGCTGTCATTGGTTTTTCCGAAAGATTTAAAATGGTCCCTCCCAATGTAAATTTATCGCTGAATTTATAATCGAGATGAGAACCTAATAGGGTTTTCTTCTGGATACTAAATAAAGAATTACTTTCTAAAGAAATTTTAATGGGTGTTCCTGACTCTAATAGACCCTGATTCAGAATTTTAACTCGTCCTAAAGTATAATCGACGGTGTAATCTTGGCCTTCGGTTAATGTTTGTCCACCAGCCGATACAGTAACAGATCCTTGAGGAACATTCAAAGCATTTAATGATATTTCTGAACCGGACGATGCTTGATACTTTCCTTTAAGAACGAACTTATTTTTACGTGCTTCTTGCTCAGCAATATTTTGAGTTTCGGAATACAAAATATCGTAGGTGTATTTTTCGGCTTCGGCATCGTTATTTATACTAGCTCTTAGGTGATTTCCAAAAGGTTCGACCACCGGAAAAATAATTCTTCCTTTAGATTGATTAATGGTGATGCCTTCAATAAAGTCGAAAGTTCCATCACCACCATATATTGGATCGTTTTGGGTGTTCAAACGGTCTAAACCCATCACATTTAAGAGAATTTCGCCACTAATATCGCCCACATCGATGTAATTCATGGCGGTACCCGTATTATCGTTTTTATATAAAACGTGCAATTCAAAATCTTCTCTATCCAATTGGAATGCTCCCAAAGCATAGATATTTTTCATCATTAATTTCCATCTAGGAAGCTTTGGACTTGCGCTGGTTCCTTTTAGTAATTTTAAAACTAACGGTGCAGGGTGAGGTAAAGCTTGATTCGAAAATTCACCAACGCGATAGGTTTTTCCTCCGGCAGTATACTCAAAAGCAACGGCTAAAACTTCATCTGGGCTCAAACGAGAATTAAGCGAGATATAGCCCAATTGAGGATTATAGGTATATTCTGCAGGTTTAAGCATACGAGCCGATTCTACTTTTTCGTAATCGACACTGGGCGTAAATCGTCCTTGTAAATAATTGTTTACCCCAGACCAATTCGTCATATCGTATTTCATTTGCGATAAGCTGTTGTTTGTATCGGACGGATATTGATACATTACCGGCATGCCCTGCATCATGTTCGAAATAACTTCAGCATTGTTGTATATGCTGGCAGTATCTCCCTCGGCTAAATCCATAAATGCAACAATATTACGGGTATCTTCAAAATTTCCTGTTTTGTTGGTTACCCATACTTCGATTTTAGTTATCTGAACCGGCGATTTTATGATACTTGTGTTTTCGAGGAAAGCGTCGTAATTTTCGTAAAAGTACTGCGATAAGAAGAAGTGTTTATTCACTTCGTATTCAGAGGCGTACACTTCGAATTCTTCTACTTGAGCACCTCCTTGCACTTCAATTTCGGAGCGTTTACCTTCTTGTTGAGAGAAAATGCTGGTCACTGTTAGTTTACCAAATTTCAATTCTGTTTTGAAACCAAACAAAGATTGACTTCCTGAAATTAAAGACCCCGAAAGCGGTAAAGTTACATCTCCAGCTTCGATCTTTTGAATGATATCATCTTCTTTGCCTTCGTAGGCCAATTTCATTTTATTTTCGAAGTCGAAGGTGGCTTCAGTATCGTAGTTTATCCCTAAATTCAAACGATCGCCGATTTTTCCGGTGACGTTCATTTGAATTTTTTCTTTAAAGTCGAAAGTTGTTGTTCGCCTTAACTTTTCGGGCAGTGCAGGATTTTCTGTTTTTTGAATTTTTAACCCGAAAATAAGCTCTGCCGATCCTTGTGGGTGTATTTCTACGGTATTTGCACCAAAAATTGTTTCAAATGCATCGCCTCCAATTGCGAATTTTCTATCTAAAAAGCTGTTTTTATCGTAATTATCACCTTTCCATCGATTGCCCCAATAGTTTTGCAATGCATTATCGAACTCATGCTTTCGATATTCGTCTACAGTCATGGTTTCGGGGTAGGTATAATTTAAATTTCCGATTTTTTTAACCACTTTATAAGTATTGGTTTCGGGATCGTATTCGACAGATTCCTCGATATTTGATGGCTCGCGACCAAACAAAGGGGAGGTTTGTTTGCCAAATGGATCGGTTTTAGACTGATCGGGAAATGGGTATTTTAATTGCGTCGAATCTTCGTCTGTATTTTGAGCCACAGCTTGATACGCTGAAGTTGCAATCAGGAATAAAAAAATCGATATATGTTTAATGTGGTTTTTCAATGTATTTTAAAGGCGTTTTAGAGCTGTTTTTATGAGTTCTTCAACTTGAATTTCCGGATGATCTTTAACGATATCTCTAAGCACTTTCTCGACTTGTTTTTTCTGGAAGCCTAAATTCATTAGAGCAGATTCTGCTTCTTTATATGAGGACTGTTCGTGGCCAATTAACAAACTAAAGGCATCGTCGTTTTGCTGCCCTACTTTATCGATTAGGTCGACAATAATTCTTTGTGCTGTTTTTGCGCCGATTCCCTTTATCGCTTTAAGTGTTCCTACATCGCTTGAAAGTATCGCTAGTTCAATCTCTTCCGACGACAAAGACGACAACATCATTTGTGCAGTATTTGCTCCTACGCCATTAACACTCAAAAGCAATCTAAACAACTGACGTTCAGAATCGTTAAAAAAACCATACAGTAAGTGCGCATCTTCTCTAACAACAAAATGAATCAATAATTTTGCTGTAGGCAATCCTTCTAAATGGGCATATGTTTGCAATGATATTTTAATCTGATAGCCTATTCCTGCAACATCTACTACTACTTCGGTAGGCGAAAGACGATCTACTTTACCACTAATATACTCGTACATAAGCGCTTACAATTCTGTATTTTAAGGTGTTTAAAATCTCCTAAAATAGTTAAAAATCCTTATTTGAATGAATAATAAACGGAAAGATTTGGGGTTTATTACATCGTATATATATAGTTTTGCAAAAAAATTAGAATCTTATTCTTCATATTCAATTTTATTTAAACAAACATTTAGAATTGTGATGGATAATCAATTAGAAAATTATAAAAATGTTAGACTTTAATATTGTAGATATTTTTTCAGCTTTTATGGTACTGTTTGCTGTTATTGATATTACAGGATCAATTCCAATTATTATTGATTTAAGAAACAAACATGGGCAAATCGAAGCGAATAAAGCTACGTTGGTAGCAACCATCACGCTTTTTGCTTTTTTATTAGGTGGCGAGAGTATTCTTAACATTTTTGGCGTTGATATCCCTTCTTTTGCGATTGCTGGTTCGTTTATTTTACTGTTTCTTGCCTTAGAAATGATATTGGGGATCGAGCTTTTTAAATCGGATGAAGATGCAAAAAGTGGCGCATCGATTGTACCTCTAGCATTCCCTCTAATAGCCGGAGCAGGTAGCATTACTTCGTTACTATCGCTCAAAGCAGAATACTCGACACTGAACATTTCTATTGCTCTAATTCTAAATATGATTATCGTTTTTGTAGTGCTTAAAAACACTGTTAGAGTCGAAAAACTGATCGGACAAACTGGTATAATGATATTACGAAAAGTATTTGGAATTATCCTTTTGGCTATTGCCATTAAGTTATTTGTTGCCAACACTGGTATAAGTCTAACACACCATGCCTAAAGTAATCATGTATACCGATGGCGCCTCGAGGGGAAACCCCGGCCCGGGCGGTTATGGTGTTGTGCTTCTTTCCGGCCCCTTTCGAAAAGAATTGTCTGATGGTTTTCTGCTCACAACTAACAACCGAATGGAGCTTTTAGCAGTTATTGTAGGATTGGAAGCTTTAAAAAATGAAGGCACTGATGTTACTATCTACAGCGACTCAAAGTATGTCGTTGATGCAGTCGAAAAAAAATGGATATATGGTTGGCAAAAAAAAGGATTTACAGGTAAAAAAAACCCCGATCTTTGGCGAAGATTTCTGAAAGTATATGCTAAACATAAAGTCCAATTTGTTTGGGTTAAAGGGCATAACAATATTACCGAAAATGAAAGAGCAGATCGTTTAGCCGTCGAAGCCTCGCAAAAGCCCAACTTAAAGCAAGACAAAGGTTACTTGGCCGAACCGTCTGATCAAGCACTTTTATAATCTATGAAATGAATATGAAAACACTTTGTATACTAGGTGGAGGGAATTTAGGGCAATCGATTGCCAAAGGCTTAGCACTAAGTCAAAATAAAAACTTTGGTAAAATTATTTTAACCAGAAGGCGAACACATTTAATCGAGTCGTTAAAGTCCGATCTGATAGAAATTTCTTCTAACAATGTTGAAGCCGTTAAAAAATCCAATGTAATTATTTTAGCAGTAAAGCCTCATCAAGTACAAGATATTTTAGACGAAATATCAGCTGTTATTAAACCCGATCAGATTCTAATTTCTGTAGTTACGGGTGTAGAAATTTCGGATATTAAGAAAATAATACGCGCTCAAATTTATCGTGCAATGCCAAATACAGCCATCGCCATTCAAGAGTCGATGACTTGTATAAGTGGGCAAGGCTCTCTGGATCAAGACAAAGAAGTTTTAGAATTGTTTGAACCTCTGGGAAAGTGTATTCAGATTAACGAAGAGTTGATGGGTGCTGCTACCGTATTGGGTGCTTGTGGAATTGCATTTGCTTTACGTTTTTTAAGAGCCGCAACCCAAGGTGGTATCGAAATAGGGTTTAGCTCAGAAACTTCTCAATTTATTGCTTCACAAACACTTAAAGGAGCCGCAAAATTAATCCTCGAAAACAACTCACATCCTGAGCAAGAAATAGATAAAGTTACTACTCCAATGGGCGTTACCATTAGTGGATTAAACGAAATGGAACACCAAGGATTTAGCTCTTCGCTAATAAAAGGATTGCTCACATCGTATCATAAAATTAAAAAGTAATGCTCGAAAGCATCAACTATATTGAGCAATATTTAATTCAACCTATCGAATCGATGTTGAAGAACGAAGAGCTTTTTCCTGCCATGGTTTATGCTTCGATTGGCATCGAAACACTTGGTGCTTTAATTGACGACAAACCCATTCGGGCAAAGGCTCAATCTAAAACGCGATTTGCAACAGCTTTATATCATTTATTTCCAAATCAATATGGGTTTATCAATAAAAACAGTTTTTTGTATGAGGCTCTTAGAAACCATATTGCGCATAACTTAATTCCCTCTTCCCTCTTGAATTTTATCGAAATAAACTCTGCTTCGAATTTGCATTTGAAGAAAACAGGCTCGCAAGTCGATTTTGTCATCGAGCAATTCTTAAAAGACTACTTAAATGCTTGTCGGTTAGTAATTACGCAAATAGAAAACCAAAGCATTAGGAGCAAAAAAATTGCGTTCTAAAAGGATTTGTTTTCGTTGTTTTTAAGTTGATAAACATGCTGTTTTACAGCTTCTGCCCAATCGTCTTTCGTTTTTGAATTGTCGAAAGTTTGATAAGAAATTGGTTTTCCAATGTAGTATGGTAATGATTTGTTACTGTTTTTCATCATTTCGTCGACTAGATAAAACATTTCCAAGTTTGCTTTTATACCTAGAGCAGTTCTAAAACTTGCCAAACGATAAAAAAACTTTGAGTTTTGTCCATCAATAAAAATCGGAATCACATCTCGTTTATGTTGAATAGCTTTGCTGATAAAGTTTTTTTTCCATTCCAAGTCCATCACTTTGCCTTTAACTTTTCGAGAAACCATGCCCGCCGGAAAAATTAATATCTGTTTATCTGAGGCAAAACTTTCTTCTAAAATTTTTGCGTTCTCTCGACCTTGAGCACCGTGCTTGTTCACGGGCAAAAACAAAGGTTCGTAATTTTTAATACTCATCAACAAATCGTTGACGATAAATCGAAGATTTGGAAACTTCACAGACAGAAAGTCGATCAAAGTCACCGCTTCCATCGCTCCCCATGGGTGATTGGCAACAAAAATAAAGCGGCCTTCATCCGGAATATTTTCGAATCCGTGTAGCTCAGCTTTAATTTTAAATTCGTTATGAACCATAGAATGAACAAACTCCAAACCTGTAATTCCAACATGTTTATCGAGAATTTCGTTAATTCTATCCTCGTGAATCGTTTTTCGAATGTAGTTGAGAATAAATCCGGGCATTAATTTAGCTAAACTCGGATTTTTAGAACGAATCACTTCTTTTAAATCGATAAACTTTTTCTTCACGGCCATCGCTTATTCCTTTTTGAATCGCTTATAGGCCGGTATATTGTGCATATCGTCGATGGTTCCGGAATCTGATAGATCGATCTCTTTTGCAGGTTTTTTATCGTCTGAGTTATCGAAAAACTCAATTTTAACCTCCTTAGCTTTGTTATCGCCATAAATACTTTTGATAGCAGCATCTTCAGCAT
This sequence comes from Bacteroidales bacterium, assembly GCA_016936665.1. Classification (GTDB taxonomy): domain Bacteria; phylum Bacteroidota; class Bacteroidia; order Bacteroidales; family JAFGXI01; genus JAFGXI01. The sequence continues at coordinate 77,497 of JAFGXI010000033.1, forward strand.
TAACAGTTTGCTTTTGTTCCATGGGCTTTTTATCCAAGTCCAACTCAATTACTTTTCTATCTGATGCGTCTTCATCGGGCTTTTTAGCCACCAATTCCGGAATGCTGTTCTCGTTAAATCCGGTAGCTATAATGGTAACTGAGATTTGTTGATCTAAATTATCGTCTGAGCCGGTGCCAAGAATAATATCGGCATTGTTGCCAGCTACATCTTGAACATAATCAGAGATCTCGCCAATTTCGTCCATGGTAATTTCTGTATTGCCCGACGTAATATTTAGCAAGATATTTTTGGCGCCTCGAATGTTATTGTTACTTAAAAGTGGCGATTCTAATGCTTGTTTAATAGCAGCTACTGCTCTTCCTTCGCCTTCGGATAAACCTGTTCCCATTAAAGCCACGCCAGAGTTGCTCATCACAGTGTTTACATCGGCAAAGTCGACATTCATGTGTCCGTGTACGGTTATTATTTCGGCAATCCCTTTCGCAGCAACGGTTAAAATATTATCGGCATAACCAAAAGCCTCGGAAAGTTTTAAATTACCATAAATATCTCTTAAACGCTCGTTATTGATAACCAGCAAAGAATCGACATGTTTTCGTAACTGTTTGATCCCTTCTACAGCTTGATAAATTCTTCGTTTACCCTCAAATTTAAAAGGAATCGTAACAATACCGACTGTTAAAATGCCCATTTCTTTGGCGGCTTCGGCAACAATTGGGGCAGCACCGGTACCGGTTCCGCCTCCCATACCAACTGTAATAAATGCCATTTTAGTGCCTTGGCCTAAAAGGTTTCTGATATCGTCGATACTCTCAACGGCCGCTTCTTTGCCTTTATCGGGCACATTGCCTGCTCCCAAACCTTGAGTTAACGATTTTCCTAATTGTATTTTTGTCGGAATAGGACTCTTTTCGAGAGCTTGCGCATCGGTATTACAAATAACAAAATCGACATCTTTAATGCCTTGACGATACATATGATTGACCGCATTGCTACCACCACCACCAACGCCAATTACTTTTATAATTGAATGCTCTAAAATTGGTATGTCGAAATTCATAATGTCATCTGTCATAACTATTTAATTTTAAAAGTTATACTGCGAATTTATAATTCATTGTCTTCTTCTTTGAACATATCTTGCACTTTTTTTCTAACAACATCGAAAAAAGGTGTTTTTGGTACTCTTTGTCGATCGGCTTCTTCGATTTTTTCGGATTGAATGGTATCTTCTTCACGCGCTTTTTGCTGCTCTTCTCTTTGCTCCATTTCAATACCATAAAGCAACAAACCAGTCGCTGTGGAAAAAATAGGATCGTTTAAGCTTTGATGAATAGGCCCTAAAAAGAACTGTTTGTTGGGTTTTCCTATTCTTATAGAAAATCTGCTAAAATGGAAAGCAAACAACTGTCGAAGATCTTGCAACAAGGCGCCGCCACCGGTTAACACAATACCTCTAGCTAATTGTTCGGCATATCCACTGAGTTCGAACTGAAATTTTATTAGGTCGATGATCTCTTCCATTCTGGCTTTAATGACCAGCGTTAAGTCTTTTTGATTAATTTTAATTTTTTCACCTAAAGCATCTTTCAACGAAATCACTTCGCTATTGCTTGAGGAATGCAATACCGTACCAAACTCATGTTTAAGCGCTTCTGCATATCGTCTTTCAATGTTAAATGCCGCCATAATATCGGCTGTAATAACTTCGCCGCCAAAAGGGATAACTGCAGAATGCACCACCTCGCCTTTGTTAAAAATGGCAATATCGCTGGTTCCACCTCCAATATCGATTAAGGCGATGCCTTCTTCAATATCTTCTTGAGTAAGTACTGATTTAGCAGAGGCGATGGACTCTAAAACCAACTCTTTGGCTTTAATATGATTAATTTCTAAACTTTTTTTTATGTTGTCGTATGCCGACTTCTGCGCAATTGTTAAATGGAAATTACCTGAAAGAAAATTTGTTTTCTTACCTATAGGGTTTTGTAATCGGCGCTGGTCCAGAGTTAAAAAATTTTGTGGAGCCACGTGTACGACCATCTCACCCGGATTGGTATTTATTTGATAACAACGCTCGAAAAGTTTTTCTAAATCATCGATTCTCACTACATGTTGTGCATTTTCGAAATCGAGTTTATAGCTAGTCATCATGCTTCTAACATGCTGTCCGGCAATGCCTACCCATACTTCTTGAATTTCGGAGGCATTATGTTGAATCTGTTCTAAAGCTTTGCGAATAGCCACCGACGTTCTTTCTGCATTTTGTACAATACCTCGCTCAACGCCCATGGAATTATATACGCCCATGTCGACCACTTCAACTTTATTATCTTCTGTTATTTCTCCTGTTAATGCAACGATTTTTGTTGTTCCAATATCGATTGCTGTCACTCTTTTTGCTTCCATCTTTTTCAAATTAGTATGGCATTATTTTTTACAAACGACCTGTTTGTTAAACTTCAAATTAATGGTTTTATATTTTTCCCACCCTACTACCGGCAAAACTTGATTGTAAAACTCCGTTAAAATATTTAAATCTTTGTCGAAATCGAAAGTGCGGCCTAAAAATATTTGATCGGCTCCTGTTTTAGGTATTATACTAATATTCTGCTCATTATCGGTATATAATTGATCCGTCATTGCGTTCCAGTACGGATTGCGATAAATTGCTAACGAAAGTCGATACACTGACTGCAATAAACTGTCGGATTTTTCTTGATTAAAATTTTGTATTTTATATTTCTGATATGATTTATTGATAGCCCCATTAATAATTGGAACTCTAGCGGTATAATTGTCGGATAAAGGCATAAGATCGCCTTCTAAATCGATATAATACCCGGTTCCATTTTTATTCATTATTCTAACAATCGGCTCTCTTTGTTGTATCGCCACCTTTAATGCTCCTTTAACACTGCTATACACTTGCGCCGACTTGATACTCGGATGCATGGTTATTGCTCGTTCAACAACTAAGGTATTAATATCGGACAAAGGATAACCAATTATATTAAACTCGTTTTTGCTGATTAATTGTGTAATGTCTTTAGGACTGATAAACATTGCCTTTGCACTATCTAAAACGTTCACATCGATATGCGTACAACGAATTTGCTTAAATTTATTATGTGTGAAACTAAGAGCAACAAGTAAGTAAATGCCGATTCCGGCAACTGCTAACCAACGTTTATATTTCGTGTCCAATGCTTTCATTTACTTTCTAACCACGTTTTTAATGGTTTAACAAAGGTATCGATATCGCCTGCACCCATGGTTAATAAGACATCGAATTTGTGATTTTTTAACAGCTCCAATAAATTTGCTTTGCTTGTCAAATGTTTGTCATCAATTTTAATATCTTTAAAAATCATTTCTGAACTAACACCCGGTATTGGTAACTCACGAGCCGGATAAATATCCATCAAAAATACTTGATCTAATAAACTAAGCGACTGTGCAAATCCTTCGGCAAAATCTTTGGTTCGACTGTATAAGTGAGGCTGAAAGATGCCTGTTAATTTTCTAGTCGGATAGATTTTTCTAACTGAACTAATAAAAGCCTTTAATTCCTCCGGATGATGGGCATAATCGTCGATATATACCAATTTAGGGGTTCTTATCTGATAATCGAATCGGCGTAAGACTCCTTGGTAGGTTTTTAAACCTTCTCTAAGTTCGTGCGCTTTAACTCCATTCAACACGGCTAAAGCAGAGGCGCCAATTGCATTTTCGAGGTTAACAATACCGGGAATACCTAATATTAAGTTTTCGAATCGACCCAGTGGGCTTTCTAAATCGAACTGATAAAGCTCGTTTTGCAACTGAATATGACTGGCATAAAAATCGGCTTCCGGATTATCGATTGCGTACGTATAATACTGTATCGATCGCTTTTCGGGCATAGGTAAGCCTTTCTTATAAACCAAAGTTCCCTGTTCGTGTATCTGATCGACAAAGCTTACAAACGAAGCCTGTAAAGCTTCGTGTTCTCCATAAATATCTAAATGATCGGCATCCATTGAACTAATCAATGCCATATTGGGAAACAAATTCAAAAACGATCGGTCAAACTCATCGGCTTCGGTTACCACCATCTTACTTTCGGATGATAACACCATGTTTGAATGATAATTTTTACTGATACCCCCTAAAAAACCATTTGCTTTTAAGCTTGAGCTGTTCAGCAAATGCGTGGTCATGGTAGAAATGGTTGTTTTACCATGGGTTCCTGCAACGGCAATGGTTTGATAGTGTTTGGAGATCAAACCTAAAACCTGAGCTCTTTTGAGAATCGTAAACTGTTGTTCTTGCAGATAATTCCACTCCGTATGATCTTTCGGAATGGCAGGAGTATAAACCACAAGGGTATCGTCTGCTCTTAAAAACTGTGGAGGTATTAAGCTCACATCGTCGTTGTAATGAATGTGCATCCCTTCATTTTCGAGCTGTTCGCATAACGTTGTTCTTACCTTATCGTAACCTGCTATAGAATAATTTTGAGTGTTAAAAAAACGCGCTAATGCGCTCATTCCTATGCCTCCAATTCCTAAGAAATATATTTGTCGATATTTTGCGAAATTTATTTCGGACATCATTTAGTTAATCAATTTAAACACTTCGTTGGCAATAGTATCTGCAGAATTTTTAATACCCATAGATGCAATATTTTGCTGATAGATATTCATTCTAAACTTATCGTTCATAAGTTCGATACTGGCATCTATTAATTCTTCGCGAGCTTTTTTGTCTTCAATCATCATGGCCGCATTTTTTTCTATCAATGCCATTGCATTCTTTGTTTGATGGTCTTCTGCCACATTGGGCGAAGGCACAAAAATGACAGGTTTATGAATCAAACCTAACTCAGAGACTGTACTTGCTCCTGCTCTGGAAATAACCAAATCTGCTATGGAATATGCCAAATCCATCCTCGTAATAAAGTCTTTTATAACTACCCCTTTTTCGAAATATTTATCGACCAAAGGAGCTGCGGTATCGAAGTAATTTTTTCCGGTTTGCCATATTACCTGAAAACGATTTTCTACCAGACGATCTAAACCGGCTCTTATACTCTCGTTAATGGTAAGTGCTCCTAAGCTGCCTCCCAAAATAAGTAAGGTTTTTTTATTGCCTTGCACTCCGAAATAATGATATGCTTCGTCGCGTTTAAGCTCAATATCTTGCAACAAATCTTGCCTTACCGGATTACCTGTAATAATTATTTTATCAGCCGGAAAAAACCTTTCCATATGTTCGTAGGCTACACAAATTTTTTGAGCATTTTTAGCCAACAATTTGTTGGTTACTCCTGCATATGAATTTTGCTCTTGAATTAATGTTGGCACACCCAACTTTTGAGCTTGTTTTAAAAGTGGACCACTGGCAAATCCTCCAACACCAATCACAACATCTGGGTTAAATTGTTTGATAATTCGCTTGGCTTTATTCATTGATTGAAATAAACGAAACATTACATCTATGTTCGACAAAGCTAATTTTCGTTTAAAACCTCTGACCGGTAAACCTTCAATTTTATATCCTGCAGCCGGCACTTTTTCCATCTCCATTTTACCTTCTGCACCAACAAATAAAATGTCTGACTCAGGCGCTTTACGTTTAATAGCATTGGCTATAGCTACGGCAGGGAAAATGTGTCCTCCAGTTCCTCCTCCGCTGATGATAAACTTACTCATTACTATTTGTTTTTTCAATGGTGTATCTACTAATACTTAATAATATACCCAGTGCTGCACTGGTAAAGAAAATCGATGTTCCGCCCATACTCACTAGGGGCAGGGTTTGTCCGGTTACCGGAAATATTCCCACTGCGACACCCATATTGATAAACGCTTGTATGGTTAGACTCAGGCCAATGCCAACTGCAACGTAAGACCCAAAACTACTTTTTGAGTTCCGTACGATGACACCTACTCTATAAAACAAAACCAAATATAAAATGATGATTGACAAAGCGCCCCACAGCCCATATTCTTCGGTGATAATTGCAAAGATAAAGTCGGAATATGGATGTGGTAAAAAGTTACGCTGTTCACTATTTCCCGGCCCTTTACCTAAAAAGCCACCTTTAACAATGGCAATCTGTGACTGCTCTGCCTGAAAATTACCATCATCTTCCTCTTGTTCATCTCCTAAAAAGCGTTCTACTCTGTTCATCCAAGTACCTACCCTTCCGTATTCGGCAAAATGAGGCGCAATAAAGTAGCCCATCACCAAAAGTGCTAATCCGGCAAAAAGTGTTGCGGCAATATATCTTACTCTAACACGACCAATAAAAAGCATTACAATACTGATTAAAAAAAGCATAGCCGCCGTGCTAAAATTGGCAAGAAAAATTAGTCCGGTTACTACCAAAATCCATGTAATAATAGGGCGGTAACCAATTTTAAAATCTTTAATTTGTTCTTGATTATTGGTTAAATGACGTGCAATAAAAAGAACTAGTGTCAGCTTGGCTAAATCGGAAGTTTGAAAAGACAGACCTGTTCCGGGTAGCACAATCCATCGCGAAGCTTCGTTCAACGATGCTCCTTTTGTAAGCGTGTATAAAAGCAATGGTATTGTTAAATACATTGCAATGCGAGCTATCTTTTTGAAGAAAATATAAGGTAACCGATGGGTAAAAAACAAAACTAAAAAGCCAACAAACAATAATGTAAAATGTCTCAACAAATAGTAGGTGGTATCGCCATGTTGATATTTGTAAGCTAAAGTTCCGGTAGAGCTATACACCGCTAAGATAGAGAAAACAGACAGTAAAATAATGACTGTCCAAATCCATTTATCACCACCAAATAGCCCTAAAACTTTGTTCATTTTTATAAAAATTGACTATAATCTTCTTACTTCTTCTTTAAATTGCTCGCCTCTATCTTCGTAGTTTTTAAACAAATCGAAACTGGCACAAGCAGGCGACAATAACACAGTATCGCCATCTTCACCCAATAAATAAGCAGTATTTACCGCTTCGTACATACTGTCGGTGTCGACAATTTTGGGTACTAAACCATCGAAAGCATCGTGGAGTTTTTTATTATCGATTCCTAAACAAACGATAGCCTTTACTTTGGCTTTTACCAGCTTTGTAAGCTCATCGTAATTGTTTCCTTTATCGACCCCACCGGCAATCCACACAACTTTAGTGTTCATACTTTCTAGTGCATACCATGTAGAATTAACATTTGTAGCTTTACTATCGTTAATAAACATGATATCGTGCACTTTAATCACAGGTTCCAATCGATGTTCAATACTTTTAAAATGAGTTAAACTTTCGCGAATAACATTTTTCCTAATATTATTTAAACTACCAGCTAAACCGGCAGCCATCGAATTGTAAACATTATGCTTTCCTTTAACGCCAAGGTCGTGTATAGACATATCAAAAGATTCTTTGGGTGTTTTAAAATGAATGGTGTCTTCTTCTAAATAAGCGCCTTGCTCTATGGTCTTTTGAAGAGAAAACGGGGCTGCTTGGGCTTCAATTTTTCGTTTGTCCAGCTCTGTTTTAATCACCGGATCGTCGTCGCAGTAAATAAAATGATCGTCTGCTCCTTGATTTTGCAAGATTCTAAATTTAGAATCGATATATTCCTGAAAATTATCGTGATACCTGTCGAGATGGTCGGGGGTTATATTTAATAAAATTGCCGTATTAGCTTTAAAATGAAACATGCCATCTAACTGAAAGCTTGATAATTCTAACACATAATAATCGAATTTTTCTGTTGCAACTTGTAAGGCAAAACTCTTCCCAATATTACCTGCTAAACCAACATTATAACCGGCATCCTTCAATAGTTGGTATGTCATAGTAGTTGTAGTTGTTTTACCATTCGAGCCTGTAATGCAAATCATATAAGCTTGGGTATAGCGAGCCGCAAATTCAATCTCAGATACGATTGGTATTCCGTGTTCTTTGGCAGAAAGCACAATTGGTACGGTATCAGGAATACCAGGACTTTTAATAATTTCTTTAGCTTCCAGAATAATTGATTGCGTATGTTGTTTTTCTTCCCACGGTATTTCGTACTGATGCAACACCTTTTTATACTTTTCGGCAATTGTACCGTAATCCGACACCCATACATCGAAGCCTTTAAGTTTTGCTAACACCGCAGAACCGGTTCCGCTTTCGCCACTTCCTAATATTACAATCTTATCGGCCATCTTATCTTAATTTTAAAGTGATGATGGTTAAAACAGCTAACATAATACCCACAATCCAAAAGCGAATCACAATTTTGGGTTCAACATAACCCGACTTTTGAAAATGATGATGCAATGGTGACATCTTGAAAATACGTCTTCCTTCGCCAAATTTCTTTTTTGTGTATTTGAAATAACCAACTTGAAGCATTACCGACAAATTTTCTACTAGAAAAATTCCCGCTAAAATTGGAATCAATAGTTCCTTTCTAATGATGATGGCAAACACAGCAATTATTCCACCTAAAGCCAAACTACCGGTATCGCCCATAAAAACTTGTGCCGGAAATGCGTTGTACCATAAAAAACCTATGGTAGCACCTATTAAAGCGCTAGCAAAAATTACTAGTTCGCCGGAATTAGGGATATACATTATGTTCAAATAATCGGCAAAAAAGACGTTACCAGAGACATAAGCCAGTATTCCGAGTGTTGAGCCGATTATTGCAGAGGTACCTGCCGCCAGACCATCCAATCCATCGGTTAAGTTAGCACCATTCGACACCGCCGTTACAATGAATATGGTTGCTAAAATAAAAATGATCCAGACCCATTTCGAAGCACTCTCTCCCATCCAATTCACCAAATACTTATAATCGAACTCATTGTTTTTCATAAAAGGGATTGTGGTTTTAGTCGACTTTTTGTCGATTGTTTCGTCGACTAAAACTTCGCAGTGTTCTTTATTAACAGTCCATTTTTTTACAATTTGTCCTTGATCGTCGAACACTTTTTCGCGAATAACTACATCGTTACTAAAATAAAAAGTAGCTCCTACAATAATTCCTAAACCAATTTGACCGATAATTTTAAATTTACCTTTCAGACCTTCTTTGTTCTTTCGATAGACTTTAATATAATCGTCCAAAAAGCCAATCAGGCCTAACCATACCGTGGTGATTAGCATTAACAAAACATACACATTGTCCAGCTTAGCAAATAACAAAGTTGGAATTAAAATAGAGGCTAAAATGATGATTCCTCCCATTGTAGGCGTGCCTTTTTTTTGCATTTGACCTTCTAAACCCAAATCGCGAATGGTTTCTCCAATTTGTTTGCGTTGCAAAAAATAAATCCATCGTTTACCAATAATCAGAGAAACAATTAAAGAGCCTATTACAGCCAATGCGGCTCTAAAAGATATGTACTGAAATACACCTGCTCCCGGCATGCCAATTTTGTCTAAATAATCGAAAAGGTAATAAAACATGTCTCTTTAATTTTTTTGTGCTATTAATGCTTCTTGTATCACTTCTTTATCATCGAAATGCGTTCTCACGCCTTTAATTTCTTGGTATGTTTCGTGCCCTTTACCGGCAATCAGAATAATATCGTCGGGCTGGGCTAACATTGCAGCTGTTTTAATAGCAGTTGCTCTATCGCTTATTCTCAATGTCTTTTGTCTATCGACCGGATCTAAACCTTGTTCCATATCGTTTAAAATAGCATCTGGGTCTTCGCTTCTTGGGTTGTCGGAAGTCAGGATAAGTCGATTTGAAAATCTAGCTCCTATCTTCGCCATTTCTGGTCGTTTTGTTTTATCTCTATCGCCTCCTGCTCCTACCACAGTAATAATTTGCTGCCCTTCGATTCTTAAATTAGTAATGGTCTGTAGTACATTTTCTAAAGCATCGGGAGTATGGGCATAATCGACAATGGCCGTAATACCTTGTGCGCTTCTCAGGGTTTCGAACCTGCCATTTACAGATTTTAACTGACTCACAACGGCTAAAACTTCGGTCCATTCAAACCCTAGCTCAACTGCTGTAGCCACAATAGCAGTGATGTTATAAATATTAAAATCGCCAATGAGCGAAGTCCAAAACTCATGTTTATTGCATTGAATTAAAGTGCCATCGAAGTGTTTCTCTACCGCTTTGCTCTTATAATCGGCCATTTGCTTAACACCATAAGTTTTAATAATTGCCTTCGTGTTTTGCAACATCACCATACCGTTTTTGTCGTCAATATTGGTTAAGGCAAAAGCCTTTGGCGAGAGTTGATCGAAAAATTGTTTCTTTGCTTTTATATATTCTTTAAATGTGCCGTGATAATCTAAATGATCGTGCGTGATATTGGTAAAAACAGCACCATCGAACTCTAATCCGGCAATACGTTCTTGAACAATAGAGTGAGAACTTACTTCCATGAAACAGTATTCGCAACCTGCCTCAACCATTTCCTGCATTAAAGCATTAATCTGAACAGGATCGGGGGTGGTATGCGTCGATTTAACAACTTTCTTATGAATTTTATTTTCTACAGTCGATAATAACCCTGTTTTAAAACCTAATGCCTCCATCAACTCGAAGAGCAAAGTAGCAATAGTCGTTTTACCATTGGTTCCGGTTACGCCTACCAGTTTTAAATTGCGCGATGGGTTTTCGTAATAGGCATGAGCCATTTGCCCCAATGCTTTCTGACTATCTTTTACTTTTATGTAACAAACCTTTGGGTTTAACTGATTTGGTAAAACTTCGCAAACAACAGCTGTAGCCCCGTGTTCTATACAAGCATCGATATATTGATGACCATCGGACTGAGTCCCCTTTACAGCAACAAAAAGCGATTCTTTTTCTATTTTCCGACTATCGAATACCACCGACGAAATCGACATCGGTTCGCCATGAACAGCTTCATGTTCGACAAAATTTAATAATTTTTTTAAGTTATTTTCCATTAGCCTAATTCTAAAACGATTCTCTCCCCTTTCGAAAAACCTTGTCCTACCGGCAACGATTGTTTCTTTACATGGCCTTTACCATATGTTACAACAACAAGTCCTGCATTTTCTAAAATAAAAACAGCATCTTTAAGCCCTAAGCCTTTTACATCTGGCACTCTACTGGTTGCAATAAATTTATCGATAATCACGAGCGTGCTATCTTTGGCTGTAGCTCTCACCCAGCCATACTGTTCTGTTTTATCTTGATTTAATATTTTATTGAATCCAACAATGTAATCGATATCCGATTTATGACCGTGCATGCGATAAGGAACTTGAGCTTGAAATTCTTTTTGCTTTATAGATGGCACAGCATCTAAACTCATCGCATATACTTTATTCGCAATTTTTTTAAACACCGGAGCCGCCACACTACTGCCATAAAAACCTGCTCTTTTGGGATTATTGACCACAACAATACAAGAGTATTGAGGATCGTCGGAAGGGAAGTAGCCTACAAACGAAACATTGTACGAAATTCCGCTTTCGCTTATATAACCTGTACTTCTATTTGCAATTTGAGCGGTGCCGGTTTTGCCCGAAATAGGAAGAATTTCGCTATTAATGTTTTGTGCCGTACCGTTTTCGACAACACCACGCAACAATTGTTTTGCTTTCGCGATTGTTGGCTTAGAGCAAATAGAAGGGTTTATTACTTCGGTGCCAAACGATTTTATGACTTTTCCGTGTTTTTCAATTTCCGATACAAAATAAGGACGAACTAAGCGACCATCGTTAGCCACAGCATTATAAAATGCTAAAACTTGTAGAGGAGTAAGGTGAATTTCGTAACCCGTCGACATCCAAGGCAGAGTAACTCCCGACCAAGTAGGATCATCCGGATATTTGATTAAAGGCATACCTTCTCCTTTGATTTTCAATCCTAATTTTTCGTTTAGGTTCATTTTGTATAATCGCTCAACAAAACGCCGTGGATCGTTTTGATAATTTTGAACAATTATTTTTGAGATAGCCACGTTGGAAGAGTGTTCAAAGGCTTGCTGTACGGTAATAACACCATCGCCTTCATGATCGTCGATCATAACACGGTCGTAATATTTTTTTCGACCTCCTTCAGTATCGATAGAATCGGTAAGTTTAACCACTCCATCTTCTAAAGCCACAATTAATGAGGCTAGTTTAAAGACAGAACCCGGTTCTATAGATGTACCTATAGCATGATTGTAACTCTCGGAAAAGTCTCCTCTTATATTCTTTTCCAAGTTAGCAATAGCTTTTACAGCACCAGTCTTTACCTCCATTAACACAGCAGTACCATAATCGGCATCGTGCTTTTGCATTGCAGAAAGCAATTCTGTTTCGACAATGTCTTGAAAACGAGGATTGATAGTAGTGATAATATCTGCACCATCGACCGGAGGAACCTCTTCGCTTATCGGCATAACGCGATTGTTGGAAATGCGACGTATCAAACTCACGCCTTTTTCTCCACGTAAAAAATCGTCGTAAGCTCGTTCTAAGCCCACAAAACCCTTTCGTTCGTTTTGCTTATCTTCAATTAAAAAACCAATGGTTCGTGCCGCTAACATGTCGAATGGCTTTTCCCGTTTACTTTTTTCGACAATAATTAACCCTCCCTTGTACTGGCCTTTTCTGAGAATAGGAAATGTTTTAGCTTTTTTTAATTGAGGATAACTAACATTGTTTTGCAATAAAAAATAACGATTACTACGCTTTCTGGCTGTAATTAAATCTGACTTATACTTTGCATACGATTTGTCTTTAAACAGCCAAAAGAGCATCCAAGCTAAAGAATCAACATTTGAATCGAAAATATCTTGAGTGATTGCCGGCGATTTCATATCCATTCGTAATTCGTACTTTGGCAAAGTAGTGGCCAACAAACTTCCATCGTCCGCTTTAATATCGCCTCTATTAGGCATAATAATCACATCTTTATTTGAAAATTTGGCCGATTTCTCGAGTAATTCCTGAGACATAAATAGATTCAAATAAAAAATTCGGCCAACAACAAGTGCAGCGAATAATACAAAGCTGATAAACACAAGACCTACTCGCCACATTATATCTGACTTTATATTTCTTGCCTTTACGCTCATTCGTTTTCGATAATTATTTTGTGAGGAGGAATCGTTAAAGGCTTTAATTTTAAGCCTTCTTGAGCAATTATTTTTTCCACCTCAGACTGACGTGTAATTTTCATTAATTCGGATGCCGACGAAATGTATTCTGCACGCTTTTCGTTACGGAGTTTTTTCATTTCGTTTACCTCGTTTACCAACTTTTCGGCATGAAACTGATTACTGATGTACACAATCCCCAAAAAAGCCAAAAACAAAACAAAAGGCAATTGTTTACCTATTGTTTCTCGGTTTATTTTCTGAACATCGACAAAGTCTTTAACAGCACCTATCCACTTATTGCCAGCACTTTGATCTTTATCTTTTTCGAAATCGACCTGACTTTTTTTGAAAATTCTCATAAGTCCTCCTCCTCTTTTCTAACCGCAATTCTCAACTTAGCACTCCTTGCGCGGTTATTTCTTTCGACTTCCGCCTCATCCGGAACAATTACTTTCCTATTTAGTTCTTCGAATGGACGATTGACATTACCATAAAAGTCTTTCTCAACCTTACCTTCGAAAGTGCCCGTTTTAATGAAATTTTTAACCAGCCGATCTTCTAAAGAATGATAAGTAATCACCACCAATCGACCTCCCGGTTTTAATACTCTAGCTGAATTTTTTAGCATTTCTTTCAATGCTTCCATCTCTTGGTTTACTTCTATCCGAAGCGCTTGAAACACTTTTGCAAAAAACTTATGTTCCTGATGCTTAGGCGCATTTTTCTCAATAGCACTGCAAAGTTCAAACGTTGTTTTAATAGGCGAAACCGAGCGATGTTTTTCGAGGGTTTGCGCAATCGACCATGCATTCTTTAGCTCACCATACTGATAAAAAATATCCGACAATGCTTTTACACCGTATGTATTCACCACATCGAACGCAGAAAATTCGGCCTTTTGATTCATTCTCATATCTAAAGGGGCATCGAAACGAAACGAAAAACCACGCTGTTCAGCATCGAAGTGATGCGACGAAACTCCTAAATCGGCCAAAATCCCATCGACAGGAATCGCACGATAATATTTTAAAAATTGATAGAGGTAAGAAAAATTTCCATACACCATTTGAAAACCATCGAAATCGAGCGCATTTTCAATCGCATCTTTATCTTGGTCGAATGCCAATAACCGTCCCGAACCTCCTAAGCGCTCAGCTATAAGCTTCGAATGACCACCGCCACCAAACGTTAAGTCGACATATAAGCCACCCGGCTTTACATCCAGCCCATTTACCGATGCCTCTAACAAAACAGGTATATGATACACTCTACTCATCAAAACAAGAATTAATTGTCTCCGAACAATTGATTAGCAATATCTTGAAACTGATTTTCATCAAAGCTCTTTTGATAAGTCTCAGGATTCCAAACTTCAATTTTATCATCCTGAGCTACCAACTTTAAGTTTTGTTTCCAAGTAATTTTTGCTAATATATTTTTAGGTATCGTTAATCGATTCTGACTATCCAACACAAGCTCGGCGGTATCCATAAAAAAACCACGTAAAAATTGCTTATGGGTCTTATTATACGGATTCAACTTTTGCCTTAGCAGATCTACCATGCGTTGCCATTCGTCTTTCGGATGCAGCACCAAACAATCTTCGTATATATCTTTCTTAATCACAAACGTATCGTTTGCCGCTTCGTCTAATTGTTTTTTAAACGATGCCGGTAATACGATGCGCCCTTTCGCATCTACCTTACAGATATAATCTCCTATAAATGACGACATACACTATCCATTCTAGAAAATCAAAAATAATCCACTTTAATCCATTTTATTCCATTTTAAACCACTTCTTATTAACATTTTATCAACGCAAAACCTTTGGAATAATAAAAATTACTTATGTCTTAGTTTAGCCGACTGTAAATCTATTTTCTTATTTTTGCAGGATGAAAAGCTTTTTGCTATACATAATGTTGCTAATGTCATTTGGGATCCTTGCCCAAAAAGACACTTTAGATTACACAACAATCGTATGGAAATTGTCGGCACAACAAACGGCCGACACACTTGAGCTAGATACTTTTTTACATGGTTTTCAGAATTACAACCCTATATATAAACAAGACTTTTATTATGCATTTAATGGAACTGCAGGTCAAGCTGCTGAAAACACCTTTTTCTTAAATCGACCAAATTTGGATTTCATTTTTTGGGAACCTTATGCCGCTTATTTATTTAGGCCAAACAACACTCAATTTTACAACACAAAGCAACAGTACACCCATTTTCAGTATTTTACAAACTTCACAAAGAAAAATAATTTACAAAATATTGATTTACTTCATACACAAAATATTACCCATTACTTAAATTTAGGAATTCAATACCGTTTATTGAGTGCCGACGGCGAGTATCAAGCACAAAAAACCAGCAATCATTTTTTCAGAGCATTTGGAAGTCTCCAAAAACATAATTACGAGGCATACATTGTATATCATTATAACAAATTAAATGCATACTTAAATGGGGGGCTAACATCTGACACCTTACTCGACAACAACAATTTGACATACAGCGACCGTAAACTACATCCTGTTTTCTTGGACGATTCAAAAAATGCAATTTTAGGAAGAAATTTAAATTTAAGGCATCATTATAATTTAGACATAAAAAAGACCGAGCACATAAACGATACCACAGAAATCACCCAATATATTCCTCGATGGCAAATCGGTCATGAGTTAAATTGGGACTATAATAAAAGACTGTATTCTAACGAAGGTAATAATGGCTACTACGACCAATACTTTATCGATACCACTGCAATAACCGGAGCATACGTTCAAGACTCGACAGGGTATACAAGCTTCGATAATCAATTCTATATTAAACTGATTGACGACTCATTGACTAAGGGATTGCCTGCCATATACTTAAAGTACAAAAACCGACAAGTCTTTTTCCATTCTTATCAAAACACACGACATTTTCAACATCATATAGCAGAGTTAAAATTGGTAAATGAAGTGTTTAATAAAAGGTATTGGCATTTTGGAACCGAATTCGATTTAAGTAATCAAAACTTTGCAGTCGATGGAATGTTAAAATACTTTATAGGGAAAGAAAAGCTGCATTATTATAGACTACAAGCCAATTTTTCGCACACCAAGCCCAATGAATTTATGCAGTATTATCATTCGAATTTTTATTACTGGGATAATCAATTTACAGAAGATTATGCACTTAGTACTTTTGATGCTGCCTATCTGAATAAAAAATTAAAATTAGAAGTAGGGGTTAAACAATGTTATTTAGATAACTACGTATACATGGGCGGAAGAATGATCAACTACTCCACAACAGACTCTACTAACTCCAGCCTTAAATGGGTCGCGGATAAACCACATCAAGAAACGAGCACATTTGGAATCTTAACTTTTTACCTGAATCATCAATTAGACTGGGGTCCATTCCATATGTACAATGCATTCGCGTATCAAAGTATTTCCAACGATTCTGTTTTACACTTACCAAAGTGGCAATGGTATAACTCTACCTACTTCCAGATGCATTTTTTTAAAAAGGTTCTGAAAACTCAGATCGGTGTCGACACTCGACTAGCACCTTCGTACTATACGGATGGTTTTTCTCCCGGAGCAGGATTATATTATTTGCAAGAAGGTTCCGCTTATTCAAGCTATCCATATATAGACTTATTCGTTAATTTAAAACTAAAAAGAGCTCGGATTTTCTTCAAAATAGAAAATATAAACAAGGGTTATACAGGTAATCAATACTACACTGTTTTTTACCATCCAATGAATCCACGTGTTATCAGATTTGGTTTAAGTTGGCGTTTTTATAATTAAGCGCTCGCAAAACATCAATTCCACTATTATCAATTAATTGGAACTTATTACCTTTGCAGATTATTCAATAAAAAACATTCCAAAACTTATGAGATATACAATTACAGCCGCTTTACCATACGCCAATGGTCCTGTTCATATTGGGCACTTAGCCGGTGTTTACATTCCAGCAGATATATATGCCAGATATTTGCGACTCAAAGGACACGATGTGTTATACATTTGCGGTTCCGACGAGCACGGCGTGCCTATTACGATTAAAGCACAAAAAGAAGGGGTTACACCACAAGATATTGTAGATCGATATCATAATATTATTAAAGATGCGTTTAAAGATTTTGGAATGTCGTTCGATGTTTATTCTCGCACCAGCTCAGAAACTCACAAAAGAACCTCGTCGGAGTTTTTCAGAAAATTGTACGACGAGAAAAAATTTATTGAGCAAGAAAGCGAACAATTTTACGACAGCAAAGCCAATCAGTTTTTAGCCGACCGATACATCACCGGGACCTGCCCTAAATGTGGTGCAGATGGCGCATATGGAGATCAATGCGAAGTTTGCGGCAGTTCGCTTAATGCCACAGAATTAATAAATCCAAAGTCCGCCATCACAGGAAATGTTCCTGAACTAAAAAAGACAAAACATTGGTATTTACCGCTCGACCGCTACGAAGACTTTTTAAAAGACTGGATTTTAGAAGGTCATAAAGAATGGAAACCCAATGTTTACGGACAAGTTAAATCGTGGATCGATTCCGGATTGCAAGCACGTGCTGTAAGTAGAGATTTAGATTGGGGTGTACCTGTACCTGTCAACGGAGCCGAAGGAAAAGTTCTGTATGTATGGTTCGATGCGCCTATTGGTTATATTTCTGCCACTAAAGAAATTCGCAACGATTGGGAGAAATATTGGAAAGATAAAGACACCAAATTGGTTCACTTTATCGGCAAAGACAATATTGTATTTCACTGCATTATTTTTCCTTCGATGTTAAAAGCAGAAGGAAGCTACATACTCCCCGAAAACGTTCCTGCCAATGAGTTTTTAAATTTAGAAGGCGATAAAATTTCAACATCGCGGAATTGGGCTGTTTGGTTGCATGAATATTTGGAAGACTTTAAAGATCAACAAGATGTATTGCGTTACGTACTCACTGCCAATGCCCCCGAAACAAAAGATAATGACTTTACATGGAAAGATTTTCAAGATCGTAACAACAATGAGTTGCTAGCGATTTTAGGAAATTTTGTCAACAGAGCCGTGGTTCTTACACACAAATATTACGAAGGAAAAGTTCCGGAACCTCAGCCAAATGCCTTCACTGCTTTCGACAAGGAAGTCATCGACGAGCTCCCTATCATCAAAGAAAAAATTGAAAAAAATATTGAGACCTACCATTTCCGCGAAGCTTTAAAAGAAGCAATGAATATGGCTCGTTTAGGCAACAAGTATCTCGCAGAAACAGAGCCATGGAAACTTATTAAAACAGATACGGAGAGGGTTAAAAACATTATGTACATCGCTTTGCAAATAACAGCCGGGTTATCGCAAGCCTTTGAGCCATTTTTGCCTTTCACTGCTGCAAAAATCAGAAACCTCATTCAATTCGATGTGATCGATTGGAATTTGATAGGCCAATGCAATATTCTTAAACCCGAGCATCTACTTAACAAAGCCGAGTTGTTATTTAGTAAAATTGAAGATGAGCAGGTTCAAGCACAAATTGATAAATTACAAGCTACTAAAGTTTCGAATACAATGAATCAATTCAAAGCGGCACCTCAAAAAGAGTTAATTAGTTACGACGATTTTACAAAAATAGATATACGTGTGGGAACAATTATCGCGGCAGAAAAAGTAGCAAAAACCAAGAAACTTCTAAAACTAACAATCGACACAGGAATAGACCAACGCACCGTCGTTTCTGGAATTGCAGAATATTATGAGCCTGAAAAAACAATCGGGCAACAAGTCAGTATTTTAGTGAATCTGGCACCAAGAGAGTTAAAAGGGATTACATCTCAAGGAATGATTTTAATGGCCGAAAATGCCGACGGAAGTCTAAGTTTTGTACAACCAAACACTATCGTTAAAAACGGATCGGAAATAAAGTAAAAAAGAAAAACACAGAAATAAATTAATCAGCCTCCGAATCGCTCTCAGGCTGATTTTTTCTTTTATCGAAAAAAAGTACGCCTCCAAAAAACATCCCATATAAAGTCATTTTAACAGGATCGCTCTGTATTGGACAAATGCCCGACTGGCATCCTATGTAATAGTAATATGCATAACCTGCTATGGCACCTAATACAATACCTAACAACAATTTAGGCCATTTTACTTTTTTTGTTATATATTTGAATGTCATTGGAAAACTGCTTTTTTAGTCCTCCGACAAATATAAATGAATAATTAAGAACAACGATGTCTAAACTCTTCGCTTTTGTTTTTATTAACGTTTTTGTGATACATCTGTATGCACAAAATACGGTTTTACAAGATGCTGAAGTTGAGTTAAAATCCCTTTACGATAGTTTGTTCAAATCCGACAATACCAAATTTATACAACCCGATTCCATAAAAATACAACTGTCCAATGCAATCGATGAAATCTGGCCAAATTTACTAACACAGAAAGAAAGTTTCTACTATTTGTTCGACTCGATTCGTTACTTTGGCTCAATATATAGTCAAGACAAAAAGGTAAGAATCATCAGTTGGAACATTAAACTCGAAGGCGGTATATTCAAGTATTTTGGGTACATTCAAGTAAGAAATGGCGACGATAATATTGTTTATCATTTAAAAGATAAAGGAGATAGTCTGCTCAACGACACAACTATCGAAACGCTTAGTTTGACTCAAAAAGATTGGATGGGACAAAATTATTACGACATAGTCGATTTTAAATATCGTGGTAAAAAAATGTATGCTATTATGGGAATGAGACATAACGGCTATATATCAAAAATGAAAACCATCGATATTTTATACTTCACAGGTCGATACGCTAAATTTGGGAAAAACATATTCAAATACGACGAAAAGAAAAAAGCTAAACGTATAATTTTTGAATACAATCACAATGTATCTATGGTACTACATTACGATAAACGATACAATATGATTGTGTACGATCATCTTTCTCCTGAGAAACCATACTTAAAAGGTCAATATCGTTTTTATGCCCCCGATGGTTCTTACGATGGGTTTATGTATAACGGTTCGAAATGGGTGTATCGCCCAGAAGAATGGATTGTGAATGAACGCAATAAAAAACAAGAAGAATTAAAAGAGACGCTCAATAACAAAAACATATACGAAAGACGCTAATGACAAAACTAAAACACATATTATTATTAGCAGTTGTTTTATTAAATAGCCAACAATGTTTACTTAAAAGCCAGAGCGCAAACTATCATTCTTACAGTAACTCTTTTGTCGACAGCCTTAAACTGGATAATGCATTTAAACTCATTAAATATTACGCTCTCCACCAAAAACACGACTCTTCTTTGATAATAATTAGCGAGTTAAAAGATGAATTTCCGGAAGTGTTCGAAAATTACAAATTACTATACAAATTAGGCACTTCCATCGAAAAGCAAGACGATAGAATAAGCAAACCATATTATTTAAAAGCGATGTATGGAGCACTTAACAACAGAGACTCCTTGTACATAGCCCTCACAAAACTTAGAATTGGCTCGTCAGATTCTTTAAAAAATCATTACGAAGAAAGTTCGAAACTGATATTCGAAGCATTAACCTATCTCGAAAAAGAAAATTACATTCAAGAACTCGACGAAGCTTATTTCGAAACCGGATCTATTTACCTTAAAATAAAAGAAACAAAGAAAGCTAAATACTATTTTTTAAAAGCCGACAGTATTGCAAAGCTCACCAACGATCTTGAAGTGAGAGCATATATTGCAAACAACATAGCTAACACACTATATTTCGAAGATAGCTTAGATCAATGCCTAGCCTATTACGAACGAACTTTAAACTATTTGAAAAACCAAAATATTCAAAAAGAATTAGCTCTATTAGAAAACAATATTTCGATTGTTTTAAGTGAGCTTGGTCGTAATAAAGAGTCTTTGGCACATGCCAAAAGTGCCTTAGCAGCCAGAATCGCATTAAAAGACACATCCGGAATTGCATCCTCAAGTTTAAATATCGCTTTTTATTATAATCAAGATGAAAAATACGATAGCGCTATCTATTACATTGTGCAAGCCATCGATTTTGCAAAATTAAAAAAACGCGAAGACGTATTAAACATGTCGTACAAAGTAGCCAGCTCTGTTTACCAAAGCAAGGGCGAATACAAAAATGCTCTTTTATATTATAAATTGCACAAAAGTCTGAACGATAGCATATACAAAAACGAACGTTTGCAAATGGTTCAGAATTACGAAAAGGAAAAAGATATTGAAATCACTCAAATTAAGAACAAATTTCTTATCGAAGCCTATCAAAATAAAATACACCGCAATGCCATTTTAATAACTGCACTAATACTTTTGCTTACACTTTTCGGGATAATCTTATTTATTGTATACCGATCGAACTTGATTAAAAAGAAATTCAATAACGAAATTTTTAAAAATCTTAAATTCTTAGAAGCACTTATCGAAACTGTCCCCGATCCTATTTTTTATAGAAATAATGAAGAAAAATTTATTGGCTGCAACCGAGCATTTTGCGACTTAGTAGGCAAACAAAAAGGGCAAATTATAGGAAAAACCCAAGAACAGGTGTACGATCGATTGTCCTTACTCGATTTCGTACAAAACGATAAAGAAGTATATGAAAGTGGTGAATTAGTTCAATTTAACAAGTCTTACCTCGACGAAGAAGGCAACGAAGTTCATTTACAATTCCGAAATGCACCATACTTCATTTCCAGAGATAGCAGTAGAGGTATTATCGGGCTAATTATCGACATGACCAAACAAAAAGAGACCGAAAAAAAGTTAATTGAAGCCAACGAAAGCAAAGAATTATTTTTATCAATCATCAGTCACGATATTAGAAATGCCTTTAATGTAGTTTTAGCCTTTACGTCTTTACTAAACGAAGATTACAACTATTACAAAGACGATAAGCGAATTGAACTCATTCGAAACATTCATGAAGCATCAAACAATACATTTCTTTTGCTAGAAAACCTCTTAGGGTGGTCGAGAGCACAACAAGGAGGGATCACAATCAGAAGACATTTTACAGATGTTGCCGATCTTCTTGATGAATCCATCGCATTACTAACACCGGCAAGTAAAGAAAAGAACATCACCATAGATAACCAAGTGGACTCTATAGAATTAAATATTGACGAAAATTCTATAAAAACAGTATTTAGAAACTTAATATCTAATGCCATAAAATACACATATAATAGTGGTTATATCAAAATCAGCTTAGAAACAGAGCGCGATTGTGCCATTTTTCATTTCGAAGATAATGGCATTGGAATGGAAGAAAACACATTAGCGAATCTTTTTGAGCTCAATAAAGACAAACAAAAACTAGGCACTAACAACGAGTCCGGCTCTGGCTTAGGATTGTTACTTTCCAAAGAACTGATTGAACTTAACGATGGATCAATTTTCGTGCAAAGTGAACTTGGAAAAGGGAGTCGATTCTCAGTAAAACTACATAATTTGTAGTTCATTTATCAACATATTTAATTTATTCACCAAGAAAATTGGAGCATTAAAGTACTTTTTAGTGATCTGGAACAACCTTTGCAACATATCGAGCGTCTGTTAACTTGAAAACGTACTTGTAATGAGAACAATATTTATTAGAAAATACATTATTCCGGCTCTGCTCCTATTAAGCATGAGCTTGTTGGCTGTACTAACAGCAACCATAATCTTTTACAGTTAGGCATACACACTGCGCTATATATTCGGTAATGTAAAGGGCTTCTTGAACGGGCCCTTTTCTTTTTCTCTTTATTTATCTAACATAAAGCATTATAAAATATGTCTGCACTCATTTGCAAATATCAGTGGGCTTTATACCTTTGTGTTTTTTCAAATTAAAATGATAAATTATGAGTAAAGTCGAAATCAAAACCGGAGGAGAGTTTTTAGTTAAAGATATTGATGCAAATGATATTTTTATTCCTGAAGAATTTGAAGAGGAACAACAAATGATTCTTCAAACTTGTTACGATTTTTTAGATGCTGAGGTCATACCAAACTTAGATAAAATCGATAAAAAGGAAAACAATATTATGCGCACACTCATCTCAAAAGCCGGAGAATTAGGCTTGTTGGGAATTGCTGTGCCCGAAGAATACGAAGGATTCAATCAATCATTTTTAACTACCATGTATGCCAACGAAGCTATTGGCTCGTCTTTTTCATACGCTGTTGCATATATGGCTCATACCGGAATCGGCACTTTACCTTTATTATATTACGGAAACGAAAAGCAAAAACAAAAATACATCCCCCGCATGGCTAGCGGAGAAATGGCCGCTGCATATTGTTTAACCGAGCCTAACGCAGGTTCGGACGCTAATTCTGGAGCCTCTCGTGCAACACTATCGGAAGATGGGAAGCATTATATTTTAAACGGGCAAAAAATGTGGATCACCAACGGTGGTTTTGCCGATATCTTAACCGTTTTTGCGAAAATAGATAACGACCGCGTACTTAGTGCATTTTTAGTAGAAAGCGATTGGGAAGGCGTAACCGTTAACCCAGAAGAACACAAAATGGGAATTAAAGGTTCTTCTACTACTCAATTGTTCTTTAGCGATGTAAAAGTGCCCGTTGAAAACCTATTAGGCAAAAGAGGCGAAGGATTCCGTATTGCATTAAACATATTACACATTGGCCGAATAAAGTTAGCCGCCAACTCACTTGGCTCTGCAAAAAGAACCATCAATTATGCTGTGAACTACGCTAACGAAAGAAAACAATTTGGAAAACATATCTCAAGCTTTGGGGCTATCCAACATAAACTAGCAGAGCAAGTCATTCGCACATACGCCGCTGAATCATCAATATACAGAGCGAGCAAGCAAATAGATACTGCAATTGCCCACTACGAATCTGAAGGATTAGAACATGGAGCTGCCCATATCGAAGGCTCAGCTCAATACGCTGTAGAATGTGCGCTATTAAAAGTTTACGGCTCCGAAATGCTAGATTACGTTGTCGATGAGGCTGTTCAGATTTATGGAGGTATGGGGTTCTCTGCCGATATGCCTGTAGATAGAGCTTACCGCGATTCTCGTATCAATCGTATTTTTGAAGGAACAAACGAAATTAACCGTTTATTAGTAGTAGACACTGCCATTAAAGATGCTCAGAAAAACAAATACGACTTATTTGGGCCTGCAGCAGAAGTAATGAAAGAAATCGAAAATCTTAAACCGGTTCTCGATGGCTCAGAATCGTACTACGAAGAAAAACACAAGTACGTTAAAGCATTTAAGAAAGCCGTTTTAATGGCTATTTATAGCATGACAGACACTTTACAACGTAAACTTGCTTTCGAACAAGAAATTATGATGAATGTAACTGATATGATGATTCAACTTTACGTTGCAGAATCTACATTATTGCGTGTCGAAAAATTAGAAACCATTAAAGGAGCAGAGGCTGTTAAATTACAACGCGATATATTAGATGTTGTGATATACGATGCTGCTGCTAAAATTCAAAAATCGGGTAAAGATGCGATTTATTCGTATGCCGAAAACAATGCTAATGTTCTAATAAAAGCATTAGAACATTTTACTACTGTTAAAGGCTTAAATGTAAAAGACAACAGAAGAAGAATTGCAACGCATTTAATTGAAGAAAACAAGTATAAGTTTTAATAATTTTTCATTTTAAAAATATCAATCCTGCTACAACTGTAGTGGGATTTTTTATTTACGAGACAACCATTTTTCGACTTGATGTGTCTAAAACTCTATTGTAAATTAAATATTATGAAAAAAATAAACCTCATTTCTTTAACATTTTTATTTACTGGATTTTTAAGTGCCCAAAGTATAATAATGCCTTCCAGTCCTACTTTAAATTCTATGGCCCCAATTTGTGCTTATGACCAAAACAATTCTATCATTTACAATACGAGTTATGATGTAATAAGTGGCGAATCGGGCCCCGATTACGGTTGTTTAATGGCTACTCCAAACCCTTCCTGGTATTATTTAAAAACTACTGATGATTTATCTCCTATTCAAATTCAATTATTCATATCACCATATGATCTTCCATTAATTGTTTGGGGCCCTTTTCAGAATTTATCTATTAACTATAATTCATTACAAACCGATAAAATTGTTGATTGTGACCAAGGAAATACAAACTGGATGCATTTCGAAATTGATACAGTTACGCCCAATTCATATTATATTGTCATGATTTCTAGTTGGCCTAACACTGTTTCAGCAATATATTTCGAACTTCTTACCGGTTCCATTGAGTGCCCCAATATTATGAATTTCACAGAAGAGCACAATGTTAGTGGAAAGGTATTTTTTGATCTAAATACCAATTGCAATGACGATTCTGAATACCCAGTGCCCAATGCTATGGTTAAGGCAACGCCCGGAGAGTATTTCGCCATTACAAACGAAACAGGGTACTATAGCATGTATTTACCACAAGGCTTATACAATATTGAAACCGTTGGAATTAATGGGTTTTCTGATACCTGTAATGGAAATACACTAAATGTAAGTTCTAGCAATGGAACATTTGAGTCCAATCGTGGATTACAATCAACCATACCCACAAACAATGTAGATGTTGCCGTCAGTTTAATAGGCCAACATATCTTTATTACTAACGGAGCTACTGGCCCTTTTAATCTCTATCATATTTATTTTACAAATAATAATATCAACCCTTCTAGTGGCTATATCGATTTAGTTTTAGATTCGGAACTTCAAATGAATTGGTCTAACGAATCTTACACCAACATAAACGATTCAACATATCGTTTTGAATATACCAATTTGCAGTTTAATGAGTCTCGTGCGATTCTATTTAAAACCAATGATTTAAATGCATTGAGTTTTCAAAACTATATTGCCTATAGTTCAGCTAGCATCTATCCAAATGAAACTGATGTTTACCCTCAAGACAATCAATCGACATATGGTTATCTAGTTCAACTTCCTTTTGACCCCAACAACATTTCGGTTTACCCTTTGGGCAATTATGAAGAAAACTACATCGAAACAAGCGATAGTGTTTTTACTTATATTGTAAATTTTCAAAACACGGGATTTGCGCCAGCTATCAATGTAAATATTTATGATAGCATCCCACTTGGATTAGACATTGAATCATTTGAATTGATAGCCTCCTCACACAATTGCCAAGTACTTTTTAATCCTGATAATACGCTTCGTTTTTTCTTCGAAAATATCATGCTTACCGATTCTTTACACAACGAACCCGATAGCCATGGATTTGTAATTTTTAGATTAAAAACAAATCAAGCATTAAATATTGGTGATGAAATCGTCAATTTTGCAGATATTTATTTTGATAATAACCCTCCAGTAAGAACAAACGACGTTAAATCGATTGTACAAAGTGCAACAAGTATAAATGCATTCTCAAACGCGCAAATTAAAATTTTCCCAAATCCGGCTAGTGAGAATATTCAAATTGCTTTGTCCAACACATCGTCAATCTCAACTATTAAACTTTTTAGTTTAAATGGGCAATTGCTTAAAAGTCTTTCGGTAGTGGATCAAAAAAGCGTTATTATCCCAGTAAAAAATTTAAAGAAAGGCTTGTATCTAGTAAAAGTAGAGTCTGAAGATCAAGCATATACTTCAAGAGTTATAATTTATTAGTTCTAAAAATAAATTCGTTAGAAGCCCTTAAAAGCAGATTAACACTTGCTGCTTTTAAGGGCTTTATTATTATAATTTGATCTTGAATTGTTTTAGTTATTTTGGTATTTTTGTACCTATTTATTTTATCTAAAAATACTATGAAACAAATTTACACGATGAGCTTAAGCATTCTAATGCTTTTATCTTTTTCCCTAAAGTCTCAAACAGAGGGAAGTTTAACAGTAAGTTTTACTCAAGTTGCACATTCTGGTATGTGGGGAGCAAAACATGTATTAGCGGTTTGGATTCAAGATGAAAATGGGAGCTTTGTAAAAACCAAAATGCGATATTGGGGCACAGGCACAAATGATCACTTACCAATTTGGTTGGCAAATAGCAATGGAAACACAATTGATGCTACAACTGGGGCTACATTAACTTCATACACTACACGTTCTTTCGTTTGGAATGGAAAAGATGTTAATAATAACACCGTGCCAGATGGTACTTATAAAGTTACTATTGAAGAATGTTGGTCACATGGAACAACAGGAAACGCATCGGTAACTTATACTTTTACTAAAAGCGGAAGTGATTTAATTGTAACGCCCTCCGACGATGCTAACTTTACCAATGTTAATATACATTGGGAACCTACTAACACCGGTACTTCGGAAATCATCAGCAATAAAGTTGATATTTTTCCTATTCCTGCAAATGAAAATATAAATATTCAATTACCAAAGGGCTCCATAAATACGTCTATAGAGATTGTTTCGTTAAGTGGAAAAACTGCTTTTAAAAGGAGAGTTTATGGAGAAGGATTGATTCAAATTCCTGTTTACAACTGGGAAAGCGGTCTGTATTTAGTACGCATTAATTCGGATAAAAGCAATTATGTAAGTAAAATTGTTGTTCAGTAAATTATAAAGATTTTACCTCAAACTTGTAAGTATTATCTTCAACAATTGTATCGACCAATAGTTGTAATACTTTTGTGTCTAAAGAAGAATAAAAATGATGAGTACTTTTCCGATTATCAGAAGATTTTAAATTGTGTTGTTGTAGTAAATTACAAGCTTGTTTTGCAACAGAAGGTGCCGGATTAATGATATTAATATTTTTTCCGGCACTTACTTTTTTAATCGTTTCACACAAAAAGGGATAATGTGTACAGGCTAATACTAGCTGGTCGATGCCCCGATCTAACAAAGGAATCACAGAGGCTTTTACAATCCTTTCTGCATTATCTGTATCTAATTCTCCGGCTTCTACCAACTCAACAAAGCCTTCTCCTACCTGAATTTCCAAATGTAAATCAGAAGCATATTTATTAGAGGTTTCTAAAAACAACCGTCCATTAAAAGTTCCTTTTGTAGCCAACACTCCAATTTTTCCGTTTTTTGTATTAAATGCAGCCGGTTTTACGGCGGGTTCCATTCCTACAAAAGGGATACTATAATTGGCTCTTAAATAATCAATTGCAGCCGCTGTGGCCGTATTGCAAGCTACAACAATTAATTTTGCGCCTTGTTGCAACAGAAAATCGACAATCTTCGATGAGCGATTGATAATTTCTTGCTGAGTCTTTGGCCCATAAGGACAATAAGCCGAGTCGGCGTAATAGACAGTAGACTCGTTTGGCATAAGGGCAACAAGCTCCCTCCAAACAGATAACCCCCCAACACCGGAATCGAATACTCCTATGCAACTGTTATCCTTCATAATTACACAAAAAAACCGTCAACTAAGTTAACGGTTTATATTTTAAGTTGAAAAACAATCTACTGAATTCCTAATTTTGCCTTTACTAATGGTAAAATATCATCTGATTCTTCTGGCCAGAAAACTAATGCACCTGTGCTAGTATCAAAAACATAAGTGTATTCTTTTTCTTTAGATACTTCTCTGATAGCGTTTCTTGCTTTCTCAATAATTGGCTGCATAAGTTCAGCCTCTTTTTGTTGTAAATCTTGCTGTGCTGTTTGTTGGAAAGATTGGATACGCATATTTAAATCGTTCAATTCGCTTTCTTTTGTTTTCTGAATCAAAGGAGATAACGAGTCTTTTTTAGTTAAATAGTCGTTGTATTTTTGCTCTAATTCGGCTTGCATTGCCATTAACTGGTTTTCTAATTCTTTGGAGTGGGCTTTTAATGCATCGCTAGCTTGTTTATTATCTGGCATCGCCATTAAAAGGTCATTAGAATTGATATGACCAAATTTTTGTTTTGTTTGAGCAAAAGAGCTTAACGTAACTGCTAATGCTATAAAAAATAAAACCTTTTTCATGAAATAATAATTTTCTTTTAAGTGTTGCAAATATAAAATTTATATGTTGTTATTTTTACTCGAATATTAATTTTTGTAACCCAATTTCTGGAGCACTTCATCACTTCTATCAAACTTAGGGTTGGCGAATAATATATTTACAGAACTACTTCCTGAATCGAAGATAAAGTCAAGATTTGCTTCAGCAGCAACTTCTTTAATAGCATTGTAAATATCGTCTTGTATTGGCTTAATTAACTCTTGTCTTTTTTGGTATAGTTCACCCTCTTGCCCGAAATACTTTTTTTGTAATTCTTTTGCTTCTTTCTCTCTAGCGATAATTTCATTTTCTCGCTTTATTCGTAAATCTTCAGTTAGTAGAACTTTTTCGGCTTGATATTCTTTATACATTCTTTCAATATCGGCATATATATCTTCAATTTCTTTTTGCCATTCTGCTGAATACTCATCTAATTTCTTTTGAGATGCTTCGAAAGATGGAATGTTTTGAAGAATATATTCTGTATCGACATAACCAAATTTTTGAGCAAATGTTGATAGAGAAAACACTAAAACTGCAATTAACACTAATGTCTTTTTCATATCCTATTATTTTTAAAACTTTAGTTTAAATAAAGTCTGAGTTAATAATCAATTTATTTTTTAAAAACTTTGTCCAATAATAAAGTGGAACTGCGAACCATTTGCTGTTGGTCTTCCTTTAACAGGATCGTAGCCATAGCCCCAGTCGACTCCTAACTTACCAAACATTGGTAAAAATACTCTAACACCAACCCCTGCCGATCTGTAAATGTTAAATGGACTAAATCTGCTCCCACTCGACCAAGAGTTTCCTCCTTCAACAAATACTAGGCCATAAAGTGTTGCCGAAGGGTCGAGCGATATTGGATATCTCATTTCTAGTACAAACTTATCGTATATGTTTCCTCCATCTGTAGGTGTTATTGAACTGTTTTCGTAACCTCTTAAGGCAATAGTTTCTTTTCCATACAGATTATAACTCATTAAACCATCTCCACCCATTGTAAAACCTTCAAACGGAGAAACTCCATATGCCGTATTATACATTCCTAAGAAACCAAACTCGGCATTAGCTACCAAAACTAATTTGTCAACAATATTAGTAAACCATTGTCCGGATAATTTCCACTTATGATATTCTATCCATTTGTATCTTTCTACATCAGAAATAGTAGTATAGTCCTTATCATTCATTAGCGACCAAGGCGGTGTCAATTGAAGTGAAACACTGAATACAGAACCTCTTCTAGGATATATAGGCTGGTCTGTTGAACTACGTGTTAATATCGTTTTAAAGCTTATGCTATTAGATTGTCCCGATGAAAATGGGAAAGAGAAGTAGCTACTATTGTAATTATTTAAATCGTAAATTTGGTATGCTATTTCGTTATACAATGTGAAAAAGTCATCTGGCCATTTTAATCGTCGACCAATACCCACCGAAGCGCCGGTTATCTTCATTGTACCATAATAATCACTGGTTTTTGCATACCCTGTCGACATAATATTATGATAAACTGAGACCGATAACGAATTTGGTTTCTTTCCTCCTAACCATGGTTCAATAAAAGTCGCACTATACGACTGATAATAAATACCATTGGTTTGTGCTCTTAAACTAAGTTTTTGTCCATCGCCTGTTGGTAATGGAGACCAAGCCGATTTATTAAAAATGTTTCTGGTCGAAAAATTATTAAATGTTAAACCTAAAGTACCAACAATCATATTTGCGCCCCAACCTCCGGATAGTTCGATTTGATCTGAAGGCTTTTCTTCTACGATATATTCTAAGTCAACTGTACTGGTTGCCGGATCTGGCTTAGGTGTTACATTTAATTTTTCAGGATCGAAATAGCCTAGTTGCGCCAATTCTCGTTGTGTTCTAATAATATCGGAACGGCTAAACAAATCGCCTGGTTTTGTGCGAATTTCTCTGATAATAACATGATCGTTGGTTTTTGTGTTTCCAACCACTGTAACACGATTGATTCGTGCTTGTTTGCCTTCTTGCATTCTCATTTCGATATCGATAGAATCATTTTCTACAGCAATCTCTACAGGGGTTAAATTGAAAAACAAATATCCGTCGTCTAAATAGAGAGAACTTAAGCTGATCTCACTTACAAATAATTTTTCGTCGAGTAAAGTTTGATTGAAAATATCGCCTTTGTTTATTCCTAAATATCTTGATAAAAACTCTGAAGAATATTTAGTGTTTCCTACCCAAGTGATATTTCTAAAGTAATATTTTTGACCTTCTTCGATAAAAATATCTAAATTCAACGTTCCATCAGGGTTAACCGATAATGAGTCCTTTAGAATACGTGCATCTCTATAGCCTCTTTCGTTATATTTTTCAAGTACTTTTTTCTTGTCTTCTTTAAAATTACTTTCGACATATTTAGAAGTCTTGAATATATTATACCAAGTTTTTTGTTTTGTTTCTTTTAGTTTTCTTCGCAATTTTGAATCGTTAAAAGGTGAATTTTTGAAGTGAACCTTCCAAAATCCTGCATTTTGTTCTTCGAGCATTGCTTTATATGTTTCATTGTCGGTATTCCCGTGAAAGCGAATATTTTTTATTTTAACTCGTTTATTCGGTTTTACTTTAATGAATAAGATTACGCTATTAACAAAATTAGAGTCTGGTTTTTGCGTAATTTCAACATCGACATTATAAAATCCTTTATCGATAAAGTAATTTTTAACGCTGAGTTTTGTATTTGCAAGAATATTATCGGTAATTTGGTTACCCCTAACTAAATGGATGATATCTCTAATATCGTCGGCTTCCGATTTTTTTACACCTTGAATTCCAAACTTAGATAACCGAGGACGCTCTTGTAATGCTATTTCTAAAAAGATTCGATTCTCAATAATTTTACTAGCCTTTATCTGAACATCGGAAAACAAACCTTGTTTCCATAATTTTTCAATTGCTTTAGTGATTTGATCTCCGGGCACTTTTATAGTCTGACCGACCTGCAACTCTGAGATATTAATCAAAACATCTTGATCGAGGTACTTAACACCAGTTACTATAATACCCCCTATTTCATATTCTTTTGGAGATGAATAGTCAATTTTATCGACATTACCATTCGATATTACTTGTGACCATAGGGATTGGTTAGAAAAAATAAAAAAGGCCAATACAAGGCCTGCATATTTTCTTATCTTATTATACTTGTTCGCTAGTTTTTCCAAATCTTCTTTCACGTTTTTGATAATCTATTATAGCTTCGTATAGCTCTTCTTTTCTGAATTCAGGCCAAAATTTGTCTGTAAAAAACAATTCAGAATAGGCAATCTGCCATAATAGAAAATTACTAATTCTATATTCTCCACTGGTTCTTATTAATAATTCTGGATCTGGGATATTTTTAGTTGTTAAATAACTCGATATCAATTCATCACTGATATCGCTCTCTTTAACTTGACCTTGTTTTACATCTTTAATAATATTGTGAATAGCATTCTTTAGCTCCCATCTCGAACTGTAGCTTAATGCTATAACCACGGTTAAACCGGTATTATGAGCAGTTTCTTGAATTGCTTCCTCAAATTCTTCTTGTACATCGATTGGTAAAGCCTTCAAATTACCAATACCCAACAATCTGATATTGTTCTTGTTTAAATCGGGAACCTCTGCTTTTATTGTTTTTACTAGTAACCCCATTAAAGCATCGACTTCTGCTTTAGGTCGGCTCCAATTCTCAGTAGAAAAGGCGTAAAAAGTTAAATATTTAACCCCTATCTCAGCTGAGGCTTCCACAACAGCACGAACTGAATTTACCCCCTCTTGATGACCTACAAAACGCTCTTCTCCTCTCGCTTTAGCCCATCTTCCATTGCCATCCATAATTATAGCAATATGAACAGGAACATTATTTTTTTGTATTTGGTCTTTTTTACTCATGGTTTGCAAATTTAGTAATCATATGCTTTACATTCGCTTCCAGACTGAAATATTTTATAAGTAATAAACAAACCGGTGTACACGTACCAATCTTGGTCGTAATAAAACGCATTTTGTTTATATTTATTTTTACTGGGGACCTTTAATGTTTGTAAATTGTATTCTTGACCTGATAAATTATCCAGTTTATCAGAAAAAACTTTTCTATAAGAATATTCCACACCTATCTCTAACTTAGATGTTACCGATAACTTAAAACCAACACTTAATGGAATAAATATATTGTAAGGTTGATTTGAATTACTGGCTAATACGAAGCCCATGCCTGTGGCAAAGTATGGCGTAAATGGCGATGTATAACGCTCTGAACCAAGTTTATAAGCTAAAAAATTAAACTCTGCTTGTCCGTTAATCTCAATAACTGGCGTATTAAAACTTGCTGCTCTAGTTTGCTGATAGCTATAATTTGAGTGTTGATCGTCTGCTGCTAAAGTCCCTGCAAGTACATTTACACGAATGGCCCAACGTTTATTTAAATTTTCTCGAAAAAAAACGCCTACACCGGGTTGAACATTATAAAAATGAGTACTTGGATTTACATCCCCTAAATAATACAATCCGCCACCCAAAACGCCTCCTTCGAGTGTTTTTTGTGCACTAATAGAAGATAATAATATAAATGATACTAATACAAAGAATATTCGCATAAAAAATACCTAAAAACGAGGAAGACCTTTTCGTGAAGTTCTCAATCGTTTAGAAACGGTAAAAAGCAAAAATAAGTATGAATCGTTGGCCGTTGAGTATTTATCAGAATGTCCATCTAAATAATCAGATGTTGTGAATCGATTACCAAGCTCAACACCAAAAGTATATACCCTATTAATTGCATACTTAAAACCTATACCGATTGGGAAAGCTGCGGTAAAAACACCATGACTCTTATTAATATCATTATCAATCTCTATTGTTTTACTTGGAAAATACAACAACCCTCCAACGCCTACAAAAATATAAGTATTAACATGAGTGATATTAAACCTCCTAATATTCGAAAACGTATAACGTCTACCATACATTTCCTTGATAAGCGAATATTCAAATTGCACTGAGGGTTCTATCATAAAAGTATTTGAAGTACCCATTCTATTGCTTCGTGGCACATTTGAAGTATATTTATCGCTGGCATTTGCAAAGGCAAAAACAACATTTGCCTTAACAGAAAGCAATTCTTTTAATTTGTATCTCCCACCCACTAACAAAGCAGGACGAGTTCCTTGAATATCGAAATCTAATGTATTATGTCTAGCATCTCCTGCTCCTCCTCCATAATCGGAGAATAGGTTAACAGTTCCCAAGCCTGCCATTACTTCATATCGATACCGTTTCCATCTTTGAGCATTGGAAACACTAGGAATTAATAATGCTACAGCTAATATTAATATAATATATTTTTTCATTTATTATTTCTTTAGTACAAAACTTTACTACGAGCCTTGTGAAATAAAGTTTAATGCCCGCCTAAGCTAAACTTAGGTAATCCGGAACGTGTTGTTTTTAACTTATAATTTACTGTAATTGTTAAGAACATATATGAGTCGTAATCTTTTGGGTCACCTCTCTGTTGATTAGCACCGGCCTGTCCTTGTACTTCACCTAATGAAGGATCTGCCATCTCTGCGGCTAAGGGATTTACAGCCGCTAACTTAGCGTTATCATAATAAGTTGTACTCACATCATCAATATAATCTGTAAACGTTTTTCTTGCCCCCAACTCTAAACCTATCGACCACTCTCTGTTTAAGCCATATTTAAACCCTATTCCAAAAGGTATTGCTAACTGGAAACGACTATATTTTTCTCGTGAGCCAACCATCCCCTGACCTTCTGTGCCCAAAGGTTGTAAAGCAACCCATTCTCCTGTTACAGGGTGTTTTCCGTAAGGATTGAAATAAAAACCTGCAATACCGGTAAAAAAATATGTATTTAGTTTAAATCCCTTTAATCCTCTAACTCTTCTTAAATTGTATCGATGCCCTATTTTTTCTCTTACCACTGAATATTCAATATGCCCCCCAAATTCGACCAAGTGAGCATAAAAATTTAAATTTCTATTGTGTCTATATGTCTCATCAGTTGTTCTATCATCTCCACGCAATACGCCATAATTAAGACTTACTTTCGTTGACAACTTTTCGAGTATTTTATATCTTAAACCAAGTGTTATTGCAGGTCTAGTCATAGAAAACTCAAAGTCTCTAATAAAATTCGTTCCAACTTTATCCGCACCCCCTAACTCTCCTAAAAAGTTGGTAGCCCCTAAACCATAGACTAATTCATATCTGTAACGCTTCCATCTAGTAGAATATTGCGCTTGAGATTGTACAAAAAAGCCTAGTAATATTAGTAATAAAAATATTTTCCGCATAATCGGACTAAAATACTAAATAATTATTAATTAGAAAACTAAGTTGCCAAAAATATAAAAAAGCAAGCAATCAAGTATTTAATTTATCCCAATTTTAAGTTAAATTTGTGTAACTATCAATTTTTACTAATCAATACGACAATTCCATGAACTTTTTTCCATTATATGTTGCTGGTGAATTTATTGAAGGTGATATTCAATTAGAAGTTATAAATCCATTTAATAATCAACTGGTTGCAAACACTTATTTAGCAGAAAAAAAACATCTAGAAAAAGCTATAATTGCTGGTAAAAGTGTTGAAAAAGAAATGCAACTATTGCCTTCCTACAAAAAATACCAGATTCTTCAACACATCGCCAAACTGATTCAAGAGAACCATATCAAAATGTCTGAGCTTTTAGCTGCAGAATCGGGCAAGCCACTCAAATATGCAAAAGGAGAAATAGACAGAGCTATTCAAACTTTTATAGTTGCATCCGAAGAGGCCAAAAGAATTCCTACCGATTATTTTTCTTTGGACTGGACTGCTGCCGGCGAAGGTAAAGAAGCATTGGTAAAGTATTTTCCAGTTGGACTGGTTGCTGGTATTGCACCGTTTAATTTTCCTTTAAATTTAGCTGTACATAAAATTGCGCCAGCTATTGCTGCTGGAAACCCCATCATTTTAAAACCGGCGCGTAGCACGCCTTTATCTACTTTATTTTTAGCACAACTTGTCGATCAAACAGCTCTACCCAAAGGAGCATTATCTGTTCTACCAATGGATAGAGAGAGTGGTAATCAGTTGGTTACCGATATGCGATTTAAAAAATTGAGTTTCACCGGATC
Source organism: Bacteroidales bacterium (assembly GCA_016936665.1). Lineage (GTDB taxonomy): Bacteria > Bacteroidota > Bacteroidia > Bacteroidales > JAFGXI01 > JAFGXI01. The sequence continues at coordinate 113,701 of JAFGXI010000033.1, forward strand.
GCCTGAAGTGGGTTGGGAAATGAAACGTAATGCCGGAAGCAAAAAAATAACGCTTGAACTTGGCGGTAATGCCGGTGTCATAGTTTCTGAGCATGCCGATATCGATTTGGCTATTAAAAAGTCTGTTGCCGGAGGCTACGCTTATTCTGGTCAGGTATGCATTCACGTACAACGCATCTACGTACAAGAAACTGTTTTCGATAGGTTTATCGAAAAATTTAAATCACTTACAGCCGAATTAAAAGCAGGAGATCCGCTCGATGAGTCGACCGATATTTCTTCGATGATCGATGAAAGCAATGCGCTAAGAGTAGAAAATTGGGTAAACGAAGCCGTTATGTCCGGTGCTAAAGTTCTTTTCGGGGGAAAAAGAAACGGAACTTATTTCGAGCCTACAATTATGACTGACACAACTAAAGAAATGAAAGTTTGTGCTCTTGAAATCTTTGGCCCTGTTGTTTCAATCGAAAAATTTAAAACCTTCGAAGAAGCCGTTGCTTTAATCAACGATTCCGATTATGGTTTACAAGCTGGGGTTTTCTCGAATAATATCAAAGAAATCAATTATGCTTTTCAGCATCTAGAAGTTGGTGGGGTAGTATCTAATGACGTTCCTACATTCCGTGTCGATCATATGCCATATGGCGGTGTTAAAAATTCCGGTTTTGGGAGAGAGGGCGTAAAGTATGCTATCTTGGAAATGATGGAACCAAAATTATTGGTCAAAGATTTGTAGATGTTTGTTCTAAACAAAATACCATGATATATAAAACATTTCTTTTTTTATGGCTAAGTTCAGCTTCATTACTAAGCTTTTCGCAATTTCAATCTGGTTATAACGTAGCCGAATGTAGCGATGCTTTAGCGTTGTGCAACAACTTTACCTTTTTCGCTGTTTTTGAAGACGAGTCTTTAATTACACCAAAAGGCTACGAAAAGGCTTACGAGTCTGGAATCAAAGGTTTAGACAATCAATTTCAGGTCTGGAAAAACGACAAATATGCCTTCGTTGTATTTCGAGGCTCAACAACCGACAAATTGAGTTGGTTATCTAATATGTACTCCGCCATGATCCCTTCCAAAGGGGAGATAGAGTTGCCGGGAAAAGAAAAAATCAAATATAATATAGCTAACAACAAAAACGCACACATTCATGCAGGTTGGACTTTGGCTACAACTTTTTTGGTTAAGGATGTCATTCAACAAATAAAACTACTCAATTACGAGGGAATTCATCACATTATATTAACAGGGCATAGCCAAGGATCAGCCATCGCTCAATTAATCCGCTTAAACCTTGAAAATCAACCAAAAGGAACATTTAAAGATCAAAATTATTTTAAAACCTATGCTTTTGCATCGCCCAAAATAGGAAATGAAGCTCTAGTGAACGAAGTAGCACAACGATTTGGCAATAGTACATTTTTAATTCAAAACCCTTCGGATCCGATTACACAAATGCCCATTAACATCGATAATAAAAACATGTTCAGTATGCAAGAGGTTGCCGAACATATGCTCGATACGAATAAAAGTTATTTTAAGACACTGGCGTATAGAGCTGTTAGTAAAATGCTTTTCGATAATCCCGATTCAGCATATATTAATTTTTCCGGAGATAACATCTTAAAACAGATTAACAGCGAGCTAGGAACAATTAAAATGCCTTCATATGTGGTCGACATAAAATATACCGTTTATCCTGCACAACAAACAATCGGGCCATTTGTATACGAAACATTTGAACATTGGCCTTATATCGATGCTATGAAAATAACCGACGATGAAGGATTTTCTCAGCACAAGCCTTATTTGTACCTACTCTATTATTTGAAAACCTACAACGAAAAAGCTTACAAAAATTTTATTAGATCAGCGAAAAGATTATAATTTTTCGGCGTAGACGATTCTGTCTTTAGATTGTAAATCTTTAAGTTGAACAATCTTTTCAAAAGCATATTCAGAAAAAAGCGTAGCAACTTCAACAGAAAATTGCTCATTTATTTCGAAGTACAACTTAGCTCCCGATTTCAATTTTAATGAAGCAAACTCAATGATTGTCTGATAAAAAAGCAAAGGCTCTTCATCGCTAACAAATAAAGCCAAGTGTGGTTCAAAATTTAGAACATTGGTATGCATTTTTTGCTTTTCGGAACTCATCACATAAGGAGGATTACTCACAATAATATCCAACGAAGCACTTTCAAATGCAGACCATTGCTCCTTTTTAAGTATATCGAACTTGTTAAATTTAACTTTTGCTCCTAAATTGTCTTTATTCTCGTTTGCGATAAGTAAGGCTTTTTCGGAAACATCGACTGCTGAAACATTCCAAGACTTTCGCTCTTCTGCCAGATTTATCGCTATGCATCCTGTGCCTGTACCAATGTCCAAAACATTTAGTGCTATATCGAGATTATCTTTCAAAATTAAATGGATCAATTCTTCGGTTTCCATTCTTGGTATTAAAGTGTGCTCATTGACAATAAATTGTCTTTCGTAGCAATAACCATATCCTAAAATATGTTGAATAGGACGACCTACCTTTAATTGCTCAATAACTGTTTCCCATTCCTTTTTCTCATCATGACTTACAAGCATCTCTTTTTCTGAATTAAATTTGAGCCTATTAACATGATGCTTTTCTTCCAGTAAAAGAAAAAATATAGACTCTGATTCATATTCAGGATATATAGAGTTAAGGCTTTCGATAAAATAGCGAAACAGTTGATGTTTATTCATCGAGCATTTCTTTTAAAACTGTCCAATATTCGTTTTTCCACAATACGGCTTGTATCCCTAACTGTTTAGCGGCATCGATATTTTTCTGAGTATCGTCGAAAAAGATTACTTGCTCAGGTTTAATATTTTCTTGTTGTAAAACGTATTGGTAAGCAATCGCATCGGGTTTACGACAATGAATCTCATGAGAGAAATACGCTTTATGAAATATTTGATTAAAGCTCTGAAAACCATGTATTCTTTCTAGTTCCGATCTGTAGGAATTGTAATGAATAAGGTTGGTATTGCTTAATAAACAAGTTCTTGTTCGATCTTTTAAAGCCAATAATATATCAATTCTATATTTTGGAATATCTAACAACAGAGCATTCCATGCTTTTTCGACAACAGCATTATCTAACAAACTATTAGAGCTTGCTCGCACCATACTATAAAGCGCTTCGGGAGGTATTAGGCCTTTTTCGAAATCGTCGAAAAAATTATTTTGAACATGTTGCGAAAATTGTTCATTTAGATTTTTAATACCAAACTGGGTAAATGCTTCAAAGCTTAAATTAAAATCTATATTTAGTAAAACTCCTCCAAAGTCGAAAAGCAATAATTTAAAATTTCGCTCTTTTAATAGCTGTTTTAGAGATTCCATATTAATTTAAAAAATAAAAAAGCTACTCCCAACAACGAGAGCAGCTTTGAATTTTATTAACAAATCACTATTGTGCGTCGACAACAGCAATAGTAGTCATATCTACAATTTCTCTAACTGAACTTGACAATTGTAAAACATGAACCGGCTTTTTTAAACCCATAACCACAGGACCAATTGCTTCTGAAGATCCAATCTCTTGCATCATTTTATAAGCAATATTACCCGAACTTAAATTTGGGAAGATTAAAGTATTAACGTCTCTATTACCTAATTTTGAAAAAGGATAACGTTCTATACGTAAATCTTTATTTAAAGCAAAGTTTGCTTGCATCTCGCCATCAATCATCATGTTAGGACACTTTTCGTGTAACATTCTAACGGCATCTGCTGCTTTTGTAGATGTGGTATCTTCCGAAGATCCAAAATTAGAATATGCCAACATAGCCATTACAGGATCTACACCAAATGTTTTTACAGCCTCTTCAGTTAAACAAGCTATATCTACTAAATCTTCTGCTGAAGGTGAAATGTTTACAGTAGTATCAGCAAAAAAGAAAGGTCCTTTTTTGGTATTCATAATGTACATACCTGCTACTTTGGATACTCCTTCTTTCTTTCCTATCATTTGTAAAGCAGGTCGGATAACATCTGCATACTGAGTTGTAGTACCGGAAATCATAGCATCAACCTCTCCAACTTCAACCATAGCAGCACCATAGTAATTTCTGTTGTACATTAATCTTTGAGCATCGATTAAAGAAACCCCTCTACGCTGTCTGTTTCGATATAAGATTTCCGCAAAATCAAAACGTTTTTGTTCGTTTTCAGCACTAGTGTTATCAACAATTTCGATGTCCGAAATGTCAATCAGATTAGCTTCTGCCAATTTGTTAACTCTAGCATATTTGCCTAATAATACAGGAATTGCAATTCCTTCATCTTTAACAATGCGAGCTGCTTGAAGAACTTTTACATTATTTACATCGCTAAATACAACACGTTTTGGATTGGCTTTAGCTTTGGAAGTCATGGTACGCATGATGGCTCGGTCTAAGCCCATTCTGCTTCTTAACTCAACTTTGTATGCTTCCCAATCGGTAATCGTTTTACGAGCAACGCCCGATTCGATTGCTGCTTTTGCAACTGCTGGTGCAACATATTCAATTAAACGAGGATCGAGTGGTTTTGGAACAATATATTCCGGACCAAAAGACATTTCTGTTTTATTGTAAGCTTTTTTAACGACATCGGGCACCGGCTCTTTTGCTAACTCCGCTAAAGCATACACTGCAGCCAATTTCATATCTTCGTTAATTGCAGTAGCTCCTACGTCTAACGCACCACGGAAAATAAATGGGAACCCGAGCACATTATTTATTTGGTTAGGATAATCGGAACGTCCTGTTGCAAAAATAAAATCAGTACGAGTAGCCATTGCATCGTCGTATGAAATCTCAGGATCTGGATTCGCCATTGCAAAAACAATCGGGTTTGGAGCCATCGAAGCTAACATCTCTTTAGACATAGCTCCTTTAACAGATAATCCTAAGAAAATATCAGAACCTTTTAAAGCATCTTCTAAAGAATCGGCATCAGTTTCTACCACAAATTCTTTCTTAGCTTCGTTCAAGTCTGTGCGACGAGTGTTTAAAACTCCTTTACTATCGCACATAATAATGTTTTCTTTACGAACGCCTAATGCCATGTATAATTTTGTACATGCAGAAGCTGATGCCCCGGCACCACTTACAACTAATTTTACTTTTGAAACATCTTTTCCTGTAATTTCAAGAGCGCTAACTAACCCGGCAGAAGAAATAATTGCCGTGCCATGCTGGTCGTCGTGCATTACAGGAATATCTAACTCTTCTTTAATTCTTCTTTCTATTTCGAAACATTCAGGGGCTTTAATATCTTCAAGGTTAATTCCACCAAAAGTTGGAGATATTTCTTTCACGGTTTCGATAAACTTGTCAACATCTTTGGTATTAATTTCAATATCAAACACATCAACATCAGCAAAAATTTTGAAAAGCAAACCTTTACCTTCCATTACCGGCTTACCTGCCAATGCGCCAATATCTCCAAGACCTAAAACGGCAGTTCCATTGGAAATAACGGCTACTAAGTTTCCTTTTGCAGTGTATTTGTAAGCATCCTCAGGATTTTTTTCGATAGCCAAACATGGTTCAGCAACACCCGGTGAATATGCCAAGGATAAATCTCTTTGAGTACTATAAGGCTTAGTAGGTACGACCTCGATTTTGCCGGGACGCCCTTGTGCGTGATAGTCTAACGCATCTTGTTTTGTAAATTTTGCCATATCTATGACGTTTTATGAGTTTTATTGTGTCGCAAAATTAACAATTTATATGTATAGATAGGAGAAAAATAAAATGTATTCTTAAACACTGCTTTGCAACATTATTTATATCTTTAAATCGGATTTGTTATAACAGATATACCAATCAATAAATCAAACACATATGTTACCTAAATTTTTAATTGCCGACAATTCACAAGAACTCCCAGATCAAATATTCGTAGTTCACACAGAATTTCCAAGATTTATTGTTGGTTCTGATGTAGAAGATTTCGAATCAAATCAGGAAATTCATTGGATAGACGAAAAACCTTCAGATGAAAATCTTGTGGCCGATTTGCTTGTCGAAGCCGAAAGTTTTTTAAATAATGAGCTCGACAATCAAGACGAATTATTCGATGAAGACGATGAATAAAGACTAAAATTTACTTGGGGTTTGTATTAAAATTAGCGTTTTTACTTAACTATAATTTAACATTACTACATATCCATATTAGTTTAATTTTAGTACCTTTGACTGCATTTCATTTTAAATCTATTAAATATAATAAGCATGAGTTTTACTTATCCTAAAGAAATTGTTCTTGGAGACATTACCGTTCGCGATGGATTTCAACACGAAGAGAAATTTATCCCTACAGAGGCTAAAGTTTGGTTAACTGAGCAAATCATTTTAGCTGGTGTAAAACGCATTGAAGTCACCAATTTCGGAAATCCTGCAGGAATGCCTCAGTTTAAAGATGCTGATGCTGTAATGAGAGGAATCCATCAAAGTAAGAAAATTGAACATTTATTACCTGAAGTAGAAATAACAGCGGTCACCATTCGTGAAAAAGCCGTCGAAAGAGCTGTTAAAGCATACAAAGAAGGCTATGGCCCCGATAGAATTTTACTTATGGTATCCACTTCTGAATCTCATCATAGAAAAAATTCCGGATTATCGCTCGAAGATTACTGGAAAATGAGTGCAGAAGCTATTCAGATGGCACACGAAGCAGGTGTAAAAGTTAACGGCACCGTTTCTACAATTTGGGGTTGTCCTATTGAAGGACCTACCGATCCTAAAAAAGCATTAGAATTCACTCAACGCTGGTTAGAAATCGGAGCTGATGACGTTGAACATGCCGATCACGATGGATCTGCATCGCCAGATCGTGTTTACAACTATTTCAAAATGATAATGGATGCCATTCCTGATCCTACAAAACATATTGCGCATTTCCATACCACAAGAGGTTGGGGACTAGCCAATGTTCTTGCAGCACTTCAAGCAGGTATTACACACTTCGAGTCAACAATGGGAGGCATCGGTGGTCAACCAGCCAACTTTGTAGATGGCGTTCCTGTTGCAGGAACCGGATCTTACTACTATAAAGATCCTAGTTTAGTAGGTTTAGTTTCCACAGAAGATATGTTAGTTATGATGGACGAAATGGGAATTAACACTAATGTTAATATCGATAAAATTTTAAATATTGGACAAATGGTAGAGAGGATCGTAGGGAGAAGACTCCGCTCTGAAGCTATTAAATCCGGCAGAATACCAAAAGAATTAACAGGAAGAAGATAAATTTAAACTTCTAAAATATTAAAGCCCGAGTAAAAAATATACTCGGGCTTTTTTTTGTTTAACTCTGCCAGTTATCGTAATTTTACAAAAACACAAATTACTATGAGGACATTATTCACAACATTTATGTTGATTTTTAGCTATTTTTTAGTGGCTCAAACTCAATTCGACCTAGCGAGAAGCATAATAGCACAAAAGGGTCAAGTGCAAATTTCTTTTGAAGAACAAAACTCAGAAAAAGTAAAATCTTTATCGAGAATTATTTCAATAGAAAAATACCAAAACGGTATTGTTAAGGCTTATTTAAGTATGCCTCAACTCGAAAAATTTGAGAGCTTTGCATACAATTTTAGCATTGTTGAGCCTAAATCAACTCAAGCATTAAATGTTGCTACAAGTATAGCACAAATGGCAAATTGGGATCGTTACCCAAGCTACGAAGTTTACGTAGAGATGATGCAACAATATGCCGAAAATTATCCTAATATTTGTCGATTAGATACTATCGGGTATTCTCAAGACGGCCGTTTAATTTTAGTAATGAAAATAACTGACAATCCTGATGTTGACGAATATGAGCCGGAATTTTTGTACACCGGGCAAATGCACGGTGATGAAATTGTCAATTACGTTCTATTTTTAAGACTTATTGACGAATTGTGTAGTAATTATGGTTCTGATGCTGAAATTAGCAACATTGTCGACAATGTAGAAATTTGGATTAATCCATTGTCAAATCCTGACGGAACATATAATGGAGGGAACTCTAACGTTTCAAATTCTTCGAGATATTTATCTAACGGAGTCGATCCTAATCGCAACTTTCCAAATCCGGTAGACGGAGACCATTCCGATGGAAACCCGTGGGCTCAAGAAACTATTGACATGATGAGTTTTACTGCAAATCACGATTTTGTAATGTCTGCCAACACACACTCTGGAGCCGAAGTTGTAAATTTCCCATGGGACTCATGGAAAAGTTATGAACGCGTTACAGCAGACGACAATTGGTGGCAGTTTGTTTCTTTTGAATACGCCAACTTAGCTAAATCCGTTAATTCTTCTTATTTAACCGATGTAGAAACCTCGGGTGTAACTGAAGGTGCAGATTGGTATTATGCTTTTGGAAGTCGGCAAGACTACATGAACTATTTTGCATATTGCAGAGAATTAACTTTAGAACTTTCCTCTGATAAACTCACCGATTCAGATGCTTTGCCAGATTTCTGGTTATATAATAGAGACTCATTTATAGCTTATCTTAAACAAGTTATGTATGGCATTAGAGGCATAGTTACCGATGCTTGCACCTATAACCCGATCAAAGCTAAAATTGAAATACTCAACCACGACGTTGACAATTCGTTCGTTTATAGTTCATTACCTGTTGGCAATTTTCATCGACTCATTTATGCCGGAAGTTACGATGTTGTGATTTCTGCAGAAGGTTATGCAAGTCAAACATTTAACAATATTAGTGTTAGTAATTACGGTACAACTGAATTGAACGTTAGTTTAAACCCTCTTGAGCCTATTGCTAGTTTCGAATACATTTTAGACGATCAATGTTCAGCTAATTATCAACTCATTAACACGACTCCAGGCGATGTCTCCATAGAGTGGACCTTACCAGATGATGTTACAAGTAGCGAAACTTCTCCATTTGTCAGTTTTACAGAAAATGGCACTTATAGTATCACCTTATCGGCAATGAATTGTGCTGGAAATAACGAATTTACGCAAAGTATTATCGTCGACCAACTCATCACACCTCCAAGTTCGACCGATATTGAGCGTTGTGGACCAGGCGATGTAACATTCACTGCTACTGCTTTAGGAGCAGGTGAGCTAACTTGGTACGATGCAGAAAATGGAAACATTATTGGAACAGGAGCATCCTATTCAACTTCAATAAACAATAACCTTACGGTTTGGGTTGAAGAATCGGGTGAACTAAACACTTATTTTGGAGCCAAAGAGGACAATTCCGGCGTTGGAACATATTATAACAATAGCACAGAACATGCACTAATCTTCGATTGTAATCAAGACTTCATTTTAAAAAGCGTTAAAGTTTATGCAAATGGAGCTGGCGATAGAGAGATCAAATTAAAAGACAACGGAGGCGTGATTATTTATCAGCAAACTTACAATTTACCAGATGGTGAGAGCCGAATCGATCTAAATTGGGCTGTAAGCGCAGGAACAGGTTACTACTTACAAGGTCCAAGTCAACCTAATTTATTTAGAAACGGGAATAATACTTCGGCTAATTTGCCTTATCCGTACGATATTAATGGCGTAGTAAGCATTACAAGTAACACCGCAAGTAGTGCAAAATATTATTATTACTTCTACGATTGGGGAATTCAGCGAGGCTCATGTTCATCGCCTCAGATACCTGTTACAGCAACTGTAAATCCATTAAGCACAGCTGAATTTACATATACACAAAATGGGGCTGACGTTAGTTTTACAAATGCTTCGCAAAACGCGAACTCAGTATCTTGGGATTTTGGTGATGGCTCCACTAACAGTGCTGAACTTAACCCAGAACACAATTACAGTAGCAATGGTACATTCACCGTAACATTAACAGCAATAAACGATTGCGGATCGGATGTTATTTCGTACGATGTTATAATTACGGGAGTAGGTTTAAATAATATTAATCGATCAAGCGTTCAAATATTTCCAAATCCTGCAAAACAACAAATTAAAATAATTGCCAAACAACATACAAAACCTGTTGATGTTATAATTTACAATAGTGTAGGACAAAATTTGATTTCTGTTAAAGAGTACATTCCGGAAAAAAACATCGATATAAGCCAGCTAAAATCCGGCATATACTGGTTAAGTATAATTGGGCAAAATGAAACAAATACACTTCGCTTTATTGTTGAATAAATGCAAATTATTGATATAAAAAATTGGAAAAGGCGAGATCAGTATCAATTTTTCAAATCATACGATCTCCCTTTTTTTAATATCTGTACTACAATTGACGTGAGTCCAATTCTGCGTTATTCAAAAGAGAAAAAGATCTCTTTTTTTCTATTAAACATGCACGTTTTTCATACTGCATTGCTAAGTGTTAATGAGTTTCTTTACAGAATAATAAATGATGACGTCGTAAAATTTGAACATTTAGACATTGGCTGTACTATCTTACGCGACGATGAAAGCTTTTTCTTCGCGCACCTTAAGTATTACAAGGAGCTTAACAAGTTTATTTTAGAATCGAAACAAACAATCGAAGAACAAAAAAATCAAACACAATTCGATTTCAACAACCAACGTTCAGACTTAATTTATTATAGCACATTGCCTTGGTTCACATTTACAAGCATTCAACACGCACAGAATAATGAATTTAAAAGTACTGTTCCGAAAGTTGTATTTGGGAAATACACTAAAAATATTGAAGGGGAATGGCAAATACCAATTTCGGTAGAAGTACATCATGCCATAGCAGACGGACTGCATGTCGGCAAACTAATTGAAGCATATGAAAGAGGTATCGAGAGTTTTACTCAATATCTTTAATTAAATCTTTTGCTACTTCTAGATCGTCTAACTGAACATAGATCTCAATGTCGCCAAACTTATACGAAGCGTCTTGTTTGTTCATAATAACAGCTTTAATTCCGTTATCTTCTAGCACTTCTTTTGCGATTTCGGCGAGATACATTTTCTGAAAACTAATAACGTTTATCCAATTATCTTCCATAGTTCATGAATTTAAAAATTTCAAGGTAAGATTAATCATCATTTTGATGGATGGCTCTATGGCATCCTCATTCAAATTGAACTGAGATGAATGTAGCGGAAAGTTATTAGAAGCATCTTTTTGAGCAACGCCACATCGATAGAATACAGCAGGGTACTGCTGAGAAAAATATCCAAAATCTTCAGCAGTCATTCGGTGAGTTAAGGCAATGGTATTATGCTCTCCGAAAATGTTTTTACATGTATCTATGGCCGTTTGAGTAGCCGCTTCGTTGTTGAATAATACCGGATATCCGTATTTAATGTCAATATTAGCATTACAACCATGTGCTTTTGCAGTATAAACAGTAATCTCATCAATTAAGCGTTTACTATCTTCTCTCCATGTTTCGTCAAATGTTCTTAAAGTTCCTTCTATTCGGACCTCCGATGGTATAACATTAGTTGCACCCAAAGCCATCAATTTTCCAAAAGATAATACCATCGGTGTAGTAGGATCGGCTTTTCTTGATGCGATTTGCTGTAAATTCACTATTGTTTGTGAAGCGGCTAAAACAGTATCATTTATTTTGTGAGGTAATGCCGCATGTCCTCCTCTACCCGTAATAGTAAGATATATTTCATCGCTAGAGGCCATATATGCCCCTGGTTTAAAACCAAACGTTCCCACTTTTAAATCCGGATCAACATGTTGTGCTATAATAACTTTAGGCAATTCTCCGTCGAATAAATTATCTTGAAGCATTGCTATAGCTCCACCAGGTAACATTTCTTCGGCATGTTGGAATATAAAATGTATAGTACCTTCCCAAGCATCATCTTGTTTGAAGTGTTCTAAAACTGAAAGCAAAATTGAAGTATGAAAATCATGTCCACAAGCATGCATAACACCCTTATTTACAGAAGCAAACGAGCTGTTAGACTGCTCTAAAATCGGTAAAGCATCGAAATCGGCTCTTAAAGCAACAATTGATGAATCTGCTTTGCCTTGTTTAAGCGTTGCTACAATTCCATTTCCTCCAACATTTCTTCTATATTTAACAGCCATTTCTTCTAACTGGTCGGAGATCCAATTGGCTGTATGTGTTTCTTGAAACGATAATTCGGGATGCTGATGCATATGCCTTCTGTTGAGAAGTGCTTTATCAACCAATTCTTTATCAATGTTTAACACATTTGTCATGCTTATAAAAATAAAACTTTTTCGTGACTAAAACACGGCTTTTGCAATTTGATAAACATTATCCGGTTTTCCCATCGTGTAATAATGAATGGCAGGAACGTTCTGTTGTTTTAGTTCTTTCGATTGAAAGATTGCCCATTCCACACCAACTTGACGAACTTCTTGATTTGTTTTGCATTTTAAAACTTCTTTAACTAAAGCCTCGGGCAAATCAATGTTAAAGGTTTTCGGCAAGCCACTTAAATGGCCCAGCGTAGCAATAGGTTTTAAGCCCGGAATAATTGGCACATCAATGTCGCAAGCCCGACAAGATTCTACAAAATCGAAATATTTATTATTATCAAAAAACATCTGTGTAACTACAAATTTGGCACCTGCATCAACTTTAGCTTTTAATATTTCCAAGTCCATCTTTTGATTAGCAGCCTCCATGTGTTTCTCAGGGTAACCTGCAACACCTATTGTAAAATTAGTAGCTGTTGTATTCTGTAACTCGTCATCTAAATACTTTCCTTTATTCAAGTCCATAATCTGTTGTACCAATCCTAAAGCATTTTTATGACCATTTTCTTCAGGTTTAAAAACATTTTTACCATTTTCTGGATCACCTCTCAAAACCAGCAAATTTTCAATTCCCAGAAAATTCAAATCAATCAAAGCATTTTCTGTTTCTTCTTTAGAAAAACCTCCACAGATTAAATGCGGTACAACATTAACGTCCTTATATTTATTTTTAATTGCCGCAGCTATAGCTACTGTTCCCGGTCTTTTTCTAACAATTCTTTTTTCAAGCAATCCGTCAGATCGCTTTTTATAAACAGCTTCTTCTCTATGATAAGTAATGTTTATATAAGGAGGTTTAAACTCCATTAAAGGATCAATCGTATTATAAATTTCTTGAATACTACTACCTTTTAAAGGAGGCAACAGCTCGAAACTGAATAGACTTTTTGAGCTATTTTTAATTCTTTCTAAAATCATGGATTCTGGTATAACTTTTGAGTTTTAGCTTAGTAAATACAAATTTCGATTGCAAAATTAATGGCATATTCGGTAAACAATGTTAAAAATCCTAAATTATATTCATCATTCTAAAAAAGAAAACAAGAAAATTTATAACTTTGAATTTGAACTAATATAATTTATTAATCAAAACAGAGGTTTTTCCTCAAAAAAAACAAAACCATGAAACACAAAGAAAGTTTAAGCATTTTGGTGCTCCTTTTCTTTTGGTTTGGAGCTTTTGCACAAGACAAATCAACGGATCTTTCAAATTACCGTTACAATATGGAAGATAACAAGTTGAAATTGGAAAAAACTTATTTTAACTTCGGTAATGTATATAGTTCCGAAGAGAAAAAAGAAACAAGTGCCATCTTCAACGACACTGATGCACCTATGGAAATCACCTTTACAGGGGTGACTGAATACATGGTAGTGAGTGTCAATCCGAAAGTAATTCCAGCCAAGAGTAAAGGAGAAATTACCATTACTTACTACGCTAGTAAAAACAAAGATTTTAACAAGAATCAGAATTGGGGCTTCCAAAATGCCCGAATTGGTGTAATTGTTAACGGAAATACAGAAAATAAAAGAAATAATATTTCTGTTAGAGCCAATATTTTAGAAGATTTCAGAAATCTTTCACCAGAAGAACTTGCTAAAGCACCAAGCATTGAGTTCGAAGTTATGAACTACGACTTTGGCAAAATCAAAGAAGGAGACAAAGTAGAATACGAGTTTAAATTTTACAACCGTGGAGAACGTGACTTAGAGATAAGGAACGTAAAAGGGAGTTGAGGTTGCACCGCAGTCAGCAGCACTGACTCCGCAGTTAAAAAAGGTGAATCTAGCACTATTAAAGCTACGTTCAACTCGAAAGGAAAACACGGAAGACAAACTAAGTCTATCACTGTTACCACAAACGATCCTAAAAATCCAACCATTGTAATTAAAATGACAGGAGATGTTGAAAATGCTAATCAGGCACCGGAAGGCCAATCTTTAGCACCTGTAAACAATAACACAATGGCACCAAAGAATCATTAGTTCAATTCAATGATATAAAAAATGCAGATCCTAATTGGGTCTGCATTTTTATTTTATTTGTATTTTTTATTTTTTCAAACTTGCAATTGAAAGAATGACTCCCAATACAATCCCTAATAATGCGGCAAAAAGCACCTGAAAATCTGGAGGTAAGAGAAAAGTAATTGTGTGTGCAGGAATCCAAAAGAAAGGAATAGTCTTTTTGAATACAAAATTCCACTGAACATCCCAATTCAATTCTTTGAGTATTTTCGAAAAACGAATGGGTTTTAGTAATCCGACAAGCTTACCGCCATGTTCCACAATATGTGTATCTGTAATTTTATGCAAAGTCATCATCACCGGAGCATAAATTACATTCATAAACAAACTGATACTAAATGCAACAAGCACTTTCATGAATGACAAAGCCTCTCCCATTACCTTAGGTGCTTCTTCGAAACCTAAATATAAAAGAAATTGTGGCGTTCCTTTTGCAAATACAACAAAAGCAAGTTTAATTGTCAAACCTAAAAAACCCCAAACCATTGCTCTCGACAGTAAGCCAAATCCATTATAATTATAAACACCATTCTTTATTCTGAGGCCAATCGATTCTCCCATTGTTGCTAATACTGCAAACTTGAAAAAACTCATAATCATGCCATGAGATTTATTTAAATCGTTGTACCATTGATAAGCAATATCGAAAATAAAAAAGGGAGCAAACAATGCTACAAAAAACAAGATAAAATACAAATCGCTTTTTTTCATCTTTTAGAATTTACATTGAATAAGAATTATCATCTGTTGTTTCGACATGTTGAATCGTTTTCAAAGCTCTTTTAGCATTAAACATATTCATACCAAATGAAAAGTAATACATCTGCGAGTTTTGATAAGCATAGGGCTTTACGCTATAATAATCGTAATTCGGATTCATTAAATCATTCCAATACCATTTGAATTTAATGTTTATTCCCCAAGGCAATTGTACACCTACAAAGCTGGAATACAATACCGGATTCACTTGCTTACTAAACCATTCACTTGATTTATATATCTTTTCATCGTCGATCCAGACTTTATTTTTATAGTGAAAAGGAAGTTCTACCTCTGCTCCAAAAAACAAGAAAAGGCTTTTATCGAACAGACCCAATTTTAACCCTAATGGAACTCCAATAGTATAGACTCTTCTGATGATATCCGACATTTGTTTATCTTTATAAATAGGATCGTTTATTTCGAATTGTTCTGTAGTGGCGTTATAAGATGTGAAACCTTTTACAAAATTATTGTTGTTTTCGGGAATAGAAGCATATCCGACATTTCGAGAGCCTAAACCCCAAAAGGTTCCAATATTATTATTAAAATCGAAATGCCAATGCCACTGCACATGATACCATGCCGAAAATCGTAAATTGGTTGTTTCTATAGTTTGATTTGTATTTGCGAAAGAAAAAATAAATTCACCTCCCACAGAAGAATAAATCTTTTTCTCAAGAGGTTGTTTGTCTGTTTGAGCCCAGCTAAAATAAAAGCCAAGTACTAAGATGCTCAAAAAAATTCTTTTCAAAAAAATCATATCAATTAATTTAAATTAGGATTATCTGGCACATTTAACCAAAGTTTATAATCATCGCCCATATTTTTGACACATGTTTTCCAAAACGATGGCGATTGATTTAATACTTGATGACTTTCGTCGAAATTGCTAACAATCCAAAACGAATGGTTTAACTCATTATCTAGTTGTTCGGCATACCAACCTGAGTAACCAATAAAAAACTGTATTTGATTTTCTTGAAGCAAGCCTGCGGATATTTTCATTTTTAAAGCTTCAAAATCGCCTCCCCAATACAATCCCTCTTTTACTTTTAACGCGCCGGGCAATGGTTCAGATTGATAAACGAAATGTAAGGTATTGGGTTCTATGGGTCCACCTTGATAAATTGGCCAATTTTTATTGAGTTCGTCAACCAAGTCGTTAAGATGATAATCTGTCAATTTATTAAGTACAAACCCGACAGAGCCTTCTTTAGTGTGTTCGGTTAAAAGCACTACAGAGCGCGAAAAATAATTATCGTCCGATAGCGGTTCCGATATTAATAAACGCCCTGTTCGAGCTTTTAGATTATTTTTTATTTCGAAGATATTAAGATCTAAAGATTTCATTTTTCTTGCTCTCTATGCCTTATCATCAATTTAACATTAAATTTTTGTTTCAAATGGGCTTTCAACTTTTCGGCAGCATACACCGATCGATGTTGCCCTCCCGTACAACCAAATTGAATGGATAAAAATTCAAACCCTCTATCAATATACTTACTTACACTAGCATCAACTAATTCATATACGTGACTTAAAAACTGATCCATTTCTGGTTCTGCTTCGA
The DNA here is from genome assembly GCA_016936665.1 of Bacteroidales bacterium. Classification (GTDB taxonomy): domain Bacteria; phylum Bacteroidota; class Bacteroidia; order Bacteroidales; family JAFGXI01; genus JAFGXI01. The sequence goes on from JAFGXI010000033.1 coordinate 130,320, forward strand.
AAAAGGCAATCACTTCTTTATCTTTCCCTGTTAAATGCTTGTATTCCTGATACCGACCGGGATTATGTATAGAACGACAATCGAAAATAAAACCACCGCCATGCTCATTATTGCTCTGAGGCAATCCTTTTTTAAACGAAAAGCTCCCTATATCAACTATCAAATGATTCTCAATATCATTTTTAAAATATTTCTTAAGTGTTGGTGCTCCTTTTAATTTCGATAACAAATCGAACAAATACGAAGTATTTTCTTTTGAATTAATCTTACTTAAAATATATGTAAGGTTAATTAAAGCAGGCTCTATACTATTAATAAAATGTTGCTTTTTCTCATATAATCCTCGAAACCCATAGGCTCCCATGGCTTGCATTACTCTAATTAATGCAAAAAGCCAAAAATCTGCTTCGAACTGAACTTGCTCTTTTCTAATATCTTTAGGAAGTTGAGAGATATAAAACTGAATCATTTTTTCTCGAAACGCTGGTGTAAGATTGGCTTTTGCATCGAATAAAAGCGATGCTAAATCGTATTGAAGAGGTCCTAATCTGCCACCTTGATAATCGATATAATATAACTCTTCATTGTGAATCATGATATTTCTCGATTGAAAATCTCTATACATAAAGAAAGAGGAAGGAACTTTGAGCAATTGGTCTGTAAAAGACTGAAAATCATTTTCTAATAGCTGTTCGTCGAATGTTAAGCCCGAAAGTTTTAGAAAATAGTATTTAAAATAATTCAAATCCCACTGTATAGATTGTCTGTCGAAAGCCGTCCGAGGATAGGCTAAATTAAAATCGATTGTTTCAGAGCCTTTGGTTTGAAGCTGAATAAGATCGATGATTATTTTTTGATAAAATTTTTCTTTGTTCTGATCGAATTGCGCATTACTCATATTCGATTGCAACCAAGCATATAGCGTCTGATCGCCAAAGTCGTCTTGAATGTACCAAAAGCCATCGTCAGAAATACTATGAACTTTAGGAATTTTATTTGAAAAAAGCGCAATGCTCTTAGAAAATTTAATGAAAGCATTATTTTCTCTTAAATCGGGATTATAGGTCGCAATGAACGTTTTGCCATCGGATAATACCACTCTATAGTATTTTCGGTTAGATGCCGTCAAAGCCAATGCATCTACTGTTTCTATTTTTAGATCAGTAATAGGGCTTATCAGTTTATCGATGATTTTTTTGGCTTCTTCTATTGGCATTTGCTAAATTTTGATAGTATGAATTGGATTTACAGTTCTAAAGATAAAAAAGATTCATTAGTATTCAAGAGCTGTAAATTCTTTTAAGCCTACTTGAACTCCGATGTGAAATAAAATTCAATCTTTGGGAAATTTTGTTGTGCATTTTGAAGTACAAACGAAGATTCTGCCAGAAATACATCTCTACCTTTTGTATCGGTTGCCATATATTGATATTTTCTCTTTTTAAAGTCTTCTAATGCCGCTTTATCAGACGATTTTATCCAACAAGCCTTGTAAAGGTTGATGCCTTCGTACTGGCACGATGCATTGTACTCGTGCAACAATCTGTATTGGATAACCTCAAATTGAAGCTGACCAACAGTGCCAATAATTTTTCGCCCGTTCATTTTGTTAGTAAACAACTGAGCAACACCTTCATCCATTAATTGATCGAGACCTTTGTTAAGCTGTTTAGACTTCATAGGGTCTGCATTATTGACGTATTTAAATAACTCCGGTGAAAAACTTGGCAAGCCTTTAAAATGCATGGCTTCTCCTTCGGTTAGCGTGTCGCCAATTTTAAAATTTCCGGTATCTGGTATACCAACAATATCGCCGGGGTATGCTTCGTCTATAATTGACTTTTTAGAAGCCATAAATGCTGTTGGACTAGAGAATTTTAATTTTTTATTTAAATCGACATGCAAATAATTCTTATTACGCTCAAACTTTCCCGAACAAATTTTAACAAAAGCCAGTCGATTTCTATGATTGGGATCCATATTAGCATGGATTTTAAATACAAAGCCTGAGAAATTATTTTCGTAGGGAGACACTTCGCGTTCGTCCGTTTGAGAATTCAGTGGAGATGGTGCAATATCAACAAAACAATTCAACAACTCTCTCACGCCAAAGTTAAATAATGCACTTCCAAAAAAGACTGGTGCTACTTGAGCGTCTAAATAGGTTTGATGCTCAAATTTTGGGTAAACTTCTCTAACAATTTCAAGGTCTTCTCTTAACTTTTCTGCAGATCGATTGCTAATAATTTTGTCTAATTCACCACTATTAATATCTTTAATATCAACACCTTCTTTTATTTCTTGTTTATCGCCTTGGAATAAATATAAACTTTCGTCGTAAATATTGTAAACGCCCTTAAATCCGGAGCCTTGACCAATAGGCCAGCTCAAAGGATTAACTTGAATTTGTAGCTGTTCTTCAATTTCGTCGAGTAAATCGAAAGCCTCAAGACCCTCTCTATCGAGTTTATTAACAAAAACAATAACCGGCGTTTTACGCATCCGGCAAACCTGCATCAGCTTTTTTGTTTGAGCTTCTACCCCTTTTGCTCCATCGACCACAATAATAACAGAATCGACCGCAGTAAGTGTTCTAAAGGTATCTTCGGCGAAATCTTGGTGTCCGGGAGTATCAAGGATATTTATTTTGTATCCATTATAATCGAACCCCATAACAGAAGTAGCAACAGAAATTCCCCTTTGACGTTCAATTTCCATAAAGTCGGAGGTCGCTGTTTTTTTTATCTTGTTGCTTTTTACAGCGCCGGCAACCTGAATGGCTCCTCCAAACAATAAAAGTTTTTCTGTAAGTGTAGTTTTACCTGCATCGGGGTGACTAACAATAGCAAATGTTCTTCTTCTTTGTATTTCTTCTTTAAAACTCATGGTTTTTATTCTGCTTAAAAGTCTGCAAAATTACACTTTTTAATAGAGTTACACCGATAATCTAATCATTAAAAACGACAAAACTCACACATTATTTAGTTCAATATCAAGCAAATTGCATGGAGTCTGGAAAAAAGTTATACAATATTTATATATTTGCCCTAACCAATTAAACCTTTTCGCTAAATAATCATTTAATATCGAAACTTTAAAAAGTAAATTTTAAACTATGAAACACTTATTATTATTGATTGCTGCAGTGGCTTTTTTAAGCGCTTGTAATTCGAATCAAGAACAAACTAACAATGCTGAAGCAGAAGTTCAAGAAGTTCAGTATCCATTAATTGCTTTAAAAGATTTTCAATCGGAAGCTGCCAACTTTTTAGGGAAAGAAATTCAAACAGAAGGTATTGTAGATCATGTTTGTAAACACGGTGGTAAAAAAATCCTTTTGGTTCAAGACGATGTTAGTTTACACGTTTTTAACGAAGATCGTTTCGACGAGGCAATGACCGGGAAATTAGTTAAAGTGGTTGGCCTTGTAAAGGAAGACCGAACCGACGAAGCGGCATTATTAAAAATTGAAGAAGACGCCATCAATAGCCATAGCGAAGGTGAAGAAGCAGAAATGAAACAAGAAAGAATGATCAACTATGTAAACACAATGAGAGACTCTCTTAAAAATTCAGGTTTAGATCACTTCTCTGAATATTATTTACAATTTGTTTCTTACGAAGAAGTCAAAGAATAATGATGAAACAAATAAGAAAATGGAGCCGAATATTGCATCGCGATATCGGCTTCTTTTTTATCGGAACTACAATAGTTTATGGTTTATCGGGTATTGCTCTGAACCACATCAGCGATTGGAATCCCAATTATTCAATTTCTAACGAGCAATTCACTACCGACATTGACTTAAAAAAATCTGAACACAGCAAAGAAAATGTTTTAAAATTGCTTGAAACCTTGGGCGAAGAAGATCAATTTCGTCAATATTACTATCCGCAAAGCAATCTTTTAAAGATCTTCTTAAAAGGTGGATCGTCCGTTATTGTTGATGTAGAAACTGGACAAGGAAGGGCTGAATACGTTAGAAAAAGAGCTGTTTTTTATCAAGTTAATTTTTTACATTATAATCCGCACGAGTGGTGGAAGTGGTTTTCCGATATCTTTGCAGGCGCTTTAATTCTTTTTGCAATCACCGGAATTTTTATGGTAAGAGGCTCTAAAGGTATAGTAGGCAGAGGAGGTATATACGCTATTGCTGGTATTTTAATTCCAATTCTGTTTTTAATTTTCTTGTAAAGAAATGAATTTTAATCGTTTATACTTTCTCTTTTTTTTATCAATTTTAAGCCTAACTATAAGTGGGCAAGAGTATATTGTTTTACCAAACAATCAGACACTTGAAGTTAACATAATATATCAGATTCAAGGAAAAGATTCGATTAAAATAGCTAAATACCTAAACGATAGTATTGCATACCGATACAAAATATACAAAGGAAAAATTAGCGGAGTCTATCAGTGTTACTATCCAAACGGACAATTATACATTCGTGGCATATACATGAACGGACTACGACATGGTGAATGGAAAAACTTCGATAATAAAGGTGTTTTAACACTAACCGGGCAATATTTATATGATAAAAAAGCGGGTTCGTGGTACGATTTTCAAAATGGAAGAGTGGAAATGTATCGCGAGGGGGAGGCTAGAGGACGATGGAGAATAGATGAGGGATGGACTCCCAGAACTTTATTCAGATACCGAAAAGGCATATTGGTTAAAGTGAAGAGGCATCCGTATAATGCCGATGCTTTATAGATGAACAAGTATCGCCTAAACATATTTAAGCTTTACTTGGTAAAGATTGCTAAATGGTTTATGCTAACCATGCCAATCATTACTCTTTTTTATCAAGAAAATGGTCTAAGTATGAGCGATGTTTTGCTTTTGCAAGGATTATATTCAATTGCCATTGTTGCTTTAGAAATTCCATCGGGTTATTTTGCCGACTTATGGGGACGAAAAGCAACAATGATTATAGGAAGCATACTTGGAGTTATCGGTTTTGGTATTTACAGTTTCAGCTTTAGTTTTTGGGGATTTTTAGCAGCAGAACTCACGCTAGGCATCGGACAAAGCTTTATTTCCGGTTCCGATTCTGCATTGCTTTATGATTCATTAATCAAATTAGGAGAAGAAAAACGATATATAAAACTAGAAGGACGTGTTCTTTCTATTGGCAATTTTGCAGAAACTATTGCGGCTCTAATTGGAGGTTGGTTAGCTGAATATAGTTTAAGAACTCCTTTTATTGCGCAAACCTTTGTCGCAGCCATTGCTATTCCTGCTTCTATTACATTATTGGAACCCTTTGCCATAAACAAACATGAGAATCGCTGGAAAACTATTCTTCAAGTTCTTAAAAACACACTGAAAGAAAACAAATCCTTACAATGGTTAATTCTACTAACCGCAATAATTGGAACCGGTACATTAACGATGGCTTGGTTAATACAACCGTATTTAAGAGAAATCTTAAAATTTTCTGTAAGTGAAATTGGAACTGTGCTTGCAATACTAAACTTAATTGTAGGACTCACAACACTTATAGCATATAAAGTTGAGCATCGGTTAGGTTTAAAAAACAGTATTTGGATTATTATAATTGGGGTTAGCTTACCATATATTGCAATGGGCTTGCACCAAACTACATATATATTATTTGCTATTGTAATCTTTTACATTATGCGCGGACTGGCGACTCCGATTTTAAAGGACTCCATAAATAAACAATCGCCTACCGAGGTTAGAGCTACAATTTTATCGATTCGCAATTTTGCTATTCGAATAATTTTTGCAGTTTTTGGTCCTTTTTTAGGATGGTTTAGCGATCTATATTCGCTTTCAGATGCTTTAATCTTAGCAGGTGTCGGACTGTTAATTGCAAGTGTCTTTCCTTTAATATTTATTAGATTTAAATCGTAATTGAATAAAAAAAGCGACTGCAAATGCAATCGCTTTCTAAATATTATTTCCCGACAATTTAAGCTTGTCCTTTAGGGCCACCAAAATTTAATGGCATCATTGGACTGGCATCAATTTTAATATTGCCATTCATCTGCTCAAATTTTCTGATGTTATCTTGCAATGCCATCATTAATCTTTTAGCATGTTCTGGAGTCATAATAATTCTCGACTTAACCTTTGCTTTTGGCACGCCAGGCATCATTCTCACGAAATCAAACACAAATTCTGAATGTGAATGCGTGATGACCGCTAAATTAGAATAAGTACCTTCTGCTACGGTTTCGTCTAATTCAATATTAATCTGCTGTTCTTTATTATTGTTTTCGCTCATAACTTATTCATTATCGCTGTATTCAGCAGAAACAATTAAATTTTGGAAATCTCTAGTACCTGTACCTGCTGGAATCTTATGACCTACAATTACATTTTCTTTCAAACCTTCTAACAAGTCTATTTTACCATTAATCGCTGCTTCGTTCAACACTTTAGTAGTTTCTTGGAACGATGCTGCAGAAATAAAGCTCTTAGTTTGAAGTGCTGCTCTGGTAATTCCTTGTAAAATTTGATTAGAAGTTGCAGGTATCGCTTCTCTAGCTTCTACCAAGGCCAAATCCTTACGCTTCAACTGAGAATTTTCGTCTCTCAATCTTCTGGCAGAAATAATCTGACCTGCTTTTAAAGTTTCTGAATCGCCAGCATTTTCGACAACTTTCTTGCCATAGATAGAATCGTTTTCTTCGAAGAACTCCCATTTATCTACGATTTGTTTTTCTAAGAAAATAGTATCTCCCGGGTCTTCAATAGTTACTTTACGCATCATTTGACGAACAATAACCTCAAAATGCTTATCATTAATTTTCACACCTTGTAAGCGATATACATCTTGAACCTCATTCACGATATACTCCTGAACTTTAGTAGGTCCTTGAATTGCCAAAATATCAGCAGGTGTAATAGCCCCGTCAGAAAGAGGTGTTCCGGATCTGATATAATCGTTTTCCTGCACCAAAATTTGTTTCGAAAGCGATACTAAATATTTCTTAACCTCACCTGTTTTCGAAGTCACTGTGATTTCGCGGTTACCACGTTTGATTTTTCCGAAAGTTACTTCGCCATCTATTTCCGATACAACAGCCGGATTAGAAGGATTTCTAGCTTCGAATAATTCAGTAACACGAGGAAGACCTCCAGTGATATCGCCTGCTTTACCAACAGCTCTTGGTATTTTAACTAACACTTGTCCTTGCTCAACATTAGCCTTTTCGCTAACCACAATATGAGCTCCTACAGGTAAGTTATATGATTTTAGAACTTCTTTATTTTTGCCTAAAATGACGATTTCAGGGTTTTTAGTTCTATCTCTTGTTTCAATAATTACTTTTTCGGTAAAACCAGTTTGTTCGTCAGATTCTTCACGATAAGTAATACCTGAGATTAAATTTTCGAACGCAATTCTACCCGACATCTCTGCAATAATAACCGCGTTATACGGATCCCAATCGCAAATTAATGTTCCTTTTTTTACTTCAGAATAATTGTTGATGTATAATTTAGAACCATATGGAATGGTGTGAGTCGAGAGAACAACTTTGGTCTTTTTGTCGACAAAGCGTAATTCGCCCATACGACCGATCACCACTTTTGTTTTTTCACCACTCTCCGTTTTATAATCGATGGCTCTTAACTCATCTATCTCGGCTATAGCATCGTAATTCGATACAATACTTGCAGTAGTACCAATGTTACCGGCAGTACCCCCTACGTGGAAAGTACGAAGTGTTAACTGCGTTCCAGGTTCACCAATCGATTGTGCTGCAATAACACCAACAGCTTCTCCTATCTGAACTTTTCTGGCAGTAGCTAAGTTACGTCCGTAACATTTAGCACAAACCCCACGTTTTGACTCACAAGTTAATACTGAGCGAATCTCTACTTGTTCAATTGGTGATGCTTCTATCTCAGCGGCAATATCTTCAGTAATTTCCTCTCCCGATTTAACGATAATATCTCCTGTTAAAGGATTAATTACATTGTGAACACTTGTTCGTCCAACAATTCTTTCGTATAGAGTTTGAACTACATCTTGGTTTTTCTTAACCGCTGTAGCCACGATTCCTCTTAATGTTCCACAATCGTCTTCGTTGATAATAACATCTTGAGCCACATCAACCAAACGACGAGTTAAATAACCCGCATCAGCTGTTTTCAAAGCAGTATCGGCCAAACCTTTACGAGCACCGTGAGTAGAGATAAAGTACTCAAGTACAGATAACCCTTCTTTAAAGTTAGACAAAATAGGGTTTTCGATAATTTGACCACCAGTGGCTCCAGATTTTTGTGGTTTAGCCATCAATCCCCTCATCCCAGATAACTGTCGAATCTGTTCTCTAGAACCCCTCGCTCCAGAATCTAACATCATATAAACTGAGTTAAATCCTTGATTATCTGATTTTAGCTGGTTCATTAATGTTGTAGTCAGACTAGCATTAACGTGTGTCCAAATATCAATAATTTGATTGTAACGCTCGTTGTTTGTAATGAAACCCATGTTATAGTTATTCAATACTTCTTCAACTTGAGCATAACCATCTTGTACTAATTCGTCTTTTTCTTTTGGAATAATAATATCGCCTAAGTTGAATGACAAGCCACCTTTGAAGGCCATATGATATCCCATTTCTTTGATATCATCTAAAAATTGTGCTGCTTTAGCCGTTCCTGAAACTTGAAGAACTAATGCAATAATATCTCTTAACGATTTTTTAGTAAGAACGGTATTAATAAAACCAACTTCGTCAGGAACATGTTCATTAAATAAAACACGACCTGTAGTAGTTTCTATAATGGTTTTTATTTTTTCACCCTTCTCGTTATATGGGTACTTAACTTTAATTTTTGCGTGAAGATCGATTGCTTTTTCGTTGTAGGCAATAATCACTTCTTCTGAAGAATAAAAAGTTAATCCTTCGCCTCTGGCTCCACTTCGTTCTTTAGTGATATAATACAATCCTAAAACCATATCTTGAGAAGGTACAGTGATAGGCGCTCCGTTGGCGGGATTCAAAATATTATGCGAACCTAACATCAACATTTGAGCTTCCAAAATTGCAGCATTTCCTAAAGGTAAATGCAGCGCCATCTGGTCACCGTCGAAGTCGGCATTGAACGCAGTACAAGCCAATGGATGCAATTGTATCGCTTTACCTTCAATTAATTTTGGTTGGAATGCTTGGATACCAAGTCTGTGAAGTGTTGGAGCACGGTTGAGTAATACAGGATGACCTTTCAATACATTTTCAAGAATATCCCAAACTACAGCATCTCTTCTGTCGATAATTTTTTTAGCTGACTTAACCGTTTTAACAATGCCTCTTTCGATTAATTTTCGAATAATGAAAGGTTTGTATAATTCAGCAGCCATATCTTTTGGCATACCACATTCATTCATTTTTAAATCTGGACCAACCACAATTACCGAACGAGCCGAATAATCGACACGTTTACCAAGTAAGTTTTGACGGAAACGACCTTGTTTACCTTTTAAACTATCGCTTAAAGATTTAAGTGGTCTATTAGCATCCGTTTTAACGGCATTTGATTTTCTTGAGTTATCGAAGAGAGAATCGACAGCTTCTTGTAACATACGTTTTTCGTTACGTAAGATAACCTCAGGAGCTTTTATCTCTATTAATCGTTTCAAGCGGTTATTTCTAATAATAACACGTCTGTATAAATCGTTCAAATCGGAAGTTGCAAAACGACCGCCATCAAGAGGAACTAAAGGACGTAACTCTGGTGGAATAACAGGAACGATTTTAACAATCATCCATTCAGGTTTATTTCTACCTTTTGAGGCTCTAAAACCTTCGATAACTTGCAAACGTTTTAAAGCTTCGTTCTTTCTTTGTTGCGAAGTTTCGTGGTTAGCTTGATGTCTTAATGTATAAGATAATTCATCTAAATCTACTCTTGACAACAAAAAGTGTAAAGCTTCAGCTCCCATTTTAGCGATAAACTTATCGGGGTCTGAATCGTCTTTATAGTTGTTGTCTTGAGGTAGTTTTTCTAAAATATCTAAGTACTCTTCTTCAGATAAGAAATCGAGGTACTGAACAGGCTCCCCATCGGCATTCACCGCATGGCCTGGTTGAATTACCACATATTTCTCATAATAGATAATAGCATCTAATTTTTTGCTTGGTAATCCTAGCAAGTACCCTATTTTATTAGGTAATGATCGGAAATACCAAATATGAGCAACCGGAACTACCAATTCGATATGTCCCATACGTTCTCTACGAACTTTCTTTTCTGTTACTTCAACACCGCAACGGTCGCAAACGATTCCTTTATAGCGAATACGTTTATACTTACCACAGTGGCATTCATAATCTTTCACAGGACCAAAAATTTTTTCGCAGAAAAGCCCTTCTCTTTCTGGTTTATATGTTCTATAGTTAATCGTTTCAGGCTTCATCACCTCACCATGCGATCTTTCTAAAATCTCTTCAGGTGAAGCTAAACCAATTCTAATTTTTGAAAAACTATTGTTTGTCTGTTTATCCTTTCTAAAAGCCATATAAAGGAACGTTTTTATGGATTAAAGGAACAGCATAAAGCTGTTCCAAAATTACTCTTCTAAATTAATACTTAAACCTAAACCACGTAACTCGTGCATTAACACATTGAACGATTCTGGAATACCAGGATTAGGCATTGTTTCGCCTTTAACAATCGCTTCGTATGTTTTTGCTCTACCAATTACATCATCAGATTTAACGGTAAGTATTTCTTGTAAGATATTCGATGCACCAAATGCTTCTATTGCCCAAACTTCCATCTCACCAAAACGCTGACCTCCAAAGTGAGCTTTACCTCCTAATGGCTGTTGTGTTATAAGTGAATACGGACCGATAGAACGAGCATGCATTTTATCATCTACTAAGTGGCCAAGTTTCAACATGTATATAACACCTACTGTTGCTGGTTGGTCGAATTTCTCGCCAGTACCACCATCAATTAAGTGTGTTTTTCCAAAATCAGGAATGTTTGCATCTCTAGTGAATTTTGTAATTTCATCGAGAGAAGCTCCATCGAAAATTGGTGTAGAAAACTTCATTCCTAATTCTTTTCCAGCCCATCCTAAAACAGTTTCATAAATCTGTCCGAGGTTCATACGCGATGGTACGCCAAGTGGATTAAGTACAATATCTACAGGTGTTCCATCTTCTAAGAAAGGCATATCTTCTTGGCGAACGATTCTAGAAACGATTCCTTTGTTTCCGTGTCGACCAGCCATTTTATCGCCCACTTTTAAAACTCTTTTCTGAGCTATATAAATCTTAGCTAGTTTGATGATTCCTGTTGGTAGCTCATCTCCTACCGATAAATTGAATTTCTTACGTTTCGATTCTCCTTCAATTTCTTTAAATTTCTTCAAGAAATTATTATGTAAAAGTTTAATCAACTCGTTTTTATCTTTATCGGTAGTCCATTTGGTAGGATCTACATTCAAATAATCGATATCTTGAAGCGCTTTTAGGGTGAATTTCGTTCCTTTAGGAATAATTTCTGTGCCCAAAAAGTCAACAATGCCTTGGGATGTTTTTCCGTTAACTAAATTGAAAAGTTTATCGATAAAAATGCTTTTAACCTCTGCTATTCTTGCATTAGTTTCTTCATCAATTCTATCCATTAAAGGCTTTTCTAATTTTTTAAGTTTACGGTCTTTGTTAGCTCTGGCAAAAAGCTGTTTCCCAATTACAACACCTTGCATTGAAGGTGTAGCCTTAAGAGAAGCATCTTTTACATCGCCGGCTTTATCGCCGAAAATCGCACGAAGAAGTTTTTCTTCTGGTGTAGGATCGGATTCTCCTTTAGGAGTAATTTTACCAATTAAAATATCGCCAGGTTTTACTTCTGCACCGATACGAATCATACCGTTCTCGTCCAAATCTTTAGTTGCTTCTTCGTTAACATTTGGTATATCAGATGTTAATTCTTCAACGCCAAGTTTGGTATCGCGCACTTCGAGAATGTGTTCCGAAATATGTATAGAAGTGAAGATGTCATCACGAACTACGCGTTCTGAAATAACAATTGCATCCTCAAAATTATATCCTTTCCATGGCATGAATGCTACCTTAAGGTTTCTTCCTAATGCTAACTCACCATCTTGAGTAGCATAGCCTTCGGTCATGATTACACCTTTACTAACTTTCTGTCCTTTTCTTACGATAGGCACCAAGTTCAAACAAGTATTTTGGTTTGTTTTTCTGTACTTAGGAAGATCGTATGTAGTCAATTCATCGTCAAAAGAAACGAAAACTTCGTCTTCTGTTCTTTCGTAACGAACAACAATTTTATCAGCATCGACATATTCAACTACACCTTCTCTATCGGCCACAATTTGTACACGAGAATCTCGAATTACGTTTTTCTCTATGCCAGTACCTACAATAGGAGACTCTGCTCTTAATAAAGGAACTGCCTGACGCATCATATTAGATCCCATTAATGCACGGTTTGCATCGTCGTGTTCTAGGAAAGGAATTAACGAAGCAGCAATTGAGGCGATTTGGTTAGGTGCAACGTCCATTAATTCTACTTCTTCTGGAGCAGAAACAGGGAAGTCGCCATTAAATCTTGACTTAATACGACTATTTACAAATTTTCCTTTTTCGTCGATGATGGCATTTGCTTGTGCAATTACAACACCCTCTTCGTTTTCGGCACTTAAGTATACTGTGTTTGTGTCATCGAGGTTAACAACGCCTGTTTCTACCTTGCGATAGGGTGTTTCGATAAAACCTAAATCATTAATTTTTGCATAAACACAAAGTGAAGAAATCAAACCAATGTTTGGTCCCTCTGGGGTTTCAATTGGACATAAACGGCCATAGTGTGTATAATGAACGTCACGAACCTCGAAACCTGCACGTTCTCTGGAAAGACCTCCTGGACCAAGAGCAGATAAACGACGTTTGTGTGTCATTTCTGCTAATGGATTAGTTTGATCCATAAATTGAGATAACTGATTGGTTCCGAAGAAAGAGTTAATAACTGAAGATAAAGTTCTTGAGTTAATAAGGTCTACAGGTGTAAATACTTCGTTATCTCTGACGTTCATTCTCTCTCTAATGGTTCTTGCCATTCTAGATAAACCAACGCCAAACTGATTTGCTAATTGTTCGCCAACGGTACGAACACGACGATTACTAAGGTGGTCGATATCGTCCACATCGGTTTTGTCGTTTATTAGTTGAATCAGATATTTGATTATTTCAATAATATCATCTTTTGACAATACTTTTAAATCTGGATCGCTATCCAAATTTAATTTTTTGTTTATCCTATATCGACCCACATCACCTAAATCGTAACGTTTGTCTGAAAAGAATAATTTATCGAACACATCACGAGCTGTTGCTTCATCTGGTGGTTCGGAATTACGTAACTGACGATAAATGTGTAAAACAGCTTCTTTTTCGGAGTTACAAGGGTCTTTTTGTAAAGTATTATAGATAATAGCAAAATCTGTTGAATTTACATCTTCTTTATGTAAAAGTATAGATTTTGTGCCAGAGTCTACAATCATATCGATGTGTTCTTTTTCGATAAGTGTTTCACGATCTATAATTACTTCGTTACGTTCGATAGACACTAACTCGCCTGTATCTTCGTCGACGAAGTCTTCGATCCACGATTTAAGCACACGTGCAGCTAATTTTCTACCTACAATTTTTTTAAGTCCTGTTTTAGAAACTTTCACCTCGTCTGCAAGGTCGAAGATTTCTAAAATATCTTTATCACTCTCGTATCCAATTGCACGCAATAAGGTTGTAACCGGTAATTTTTTCTTACGGTCGATGTAAGCGTACATTACATTATTAATGTCCGTAGCGAACTCAATCCAAGAGCCACGGAACGGAATTATTCTAGCAGAATACAAGGTGCTACCATTGGCATGTACACTTTGCCCGAAGAATACACCAGGGGAACGGTGTAACTGCGAAACAACGACACGCTCTGCACCATTGATTACGAAACTTCCGCTAGGAGTCATATATGGTACAGTACCCAAATAAACGTCTTGGATAACTGTTTCAAAATCTTCATGATCTTCGTCGGTACAATAGAGTTTTAGTTTAGCTTTAAGCGGAACGCTATAAGTTAAACCTCTATCGATACATTCTGAAATAGAGTATCTTGGCGGTTCTACATGATAGTCCAAAAACTCTAAAACAAAGTTATTTCTGGTATCTGAAATTGGAAAGTTTTCTGCAAAAACTTTATAAAGCCCTTCGTCTTTTCTTTTTTCTGAGGTGGTATCCTGTTGGAAAAAATCGGCGAATGATTTCAATTGAACTTCTAGAAAATCTGGATAGTGCAACTTCTTTTTAATAGAAGCGAAATCTATTCTTTCTTTACTTGTTATTGGCATTTCGAGATTAATTTAAAGAACTTAAAAAAATAACAACAAAAGGTTTAGAACCCAAAACAGGTTCTAAACCCCCAAATTCTTGTATTAAATACAATTATTTAAGTTCAACTTCAGCTCCAGCTTCTTCAAGTTGTGCTTTTAAAGCTTCAGCTTCGTCTTTTGAAACTGCTTCTTTAATTGTTTTAGGAGCTTCGTCAACTATAGCTTTAGCTTCTTTTAAGCCAAGGCCTGTAAGTTCTTTAACTAATTTAACGATTTGTAATTTAGCACCTCCAGCACTTTTCAATACAACATCGAATTCTGTTTTTTCAGCAGCACTTTCAGCGCCACCTGCTGCAGGAGCAGCAACAACAGCTGCAGCAGCTGCTGGTTCAATTCCATACTCAGTTTTAAGTACTTCAGCTAACTCATTTACTTCCTTAACAGTTAAATTCACCAATTCTTCTGCAAGTTTTTTAACGTCTGCCATTTTATTAAAATTTATCTATTTCTAATTTAAAAACTAATTTATTCTGCTCTCTCTTGCAAAGTTTTCACTAAGCCGCCAATAGTGTTAGGCGCAGATTGCAGGGCACCAAGTACATTTTTGATTGGTGATTGAAGGATATTGATAATATCTCCAATAACTTCTTCTTTAGATTTGATACTTGATAATGCATCTAATTGATTGTCACCAATATAAATTCTTTCCTCAACATAAGCACCTTTAATCAAAGGTTTTTCGCTTTTTTGGCGGATTTCTTTTATAAGTTTAGCAGGTGCATTACCTACTTCGGTGAACATAATAGAAGTGCTTCCTTTTAAAACATTGTATAATGGTTCGAAATCGCCATCAGCTTTTTCTAAAGCTAATTTAATTAGAGTGTTTTTAACAACTTCTAATTGAATATTTTTTTCGAAACATTTACGTCTTAAAGAAGAGGTGGCCTCAGCATTCAAGTCAGCAATGTCTGTTAAATAAAAATGACTTGCGTTATTGATTTTTTCTGATAAACTATCAATTAATTGTGCTTTCAATTCTTTCTTCATGGTACAATAAATTATAGTTTGATAGTTTTAGGATCAATTTGAATACCAGGACTCATAGTACTTGAAACGTAAACACTTAAAATATATGTACCTTTAGCAGCAGCTGGTTTCAACTTGTTAATGGTAGTCATAAATTCTTCAATGTTTTCTTCCAATTTCTTAGGTTCGAATGATACTTTACCTACTGAAGAGTGAACAATACCGTATTTGTCGACTTTGAAGTCAATTTTACCGGCTTTCACTTCTTTAACGGCTTTTCCTACTTCCATTGTAACTGTACCACTTTTGGGGTTAGGCATTAAACCTCTAGGACCTAAAACGCGGCCTAGTTTACCCACCTTAGCCATTGCTGAAGGCATAGTGATAACAACGTCGAAGTCGGTCCAACCGCCCTCAATTTTTGCGATTTGATCGTCCATACCAACGAAATCGGCACCTGCTTCTTTTGCTTCTGCTTCCTTGTCTGGAGTACATAGCACAAGAACCTTGGTATCTTTACCGGTTCCGTGAGGCAAAGTCACAATCCCTCTCACCATCTGATTCGCTTTACGAGGATCTACACCTAAACGAACTGCTAAGTCTACTGAGGCATCAAATTTTGTATAATTTACCTCTTTTACTAACTTAGAAGCTTCTTCAACAGTGTAAAGCTTATCGGCTTCGATCTTATCGTGTACGAGTTTTTGCTTTTTTGTTAATTTAGCCATTTGCCTTTACCTTTTAATTAATATCCTCAGGAAATTTACCGTCTATTTTTAAACCCATACTTCTGGCTGTGCCTGCAATCATTTTCATAGCAGATGATAATTTGAACGCATTTAAATCGTTCATTTTATTTTCTGCAATTTCGCGAATTTGATCCCAACTTACTTTACCAACTTTACGGCGGTTAGACTCGGGTGATCCTGATTTAATTTTGGCGGCTTCTAGCAATTGTACAGCTGCGGGTGGTGTTTTAATGATAAAGTCGAATGACTTATCGTTGAACACAGTAATTACAACGGGCAATACTTTACCAGCTTGTTCTTGTGTTCTGGCATTAAATTGCTTACAAAATTCCATAATATTCACCCCTTTAGAACCTAATGCAGGTCCTACTGGAGGTGATGGATTTGCTGCGCCACCTTTAATCTGTAGTTTAATAAAACCTTCTACTTGTTTCGCCATAACTGATTAATAATAATTAAGTTCAAGTTGATTAATTCTCTTTTTCAACTTGTAAAAAACTTAACTCTACCGGCGTTTTTCTGTTGAAAATTTTGACCGTAACCATGAGTTTTTTCTTCTCACTGTCAACTTCTTCAATCACACCAGAAAAGCTGTTGAAAGGACCATCGATAACTTTGACAGTTTCTCCAACATAAAATGGAATAGTGATTTCTTCGGTACTATCTGATAGCTCATCTACTGTTCCTAAAATTCGCTTCACTTCAGAAGCTCTTAAAGGCACAGGAGACCCGCCTCTTTCTTCACCTAAAAAGCCTATAACACCTGTAATACTTTTGATAACATGGACAACTTCTCCCTCAAGATTAGCTTCTATCAAAATATAACCTGGGAAAAAACTTCGCTCTTTGCTAATTTTTTTTCCGTTACGAATTTGATATACTTTCTCTTTTGGAATAAGTACTTGAGCTACTTGATTCTGCAAGTTAAAAGCAGCAACCTCACTTTCGATGAATTCCTTCACCTTAGATTCTTTACCACTTACAGCACGAACCACGTACCATTTTTTGTCAATTTCTGCCATCCTTACAAAGTGTTAAAACATATTGTAAATCACCTCCATGACATTACGGAAGAAAGTATCCATGAGTGCAATAACTATTGCTATCATGAAGGAAGCAACCATCACCACAATGCCACTACTTTGTAGATCTTTCCAAGAAGGCCAAGTTACTTTGTTGACCAATTCGTTGTAAGATTCTTCGAAATATGTTTTTATTTTAGTCATTCTAAAACGTTTTGCACGGGCGGAGAGGCTCGAACTCCCGACCTACGGTTTTGGAGACCGTTGTTCTACCAACTGAACTACACCCGTAATAAGCTTCTGCTTAATAATGAACAGAAGCTTATTTTATGTTATTTATTCTACGATTTCAATTACTTGACCAGCACCAACAGTACGACCACCTTCGCGAATAGCGAAACGTAATCCTTTGTCGATAGCAACAGGAGTAATCAAATTAACAGTAATAGTTACGTTATCACCTGGCATTACCATTTCTACTCCATCAGGAAGCATGATTTCACCAGTAACATCTAATGTACGTAAATAGAACTGAGGTCTGTAGTTATTGTGGAATGGCGTGTGACGACCACCTTCTTCTTTCTTCAATACATAAACTTCAGCTTTGAATTTAGTATGAGGAGTGATAGAACCTGGTTTGGCTAATACCATACCACGCTTGATTTCTTTTTTATCAACACCACGTAATAATAAACCTACGTTATCTCCAGCTTCACCAGTATCAAGAATTTTACGGAACATTTCAACACCAGTACATACAGTTTTTTTGCTATCTGCACCTAAACCGATGATGTGAATCTCGTCACCAGTGTTAACAACTCCAGTTTCAATTCTACCTGTAGCAACAGTACCACGACCAGTAATTGAGAATACGTCCTCAACAGGCATTAAGAATGGTTTTTCGTTATCACGTGGAGGAATTGGAATCCAAGAGTCAACAGCGTTCATTAATTCCATGATAGAATCAACCCATTTAGCATCGTTGTTCAATCCACCTAATGCAGATCCACGAATAATTGGGGTATCTTCTTCGTAATCGTAGAAAGTCAATAATTCTTGTACTTCCATTTCTACTAACTCTAACATTTCCTCATCGTCAACCATGTCAACTTTATTCAAGAAAACAACGATTTTAGGAACGTTTACCTGACGAGCTAAAAGGATGTGTTCACGAGTTTGAGGCATAGGACCATCAGTAGCTGCAACTACTAAAATAGCACCGTCCATCTGAGCAGCACCAGTAACCATGTTTTTAACATAGTCGGCGTGACCAGGACAGTCTACGTGAGCATAGTGACGAGTTTCTGTAGTATACTCTACGTGTGCAGTATTAATAGTAATACCTCTTTCTTTTTCTTCAGGAGCGTTATCGATTGAGTCGAAAGAACGCATTTCAGATAAACCTTTAGAAGCTAATACAGTTGTAATAGCAGCTGTCAAAGTTGTTTTACCGTGGTCGACGTGACCAATAGTTCCAATGTTAACGTGTGCTTTGGATCTATCAAATTTTTCTTTAGCCATAACTTAAAATGTATTTAACTAATTTTTAACAATTTACTTATATAATATCAATCTATAATTCTTTTTAACATGGTAATGAGCCAATGATGGGAATTGAACCCATGACCTTTTCCTTACCAAGGAAACGCTCTACCCCTGAGCTACATCGGCTTAAAACTTGAGCGGGCGACGAGATTCGAACTCGCGACCCTCAGCTTGGAAGGCTGATGCTCTACCAACTGAGCTACACCCGCTTGCTTTAGTGGGAAGAGCAGGATTCGAACCTACGAAGGCTGAGCCAACAGATTTACAGTCTGCCCCGTTTGACCGCTTCGGTATCTTCCCTAAA
>JAFGXI010000004.1 GCA_016936665.1 Bacteroidales bacterium
CGCAAACGTAACCAACCTATTGGCCGGTACATACGATTTAACCGTAACTGATGCGAATGGTTGTACAGCTATCAGCTCAGCAACGATCAATGATATTCCCGGACCTATTGATATTGCTATAGTTGTAGATAACGATGTGACAGTTTTAGGAGCATGCGATGGTCAAGCTTCTGTGAGTATGACGGGAGCAACTAGTTATGAATGGTATACAGACAATACCTATTCTACTACTCTTGGTCAAACCACAGCTACAGCCACCGGTTTATGTGCAGGAGAATATTGTGTAGTTGTAACTGATAACAATGGTTGTACAGACCAAATTTGTGTTACCATCGTTGAACCGGGTGCAATTTCGATAACAGGAGTATTAACTCAAAATTTATGTAATGGCGATTGTAATGGAGCAATTAATATTACGGTTTCTGGAGGAGTTGGAGCTCCTTATACTTACGATTGGGATAACGATGGTACTGGCGATTTTGATGATACTGAAGATTTATCAAACTTATGTGCAGGCATATATAATGTAACAGTTAGCGATGTAAATGGTGCAACAGCTACCTATAATGCTACAATTACTGAACCGACAGCAATCGTTGCAAGTGCCGTTATTAGTTCAGATTACAATGGCGAAAATATCTCATGTAATGGGGCTTTCGACGGAGCCATAGATGTTACAGTAACCAATGGAACTCCAGGCTATAATTATAGTTGGTCCGGTCCAAATGGATTTTTATCAGTTTTTGATGACATTACCGGCTTAGAAGCAGGAACTTACGATTTAACACTTGAAGATGCTAATCACTGTCCGGCTAGTTTGTCTATCACTTTAACCGAACCGAATCCATTGGCTATTACAACAGGTTTTGTAGATGCGCATTGTGGACAATCGGATGGAGAAGTATCTGTAAGTACAGCAAGTGGAGGAGTCTCCCCATATAGTTATAATTGGGAAAACTCGGCCCCTAACATTGTTGGCTCTACAAACTTAATAAGTAATCTACCGGCCGATACATATAATGTAACTTTGACAGATGCCAATGGATGTACTGTAACAGGAACCAGTACTGTTAATGATATTCCGGGTCCTAATGATTTGGTTATTGTAGCAACAGATGTTTCAATTATGGGCTTATGCGATGGATCGGCAACAGCAACAATGACAGGAGCTGTAAGCTACGAATGGTATACCGATAATACATATACCAGTCCTCTGGGCCAAAGCTCAGCAACTGCTGTAGGTTTGTGTGCACAGGAATACTGTGTGATAGCAACCGACGCTAATGGTTGTACGGATCAAGCATGTGAAACAATAACAGAACCAGGGGCGATTAATATAACATCAATCCTTGTACATAATCCTTGTTATGGAGAATGTGTGGGAGAAGCAGATATTACAGCTTCTGGAGGTATAGGAGCTCCTTATACATATATTTGGGAAAATGATGTTAATCCTGGTATTTCGATTTCTTCAAGTGAAGACATTACGGGCTTATGTGCAGGAGATTATACTGTAACAGTTCAAGATGCCAATGGCGGAACAGGAATACATCAAATTACAATAACAGAGCCAACGGCACTTACAGCCAATGCAATAGTTAGCACAGATTACAACGGACAGAATATTTCATGTAATGGAGCTTTCGATGGCGCAATTGATTTGACTGTTGCCGATGGTACGCCAACATATACTTATAGTTGGCAAGGCCCAAATAGCTATGCTTCTACCGATGAAGATCCTATTGGATTAGAAGCAGGAACTTATTTTGTTACTGCTACAGATGCTAATGGATGTAAGGTTTATACAAATATTTCGCTAACTCAACCGAATGCTTTATTTGTTGTAGGTTCTTCTATTGATGCGCATTGCGGATTGCCTGACGGATCGGTTGATACAACATCTTTAGTAGGAGGTGTACAGCCTTATAATTTTACATGGGCAAATAGTATATCGACGGTTGTAGGTGCTGATGCTTTTGTCGGAACAATTCCTGCCGATACATATACGCTCACTGTAACCGACGCCAATGGATGTACAACTACCGATGTAGTTACAATAAACGATATTGCAGCAGGAACTCCAAACACAGTCGTCACTCAAGATGTAACTTGCAATGGTGATTGCGATGGAGAAGCTAGTATCTCTGTAGTTGGAGGCGGAGGGTCAAACTCATATGCTTGGTCCAACTCTCAAACCGCTTCATTAGCGATAAATCTTTGCGCTAATATCTGGTATTATGTTACTGCTACAGATGCTTGGGGATGTATAGTGTATGATTCTGTTCAAGTAAGCGAACCCGCAGTTTTAACGAATGCATTTATTAATATTTACTCAATTCAATGTAATGGTTACTGCGATGGATTTGCACAAGCATCACCATCGGGAGGTACAGCACCATACGCCTACCAATGGGATAATTTAGCTTTATATAGCACCGATACCGTTGGTGGATTATGCGATGGACTATACCACATTACAATTACAGATGCTAATGGTTGTTCAATTATTGATTCAATAACATTTACCGAACCATTGGAGATGATTCTAACCGCAGTATCTACACCATCTAACTGTGGTCAGTTCGATGGAGCATTAGATTTAACTGTTTCAAATGGAGTCCCTCCATTAACTTATTCATGGTCCGGCCCTTCTAGCTATACTGCAAATACAGAAGATATTGATTTAATAAGTGCAGGTAATTATACTGTTACAGTTCAAGATTCAAAAGGCTGTATAAAAGTTCAAAACTTTAGTGTTAATGATCTAGATGGACCAACAGCGAATATTTCAGATTCTACTATGGTAACCTGTTTTAACGCATGCAATGGCTCTGCAACTGTAACTGTAAATGGAGGAGCAAGCCCATATTCATATACTTGGGATGATCTTTCTTTGCCCTCTACACCAACTGTTTCCAATTTGTGTGCAGGAACTTATAACGTAACTGTAGGCGATGCTAATGGTTGTACAGTGCCATTAAGTGTAGTTATTACGCAACCCAACGATTTAATTATTGTAAATTCTCATCTTAATCCAGAATGTAATGGTTACACTACAGGTTCTATTACAACTTTGGTCTCAGGAGGAACATTGCCTTATTCTTATCAATGGGATAATACAGAAACGACTGCTAACTTGAGTAATATCGGTCAAGGAACATATCAACTTACAGTAACAGACTATAATATGTGTACAGCTACAAGTACTGTTATTGTTACGGAGCCTTCTTTTATAACTTTATCAACAGATTATATTGAGCCAGCTTGTTATAATGCTAGTACCGGTAGTGCATGGGTCGATGCAAGTGGAGGTACTGTAGCAGGAGATTATAACTATTATTGGGATGTTGCAACAGGTGGTTCTAATAACGACACTGCATTTTATATTGGAGTTGGAACATACACCGTTACTGTAGAAGACGATAATGCATGTCAAGAGTCTATTTCGGTAAATGTTACTCAACCTTCTGAACTTATTGCAACAGTTGGCTCTTATATCGATCCATCATGTTATGGTTATACCGATGGCTACATTAGTATTAATGTAACAGGAGGAACACCTAACTATTCATATGCATGGAATAATTCAGCGATAACTCAAACCAATAATAATATTGGACAAGGCAATTATACGGTAACAGTTACCGATGCCCATGGATGTTTTAAAACTGTATCTCAACAATTAAATCAACCGAGTGAAATTCAAATTTCATTAACGCCTACAGATGAGAATTGCTTCGGGTCTCTCAATGGAGCTATTGATGCATCCGTTTCGGGAGGAACTATTAACTCTGGCGATTACACTTATAATTGGTCTAACCTATCAGGCACCCAGGATTTAATAGGAATAGGAGGAGCCACTACTGGAGGATATCAAACCTATACTTTAATTGTGACCGACGATCATGGTTGTAAAGACACTGCTTCAGCAGATGTATTTAGACCAGATTTGTTGGTTGCAAACATCGATATCGAAAATCAATCGCATTGTGGTTTATCAGATGGATCTGCTCATGCAGAAGTTATTGGTGGCTCTGGTACAGCATCAGATTTTTCTTATGTATGGGAAGATAATAGTAACAATGAATTGAGTTATTCTTCATGGTTACAAAATGTACCTGCTGGTAATTATTACTTTACTGTTACCGATGGTAATGGTTGTCAAGATGGTGCTGTGGCTCATATTTCTGACGATACAGCTCCTGTAATTACAAGTATTTCAGGAACAGATGTTAATTGTCATGGTATTCCTACAGGAACTGCTGCTGTAAATATTTCCGGGGGCGTTTCTCCTTACAATTTTGAGTGGGATAATGGACAAAGTCTAATGAACACTGTGCTTACGTCTCATTCCATTTCTAATTTAAGTGGAGGTACGTACAGCGTAGAAATTACCGATTCTGCCGGATGTATTGTTTCTGGTCAGATTGATATTTATGAACCTGATACTTTAGTAGCATCAATAAGCGATTGGGCTAATGTATTGTGTCATGGGGGCAATTCTGGTTGGGCATTTGTCGAAGTTAGCGGAGGTGTAGGACCATATACATACAATTGGAATCCAACATCTCAAAGTACAGCTATGGCAGGAAGTTTATACGCAGGAACTTATGTTGTTAACGTTGAAGATGCTAATCACTGTCCGGCAAGTGCAACTAAAATAATTTCTGAGCCATCGGCATTAAATATGACCGTTGGATTAGACTTACCGGATTGTCATGGAGACGCTAATGGGGTAGTTACAATTACAGTTTATGGTGGAACACCCTCATATGATTATACGTGGTCTGGAAGTAACAGTATAGATAATACAGCAGGGTCATTATCAGCAGGTCAATTCTATGTTGTGGTTAGAGATGCACATAACTGTATTATTGACTCTTTAATCACTTTAGGAGAACCGGATGCACTAGACTTTGATTTTACAATTATTGATCAGACCTGTGATTTATCGAATGGTCAAATTATAATTAATTCTGTTTCAGGAGGAACGCCTGCATATGATTTGGCAATTTCTCCAGGCACTCAGCAGTATACCAACGTATATTCGGCAACATTCCCTGGTTTAACCAATGGGTCGTACAACATCAATATAGTGGATGAACATAACTGTTCGTTAAATCAACTCGTTCCAGTAAGTCGAATTGTGCCTCCTCAATTGAACTTGATAGCATTGAGCTCACCGTCGTGCTACGGAAGCACAAACGGCGGAGCCGATGTCACAACGTTGAACGGAACAGCACCATTTAGTTATCAATGGGATAATTCAGAAGTATTAAGTTCTGCAACAGCGTTAGCCGCAGGTACTCATAACGTAACTGTGACAGATATCAATGGTTGTGCCGATGTGTTAAGCGTATCGATTACTCAACCACAGCCGGTTAATGTTTTAGCTGATGCGCCAAACAGTAATGTATGTATTAATCAGGCAACTAACATATCGGCAAGCGCAACAGGAGGTACCCCTGGTTATCAGTTTTATTGGATAGATCCTGACTTAGGCTCAGGTTATAATGTGATAGTCTACCCAACCAGTAATGCAACCTACCATGTTTATGCTGTAGATGCTAATGGCTGTCCATCTGTTGATACTGTAAGTGTAAGTATTTCTACATATCCATTAATAAGCTTAAGTTTAGAGGATACGTTATCTATTTGTCAAAATGAAACAGCAACTGCAACAGTGTTTGCAAGTGGTGGCAATGGCGGACCTTATGCCTATTCGTGGAGCAATCATACCTACGAACAGTCAATTACAGTTTCACCTGCGTCCTCAAATACTTATTACATTAGTGTTACCGATGGATGTTCTACGCCAAGAGCCATCGATTCGTTGAATGTACAAGTACACCGAGCACCATATGTAAACTCAATTAGTTCTACCGATGGTTGTGAACCCCATTTTTCCGATTTACAAGTAGATGCAATTTCAAGCGATGGAGATATTACTTACACTTGGACATACGATGATGGCACATCATCTCCAAGTTCTGAGTTTAGTGATGTAATTCACGAATATTTATATTCAGGCATTTATAATCCAAGAGTTCTTTTGGTGTCAGAGAATGGTTGTACAACCGATACCACAGTAGAAGTAAAAGTATTTGCAACGCCAGAAGCTGGTATTGCTGCGAATCATAATATTTTGGATATATTGGATGCGGAAGTAAGATTTACAAATTTAACAGAAATTGCTACCGACGACCAAATGTATTATAATTGGAGTTTTGGCGATAATACAGGAAGTCAAGAAGTAGATCCTGCACATGTTTATGAGAATATTGGATATTACCTTGTATCGTTAGTTGCAACAAGTATACATAGTTGTACAGATTCAGCAATATTCTACATCCGAGTAGACGATCATTTTAAAGTATACTTCCCAAATGCATTTACACCGGGTTCGGGTAAAGGGAATAACTACTTCTATCCAAAAGGAGTAGGTGCAGATACCGAAGGCTACAAAATGACGATTTACGACCGTTGGGGAGAACCGATTTTTGAGACTACAGAACTACCTGCCGGTTTTGGCGACCGATATGAAATGCAAGGTGGTTGGAATGGAAGATACTTCAACGAAGGAGAATATGTACAGAATGGTGTATATACTTACTTAGTTCAAATTAGAGACAAGAATGGAGTCAATCACGAATACACAGGAGTGGTGCATGTAATAAAATAGTACATACACAGTTTATACCTAGAAAAAGAGGCCGGAATTTTCCGGCCTCTTTGTTTTTATTTCTTTCCCTAAGAACTTAATAGATTAATAAATACACTGTTTTATTAGGTTAAACTATTCAAAAACAGGCGTTGCTCCAATATCTTTCAACCCTTGTTTAATATAATTCATATTCTTTACAATATTAGTTTGGTAGTAAATGTTAAGATTTTCGTACCACTCATTTACTAATTTGAATTGATTGATAGCAGTTTTTGTAGGCGCTCCTGTGTGTTCTTCGCAAGCATAAACGGAGAGTTCAAATCGTTCGTTTAGTGATGGCTCTTGATTTTCGTTTCGATCGCTTATACTTCTATTTCCAAAAATAATCCTGTGCAATGAATCTAAATTGGCTTTGCATTCGAATATAGATTGGTAAAGTTCTGCATTTTCCCTTGTGCCGGTATGATAGGCTTGAATATATTGATTAATTAGATTTTCTTTCTTTGAGAATTCAGATTTAAATAAACTAAAAGTCGTTCTAAACTGAGCCAATTCTTGTTGAAATGCATAAAGTGCAGTTCGGTGTTCTTCATTTCTGCCGTGATAGGAAATAATTTTGAAGTTTTGTTTTTGCTTTAAATCGATCAAACGACCATTCTCACTTTTGAATAGCTCAACGGTATAGTTGCCTGCATCTGCAAGATGTTGATTTTTAGGTTGAAACGGATAATCTGAATTTGAGGAGATGACTTGACTTGAGTTAACAGTCATATCCCAAAGCAAACGTTGAACACCTTCAGAAATGCTTTCATTGATTTGCTTTACAATCACATTGTTTTTGTCTCTGATAACAAAAATGAGATAGTCTTTCAGTTCGTTATCCTCTTGAGTTAAATCATTTAAACTTGGGTAAACAATATCTTTGCCCACCTTTTCAGCTTCTTGTTCTTCTTTTTGTCTTTTTTCTTTTAATGAGGTTCTTGTTTCTTTTACAAAGTATGTAAAAGTGACTCCCATCTTTGGGTTTTCTCCTTTATAGTATGTTGCGCCTTGGCCGTATAAAGCAGAATTAGGAATAAACTGCAAGGCTTTTTTAACAGGAAATAAGTAATAGTCTGCCGACTCAATATCATTTAAAAATCGAAGTGGATCGTAATTATCCAAGATGTAAAAACCTCTTCCAAAAGTTGCTAAAACTAAATCGGATTCACGTTTTTGAATACTGATATCTTTAACAGGAATGGTTGGGATTCCGTTTTTTAACTGGTGCCAAGCTTGCCCATAATTATTTGAATAGAACAACCCAAATTCGGTTCCTAGAAATAATAATTCCGGGTTTTTAAAATCCTCAACTATAGTGTAAGCAATAAATTTATTTTCAATACCATTATTTATTTCTGTCCATGTTTTTCCTTTGTCTGTACTCTTAAAAACATAGGGTTTGAAATCGTTATTTTTTCTTCCGTCAAAAGTTGCATAGACAATATTCTCATCGTGTTGCGATGCTCGTAACGAAGATACATAAGTTGTTTCCGGAACATTTTTTATTAATCCGGCTTTTTTCCATGTTTTACCTCCATCTTCACTAATCTGAATTAATCCATCATCGGTACCAACGAATAAAAGACCTTCTTTAATAGGCGACTCTTCTAAGCTAACTATATTACCGTACAAAGATGTCGATGCGTTTTTTGCAACGGCATCCGGACTTTGAATTTTACCCATCACTTTAAGTTGATTTCTATCAATTTGACGCGTTAGGTCTTCACTAATTACTTCCCAAGATTGGCCTCGATCATCAGACTTGAATACTTTATTTGCGGCAAAGTAGAGTCTGTTATGATTGTGTGGGCTAATTAATAGCGGAGCATTCCAGTTCCATCGATAGGCTTCGCCAAATGGCGGTTGAGGCTGAATGAATACACGCTCTCCGTTCTGTTTATTGAATCGGACTAACCATCCATATTGTGCTTGAGAATAAATGATATTCGGGTCAGTTGGGTCTACTCGAGTTTGAAACCCATCGCCACCAACTGTAGTGTACCAATCGCCATTAATAATTCCATATTCGCTAAGCGTTTGCGATGGGCCTCCAAGTGTATTATTATCTTGCGTACCTCCATATACATTATAGAAAGGTTCGGCATTATCAGTTTCTACCCTATAGAATTGTGTAATTGGTAGATTCTCTATATGTCGCCAATTGCTTCCGAAATCGAAGCTTTCGTATAAACCGCCATCGCATCCAATGAGTAAATGATTGGTATTGTCCGGATTAATCCATAAACAATGGTCGTCCACATGCTTTTGATCAACTCCTAGGTTATGCCAAGTTTTTCCGCCATCGTAAGTGTACTTAGTGTAGGTATCGACAGAGAAAACTTTGTTTTTATCTTTTGGGTCGCAATATAAACGGTTGTAATACTGAGGGCTTGTTGCTACGTAATCGTTCATTTTTTCCCAGCTAGCACCCGCATTGGTTGAACGAAAAATTCCACCTTCATTTCCTTGGGCTTCTACTATTGCGTAAATATATTGATGATCGACCGGTGAAATAGCCAAACCAATTCGACCCATTTTTTTCGATGGTAAGCCATTTTCAATTACTTTCCAAGTTTTTCCTGCATCGCTCGATTTGTATATTGTGCAATGTTCTCCACCGTCAATAAGTGTATAAACATGCCTTCTGCGTTGGTAGCTAGTTGCATATACAACGTCCGGGTTAACCGGGTCAATTACAATTTCGTTAATGCCTGTTTGTGGATTAATATCAATAATTTTTTCCCATGTTTCACCGTAATTATTGGTTTTGTATAAACCTCTATCACCGCCATCGCCCCAGAGAGGTCCTTGAGCAGCAACATAAACATCGGAATTTCGAGGGTCGATTGCAATTCTGCCAATATGTTCTGAGTTTTTCAACCCTACATTTTTAAACGACTGCCCTCTATCGAAGGAGACATAGACACCATCGCCAAACCCTATGGCTCTTTGACTATTAAATTCTCCAGTTCCAAGCCATATAATGTTGGCATTATTTGGGTCTATTTCTACATCGGTACAAGAATATGAACTGTATGTATCGAAAATAGGGCTCCAAGTTTGTCCGGCATTTAGGGTTTTCCATAGGTTTCCACTGCCGGCTGCAATATATCTTTCGGAATGATTTTGTGGATTAACGGCAATGTCAACCACCCGTCCCGATGCAACCGCAGGACCGATGCTTCGAAACTTTAAACCATCGAGTTTCTGTTGATTGTCTTTTTTTTGCTCCTGTGCAAATAATCCAATCTGTGCAATGCATAATAACAATAAAATTATTTTTCTCATGTTTGAATTGTTTAAAATCTTTTCTAATGTGAAGTTAATAAAAAAGCAAGCTAACTAGCTTGCTTTAAGACTGTCTTATATGATTAAAAGTTACGCGATGGTATCTTTTTTGCTTTTAGATTTTAATAATTCTAAAAGTTCCTCGTCGGACTTACCTAGGTTTTCTATTAAAAATTTAGCGTCGTCAATTAAGTCAGAATTTGGAAATTTTTCAATAAAGACTTGATAGGCTTCTTTTGCTTTGTCAATATCTTTTATATCGTTTTCGTATATCATACCAATCATAAAATAAGCTTTATCTACTCGTTTATCCTCAGGAAACATTCTTATTAATTTGTTATATCTGGTGATAGCTTCTCCATATAGATTGATGCTTTTACTAAGTTGAGCTCCCATGTATAAATAATTAGCCGACATAGAATCTTCGGGATATTTTTCTACAAATTTTTGATATTCCTTTAATGTCTCTAATCCAATTTTACTATTATATGAGAGCGTATTGTCGGAAAAACATTGTTGTTCCATTTCCGAAATTTTCTCAATCATATTAGATCGTTCATCGTCATGTGGTGTTGTTGGGTTGCAAGAAATTAACGTAACAACAACGAGGCTAAACAGCCAAATTTTCTTCATGTTTATCGATTTTTTATTTTTTAATTATCTGTTTTAGAAATATTTTAAGCAGTAATAATTTTGTATTTTATACTAACTTTACCTTTAGAAATAGCTGCTAATTTACTCTTTAATAGGCGTCGTTTGATGGGCGAGAGTCTGTCGGTAAACATCTTGCCTTCGAGATGATCGTACTCGTGTTGTATTATTCTTGCTATTACGCCATCGTATACTTTTTCGTGATAATTCCAGTCCTGATCGTAATATTGAATTTTAATTGAAGATTTTCTTTTTACGTCTTCTCTTATGTTTGGTATAGATAAACAACCCTCGTTAAATGCCCAATCTTCTCCAGTTTCTTCGACAATCTTTGCGTTAATAAATGCCGATTTAAAACCTTCTGCTTCAGGGAAATCTTCGGCCATGTCGCCGGCATCTAGCACAAATACACGAATTGATTGCCCAATTTGAGGTGCAGCCAGACCTACACCATCGGTCTTATACATTGTTTCCCACATATTGTTCATGAAATTGTCAAAATCTGGAAAATCTTTATCAATATCTTTAGCCACTTTCCTTAATACAGGATGCCCAAATACATAAATAGGTAGTACCATTTTCTTTTTTGTGCAAATTTATAGAAAACCATTTAAAAATCTAAGCGATTAGCAATTCTAAACGACAAACATTTAATGTAAATTAAATAACCTTTTCGATGTTCTCTCGTAAAAAGCCATAGGACTCTTTAAACTTTGTAGTCATGAAAAACTTATACTAATTTCGGCAGGTTAGCAAGTATTGCATTTACTCTATTAACTCTTTATGTAGGAGCATCGGGAATAGATGTGATAGTAAAGCAACCAAAAACCTTCGAAGCCGGAACCTCCGGAATCGTAGAATTGCATATTCAAAAATCTTCAATTGATGGTGTTTCAAAGCTGGAAGTAACAATTCCTACAGGTTTTGCTATTCGGGCAATAGAAACATCTGGAGCGCAGTTTATTAAGCAAAACAATGTTGGGAAATTTGTTTGGGTCGATTTACCAAAGACGGAAGATGTTGTAGTAAAATACCAAATTTATATACCCAAAAATATTGAAGGTAATCATCTTCTTAATAATACGTTTTATTATATCGATCAAAACGAAAAAAGGCATATTTCGTTTGCTTCTTGCATTAAAATTTCCGAAAAAGGAGATGCAATTAATCTAATTGAAATAAGTGAATTATTGAAAGATTTAGAAAATGCACCTATTGTATTTCGTTTGCAAGTAGGAGCTTATAAAAAAGCTAAAGTGTTTAATAATAAATTGAGCAATGATAGTTTGGTTTGTATTGAACAAGACGGTTTTTATAAATATTCAATAGGCCCATTTATCTCATTAGAAGATGCTTTTGAAGCCCAAAAAAAGAGCCCATATAAGGGCGCTTTTATTGTTTTGTTTTTTGTCGACAAACCTATCTCTAAACAACAGGCTTATTCAATTTTAAAACACTAAATGTCGTATTTTTTTCCATCGAGTATGATCGATTCAATATCTTCAAAAAAAATAATCGATGCCGATCCTGTTTGCTCATTGATCGCAATAATTCCTAAATCGTTCATTGTACGTTCTTTGTGTATTTGAATGTAAAAACGTCCGCTCTTTGTAATTAATAACAGCTGATTCTTAGCATCAGCCATATATTTTAAAAACTTTTTTCTGTTCATATCCTTTTTCTAGCTTTTAAAAGACGTTGTATTGCAGATTAGTGTTGCATAAACAATACCAATTTATATGGGAATTTTGTTAAAAAATGTGAAGCAATCCTTTTTAAAACGCTAAGTATTTATTAAATATTGTTCTTTACACATTGGCATAACATCTTTTATTACTTTTGTAGAAAGCAATATCGAGGCAATGAAATCGTATCGTAAAGAATTGTGGTTCAATACCACTCAGAGAAGGCAATTGATCAATATCACATCTGAGATTGAAGCCTGCTTATTCGAAAGTAAAATTAAAGAAGGTTTAATTTTAGTTAATGCTATGCATATTACTGCGAGTGTTTTTATTAACGACGACGAATCCGGTTTACATCAAGATTACGAAAATTGGCTAGAAAGACTTGCCCCGGAATTACCCTATTCTCAGTATAAGCATAACACATACGAAGATAATGGCGATGCCCATTTAAAAAGAACTATTATGGGTAGAGAAGTTGTAGTGGCTGTCACAAATGGGCAACTGGATTTTGGCCCGTGGGAGCAAATATTCTATGGTGAGTTCGATGGCAAAAGAAGAAAAAGAGTTTTGGTTAAAATTATTGGAGAATAATGAACATAAAACAAACTAATAAATATCCTACGAAAAAAATTGTTGATTTTATTAATCATATTAGGGAAAATAAAAAATCAAATATCTTGATCGTTCCACACGTTAACCCGGATGGCGATGCTATAGGAGCTTCGATGGCTATTTATCATTTTTTTAGAAAATATTGTAATACAAATGTTGTTTTACCTTCGGCTTTCCCCGATTTTTTATCTTGGATTCCAAACGCGCAAAAATGTATAAATGCGAAGAAAGACCCTCAAAAAGCAAAAAAGATTATTGAAAACTCAGATTTGATTTTTATCATCGATCATAATGCACCGGATAGGAGTGGGGATTTAGAGTCTTTAATAGCAGATTCAAATGCAAATAAATTAATGATTGATCATCATCCAAATCCACAATATCCAGTAAATTATGAGATTTCCTGCACACAAGTGAGCTCAACTTGTGAATTGTCTTACAATTTTTTACAATCGATCGATGTAAATGCAGTCGATAAAACTGTTGCAGAATGCTTATATGTTGGTTTAATGACCGATACGGGCAATTTCGTTCACAATGTTCATCCGGACACTTTTAGAATTGTTTCAGAATTAATCGATTTAGGAATTGATAGAGATAATATTTATGATAAGGTTTTTAATAATTTCTCGTTAGAAAGAATGCAACTGCTCGGTTTTGCATTGTTAAATAGAACTGAGGTTATTAAAGAACTGGGTGTGTCAATCACAAGCTTATCGAAAGAAGACTTAAGAAAATTTAACTTCCAAGTGGGCGACTCCGAAGGATTTGTAAATGTAATGTTAAGTGCTGCTGAGGTGAAGTCGTCGATATTAATATTAGAAAAAGATCATGAAATTAAACTATCATTTAGATCAAAAGCTGAAATCCCCATTAATACT
The DNA here is from genome assembly GCA_016936665.1 of Bacteroidales bacterium. Taxonomy (GTDB): domain Bacteria; phylum Bacteroidota; class Bacteroidia; order Bacteroidales; family JAFGXI01; genus JAFGXI01. The sequence continues at coordinate 13,827 of JAFGXI010000004.1, forward strand.
ATTGCTGTAAAATATTTTTCCGGAGGTGGACACAGAAACGCTGCCGGAGGATCTCAACAAGGTATGAGCTTGGATGAAACTATATTGAAACTGAAAAAAGTTTTAAATGAAGAACAACATCTTTTAACGAATAATCCTATTTTATAATGAATACAAGACTAATACGTTTTTTAATATTCGCTACTGTTGTAATGTTGTTTTCATCTTGTGAAGCAGATAGAAAAAAACCAAAAACATTAAGCGAAGTTAGATCTTACGAAAAACCATTGGAAAAGGTAAATAAATATTTAGCCAATAAAGATGAGAAATCGATTGCTAATCATTGTAAAAGAAGAGGTTGGAATATGAACATGACCGATTCCGGCCTGTGGTATGGCAAACTTAAAAGTACTGAACAAGATTCGATAAAGAAAGGCCAAATAGTGGAGTTGAAATATAAGGTAGAATTAATGGATGGCACTATTCTGTACGACTCAGATTCTGTTGGAACAAAAATATTTGAAGTGGGTCATGGAGGGGTAGAGTCGGGCCTTGAAGAGGGAATTTTAATGATGCGCACCGGCGAAAAATACAGGTTCATTATGCCACCACATAGGGCTCATGGTTTACTTGGCGATTTGAAAAAAATACCTGCACGAACTACAATTGTTTATTATGTCGAGATTATTAATAGTAGTTCTTAGTTTAATTTTCGTTGCAACGGCTTGCGATAGCCCTTTTCCGGACTTCGAAGATTCTCCAAAAGGCTTTTATTATCAATTTTATAAATTGGGAGAAGATACTCTTACGGCTCAATACAACGATTATGTCACGGTAAATATTGCGTATTCGACTGTAGAAGATTCTTTATTTTTTTCAGCCAAGCGCCAGTTTCAGATTCAAAAAGCCGATTATAACGGCGCCATCGATGAATGTTTCAGGATGATGTCTGAAGGCGATAGTGCCGTTTTTTTGATCTCTGCCGATGTTTTTTTTACTAAGACGCTCGAGGTTGAAAGACCCTCTTTTTTAAAAGCAACCGATTTTTTTAAAGTAAGTGTAGAGATGCTGGGCTTTATTTCAGAATCGCAATTTGAAAAAGAGAAAAAAGAGTTTTTAGCGTGGATAGACGATTTCTCGCAATACGAAAAAACAAAACTCAACCATTATCTCGAATCGTGCAATAACGATTATAGTACAAACCCTCAAGGTTTTTACAAAATGATTGTCGATACAGGAATAGGCGAGACTGTAAAATTTGGCGACACTTTAGTCCTGCAATATGAAGGCCGATTTATAAATGGAAAATTTTTCGATTCGACTTATAAAAGAAATCGACCTTTCGAATTTATTTATGGCACAGAATGGCAGGTGATTAAAGGCATCGAGTTAGTCGTTGCCGGAATGAAAGAAGGTGAGAAGTCCATTGTAATATTACCATCCGAACTTGCTTTTGGTTCGGGAGGTAACTCAAATGGTGTTATCCCACCTTTTAGTACATTAATATACGAAATTGAATTGACGCAAATTCGTAGATAATAATCTTTCAGATTATTTCACACGATGCCATGTCTGTGTTCTAAAGAAAAAACCAATATAACCTCTTACGTTTAAAATGTTGTTGTTGTCTTCGTCGAGCCAAATTTTACAATCGTAAATTTTACCATCTTTAGGATCTAAAATAGCATCGTCTGCTTCCCATTCATTACCGTCTTTTTCTAGTCCTGTGATTATAGTCATTCCAATAATTTTTTGGTTTTTACGACTATCGGTACAGTCTGTACAGCTTGGATCTGGATTTTCTCCTTCTTCTCGATACAGTTTGATGATTTTCCCGTAAAGTTTTCCGTTTTTAATGGAAATTTCGACAATCGATTTGGCTTTGCCGGTTTCGTCGTCGATGGTCTTCCAGCGTCCTTCAACTGTTTGCGAAAACACAAGAGCAGACACTAACATCAATAAGGTTAAAAAATAATTCTTCATGTTAAAAAAGTTTAGTTATTTATACTGAATAAGGTTTAGTTTATTATATTCATTTCATCTAATAAATACCCGGCTCCTGCAAACTTATCGATAATAAACAAAGCATATCGGATGTCAAGTACAATATTTCTACATCGGTCGGGGTCGTACATTATATCGCTCATAGTACCTTCCCAGTTCCTATCAAAATTAACGCCAATTAATTCACCATTGGCATTCAACACCGGACTTCCTGAGTTTCCTCCGGTAGTATGGTTAGAGGCGATAAAACACACTGGCATTTCGTCATCTTTTCCGTAACGGCCATAATCTTTGGCTTTATAGAGCTCTTTTAATTTATTGTCGACAACGTAGTCATACATTCCTAAAAGTTCTTTCTCCATTATTCCGCTTAGTGTTGTTTTGTATTTATATTCTACACCATCAGCTGGTTCGTATCCTTCTACTTTACCAAATGCTACACGCAATGTGAAGTTAGCGTCAGGAAATAAAACGCTATCACCGGCCATTTCGATTTGAGACTTCATGTATAAACGATCAAGTGTTTCCATTTCGTTATTGGAGAGGCTTAAAATGGGATTGATTTTTAACACATAAAAGTCTATCGTGGATTGATAGAGTTGAAAAATAGGGTCTTCGTTTAATTTTTTTACCGAAAATTTGTCTAAGAACTTTTTACATTCTTCTTCCGATCTGAATATTGATTTTTTAAATACATCGCTAGTAAACTTATTAAAATCTGAATGGTATTTAGTTTCTATCTTCTTGAAAAATTCAGGTCTGTATTCTTCGGGCATGGTTTGATAATATATTTCGAAGAGTGCAGCCATTACTTCTTTGTCGGTTTCAATGTCGTAATCTTTATAAAAGGACTGTGTCGATTGATAAAAAGCGGATATGTCGTCAATTTTTTCTCCTTCTTTTTTAGGTAAAAGAGAATTGAATTTTGAAGCAAGCCCAATCACATCAACAGCGAAAATAGACTCGTAGATAAACTCTCTGGCCAACATACTCGACGAATTGTCTTCGTATAAATGTCTATAATGATCTAATACAGAGCCATATTTGGTTGATCTTTCAGATTCTTGATTGATCCAATTAGCATATTGAGCTTCGAAATTTTTTTTAATTTGTATGGCATCTATTCGCTCTAAACCTTTGCTTTCGCCTATCCACTTTTTCCAACCGTTGGCCACATGTGCATATTTTGATGAAAGCTGAATTCTTACTTTATCGCTTTCGAGCATATGATCTCGCATAATGGCTAGTTTGGTATCTCTAAGTTTTATACGTACAGGATTTCGTTGCTCAACAATATATTTTACAGCATCGGAATGCAAGTATTCTTGGGTATGACCCGGATAACCGAACACCATTGTGAAATCGTTCTCATTAATACCATTTATATTAATGCTCAAACTTTTTTTAGGGTGATAGGGTACATTATCTGTTGAGTAGCTTGCGGGTTTATTATCTTTATCAGCATAAATTCTAAACATCGAAAAATCGCCCGTATGTCTGGGCCACATCCAGTTGTCTGTGTCTCCTCCAAATTTCCCAATTGAAGATGGGGGAGCTCCAACTAGTCGAACATCGTTGAAAATCTCATAAATAAATAAAAAATATTGGTTGCCGGAATAAAATGTTTCTACATCTGCTTTATAACGAGAACTGTCTTCAACTTCTTTTCTGATCTTTTCTATGTTTTTTCGAATCAAAGATTGGCGTTCCGGTTCGGATTGTTCATCTGTAACATTCTCCAATGTTTTGGTTGTTACATCCTGCATTAATATTAGAAATGAAACAGTAAGTCCATCGTTCGGCAGTTCTTCTTTTTTAGACATGGCCCAAAATCCATCGGTTAAGTAGTCGTGTTCAACCGAGCTGTGTTTTTGTATAGAGCCATAACCACAATGGTGATTTGTAATAAGGAGTCCGTCGTTTGAGATAAGTTCGCCGGTACATCCTCCTCCAAACTGTACAATTGCGTCTTTTAAACTGGAGTGGTTAATGCTATAAATATCATCAGCAGATAATTTACAGCCTTTTTTTTGCATGGTTTCAATATTGTACTTTTCAATCAACATTGGGATCCACATGCCACCATCTGCCAAAGCTAGACGGACGACTATTAGAAATAAGATACTAAGTATCAGTTTGGGTTGTTTAATCATGCCTAATTATTTTGTATTTTCTTTACTTATTCTATTTCTTCAGTTTTGTTCTGAGCATCTTCGATTAGTAAATTATTTTCTGCCAAAATATTATACCATCTGAATACCTTTTTCATATCTGATATATATACACGGTCTTCGTCGTAATTTGGTAAAATGGTTTTGAAAAAGTCTTTAATTTCGTTGTTGGATGCTTTGTGAGAAACAGCCTGAGTCCCGTTTGTTTTGTCTTTAATTTTTTGAAAAACTTCTCGCAGTAGCACTTCATCATTTTCAGTATAAATTGCAATGTCTTCCAAAGAACTGATTTTATTACTGGCGTATGCCGGTATTCTTTTTTTTGTCTCAATCGATTCAACGATGATGCCATTTTTTGTTTGAGAAACCATTTTGTAAAGTCCCGGTTCTCCAGAAATTGCTAAGATTCCATCTAAGGTCATAAGAATAATTTATTTTATATTACGTTGTTTTTTAATGTTCTCGTATGCTTGATTCAGTTTTTTAAATTTTTCTTCGGCTGCCTTTTGTGCTTCTTCACCTAAATAAGAAACTTTGTCGGGGTGAAATTTAATAGCCATTTTTTTATATGCTTTTTTAATTTCGTCGTCAGAAGCAGAAGGGTCGATTTCTAATATTTTATAGTCGGAATCGGTGTCTGCAATATACATGTTTCTTATAGAATCATAATCGCCTTGAGTGATACCCATTCCTTTTGCAATTTTACCAATGGTTTGTATTTCTATTTCTGCAAAGTGGCCATCGGCTAGTGCAATCCCAAAAAGAAAATGAAGAACTTGTAGTCGAGACTCATAATTCATGTATTGCTGGATTTGTTCACTCACAGCATTAATGTCTATTTGCTTTTTAAGAACATCTCTCAATAATGTTAGCATTTCTATGGCTTGAGACTCCCCGAAGAATTGCACAAAATATTTTTTTACAAAATCTAATTCAGATTTTAAAACTTTTCCATCGGCTTTCATAATCGATGCCGTAAGCACAACGAAAGAAATGGCAAAGTCTCCTCTAGTTGTTGTATTAAATCCTGCTGTTTGATGGTCTGTTTTAAAAATACTGTCGGTAACGGAGGCTATACCAATTCCTATTAGAGCTCCAATGGGACCTCCAAAGGCCCAACCCAATCCTGCACCTGCTAAATATTTCCCAATTCCCATATTTTTATATTTGAGGTGTTAAATTTAATAATTAAAAGGTTTCTGAAAAAGCTAGCCGCTAGAAAGTTATTAATGTAATAGTGTAAATAAAAAAGCTGCTCATTTCTGAGCAGCCAAAAAACCAACTAACCTAAACCCTCTTTATGAAAAGTTTCGCCTTAGCACTATAGGCTAGTAATCGAAACTGTTACAAATTTATGTGCTATTTTAAATATGTGCAAATTATTTAGATTAACGATTGAATTTTTTTGACCAACAATATAAAAACATATTCTAATACTTAAATACTATTATATTTTGTCGTTAACAATTTTTAAAATTTCATTTTCTAAAGCTTTTGCTTTTTCTTCGATTAAAGTTCCTTCTTCGATGATAGCCGTCGCTAAAGTTTTATCGTCGAGTCCGGCTGCATTAATTTTAACATTAAGAAAAGCCCCCATAACAGCAGATCTTGCAGCAAGAGCACCAACACCGGCATCGGTAACCGAATTAGGATTTCCGAATTCTGCCATTTCTTTTATGGGTTGCATGCTTTCTAAGGCTAATTTCATCACTTCTAAAGGAACTTTAGTTGCGTATTCTGTGGCTTCTTGTATGACTTTGTGTCTTATTTGTTTTTCTTCGTCGCTTGATTTAGCAAGGCTAAAAGCATCCATTATTTTATTAAATGCTTGGGTGTCTTCGTCGACCATATGAAGCAATTTGTCTTTTATGCTTTGTCCGTGTTCTGCAATTTTTGAGAATTTTTCCCATTGCTTATCCCATCCTCTTTTGTGCGACGATAAATTAGCGACCATTGTCCCCAGTGAAATACCAAGAACACCCATGTATGCCGATATAGAGCCTCCGCCAGGAGCTGGTGATTCGGATGCTGTTTCGTTGGCAAACTCAGTGAGGTTCATTTTTATAAGTGGACGATTTTGATCGGTTTCTAATAAGTATTCTATAATTCTTTCATTCGGATTAAAAGGTTTAAGTTCATCTAGGCCGAGCGATTTTATTGCAATTTTAATTATTTCTTTTTCGTCGATACCTAGTGAGCGTTCTTGTTTGCACAGAAAATGTTTGCCGGCATCTATTAAAGCTTGTTTTGGGACAAGGCCTACCAGTTCAGAGCCAGTAACTCTTATGCCTCTTTCTCTAGCAGCACGTTCAACTTCGTCGAAGGCAACGTGGATAGATGTCACAGAAATGTCGGTTAAGTTCATAGAGATTTGTGCAATGCCATATTCTTCGATAAACCAACCTATTGCCTTTGTGCTTTTTAAAGTTCCCGGTATTCTGATCTTTTTTCCGTTTTCGTCTAGAACAGCTTTCCCTTTTTCATCTAGTTTAACCCTTCCCGCTTCTCTTACATCGAATGCAATGGCATTGGCTCTACGGGTTGACGTTGTGTTTAAGTTAAAATTGTAAGCTACTAAAAAGTTTCTTGCACTTATTGCTGTGGCGCCAGCTTTAGGGTCAAATTTTGCGGGTCCATAATCTGGTTTCCATTCTTCTTGCGTAAGCTTTTGAGGAAGTGCTTCATACTCTCCGCTTCTAACGTATGCTAAATTTTTGCGTTTTGGCTGTGTTGCTGCAAATTCGTACAAATAAACAGGGAATTCTAATTCGTCGCCAACTCTTTTTGCTAATTGATGTGCGTACTTTGCAGTTTCTTCCATGCTAATGTTAGCAATAGGAACTAGCGGGCAGACATCTGTTGCTCCCATTCTAGGGTGTTCTCCTTTGTGCTTCGACATGTCGATAAGCTCTTTTGCTTTAGCAATTGCTAAAAAGGCAGCTTCTATTACAGGTTTAGGTTCTCCAACAAAAGTAACTACGGTTCGATTGGTTGTTTTGCCCGGATCTACATCTAATAATTTGACGCCTTCTACAGATTCTATTTGATCGGTAATTTGCTTGATGATACCCATGTCGTTTCCTTCGCTGAAATTGGGTACACATTCTATAAGTTGTTTCATATTGATATTGACTAATAATGCTTTTCTAGCAAAAGTATATCAATATTTTCTGAATAGTATGACTTTTATTCTGATTAATATTGAATATTATAAAAGTCGAGTGTTTTTTTAATAATATCGCTTTTTGTTTGTTTGTATTCGTCTATCAAAGAATGCGTTGCATCTTCTGTTAAAACATATTTATAGTCCGAATTATCGGGGTCTTTAAAGCAAGTGTTTTTGATATACTTATAGCTTCCAAACGGGGTTTTTATCCAAAACGATAAGGCATTGAATTCATCTGTGTTTTCGACTACTTTGAGATAAGCATCTTTTAATTTCTCTTTTTCTTCGTGAGTGGCTAAAATGAAAAGAGATTCTAATTTTAATAAATCTTCGATTGGGTGTTCGGTGATTTTTTGTAAAATTTCGTTTACATATATAATCTTTTGGTCTTTTAAAATTGATAAGCCTTTGTTAAGTTGCTTGGTTAATAGGGAGAAGTGATGTTCGTTTTGTTTTAAAGAAAATTCGATTTCTTTAAGTTTTGTTTGGTCTTTTATAGTGCCAACAATTGCAATAGCTTTACCGTCTTCATCGAATATAGTGTTATAAACGTCTCTAATAAATTTTGTTTGTCCGTTCCTGTCTATAATAGCGCATTCAACAGTGCTGTTAGTCTGAATTTCTGTTTTAAGCAATTTGGCTAAAATTTGATCGGCTCGCTTAAGTTCTTTTGGATGAAGAAGTGCTTTTAGTTGGTCTTCGCTTAATGCCTGAAATTCTTCTTTTGTATAGCCAAAAAATGCTTCGATGGAATTACTGATATAATCATATGCTTTATCCTCTAGGTTGTATCTGTAAATGACATCTTCTCCATTACTAATTATTTCATCTAAATAAGTTTGACGACTTATTAGTTGTTTTTGTAAGGTTTTTATGTCCATTAATTCTTCAATAGATAGGATGCCACCTGAAAATTTTTGAAAATGACTTAAAGGAATAATGTTGATGTAGGCCTCAATTGAAGTTTTATTTGCATCAATATTTAAGGTGATTTTTCCACTTTGCTTTTTCCCTGTTTTGGATTGATTTAAATATGCTTTTATATTTTGATCGTCGAAATAATTATCTAAAGTTTGACCGATCAAACCATCTTCTTCAACTTTTAATAATTTTGTAGTAGCCTCGTTATATGATTTTACTCTAAAATCTTGATCGAAATTTATTAATGCTTTATTACTCTGATAATACAATAAGTTGATGAATTGTTCTTTTTCTTGAATAATTTTTTGGCTTTGTCGTTCAAAGCTCAAGTCTTTGATGACTGCAATTAAAAACACTTCTCCTTCCGATTCGAACCGAGATAAACGAACCTTTACATCGAATGGTGTACCATTGTGTTTAAGATGTGTCCATTCAAAATTGATAATATCTCCTTCGTATGCTGTTTGTATTTTTTTAAGAGCTTCTGTTTTAGAAGGCTGCCCATTGTGCTGATGCGTGGGAGAAAACTTGGTAGAAAAAGGAGAGTACATCAGAACTTGATCTAATGATGTTTCGAACATTTCAAGGACTTGACTGTTACAATCAACAAATCTATCGCCTTGCATAATAAATACAGCATCGTTTGTACTATTATAAAGAATATCGAAACGTTCTTTGTAACTACATACATTAGTGCTAGGTTCTTTATAGTGTTGGCTTATATTGTGAGCAATTCCCCATATCTTTTCCACTTTTAGGTTTGAATCTAATATGGGAATTTCTGTAACTTCGAATTGTATACTTTGTTCGTTTTCTGTTTGTAATTCTACCTCGTAAACAGGCACTCTAATTCCTGTTTCGGCATAATGCGAAACTCTTTTGAATGCGCCATCAACCAATGATGAAGCTTTAAACCTACTGTAATGTAATTTAAAATAATCTACATCACACTCTAATAAATCACTTATCGATTGACTTACTTTGCAGAAGGGCATACCTCTTCTATGCTCGTAGAAAAAGAAGTCGTTTTTAGTTGCTTCATATATCTTCGATAACTCTTCTGATATTAATTTTAGTCTTTTTTTATTGGAGTCCAGTTCTTCTTTTTGCTCTTCATTCCATATTTTAAAAAGTCGATATGCAGGAAATAAAATGAGTAAATAACCCAGTGTAGCCAAAAGATATACAATAAACTCATTCGCAATAAATAATGAAGAGATAATGGGTTGGCTTAGAATAAAAATAGCTAGAATTATAATAAACAACAGTCGTGCGTTTCTCATCTTTGACAAAGAAATAGGATTCCTTGTTAAAAGTAAAGATTTAATTGCTTATTACATGGTGTTTTTGCAAAAATTCTATACTATTTTAATACAAAATGATAAGTGATTGTTCCTATTTGTTTGTCGGGCGCAGAATCTTTTTTATTGAATTTTGTATTTAGAGCAGCTTGTTTAGCTGCATTTAAAAGCTGGGAATCTAGGGTTGTCGATCCTTTTGCTCCTGGAATTGCCGATATAACTTTTCCTTCTCTGTCAACTGTTATTTTAACAACAACAATGCCTTGCTCATTGCTTGTGTATACTGGTTTTGGTAAAGCCTGGGGATTTCTTCCGACCAAACTAAAACCAATTCCGCTACCGCCGTTTCCTGTGCCGTTGTAGTTATTTGCATCCGGATTGCCATTTGGGTTACCTTGGTTTCCTTGTCCTCCTGCATTACCTTCCGAAGTTGAACTGTTAGAATTGTCAGAATTGTTTTGATAAAGTGCATTTGCATCTGCAACGCGTTCTTCGACATGTTCTTCTTTGGTTTCTTCTTTAACAGGTTCTGTTTTTGGTTTTTCTTTTTTAGGTTTTTCGAAAATTGGAGCTTCCTCATAATCTTGGCTCATATTGCTTTCTTCAACAACTTGAGGTTGAGTAACTTCTGTATTGTTCGATTGCACAGGCTCGATTATTCCAGAACCGGTATCGGTGTCTCCAAAATCTACAGCTATACCCTCTTCTTCGGGAAGCGGTAGTTTTGTGGTAAACCCGAATAGAAATAAGATGAGCAACACAGTGATATGAAAAGCGACTGTGAAAATTAAACTTCTCTGCTTCTTTTGTTGCTTGCTTAACATGATGTTGTATAATTACAATAATTGAGCCATTATTTTAATGGACTTGTCGCCAAAATTACTTTAAACTTATTGTCTTTAGCAATATTCATAACTTTAACAACCTCTTCCATAGGTACAGATTTATCTACATGCAACGATAAAGTTGGATCTTCTTCGTTAGCCAATTTAACACGAAGTTTATATTCTAAATCATCCAACGAGCTTACTCTTTGTTCTCCAACAAAGTATTGAAAATCTTTTGTAATAGACACTGTTGTTTGTGGTTTTGCAGGTGCTTGACTATTGCTTTGCGGAAGTAATAATTTTAGAGCATTTGGAGCAATCAGGGTAGATGTTACCATGAAGAATATTAATAGCAAAAATACAATATCCGTCATTGAGGACATGCTAAAATTAGCATCTACTTTATTTCTAGAACGCAACGCCATAACTAAGATGCAGGTTCGTTTAAGATGTCCATAAACTCGGTCGAACGGGTTTCAAGTAAATTAACGACTTTATTAACTCGAGCAACTAAATAATTGTATGCGAAATAAGCAATTATACCAACGACTAAACCGGCAACTGTAGTAACCATAGCAGTATAAATACCACTTGATAATAAAGAAACGTCAATATTATTTCCCGCATTGGCCATATCGTAAAATGCTCGAATCATCCCCATTACTGTGCCAAGAAACCCAATCATTGGGGCTCCTCCAGAGACTGTTGCTAGAGTAGTAAGCCCATTCTCTAGTTGTGATATTTCTTGTTTACCAACGTTTTCAATCGCAGCACTAATATCGTTCAGTGGTTTGCCTATTCTTGTAAGTCCTTTTTCTATCATTCTGGCTAATGGACCATTTGTGTTATTACAAAGTACTTTGGCTTCATCAAGTTTTCCATCTTGTATGTAAGATTTGATGCTATTCATGAAATTGTCGTTTTGCTTAGCGGCATCTCGAATAGTTAAAAAACGTTCGATAAAAATATAGACAGCTATTACCATTAATATTGCGATTGGAATCATAATCCAACCTCCTTTAATGGCCATATCTAAAAACGAAAAACTTTGTTCTGTTGCTTGCTCGACCCCAGAAGCAACCGATGTTGAATCTGCGATTGAAATTTGTAATAAATGAAATAACATGGTCATAACTAACTGTTTTTCTGCTAAATTATATACTCTGCTTCTCCTAATGACAAGGCTTTAATAAAGTTATTAACAAGAAAGTGTTTAAATGATTATTCTGTAGTATAACTGAATTTAGTAATCAATTATTGTATTCGATTCATCAAAATAGAAAATACTGGATTTGAAATATTTAGATTATAACGTTATATTTGCAACGCAATTGGAATCTTAAGTAATATACAATATGAGTTTAAAAGAAAAGATGTGGGGAGAGGAATGGCGTCAGATTATTGATGTAAACATTCACCCAGAGCCTAATTATCAAGTATCTAACTATGGAAGAATCCGAAGATGGAATGCTGATGAAAATGAGTGGAAAATTTTAAAATCTTCAAGTTCTAAAAAAGACGGAACAGGTTATCATTATTACAGTTTTAAGACAACTAGGGAGGGTGTAAAATCTCATGCGAAAAGTGTTCATCGTATTGTTGCCGAAGCATTTTGTGTGCCTGAAAAACCAATTCAAACTTTTGTTATTCACTTGGATCATGATTTTAGTAATAACCGATCTAATAATTTAAAGTTTGTTTCTAGAAGAGAGTTAACCGAGCACAGCAAAAAAAGTCCGAGAGCAAAGGTTACGATTGGAAATGCTAAGTTAACCTCCACAGAAGTGATTCGTCTTAAGAAAAAGCTAAAACGTTCTTCCATGCCGTTGTATAAAATTGCCAAGGAATTTGGAATTACGCACACTCAACTAAATAGAATAAGAAAGGGCGAGAACTGGGGACACATTGTCGTAGATTAGTTCGCTTTTTTGCAGTTTAATTATTTTTTTACTGTGTTGGCATTAAGGCTCAATTCTTTTTTTCCAGATTGAGCCTTAATGTCTTTGTTATCTGTTACTTTAGCTTGTCTGATTTCTTCCATTTTTTTGGCAGACATTAAATGACAATAATGATTAGACATTGATGCTTTTTTGAACAAAAATATAATATAATGAGGAAAAAGACTAAAATAGTAGCGACCATTTCAGACAACAAATGCGACGTCTCTTTTATCAAAGAATTATTCGATAATGGAGTAAATGTTATCCGGATTAATACTGCACATGCAACATTCGAAGGTGCTAAAAAAGTTATAGAGAATGTTAGGCAAGTGTCCGAAAAAATAGCCATTTTAGTTGATACCAAAGGCCCGGAGATTAGAACAATGCCAATGGAAAAATCTCTCGAAGTAAATTATGGAGAGATGGTTAGAATTGCGGGTGTACTTGCGGGAACAGATACTTCAACTTTAGACAGTGATTTGGTATATGTGAATTACGATAAGTTTGTAAGCGATGTCCCCATCGAAAGTAAAATATTAATCGACGATGGTGCTTTAGAACTTGTAGTTAAAAAGAAGTGTGAAAAGTTTCTCGACTGTATGGCTATGAACAGGGGTGTTATTCAAGGCAAGAAAAGTGTGAACATACCTTCTGCTCATATTAAATTGCCTGCTCTTTCAAAAAAAGACATACAATTTATAAATTTTGCTGTAGAACAAGATTTGGATTTTATTGCGCACTCATTTGTGCGTAAGAAGGAAGATGTGATAGCTGTTCAGACCATTTTAGACGCACTTTCGAGCGATATTAAAATAATTGCAAAAATCGAAAACAAAGAAGGTGTTGATAATATTGAAGAAATTCTCGATTACGCTTATGGTGTTATGGTTGCTAGGGGCGATTTGGCAATTGAAATTTCACCTGAGAAGCTACCTGTGGTTCAAAAGCAGATTGTTGAAAAAGCAATCCAGAAAAGAAGACCTGTAATTGTTGCCACTCAGATGCTTCATTCTATGATAGAAAATCCAAGACCCACTCGTGCAGAAGTGAACGATGTAGCCAATGCAATATACGATGGAACCGATGCCATAATGTTGAGTGGAGAAACGGCTTATGGAAAGTATCCTGTTGAGTCTGTATTGATGATGAAAAATATTGCCAAAGAAGTTGAAAGTAATGTGGATACATATAAATCTTTGGAGGCTAAGGCTTTAATGCGAAAATCAAAGGACCCTCTTACCGTGAACGATAAAGTATCGGCGCAGCTTCAGAAATTAGCCATCGAAGCTGCTGAAGATTTAAATGTGAAAGCAATCATAGCAGATACAACTTCCGGGAGAACTATTCGAGGCTTGGCTGCATTTAGAGGTAGAAATACTATTTATGCACAATGCTACGATAAAAGGACCATGCGCAAATTGGCTTTGTCGTATGGCGTTCATGTCGATTATATTGAAAACACACAAACACATGCTGCTTTTATCAAAAATGCTTTGAATAATCTGATGCATAAAAAGACATTTAGCAAAGAAAGTTTGGTTGTAATTGTAGCCGGAAATTTTGGAAGGTCTACAGGCGCATCTTATATGGAAATAGCCACTGTCGATAATTTACTTAAGAGCTAAATTGAATTAAATAAAAAAGGAGGCTGTTTAGTAATATGAAACAGCCTCCTTTTTGTTGAGAACAATTTTACCAAGCAAACATGGGGAAATGCTCCATAAGTTCGTTAACTTTTTTCTTTGTTTCGGTAATAACATTTTCGTTATCGATGTTAGAAATTACTTGATCGATTAAATCTACAATTATCTCCATATGCTCTTCCTTAAGACCTCTTGTGGTAATTGCAGAAGTTCCGACTCTTAGTCCTGAAGTTGCAAAAGGAGAACGAGTGTCGAAAGGTACCATGTTTTTGTTAATGGTAATGTCGGCAAGAACAAGTGTGTTCTCTACCTTTTTTCCCGAAATATCTGGGAATTTTGTTCTTAAATCGATTAACATCGAGTGATTGTCTGTACCACCGGAAATGATTTTATAACCTCTTTTCATAAAAGCATCGGCCATCACAGAAGCATTCTTTTTTGTTTGCAACATATATGCTTTATAGTCGTCGGTTAATGCTTCGCCAAATGCGACGGCTTTAGCCGCGATAACGTGCTCTAAAGGACCGCCTTGTTGCCCTGGAAATACAGCGAAATCTAAAACTTGAGACATCATTTTAACTTCTCCTTTTGGCGTTGTTAATCCCCAAGGGTTTTCAAAATCTTTCCCCATTAATATCAAACCTCCTCTAGGTCCACGCAATGTTTTATGGGTAGTGGTTGTTACAATATGGCAAAATGGAAGAGGATCGTTTAATAATCCGGCTGCAATTAATCCGGCAGGATGAGCGATATCGGCCATTAATAATGCACCAACGCTATCGGCGATCTTACGCATTCTCGCAAAATCCCAATCTCTGGAATGTGCCGATGCACCTGCAACAATTAATTTAGGTTGATGTTCTTTTGCTAATTGCTCCATCTCGTCGTAATCGATTCTTCCTGTTTCTTCTTTTACGTGATAATGAATAGCGTTATAATTAATACCTGATAAATTAACAGGAGAGCCGTGTGATAAATGCCCGCCGTGAGCCAAATCTAAACCAAGAAATGTATCGCCGGGTTTAAGACAAGCAAAAAATACGGCAGCATTAGCTTGAGCTCCGGAGTGAGGCTGGACGTTAGCGTATTCTGCGCCAAATAATTCTTTGGCTCTATCGATGGCTAATTGTTCTGTCTGATCGACAATTTGACAACCTCCGTAGTATCTCTTGCCGGGGTAGCCTTCTGCGTATTTGTTTGTAAGCACAGAGCCCATGGCTTCCATCACTTGATCACTCACAAAATTTTCTGATGCAATAAGTTCAATACCTTCCTTTTGGCGGTTGTATTCTTGTTGTATTAAATCGAATATTTTTGTATCTCTATTCATTTGTAGCGTTGTTTTATTTTGAACATCAAAAATATAAATTTTTCTATTGTTCTAAGTAGTTATACAGCATATTAGTATTTGCTAGATTAATGATATTGATGCCCAATTAAATATGCTTTTACATAATCTGCCACTCCTTGTTCTAACGTAATAAAAGGTTTGTTATAACCAATAGAACGCAATTTTTGCATGTTGGCTTCGGTGAAGTATTGATATTTATCGCGTATGTCTTCCGGTGTAGGAATAAACTCGATATTCTCATCTTTCCCCATTGCTTTAAACGTATTTTTAACAAGGTCTAAAAAAGTTCTAGCTTCGCCAGTTCCAACATTATATAGTCCGGAGTCCTTTCGATGATGCATTAAAAACATCATTACACTCGATAAATCTTTGACGTAAATAAAGTCGCGTTGTTGTTCCCCGTCTTTGAAATCGGGATGATGAGACTTGAAAAGTTTCATTGTGCCGGTGGCGTTAATCTGATTGAAAGCATGATAAACCACAGAAGCCATTCTCCCTTTGTGGTATTCGTTAGGGCCATATACATTGAAGTATTTTAAACCAGCCCAAAAATAGGGTTGACGTTCTTGTTTTAATGCCCATTTGTCGAAATCGTTTTTCGAAATGCCATAATCGTTTAAAGGTTGCAATTGCTCTACAATTTCATGATCGTCGTTGTAACCCAATTCCCCAAAACCGTAGGTTGCTGCCGATGAAGCGTAAACCAAAGGCAAGCCATATTCAACACATGCTTTCCAAACCATTTTGGAGTATTCTAAATTTAAACTATCGTAAACCGATTTAGGAAAGCCTGTTGTTGCAGATTTTGCGCCATTGTGAAAAACAAACTGGATATGTCGATGGTTTTCGTCGATAAAAGTTTTGAGTTCGTCTCGATGAATTTTTTGGCTGTATTTTTTGCCTTCGAAGTTTTTGTTTTTTTCTTCGTGCGAAAAGTCATCGACTAAAACTAAATCGTAAAAACGATTAAGGTTTAATTCTGTTATTAAATTGGATGCTATGAATCCTGCTGCACCGGTAATAATAATCATCGATTTATTATTTGTTAAAGTGATTGTTGTAAGCTTTTTTATCCGAAATAATATTAACAGCCTCGTTAAACGTTTTATCGGTTTCGTTTATGATTTGATAAAACTCGCTGGTATTCCAAATGTCTCTGGCTAAAAGCGCTCTAATTAATAAAATAACATCGCCATCTGTTTCTTTTTGCTCTGCTTCGTCTTTTGGTTCAATCTTTTTGTCTTTAGCTTTTTGATAAATTTCTCCAAGCATTTCTTCAGATACTTTAAAATCGTTTTTGAAAATGTCGAAACTCGAATATTGCTTTTTAAGCTGATCTCGATTTTTATCCATGTACTCAACAACGTATTGGTAAATAATACCTTTTCTGCTCATTTTTGAATAGAAATCTGTGAATAATGTAGTATCTAATGGAATAAATACGTCGGGCATAATGCCACCACCTCCATAAACTATTCGTTTCTTTAATAGAGTTGAATATTTTAATGAGTCCGGAAAATGAATACTGTCTGCATTGGTTAGTTCTCCATTATTGTATCGGTGAATAATATCGGCAGCGTAGTCTTCGGCCCCTTTTTCGTAATTCTTTTGGATGCATCGTCCGGATGGAGTGTAATACCTGGCAACTGTAAGTCTTACCATCGATTCGTCCGGTAAATCAAAAGGTCGTTGAACCAAGCCTTTTCCAAAAGTTTTTCTTCCAACAACCAAACCACGATCCCAGTCTTGAATAGCCCCCGATACAATTTCACTGGCAGAAGCAGATCCTTCGTCAACTAAAACAACAACTCTTCCTTCGTTAAAATTTCCTTTTTTTGTGGCATTGTATGTTTGTTTTGGCTGATGTACCCCTTCGGTGTATACGACCAATTGCCCGTCCTTTAGAAATTCGTCAGCTAAATCGATGGCCATGTTCAGATAACCACCACCATTCCCTCGTAAGTCGAGAATCAAGTGCTTGAAACCTTGTGTTTTTAGTGAGTCGATAGCTTTTGAATATTCATCCATTGTGGTTGCTGCGAATCGATTAAGTTTGATGTAAGCGACTTCTTCGTTAACCATGTAAGCTGCATCTAGACTGTAAATGGGAATTTTATCTCTGATGATTTCAAATTCTAATAATTCTTTCTCTCCTTGCCTGAAAATTTGAACTGTAACTTTTGTTCCTTTATCGCCACGAAGTCTTTTTACAACATCACTGTTTTGCAATCCAACTCCGGCCACTGTATCGCCATCAATAATTACAATTCTATCGCCGGCACGTATTCCTAATTTCTCCGAAGGCCCACCGGGTATAGGAGAGACGACCATTAAAGTATCGTTAAGAATATTGAACTGAACGCCAATTCCTTCGAAATTGCCTTGAAGACCTTCGTTCATTCTTTTCACTTCATCTTTGCTTATATAAACCGAATGCGGATCGAGTTCTTTTAACATTGCAACAATAGCATCTTCAACTAGTTTTTCAGAATTTACGGTATCAACATAAAAGCTATTGATAAGACTAAGCATTCGGGTCATTTTATATACTTGTTGCTCGAAGTTTTGAGCAAAAGTCAGGCTACTAATAAGTAGAAAAAAAACGATTGATAAGATTTTCATATTACATATTTTAAAGTGTAGCTTTTGTAAAAGACCAATCAAATCTAAGGAAAGACCATCAAAAGCAATATAATTTGTATTTTTGAACTAAATTATAAAAGTTAATTTGATATCAAAAAATATCTTTATTAAGATACGTTAAATACAATTTAATACTACGTTTTTATGATACAGTCAATGACCGGTTACGGTAAATCGAACTTTAAGCTCAATCAAAACTCATATCAAATCGAATTAAGGAGTTTGAACAGTAAACAAATGGATTTGAGCATAAAGTTGCCGACTACCCTTAGAGAATTTGAATCACAAATTAGAAAGTTTTTATCTGAAAATCTTATTAGAGGGAAAGTCGACTGTATTGTACAATTAGACGTTGAGCATGGAGGAATGGCGTTGAAATTAAACAAGAAATTGGTTAAGGATTTGTTGCAACAAGCTTTGGAAGTGTTGCCTAAGGCCAAATACCAAACCAATGAGCTTATTTTACAACCCATACTAGCAATGCCTGAGGTATGGGTTACGAGTTCTTCAGATTTCAACGAAGACGATTGGAAAAATTTCGAAAATGCGTTGAGTGTTGCAACTAATCAATTAACTCAATATAGAAAAGAGGAAGGTTTGGTCTTGAAGACCGATTTATTGAATCGAATAGAATTAATCGAAAGCAGGCTAAAAGAAATTGAAAAACCTGAAAAATTGAGAGTAGAAAAAGTCAAAGAACGCATCAATAAAAGCTTACAAGAAGTGATAGAGGTTGAAAAGATCGATAGTAACCGATTCGAACAAGAAATGATTTATTACCTCGAAAAATTTGATATTTCAGAAGAAAAAACAAGGCTTACGGCACATTGTAATTATTTTAAGGAAACAATAAGTATTGCAGAGTCTGTAGGAAAGAAGCTCAACTTTATATCGCAGGAAATGGGACGAGAAATCAATACAATAGGTTCGAAAGCCAACGATGCTGAAATTCAAAAAATGGTAGTTCAAATGAAAGATGAGTTGGAGAAAATAAAAGAACAAAGCTTTAATGTTTTGTAATTGAGGAACGTTTTATGAAGTTAATTATTTTATCGGCACCATCTGGAGCAGGCAAATCGACCATAATTCATGCTTTAATGAAAAAAGATTTAAAACTCGAATTTTCAATTTCGGCTTGTAATAGAGCCCCAAGAGCAGGAGAACAGAATGGTGTTGATTACCATTTTTTAAGTACAGAAGATTTCAAACAGAAAATCAAAAATGATGAGTTTGTTGAGTGGGAAGAAGTTTACGAGAATCATTTTTACGGCACATTAAAATCGGAACTGAAACGTATTGAAAGTAAAGGACATCATGTTATTTTTGATATTGATATTGCCGGTGGGTTAAATTTGAAAAAATTGTTCGGCGATAGAGCCTTAGCCTTGTTTATAATGCCACCTTCTGTACAAGAGTTAGAACGAAGACTTAAATCGAGAGCTACCGATAGCGACGAAAATATACAGAAACGTGTTGCAAAAGCGACAATTGAGCTTAGTTATGCTAAAGATTTCGATTATGTAATAGTGAACGAAGTTGTAGAAAATGCAGTCGTTTCGGCAGAAAAAGAGATTCGAAATTTTTTGAATAAATAAACGCTTAATATCTTTAGAATATCTGTTAATCAGTTGTTTTGGTTTTTTAACCAAATTAAATTAGTGAAATACTTAAAAGCAGTATCTTTGTATACTATTTAAAAGGATATTTATGTTTTTAACAGACAAAGAAGGCATCGCAATAAAAAGTGAAACGCAAAATGTTTCATTCCAACAATTACATTCTAAAATACATTATTTTGCTCAAAAATATAAGATTAAAGAGGGCGACAGAGTCGTTGTCTTTTCAGAAAACAGAATAGGTTGGGCCTTTGCTTTTTATTCGATTTGGGAAAATAAAGGTATAGCATTGCCGGTAGATCATTTATCAACATCAAAAGAATTAGCATACATTCTAAACGATAGCAAACCTGCTACAATTTTTTATAGCATGTCGCAAGTCGAGGTTTTGTCTGAAGCCTTAAAGCATGTCGATTTTCATATTGACTTATTAACGATAGAAGATTACGAAAATCAAGAAATCGATGAAATAAATAAACCTACTAGAGAAGCCTCGTTCGACGAAACAGCCGTAATTATTTACACTTCAGGAACAACAGGTTCTCCTAAAGGCGTTATGCTTTCTTTTGGAAATATTCATGCAAATATTCATGCTGTCTCAGATCTTGTTAAGATATATTCTTCAGAGCAAAGAGTCATGATTTTGCTGCCTTTGCATCATGTTTTTCCTTTAATAGGAACGCTTGTTGCTCCTTTGGCAGTGGGTGCAACGGTGGCAATTGCTCCCTCTATGGCTTCGGAAAGCATTATTAAAACATTAAACGACCATCAGATTACTATGATTGTCGGTGTTCCAAGGTTGTACTCGGCAATACGTAAAGGAATTGTCGATAAAATTGAAAAAAGCTTTGTTGCTAAAACACTCTTCAGGTTGGCAACGTTTGTTAATTCGCAAAAGTTTTCAAAAACAATTTTTAAAACAGTACACAAGAAATTTGGAGGGCATATTCAATTTATGATTTCCGGAGGTGCTGCTCTAGATCCTATTGTGGCAAAAGACTTTAAAGCTCTTGGATTCGAATTGTTAGAAGGTTTTGGAATGACCGAAACCTCCCCAATGATAACCTTCACTAGACCGGGTACAGTAACGATTGGCTCGGCTGGGCAAGCATTGCCGGGAACTGAACTGATGATTAAAGATGGTGAAGTAGTGACCAAAGGACCACACGTGATGAAAGGTTATTACAATAAACCTGAAGAAACCAAACAAGTGATTATCGATGGTTGGATGCATACCGGAGATTTGGGGCGACTCGACGAAAAAGGTTTTTTGTACATAACAGGACGTAAAAAAGAGATTATTGTATTATCGAATGGTAAAAATATCAATCCTATTGAGATTGAATTTCAGTTAGAAAACGCAATGCCCTTCATTAAAGAGTTAGCTGTTTTCGAAAAAGATGACAAGCTTCAGTTAGCTATAGTGCCCGATAGATTAAAGGTTCAAGAATTAAATATTGTTAACCTTTCAGAAACCATTAAAGCATATTTAATGGACCAATACAATCAAAGCGTGTCGACATATAAGCGTGTTTTTAAATTTCACATTCTAAACGACGATCTTCCCAAAACGCGTCTAGGAAAAGTGCAACGATTTAAATTAGCAGAAAGCATTAGTAATTCTGATAAACCCAAAATAAAACAAAACGATTTAAATACAGAGGAATATCGATTAATTAAAGGCCATATTGAAGAAGAAAAAAACATACAAGTTTTTCCAGACGATCATCTAGAAATTGACCTAAGTTTAGATTCTCTCGACAAAGTTAGTCTTCAGGTTTTTATTGAGAATACATTTGGAGTTAATATTAATGCAGAGCGAATTGCAGAACACGAAACCATTCGAAAATTGAGCGAATTTGTTCAGCGAATGAAAACGAAAATTCAAATTGATAAAATTAATTGGGGAGATATTATCAAAGAAAAAGTCAACATTAGACTACCTAAATCGGATTTCTCTCTTTATTTGATCGTTAAAACTTTGAAAGTATTTTTTAAAGCTTATTTCAGGTATCGTATTGAAGGACAAGAGCATATTCCACACAACGAACCTTGTATTATAGCACCTAACCATCAGAGTTATTTAGATGGTATGTTTGTGGCTTCTGCTTTTTCCGGAAAAACTTTGATGAAATCGTTTTTTTATACTAAAGCTAAACATGTGCGTTCCAGTTTTTTAAGAAAGTTTGCCGATCGTAATAATATTATTGTTGTGGACATCAATGAAAATTTGAAGCAGTCCATTCAGTCATTAGCAGTAGCTTTAAAAAAAGGGAAAAATATTGTCATTTTCCCTGAAGGGACTCGTTCAACCTCGAATAATATGGGCGAGTTTAAAAAAACTTTTGCGATCTTGAGTAAAGAACTCAATGTTCCCGTTGTTCCTGTGGCAATCAGTGGTGCACATCAGATTTTGCCTAGAGGAAGTCGTTTCCCAAGACCATTTAAAAAAGTTTGTGTTGAGTTTCTATCTCCAATCATGCCTAACGGTCATACTTATCTGTCTTTAACAGAAAAGACTAAAGAAATTATTCACCAAAATTTGAAACTGCTTTCTGTTTAATTTGTTTAAGCAAAGCAGAATTTTCAAATTTGCAGATGAAAATGAAAAATCGATCGGAAATACATGTAGTTATTGGTTTGTCGGGGGGAGTAGATTCCAGTGTTGCAGCTTATGTTTTAAAGGAACAAGGCTATAAAGTAACAGCTTTGTTTATGCAAAACTGGCACGATACCGTTGGTGTTTTACAAGGCGACTGCCCTCAAAACGACGATCTTATTTTTGCACAATTAGTAGCACGAAAACTTGAAATTCCTTTCGATGTGGTTGATTTGAGCATAGACTATAAGAAGCGTGTGGTCGATTATATGTTTAGCGAATACGAAAAAGGCAGAACGCCAAACCCAGACGTGCTGTGTAATCGCGAAATTAAGTTCGATTTGTTTTTAGAAGCGGCCAAAAAACTGGGCGCCGATTTTGTGGCAACAGGTCATTATGCACGAAAAGAAACAATTGAGCTAGGCGGAAAAGAAGTTCATCGTTTATTAGCAGGCTTAGATCCTAACAAAGACCAAAGCTATTTTTTATGTCAGCTATCGCAAGAACAGCTCTCGCAATCGCTTTTCCCAATTGGCGATATGCTTAAGCCCGATTTAAGAATGCTTGCCAAAAAAGTTGAATTGGCTTCTGCCGACAAAAAAGATTCCCAAGGTATCTGTTTTGTTGGTAAAGTAGATTTGCCGGTTTTTTTACAACAACAGCTTTCGGCTAAACAGGGCAATATTATCGAAATATCTCCCGATTTTGAAACATATTCTGTTATTCCAGATTCTTTAGAAGAATTATCGAAGCCACAACATTATTACGCTTTAGATGGTTTTGTAGTGGGAGAACACAATGGGGCTCATTTTTATACTATAGGCCAAAGGAAAGGTCTGAAAGTTGGAGGGAAAGCAGAACCTTTGTTTGTTATTGCAACAGATATTCCCAATAATTTAATTTTTGTTGGTCAAGGTCAAGACCATCCGGGTTTGTTCAGAAAAGCATTGCGAATTTTACCCGAGGAAATACATTGGGTTCGCGAAGATTTAGCGATGCAGAACGGAGAAGAACGTGAGTATTTGGTCAGGATTCGCTATAGACAGCCACTTCAGAAAGCAAAATTGATTCAAAAGAAAGAGGCTTTGTACATCTTGTTCGACGAAGCTCAAAGGGGAGTAACTGCCGGGCAGTTTGCCGCTTGGTACTTTGAAGACGAATTAATAGGCTCTGGAGCTATTGCTGAGTAATTATATTTAAGCTCGTTCAACCCGATAATTTTTACCGGACAAATATTTTGAGCTTCTAAATTGGGCTCGTAGTCGTCGTCGTAAGCCAGCACTGTATAAAATCCTTTTTTTTTCGTTGGCTTCATGCAAATCGGCTTTCCCGTCGGAATCGTTCATCGACCAGTTGTTTTGAGCTACTTCTACACAATTGCCACAACCAATGCATTTTATTCTTTGATGCGTAATTCTAATCATTTCTTTAGACCATAAAAAAGTACCAGTA
>JAFGXI010000034.1 GCA_016936665.1 Bacteroidales bacterium
GTCAATATCAAATGAGATCTGATCGCTACAAACCAAAGTATCTCTACCTATATAAGGCGTTGGTGCTTGGTAGAAGGTGACTGAAGAACGTGCAAAAGAACTACAAGTTCCTGTCTCTTTAGTAATAATAAAAGGAATGGTTATTTTAGCACTATCGCCAAATACTTCATCTCCAAATTCCCTTTCTACGTATGTATATGGGTCTGTTGGATCGTAGTTTACATGAATTATTGAACTCATTGTATCCATGTATTGAGGATCAATAGTCCAGCGCCATACATCATTTCCAAAACCGACCGTATCGACTAAAAGTTGTACAGAGTTTAAACAGGAGATCGCATCTAGCTCAGTAGTTAGCTCGTATTCATCCTGAATAAAAGTAACATGTACATAATCAATATCTTCACAAATCTGATTAACCTCATGCCATGCAAAAATCCATTCTCCGAAGCCAACTACAGCAACTGTAGCTGAATCATCATAAATATCGGTTTCCATCGTTTCGTGATTGTAAAAAACAGCAGATGTGGCAGGTTCTGAGCCAAGGTAATTCTCTACAGTCCAAAAGCCTCCATATGTTGTTTGTCCTATAAACTGATACAAGTTACCACAAACATCGGTGGTGTCTGGGTAATTAAAAGCAGTTGGTGGTTCTAAATAAGTTATTCTTACTTTAGCAGTGTCAGTACAAGTTCCATTATCTAATACCCAAATACTTGTATGAGCACCATAACTCAAAGCAGGAGAAATAATAACATTTGATAAAGGGTTATTTACATCGGAATAAGTATGTCCAGTTTGAGTAACCCAATGTCCACTTTCGCCAGCACCGGGAGCAGTTGCATCTAAGTTATAGTTTAATCCGCATACAAAATCGTCTTCACCGGCATTCGCATTAGGTTCTTGTAAAAACTGAACAGTCTTAGCTACAGAAGTTGTACAACCTCCATTAACCTCAGTCCAAGTAAAAGTATAAGTTCCATAATTAGTTACCGTAACAGCAGGGTTTAATATGTCGCTTCCTCCAACAAAATCGGCTGTTCCGCCTGAAGTTGTAGTGTATGTCCAACTACCATAGTTACCGGGTGTAGACCAGCCGTTAAATACTTCTAAATTATAAAAACGGCCACAAACTACATCATTAGGTCCAATATTAGGTGTTGGATCAATACAACATATGCTTGCATCGTCTGGTCTAAAAGTAACATTAATTGTTGTGTCATATGAGCATCCAAAATCATCAGTTACGGTAAATTTAAATGGCCTAGTTTCATCTACTGTAGTCCCCAATTGAGGATTAGGAAATTGCCCACCATAAGTACCTGTAGCTGTAAATGATCCTGTAGCTCCGGAAGTAATTACATTCAAAGGAGGTTGTGTTGCTTCCCATGAAGTAGCGGTGTAAGTATTTTGATAATCCCAAGGATTCGGAAATAATGTCTGTGAAAAATCGATCCACCAGCTACAAATATAACCATTATCGGAACTCCAGTTATCTTGGATAGAAATTGTCCATGTACCATTAAGAGGGCAACCAACCAAACCGTTGAAAGTTTCATCAGGCAAATATTCTCCTGAAGGAAGGGTACTAACTGAGCCTGCAGCTTGTGTCCAAGTTTGCGATGCAGTTGAAGACCAACCGTAATCCCAGCATGTACCTTGCGATAGATCGGAATCATTATCGATTGGGACACCTAAAAAAGTACCGCTCCCATTTGAAAAGGTATGGAGTACAATTGACTGATTATTTGGACACGCAATACTAATGTTTAAATCGCCCATGAAAGAGTGTTCCATCGAGACCCATACTCCAGTTAATAAACTAGCATTAGTTAAAGTTGCATTGTTATCGAAAATATCATAGGTTATACTTGTTGTATAAATAGCTCCATTGCCATCGGGTAAAAAAGTTGTATTTGCATATACCGGAGGTACTGAGCTTTGAAATCCTTCTGAACTTACTTGACCGATTAAAGGCACACTATCTCCTTGGCAATATGTCCATATTCCATTTGATGTTCCTGTTCCATCGAAAGTTGGAGGAATAGACATTCTCACATGAGGAACAACAACATTTGTATTTACACAGCCGAATTGATCGCTTACAGTTAATGAAGGAGCATATCCACTTGGAGCACCAGCATAAGTATGAGTAACACTTTGAGTGTTATAAACATTTCCATCTCTCATGTCCCACTCGAAAGTACAATTTGCAGCGCTTTGTGCATATCCCCAACCATTACTCGCTAAATACGAAGCATTAGGAAAGCTCACTGTTGCATTAACCGTAAACTCATACGGATCGCAAACGTCAATATTGTCATTTACAGCTGGTGGATTGGAAGTATAACCCACTTGAATGGCTTGACAACAAAATTCATAATGAACTTCAGCATCGAAGGTAAGTGTACTCTGGCAATCAACAACTAAGGTCATACAACCAGACACATTTGTGCAGTTGGTCGTCATTGCAAAAGCTGATGAAAAATTATTATTGTCGTAAACTGCAATAACAGGTGCTGAAGTGTTGTCTCCGTCGTATACAGTAACAGTGTTACCGGTAGGCACATTAAATCCACCGGCAAATGTTAAGGAAGCATGATGATCGGCATAACCACTTGGAGCACAAATGGTAATTGTATATGAACTACCAGCTGTTAAACCTGATGCAATAATGTGATCTCCGGTTTGAGCAGCTACCGATCCACCGGCAGAAACCTGATAGTTAACTGAAAAAGCATTAATATATAATCCTACAAATGCAATTAATATAAGTAATTTCTTCATAGCCTATAATTTTTGTTGTTCTATATGTAGTTTATACCTTCTTTCGATCTCTTTTTGAGATAACATCATCAGTATTTTATTAGAAGATCCAATAGAATAATAGGTGTGATTTTCTCCGGGTCTACAATTAAAAAGCATAGGGTTAAAGTTTCTGAGATCGGCTTCTGTTAAATCAAAACTCATTTCAGCACCTGTTTGTATATTTACAAAGCGAAGTTCTTTTGTTTCGATTTCTTTGCCTTCCGGTCTTTCGATAAATTGATAAGAATTTCTTACGTAGAAATTCAAATAATCTATTGAACCCGGAGCATTTTGCTCAATCTGTTGCAGACGCTCAGCGCTATAAACTTGCAACAATCTTTGATCGTAATTCTGCGCATTCAGCCCGATAGTAAATATCAGTGCAAAAAGCGCTAAATAATTGGTCTTTGTTTTCATATTTCTATTTAACTATTATTTCGCATTATTCTCAGACAACTATGCTTTCAATTTGGTTGCCTGATTTTATAATTTAATTCCTATTACTACAACATCGTCGATTTGCTCTTCTTCTCCACGCCATTCTGTGAATGCTTTATGCAGTTTTTCTTTTTGTTCAATCATTGACAATTGACTATTTTCGAGTAATATCTTCTTAAACGTTTTGTACATGAATTTCTTGCCTTTTGGGCCACCGAACTGATCGGCAAACCCGTCGGAAAACATATACAATATGTCTCCACTTTGTAATTGTAGTTCGTGGTTTGTAAACGGATCCATTTTTTCGTAAATCGCGATTGGCATTTTATCGGCTTTGATTTCAAACAAATTAATTTCTCCATCTTCGTTTAATGGTTTTGCATCAATAATCTGTTGCGATATATCGCTGTTTGAAACTATGTATAATGGATTATTTGCCCCTGCAAATTGAATACGTTTATGTTGATGATCAACACTAATTAACGACATATCCATCCCGTCTTTTTGCTCACCGGCAATGCCTTTTTGATCGAGGGTTTTAATAATTTCTTTTCTCAGCTTCTTGAGTATTAAGGCTGGTTGTGTGATATACTCTTTGGTGACGATTTCTTTCAAAAATGAAACCCCTAGCATACTCATAAAGGCCCCCGGCACACCATGGCCGGTACAATCGGCAGCTGTAATTATCGTTTTATTTTCTAAATGGGTCCACCAGTAAAAGTCACCACTCACTTTATCTTTTGGTAGAAACAAAACAAAATAATCGGAAACATTGGCTTGTAATACATCTGTTTTAGGTAAAATTGCGGTTTGTAGGCGTTTTGCATAATCGATACTCTCCGAAACTTCTTTGTGAATTTCTTCTATTTGTTCTTTTTGTTTAAAAACGACATCGCGTTGCGCCTCTATTTCGTCGCGTTGAGCAGCAATTTCTTCGTTTTGATGATTCAGTTCTAAATTTGCTTTTTCTATTTGTGCTTTTTGTTCTGAAAGTAGCAAATTGGCCTTTTGTTTTTGGCGATATCCGCGAAGTATAAAAAATATTAAAAATCCAAAAAGCAAAAGACCTAACCCAGATGCCCAAAGATAAATTCTCTGTTTAGCATTCTTGGCTTCGACCAGTTCACTTTCTTTTTTTAATAGCTCATTACCTTTTTTTAATAGTGCATTTTCCTTTTCGCGCTTTTCGTAGTTCCAACGCTTCTCCATTGCCGCAAATTCTTTAACCTGCTCATCTTTTTGTAAAGAGTCTTTTAGGTCTAAATGGTTTTTAAGCAAATTATAAGCATCTTCGTATTCTCTAAGGTTATTTTTAATAGTTGCCAATTGAACATAAGAATCGTTTCTTTCTTCTCTATAATATTCTCCTTTTTCAACTAATTTTAGGGCTTTTTTTGCATATATATTGGCTTTATGATAATTCTTTCTTGAATTATAAAAAACCGCCAAATTTTTTAGACCCGTCCATTGACCATGAACATCGCCCATTTCGTTTCTGATCTTATAATACTGTACAAAATATTCAACAGAATGAATGGTGTCTATGATTCCCAAATTGAGATAAAGTTGAGATAAAATGTTTTTATTTTTTAATTTCTTTGCGACAACTAAACTTTTATTGTAGTAACTAATTGCTTCGTCTCTATAATATTTTAATATCAAGGATGTGTCTATAGAATCATCCGCTTGAGTTTTTAATTTGCCATTATCCAGAGAATCTTTAACTAGAACTGCAACATCGTTAAAAATACTATCCGTGTATGAATCATTATAAATATTACCAATATTCATTAGTAATATTGCTTGAGCAAAATAAAATTCGCGATTTTCAGAAATAGTTAAACTCTTTTGAAAGTAGGCATATGCTTCTTTGTACTTCCGATTATTATAATAAATCGAACCGATACTGTTGTATATAGACGCCATTCCGAACTCATCGTTCAAGCTTTCTTTTAATTCAAGTGCTTCCAAGAAATTTTTGAGTGCATTTGACTGATC
The DNA here is from genome assembly GCA_016936665.1 of Bacteroidales bacterium. Classification (GTDB taxonomy): domain Bacteria; phylum Bacteroidota; class Bacteroidia; order Bacteroidales; family JAFGXI01; genus JAFGXI01. The sequence goes on from JAFGXI010000034.1 coordinate 5,245, forward strand.
CTTTATACTGCTATATGTTTCTGCTAACTCCTTTATTGTATTGGAAAGTGCAATAGTGTCGTTTTGCTTCAAATATATGGACTTAGAAAGTTTAAACTGCTCAATCGCTTTTTCGAATTCCGATCGACCAGAATAAAACCTTGCGTAATGTACTTTAGCATTTGCTATTCCTAAAGGATCATTATGAACTTCGGCTAAGCGAATCCATTGTTTAATCAAAATTTCTGCAGAGTCCTGATCTTCAGATGAATAATAATTAGCTAATTCTTCAAATGCTTCAATTTTAGCATTGTAATCGGACTTATTAATAATAAGCGTTCGCAAACTATCTAAATTTTGCGCAAATAGCCAGTTCGAAGAACCGGCTATCAGAAGTAATAAAAATATTTTTATCGTTCGACTCAAATTTATAAAATCATCTATTAATTACCTGTATGATAATCGACTGTTCGCTTGAGTTTAATGGTTGCATCGATTGTTTCTTCGTTTGAAGTAACACCATGAATTGTGGCTTCTACCATGCCTCCCACCTCATCGAATCGTGTAATTTCTATTGTTCCATGAGTAATTGTAATATATCCAAAATTCATTGTGTAGAGTGTAAAATTATTAATTGCATCTAGCATATCCATATCAATTGTATAAGTTCCGGTTCCTGAACCTAAAACTTCGAATGAGAAATTACCATCGACACCATCTGCATAACCTGAAATTCTCGATTCACCTGAAACTGTATCTGTTATCAAATATGCAGTATAGCTATTATAGAATTTGGATAAAGTAATTAATTCTCCACTCATAAGATGAATATTGATAATATTTTGGTATTCAAATTCCATTTCATCGCACAATTCTACATTTCCGATATTGGTACTTCCGGTCGATAGTTCAACAGAAAAACTAGTGTCTTTTTCAGCTGTATGAATTGTTAAATAATAAGAGAATCCGCTATAAATTGTAGGTAATCTAAAACTTCCGTTTTGTGTGTAAACGGTAGAAACATTATTACTCCAACTAAGAGTAACCTGCCCCTCGACTGGATTGTTATTACAATCTACTAAACGGCCTTGTAAATAATCTAAATCTGCAGGTAACTGTAATTCTACAAATCTGTATTCATCATTCGCCATAGACGATTGAGCTGAGGTCACACTAAATGTATGAAAATCTAATGGTAGAATAGCCACATTAAAATTGATTCCGGCAGGCACTCTAAGATCAAAAGTGCCATCCTCGCCTGTTATGCCATATGCTTTTCCTACTTGCACACGTACTCCTTGAATGATATTGCCCGATGCATCTATTACTCTACATTTTAAGTTTCCATACCCATATGTTTCAACTTGTGTACTCCAATAAGAGAAATGACCAACGGCTGTTTCGTAGGTTCCTCCGTTCTTAACAGCTCCGCCATCGCGTTTATTATAACCACTTGAACTACTAGCGTAATAAAGAGGAACCGTTGTAGGAGAACCTCCAACTAAAGCAGCTGGAATTTGTTGTGCTATATCTACCGGAGTAGTTCCTGAAGCAAGTTGCAATTTTTCGCCGTTGTCGCCACGAATTTCAACCATCGTTCCTGTGTAAGCATCCAAATATGTTTCGGTATTTTGATCTAAACCAACTTGATCACCGGCAGGTGCATATCGAGAATAACCATTTGCTGACGCATCTAACACATATGTGTATAATGAAACTCCACCATTGTACGGATTTCCGGTTTCGTCTACAAATTGAGTACTTGAGTAAAACGAAATTGTTGAACCATCAGATAAATTTGCAGTGTAATTGCTCCCAGCATTAAAGTAAAATGAGTTCCCCATTGCTTTCGAAAGTAAATGTGCATCTAATCTTGTAACACCATGTTCTACTGGTTTGGAAGAACGCATGATTTCGAAATATTGATCGTTGTAGTTCACTACAACATAACATCTGTAGATTGGAACTGATATTTTCGGGAATGTAAAAACCCCATTAGCATCTGTGGTTTGTGTATGGCCATGTGCTGTTATGGTTGCTCCTTGGACTGGCCAGTGATTTTCGTCGTAAACAATACCTGAGATTGTTGTGTTGGTATACTTAGAACGAAAGCCATCGTCGGATGAATTTGTGTCTGATTTATCGCATGAATTTAAACTGAACAGCAAAGTTCCCAACAATACAACTGATAAGATAAGCGAATGTCTCATAATCTTTATTTTCTTAAGGATTAATTAATCCTTTTTGTTTTACAATAGTTTTTTTTGAATTTCTTAAGTGATACAAATATAACACTTTGAGCTTAATTAAGTGGGCTTTAATTATGATATTTTACAGCAATTTAATAGTATCGTTATACACAGATCAGAATTGTATTTCTTAATATTTTACTTGAATATTCTTTCGAGATCTCTTACAGCTTCTGCTAAAGCAAAAACAACTACACGGTCACCAGACTCAATAATGGTCTTACCCGTAGCGATAAAGCTTTCTTTATCTCGAATTATTCCGCCAATTATTGCATTTTTAGGGAAGTCGACACTTTTTAATTCCATACCTGTAATTTCGGAATCGTCGTGCACAACAAACTCCATTATTTCGGCATCGGTTCCTGTCAAACATTTCATGGTATGAACTTCTGCAGAAAGCGTATATGCAAAAATACTGGATGCTGCCAAAAACTTTTTATTAATAATTGTATCTATTCCTATATTTTCGGCAATCTGAATGTAGTCGACGTTTTCAATTTCAGCAATTGTCTTTTTAACGCCAAGCTTTTTGGCCAACAAACAGGCAATAATATTGGTATCGGAGTTATCGGTCACTGCAATAAATGCATCCATTTTTCTGATGCCTTCTTCTTCGAGCAATTCTGTATCACGACCATCGCCATTTAACACTAGCGTTTTAGTAAGTTGGTCGGCTATTTGCAAACTTTTATTTTCGTCTAATTCGATGAGTTTTACGTTAAAATGATGCTGTAATTCTTTAGCTGTTCTAGTTCCAATTCGGCTACCTCCCAAGATCATAATATTTCTTACATCGATATGCTGCTTTCCTGAACTTTCCATCAATTTATCGAGTCCATCTTTGTTAGAAATGACATATACTAAATCGCCTAGTTGAAATGTATCTTTTCCACTCGGAATAATTGTGGCATCGCCTCTTTCGATAGCTACTGCTCTATAATTTAACGAACGTCCTAAGTTAACTTCTTGCAATGTTTTGCCAATTACTTTAGCCGATTCATCGAGTTTAATAGCATATAAAGAAAGCTTACCACCCGAAAATTCGATAGATTCCGAAACGCCGGTTTCCCTGATAAGATTTGCTATCTCGAGTGCTGCTAAGCGTTGAGGATATGTCACATGATCGACTCCTAAGTCGTTGAGTAATTTTGTGTTTTGGTAGGTTAAATATTCTTGATTATCGATACGAGCTACGGTCTTTTTCGCTCCTAATTTTTTAGCTAAAATACAAGAGGTAATATTGGTTTCTTCTTTTTCGGTTACCGAAATAAACAAATCGGTATTTCGCATACCAATATCTTTCAGTACAGCAATAGAAGTAGCAGAACCTGTGACAGTTAGAACATCGTAATGTGTATCGATAGTATGACTTCGCTGTGGGTCGGTGTCTACAATAACAATGTTGTGATCGCCTCCGGCACTAAACATTTTGGTAAGATGCAAGCCGACTTCGCCAGCTCCTGCAATTATAATTTTCATTCTTATTAATTAAAAAACTAAACCAACTGCAAATGTAATAATATTACTTTTCGATGCTAATTGTATCGATTCTGAACCAGCGCTATCGTACACCTTAGTGAGTCCATAATCTAATCGTAAATCGAAAGTAACAATACCAACATCTAAGCCTCCTCCAACATTCAAATAGGCTATAGCATTGTTAATATTATTCTTTTCTACTTCTAAAGACTGAAGTGTCCAATGTAAAGAGGGACCTCCATATGCCCTAACTTTAAACATTTTGGTATTGATTAAATTAAGCGCAACCAGAGTGCGTAACTGAATGGTATTTATAGAATTATCGATATTTTATTCGTGTGTTTGATCTTCGTAGTCGATTTGCGTACCAATATTTCCAAAATACAAACCCGGAATAATGTTAACAATGTTACCTATTCTTACATCGAAGCCAGCCACATAGGAAAGATGAGCTTGATTAGCATTATCTTCTGTCATCTTTGAAATGGTTAAACCGACATTAGGATTAATTTTCACACTCGACTGTGAATAAGATACAGTATAACAAGCTATTAAAAACAATAATAAAATATTCTTCATCTTAAATATCTTTTAACTATACAAGCAAAGGTAGGAAAATTATTGAATCAAATTTGTAAATTCGAATTTCTCGACATCAAATAAACCTTTATCGCCCAATTTTAGTTTAGGAATAACCAGTAAAGACATAAACGCTGCTGTCATTAACGGAGCATATAATTTTGAACCGCATGCCTTTACTTTGTCACTTATAGATTTATATAAGCCTGCAACTTCTTCTATTGGTTTGTTGCTCATAAGTCCGGCTATTTCCAACTTCAAACTTTCTTCGAATTGTTGATCGGTAAAAGCAAGCCCGCCTTTGTTTTCAATTAAAAGATTGATGGCTATTAGCAAGTCTGTGTCGTTCGTTCCAATTGCTATTACATTGTGGCTATCGTGCGCAATACTTGATGCAAAAGCACCTTTCTTCATTCCAAAGCCTTTAACATACCCGACTTGAACGGGCGACTGGTCGTAACGACTTAATACGACCATTTTTAAGATATCTTGATCTATGTCTGCTTCGAAATTTTCTAAGTCCTTATCACTTTGGTATTCAAAAACGCCTGTTGTTAAATCGCCATCGTATGCTTCAATTACTTTGATAATTTTTGATTTTCCTATAGCCTGTTTCAAATCTAAAGCATTAATTGCACGTCTGTCGAACCTATTTTTAGCATCTTCTTTTGGGATTTCGAATAAGGTTTTAGTGCCATCAAAAACTATATTTCCATCGATATAGGTACTTAAAATATTGAAGTCTGATAAATTGTCAATCACAATAAAATCTGCTGCATCGCCTTCCTGTAAAAGACCTACAGGTAAATTGTAATGTTCTATGACATTGGTAGATACTGTTGAAAGCACATCGAACAGATCGTGCCCACCGTTAATAGCACGCTTAACAATTACGTTCATAAAACCATTGATTAAATCGTCGGGGTGAGAATCGTCGGTACAAAGCATTACCATTTCGTTACGTTCCGATATTAAGGCATTAAGTGCTTCAAAATTTTTAGCGGCACTACCTTCTCTAATTTGAACTTTAATCCCTAATTCCATTTTTTGACGGGCTTCTTCGAGCGTTACGCATTCGTGGTCGGTAGTGATGCCTCCCATAGCATATTTTTTTAAGTTTTCGTCCATCAAATATGGCGCATGACCGTCGATTGGTTTCCCGGCTTGCTGTGCTGCCTTTAATTTTGCATGAACTTCTTGATCGTTATATATGACACCCGGGAAATTCATCATTTCTGATAAATACCAAATATCGTCTCTAAGCATTAACTGTTCAATTGTTTTAGCATCAATAACAGCTCCTGATGTTTCGAAACTCGTTGCCGGCACACACGATGGGGCACCAAAAAAAATCTTCAATGGTACTTTTTTAGCATTATTCGTCATATAGTCGATGCCCTCAACGCCCAACACATTGGCAATTTCGTGTGGGTCGGACACCGTAGCAACTGTTCCGTGTTTTACTGCGGTGTATGCAAATGATGCCGGGGTTAACATTGAGCTTTCTATATGCACATGTGCATTTATTAAACCTGGCAAAATATATTGTTGTTGATTAACTGGTTCTTTTACTATTTTCGTTATTTTATTGTTTTCGATGTTTAAGGTCCCTTCGTATATTTCTCGATTTAACACATCTACAATTTTGCCTGAAATTTTCATAAATTCTTTTTTTAACAATCTGAAAAAATAGATTTACACTGTTGGTATAGTAAAAATCTGATGGTTGTTTTTAACACATAAATTAATTTACGAAGTAAAAATAAAATCAAACAGGTCGCAAATAATTTTTCTCGCCAAATTTATTCTTCGAAGTCAATATTAATCGAAATTAAATAAATCGGTGCTTAAATATTTTTCGCCTCTATCTGGGTAAATCACCACAATTCTGCCTTTATCGATTCTTTTGGCTATCTCCATGGCAGCAAAATGCGCAGCACCTGAGCTCATGCCAACAAAAATCCCCTCTTTTTTAATAATTTCTCTGGCTACTTGAAATGCTTTTTCCGAATCGACCATAATGGACTCGTCTATTTTTGAGACATCGTATATAGCCGGGATAACCGCCTCTTTCATGTTTTTTAAACCTTGTATATAGTGGCCTTTTACCGGATGTGCTTCAACAATTTTAATTTTAGGATTGTGTTCCTTTAATCCGGCACCAACCCCCATAATCGTACCCGATGTTCCCAATGCAGAGACAAAATAATCGAGTTTACCGTTGGTTTGCTTCCAAATTTCTTCAGCTGTGGTTTTGTAGTGCGCTAACTTATTGTACTTGTTTGTAAATTGATCGGTATTGAAGTATAAATGTGGCGATTGATCGCAAAGCTCTTTCACTTTAAGAATTGCACCATCAGTTCCTAAACTCTTGGGTGTAAGGGTTACTTTACCTCCGTACGAAGCTATAATTTTACGTCGCTCTACCGAAACCGCTTCACTCATAACAATTTCGACTTTATATCCTTTCACCGCGGCTATCATCGCAAGCCCTATACCTGTGTTTCCTGATGTGGCTTCGATAATCGTTTTGCCTTTGGTAAGTTCACCGTTGGCTTCGGCTTGTTCAATCATTTTTAAAGCAATTCTATCTTTGATGCCACCGGTTGGATTTTGCCCTTCAATTTTGGCTAATATTTCAACTCTTGGGTTTGGGTTTAGGCGATTGATTCTAACTAATGGCGTGTCGCCTATGGTTTGAATTATATTTTCGTAAATCATCGTTATTGTAAATTTTGCGCAAAGATAATGGCTAAAATAGAAATGGGTGTCGTTTAAATAACGTAATATTTTATCTTTGCTAATCGAATCGTAACACTTCTTAATTTTGACATCGGATTATATTAAAAGTCATCGTTTAAAAAACAATTTAAGGGAAGTCTATTATAGCTACAAACAGGTTTTTAAAAACCAAGAATGGCAAATAGGAATACTTTCTCAAACGGTTTCTGCCATGGCTAATTCGGTTGGCGGAACGATATTAATTGGTGCTCAAACCAAAGGAGGGCGATGGACAGCATGGGAAAGCAAACCCTCTGCAATAGGTTTACTTTCTTCGCTCGAAGATTTGATACAGAAAAATATTTCGCCTGCGGTTCCGATGCTTAAAACAATTGAAATTGAAGATGCTATTCTTATTCAAGTACCCGAGTCGACACAAAAAGCACATATGTGTTCAAATGTTAAATTTTACAAACGTTCGGGTGCTAAAAACATCGTAATGGAAGAGTACGAAATTAGGACTTTATATCAGAAACAAAAAACTTCAGATTTACAAATCGTTCAACTTACCCAACTTAATGGAGTACCTCAAATGATGAATGGTTTATTCGACCAGATTAAATTTTACCCTAGGATTATTGTTCAAAATATCGGTCAAAAATTAGAGCGTTGGTATAAGCTCGAAATTAGAATACCATCGGCTATTGTCGACGAAAGTTTTAGTGTTCTTCATAAGTATTTGACGGGATACGAACAAGACGCTAACATTTATACCATTCCATCGCAATCGCCTATTTTCCAGAACGAATCTATTAGTTTAGTAGAGCTTGTAATAAAGTTGAATGCAGAGAATTATATGGACTTTATTAATGGAACTATTCATGCTCGTTTGTACTCCAGCGAACAGGTTCACGAACAATTTTACGATTGTAAAGATTGGTTTCACTACCAAGGCCAATTACCTCCTGTTCAAGCTTTTGCAAAAAAGCTGACTCAATAGTGAAAATAAAAAAAATTTATACTAAATTTGCAATCCGAAATGAGGATGGTCTAGTAGCTCAGCTGGATAGAGCAACAGCCTTCTAAGCTGTAGGTCCCAGGTTCGAGTCCTGGCTGGATCACTTGAAATAAGCCTTGCATATTGCAAGGCTTTGTTTTTTTATTCTTCTAAATGTAAGCTAACAAGCTTAGCGTCAACGCCTTTTACCAAATTTAACTTGCGTTCCATTTCTAAATGTTTTTCGGAGTCGCCCACAAGCTCTAGAAAAACTAAACCTGTA
>JAFGXI010000005.1 GCA_016936665.1 Bacteroidales bacterium
ACACAAACAAGCACAGTAACTGCAGGAACTTATTCTGTTGAAGTAGAAGATGCTAATGGATGTTTAGGGACTTCTGTTAGTGTAGTTGTTGTAGAAAATCCTTTACCGATAGTATTTTTAGGAAATGATACTATAATTTGTGATGACGCTACACTCGATATTGATGCCGGTTCTTTTGCATCCTATACATGGAATACAGGTTCCGATGAGGCCACGATTACAGTTGATGAGGCAGGCACATACATTGTAGAAGTTACAGACGAGAATGGTTGTACAGCTACAGACGATATTGTAGTCGATTTAACAGTTTGTATCGGCATCGATGAAATTGGCGAAACATACAGAATAGAAGTTTACCCAAATCCTGCTAACGATTTATTAAATGTTAATTACAACATTAAAGCAAATATAAGTGAGCTAGCTGTAGTCGATATGTTCGGACGAGTATTAATACAATCAACAATAGACTCTAACAGCCAACAATTCGATGTTAGCAGTTTAAATACAGGCGTATATTTTGTAAAAATTCAGTGGTCAGGTAAAACAGAAATTATCAAATTTATTAAACAATAATCAATAACAGTAAAATTTCAAAGAGATGAAACAGATATCAATTTTATTAGCAGTCGTGAGTGTAGCATTATTTGCGAGTTGTGGAAATCAACAACCTTCTGCAGACGAACTTAATCAAGAAGTTGTAGCACCAGCCGGCATCGACTACACCGATGTGCAAGGTAGTTGGGAGCTGGAATCTGTTGAAGGCACAAATTTCGAGATGTATAAAGGTACAGTGCTTAAATTCGACGAAGATGTGATGTATTACACCCAAAACACAAACGAAAAAATGGGAACTTTCTTTGTAAAAGATGGCGAATTACATTACACTTATCAGGGTTTAAACGAAGTCACCGAAAAGGTAAGCATTGTAGATGGCAAATTGCAATTAATTAATGGTGCCGATCAGATATTTACATACAAGAAAATACAATAATTTAAAATGAAATCGTTTTTGTATTTTTTTGTTGCAACTAATTTAACAATACTATTGTTAAGTTGCACTAGTGCATCCACCAAATCTGTCGATATGAGTTTATCACCAAACGAACGCATACAAGGTTCTTGGGAAGTTATTGGAGCAACTGGAGCCATGTCGGATTTGAATAAAGGAACTCGATATATCTTTCAAGGACAAGATTTAACTACTTCAAACGGTATCGAAATCAAAGGACAATTTAAGGTTAATGACTCAACAATAATCTGGGTATTGCCTAATATGGAAATGAATTATACTTACCGATTCGAAGGTGAACAATTAATTATTGAACCATTAAATTCTGGTCAGATTTTAACTTTAGAAAAGCAATAATCAAATAACAATTCTCGTAGGTAATTTAATTAGGTTGGGTAGCAATGCTCAACCTTTTTCTATACTTATAATTAAAAAAAAACGAGCCCACGTTGGGCCCGCCGTCGAAGTATGTAAATTGATTTTAAAATTTAGTTTACAGTAACTGTATAGTTATTATCATTTACGGTGTATGTTACATTTCTGTCGCAAACGTTCGGTTCGTATGTACCATAGTCAACATTTACAGTGAAACCTTGAGTTTGCACAGTTAGCGTACCTTGTTGGATGAATCTGCACCCTACTTTTACCCATAGAGGTTCGTTGGTTGCGATTGAGTAGGCATTACCTTCAGCATCAACACCAGTGTTTTCTCCGGATATTTCCCATATATCATCGAAAGGCCATAATATTGATGATTCACCAACTAACCATCTTCTGTTTTGGTCAGATTCCCAAGATGTATATTCGCCACTTGGTGCGGTTATTCTAGCGCCAATTACTTCGAAATGATAGTTTAATAAACTGTCGTTATCTCTTCCTAAATTGGTTAAAACTTTAGAACCTTCGATGTGATAATCGTTGATGTAGAAATCTTCTAGTGAAGTAGTGATAACTGTTCCACTTTCTCTAAATCTTCCGTTAGAAGTTACAACAATACGTCCTTTAAATTGATCGGTAGAATTGGTAGGGGTGCAATAAGTATCACCATAATCGATTATTAGCGAAGTGACTATACCATTCGAAATAGTTACATCAATTTGAGGGCATCCGGTTTCTGTGTCGCGGTTATAAGTAGACTTCGAACCTGAGCTTTCAGCATTTTGAACTTCGTCGCCTACAATTTTAAAAATATTGTCGAACATCGATTCTGCATTACCGTCGTCTTGTATTGTCTGCTCAGCAGCTTCGCGTCCGGCTTTGTCTTCATCAGTTTTTTTACAAGCACTAAATGTTAGGGCTATAACTGAAATAACGATTAAAAAATGAATTGTTTTCATAACTCTATTATTTGATGATTATTATTTCTTTAAAAATGTTTACATCTTTAAAACACCAATAAATAGACTTACCCCTATAAAAATTGGAAAATTTTTTAAATAATTATAAAACAGATAGTTAAGAGCGTATTAAATGAGAATAAGTGTAATCATATTCATTTTTTTCATCTTTTTTATGAACGATTTTTTCTAATTCTACCCATATCGATCGATCGATAGTTGGAAAAAAAGTATCGGCATCGCCAGAATATTCAACCTCTGTAAGATATAAATGATTGACGGTATTCAGAAAAAGCTTGTATAAACTCGCTCCACCAATAATAAAAACTTGCTCATTTGGCTCGATAATAGAATACAATTCATTTATAGATTTAACAGATTCAATATTTGGAGCATCAATTTTATTATTCGATAAAACAATATTACGTCTATTGGGCAAAGCACCTTTGGGTAAGGATTCGAAAGTTTTACGACCCATTACTATAGTGTGCCCTGTTGTTATAGACTTAAAACGTTTTAAATCGTCTGATAATCGCCACAATAAATTGTTATTTTTTCCAATTTCGTTGTTTTGTCCAATTGCGACAATCATCGACCAATTATTTTGTAATGGCATTAGTCGATGGATTTAATACTTATTACTTCTAGGTAAATAGGTCCGCCGGAAACTGGATAGCCTTTTATTTCTGTAGCTGTGATTTCTACAACTTTATCGATATATGCATCCAAATTCTCTTTCGACCTTAAAGCAAAAACACCTTGGTCTGTTTTTAATACATGCGAACCATACTGGTAGGTTGTAATACCTTGTTTATGAATAGTGCCCGAATAGATTTTACTTGTGCTACTTTGTTCGGATGTTGTCGATCGCTCAACTTGAATTTGATCATTTTCTTTTGCCACAGATTCCTTTGTTTTGCATGCGTTTATCGATATAAACATGGTAACTATTACAATCGAAATAAGCTTATAATGTCTCATATTTTTTTTTGATAAATGTACAAATTTATTAGTACCGAAAAGCAAAAGAGGTCGCCAATGGCAACCCCTTTTTTAACAATTTGAAAAAATTACTACTAAACTACTTCTTTTCGCTTGAGAAAAAACTTGGTTTTACTATTAACATAGTATAAACAAAATATTGTTGACCTGCTTTATCGTCGGTAATGCTATTATTAGCATCGTAGGTAACCATAGATTTCATTTCTTTAAATGAATCGGACATCATAAAGAAAGAACCACCAATCATTAACATTACTTCTTTCGAGAATTTATGTTTATAGCTTAAGTCGATACCTGTTCCAAGACCTTTTTCGTATAAAATTTTATCACCGTTGTCGTCCATTCTAGAAGTGTATAGATCGTTAGCTAACATAGGTAACCATATTCCTAAACCAAAATTCCCTTTTTCAGATGTTTTGTAATTTAATTTAAGATAAGGATCCATCATTCCGGCATTTTTCATATGCGCAGGCATAACAAAATAATCTAAATTACCACCATAATATGGATGACGACCACCATTTAATAAATCGAAAGTATGATTGATCGTATTATACAAAGAGTCAGTATTGGTTGCATCATGTCCAGAAAGCATTTCAACACCGGCAGAAATTTCTAATTTTTTCTCCATAGCTCTAAACCCTAGATTAACATCTAGCATATATGCCGAAGATTTTTGATGTCCTGTTGTACTTAAAGCAGTTTCACCATGTTGGAAATATGCTGATAAACCACCGAAAACGCCATCGGTTGCTTTTTTACCATTGTTGTAGTTTAAAATAACACCTTCGGTGGCTTTCATATATAAAATATTTGCGTTAGCGGCATCTTGTTTTCCTGAAAAAATAAAATTAAAACTAGCATCAAATTTTTCGTTTACTGCTTTTTTAATATTTAAAAAGTTAACGGTTTTCAAGCGATCTGGAAATGCGTTGATGTATTCTCCTGTACCAGGATTCATGTCGTTATTATAAGAAAGGCCTAAATCGATAAACAAACCGCTTTCTTTGTTATGCATTTTGTATAAAAGACCATCATAAGACAATCCTGTAGTCCACCAGTCTCTGTGTGAGATTAACCTTGATCCATTGTATTTCCATTCTTGACGACCAACTTTTAAAGCTGAATTTTGGCCTAATTTAAGTTCTACCCATGCTTCGTAGATGCCTAATCCGTAAGAATTTCTTTGGTTACCTGTAGCGTTGTAAAAGTCGTCGGATCCCCATACTCTTGCATCTTGAAGTGTAAAGTTTGCCGAGTATTTTTCCGATGTGTAACCAAAAATTAAACGGCTCCTTTGGTCAGCACCAAAAGTAGCTGGAGTTTCTTTTGCAACAGGAGATTTGTAACCATGTAACATTTGGAAGCGTGTTTTAAATTGCCCATCAATGGTTAACTGTGCAAAAGTAGTACTAGATAATAATATGAGTACTGCTAAGATTAGTTTACTAGATGTTGTTTTCATATTCTTCTTTATTGATTAATATTCATAAATAATCTGATTGATATATACACTTGTAGATATTACCACATAACAAAACTAAATCTAGAAGTATGCTAAATACATGACAATTGTCAATCTCTTTTATGTTCTAGAATATTTATTTGTTCTTCAAGTTTAAATCAATGTTTTTCAGAAAATATTAATTTTTTCGCATGTATTTAATCTTAATAATACAATATAAAATACTCAACCAAAAAAATTATAAACAATACACATACTATAAAATAATGTTCTTATACATTATATAAACACAACAATAAAAATTATATAGTACAGAAAAAAAGATAAAAAATAAATATAAAAACTATACATAGTATATTTTATATATTGTCATAAAGTTTTTTTACCACTGCAAAAGCAATATTTAGGTATATTTGTACAAATATATTTTAGGATCATGAAAATCTTTAAAACTTCAAAATCTGTCATTAAGAATATCGACGATTTTTACGATACAATAGATATAGGTTTATTAAATTTTAAAGAAGGGTTAAAACATTACCTCGATGGAAATCTTGCAGAGTTCGAAAAAAAACTAAGAACTTTGGAAAAATTAGAAGGTAAAGCAGATGCGATAAAAAGAAGCATCGAAAACGAATTTTATTTACACTCTATTTTACCAAATTTTTCGAGCGATGTTTTACGACTCCTCGAAAAGTCGGATGATATAATAGATATGGCTAAAGAAAATTTAAGCCAATTCGATGTAGAAATACCTAACATCCCTGAAGTGCTAATTAACGATTTTATTCGTTTGGCTGATATTTCGGTAGCAGCGACAGAAAATGTTATACCATCTGCTAGAATTTTTTTTACATCTCCAGATAAAGCCAAAGAAGGTTTACAGAAAGTTGCTTTTTACGAAAGAGAAGCCGATAAGCTTGCAAATCAAATTAAAAGGAAATTATTTCGTGAGATGGATGAATTGAAATTAAGCGAAAAAATTCACTTGCGTTATTTTGCCCTTCATATCGAAGAGATCTCGGATGCATCTGAATTGGTGTCAAATATCCTAAGTGCTCTTATTTTAAAAAGCAGAATGTAACATTGAAGTATGTTTTTGTTTTTTTTATCTAGCGGACTCTTTTTGGGTTGGACCTTAGGCGCCAACGATGCTGCCAATGTATTTGGTTCGGCTGTCGGCTCAAAAATGGTTAAATTTCGAAAAGCAGCTATTGTTGCATCTGTTTTTGTTATTTTAGGCGCTGTCATTCAGGGAGCTGGCGCTTCGCATACGCTAGGAAAACTTGGGTCTATTTCTGCATTAGGAGGTGCATTTACAGTGGCCTTAGCATCTGGTTTAACGGTTTTTGGAATGACCAAATTCCGCTTGCCGATATCAACTTCTCAAGCCATAGTTGGAGCCATCATTGGATGGAACTTCTTCACAGGAAATCCTACAGATTACAGCTCATTAACAAAGATTGTTACAACATGGATATCCGGGCCAATTTTAGGAGCTATTTTCGCTATTATCCTATATATTTCATTAAAAAAATTAATAAGAAAACTACAGATTCATCTAATACTCTTAGATGCTTATATTAGGAATGCGCTTATTATTGTCGGAGCCTTTGGCTCATATAGTTTAGGAGCCAACAATATAGCAAATGTTGTAGGCGTGTTTGTACCTTCGGCACCCAATATTGTATTGAATTTTGGTTTGTTTACACTAGATGGCGTTCAATTGTTATTCTTGCTAGGAGGTATTGCTATCGCGGTTGGAATAATTACTTATTCAAAAAGAGTGATGATGACTGTTGGCGACGATATTATGAAACTATCGGCCGAAGCCTCATTGGTTGTAGTATTAGCGCACTCGCTTGTTCTATTTGTGTTTTCTTCTTCGAGTTTATCAAACTTTTTTGTAAGTATAGGCTTACCTGCAATTCCGTTGGTGCCCGTTTCTAGTTCACAAGCTATTGTTGGATCTATAATGGGAATAGGCTTACTTAAAGGAGGAAGAAACATTAAATTTAATGTGCTAGGAAATATATCGATAGGATGGATTTTGACACCCATTTTAGCAGGACTTAGTTCATTTATCAGCTTGTTTTTTGTGAGTAATGTTTTTAAAATTCAAGTATCAGAAGGTTCTGAAAAAGCAGCTAATCAAGCTGTCGAAATCGGTTTACAGACTCTCGATAAAGCTAACAATAATTCAATAGACTTATTTCAGCCCACTTTGTATGCAATAATACTTGCTTTATCGGCGGGTGTAGCGTTCCTTTTGTATAAACAAACCCGCTATAAAAAAGAAAAAAATATTGCCAGCTTCAACGAGCAAGAAAAAACGTATCAAATTCAAACTAATCTTTTAAAAAAAGAAATCGAATCGACTAACTTAACTAATAAAAAATTAGAAAATGAAGTCAACTACAAGAAACAAGAGTTGATGAACTTTGCGCTTAGTATTATCCAAAAAAATGAGTTTTTAGAAAAATTAAAAGCCAAAATTAATAAATTGAAGGACAAATCCGATCTTGAACTAAATCACGATGATTTAAATAAATTATCGAGATTAATCAACGAAAATTTAAACTTAGATAAAGAAAGAGAAAATTTCGATTTGTATGTGTCGGATATGAATAGTGAGTTCTTTTTTAGGCTGAATAAAAAGTACCCTGGCTTAACCGAGAATGATAAAAAATTATGTGCATTAATTCGATTAAAGTTATCCTCTAAGGAAATTGCGAGTTTAATAAATATTTCTCCTAAAAGTGTAGAAGTAAACCGATATCGATTAAGAAAGAAAATGAATATACAACACGACGAACGCCTGTCGGATGTAATTAATAAATTATAAACACAAATTATTGAAAACAATAAATATCATAAATATGACAAAAAGTGTATTATTTTTTATGCTAACTGTATTAAGCCTTGGCATGTATGCACAAGATATTACAGTGGAAGGGAGCATCTTTAATGCTCAAACCAAAGAAGCTGTTTCGAATGTAGAAGTACGTTTGAAAGGCGCAATTAATATTGAAGCCAAAAGCGATGAACAAGGTCATTTTAAAATGATTGTTCCAGAAAAATCAAGTAAAAAATTAGTTTTTACTGCCGATGGGTTCGATAAACAAGAAATCGATGCAATCGAGTCTATGGAGGTTTTCATGGTGCCAGCTACTCGTGTTAACCAGTACGGAAAATCAATTTCACAGAGAACACCAATCGACGTTGAAAACAGAGATGGAATTTTAGTATTCGAGTCGGCCGATAAAAAATTTAAATATTGGTTCGATTCTCGATTGTATTTCGATGGTGCATATTTTTTCGACGAAAATGCATACAATCCTATTGGAAATGGGGTAAACGTTCGCAGAGCGCGATTTGCTATCAAAGCCAATTTATGGCAAAACTGGTATGGAGAGTTAGATTTAGACTTTGCCGGTGCAGTTATGGAACTTAAAGATGCTTATTTGAAATACACAACCGATAATCAAAAATTTAATTTCAAAATCGGAAATTTTAAAGAGGGCTTTTCTATGGAAAGCACTACTACATCTCGCTATTTGATGTTTACAGAAAGGTCTTTAGTAAATGAGTTAGCTCCTTCGCGCCATATGGGAGTAAATGGTACATATAGCGACCAGCTTTTTACAGCTATTGCAGGTGTACATTTCCAGAAAGTTGGAGAGGCAGAAGAAGTAGCGTTTACAGAAGCTAAAAATAAAGATGATGGAATCGACGAAGGCATCTCTTTTACAGGCCGATTAGCAATTCACCCTAAAATTGGCGAAAATTTATTGGTTCATGTTGGCGGAGGAGCTTCTTACAGAACGCCTAAAACATCTTGGGAAACAGAAAGAGCTTTCAGGTTGAGTACAAGATCGCTAACAACCATCAATAGAAAAAAATATTTAGATACTGATGAATTTAGCGCTATCGATAACCAATTTTTAACAGGTGCCGAACTGGCTTTTGCATATAAAAACATTATGTTTCAAGGCGAATATATGATGACACAGTTTAATAGATTCGAAGGGTATGAAAATGCAAAATTCGACGGGTTTTACGCACAAGCAGGTTATTTGATATTTGGTGGAAATTACAACTACAATAATGGCGAAGCAGAATTTACTCAAGTTACCAGAGGTAAAGAATGGGGCGACTTAGAATTAGCAATTCGTTACGATTATTTGAATTTAAACGATTTCGAAGCACAGATATACGGTGGCTCAGCTCAAGCATATACTATCGGATTAAATTATTATGTGAACGATAATGTTAAATTTATGTTGAATTATTCAATCCTCGATCACGATCGCTATGCCAATGGAAAAGGCAAACTTAATGTAGGTCACGATGTCGATGGAAATTTAACTTCAGACTATAAAACCATTATAGAAGAAGCAGGTACAGCAGGAGACGATTTTGGATTTATTCAAGCTAGAATAGAGATAGATTTTTAAAAAAAGTAAGTAAAAGATTTATAATAATGACATTAAATAAAAACGATATGAAAGCTATACGATTAGTACTAATAGCTCTTTTAGCATCGCTAACCATTATTAGCTGTGTTAAAGATGAATTATACGAAGACAAAACTGATAATCCGATTATTCAAGCTTCAGATGTTGTCATCAATGAGGTGCTCTCTACCGGAGATCCGGATTATTTGGAGTTATATAACAGCTCAGATGCTACTATCGACTTAACAGGATATGCTGTTGCCGATAACTCAGAAACGTACGTCTTACCATCAGGAACTACTATCGATGCTAAAGGCTATTTAGTTATCGAGTGCGACGATACCAACGAAGGATTACATTCTAATTTTAAAATTTCTTCGGGTGGAGAAACACTATCATTATTCGATGCTTCTAATAAATTGATCGACCAAGTAGAAGTGCCAAGTTTAGCTGATTATAGTGGTTTAACTTACGCAAGAATTCCTGATGGAAGTGATGTTTGGGAAATTTCTAACGACACTAAAGGTGCAGCCAATAGTAACGAAAATAAAGCTCCAGTTATTACAGCAGAAGAGTTAACAGAGTTTACAGAAATATATTCTATTCAAGTATCCGATGCCGATGGTGTAGCCTCCGTTAAATTAATATTAATGACGGCATCTTCGGTGCAATCTTTAGATATGCCATTAATCAACGATGAATATCAAATTAGTGTACCAACATTTGTATTGGGCACAAAAGTAGAATATTACGTAGAAGCCAAAGATTTAACAGGTAAAACTTCGTATTATCCGGAATTAGGATACAGTGAGCCGAACTTCTACTATATAACAGACGATAAACCTTTGTTTTTATCTGTAACTTATGAAGGTGCTCAAGCCGGAAACTTAGGGGATGTTACTTTTACAGTTGATGCATTCGACAACGATTCTGTACAAGAAGTTAAATTGTATTACATCTTCCCCGGTCAAATCGCCGACGAAAAAACATCTGTTGTTTTAAGTTTTAACGATAGTCTTTATACCGGAGTTATACCTTTGCAAGCCTCAGGCACTATAATCCGATATTATTTAAGAGCCGAAGACAACGATGGAAATAAAACATATTATCCTTTAGAAACTACAGGAGGATCCTTCAACCACGACGACGAAACTACATGGCCTTCGTACATGGCTGGCGAGCCCGTAGTTATCAATGGTTTTTCAATGTTCTATACAACTACACCAGAAGATGGTAGCGATTTAGTATTTACAGTAAAAGTTAAATACGATAATGGAGGTCCGCAAGAAGTAAAATTTTACTACACCTCTAATTATAACGCAGCTACATACGACGAAGCCATAGATCGATTCGACATCGTTTGGGCAGGCGCATTACCAACAGGAGACGATATGTATACTTTTACCATTCCTGCCGCCGATTTTTCATCGGGCGATGCTATTTCGTGGTACTTTAGAGCAAAGGACGGAAATGGCGATAAAATGTACTTTACAGATGGAAAAGGCGAAGAGTTCGACGGTGTTATGAAAGATGACCCTGCAACTTGGAACGTGATTGTTATTCCCTAAACCTCATAGTGATTGACAGCTTACTTTCGGGTAAGCTGTTCTATATTTTTTTCGAAAAATAATTGATGAATAGATTTTTCATATTGTTGGCGTTTTCTTTTTTGTTTTTTTCTTGTCGTAAAGATGAAGAACAGACAGATGACAACCTATTGAAATTAATATCCGAGTTTAGCATAGATATCGAAGAACCCTCTGGTTTGGTATACGATGCGGTGGCTAATAGCATATGGCTAGTTAGCGATAACACGAATAAAATCTATAAAATTAGTTCTGAGGGAAGAATTTTTCAATCATTAAATTATATTGGCAACGATTTAGAAGCAGTTGCTTTAGACGAAGACAGAAATATATGGGTGGCCGAAGAGAGATTAAGACGAATTGTCAAAATTGATAAAATTACTAACGATACCATTTCATATAAAATACAAGTCGAAAATAATAGCGATAATAGCGGATTAGAAGGCTTAACATACAATTCAAACGATAAGTGTTTTTACATTTTAAACGAAAAGAACCCAGGCAAACTTTTAAAATACAGCAAACAAATGCAAATACTGTCTTCATTTTCTTTGTCTTTTGCAAATGATAATTCGGAGTTAGCTTACGATGTAGTGCACAATAAATTATGGATTTTAAGCGACGAAGATCAAAGTTTAAATTATTGCGAACTAAATGGTCAACTCATCAAGTCATATAAAACAAATATTATTCAAGCAGAAGGTCTAGCAATCGATACAGCCAATCATCTAATGTATATCGCGAGTGACCAAACTGCGAAATTATATCAATTCGAATACCCTAATTTATAATATCATAAACAACATTTATAATTAAAACAATGGCAAAACAAGAATTAAAAATAGGCGAAGTATCTAAACCAAGATTTGAGTTTAGAACTTTTGGACAAGATTTCGAAGAAGAAGCATACTTAATGTCGCGTTATTCTATGCCCGTACCGGAAAAAGTATGGGAGAGAGAGTCGGATGAGATTTATATCATGTCTAGAACTAATGATATTAACAACACTAAAATTCGCGATGGTAAAATGGACATCAAAACCTATGTTCAGACAGTCGATGGATTAGAGCAATGGAATCCTTTAATGAAGGGTGAATTTCCTATTGCTAAATCAGTTTTAGAAAACGATGTATTTCCTGCATTTCAAGTAAACATGCCGAGTTTAACCAAAGAAACATATACTTATGATGAATTTATCGAAATGGTAAAATCACATCCAGATTTACAAGCTGTAAAAGTTCACAAACATCGTTTCGGATATATGGTAAACGATACTATTTGCGAATATGCAGAAGTTTTAATTAATGGCGCAAGATTAACCACCATTAACTCAGAATCGACAGAAATAGAAGATATTAAAAAAACCTTGGAACAAGTCGGTTTATCCGATTTAGAAAACATCAACTACCTGCAAGCGATTAAAAGAGTAATCGGTATGATCGATAAACCCTTTGTTAACTAAGTTAAATCTGTAAGGTTGTCGAAAAATTGCGGACATAAGACAACTTTTTTAAAACAATATTGCAATGGGAATTGTATTCGTTAAAACACTCAAAAACATACAATGTGCATTTCATATGCATAAGTTCGAAACAGTAAGATACATTTCGAACGATATTAAGGAAATTCGATGTCAGGTTTGTGGTCGAGAGTATGCGGTTTACTCAGGCATTGACCAAAAAATTAAATTGAATTCACAAATTAAAAAAGAACACGATAACATCAATAATCTACGTGTGTTAATGTAATTAATAAATTATGGCTCAAGAAATAGAAAAAAAATTTTTAGTTAAAACCGATTTTAAATCGAGCGTAACTAAACAAACTAGGATTACTCAAGGTTATTTATCGTCTGTTCCAGAACGTACGGTTCGCGTTAGAGTAAAAGGCGACAAAGGCTTTTTAACCATCAAAGGTATAGGCAACGATTCAGGAGCATCGCGCTACGAATGGGAAAAAGAAATTTCTGTAACCGAAGCACAAGAATTAATGGTGATTTGCGAACCGGGAGTTATCGATAAAACGCGTTACATTGTGCCGGAAGTTTCCGGGTTGAAATTCGAAGTCGACGAATTTTACGGTGATAACGAAGGTCTTATTGTAGCAGAGATAGAATTACCAACCGAAGAAACTATTTTCGAAAAACCTGAATGGTTAGGAGAAGAAGTTACCGGCGATGTTAAGTACTTTAACTCTATGTTAATGAAGAATCCTTATAAAAATTGGTAAAAACTAATTTTACTTAAAATTTGTCGATACAGAATTTACTGTGTCGGCAAATCTTTATCTTTGGGCAAAACAAACCCAAGTCAATAATTAGCAAAATATAATTTTTAGAAATGAATATTCTGGATATGAATAATTACAGGATGGAAAAACTCCCTGTAAGACAAAAATCGAAATTTGAACAAATCCTAATGAAAATTGGGGCACCATTGTCCATCATAGTCTTCATTTTAATTATGTTCATTTTCGATTTTTCATTTCTAAAACAATTCGATCCTTCGATTCTTAGCCACAAAGCAAAATCGAATTTAGATGGGATTGGGATGTTGGCATTTGTTCAAGCTAATAAAGCTATGCTGGCTCTTTTTATAGCATCTCTTATTTTATGGATAACAGAAGCAATACCAAATTACCTTACTTCTTTAATATTAATTATTAGTTTGGTTCTTACCAATGTCTTGCCCGAAGATGTAGCCTATGCGCAACTCGGGCATAAAGTAATGTGGCTAAATATATTGTCGTTTATTTTAGCAAGTATGCTTGTCGCCACCGGCGTTGCAAAGCGCTTTGCCTTGTGGTTTATATTAAAATTTGGAAAAAATGCATCATCAATTTTTTTAAGTTTTATTGTAATAAATGTTGTATTATCGCTTTTCATTTCGGCAACAACAGCAAAAGCCGCTATACTTCTACCCATTTTTATGGTAGTAGCAGCAGTATATGGGGCATCGAACGGTAACCGAAATAACTTTGGACGAAATATTATTCTTCAAAACTTGTTGCAAATCAATATGGGAGCCGCTTCTTTTTTAACAGGCTCCGGGGCTAACTTATTAGCAGCGTCTATTATTGCCGGTGCAATTGGCACCGATATCTTCTTTTCGGAATGGATGATGGCAGCATTTCCTGTTGCTATGTTAATTATGTTGTTAGGTTGGATTATCGGAACGAAAGTTTTTTTCCCGCTTAAACAAGAAGAACGATTACCAAGCATCGAAGGAGGTATGGAAAGTTTAAAAGCAGAATTAAAAAGTATGGGCAAGGTGTCGTTTAGTGAAATAAAATCGCTTATAATTTTTGGCAGTATTTTGGCCTTATGGACAACCGATAGGTTGCATGGCATTTCGCCTACAGCAGTGGCTTTTGTTGGAGCAATTGTAGCCTTACTACCAAAAATTGGAATTGTTAAATGGAACGATGTCGATATACCTTGGCATCTTTTGTTGTTCTCGGCGGGGGCTTATACATTAGGTGCGGGATTAGCCGTAACCGATTTACCAAGTATTACAGTCAATGCTTTCTTTAATGGTTTAGGTATTGGAAACGATACTCCTTTTTGGTTGTTATACATCGTGCTTACCGGAGGAATGATTTTCTCGGCACTTATTTTTCAATCTAAAACAATGCGTACAATGGTTTTTATTCCAATTGCTATCGGCATTGCCAATCGTTTTGGATTTGAGGTTATGAGTTTAGCCTTTCCGGTTGCTTTACTAATTGAACATGTTTACACTTTGCCATTCAATAGTAAACCAGCTTTACTATTATATTCAACTAATCATTATAGTTGGACCGATACCTTCAAATATGGAATTACCATGCAAATTCTAGCTTGGCTAGTTTCTATTCTTATGGCAATGACATACTTTAAATGGATTGGTATTACGCCACATGGTTTATTCTGGTAATTAATTAATCTCCAAAACTTTGATTAAGGATATTCTTAAAATACACGATAAGTTTTCTATTGAGATCAAACAATCTTATTATAGTTTGTTTAAGAGGAAGCGTTCAATCTATCAGGTTATTACATATTTGTTTATACCTAATGGGTTGAATATCAATTCTCAAACATATAAAAAAGATATGTTTTATCAAGATAGTCGTGTTAATATACGCTACAATACTCCCGAATACACGCTACTAGAACTTTTAAGCAATTATCAGAGTCCTTTGCATCGCTTTATCGAAAAGGTTGAGGGCTTACCCAATAAAGCAAATAAATCGCAGTTGGCAGAAATTGAAACCTCCGGAAAAATACTGGCAACAGTGCTAAGCAGTGCGCTTAGAAATAGCAATCGGAAAACTCGTAAACTATGTAAAAATAAAGCCAGTATTGAGTCTGTTAATGCCTTCTTAGAAAACATTAAACGTGTATTAGAATTGTATAGATCTGCACTCAATCAATTATCAGAATACGAAATAGAAACAAGAAAAAAGAATCAAGTCTTTTTTGGCGATGAGTATATTAGCAATACCGTAGAGCATCAGTTGTTAATTTTACACAATTATATACTAAGAAGCCCGTCGCCCTGCCAAGTTGTGCTTCAAAATATTTTAAGTTTTATTAGAGAGGAGCAACGATATAAAGAAAAGCGATATTATGGAGGAGTATCTTTAGAGAATATGAACCATGAGTTCATTATCTACAAACGTAGTCAGTTAAAAAAATATGTCGATAGTATTTTCTTTCTGAATAAAAATATTCGTAAAGACGGGGCAATAGCCGAGCAAACAGTTTTTGCTTTTGCAGCCGGTTTAGCTATGCTGTTTTCAACAGGTGTGGCATTTTATTATCAGCAAAAGTACGGGAATTTCACCTCGACATTTTTTGTTGCTTTGGTACTGAGCTATATGCTTAAAGACCGCATAAAAAGTTTAATTGGCAATTTGTTCATAAGTCGTGCTCATTCTTTTTATTTCGATTATAAAATCGATATTTCAAATGCCAATAAACACAAAGTTGGTTCAATTCGTGAGAATTTTCGTTTTGTTCCTTTCAATAAACTTGGGCCAAAAATAAAGGCCTTTAGATTTACCGACCGAACTCTCCATTCCGAAGACGATCTATTTGGCGAACACATTATACAATACAAGAAAAAAATTGTGATTAACCCAAAGAAATTGGGTCAGGATCTTAAAGATGAACATTTGAATTCTATTGTCGATATCACCAGGTTTAATTTGTTTCGTTTCACCTATAATATGGACAACCCAAAAAAATCATATTTTTTCGTCAAAGACGGCGAGTTAATTAAGTCTGAAGAAGATAGAGTTTATCACATTAACATAGTTCAGAAATTTTATACAGAAAGCGGAATAGAGTTTAAGCGCTACAGAGTGGTACTAAACAGAGATGGTATTAAAAGAATAGAAAAAGTAAAAAACGATGAATTAAGTAGAGTCTTTCCAAGAAAAAAGTCTTGGTTTGCGTAAGCTATTTTTTAAAAACATTTAAAAATTCCGGATTTTCTTCGAAAGCTGTTCCGATAACTACCATTTGCGCGCCGGCATCCCATTTCTCTTCAACTTCTGCTTTACTTCTTACACCGCCACCACAGATGATTGGAATGTCGAGTTGTTGTTTTAATATTTTAATAGTATTGGGCGATATCGATTGTTTAGCTCCACTGCCTGCTTCTAGGTAAACAGCTTTCATGCCTAAATATTGTCCAGCCAAAGCAGTAGCCAGAATAATGTCGTTTTTTTGTGCAGGAATACATTGTGTATGACTCATATATTCTGCAGAAGTACGAACCCCTCCATCGATTAAAATATATGCTGTTGGAATTACTTCTAATTTAGATTGTTGGATATAAAGTGCCGATTTTACATGTTCACCAATTAAGTATTCCGGATTTCGCCCTGAGATTAAAGACAAATTAAGCAAAGCATCGGCTCTAGAACTCAGTTGTAAACTGTTGCCCGGAAAAATCACAATAGGTTTTTGCGTTTTTGAGCGAATTTTTGTTAGCACTTCGTCGTAGTTATAATGGCTCAAAGAACTCCCTACCAGAATAAGGTCTATACTTGTGTTTTCGATAGTTTCGCCTAGCTTCGATAGATGAGAAAGGGTATATTTCTCAGGGTCTATTAAAATGGCTAATTGCCCTTTTTTATTTTTTAAAATAAGTTGATATATTTCAGTAGAAAGAACCATCGTTTTTTAATTTTTCGCTCACGTAAATATAGCAAAGATTACTGGCTTCGGGCGATAGTAAAAATATAATTATCAAAAAACTCGTATTGAATGTTTAAAAAAGTAGCCAATTTTTGTTTGTGTTTGGCTTTTAACAAAAGATGTCCTTGGCTAGTGAGCGCATAATCGGAAAGTTCGAGTTCTGTATCGAATTGGAAAGGTATGTTACCAAACCATTTATATGCCGATTCCTTCGAAGACCATATTAAGGCTAAATGCTTTAAGGAATTTTCTTTCGCTGAGCGATTGAGTTCAGTAATTCCGGCAAATTTATGTTTTGTACGTTCAAGTTTATTGCTAATTTGCTCAATGTCGATACCGATACGAGTTTTAGAAAGTGCAATAGCTACATAATCGCCAGAATGCGTGATGCTTATATGAAAATCATCTCCAACATAAGGGCATCCATCTTCTAAATACGAATAATTGTTTTTGCCACTCAGGTGTTTAAGAAGCAAAAGACTAGCTAATTTTTCTTTTTTTCTTTTTTCGGTTTTAATATGATTTATAGCGTTGATAGCGATTTGATTGGAAATAGCCATGAGTTCTTCAAGTGGTTCGTTTAAAAACCAAAAAGCATACTGAAACTCGTCGGTTTGATATGTTTTGTATAGTGGCATATCAATTAATGATTTGTCCACTCAAAACTTTCGATAAAATGCTGAATGTCTTGTCGAACAAAATAAACAACCGGTTTTAAAGAATCTGCGTTAGGTTCTGCATCGAAATACAGTGCTCCGTGGATAAATTGATCGACACTATCGGTCATTTGTAATACAACCGGAGAGGCAGCGTTTCCTTCAATACTATAAATAATTCCGCACAACGATTTTTTTGGAATTTGAAAAGGCATTTGAATAATATCATCGGCTTTTATAGCATGTTTATAGGCCGATTTTCTAGCGTCTTCGCCCAGTTTATTTAAATCGCTGTCTTTAAAATAGGTTAAGTATAATGAGGCTTTCAAACTTGGATAGTGAAGGGTAATCCAGTTCGGATCATCTTCTTTTGTAGTTAACAAAGATGAAGACAATCTTTCTGCACGAAATTGCTTGCAACTGTCTTTTACATAAGTTGTTTCCGGCAATGCTATACGAAAAAAACCTCTTGGTTTAGGTATTAATGTTTCATCGCAAGCACTAAAGGCTATGGTTATAATCAAAATAAGCGACCAACTAATCTTCTTTAAATTCTGCATCGTACGTCACAATTATTTGTTTAATTCTTCGATGATCGACGGCTTTAATATCGAATTTGAATGCTTTATAAGTGAAAGTCTCATTTTTTTCGGGTATTTCTCCTTTTATTTCTAAAATAAAACCGGCAAGCGTTTCTGCATCGCCTTTATCATTATCGAAATAGTCTTCGGCAATATCATATTTTTTACAGAAATCGATAAGTAAGGTTTTTCCTTCAAACTGATATTGGGCATCAGAAATTTTGATGCAGAGCTGTTCAATATTATCGAACTCGTCGTTTATTTCGCCTATAATTTCTTCTAAAACATCTTCTAAAGTAACAATACCGGAAGATCCGCCATATTCATCGACTACAACAGCCATATGAATTTTCTTGGTTTGAAAGTCCTTTAAAAGATCGTCAATTTTTTTACTTTCAGGCACAAAAAATGGTGGACGAATCATCGATTGCCATTTAAAAGTTTGGCTTTTTTGTGCGTGGGGTAACAAGTCTTTAATGTATAAAATGCCTTTTATTTGGTCGAATGTTTCGTCGATAACAGGTATTCTTGAATAGCCAGATTGGCGAATGACCTCAACAACTTTTGTAAAGGTATCGCCGATATTAACAGTAATTACATCCATTCGAGAACGCATAATTTCTGAGGCTCCGATATTCGAAAAATTGACGATGCCTTTGAGAATTTTATCGTCCATCATTTCTTGTTCATCGGTTAAATCGAGGGCATCGGAAAGTTCGTCGATCGATACTTGTTGTTTTTTCTTTCGTAATTTATGTTTAATGATGTTCGAGGTACTCATCAGAACGATGCTCAAAGGATGGAAAATGTACATTAAAAATTGAATTCCGTTTGCTGTAAGCATAGCAAAGCCGACCGCATAGCGTGAAGCATATACCTTAGGGATAATTTCGCCAAACAATAATAGAATAAAGGTAATAACAACCACCTGAACAATAAACCCTAAGGTTGGATGATGGCTGAAATCGAATATTGAATTGCTTAGAAAACTGGATAAAATTACAATCCCCACATTGACCAAATTATTAACGATAAGGATAGTAGCCAACAACTTTTCGGGCAAAGCGTGCAGGCGAAGTACAACTTCATTTTTTTTAGATTTTTCGTTTTTGAGCTGTTCCAGTTGCTGAGGTTTAAGCGCAAAATAAGCGACTTCTGAACCCGACACAAAAGCAGAAAGGGCTAACATTAAAATCAACACAAACACCCCAACAAAAAGCTGAGGTGTAAATGCGTTTACTAATATTGTAGATAAAAATATTTGACTTAAGGGATCTTCCAAAATTGATCAATTAAATTTAAAATGGCAGGTCGTCACCTGTATCATCCGAACTCATAGGAGGTGGAGGAGGCGGTGTAGGTGTAGAACCTGTATCGTTCGAAGAAGACTTCGAATCTAGCATTTGCATGTTGTTGGCAACAATTTCGCTAATGTATCTGGTTTGCCCGTCTTTTTCGTATTGACGATTGGTAATTTTACCTTCGATGTAAAGCTTAGAACCTTTTTTTACATATTGCTCTACAACTTTTGCTAAGCCTCTCCATACGACAATATTATGCCATTCGGTGTTGGTTACTTTTTGGCCATCTTTGGTGTAAGTTTCCGATGTGGCTAAAGTAAAACGAGCTACAGGTAGATCTTCGTTGATGTAATTAATTTCTGGATCTTTTCCTACATTACCGATTAGAATGGCTTTGTTTATTGACATAATTGTTATTGTTTAGTTAATTAATACTTACAACCAAAGATAATAAATTATTCTATTAATGTTATTTTTCTCCAGCCTTTTTCAATTTCTTCTATACGTATAGAAACAATGGAATCGGACAATATTCCTTCGGCTACTTGTGGCCATTCTACAAAGCACCAACAAGCTTGAGAAAAATATTCTTCGAAGCCAATTGAAAGCAGTTCCTGCGGATCTTCAATTCTATATAAATCGAAATGATATACTGGTTTCGATTTTGTTGTTTGATATTCGTTGATGATTGCAAATGTAGGGCTGTTAACGGTATCCAATACTTCAAGTTTTTGGCATAAAGCTTTTATAAAGGTTGTTTTACCTGCACCCATATCGCCATAAAATGCGACAGCACGTGGTGTTTTTAGTAAATCAAAAAACCAATTGGCAGCGTTTTGTAATTCGTCTAGTGTTTTAACTATTGTTGTATGTTCCATTTTTTGTCGAAATACGCTTTCAAAAAAGTGCTCGTGCAAAGTTAGTGTTGTTTGATAAAAATAAAAAGCCCCGGCAGTTAAGCTAGGGCTAAATTTTGTTAAAAAAGATATGAGTTTATTCTTCTTCTAACTTTTTCATTTCTTCGTTATATATTTCCTCAAATTTCTTTTTATCGTAATCAACTTGAATTTTGTCTTTGTTTGAAAGATTGTTTGAGATGCCATCTCTAATAGCCGATTTAGAAGCCTCAACAGCAATAAATGTTTGGTATTTTCCTCCGTCTATTGTTCCTGCTTTTTCGCATGCTACTCTTACGTCTACTAAGTTTTGATTAACAACCTCGCGGGTTAAGTTTTCAAATTTTTGTTCGAAGTTTGAACGATCTGCTACCTCTGTTTCGTTAACGTAACGATCGGTAACCGACTTAATTTTAGCATTAATTAAAGACGCTAAACGTTGTTTTGCTGCCAATAATGCTTTTTCTCTTGAAACTTGAAGCGTTGCTGATGTCGCACTCGCATCTGCGCGATAGAACTCTTCGTCAGATTTTCCTTCGTTTTGACAAGGAATTACGATTTCTTTGAATCCTTGTTCTTTTTCTACTGTTGTTGTTTCAGCTTTTTCTTTAGATTTACAAGAAGCGATGGTTAACACCACTGCAACCGACATAATTAAAGGTAAAAATTTTGCTTTCATATGATTCATATTAATGTGTTTAAAAAAGTTTTGGGCTTAAATCAGAAACCTTGCCAAAGATAATTAAAAGTTAAATTAAATTAATAATTAGGATGAAATTATAATTCATACTTTAACTCTAAGCCTATTAAATTATTGAATTGACGAGGAGAACTTTTTGTAATTGGAAATACAGAATATGCAAAACGATTACTAATGATCCAGTGTTTATAAAATTGAAATGAAATATTCAATAATAAATTATAATCAAAAGTTGTATATTCTAAATAGTTTTGGGAAACTTTTCCGTTAGCATCTTCAACAGTTGCTCCAATAAGATTGGCTATGGATAGACCTGCTCCAATATGAAATTTTTCTTTTAATGTGTACTGAAGTAAAAGAGGTACCTCTACATAATTCAAACGAACAGAAAAATACACCATCGATTCTTCGTTACTTTCTTTGCTCCCTTTCTGAATAAACTTCATTTCGCTTAAAATGGACCATTTATCGTTGAATAAATATCTTGTATATGCTCCACCTTGAAATCCTAGTTTATTATATCCGGAGCTTTCATCGCCATCGACTTGACTTGCAACAAAACCTGCACTAATACCGGCTTTAAAACCTTGAGAAAAAAGTGGCAAACTTGAAATTATTATTAGTATTAAAAACCAGTGTTTCATCTAATTTTATCTATTACCACAAATATAAGTGCTTTACTTGGAATAACTATGAAAATAAAAATTCCGAAAGGGTTTCTAATAGTAAATTAACTTGAATAGGTTTTGCCAAATACCCATCGAAACCAAGTGCAAGTAGTTTTTTCTTATCTTCTACCATTGCGTAAGCGGTCTGAGCAATTACGGGCACATCGATTTCTTCCGATTTAATTACTTGTATGGCTTCGTAACCCGTCATTACAGGCATTTGAATATCCATTAAAACCAAATTTATAATTTTTTCGGATTTTAATATTTCGATGGCTTCTTTACCATTTTCGACCCATATTAATTCGGCTTTGGTTCGGCGTAATGCTTCTTTTATAAACAAATAGTTCGATTCTTCATCTTCAGCTAGTAGTATGCATTTGTCGGACCAATTAAGAAGTGCCGGAATATTTTTTCGTACTTTAATTATAGTTTGTTCTTCAAAATCCGATTTAAATGGTAAATCGAAGATAAATGTAGATCCTTTTCCAAATTCAGACTCAACATGTATTTGACCGCCAAGCAATTCGAGAATATTTTTTGAAATGGCCAAACCCAAACCAGTTCCTTTTGTTTTGGCTGTTTTCATCGAATTTAATTGATGAAACCGATTAAAAATAACATCTTGTTTATCTTTATGTATCCCAATTCCGCTGTCTTTCACATAAAACTCTAAGCTAAATCTGTCGATAACTCTGTATCCTATAATGATAGACCCTTTATGCGTAAATTTTAAAGCATTATGAAGCAGATTGTTTACCACTTGAGTTACTCTTTGCTTATCTGTGTTTATAAAATTACTATCACTCTTGATGGGTAGTTTTAATTGTAGTTTAATGTTGTTGCTTTTATCGCTCTGAAGCAATTGTTCTTTAAAGCCGGAGTAGATATGTTTTAAAAAATCGTTGACGTTAAAATAGGTTTTATTAATAGTTATTTGACCGGACTCTATTTTTGCAATATCAATTATATCATCTATCAAGTCGAGAAGTTGTTTGCTGTTAGAATCTATCAAATTAAAATATTTTTGTCTTAAATCCGAGGGGATTTGGTCTTGAGAAATTAGTTGCGAAAATCCAATAATTGCGTTGAGTGGTGTTCGAATCTCGTGACTCATATTGGCCAAGAAAGAAGATTTCAATCGATCGGCTTCTTCTGCTTTTTGTTTTGCCAGTAACAATTGGTCTTCGGTGTTCTTATGAATTGTGATATCTACAATGTAATTTAAAGTAGAGGGTTTGCCATCCCATTCTACTGGAACGCTCGATAATTCTACCCACCTGTAGTTGCCGATTGCATTTTTTATTTTTAGAACAGTACCAAAGTTTTCATTGTCTTCGCTACGCTGTATGAGAATATTTTTTTGATCATCATCAACAAAATCTAAAAACTGATGTCTGTATAGTTCATCTTCTGAACAACCAAAAAAATCTATTCCTTTAGGATTGATGTATTTAAAATCAAATTTCTGTGTAACAAAGACGCCTTGTGATGCATGTTCTAGAATTGTTCTGAACTGTAGTTCCTGAGTTTTTATTTTTTCAATTTTATCTTCGACTAATTTTTCCAGGTTATTTCTGTGCTCTAGTAATTCGTGCTCTGTTTTTATTTGTATGGTTTGGTCAACATCAATTCTGTATACAAATTCTTTGGTTTCTGTTTTTATAAAGATTGAAGTTCCTAACAAGTAGAAACTCTCACCGGAAGTATTTATATAGGTGTAAGATTTAGGGTTTTGTATCGAGATAGAGTTTTTTTGTTGAGATGCTTTAAGCAGAAGTTCAATAATATCGTTGTAGTATGGTTTAAAATTAGGATGATTCTGAATTATTTGGTCTACAATTTCATCTCTTTTTATTCCATATATTTTCTCGGCAGCGGCGTTCCAATATTTAATTCTTCCACTGAGATCCATTCCGTAAATGGCAATATTGGGCATATTTTCGAGTAATACTGTAAATTGATCGTCTTTTGCTTTTAACTCGTTGTCGTGGGTTTCTTTTTGAATGAAAAGTTGTCGAATATCTTGATGGACTACTTTTACAGCATTAATTACCGTTAAAAATTCGGGATCTATTGTTTCTTCACATTCAATTTCGAAAAGATTATCCCAGCTAATACGCGCTATAAGCTCGAAAACTGTTTTAAGCTCATGGGTTCTTTCGAGTTGTTTTTCAATGATTTGATTATATAATTCGTTAATTAAATTTATTTTGCCTTTTTCGTCGCTCGGAATTTCAATTTTATTTTGAAGATCAATTAATTCGGCATGGCCATTATGTCTATATTTTTCTATTATTGCAAAAGCATCAGAAATATCTTTTCCCAAAACTGCTTTATCGAATTTATTATTTAAAGACTTACTAAAACGAATGGCAAGTTCCATTGTTTTATTGGTGTTAATAAAAATAAGAAGTTTGATATTGTCCATTTGGTTTACTAACCAATCTAGAAACACTTTCCGAGCTGGAATACTTACCGATTCTATTCTCGAATAATCTTGTATTCTATAATACTTGTTAATTCCAATTTCTTTTACAGCTAAATTGTACAATTCATTGGCTTTATATGCATCATCTACATTAATGATTCCTGCAGGTTTAGAAATAAAGATATCGGGTTCGATAAATTGAATATTGTAATAAAAACGATGATCGTTGGAATGAAAATGCCATTGTTTAACAATTTTTTTTTCTTCAATAAACTGCTCACCATTTATGTCGATTAATTGCTTAACTGCAAATATATCTTCGACAATGTATATGTTAAAATTTGGGTTGATTAACTTAAGAACAGAAGTAAAGGTTTGTAGTTTGTTTTGTGGGTCGATTAAATAAACCGTTTGAAAATAATCTAAATTAGCGACAAAATCGGTGATTATTTTTCTACTATCTATAGCTAACTCAAGGCTGCTTGTTGCGTCGTATACAATATTATATTTTAAAAAAATCTTTTGCTCTTCGTTTAGTTTCGATAAGTACAAATTGATATTTAGAATGTATCGTTTAGTGATAACTTTAGGCAACTTTACAATTACTATATTATCTTCTAGAATAACAGTTAATTTCATCTGTTTAAATTTATATTTGTAAGTTAAATCAAATACCAGTTATATTTTAACCCTTCTTTAGCATTATTTTAATAAGCTAAAATTCAACTTTGATTCATAATAAATCCAATGGGCATTTTCTATTAAAAGAACTAACTAACAAATCAATGTTCAAAAATCGGAATATATAAATTCATTAATTAGCTTTTTTACTTATAACTTTGGTATAAAGTTACCATATTATGAAGATATTCTTACTATCGCTAAGCCTTTTTTTAACCGTG
Source organism: Bacteroidales bacterium (assembly GCA_016936665.1). Lineage (GTDB taxonomy): Bacteria > Bacteroidota > Bacteroidia > Bacteroidales > JAFGXI01 > JAFGXI01. The sequence goes on from JAFGXI010000005.1 coordinate 25,179, forward strand.
TCTGCTTGGGCACAAAATGTTGAGTTTAAAAAGAAAAACTTCAACTCAGAGTCTGACTTTAATGCTGCAACAGAAGCATTGGAAGCAGGCGACGACATGTTTTTTGTAGGCAATTTCGAAAAAGCATTGCCTAAATTTTTAGATGCACAAAAATATAACGATCAAAATGCACTATTAAATTTTAAAATAGGAGCTTGCTATTTAAAAATTGATGAAGTTAAAAAGTCGATGCCTTATTTTAAGAAAGCTAAGGAATTAGATCCTCAGGTTGATCCAAAAATCGACTTTGCTTTAGCACAATCTTTTCAAGCAAACGAAAAATTTGAAGAAGCATTAAGCAGTTACGAAAACTATCTTAATGGATTATCTAAAAACAAGCGTCCGTTGGAAGAAGACCAAGTACAGAAGCAAATAGACATTTGCAAAACCGAAATCCAAAAGCAAAAATCACTTATAGAAGAGCAAAAAGAAAAGGAGCAAATTGCTGTAGAGCCAGAAAATGCAGAGGTTGAAACAGAAACAGAAGTAACAACAACAACATCTGAAATAGCAGAAGTTGTTCCGGAAGAAAAGAAAAAAACTGAAAATTTAGTTGTTAAAGAAGAGCAGAAAGTTGTTGAGTCTCCAATAAAAGAAGAAAAACCTCAGCCAAAAACAGAAGTTAAAACAACTTCAGCTGTACCAGCAGCAAGTTCTAATGCTTCCGGATCAAAAATTACATATAGAATTCAAATTACATCTACGAGTCAACCTGCTAGTAATGAGGAAATAAAAAAAATCTACGATGGACCATTAAAGCTTACGCATGAAAAAGTAGGATCGGTATATAAATACTTCATAGGCGATTTCGATTCTAAAGCAGAAGCCATGAAAGCAAAGTCATTATCTGGAATATCTGATGCTTTTATCGTAAAGTTTATTGATGGAAAAAAAATGTAGGTTTATTTGCAGTGTAAATGTTTTTCTACCAATTCTTTAATAGCATCTACATTACCATATAATTCTTCGCTTAAATATTCATCTTCATAAGATTTAAGTTTAGATATAGCGTGATCTATTTTGTTAGCAGGAAAAATTCCATTGGCTTCAAATAATTTGCGTTGCTTTTGCAAACAGTCGGCACTTTCCCAACATGAGGTTGGTAATGAAGCCAATTTTTCTGCTTTTGCCATATGTTCTTTTTCAAAGATATTGACATCGACGTATAAAGATTCGGCTTTTTCTAAGCTATCGGGTTGTAAAATTCCGTATTCTGCAGCGATTATCAGACCGGCTAAAAATTCATAAATATCAGCAGAACCATCTCCGGCTCTAAATTCAACGGTTTGTTTCGACGCAGCGTTGGGCGTTTTTTGTAGAGCATTCGGATTGGCATGATTAATCATATTTCCCGCACCGAGCCAACCCAGAGGGACTCTTACCAAAACAGACCTATTTCTATCGCCCCAGCAAATATTTGTAGGAGCTTCTTGGTGAGGAACTAAACGTAGGTAAGATGTTGGAATAGTATTCCCAAAAGCAGTGAGTGCTCCTGCCATATGTAAAAGGCCAGCAATCATTTTTTTAGCAGTGATACTTAAAATGTCGTTTTCTACCATTTTATTCTCACCATCTTTTTCTAGCATCATGTGGATGTGTAAACCACTTCCGGCTTTGCCAACAGAAATTTTTGGAGCAAAACTAATTCGCACTCCGTATTTCTGACCAAGCATTCTAAGAATCCATTTGGCAATAACCAACTGATCGGCAGTATCTTCAACGTTTACAGGAAGAAATTCGATTTCGTGTTGTTCAAAAAATTCATTTTCGGTAGTAAAATTACCAACTTCGGAGTGCCCGTATTTTACTCTTCCTCCACATTCGGATATTAGCCTGATGGCTTCCGTTCTTAGGTGTTCCCAGTTTGTAAAAGGTGCAGAAGTATGATATCCTTTTTGGTCGGTTGCAGGATACAAATCTTCTTTATCGGCCATTACGTAATATTCGAGCTCTCCTAAGGCTTTAAAGGAAAATCCTGTAGATTTTTTAAATTGCCGATGCGCTTTTTGCAAAATATATTCAGGAGCAATAGCCAAGGGTTCTCCTTTATGATCGTAAAACGAGCACAACATATCGAGTGCTTGCTGTTCGCTAAACGGATTAAGGAAAGCGGTTTTATATCTTGGTATAACGTATAAATCTGATGAACCAGAGTCCATAAAAGAAAAGAGACTCGACCCATCTACACGTTCTCCTGTACTGAGAATTTGATCTAGGTGTTGATAATCTGAAAATACAAAGTTGAGTGTTTTAAGTTTCCCATCTTCTGCTACATATCTGAAATTTAACATTTCAATCTGATGCTCTTTGATGTATTTGATTATATCTTCTTTCGAAAATTCCTCAGCAGGTTTTTGAAGATATTGTACAAGTTTATTTTTATTGTAAAACCCCATTGCTAGATATATTTATTGAAACTAAATGTACATATAAAACTGTACAAAAGTTACAGACAATTATCATGTTTACATCAAAAGAGCATCAAATTGATTGTTAAATTACTCTTGGTAAGGAAAATTTAAAATACTAAAAGCCAGAGTTTACAGTTGGATATAACTTTGTCAAGATTTTAACGGAATTAGTAACGAAAAAGCCAGTGTAGTTACAGTTCTGAGATAATTTCTTAAATAATCATCCTTTTGGATGACACGCATGGCCGTTTAACAAGCATATCTTTGCTTGCAAACAAAATAATTTTAAAAACAATGAAAAAGATTAATTTACTTTTAACAGGTTTGTCTTTGTTATTTATTGCGGCTTGTCAGCATTCACAAAATTCTGACGAAATAGTTGTAGAAGAGCAAATCGAAATACCGATAGCAGAAGAAGTAGAAACGATAGTGGCTCCAATTGAGAATTACGAATTAATGTTTGATAAATGGTGGGACGATACCACTCAGTATGGCGCCGCCGATCAGTTTTTTGGTAAAGATGGTGTTTTTAACACCGACTTCGGAAACCCGGGAACATGGAAGTGGGGCGAAGAAGGTCGCTCTTTAGTAATTACCGATAATGGTCAAGAAGTGATTTACAATCTTATCGAAGTAACAGAAAACACACTTAAAGTAAATATTCGTGGTGGAGAATATTCTTTCGTAACAAAACAACAATAGTCGATTATATTAACTTCAAAACAAAAGAGGCTGAATCATTTTTTGAAACAGCCTCTTGCTTTTTTTACTTTAATGCTAGATTGATACACTCATTTTCGAATAGAGAACCTCGTTAATTAATTTTTGATAACGATGACTAAATTGTTCTCTGACCCATTTTCTAAATTCAGTTTGCTCGTGAGCGTTAAGCCAAACTAGTGACTTGATAAGTTCTTTACGAAACAATGTTTCGTTGTCGTGAATTGCTGTTAATACTTTTTTCTGATGATCTAACATTGGATTAGTATTTTTAGTTGAGTGAGAATTCCATTTAAGTTTAAAACCCATCTAAAGTTTTAAAATTGAATTAAAATATTTGGGGTAAATTTTACCCCAAATATAACTTACTGAATAGCAATTTGTTTTGCCGGTTTTGGTTTTACTTCTTCACGTTTTGGTAATTCGATATGAAGAATCCCCTTGTCGTAATTGGCCTGAATTTTTTCAGAATCAATCATTTGTTCCGACACAGAAAAAGACCGCTTAAACGACTGATAGTTAAACTCTCTTCGTGTAATAGTTTCTCCTTCTTTTATTTCGTTTTCGATTTTCTTTTCAGAAGCAATTGTTAAACGACCATTCTCGTATTGAATCTGAAAATCGTCTTTTTCCATTCCCGGTACAGCTACATCTATTAAAAATGAGTCTTCATTTTCTTTTACATTGACAGCCGGTAGGGTTGTGTCGAATTTCGAATAGTTGCTACTATTCCAATCCATTAAGTCGCCTTCAAAAAATCTATCAAATAATGAAGGCATTGTAGGAAACCACTGATTAGATAATTTTGCTAATGTCATAATTTAATCCTCCAAAATTTTAGTTAAACATTAAATTTTCGAAGACTTGCTTTTCAATTCAAATGCCACTTAATAAGTTTAAGTTTGTTAAAAAAAATTACATGATTGAAAACCAATAAATTACGTAATCAACTTAAAGATGAGTTTTAACAAAATTGATGACAAAATGGCTTTTTTGGAAGAAATTTTGACAGAAAAGAATACAGCTAGACTAACCCATAATCATTCCAATAATTGTAGCAGAAAGTAATGATGCCAAAGTTCCGCCTATAAGAGCTAAAAACCCAAATTTAGCTAATTGGGTTCGTTTACCAGGCGCTAAAGAGCCAATCCCTCCGATTTGAATACCAATAGAAGCAAAATTAGCAAATCCACAAAGCATATAAGTGGCCATTATTATTGACTTCTGGTACATGAATGCTCCACCATCTTTAAGGTGCCCTAAGCTGATATATCCAACAAATTCGCTCGAAATAATTTTCTCGCCTAATACACTACCAACTAAAGTGATATCTGCGCTATTGACGCCAAGTAACCACATCAAAGGAGCAAAGGTATAGCCTAAAATGAACTGCAAATTTAAACCTTGATATTTTCCATTTGTTAGTGCTAATATTTTTTCATTTAGACTAGTTATATCACCAATTTTAAAAAAGAAGTAGTTAATCATTGCAATAAATGCAATAAAAACTAATAGCATGGCGGCAACGTTAACTGCTAATTTTAAACCTTCGGTTGTCCCATTTGATAAGGCATCTAAAAAATTTGAACCGACTTTTTCTTTGGTCACTTTTATATCGGTATTGATTTCGTCGGTTTGAGGAACTAAAATTTTTGAAATCACTACAGCACCGGGAGCTGCCATAACTGATGCGGTAAGCAAGTGTTTAGCAAACATTACGCGCTGTACGGGGTCGTCGCCCCCTAAAAAGCCTATGTATGCTGCTAAAACGCCTCCGGCAACAGTAGCCATACCGCCAACCATAACCAAGTATATTTCAGACTTATTCATGCGTTCCAAATAGGCTTTAATCATTAAAGGCGATTCTGTTTGTCCTAAAAAGATATTGCCTGCCACCGATAAGCTTTCGGCTCCCGATATCTTCATGGTTTTAGTCATCACCCAAGCAAGTCCAAAAACTATTTTTTGAATAATACCTAAGTAAAAAAGTACCGATGTGAGTGCTGAAAAGAAAATTATCGTTGGTAAAATCATAATCGCAAAATTGATTAAGGGCGAATCGATGGTGTTTGAAATAAAAGAAGCGAATAAAAATTTAGTTCCTTCCTGCGTGAAATCTATTATTTTAACAAAGGCGCGTCCTCCAATTTCGAAAATAGCTTGTATAAATGGCACATACAATACCCCAAGTGCCAATACCAACTGAAAGGCTAGTCCTATCCCAACCACACGCCAAGAAATTCTTTTACGATTTCTACTAAATAAAAAGGCAATTGCCAGTAGCACAGCCATTCCTAAAACGCCCCGAAAAAAAGACTCCATACTTATACCTTCAGAAAGTACTATATCGTGTTCTGATGATCCTAATAAGTCTTGAGCCGACGATATAAAAGGCAATACAAATAAGCCTAAAATGCTAAAAATCTTTTTCATATATTTTTAATTTAAAGGGAGTATTCCCTATTCTTTAATCGTTATTATCTGTTTAGGATTTAGATTCAAGTTTGGAAAGCTCAGTTTTAAGTCGGGCTGCTTCTTCGTAGTTTTCGTTTTTGATAGCTTCTTTAAGCAGTTTTTTTAGTTGAGTAATTTGGTCTTTTAGGTTTAAAGTTTTAGGTGTTGATTTTGGCTTTTCTTCATCGTCGACAACGATTCCCGATTTTTCCAAAACATCTTTGTAAACGTATATAGGAGCATTAAAACGAATAGCCAATGCCACAGCATCAGAGGTTCGTGCATCCATTGTAATTTTTCCGGCAGGGCTTTTTAAATGCATTCTCGAATAGAAAATACCTTCTTCAATTTTGTAAATTTCAATCTCTGTAAGTTGAATATTAAAAGCATTGGAAACATTTAAAAATAAATCGTGTGTGAGTGGGCGAGGAGGTCTTAAGCCTTCTAATGCGATAGCAATTGATTGGGCTTCGAAGGCTCCTATAATGATGGGAATTCTTATATTACCATCTTCTTCCTGAAGTATTAATGCATACGAGCCACTCTGCGACTGACTTGTTGTTAAACCCAATACACTTAAGGCAATTTTATTCATAGTTTTTATGCTTCAACATAGGTCGATCAAAGCTTTTAAAATTAATAAAAATCTCTTAGGAGAAGACAATTTCAGATATTAATTATTCAACAAAGCGAAGAGACTAAGAGGATTTTAAAATATCAATCTGAGTTATTACTTAAATTATCTATTAATTAGCCGTCTATTTTAGCAAGCCATTTATTCATTTTTTCAATGAATGTAAGATAAAAGTCTGAAGCTAGTTTCCCGTCGGTTGAGTTTTTTATTTTAAAACTTGCCCAAAGCCACCGAAGATGTTTGCTGTTAATGTACGACCAAAAAGAAACAATTGGCAAACTAAATAAAATTAAAATAGCGATGTGGTAAGGAACAAAGATCCAACTAAACAATGAAAGAATAAAAAAATAGACAGGCATTAAAACGCCTCCAATAACAAATTTTATTGAGCTGATAAATTGAGGATCTTTAATCCAGTTTTTAATTATAAAAGCTATTAAATAAAAAGGTAAAGTATTGATGAGAAATCCAAACAGAGTAAAAGGCGAAATCAGCAATTGATAGAAACTAAGTAATAAAGCAGTTGAAGACGTAATGGGATTTGTTATCCATTCTTTTTTCCACTTATATTTATGAGCGATTTTCTCAAGCTCATTTACATTCATGATAATATCGTCGGGAATGCTATGATTTTCAATTTTTGCGATTAGCTTTTGGTCGACTTCGAATCGATTTTCATCGTTGTGTTTGAGCTTGTTGTTGCGCAATTGTTCATCGCTATAATATTGTCGAATTAATTCAAGGTTGCTGTATTGTTCACCTTCGGGAATATCCATTATTAACGAGCGAATGGGCCTGTCCATATCTTGACTCATTTTAATCATGGCTCGTTGTTCGTTTTCTTTAATAGCATTTACGTATTGTTGAACGGAAATTGCTGGACCATATTTTATTTGAAGATAAGATCGGGCATCGTCTTTATTTTCGTAGTAAATGCCAGTAGGCACGATTTTAATATCAATATTGAAATCGGTAGCTTGTAACGATTGAAGAGCTATACGAGGAATCCCTTTTTTTAAAGGCCTTAAGTTTCGATGTGGGTTATGTTTAGCTTCCGGAAATAGACAAAAGGCTCCCGAACGCGACAAGTAATCGACAGATTGCTGAAATACGACTTCATTTTTCATTAACGCGTCTTTGCCATCGTGTTGTCTATAAACCGGTAAAATTTTCAGAAAGGTAAAGATTTTACGTAACAGATTACTTTTAAAAATATCGCCTCTGGCAAGGAATACAATTTGTTTTGGTGTCGAAAAAATCATTGCTAAAGGATCCATCAAAGCATTCTGATGATTAGGCGCAAAAATGATGGGTTTATCTTTTGGAACATGTTCCTTACCGATAACACTAACCTTACGATAGAAAAGTGTGTAAGGAATGCGCATAAGTTCACGAAAAATAAGATATCCTATCGAATTAATTTTCATGGCTCAAAAATAGAATTAAAGCATCAAAAGAAAAAATATCTTATATTACAACATCACAAATCAGTTTCAATACCACAACCGATTTTTTTGGGTCGTTTGTCATAACTGTTATAGATTTTGTCTGTATGCCTCGTCGTCTTCTGGTATCGAATTTGACTCTTATGAATCCTTCTTTTCCTTTTTTTATTGCATCGTCGGTTTTGCCAACAACATAGCAGCCTCAACAAGCTTGTGCATAGCGAATGAATAGCTCATCTTTTCCTTTGTTCGATACGATAAAATAGTGCATCACAATTTCGCCTTGTTTTACTTTCCCGTAATTAAAAACCAGAGTGTCGAAAGCAGCCACCGGAGCATCTTTAAGTTCTTTCTCGCTAAGGTGACTAAAATCTTCTACTAAGAACGATCTCACGGTAATAAAATCGGTGCGTTGATTGGTAGTGTTTTCTAATCCTTTAATAAACAATGGAATGCGTTGATAGTCTTTGCCTAAAATGGGCTGTTTTTGCTTATCAATTTTTTTATTGGCGTCGAAGCGTAGTCTTATAACACCGCGCTCACCGGGTTTAATAATTTTAGGATCGCAACTAAGAGCAATATAATCGGGGCTGTTTCCAAAAGCAATTTGCATATCTACTTCGGTGTTGTTTTGTAAAACAAGCTCATCTTCAATAATCTGGCTTTGTGTAACTTGGGTATAATTAAAATAAGATTGACTTAATGAGATCCTACCATCGGCAATTTGTTGACTCAGAGGTGCAGACTCATTTTTAGCTTGATTCTGCGCTAATACTGCTGTGCTAAACGAAAAAGTAAAAAGCCAAATTAATTTTACTAACAAATTCATACATATATAGATTTATTGGCAAATATAATAAAAAATAAATGTTGTATAAAAGTGATGCATTTTATACATCAAAGGCTACAAAACATCAAAAAAATAAACCTATTCACTATTTTTACGTTTAAAATGATTACTTTAATTTTTTCAAACAAGTTTTAAGCTATCTATTTGAGTCGTTTTTTATTCATACTAGTATTGGTTATCGGTTTGGTTTCGAGTGTGTTTGCACAAAAAGATATCGACCAAAAAACCTTATACAAGATGTCGCAGGAAGCCTTCGATAAAGAAGCGTTTGCTACGGCTCTGCCTTTGTTGCTCAAGTACGATTCTTTATACCCCGGCGACTATGAAATTCGATACAGAATAGGAGCTTGTTATTTAAATAGTGAGTTTGAGCGAACTAAAGCTATTCCATATATCGAAGAAGCTTTAAATGCTGATAGAAAAGCCCTGCCTTCAATTGCATTTAAAGACTTGGGAGGCTTATACCATCTAGCATATAGGCTAGAGGAATCGGCCGAAATGTATAGAGAATACATGAAAATGGAACCTGTAGAACGTCAGCAAATCGAGCATTTGTTATACTCCTTAGAAACAGCCAAAGTGCTAATGCACGACTCTCTAGTTCTTAGAATTGAAAACATTGGGAAACCGGTCAACACAAAGCATTCAGAAATTACACCTTATGTTTCTGCCGACGAATCTATTTTATATTATCAAGATAGAGAAACAAGAGATTTTTATGTGGCTTATTACAAAGACGATAAATGGGCTCAAAAAGTAAAACTAGACATCCCCTATGTTAAAAATTATCAGATAGTTAAGTTTGCGGGGATTTCTCCTAGTGGTGACCAAATATTTATTCAGCTCGGAGATTCTAACAATACCGACATTTATTATGGCGATAATTTTTTAAAAACATGTAATCAGCTTCAAGTTTTCGACGAAAATATAAATTCGCCTTATCATGAGAGTAGTTTGAGTTTATCGCCTGATGGAAACATCTTATATTTTTGCAGCGACCGACCGGGAGGTTACGGAGGCTTCGATATTTACCAATGCGAAAAAGACACTAACGGAAAATGGGGAGTAGCTATTAATTTAGGTCCTGTAATCAATACCGAGTACGACGAGCTGTTTCCATTTATTCATCCGAGTATGCAGAAAATGTTTTTCAGTAGTAATGGACATCAAACAATGGGCGGATACGATATTTTTGAAGTTCTATATTACGACGATGCATGGCAAACTGTAAAAAATGTTGGTTACCCGATTAATACTAGTTTCGATGAGCTAAGTTATTCGATGACCGCTAAAGGCAGTTCGGCGTACCTTTTCTCGACACGCAACGACAAAACCAATCACTTCGATATTTATAAAATATACCTCAAAGAAAGTATTCCGCTTACGCTTGTTAAAGGTAAAATTTTGGCTGGCGATCCTCCAAAACCGATTTCTGCCGAAATACAAGTGATAGACAAAACCAATTTAAAGCCACTCAAATACATATATAATCCTAATCCTCAAACAGGAAATTATTTGATGATCTTCCCTCCGGGTAAAGATTACGATATGATTATTAAAGCTAAAGGCTATAAACCTTATGTCATCAATATTTATATTCCGAATCAGACGTACTTCTATGAGAACTTTCAGGAGATTATCTTGAATCCGATACGGGTTAACTCGTTAGGAGAAACAATTGGCGAAGAAATTACGGTTACCAATACGTTTTACGATATCTATAAAAATTATAACGATAGTGTAGCAGAGGTCGATAGCTCGTTAATAAAAAATTACGACGAACTTTTAAATTTAGTAGAGAAATTAATTCAAACAACCGACACTTTCGGCCTATATTCCATCAGCAACAATCTTGAAAAAATTGACAGCATTACCTCTAATCCCGATGAAGTAGCGCCACAAAAAGATTACGATTATTTGTTTTCTTTGGTAGAAGAAGCCATCGAAACAACCGATTCAACAGCACTTAGAATTCTTGATGAAAATTCCACACCTCATATATCATATCAAAGTCGATATTTCTATTACGAAGAAGATGAAAACGAATCCTTTAACCCTGTTTTTGTTAACAACGATACAATTTTTGCTGTAAGATTGTTAACAGATAAATTAAAAGAACGTAACAACGAAATTTTATCGAAGGAAATAGTCAGCACCGACTCAATTCAACAAATCCCACAGGTGAAAAACATCACGAAATGTAGTGTTTATTTTAATAGTGAAAGTAGCATTATCGAAAACAAATACATCGACAGACTTACAGAAATTGCAGAACTTATTGCAGATAACCCCAATTTATATTTAAGAATTACAGGATTCTCAAATAGAAAAGAAGACCCTCAAGTTGCTGTGTCGAGAGCTATTGAGGTGCGCTCATTTATGAGCTCGAAAGGCTTAGATGTTGAAAAAACCAAAACGCTAGCTTCGGCCGGTAATGACGCATTTAATAAAAACAATCAAAAAGCAGAGCTTTATATTTTTGAATCTGGTCAGCCTATTTATGCAGAAGGAGAATATTCATCAGCCGTAAAACTCAATCAGGAAATTGCCCCTCAAATTGAAGATAAACAAGAAGTTGTATCCATAGAAAATAAGGAAGGTTATCCAAAATTAGCACAGTTTGGTACAGGAGTAGAATATACAGTTCAAATAGCTTCTGGAGCGAATTTCCTCGAATTAAAAGACGAATTCTTTAAAGGAAAATCCGATATAGAATATTATCAATACCACCATTTATACAAATACATTATTGGACGTTACGAAACCTCCGGACAAGCTTATCGCATGCAATTGAAGTTAATTGAAGAAGGTTTTGAAGGCGCTTTTGTGGTTACATTTAAAAATGGAGTAAGAGTTGAGTAAAAAGATTTTGACATATGGATTTATTGTTATTCTGATGATAATCGGTCTCAAAGTCCGTGCTCAACAATTTACCGAATACGACTTAAAAGCAGCCTATGTTTACAATTTTTCGAAATTTGTAAAATGGCCCGATCAAGCATTCAGCAACGATACTAGCAAATTTGTTATCACGATTATTGGAGAAAGCCCTATTACACCAGTATTATTTCAAGCTCTTAAAAACAAGAAAGTAATGAATCGGTCCATAAAAATTCAGGTTATCGATCGTGTTGAGGATATAGGCAAGACGCATATTTTATTTGTTTCGAAAGATATGCAAACGCAGATTACGAATATAATTAAAGTTACAGAACATAAACCAATTCTAGTTGTTGGCGATATAATCGAAGGGTTTTGCCAAAATGGGGGCATTATCAACTTTACCCAAAAATCTTCTAAATACAGATTTGAGATCAATAATATATCGGCGCAAAATGCCGGTTTAAAAATTAGCTCTAAACTTTTAGCATTAGCAAGAATAATTAGCAGTGAAGAAATTAAATTTTAGATATCATTCTATTAGGCTTAAGCTGATTTTTATAATGCTGGTAACTAGTATTATAGCTTTAACTATTGCTTTTATCATTTTCTCATATTACGACTCTTCAGACTTCAAGCAACGCAAAGTACAGAACTTGTCAATTTTAGCAGAAACCATTTCGTTAAACCTTACAGCTTCAATTACTTTCAACGATGCGCACTCGGCAAATGAAGTTTTAAATACCCTTAAAGTCGATCAGCACATCAGACAGGCAGGCTTGTATTTACCCGACAATACTTTGTTTACAGAAGTTAAGTTCGACTCCGAAGAATATTACGTGGTGCCACACTATAATAGCGTCGATACATCATTTTTTATAAAAGAATACCGTTTGATAGTGATTAAGCCAATATACGACGAAATGGAAACTGAAAAACTCATAGGTAAATTCTATTTAATTAGCGATACCGTTGAGGTTTATCATAGAATGCGTCAGTTTTTATTGTTGTTATTGATCATTTTAATTGCATCGAGTTTGGTCTCTTATTTTATAGCTAACATTCTACAAAAAATTGTTTCTGCACCTCTAATTCGGCTCACAAATACCATGAAGGAGATAGCCGACCATAAAAGTTTCGATTATCGAATTACAGAAAAACGAAGCGACGAGATAGGAACCTTGATGTATAGTTTTAATGAGTTGTTAAGCCAGATACAAAAAACAAATCAAGCGCTTGTTTTAGCTAAAGAGCAAGCAGAGCACTCTGCAAAAATTAAGGAAGAGTTTCTAGCAAATATGAGTCATGAGATAAGAACGCCAATGAATGGCATCGTTGGAATGGCCGAGCTTTTAGGTGAAACAAAATTAACTTCGGAACAACTCGATTATCTTAACCATATAAATATATCAGCAGAAAACTTATTGGTAATAATAAACGATATTCTAGATTACTCTAAAATTGAAGCCGGTAAAATGGATATCGAATTTATACAGTTCGATTTATTTAAAGTTTTCGAAAATCTTGAACAATCCTTTAAGGTTAAAGCTAAGGAGAAGAATCTGAATTTGATGTTCGAAATTGAAGAAGGAACGCCTCAATTTATTATTGGAGACCAAGTTCGCTTGTCACAAGTATTAATAAACCTAATTGGCAATGCACTTAAATTTACAAACAAAGGTCATGTTAAGGTAAAAGCCAAACTGGAAAAAGAATTTGAAAAAACACAACACATTAGATTCGAAGTAGAAGACTCGGGCATTGGAATACCACCAGAAAAATTAGAATCCATATTCCATAGTTTTAGTCAAGCCAAAGCCAGTACAACAAGAGAATATGGGGGAACAGGATTAGGGCTTACAATATCAAAACAATTGGTTGAGCTTCAAGGAGGGCATATGCATGTCGAAAGTTCCGAAGAAACAGGAAGTTTGTTTAGTTTTTATATCATTTTTAAAAAATCACAACAGCAAATCAAGAAAAAAGACGAAAAACCCGAGAAAAAAGAAATCATTGTGGGCGCAAACAACAAAATAAAATTGTTGGTTGCCGAAGATAATAAAATCAATCAAGTGTTGGTAAAGACAGTGCTTACCAATCATCATTTTAATGTTGAAATTGTTGAAAATGGAGCCTTAGTTTTAGATGCACTCGATAGAGAGTCATACGATCTATTATTGCTCGATTTGCACATGCCTGTTATGGATGGTTACGAAGCCACTAAACAGATACGACATTCCGATAAATCTTATCAAAACATCCCAATAATAGCCTTAACAGCAGCAGCAATTAAAGGCGAACAAGAAAAATGTATGGAGTATGGAATGAATGAGTACATTACTAAACCATTTAAAGCAGAAGTACTGATTAAAACTATTCAAACATTATTGCCACATAAGTATAATAAGGTGGTGGAAATAGAGGCTGTTGTAGAAGAAACAAACGTAGAAATCCAAACAGACCGAGAAGAATTTACTATATTAGTTGTAGAAGATAATAAGGTAAATCAAATATTAGCAAGAAGCGTTTTAAGCAAAGTAGGTTATATCGTAGAAGTTGTAAATAATGGAAAAGAAGCCGTAGATTTAACCAACAGAAAAACTTTCGATTTAATATTTATGGATTTGCATATGCCGGTTATGGACGGCATTGAAGCGACAAGGCAAATTCGTGCAAATACCAATAATCGTTGCAATAAAAAACCAATAATTGCACTAACGGGAGCAAATGCTAACAACGAAGAGCAGAGATGTCTCGAAATAGGTATGTCGGGATATTTAACAAAACCTTTTAAACAAAAAGAATTATTAGAAATCATTCAAAAATTTAAACACAATGGGAACAATTGATTTAACGTACTTAAATTCGGTTACCGATGGCGATAGCACACTTGTGAAAGAACTAATAGATATTTTTAAAGCACAAGTTCCTGAATATATTGAAGAGTTTAATGCCGCAATGCAAACCCAAAATGCCGATGTAATTGGTAAAATTGCTCATAAAGCAAAATCGTCGGTTGCGATTATGGGAATGACTCAATTAGCCGAAGAGTTAAAAGAACTCGAAAATAAAGGAAGAGAAGGGAACTTCGATGCTAAAATATATCAAAATTTCATCGATAGTTTCGAGAAGCAATGCGCTTTAGCTATCGAAGAATTAGAAGCACTGTAGTTTTTTGTTAACGAATCAAATTAGCAATTTGCTCAGCAACTCGTTCGCCATCTACAGCTGCAGAGACAATACCACCAGCATATCCCGCACCCTCTCCGGCAGGGAAAAGATTGGTTATTTGTTGGTGATTTAATAAGTCTTTATCTCTGGGGATTCGAACAGGCGAAGATGTTCTCGACTCAACGCCAATAATTACAGCGTCGTGGTGAATGTATCCTCTTAATTTTCGCCCAAAAGCTAAAAATCCTTTTTGTAAACGCTCTCTAATGCCATCGGGGAGCCAAAAATGCAAAGGCGATGAGATTATACCAGGATGATATGAGGTAGATGGTAAATTTTTAGAAAGCTTGTTGTTTATAAAATCGTCGAGTCGCTGTGCGGGTGCAATTTGACCTCCGCCGCCATTAATAAAAGCCAAATGTTCCAATTCTTGTTGAAATTTTAAACCGGCTAATACGCCTTCTGCAGCATATTCTTTTAAATCATCTTGCGTTATTTGAACAACCATGCCGGAGTTAGCATACTTCGAATCTCTTTTTGATGGAGACATTCCGTTAACTACAATTTCTTCTGGCCCTGTTGATGCCGGTACAATAAATCCACCCGGGCACATGCAAAACGAATACACACCTCTATTTTCAACTTGAGTAACTAAGCTATATGAGGCCGCGGGTAAATACTCGTCGCGAATTGTGCAACTATACTGAATGCTATCTATTAACGATTGTGGATGTTCAACACGAACACCCATAGCAAATTCTTTAGCTTCAATTTGAATCGATTTGTCATGCAATAAGTAATAAATATCTCTGGCAGAATGGCCTGTAGCAAGAACAACAGCCTTTCCTTCAAACACTTTTCCATTGGCTTTTACAGCAATAATTTGTTGGTTTTCGATAATAAAATCATCAACTCTGTGCTGAAAATGCACTTCTCCTCCAGACTCAATAATACGTTGTCGAATCGATTGAATAATTCTAGGTAGTTTATTGGTTCCGATATGAGGATGGGTATCTACAAGAATTTCCGGATCGGCACCATGTAGAGTGAGAATATCTAGAACTCGACGTACATTGCCTCTTTTTTTAGAGCGAGTGTACAATTTACCATCCGAAAAAGTACCGGCACCGCCTTCTCCAAATGCGTAATTAGAATCGGGATCGACAATATGACTACGATTAATCTTTGCCAAATCGCGTTTACGTTCGCTCACTGTTTTCCCTCTTTCGATCACAATTGGTTTAAACCCCAATTCTATAAGCCTAAGAGCAGCAAATAACCCGGCAGGGCCAGCTCCAACAACAAGAACAGGTGTTTTATCTGTAACGTTGAGGTAATGATAATCAAATGTTTTTTCCGGTAGCGACTCATCAATATAAACCTTGAGCCACACATTAATTTTAACGTCTTTTTTACGAGCGTCTATAGATTTTTTTTCAATCTCTACACCATTTATCCGCTTTGCCTCAACGCCTAATTGATCTGCAATAAAAGACGTTGAACTTTTAATTTCCGAAGAAGCTTTGGGAGAGAGTACCAAGTATAATTCTTTAATCATTGCCTCAAATATTTTTATAATTGACGAACAATATCTTGAATGACTGTAGGAAAATGTAGCATTTCAAGTTCGTGTATTTTATTGGCAACATCTTGAGCCGAATCGTTTTTGTTTACGGGGCACTTGGCTTGAAAAATAGTTTGCCCCTCGTCGTAATTTTTATTGACATAGTGAATAGTAATGCCACTCTCAGAATCCTTTTGGTCAACAACAGCTCGATGAACATGCATACCATACATACCCTTACCACCATGTTTTGGCAATAAAGCAGGATGAATATTTATTATTTTATCAGGAAAAGCATCGATCAAAAACTCAGGAATTAGCAATAAATAACCGGCTAAAACAATAAAATCGATTTGGTGTTCACTTAACAAAGTAAGTAAATCATTTTTTGTATTTAAAAAAGACTTGGGCTTGAAAATCGCTTTTGTGCCTAACGCAATAGCCTTATCTAAAACCCCTGCATGTTCTTTATTACTAATAACTAAGGACACTTTAATATCTGATTTATTACTAAAAAATCGGATGATGTTTTCTGCATTAGAGCCTGTTCCAGAGGCAAATATGGCGATGTGTTTCATGTTAGATCAAATTTTAGCTTAAAAAATAATGCAATTTAATGCTACAACCTACCTTCAATTATCTATTAATAAATCAAATAAAAGACTTACGCTTCCATAATAATTATCAAATAGGTTAATAATTTCATCCAAAAAAATACTTTTTGTTTGAATAATTATCGTAGAATTTATTTCTTTGCAAAGTTAAAATTAAAATTATTTATTAATCAAAATTTAAAGTTATGTCAGACATCAATTCAAGAGTTAAAGCTATCATTGTTGATAAGTTAGGTGTAGACGAAAATGAAGTTACTAATGAGGCTAGCTTCACAAACGATTTGGGAGCAGATTCATTAGATACTGTAGAGTTGATAATGGAGTTCGAAAAAGAATTTAATATTGCTATTCCAGATGATCAAGCAGAAGGCATCGGTACTGTAGGTGACGCTGTTAAATACATCGAAGAAAACGCAAAGTAATTTTATTTTATTCACAAGTAAATTAAGTTTTAGATATGGATCTTAAAAGAGTTGTAGTTACAGGAGTTGGAACAATAAATCCTTTGGGTCATTCGGTTAAAGAATACTGGGATAATCTTGAAAAGGGGGTTAGTGGTGCCAACATGATTACATTGTTTGATGCCAGTAAATTTAAAACTCAGTTTGCTTGTGAAGTTAAAAATTTCGACCCACAAGAGTATATCGACCGAAAAGAAGCGCGTAAATTAGATCGTTACGCGCAGTTTGCGTTGGTTGCTGCTGATGAAGCATATAATGATGCCAAATTGGGTGAAGCAGATTTAGACTTAGACAAATCTGGCGTTATTTGGGCTTCGGGTATTGGCGGTATTAACACCTTGCTTAACGAAATTCGTGATTTTGTTAATGGCGATGGAACTCCAAGATTCAGTCCGTTTTTTATCCCAAAAATGATTTCGGATATCGCGGCTGGTCATATTTCTATGAAGTACAATTTCCGTGGACCTAACTTTGGTACAGTATCGGCATGTGCTTCTTCAACTAATGCACTTATAGATGCATTTAATTACATCCGTTTAGGCAAAGCAAAACTATTTATTACCGGAGGCTCTGAGGCTGCTATTAATGAAGCAGGGATGGGAGGAT
Organism: Bacteroidales bacterium; assembly: GCA_016936665.1. Classification (GTDB taxonomy): domain Bacteria; phylum Bacteroidota; class Bacteroidia; order Bacteroidales; family JAFGXI01; genus JAFGXI01. Next base: position 43,028 of record JAFGXI010000005.1, read on the forward strand.
TTAGCTCAATGCATGCTATCTCTTCTCGTAACGATGAGTTTGCTACAGCTTCTAGACCATTCGACATAAACAGAGATGGCTTTGTTATGGGTGAAGGCGGGGCTGCTCTTATTTTAGAAGAGCTAGATCATGCATTAGCTCGTGGTGTAAAAATTTATGCTGAGCTTGTTGGAGGTGGTATGAGTGCAGATGCTCACCATCTTACTGCTCCACATCCTGAAGGTAAAGGTGCTATTAACGTGATGACTTATGCCTTAGAGGATGCTAATCTTAAACCGGAGGATGTAGATTACATCAACGTACACGGTACTGCAACTCCGCTCGGAGATATTGCAGAAACAATTGCTATTAAATCTATATTTGGAGAGCATGCTTATAAGCTAAATATAAGCTCAACAAAATCTATGATGGGGCACTTACTTGGAGCTGCCGGTGCTGTTGAAAGTTTAGCTGCAATCATGACTATAGAAAGGGGTGTTATCCCTCCTACCATAAACTTGAAAAATTTAGATGAAAATATTGATCCGAAATTAAATTTGACACCAAATACTGCTCAAAAAAGAGTTGTAAATGTTGCTTTAAGTAACACTTTTGGCTTCGGTGGACATAATGCTTCGGTTATTTTTAAAAGATATCAAGGATAATTGTCTTTTAATCATCTTTCTTGATTGTCGTTAGACATTCATATTTCATTTATTAAATAAGTGTTTGGCTTGTTTTGTTGTAGATTTACACGAGTAAAAAAAGATTCGTTGGCTTATAGAATAAAGCTAATTACTGGATTTTACCCAAAAAATATCCATATATATCAACAAGCCCTAACACATAAGTCTGTCGCTCAAGCTGGAAACAACGGTTTTATGCTCGATAACGAAAGACTAGAATATTTAGGCGATGCAGTGCTTGACGCCATTTTAGCAGACTTTCTTTTTAAAAAATTTCCGTACGAAAATGAAGGATTTCTTACTCAACTTCGTTCTAAGGTAGTTAACAGAAAACAACTATCTAATCTAGCTGTAAGCATAGGATTGGACAATTTACTTTTTGTCGATAACAAAAGAAAATCGGTACATAGTAGCATTTTTGGTAATGCTTTCGAAGCTTTTATTGGAGCAATATATTTAGATAAAGGTTTCGAAAAGACCTATAAATACGTATCAAACGATATTTTACAAAATCACATCGATATTTGTGAACTTAAATCGATGGAAAGTAATTATAAAAGTAAATTGCTTGAATGGGTTCAAAAACAAAATCAATTAGTAAGTTATAGGACAGTCGAAAATCCTGAAAAAGAGAACACTTTTATTTCATCGGTAATCTTAGAAGGTAAAGAACATCAAAATGCCATCGGGCATTCAAAAAAGGAAGCCGAACAAAACGCATCTTTTATTGCCCTTAAGGCATTAGGACTGATAGAAACCGATTTTTAATGTATCATTTTTTTAATATTTTAAATTCAACTCTTCGGTTGAGTTGTTTGCCCATTTCTACATTACCCGGATTAGGAGTAAGTCCCCAGTCGTTACCAGTATGCCACTTATTGCTTGTGCTTTCTCTTCGTCCAAAATCAGATGTAGTTTTATCTGTTGTAAACTCAATGTCATCAACTTCTCATAAATCTATATCCTTTCACAATTAATTAAACTTATTTGCTTAGCATAAAACTTTGCGGAACTATATATGTACTCTTGAGCCTCTTTATCTTTATTCGTATTACAATTGCTTTTGCATCCTCGTTACGAACGAGGACGAGCTTGGAACAAAGCGGAAATCAACGAAGTTTAAGCGCTTAATATTAATGTTTGACGACAAAACCTTTCGTCGATATATCTTCATATCATAACTCATTATTCAAAAGATAATACCTACCTTTGCGCGACCTTTTCAGAAAGGATTGATAATAAAGTTAATACATTCAAAATTAAATAGATGAACGTAGAAAAAATCAGAAATATAGCCATTATTGCACACGTCGACCATGGAAAAACTACTTTGGTAGATGGTTTAATGTACCAATGTAAGCTCTTTAAAGATCACGAAGAGAAAAAAGAATTGATTCTCGATAGTAACGACTTGGAAAGAGAACGTGGGATTACTATTTTATCGAAAAACGTATCGGTGCAATACAAAGGTTATAAAATTAATATTATAGACACTCCTGGTCACGCCGATTTTGGTGGCGAAGTAGAGCGTGTTTTAAATATGGCCGACGGTGTATTATTGCTAGTCGATGCTTTTGAAGGCCCAATGCCTCAAACAAGATTTGTTTTGTCTAAAGCTATCGAACTGGGTTTAAAACCAATTGTAGTTATTAATAAAGTTGATAAACCTAATTGTCGTCCTGAAGAGACGCAGGAATTGGTTTTCGACTTAATGTTTTCGCTCGATGCAACCGAAGACCAACTTAACTTCACTACCATTTACGGCTCATCAAAATACAGCTGGATGTCGCACAATTGGCAAGACGGTAAAGGCGATTATACTCCTTTGTTAGACCAAATTATAGAAGATATTCCTGCTCCTCAATACAACGAAGGAACCACTCAGATGAAAATTACCAGTATCGACTATTCTAAATATATAGGTCGTATTGCAATTGGTAAACTCACACGTGGCGAAATAAAAGAAGGACAGCAAGTTACGATTGTTAAACGAGATAAAACAGAATTTAAATCGCGCATTAAAGAATTATTTATTTTTGATGGATTAGGTCGAACAAAAGTTCAACATGTAAGTTGTGGAGAAATCTGCGCGGTAGCCGGGATCGATGGTTTTGAAATTAGCGATACCATTGCCGATTTCGAAAATCCGGAAGGTTTACCTCCTATTCCGATCGACGAACCTACCATGAACATGTTATTTACCATTAACGATTCACCGTTTTACGGAAAAGATGGTAAATATCTAACATCAAGACACTTGCGCGACCGTTTATACCACGAAACAGAAAAAAACTTGGCACTCAAAGTAGAAGATACCGATAGTGCCGATTCATTTATAGTGTACGGTCGAGGCGTTCTCCATTTGGCTATCTTAATTGAAACCATGCGTCGCGAAAAGTACGAATTTCAGGTAGGCAAACCTAGAGTAATCATCAAAGAGATAGAGGGAATAAAACACGAACCTGTCGAAATACTTACTGTAGATACTCCATCGGAAACTTCGGGAAAAGTTATTGAATTTACATCTCAGCGTAAAGGAGAGTTGTTATCGATGGAAAACCGCGACGATAGAACTCGTTTAGAATTTGAAATTCCGGCCCGAGGTTTAATAGGATATCGTACAACTTTAATGAACTTAACAGCAGGCGAGGCTATTGTCGGCAGTCGTTTTAAAGAATACCAGCCATGGAAAGGTAATATTCCCGGAAGAATTAATGGTGCATTAGTTGCATTAGAAGGTGGCCAAGCTATTCCTTATGCACTTAATAAATTACAAGACCGAGGTATCTTTTTTGTTCCACCGGGAACAGACATCTACGAAGGTCAAGTAATAGGCGAAAATACACGCTCGGAAGATTTAACCATCAATATTACAAAAACAAAGAAATTAACCAATATGCGTGCTTCGAGCGCAGACGATAAGGTTAAAATTGCTCCAGCAACTATCTTTTCACTAGAAGAATGCATGGAATACATTCAGGACGATGAGTACGTAGAGGTAACACCAAAGAATATACGTATGCGTAAGATTTTATTAAAAGAAATTGACAGAAAACGAAACAAAAAAGAATAAATTCGGAATTCACAGATATAGATAAATCGGATTGAAACAGAATATTTTCGGCTCGACAAAAAATAAATTTTAAATTTGTGAGTTAATAAGAAAACCTGTTTTCTATTGAAGAGACTCCTCATTATCATATGGTTTATTCCTCTGGCTGTTCAAGCACAAAGAGCCAAGCCTTTAAATTTGCCAAAATACGATAAAGTAAATTTACATTTTGGGATGGCTTTAGGCATTAATAGAATGTCGGCTACAGTGACCAATGCCGATAACTTTTATGTATTAGATTCGATATATTCGGTTGAATGCCATCCTCAAATAGGATTTAATATCAATATTGTATCCAATTGGAATATCAACGAATATTTTTCAGTTCGATTTTTACCCGGGTTAAATTTTGGTCAGCGAAATATGGAATATCTCCTGTATGGCGATGGTAAATTTCAAACAAAAGTTATGGAAATTGAGTCGACTTACCTCGATTTTCCCTTGCTTTTTCAGCTTAAATCGGCACGACTCAATAACTTCAGAATGTATTTGGTTGGAGGTCTTTCCTACAAGTACGATTTGTCGGCTCAAAAAAAGATCGCCGACGAAGATAAGCCTCGAATCCGGTTTAAACCCAATGTTCTATCCTATGAAGTTGGTGTAGGAACCGATTTTTTCTTGGAATACTTCAAGTTTGCCATTGAAATGAAGTACACTTTCGGAATGAATAGCGTATTGGTATACGACGATTCTGAGTTCGCTGCTTCAATGAAAAGTTTAACTCCAAAAATGTTTACTGTAACTCTGCTTTTTGAAGGTAGCGATATTGAGAGTTTAAATTTCTTAAAATGGTTTAGAAAAAATTAAGATTAAACAGACTATTTTTTTCAAAGAAGCATTCGATTTATCAACAATGTTCTTTAAAAGATGAGCACAATTGTAAAAATGAGATATAAAATTCAAATACTATTTGTGGTAATATCTGTGTATTCATTTTCTCAAGATTACACTTTTGAAGACATAAATAAACTTGCTTTTGAACAAAAGTATAGAGAATTGCTAGTAGTAAATTGCGATACTACAATGCCAATGACAGCATACTGTAAATCCTTAAAAGATGACATTTCTTCAAACATTCCAAAAAAAGCACCTTTCAATCCAATTGATGAACTATTTTTTAATGAAATATCTAAGGATATTGTTATAATAAATGAACATCACCTTTTTCCACAAAACAGGGTATTTAATCACAGTATAATTCGTCATTTATTGGCAGATACTAATTATTACTTTTTTTTTGAAGCTCTCACAAGAGATATTTATTGGAAAGACAAAGACACTACAAATCTTGGCTCGTATTATGGTTACTATATTCAGGAACCTCAAATGGCAGAAAACATCAGATTAGTATTACAAAATAAAAAAAACACTTATAGTTATGATGCTTCCGATAAGGCTGTTGATTGGAATACCTATTATGCTTTAGGTTTAGAGAAAAAGGTCTCAAAACAATATATTGAGAAATTTGAAAAGCTGATTAATTCCCCAAGTTATTACACTAAAAGTTTAAACATAAGAGATATGAATCAGTTTATAAACTTTTATATCAAATACCATAATATTAAAAAGAAAAGTCCTAAAGCAAAATTTGTTATTCTATGTGGTCATGGACATGTAGCAGAAACAGGGAATAGAGATTGGGTTACATTAGCTTATCATATAAAGAAACATATTTCTGATCCGATAACAATCGATATAACAAACTTAATAGATGTTTGCCCTCATTTTAAATATTCATACGAAAGGAATAAATATTATGATGTTCTTTTAAGTTCGTTGCCAAATGATAAAATATTCTATTATGCAAGCTATGATAGTTTAAGAAAAACAGAATATTATAAAAAGCTTGCATTAATAGACCCCACAAATTACAAAATCTGGTCTCCTCCCGTTTCCTACGAAAACAATAGAGAAACTTGGCTTCAGTATGATGGAAAGCGAAAGGTTTTGGTTGAAAAAGGATATTATGCAAGAATAAAGAATAACTCATTAGTATTAAAGGCTTATTATAAAAATGAGAACCCAAAAAAGTCAACCCCTGCGGATGTCTTGTATATAGATAAAAAGAGTTCTAATTATTTCATGTTGTATAAAGGAGAATATGATATTTATTGCGGAAATAAATTATTATATACTGCTACAGTTGAATAGTGCTTTCGAATTTGGTAAAAATCCGTTCTAATTTTATCTTCAAAATCTAGTAATAGCACTACAAAAGTCATTAACTGGTTAAAGAGATCCACAATCTGAAGTAACAGATTTTACCGATAACTCAATTTGTGTTGATATTCACTATACCGATGGAACAAGCCGTGATTATTGTAGTGCAACACCAATCGAAGGATATTGATAAATTATCTTGCTTTGGTAAATAACAGGAAGAATAAATTAGAATTTATTCATTCTCAAACATTTTGGCTAGAACTATAAAGGAGGTATTGAATCATCTGAAATAATTACCAATTCTGATATATTATCTTTTGATTTTGTTAGCAATGGCGGGTTAAATTATTTTGTTACATTTACAAATAAGAAACTAAACCAAATCGCTTATTTTAAAACTGTTCATTAAAATAAAGATGCCTTTTTAGACTAGCCTACCAAATATTTACCGATGAAATATATTAACCAAGGAAATAAAGCCGGCCGCATAGGATTCGGCGAAGGTTTACTCGAAGCAGCTAAATTAAATCCCAACATCGTAGCACTTGGGGCAGATATAACAACTTCGGTTGGTATGCATCTGTTTGAAGAGGCTTTCCCGAATCGTTTTTTTTCTTTCGGTATTGCCGAACAAAATATTGCAGCAGCTTCGACGGGTTTGTTTTTAGGAGGAAAAATACCTGTCTTTTCGACTTATGGTGTTTTTGCAGCTCACAGAGCGGCAGATCAGATTAGAGTTTCTATTTGTTACAATAAAGCACATGTTTTAATTGGCGGAGCGCATGCCGGTATTTCAGTTGGTCCCGATGGTGCAACGCATCAGGCTTTAGAAGATATTGCAAGTATGCGTGTACTGCCAAACATGACTGTTTTTTCGCCATGCGATGCAACACAAGCCAAACAAGCCACAATAGAAGCATTATTAAATCAAAAAGGTCCGGTATATATCAGATTTGGACGTGAAGCTGTTCCCAATTTTATAACAGATAAACACTCATTTATTCCCGGAAAAGCTCAAATTTTGAAAGAAGGCAAAGACATTACAATCATTGCCACCGGTCATTTGGTTTGGGAAGCTTTATTGGCGGCAGAAAAATTAGAACAACAAGGTTTTGAAGCTGAAGTTGTTAATATTCACACTATTAAACCTATCGATGTAGAGACAATAATTCAGTCAGCAAAAAAAACTAAAAAAGTAATTACAGCCGAAGAGCATCAAATTATTGGTGGTCTGGGATCAGCAGTTGCAGAAGTGCTTTCGCAACATCAACCTACAATCATGCGCATGATAGGTATTAAAAATACTTTTGGTGAATCTGGAGAAGCTAATGAATTAATGGATATTTATGGTTTAAGGGCGATTAATATTGTTGAAAAAGCTATCGAACTTTTATAATAAAACCTACTGTCTTCTAGTATAAGTAGCGCTATATTGTTCTTCTTCGCCTTGCGGATCTTCTACCCAGTATGTCCATGTAATAGTATTGCTGTTTGAAGAAATTGTGCCTTGTCCATGAACAATAAAATCGTCTAAAGTAATTTCGGAAATGGTAACGGTTTTTCCATCTACGGCCGCTGGGAGATAGAGCTCTTCTCTAATCCCATGAAAATTATAAATAAATACTTCGTCGGCAAAAATTTCTGAACGAGCAATTTGAACAAGATGCGCTTGGTCTGTGGCTCTTAGCTCTGCCGATGATGGATTAACTGTAACAATAGTTTCTACGACATCCCACATACCTAAAATAGCATCTCTATCTTCGAGCTGTTCTTTTTGTTCTTCACAAGAAGAAAACAATATTGCAGAAAAAATAACTAAAAAACTAAAAGAAAAATACTGTTTCATTATTATCAATTTTATAAAATGTCAACTCAATCTTCATGCCACGTTAATCGCCCCACATAATCACTTGAGGATTGTTCTCAAATTTATGGAAATCTTTCGAAAAAACCACCACAAACACATCAATTACAGGGAGTAACCCCATACCGCCGCCTAAGGTAAGTGTGTATACTATTGGCACATAAGGCGAAGTGCCTAAATATAAACGATGACCACCTAAAGGACCTGTTAGTATGGCCATTATCACAACGCCTAATTTATTTCTACCCGAATAACTTTGATTAATACTATAGTTATCTAATGATATTTTAACAGATTTAAAGTTGTCGATATAAACAGAAATCTTTGAGTTTGCTGTAATTAAAATATTGTTTTCTGGTGGGAAGATAGAATTGCTGTAGCTTTTTATTGATAAAAAACTTAGAAAAAATATTAAAGGAATTAGACGTTTTGAAATCATTAAACTTAAAAAATTACACTTATTGACCAAACTATTTATTTACAAGGTAAATATATTAAAATTTAGTACTAATTATAGCGATTAATCAGGTTTAGTAGCATTTAATTTACACCGTAGAGAAATCGTATTGCAATTATTTATAAGTTAAAAAAGGTTCAATAAACATAAGATATTCAATTAAATAATACATATGTATAACTATACAAAGTTACATTTATCAATTAATTATTAAACAGACGTCCTATTGTAATGTTGATTTTTGTCATTTAAATTTGTATATTGACAAACATAAGGACTATAAAACACGTAATAAAAATGAACACTGGCAGATTTTTTTCATTCATTTATCAATTAATGTGAACAAAAAACTACAACTGATTTTTAGCCTGCTATTTATGCTATGGCAGGTGGCTTTGGAGGCTCAAGACTGCAACATAACCTCTAAAGCAAACGATATTTTACCTGATAAATTGTGTGCTCCTGTATCTCTTACATGGGAAGTTACTTATCGCGGTGTTAACGATGCCGGTACACCTGTTCAAATTCAAGTGAACTGGGACGATGGAAATCCGGTTGAAATCCAAACTGCTACCAATACAAATCCCTCTTTAGGCGAATGGAAAGTTATTTTTTCTCATGTGTATCCAATAGGTGGTAATCAATGTAATTATCGTCCGGAGGCCATGCTTATCGTAAATGGCGTTGTGTGTACCAGTTCAATTCAGGTTCAAAATGTTACGGTTTGGGATACCGATAATTATAATGGTGGGGTTTTGCAAATAGATCCACAGGTTTTCCCCATTTGTGTTGGAAACGAAGATGGCACAGTTTTCAACGATGTCAGTATATGGAACTGCACACCTGCAGGAGGCGAAAATGATAACATCAATGGTAGAACGCGATGGACACAATGGGTGTATGGTACTAATTATACAATTAATAATGTAACAGTAGGAGGCACAGTTCAAACCTATCCGTATTGGGATGCCGTTGTAGAAGCTACAGAATACGTAGATGCGCCACAACCCCCTAACAATGTTAGCGAGTTTTGCAATTCACCGGCAACAGCACAAGTAGGTCAATTTTTTGAAGTCACATTAAGAAATTGGAATTTCTGTAATCCCTACGACGATCCTAGCTTACCAGGCCCTCCTGCCGATCTTATCAATGGAGACTTTCCTCCAATTGAAACAACAGCAATGATTTTAATTGTTGATACACCTCAAACACAGATTACACCTGTTGGCCCTTTTTGCGCCAATGATCCTCAAATTTGGTTAAACGGGACACCGGCTGGAGGTGTATGGTCGGGCGATGGAGTAAATGCTTCGGGTCGATTCAGACCATGGGAAGCTGGTTCTTGTATTCATACTATTTGTTATACAACAACCGATCCTATCTATGGATGCGATGGAACAGCTTGTATTCAGATCGAAGTTTTTGCCATACCTGATATTAATATTTTACCTGGTCCAAACGCAGAAGTCTGTCCCGGCGATGTTTTATTTATCGATGGAAATCCTACACTCGGTGATGGTGCAATAATTTCGCACTTATGGACTGGCGACACTTCTCCACTAAATTTTACAAATATTCAAGCACCAAGTTTTACAACTAACACACAAGGCTTATACAGCCTAACCTACGCAGTAAGCGATGCCAATGGATGTACTGCGACCGATGTGATTGCTGTTAGCGTAAACCCTGTTACTGCTAACATAATACCTGATCCTGCCGAAGTTTGCGTTGGTGAAGATCTTATTATAAACGGGAATCCAACTGGTGGAACTGGTAATTATATCAGTCATGTTTGGACGGGCGATGTAACTTACCTCGATGTTAGCAATACGCAGTCAGTAACTTTTAACGCTTCAACAATAGGTACATATCACTTAAACTATCATGTAACGGACGATAACGGTTGCTCAGGAAGCGACGATATTGACATTAATGTATTTGAAATACCAACTGCTGATGCAGGATTGAATGATAGCGTTTGTGGCTTAAATTTGAGTTTGAGCGCTCAACCATCAATTGGCATAGGGACATGGTCTCAACTTTCTGGAGCAGGAAGTATAATTTTTAACGATTTACACGACCCAAATAGCTCGGTTATTGCAGATCAATATGGTGTTTATCAATTGATATGGACAGAAACTTATGGACCATCTTGCTCAGATAAAGATACCGTTTCAATCCGATTTACAGAACAACCTATTGCCAATGCAGGCCCAGATGGCGGGGTATGTGGTTACCATTACCAATTAGATGCTCAACCAACAGTTGGTGTCGGTTGGTGGACTGTGCTTTCGGGTGCTGGAAATTTAAATTTAAGCGATGCTGCCAACCCTAATGCCACGGCAACTTCTGATGTTTATGGCGATTACCTACTGATTTGGCACGAAGATAATGGTTATGGATGTAGCGATGAAGATACTGTAGTTGTATCGTTTAATTTGGTACCCAGCCCTTCGTTCAACCCCGTAAACCCTGATGGATGCACACCTTTTACAGTGCAATTTAACAATACTTCAACAGGAGGTACAGAATATTATTGGAATTTTGGAAATGGAAATACAACGACAAACGAAAACCCTTCACAAACTTTTTATAATTCGTCAAACGGAGATTTAACATATAATGTCACATTAATCGTAAATAATCCCGGTTGTGGAGATACGATTATTCAAACAGTAACCGTTCATCCATTGCCCAACGCACAATTTACCGATAATTCAGTTCCACAGTGTAGCCCTTCAACAGTTACTTTTACCAATCAGTCTATTGGTTCTGCACTTCACCTTTGGAATTATGACGATGGCTCTCCTATAGATACAGGAAATGTAGTTGTTCATACTTTTATTAACGATACAGTTTTTATTGTTAATTATGCTGTGGAATTAATTGCTGTTACCACTTTTGGTTGCACAGATACTGCAACTCGATTTGTCACCGTTTATCCTAATCCGGATTACGATGTAATAGCTAATCCCGACAGCTCTTGTCACCCTGCAACTGTACAATTTACTACAGCGCCAAGCGGACAATCGTATCATTGGGATTTTGGGAATGGAATACAATCTATTGGTACATACCAAGCAGAAAGTATGTATGATAACTTTACCGATACGAGTGTTACGTTTGAAATTCATTTAGTTGTAACGTCATATTTTGGATGTATAGACTCTGCTCAAACACAAATTGTTGTTCATCCAACCCCCAATGTCGATTTTAATTTACCGGTGCTTAGCGCTTGTGCCCCATTCGAAGCCAGCCTAGTTAATCTTTCGTCAGGTGTTAGTCAGTACACATGGAACTTTGGAGATGGAACTTCAGACACCAGCAGTTCCGACACGATAGTTCATGTGTTCCATAATACAACAAATAATCCGGTCACATATTATGTTGTATTAGAAGGTGTTAATAATTTTGGTTGTGTTTCTCAAATGGAAAAAACCTTATTGGTATATCCGGAAATGCACGTCGATTTTACTGCTGATACTGTCGGATGTCACCCTCTTACAAGCCAAATGCTTAATTTATCAAATGGAGCAAATAGTTATCAATGGCAATTCGGCGATGGTGCATCATCATCGGTAACAAATCCAATTCATGTTTTTAGTAATAATAGTTGGCAAGAAGATACCATCTTTAGAGTAATTTTAACAGGCCAATCTACTTATGGTTGTTCAGATGCTGATACGCTCGATGTTCGTGTTTTGCCAAAGCCTGTTGCGCAAATTCAGGCGGATGTAGAAAGCGGATGCACACCTTTGGTATCTAATATTTTTAATCAGTCTTTAGGTGCTGATATCAATTTCTGGGAATTTGGGGACGGTGACACTTTAACAAATAATGCCAACTCTATTCAGCACATTTACGAAAATCCACAACCAAATACTGTAAATTATCAGTTAAAGCTAAATATAAGCAATCATTTTGGATGTAGCGATATGGTACAATCTACGATTGAGGTATTTCCAAAAGTAACAGCTCGATTTATTTGCGATTCGGCAGGTTGCAGTCCTTTAGCTCTTAACTTTGTTAATCAATCTTCGGGAGCAGAAGTTTATTTTTGGGAGTTCGATTCGAATGGGAGTTCTACGGAAGAACATCCGTCTGTAATATTTGAGAACTTTTCTGATATAAACGACACCAGTACTATTTGGTTAATAGCGTCGTCTAATTATGGATGTTCCGATACAGCAACTAGAAATATTGTAGTGTATGCTACGCCTCAAGCTGTCTTCGAAGCATTGCCTAATCAACAAAATTTTCCGAATACTACTTTTATAATTTCAAACCAGTCGACTTATGGCAATTGGAACTGGGCATGGCAATTTGGCGATGGACAAACCAGCGATGTATTTCAACCAAATAGTCATACTTATAGCACATGGGGAACTTATAATATTAGCTTAAGTGTTTATAACGATTATTGCGAAGATAGCACGATGCATTCGGTGAAGATTCTGGCACCAAACCCAACAGCAGATTTCGATTTTTCACCTAAAAATGGTTGTGTACCGCTAAAAGTAAGTTTCGAAAATTTAAGCTTAAATGCCGAAAATTATCATTGGGATTTTGGCGATGGTTTTGAATCGGATGCTTTCGAACCAACACATTATTATTACGATGCGGGTACTTATTACGTTCAATTTAACGTAGCCGGAGAAAATGGCTCAGACGAAATTACACTTGGTCCGATAGAGGTTTACCCTAGTCCCGAAGCACATTTAGAAGTAGCGCCTATGACGGTTTATATACCCGATCAACCAATCAAATGTTTTAATTTATCAATCGACGAAGATAGTGTATTATGGCTTTTTGGTGACGGGACACAAAGCAATTTAGATAACCCTATTCACTATTATAATGAAGAAGGATTGTATACAATTACTTTAATTGCAATGACTGAGAAAATGTGCATGGACACCATTAGTACCGATCAACAAGTTGAAGCCAAATCGCAAGGAAAAATCGATTTACCCAATGCCTTCAAGCCAAGCGGAACAGGACCGAGCGATGGGCGCTATCCAACACCTGACACAGATAATCAGGTTTTTCATCCTGTTTTTAGAGGCGTGTCAGAATATGAACTTAATATTTTTAATCGATGGGGTGAGCTCATTTTTATAAGTAACGACATTAACATAGGATGGGATGGATATTACAGAGGTGAAATATGCAAACAAGATGTTTATGTTTGGAAAGTTGAAGGTAAATACATTAATGGAAAAACTTTCAGCCTTGCAGGCGATGTAACACTTTTAAGATAATAAAGATGAGAGCTTTAACATATATATTTCTTATCATTTCTTCACTTAGTTATGCTCAAATAGGAGGATCGCATTACGATAAACAGATGGATTACGCGAAGTCATTAATCGATATAGGCGACTATAAAAATGCTTACAACAATCTCATAGAATTATATCAGATCGACTCTACCGATACAGAACTTAATTTTTGGCTTGGTTATACTTCGTTTTATGCTAATCGCGATAAAAATATAGCCTTACCTTATCTTGAAAAAGGCAAACAGTTTAATGGAAACGCCAACTACTTACTGGGTATAATCTATCATCAAAAGGAAGATTTTGAAAATACGCAGAGATCATTTAATGCTTACAAAAATTTAGTGTTCGAAGAAAAAATGTTTACTGGACAACAGGTCGAGAATGAAATACAAAAAATAAAAGTAGCTAAAGAACTGATAAAAAATAAAACGGATTATAAAGTCGAAAATATTGGTGCTTTAGTGAACTCGGCATACCCCGATTATGCCCCAATTATTTATGCCAACGGCTTCAAATTAATGTTTACCTCTCGAAGATCGGGAACAGAGGCAGATAAAAAAGATCCTAATAACGAGTATTTTGAAGATATTTATTTGAGTGAGAAAGTAAATAACGAATGGCAAAAACCGGTTAATATTGGCTCTCCAATTAATTCAGCAACCCACGATGCCGCTGTAACCTTGTCTCAAAACGATAGTGTACTGTACTTTTACCGTACCAGTCCTAATTTAGTTGGTGGCGATATTTTTACCAGTCGTTGGATTAATGATAAATGGTCAGATCCTCAACTTTTCAATTTGAATATCAACAGTAAAACAAGTTCAGAGTCGAGCCTATGCATGAATCCGGATGGTGATATTATCTATTTTTCGAGTAATAGAGAAGGCGGCTATGGTGGTAAAGATTTGTACTGTTTGCGAAAATTACCCAATGGCGCATGGAGTCTTCCTGTCAACTTGGGAGGGATGGTCAACTCGCCGGAAGATGAAGATGGACCTTATGTTTCGTTAGATGGGCAGACTTTATTTTTTAGCTCGAAAGGTCATCAGAATATGGGTGGTTACGATCTGTATTCTACACAATTAGACGAGTATGGGAATTGGACAGAACCTAAAAATTTAGGTTATCCTATCAATTCCGTTGCCGACGATATTTTTATATCGACTTTAGATCAAGTTCATTTCTTTTTTTCATCGAACCGATCTGGTGGTTTTGGCTTTGCCGATATTTATCAAACCATTATTCCAAAAGAAAAGAACGACTTCCTTATCGTAAAAGGCCGAGTGATTGACCATAGTACACAAGGCTCTATACCGGCAAGCATTACAGTGCTAAACAAACGAAACAACAAATTGGAAGGGCTTTATAAAACAGATCCAGCATCCGGTAAATTTATTATGATATTAAAGCCCGGAGAACAATATAAAATGTTTGTAGAAGCGCAAGGGTATTACGACGAAAATAGTATTATCGATTTAACTAAAAGCATTAGTTTAGAAGATGTATTAAAAACCATTCGTTTAACTCCAAAAACAGAGCTAGAAGAGTAAGTAAATTAGAATTAAATTGGTAAAAATTTCAAAAAAAGACTTTATAATAAGAATGAAGATTAAAAGCATACATATAATTCTATTACTCATTAGTTTTAATGCAGTTGTATATGCGCAGGATGCTCAGTTTTCTCAATTTTATGCTAATCCTCTATATTTAAGCCCATCTTTTGCCGGTTCGACTGATGGAAGCAGAGCCGTCATTAATTTTCGCGATCAATGGCCGGCTATACCAGGTTCTTTTATTACATTTTCGGCTTCTATCGATCACTTCTTTCCACGGTACAATAGTGGGTTAGGCTTTCAGGTGCTTCGCGATCAGGCAGGTAGTGGCCATTTAGCTCTTACCACCTTGGCGTTGCAATATTCGTATTTAATTAAACTCAATCGACGCTGGAATATCAGACCTGGACTAATGTTGAATTACAATGTTAGAAGTATCGATTTTTACGAACTTCAGTTTAACGACCAAATGGATATTGATGGAAATAGCCCATCTAGTATTGAAACACCAACCATGGAAAAAGTGCAATACCCCGATGCCGGATTTTCTTTATTAGCTTATAATCGTTTGTATTGGGGAGGCTTTATGATCGATCATATATTTAATCCTAATCAGTCTTTAATAGAAGGCATGAGTGGCGTTCCCATTAAATTCAGACTATATGGCGGTCGAAAATTTATAGTTGCTAATGCCAAACGTTATAACGAAGAAACCATAAAAGTTGCTTTTTCTTACAAAGCTCAGGGTAAGTTCGATCAGTTAGATATTGGTGCATACTGGAACCGATCGCCTTTTATGTTTGGTTTATGGTATAGAGGAATTCCATTGTTTAAAAAATTTGGGCAAGGTTATGCCAACAACGATGCATTTATTGTATTGGTTGGTGTTCAATATCAAGATATTACTTTTGGTTATAGTTACGATGTTACCATATCTCGATTGTTTGCAAACACTACAGGATCGCATGAGATTTCAATTATTTATGAGTTTAATCAAGATCAAAAAGTTCGTTGTAAAACAAAAGCGGAAATTGTACCTTGTCCGAAATTTTAAATTTTAAAAATGAATTCTCTTTTTCAAACATAAATCACTTATTGTTAACTTATATTAAGTTTTTCACTATTAATTAGCAAATCGTATCTTTGCGTTTTTATTGAAGGGATGTATGTTTTTTAAAATTGAAAAGACGGATAGCGGTAGTAGAGCACGAACCGGAATTATTCAGACGGATCATGGTATAATTAAAACGCCTATTTTTATGCCTGTTGGCACAGTAGGTTCTGTAAAAGCAGTGCATCAGCGCGAAATACACGACGATGTAAATGCACAAATTATATTAGGAAATACTTATCATTTATATTTAAGGCCGGGTACAGAAACTTTACATAAAGCTGGAGGTTTGCACCGTTTTATGGGTTGGGATAGACCTATACTTACTGATAGTGGCGGCTTTCAAGTGTTTTCCTTGTCCGATAACAGAAAATTAACAGAAGAGGGTGCTGTCTTTAAATCGCACATTGACGGGTCGCGCCATTTGTTTACACCTGAAAATGTAATAGATACTCAAAGAATTATAGGATCTGATATTATGATGGCATTGGATGAATGCACTCCTTTTCCTTGCGATTATAATTATGCTAAAAATTCGATGCATTTAACGCATCAGTGGTTAGAGAGAGGTGTTAATCATTATAAGGCAACAGAGCCTTTATATGGTCATAAGCAAGCTTATTTCCCCATTGTTCAAGGTAGTGTATATAAAGACCTACGAGAACAATCGGCAGAATTTATTGCTAAACAAGATGCTGTAGGTAATGCTATCGGTGGTTTGTCTGTGGGCGAACCTGAAGAGGAAATGTATGCCATGCTAGATATTGTTAATCGCATTTTACCACTCGATAAACCACGTTATTTAATGGGTGTAGGTACACCAATAAATATTTTAGAAGGCATTGCATTGGGCACCGATATGTTCGATTGTGTAATGCCAACTCGAAACGGACGTAATGGAATGTTGTTTACATCGGAGGGAACAATCAACATTAAAAACAGTAAATGGGCAGAAGATTTTTCGCCTTTAGATCTCAATGGAACATCTTATGTAGACCATGCATACACCAAAGCCTATGTTCGACATTTGTTTAAAGCCAACGAAATTTTAGGGATGCAAATAGCCAGTATTCATAATTTGGCATTTTATCTTTGGTTAGTTGGCCAGGCACGTTTACACATAGAAGCAGGCGATTTTGTTAGCTGGAAAAACAGTATGGTAAAACGATTAGGACAACGCTTATAAAGGTGCTTAAGAAACTCGACATATATATTATCAGAAAATTTTTAGGAACCTATGTGTTCTCAATTTTGCTTATTATTAGTATTGCTGTTGTTTTCGATATTTCTGAAAAGATTGACGATTTTATAGAAAGAGATGCCCCATTAAATGCAATTATTTTCGAATATTACTTAAATTTTATTCCCTATTTTGCTAACCTATTTAGCTCGCTGTTCATCTTTATTTCGGTTATATTTTTTACTTCAAAATTGGCTTACAACACCGAAATTATTGCTATTCTGAGTAGTGGCATTAGTTTCAATCGGTTTATTCGACCTTATATGATTGCTGCTACGGTATTGGCCTTATTTTCGTTTTATCTCAACAATTACATCATTCCTCCTTCTAACAAGGTTCGTCTACAATTTGAGGACAAATATATTAGAAATCAAGTAGTTAATAACTCAAGGAATATCCATCGGCAAATATTACCCGGCGAGTATTTTTATTTGCAGTCGTATACCATCAGAACCCAAACCGGTTATAAATTTACTCTAGAAAAATTCGAAGATGGTAAACTAATTTCAAAACTCTCCTCCGAACAAATAAAGTGGGATTCAACTATTGGTAAATGGAAAACCGGACGTTACTTTATTCGTAATATTCAAGAAAATGGAGACCAAATCATCAAAGGTAATTCCTTAGACACAAGTCTTTCAATAACTCCGGAAGATTTTGCCAGAAGAGATAATGTTGTGGAGGCAATGACCATAAATGAATTAAGCAATTTTATAGATCAACAACAATTACAAGGCGCAGAAAATGTAGTAGCACTTAATGTCTATTGGCACCAACGATTTGCCTATCCTTTTTCAGCTTTTATTCTTACTTTGATAGGTGTTGCTCTTTCTTCGAGAAAACGAAGAGGAGGCATAGGTATTCAAATAGGGGTTGGCATTGGCTTGAGTTTTTCTTATATTTTGCTGATGCAAGTTTCTACTAATATCACCATAGGAAATGCATATAATCCATTTTTAGGAGTTTGGGCTCCCAATTTATTGTATGGTTTGATTGCCTATTTTTTATATAGAATAGCTCCTAAATAAAATATTTAATTTGATGTTACGTTTTCTAAACATGCGCATGATAAAATATTTTTCAATAATAATTTTTGCATTTGTTTTATTTCTCCAAACAAAAGCACAATCCGATTTGCCATTAAAATACCGTTTATTTGCTGGTGGTCGTTATTCTTCGCTTTTAGCTCCTAACGATAGTGTAGATGTAAGTCCAAGTGTAACAGGTTTGGGGGGCTTATCGCTAGTTTATCCTATTAAAGATCGATTAGACTTAGATTTCGGAGCAGAAGCCTTTTTCAATAAAGGCGTTTACAATAACGACGTAAAGTACCGCAATGCTTATTTGGCGGCCACAATAAATCTGGATTGGAAGCCAATTTCATACTTTTCGTTTACAGCAGGAGGAAATCTAGCTTTTTTAGTAGAGTCTAGTTTGATGGGCTATTATGCTGTTTTTGGTAATGGGGCTGGTGTTTCAGGAGCATTAAAGTATCCTATGGAGGGTTATCAATCGTATTACGGTTCGTTACAGTTTGGCTTTAAGCTCGACTTGCATAAAGATGTCTGTTTAGGTGTAGAATACACCCTACTGCTAAACGACAAAAGTGTACCTTTATACCCCAACTTTAATGTGAAATTAACATATACATACGATCCGGCAACGATACAAAATCGTAAAAAATCGAAAAGCCAACAAGCGTTAAAAGCCGACAGCGCTGCTAAAGATTTGTCAAAATCTGCCTTGTTTATTATGCTCAAGAGTTATAAAAAGCAGATTGATAATGCAATAGAATATGAAAAAATGGACTTAGCTAATAAGATTATCATATCGCGAGATGAAGAGAATACAGACATTATGTTAGGGTTCGACTTGGAATTCAATTATTGCCCGGTTTATTATTTTTATATTGATGATTTAAATAAAATATTAAATCGCGATTTTGAAGGTGTGTTATTAAATCACGACTTAAAAGTAGATACAACAATTCATTTTACAGATTCTAGCTTTTTTATCGGAACTTTCGGATTTGCGATACAAGACACTGCAATTTCTTATTCGCACTCCTCACTTTATAAGAATGGCTTCAATAATGCTGAAGGCTATATTACCACAGCAAATAAAGAAACCAATTATTCAAATTATGGTTTTATTGTGTACGACGATCAATTAAAAATACTTCCAAAGCCTTTTCCAAGATTTATAAGTAGTTATTATGCATTTGCCAAAAGAACGCCCGATAATGTGGCTAAATTACTCAATAAAAAGTTGCATAAACTACATCATTAGTTTTATAGAAAAATAGTTATTTACTCGAACCTTAACAAGTCGGTAAATCTGGTTTAGTTTTGAGATTAAGGATAAGCTCAAGAATGAGATAAAGCAAGGAGCCTACCTATTAAAATGTCGATAATATATTGATTTTTCCTTAGCTTACTTTAAACCCAATTACTAAAACATCATCAACTTGTTCGTGTTTGGATTTCCATTTTGTGAACTCTTCTTTGATCAAAAGCTCTTGCTTTTGCATACTGTCAGAATGAATTTTTAATAGGAGTTCTTTAAAAGCTTTGTATTTATATTTTTTACCTTTTGGTCCACCAAATTGATCAGCAAAGCCATCAGAAAATACATATAGAGCATCCCCTTTTTTAATTGTGATTTCAGAGCATTCGAAAGGCTCCATTATAGCATGAATGGCAACGGGCATTCTATTACCTTTTATTTCTGTTAATTGCTTATCCGAAATTAGGTATAAAGGATTATTGGCTCCGGAAAAGTATATTTTGTTTTGTTTTAGGTCGAAGGTATAAGCAGCTACGTCCATACCATCTTTACTACTTCCTTCTTCTTTGTTTTGTTTTAATGCTTGAATAATTTTATCTCTAAGATGATTTAAAATTTGATCAGGCATGTAAACTTTTTCTTTTTTTACGATTTCGTTTAAAAAAGCGACACCCAGCATACTCATAAAAGCACCAGGTACACCATGTCCAGTACAATCTGCAGCAATTACTATTATTTTAGAATCCTCTTCTCCAATCCAATAAAAATCTCCAGAAACAATATCTCTAGGTTGGTAAAAAATAAAGTAATCTTTTAAAATGCTTGAAACATAATTTTTTGAAGGAATTACAGCAGATTGTATTCTTGAGGCATAATTGATACTGTCTGTAATTTCTTGTTTCTGTTCTATAATAAGATCTCGTTGGTGTGCCACATGATCTCTTTGGACTTGAATTTCTTCTTTTTGTTGTCGAATTTCTTGAGTTCTTTCAATTACTATCTTTTCAAGTCTGTTTTTTGCTGCTACAAGTCTACGGTTATTCAGTTTTATTATTGAAAACACAAAACCTAAAAAAGCTAAAAAATATAAACTGAAAGCCGAAAAAGTTCTATACCAAGGAGGAAGAATTGTAAATTTATAGCTATCTGCTTCTGCTTGTCCATCGTAGCGATTTTTGGCTCTAACTTTAAAAATATAGGTTCCTTCGTTTAAACTTGTGTAGTTAGTATGTGACTCGTATGACCAATCGCTCCAGTTATTGTCATATCCTTCTAACTTAAATGAAAATAGAGTTTTTTCATTAGTTTTAGTAAATAAGGCGGCGTATTCAAATCTTAAATTATGGTTTTGATAGTTCAATTCTGGGTTTATAGTTTGCTTTAATTCGTGGTCTTTAATATTACCATGCTCTCCATTAAATATTATAGAGTCGTTGTTTGTAATAACCTTTCGAATATTTACAAAATATTTTTTTTTATGGTTAAAGGTTTCATTGCCATCGTATCTTAATAATTCGTCGGACCTAGAAAGCCATAAAACTGAGTTTTGAAAGCTAAGACTGTTTGCTTGTATTTGCATTAAGTACTTATGCCAGTTTTTATTTTTCTGGTTTTCAATAGTATCTAATATATTGTTTACGATATAGGTTGCGCTACTATCATCGTTAAAAGATAATAAGTAATTGTTTGAATATGAACCAGCCCAATAACAATGCGTGTAGTTTGTATCAAGAATAAATTTATTTTCTGTTGGTTGAAATAAAAAATTACCTTCCGGAGTTTTTGCATATAATTGATTTGCAATGCGTACTAGATTATTATACCCGGGTGGTAAGCCTTTTGAAGTATCGTAAATGCTAATTTTTTGATTATCTATTTTGTATACACCATTATCATTCGACCCCAACCAAATCTGATTATTGAAATCAATAATGCTTGAAATACTGCCGTTTGTGTTTTTTATATATTCAAATTTGTCAAGATTTTCGTCTATTTTAATTTTCAGTAAGCCATCGTTAACGCCTAAAAATAAAATGCTGTCTTGCTCTTTGGGTATATAAATGCAATGAGAGTAATAGTTTGAATGAATCAATTCTTTCGTATTGTTTAGTTCCCAAATGCCTTTTATGGTTGATGCGTACAGTTTATCATTCAAGTTTTGAAAATTCCATATCATTTTATCAGCTTTTTCAAAAAGATGAACGTTTCCTATACCTTCGGCTTTAATAACTTTAAATGCTCCAGCGTGTGTGCTTGCAATTAGTTCATTATTGTATATAGTTAAATCTTCTATAGTACCAGGGATTCCTTCTTTTTTGTCAAAATATGTAAAAGGAGAGGGATACTCCATTTTCATAATTCCATCATCTTGCATTAACCAAAGAATAGCTCTGGAATCGTTATATATTGAATAAACTGCGTTAGTGTTTAAACATGTGTTTTGGTTAATAAATTTATTAAGTTTCCCATTTTTGTCAATTATAGCAGCACCTTTAAGTATGGATCCAATAGCAATTTCCCCATTAATTAACTCAGTGCCAAAGCATACTATTGACGTTTTTAGATAGTCATCAATATCAGTTTTAAATATTTTTGTTTCTTGACCATCATATAAGAAAATACCAGAACTATTAGTTAAAAATAATAGTTTCCCATTTTCAAGTTTGTTTATATAAAAAACACTTAAAGGATGAAAGCGCGTATGCGAAAAATTATTAGTATTTTTTAGTACTGATTTTGTGCTTTTATTAATTTTAACAATCCCAATACCTTCTTCTTGTACATATATATCATCATCAATACAGCTTGAGTAGAAATGAAATAAAAGATTTGGTTTAATTATCTCAATCTTATGATTGTAGTATCGAAAGATGGCTTTTTCAGAGTGAAAATAAATACCATTTTTCGTTGCATGTATAATCCAAATATCTTCAAAATCTATTTTTTCAGGAAGTAGATTTAAAAAAGAATGGTAATAAAGCTTACCTGTGGAGTCTGCTTTTAACTCTCCAAATTCTCTACTTCCCCCAACATATATATTGCAATTATTATCTTTTGCAAAAGATCTCACAACAGCATGGTTCGTCATTTGTATACTGCGCCATTTATCACCATCGTATTGAAGAACACCATTCGAATTGCCAAAATACATAATTCCTCTGCAGTCACTAATAGCGGCCCAGTTTTGCGGACTTTCTAAATAATTTTTAACAGAGTATTTTTCGTGGAATAATTTACCTTTATTGCTTATGGTTTGCGCTTCGGCATGATAAATAAATGTTATGAATAGTATTATCAATAAATGCTTCATAGATGATATATTGACGAGTAATTATGTAAAATTACGCAAAATATTGGAATAGTTTTTAAAGCGAAATATAGCTTATTGGTATTTTTAACCATGTATCAAATGTATAAAATAAAAACATGTATTAAGGGCTATAACATCTTTTCGTAGTTGAATTTGCAAACTTAAATTACGGAAAAAGCTATTAAAGTTGTTTGTAACGGCAATAAATACATGAAGCCTTTACACAGGAATGTTTAGAGTTGTTTTGTACCTTTATAAAGGTAGGAATTCAACTTTGCCTTTTCTACGAATTGCAGTTAATTTCGATTTTCTAAAACATAAAAATTAAGCTTTGGTATAATCCTTGAAAAGGCTTGGGCTATCATTGAAAAATTTTAACTTTGTAGAAACCAATAACAACTTAAAATTATTTGTTTAATCCAAATCGCCTATGAAAAAGATAGCTCTACTTTTAGTATTGTTTGCAACAATAATCTTTGGTTGTGCAACTTCCAAAAGCTTAGCCAAAAAGGCTTTATCCCTCGAAAATAGTGGTCAATATTTAGCTGCTTCGGAATTATATTTTCAATCGATTCTAAAAAACCCGAACAATGTAGATGCATTGTCCGGTATGAAACGCACTGGCTCAAAAGTCTTAGACGATCATTTGTCGAAATTTTCGAAGGCCAAGTTAGACGACAATTACAAAGCAGCAGTGTATGCCTACCTCGACGCCGAAGCTTATCAAAATCGTATCAAAGGCGTCAATGTAAGTTTAGCGATTCCCGAATTTACTACCGAAGATTACAAAGCAGTTAAAGATGCCTATTTAGAACAAGAATACGAAGCCGGACTGCAAAAAATAGAAAGCGAATCGTTTAGCGAGGCTGAAACGAAATTTAACGAAATCTATAAATTCGATCCTAATTATAAAGATGTTAAAGAATTAAGAAACATTGCTTATTTAGAGCCTTATTACAGAAAAGCAGAAACCTTTAAAGACAATCAGGAATACAGAAAAGCCTACCAAGCTTACGAAACAATTTTGAAACGCGTGCCTAACTATAAAGAAACAAAGTCGCATCGCGATTATGTTTTGGAAAAAGGACGAATAAATATTGTGTTTATGGACTCTGATAAGAAAACGAAGTTTCAATCCTACAATAGAAATGTTAAAACATATGCCATTAATGCTATTATTAATATGAAAGATCCTTTTATTCATGTTGTCGATAGAGAAAATATGGATAAAATAATAAAAGAACAAGAATTGGCTGTCAGCGGTTTGGTGAACGAAAGCGAAGCTCTTGAAGTTGGCGAATTATCCGGAGCACAATATGCTATAATGCTCGAAACGACTAATTATTCGCTTAAAGAAACTCCAATAAAATCAACTAGAGTGAATGGTTTTGAACAATACCGAGAAAAAACAATAAACAAAGAAACGCAACAACCAGAATATCATACTAAATATAAATCGGTTAATTATAATGTTTTTCAAGGATCCAGAACCGTTTACATTACTACGCATTTCAAGCTTTTATCTCTAAAAACAGGACAAATTTTAAGTAGTAAAATTATCGAAAAAAATGTCAGTTCAGAGGTAGATTATTTAACTTACGATGGTAACATCAATATGCTATATCCTTTAAGTGATGGTAAGGTTAACACAGCCAGCGAAGCGCACAATAAATTGGTTGAGAAAAGTAACGGGAAACGTGAATTGCAATCGGCAGAAGTGTTAAGTACAGAAGCTTATAAACAAATAAGTAACGATATCAAAACCATCACATTCGATCAACTTTCAAACTTATAATACATGAAAAATTGGTGGCTGTTCACCGTGCTAGTTATTCTATCGGCTTGCAAGACTAGTCAAGAAATTCCTAAAGAATTATGGCCGGAATGGGCGAAAAATCGCCCTAAAACCGATTACTATTATATCGGAATTGCCAAAGTAGATAAAAATGTACATCCTACCGATTATCAAGAAACTGCCAAACGAATTGCGTTAAATGATTTAGCTTCAGAAATTAGTGTAAATATCCAAAGCGATAGCCGTTTAAATTCTTACGAAGATAATTACAGCTCAAATTCCGATTATCAGCAATACATTAAAACAGAAATTAACAAAGAATTATCGGGCTACGAGATGGTCGATGAGTTCGACAGTAAAAAAACATATATGGTTTATTATCGTTTGTCGAAAAGTCGATGGAATGAGATACAAAATCAACAAAAAATCGATGCGGCCGAACGAGCTCTATCTTGGTACGATAAAGCCATCAATGAAAAGAATAACTTGCATATTCCTACAGCTATTCAATACGATATCAATGCATTGTTAGAATTAAAAAAATATTGGACAGAATCTATCAATTTACATCGAGGCGATAGTACTATTGCCGTAGAAAAAACCATTAAGAATGATCTTGTAGCTTTACTTTCTGGTATGCGTATTGAAACTCAACTTTCTGAAATTCGACTTAGCAGTGGCAATGGTTTTACACAAACCATACAAATTAGTGTCGTCAACAAAAAAGGACAAGTTGTTGGAAATATCCCGTTGAAATTAGCCTATAAAAAGAGTCGTGCTCCATATCAAGAGTCTTTTATGTCGTCTGAAACCCCGGTGAGTATTAATATTAGCGATGTTGACTTGTCGAAAAATAATACTCAAGTGAGTATCTCTGCCGATGTAAATGCGCTACTAAAAATAAAATCGGAGGATAAAAAATTGCTCAATTTTGTATACGACGCCTACAATTTAAAGACTTTAAACTTGCCCATTGTTGTAGATTTACCATATGTGTATGTCAGTAGTTTTTCAGAAGGAAAATACCAATCGGCATATGCTCATCATATAGAAGATGCTATTTCTAGCGTTTTGCTTAAAAACAATATTAAAACAGCCCAAAATATCAAATCGTCCGATGTTCAAATTGTAGTGGTCAATCACGAAAGTGAAGGTGATAATCAGCAACGCTTTCCATCGGTGTACTTATCTTGTACTCTTGAGTTTATAAGAATTTCAGATCAGCAAAAAATAGGTTCAATTGTATTTCCTCAAGCTAAAGGCGCTGATGGCTCAATTGAAAAAGCTAAAGAGAAGGCTTATTTAAAAGTAGTTGAAATGATTCATTATGAGAAGGCCAAATCTATTGTTGATAACATCATGAAATAATAAATGATACTCATTGCAGAAAGCGGATCGACCAACACAGATTGGGTGGCATATAATGGCCAAGTTTATCGTTTTACTTCAAGTGGAATCAATCCTTTATTTCTGGATGCTGAGGAATTAAAAATTGACTTAAATACGCATTTCCCGGCTCAGCTCAAAGTAGATGAGGTTCAAAATATTTATTTTTATGGACCGGGTTGTAGCTCTGCAGAACGTTGCAATAAAGTAAGTTCTTGTTTATCAATGGTTTTTTCTAATGCTAAAATTGAAGCCCATTCCGATTTACTAGCGGCAGCCAGAGCTCTTTTTAGCGAACAAAAAGGTATTGCTTGCATATTAGGAACCGGTGCCAATTCGGGCATTTTCGACGGTCAACAGTTCAGCTACCAAATCCCTTCTACCGGCTTTATTTTAGGCGATGAAGGCAGTGGTGCTCATATTGGCTTGAGTGTTCTAAAATTGTACTTAAAACAGCAATTACCACCTATTCTTCATGAAAGTTTTAAGGCGTTTATAGGTTTAACAATTACTGAAATTATCGATCGTGTTTATCGTCAGGCTTATCCCAACCGATTTTTAGCGAGCATCAGCCCTTGGATCTTCGAAAATCGAAATGAACCAATGGTTCAAGAAATACTTATGAGTAGCTTCGACACCTTTTTTAAGTATTATGTATTACCCTATAAACACGAGCAAGATTTACCGATTGGAATGGTTGGGAGTGTCGCGCATTTTTTTGCCGAAGAAATTAAAGCCTCTGCCGATAAGTATCAGTTAAAGATTGAAAAGATTATTCAAAAACCTATAGAACAATTAGCAAAGTTTCATATTAATTTTTAATCGAGTCTTCAGGCTCAATCTTTTCTCAACTCCAATAAAGCCACATTTTCTACATGGTGTGTGTGTGGAAACATATCGACCGGTTGAATCGTTTTAGTTTGATAGGCTTCGTTAAGTAAAGCGATATCTCTAGCTTGAGTTGCCGGATTACAAGACACGTAAACAATGCGTTTTGGAGCGGCTTTTAAAATGGTATCAACAACGTCGGCATGCATACCTGCCCTTGGCGGATCAACAATTATTACATCAGGTCGTCCGTGTTCGGCAATAAAACTGTCGTTTAAAACATCTTTCATATCGCCGGCAAAAAATGAAGCATTATCTATATGGTTGAGTTGAGCATTGTTTTTAGCATCAATTATAGCTTCTTCGACATACTCAATACCAACAACTTTTTTGCATTGTTGCGATACAAATAATGCAATAGTTCCTGTTCCGGTGTATAAATCGTAAACCGTTTCGTCACCTTTGAGTTGTGCAAAATCGCGTGTTATTTTATATAGTTCGTACGCTTGTGGGGCGTTGGTTTGGTAAAAAGATTTAGGACCTACTTTAAATTGCAGATTTTCCATACGTTCCACGATATGGTCTTGTCCGTTAAAAACAATAATGTCTTGATCTAAGATTGTATCGTTACGCTTTTCGTTGACAACATATTGTAATGAAGTAATTTGAGGAAAGTGATCTTTTAAATGTTGCATTAAAGCATTAATCTTTGTCGGATTGTTTTCAAAAAAGCTAACAATAACCATCCATTGGTCATCCATGGTGTTGCGAATAATCAGGTTGCGCATCATCCCATGTTGTTCTTTAATATTGAAAAAGGTGTAATCGTTTTCGAAACAAAATGTTCTTATAGCATTACGGATATCATTCGAAATGCCACCTTGCAGATGACATTTTTGCACATCTATCACCTTGTCGAACAATTTGGGAATATGGAACCCTAAGGCGCGTCGTTCGCTAAATTCGTCTTGCGTGTTAATCTCTTCTTTGGTCAACCAACGTTTATCCGAAAAAGTAAACTCTAATTTATTTCTATAATTGTAAGTGGAGGCAGAGCCTAAAATTGGGCGAACGGTTTCTATTTCGATATGTCCTATTCTAGTAAACTGATCGAGTACTTGTTGGTGTTTATAAGCTATTTGTGAAGCATAAGGCAATTGTTGCCATTTACATCCTCCACATACGCCAAAATGCTCACATTCCGGCTCAATTCTATTGTCGGATAATTGATGAAACTTAAGGACTACACCTTCGGCATGTGATTTTTTATTTCTGTGCAATTCGACATCAACAATATCGCCCGGAATAACACCCGGAACAAATATTACTTTCCCTTCTATCTTCCCAATTGCTTTACCTTCGGCTGCAATGTTGATAATTTCTAAACGCTCGACGATTGGTTTTTTCTTTGATCTCCTCATATTGTTGATGACTAATATTTCGATTGTAATTGCTTTTAATAAAATCGTCATTGTAAGAATCTATAACTAAATGCTTACAATGACGATTGATTAACTATAAAACTAAGTTGTTTCTAATTGTTTCCTAAAATAAGTGGCATACCGTCTTTCCCGCTTCCTATGATTATAGTTTTAGAATTAGGCGATTTTGACAATTCTAAAGTTGCTTCAATACCTCTCATTTTCAATAAATTCGTAGTCAAACTATTATTGATAATGTTATTCGCTCTGGATTCTCCTTCTGCGGCAATACGTTTACGTTCTGCTTCCGATTTTTCTTTTTCAAGTTTAAATCGATACGCTAAAGCTTCCTGTTCTTGAGTTAATTTATTTTCGATAGCTTGTTTAATATCAGCAGGTAATTTGATTGAACGAATCAATAAAGCTTTCATATCAACATTATTGGTTTTCAATTTTGCACCTGCTTCATTAATAATGGCTAATTCAACTTCAGAACGCTTAGTCGAATAGATTTCCTCAGCTGTATATCGACCAGCAACTTGTCTTACCACTGAACGAATTTCGGGTGTAACCAAAAGAGTCACATATTCTGTTTCAAATTTTTCGTATAGATATCCAATTTTTGAGTAAAATGGATTGAAACGAACAGTAACATCGATGTTAATTGATAAACCATTTTTATCGAGTACATCCATAGTTTCTTCACGAGTTTGTTCTGCTACATTAAAAATATGGAGTGTATTCCATGGTGCAACAACCTCAAATCCAGGTGTGAAAATATGTTCTTTATCTAAACCTGTAGAAAATTGACGAAATATTACACCTCGTTCGGTTGCATTTATGGTTACAAACATGCTCCTACTAAAAATTATAACGACAATAATAGCTACTGCTGCAATTATTAGCGTTGTTCTGATTTTTGAAAAATCGAAATGTGGGGTGTTGTTTTGCATTGTTATAAAATTTTAATGTTTTCTTTGAATTACTTTTTTTGATGCTTCTACAATACTTTCAGCATTTAAACCATACTTTTCCATGAGTTCTTCAGGCGTTCCACTTTCGCCAAAAGTGTCGTTAACCCCAATCATTTCCATAGGCGTAGGATATTCTAATGCTAAAACTTGCGCAATGCTATCGCCCAAACCTCCATTGAGCATGTGCTCTTCGGCTGTAACCACAGCTTTGGTTTTTTTAACGGATTCTAGGATAGCTTTTCTGTCTAATGGTTTGATGGTGTGTATGTTGATGATCTCTGCTGAGATGCCTTCTTTTTCCAAAGTTATTCCGGCTTGAATCGCTTCCCAAACCAAGTGACCGGTTGCGAAAATCGTTACGTCTGTTCCTTCGTTTACCATCCATGCTTTACCGATCTCAAAATTTTGATTTTCGGGTGTAAAATTGGGTACTTTAGGCCTGCCGAATCTTAAATACACAGGGGCATCTATTTCTGCACTGGCAATGGTTGCTGCTTTGGTTTGGTTGTAATCGCAAGGATTGATAACTACCATATTAGGAAGCATTTTCATCAAACCAATATCTTCTAAAATCTGATGCGTGGCGCCATCTTCACCTAAAGTTAAACCAGCATGAGAAGCTGCAATTTTAACCGGTTTCTTGGAATATGCAACAGACTGTCTTATTTGATCGTAAACACGACCTGTGGCAAATGCGGCAAAGGTGCCAATGTATGGAATTTTACCTCCAATAGTTGTTCCTGCTGCAGCACCTACCATGTTAGCTTCAGCAATTCCAGCCTGAAAAAAACGCTCAGGATGTTCTTTAGCAAAATCGCCCATTTTGATAGAGCCGATTAAATCGGCGCAAAACGCTACCACATTGGAGTTTTGTCTGCCTAATTCTGTTAATCCGTCGCCAAAGCCCGAACGGGTGTCTTTACTTCCTGTATTTTTATATTCTGTCATGATCGTATGGTTGTTAATAATCTATTCTTACTTGTGTTGATCGGCTAGAGGTTATTTTAAAATTTTTATTGATGGTTTCTAATGTTTCGTATGCTCCTTTGTTTCTAAAGCTTACTACATAACTTCCGGGCAGCAGGTAAATGTTTTCTGAATTACGCTCTTGGTCTAAATTACAGACCCAGACTAATTCATTTCCTTTCTTCACAAAAATGCTTCCATAACCCGATGCTCTGTGCGAAATAGAAACTACTCCAGATGCTGGAATTTCAATCGTTGTAGTATAATCCGGTTTTATTTCAACATCTTCCATTACAATTCTTGGAAGGGTTAATATTTCGATATCGTATAAACCAACAATATATTTTTCCTGCGAATTCATGCGTTGAACATGAATAATGTGTTTTTGCTCATCTTGATGTATAACAATATCAGCTTTTATTTTACTGTCGCTGGTTTTTACTTCTAAGCTTCCTTGTGGAACATAGGCAGGAATAACAGTGTGCTTACCAACAATCATTTTAATACTGTCGACCCGAACTGGAGGGATGGTATGAACCACCATATCGAAAGTTGTGAAAGGGTCTAAATATAAGGTATCGGGTACCCCATAAGCATTCATGGTATGCAAATACTGATGAATCATCTCACCGGTTTCGTGCTTATAAAAAGTAATTGGCACATTGCTTTCTTTAGGTTGATGATTAATATCTAAAAGGTTGACTTGAGCTGTTGTGTTGTTAAGTGCTTGAGAAATAACAACATTCATCACTTCATTAAAACGTTTTTCGTCAGTAGCATCGTAATAATTACCTACGCACTCGAATGTTTTTTTAAGTTCTACATCTAAACCAATTCCTATAATAAAAGGTTTTAAATAAATGCCTTTTTTTTGCAATTCTTGAGAAACAGCACAAGGGTCGCCATCGCAGGCTTCAATACCATCGGTAATTAATATAATGATATTTCGACCGGGTTTATTCGGAAAATCGCCTCCTGCTAGATAAAGCGAGTGAGCTATAGGTGTTGTGCCTCTGGCCTCAACTTGGTTTAACCGATGTTTAATCAAATCCAAATTGTTTGGTTCGAAGGGCACTTCCAATTTTGTGTCGCCACAATCTTGAGGAGGAACGTACGATTGATGTCCATACACGCGTAACGCTAACTCTACATTATCGACATTTCGGAGAGAGTCGACCATGCTTTTGAGAAGCTTTCTGGCTACGTTCAATTTGGTATCGCTATCCCACCTGCCCGACATACTTTGCGAGGCATCGAATACGAATAAAATTCGAGTAGGATAAGATTCACTTTGGCTGTAGAGAGTTATACCCAGCAATAATAATATGTATAAACTAAGAGCGCGAATATTAATAATCTTTTAAAGTTTCTTCTAATTGAGAAAGGGCACTAGCCAATTGCTCATCGTTAGGAGCAACACCATGCCATTTGTGAGTTCCCATCATAAAATCAACGCCTTGTCCCATTTCGGTTTTCATCAGGATAACGATAGGTTGACCTTGTCCAGTTGCTGCTTTGGCTTCTTGGTGAGTTTTTATTAAAGCATCCATGTCGTTGCCGTTAGTGGTGAAGACTTTCCAACCAAAAGCATGCCATTTGGCTTCAAGATTGCCTAATCCCATAACTTTTTCGGTAGGCCCGTCGATCTGAACACCGTTGTAATCGACAGTAGCAATAAGGTTATCAACTTTGTGTTGAGCCCCAAACAGAGCGGCTTCCCAAATCTGGCCTTCTTGCAATTCTCCGTCGCCATGTAAAGTATAAACAAGATGTTTATCGCCATTTAATTTTTTTGCCAATGCAGCACCTAAACCTACCGACAAACCTTGCCCTAAAGAGCCCGAAGCTATTCGAATGCCCTCGAGGTGTTCGGCTGGGGTTGGGTGGCCTTGTAGACGTGAGTCGATGGCTCTAAAAGTTTTTAATTCTTCTACCGGAAAATAACCGGAACGAGCTAACACACTGTACCAAACTGGTGAAATATGTCCATTTGAAAGGAAAAATACATCTTGATTTTTACCGTCCATATCGAAAGGTTGTGGCTTGTGATCCATAATTTCGAAGTAAAGTGCGGTCATAAAATCGGCGCAACCTAATGAGCCTCCCGGGTGACCGGAATTCTTTTCGTGCACCATGCGAACAATGTCTCTACGAACTTGAGATGCAATCTTTTTTAATTCTTGTATTTTGTCCATTATTATCTTGTTTAATTGAAAGGCACAAAGGTAGGTATTTTGTTAAGAATGTTAAAATGAGAATTGCTTCATTAAAACCCTTTGTTAAATTGATATTCAATATTTTCGATATTGCTTAAGCCATTTATTAATTTTTTATTGGCATTAACATGATATGTTTTAGAATGAAGACTAATTCCATTCTGTGTTTCTTCATCCCAAACGTAAAAATTGAGAGGAATTGGCCCCGGATTGTTTTGAATTAATCCACTAAGTTCGTTTCGCATTTCGTCGCTAATGGCATTTAAATGAACCTTAATCCATAAGTTCTTTAATATTGAATCTTTTTTATTCGACATCAAATCTATGCCGGTGGTATTGAAAAAGTAACGGGTTTCTTGTCCTTCTCTTTCCCATGCTGTAACTTTCCCATTGATGTAAACGATGATATCTTTTGTGAAAAATCCTTTTAAATTCAAGTAGCCATCTTTAGCGCCAACCCTAACGCGGTAACTTCCGGTATAGTCTTCAATGGTCATATAACCCACAGGCTGTTCTCGCTTATCGAAGGTGTGTTCAACATCGGTAACAAACCCGCAGATTTTTATTTCTTGATTAGCTTTAGCCGATAAGTCAACCATATCTTTTAATGGGACAAAGCCACCATTTTCAATAAAATATTTAAACTCGTCGAGAGGGTGAGCCGACAAATAAACGCCAATATGTTTTCTTTCCTCATCGAGTTTTCTGATGTTCGACCATTCCTCAATAATTGGTGGATTTGGCACAGCAATTTCTATGGCATTGGAACCATCGAATAGGCTGAGTTCTTGATTCGATGATTGCGTTTGAAAACTATTGCCAAAGCTGATGAGGCGTTCTATGAAACTTCTTCCTTCACTTTCTGCAAAATATTGCGATCGTTTTAGTAATTTAAAACCATCGAAAGCACCTGCATAAGCTAGGGCTTCTATATTCTTTTTATTTACACTGGTTAGTTTTATTCGTTTTACAAAATCGAAAATATCTTTAAATTCACCGTTTTGCTCGCGCTCGGCAATAATGTTGTCAACAGCAGCACCACCAACGCCTTTAATGCCTTCTAAGCCGAAACGAATAACCCCTTTTTTATCGACAGTAAAATTACAATGACTGTGGTTAACATCGGGGCCGGCTACTTCTAGCCCCATAGTTCTGCATTCGTCCATGAAGAAAGTGACTTTGGTAATATCGCTTAAGTTTCGACTTAAAACTGAAGCCATAAATTCGGCCGGATAATGCGCTTTTAAATAGGCTGTTTGGTAAGAAACGTAAGAATAACAAGTGGCGTGCGATTTGTTAAAAGCATATTTTGCAAAGGCTTCCCAGTCGCTCCAAATTTTTTCGATGGTCTTATCGATATCTTGCTTTCCTTCTTGACATTCTTTAACGAATTGTTCGTTTTTCTTACAGCCTGCAACGAATTTTACTTTCAATTCGTCCATCATCGCCTTAATTTTCTTACCCATGGCTTTACGTAGTGAGTCGGATTCGCCTCGGGTAAAACCAGCTAACAACCTCGAGAGTAACATTACTTGCTCCTGATAAACTGTAATACCGTATGTTTCTTCTAGGTATTGTTTCATCATGGGAACATCGTAATTGATGGGTTCATCGCCATGCTTACGTTTCACAAAACTAGGGATGTATTCCATTGGACCGGGTCGATACAATGCGTTCATAGCGATAAGATCTTCGAAACGAGAAGGTTTTAAATCGCGTAAGTGTTTTTTCATTCCGTCGGACTCAAACTGAAATAAACCGGTGGTTTCGCCATTGGCATAAAGCTCATAGGTTTTTTTATCGTTCAATGGAATTTTATCGATGTCTATATCAATCCCTTTAGATAGTTTGATGTTGTGCACTGCATCTTTGATGATAGACAAGGTTTTTAATCCTAGAAAGTCCATTTTAAGCAATCCTACATCTTCAACATGTTTTCCATCGTATTGGGTAACGTAGGTCAACTCGGAATCTTTGGTTGTACTTATTGGGATGTGTTTTTCCAGATCGTCGGCTCCAATAATGATTCCGCAAGCATGTGTTCCGGTATTTCGAACCGAACCTTCCAACACTTCTGCATATTTAAGTACTTCCGAAGCTTCATTATTTGCTTCGCGTATTTCTCTTAGTTCTTTGACTTCTTTGAAAGCTTCTTTTAAAGAAACACCTGGTCGTTCGGGTACTAGTTTTTGTAAAGCTGTGGTTTCGGATAACGGATATTGTTGTACACGTCCCACATCGCGAATGGATGATTTGGCAGCCATTGTGCCAAAGGTAACAATGTGAGCTACCCTCTTTTCGCCATATTTATTAACCACCCATTTTAAAATCTCGGCACGACCATCATCATCAAAATCGATATCGATATCGGGCATTGAGATACGATCCGGATTCAAGAAACGTTCGAACAGCAAGTTGTATTTAATAGGGTCTATTTCGGTGATTCTCAGGCAATATGCTGCGGCAGAACCAGCAGCTGAGCCTCGGCCCGGACCAACCACTACACCCATATCGCGTGCAGCTTTAAGAAAATCCCAAACAATTAAGAAATATCCGGGAAATCCCATCTCGCGGATGACCATCAGTTCGAAATCTAATCGTTCTTTGCGTTCATCGCTAATTTCATCTCCCCATCTATGAATAGCGCCTTCGTAGGTCACTTTTTTTAAATAATCGGCCTCGAATTTTATTCTTAATACTTTTTCGTATCCGCCCAATTTTTGATAGCGATTCATTTTCTCCTCTTCGCTCAAATCGCTTTCGAAGAAAGTTCTGATGAGTTTTTCTTCATCGTAAATTTGTAGGTACTGCTCCATTGTTCCAAACTCTTCGGGAATTTCGAACTGAGGCATAAGTGGAGCTCGATCGAGTTTGTATTCTTCTACTTTATCGACAATTTCGTTGGTGTTAGCAATGGCTTCAGGAATATCGGCAAAAATGGCTCGCATTTCTTTTTGCGTTTTCATCCATTCTTGGCCGGAATATTTCATTCGATTTTTATCGCTTAAAAATTTACCTGTGCTAATACAAAGTAAGCGTTCTTGTGCTTCGGCATCTTCTGGTTCGATAAAGTGAACATCGTTAGTTGCAACTACTTTTATATTGAGTTCGCGTGCTATTTCGATTATTTTTTCATTGACAAAGACCTGATCGTGGAATATTTTTTCGTCGATGTGCGCTTGTCCGGATTGGTGGCGTTGGATTTCAAGATAAAAATCATCTTTGAAAATCGATTGATACCAAGCTGCTGCTTCTTTCGCCGTAACAATGGATTCGTTCATGATTTTTTGTGAAACTTCTCCACCTAAGCATGCGCTTAAAACGATTAGGCCTTCAGAATGTTTTTCGAGTAACTCTTTATCGATTCGTGGTTTGTAATACTGCCCTTCGAGCCACGCCATCGAAATTAATTGAGTAAGATTACTATAACCCGTTTTGTTTTTAGCCAACAACACTAAATGCCAACCACTGGCATCTTCTTTAGTTTCTTTCAGATGCATGCTTCTGCGAGCCACATAAGCTTCGCAACCCAGTATGGGTTTAATGCCTTCTTTAGTAAGTGTTTTGTGAAACAATTTGACGCCGAACATATTGCCGTGGTCGGTAATGGCTACAGCTTTCATTCCATCTTTTTTTGCTTTTGTAGCTACTCCCGGTATGTCGGATGCTCCATCGAGCAGTGAGTATTGGGTGTGCAAGTGCAGATGAGAAAATGGTATTTCGCTTTCTACAAGTTCAATCTTTTTTTCGAGTATTTGAATATTCCCGTTTTCAGCTATAGTTTGTTTTGTTTCATTTAAATCGTTTGGGTCGTATGGCTGAGTATTTAATCCAATGGCTTCGATTACAACAGGATTAGCTTCGAGAAACGCTTTTTTCTGTTCTTGGCTTATTTTTAGCTTTTCAATTTTTATGACATCGAGTCTAATCATTTCGAGAAAACATCGGGCTGTAGCCTCAACGTCTGCCGCCGCGTTATGCGCTTCGGCAAATTGATTTCCGAACAATTTTTCGTGTAATTCGCCAAGTTTTGGGTATTTATATCCACCACCACGTCCGCCGGGTAATTTACAAAAATCAGTACCATCGTCTTTGGTGTCGAGAATTGGCTTTTCTTGTAAGTCGTTTAAAATGTTTTTTCTAATAAATTCTGCTCCCACAATATTATTATCGAAACTAATATTGTGTCCGACAACAAACTGACATTTTTCCAGAGCTTTATTAAATTCAGCTAAAACAAATTCTAGGTCGGCACCTTGTTTTAAAGCACGTTCAGTTGTTATACCGTGTATTTTTACAACGGCGTATGGAATTTCGTAATCTTCGGGCTTTACGATATAATTTTTTACTTCGATTAATTGTCCCAATACGTCATGGATTTGCCATGATATTTGCACCATCCTTGGCCAGTTGTCACTATCGGTTAATGGTGCGTTCCAATCCTTTGGTAATCCGGTGGTTTCTGTGTCGTAAATTAAATACATAAAGCTGAAATTCTGCAAATTAATTAAATTGTATTTTGTAAAAAGAGAGCTAACTAAAATACAAAAAGCCTAGGTCAAAAGCTGTCGTAAAAAGATGGAAAAGATTAAATGTTATAAACAATTTAAAATTGAAAATATATAAAAGGCGTTACCTCTGCCGTTCGGGTTTGATATAGTAATGTTACGACCAACACTACAATAATTCCTTTCAACCAAATTGGAGTCTGTATAAATTTTGAACGGTACCATGCTTTTGTAGAATCGGGTAACCAATGAATGATGTATCCAAAGAGCATCATTAAAAATACGGTTTTAAAAGCAAAAAGCACTTGAGGAACAATAGACCAAGAGAATTGCTGAGTAATTTGGTGTATAATATTTTGTGTAATTAGTATGCTTTCTCCTCTAAACCATATTCTTGTGAAAGTAATAAAATTGAAAGTAATAAAAATGCCAATAAAGACTACGAACCACCTAGTTTGCATCGATCTAAATGGAGAGATTTTCTTCCACATTTTGTAAATTATTAATCCTAAACCGTTAAGTCCTCCCCAAATAACAAATTGCCAACTTGCACCATGCCATAAACCACCGAGAAGCATGGTCATCATTAAATTTATATTGGTGTTTATTTTCAGTTTAAAAGTGGGCGAAAAACGGGCTGTTAGGTACAGAACTAAAATAATTCCTCCAAAAATATACGCTAAAAAAAGTTTTCCGGAAAGCAGGATGATGAACGACAAAACAAACGCCAAACTGATGTATGTAAACCAGCTAGCTCCCCTGTTACCTCCCATAGGAATATACAAATAGTCTTTCAGCCAAGTTGAAAGAGAGATGTGCCAACGTTTCCAAAATTCGCCAACATTCTTTGCTTTGTAGGGTGAGTTAAAGTTAAGTGGTAACTGAAATCCCATCAACAAGGCAACGCCAATAGCAATATCGGTATAACCTGAAAAATCGGCATAAACTTGCAGTGAGTAACCGTATAAAGCCATTAAATTTTCGAAACCGGAATATGAAAGCGGATTATCGAAAACACGATCGATAAAATTCACAGCTATGTAATCGCCAATGACCATCTTCTTAATTAAGCCATTTAATATTAAAAATAGTGCATGCCCAAATGCAGCCTTGCTGAGTTTATAATCTTGGTAAAGCTGGGGTATAAATTCTGAGGCTCTTACGATTGGGCCGGCAACTAGTTGAGGGAAAAACGAGACATAAAATCCGAAATCCAATATGTTTGTAACCGGTTTAATTTTCCCCCAGTAAACATCGACAGAATATGAAATCGTTTGAAATGTAAAAAATGAGATACCAACAGGTAATAATATTTTATTGATTTCGAAGTGCGAGCCTGTTAGCATATTTCCGAATTCTGCAAAATAGTTGATGGGTGTAAAATGTGTGCCCAATAAACCATTGAGGTTGTCGACAACGAAATAAGCATATTTGAAATACCCTAAAACCAATAAATTAATTAGCACGCTTAACCCAACAAGCCATTTTTTTGCAATTGGAGATCGACTACTATAAATCTTTTTTCCGATAAAAAAATCGATAAGTGTAGAAAATAGAAGAATAATAAAAAATAAACCACTGGTTTTATAATAAAAAAACAGGCTGACAAAAAACAAATAAGCATTCCTTACGGTTTTTTGCTTGTAGATAATTGAATAAATGGCAAGTACAATGGCAAAGAATCCCCAGAAATATAAACGGGTAAAAATAAGGGGTTCTTTATCGGAATAAAGCAAGACGTTTTTAACTAATTCTAAGAGCTTTTCCATAAGTGACAAAGATATAGAATTTGTGAATGTGTTGATTGTTTGCCAAAATAAATGATTTTATTCTTTGCAATTGCGATCTGTATTTTAAGTCTCAACACACAATCTTCATCCTTATTTTCAGCTTTCAGCTATTCTACGGCTGCCAAAACCCGAAAGCAGTTGGGTTAATGCCAACATCGAAAGTATCGATAGCTTGCCCATTTTCGGAAAAACGAAAAACCTCTCCACGGCTCGAAAAATCTTTGGTATTCGAAACATAGATGTCCGAACTCGTAGGATCTATTCCGAAAGCATAAAAAATGTTATCGTTTTGTTCTAGGAAAGCATTTGTTGGTAGCTCTGAGTCTGAAATTGCCATTTTGTAAATGCCTGCACCACTGAGGCTTCTGCTCCAGTTGCCATATAAAAATATAAGGCTATCGCCCGATTGATTTATTTGTAAGTTTGAAGGAGAAGCCTGAATATCGTTAAAAATAAATGTTTTAATAATTTGGTTTGAACTGGTATTGATGCATATTAATTGGGCTTGTTCTTGTCCATATGAAGAGCCGGGGAAACCGCCATCCGATAATACCCATAAATTCTGATTTTTGTCCACTACCAAGCTATTGGGTTGCTTACCTACTTGTATGCTATCGATTAATCGATCGGTTTGCGTATCGATCACTAACAAGAAATTATCGTACGACCAACATGTTAGATATAATTTATTACCAATTTGCGCCATGTTTTCCGAAGATGCATGTGAGCCTAAATCGATTGAACCTACTGTGGCCTGCGCCATCGGGTCGATAATATATAATTTACCGGCGTATAAATCGCTTACGTAAGCTTTTGTATTGCTTACAAAATGGATGTGTCTCGGAGAAATAAATCCGGTTATTTTGCCTTTGTACTTGAAGTTTTCGGTGCTAATAATAAAAATCTTTCCCGAATTATTTATTACAACATAGGCCAATGAATCTCTAACCTCAATCGATTGGGCTACATCGCCTAAAGGGAGCGTATTGGTTTGATAAAACACATCGTTTAGTACACTTTTATCGGCAGGTTGATAAAAACTTAGCGATGCATTTGAGTAGGTGAAATTTCCTTCGTTAACCACAAACACTCCCGACGATTGTTTGCTGTGCAAAGGATTTTGATTTAAATCGTCGTCCATGCAGGAATGAAACATAAGTGCCAAAAAAAGAATGCCAATTAGGGTTGATATGTTACTTTTTAAAATCATCAAAACTGAATATTAAAATGAAACATGTAATTACGTCCCGGCATACTGCGCCCCAATACCGAACGATACTTTTCGTCGAATAAATTATAAATACTGAATCGTGTTTCGAGTTTCAAAGATGTCCATTGCCAGTGTTTACCAAGGCTCAAATCATTCATAAAATACGGATACAGCCAATCTCTCGAAGTTATTTCGTTGGTTGATGTGGTAAAACGTTCGCTATACGAAGAATGCTGATACCTTAAAAAAAGATTACTCCACGATATTTGCCCCCAAAAATTGAAGGTATGTTTAGGCACGTAAACCAATTGTTTACGATAAGAATCGGCTCCCCATAAGTCGTCTTCTTTCGATTGAACAGCACTTATGTATGCGTATGTAGCGTTGGTTTGAAAAGTCCATTTTTTCAAACTATAGTTTAACTGAAGTTGCCACTCTAAGCCTTTGCTCTCAACCTCTTTTACATTTTCCGGTGTCCAATAACCCATTGGCGAAGGAATCCAAATCACCCAATCGTCGATTTTAGAATAATAAACGCCGAGGCTATTTTTAAACTTAATCCCTTTCCAAACTTTTCGATATTCTACGGACGACTCGAGGGTATTAGCGTTTTCAGTTTTCAGATTGGGGTTACCACCGGGAAGCATATGCAAGTCGTTTAAACTTGGGTAATGTTTGTTTTTCGAAATCGCCAATTTTAGAATGATAGATCCTTGCTT
Organism: Bacteroidales bacterium; assembly: GCA_016936665.1. Taxonomy (GTDB): domain Bacteria; phylum Bacteroidota; class Bacteroidia; order Bacteroidales; family JAFGXI01; genus JAFGXI01. The sequence continues at coordinate 83,884 of JAFGXI010000005.1, forward strand.
GGTTAACAGATAATCTAAACCTAAATAGGGAAGATAATCTAGCGAATATTCCTCGATTTTCTGCGTTCTTAAAATAATTACAGACTGAAAACGTGTGGTCCATTTCTGCCGCCAACTAAAAAAACCATGATGTTCTATGCGATTGGCTGAATATTTTTGTTGATGACCGAATTCGCCGAACTCTTCAGACAAAATACTTGTAAATTGAATCTGGTATTGTATGTTGAAGTACGAATTTTCGAAGACTTGGTGCTCGTATTTTAGTTTTTCGAAAAACAATTGCGAATGACTGTTCGATTCGTACGATAATTGTTGTTTCTCATACAGCATGTTTTCGTCGCTAAAAGCAGACTGAAAGTTCCACTTCGAGGTTTTTCCATAACGTACTATTTCAGCATTAAATCGATGATTGTTAATTGTTTGTTCCGAAACATTAGAATAGCTATCGCCTTCGAAAGTATTTAAGAAAGGTAATGCTCTTTGGTTTATTTGTCCCCAGTATTTTACAGACATATTCCAGTGCTCGCCCCATCTGGCATATAATTCTTGCATTAAACCCCATTGCCGGTAGTTGCCATTTTTATTTCTTTCGGTAGGGTAAAGCAATTCTCCGGTTTGCGGATCGATATCTGCCTTATTTTTATTGATAAAAGGGAAGTCGTTCTTTGAATATTGCCCCATTAATCTGCTATTCGATTGAATATTTTTATTGCCCAATTTTATTTCGGCAAAGTCCTGAATGGTAGTGAACGAACCTAAACCTTGCGTAAATCGGCCACCAAATTTATTGCTCCAATCAGCTTGTGTATTCAATAAAACACTACCGCCTAAAGCACCTTCGGTGTGGGTTAGTGAGGCTCCGCCATATGCTATTTCGAGCTCATCGATAAAAAACATAGGGATTAAAGACATATCTGCAACTCCTAACATGGGCGATTTTAAACTGATACCATTCCAGAGTACTTCTGTATGCGTCGATGAAGTGCCACGAAACGAAACTGTTGAAAGTGCGCCTCGACCTTCAGACTTAACAAATAAAGAGCTATTTTCCATCAAAACTTCCGATAAATTTTGATGCGATTTAGCGTTTAGTAGGTTAGTATCGAGTTGCTGTATTTGTAAGCCTATTATTTTTTCTGAGCGTTGGGCTACAATGTCTACACCATTTTTAATTAGCGTGTCTTTTTGAGCGAAACTTTGACTGCCAAGAACAAGAAAAAGGGCAAAAATTAGCCCTGATTTTAACTTGCTATATGTAAATATTGGCTTCAAGATTAATGTTGAACAACAAATAACTTTTTAAAATGCCCAATTTTAATAATATACATTCCGTCTTGCCAACCATAGGTATCAATGCTTAAACTCGAATTTTCTATCATTGCTTGTTTTACCAATTGCCCGGAAAGATTGAATATTTCAACGGTGTTATTATGTAGAGACAATTCATGAATTGTCTCTACAATGATATGGTCATCAGCAGGATTTGGATATATGTTAATGTTTTCGGTTTGAATTATATAGATAGATTCGTCAATTTTTCCGGCATGAATAACACCAACAGCATCGATGTCCAAACCCGCACTGCCCGAAGTAGGATAAGGATCGTAAATTGGATGTCCGTGAGAATCGAGAGCAGAACCATCGCCCACAATATCGACCAAACGAATATATCGAATGCTATCTAAACCAACACTGTCTAAATCGAAAGGAGTTCCGTATGCTTGCTGGTATTTGCTACAATAACCATCAATTTTTGTAGGATCAACCGAGCCAAATGCATCGACTGGAGCATTGGTGTATGAGTAATTTGGAAATCTTATATAATCGATGCCATCGTAAGAAACTTCTACCCAGCCTAATTCTAGGAAGTTAGGTGTAAATCCGTTTTCGAAACACACAAAATCTGCGCCCGGCCTATTAACAATTAATGTATCGAAACTTAATGTGATTTGCCCACCTCTACCTAAAGATACAATGTTTGAAGACGTTCCCTCCGCAGGGCCTAGTGCTTGAGAGGCATCTTGCCATTGTTCATCGACATCGGTACCGGCTATATATTGCTCATATGCTGTAGCCCAAACAACTATAATTGAACTGTCCTTGGATATAGCCGTAGTCCCTTCTGCAGTAGCTTGTGGAGCAAATTGACCAAAAGTCTGAAAAGAGAAAAATAAAATTAATATTAAGCTAAAATGCTGCATTATTCAATTACTAAAGGTTGACTATCGGATCCCATTTTTACGATATATATTCCAGCTTGAATGTCGCTAATATCAACTTTAATTTCTGTTTGATCGGTTTTTATTTGCTTGACTAATTTACCTGTAAGATCGTAAATAGCAATGGTATTGCTTTGTATGGACAATTCAGAGGTTGTTTTTACAATAATATAATCGTTTGCAGGGTTAGGGTAAATGGAGGCGTTTGCAGTTTTAATATCTTCTATTCCAACATGTGTTATGTTTAATTCGTCCATGCAAAAATAAGCAGGTGTATTCATGCCGTAAGTTCCATTATCGCTGGAGGTTAACGAAAACGATAAGCTATCGACCAAGTCGGAAAAGTCGAAATAAATATTTTCCCAAGTATTAACAATATAGTCTTGTGAGTTGTCAGCAAAACGGTAATCGGCTAAATAAAATGTTTTAACACCAACTGAGGTTTGATTGTTAAATCCTTCGATTGTTAACAGAAACCAATCTTCATCATTTCCAGAAGGGCCCCCAAATTGTTTTGCAAACATATCGCCGTTTTGCATACTAAGTGCAGCGTAGGTAGAGTTAGTAACTTTCATTTCTAATGCAACAGTAGGCTCTGTAAATTTAATACCCGGTGTTCCATTTGCAAGAACATACACACCGTTTCCTGAAACATCGGTGCCGGTAATTGCTGCGTATTGGTTGGTGTAACCTTCTGTATTTACATCATTAACACGTGAATATGCAAAACCACTCCAATAACCTCCGTAAGTCGATGGATAAAATTGATTATGAAAAAACGCATCGCTTCCCAGACCTCCACTCAAAAGAAAACCTCCTGTTAGATCTTCTCCATTCCAATAATCGAAATTAAACTCAGAGAAATTTACGGTGCCGGTGTTTAAAACAAGATTGTCTAAACAAAAATAAGCGGGTGTGTTCATGCCATATGTGCCGTTATCGGAAGAACTAAGCTCGAATACTAAGCTATCGATAGTTCCCAGAACACTAAGATTCATATTTTGCCATGTGTCGACAATATAGTCGTTGGCATTGTTAGCATTGGTGAAGTCGGCTAAGAAAAAACCGGTTGAATCGGTGTAAGTGCCAGAAAGATAACCTTTAACTGAAAGTAAAAAATAATCCGGATCGTTACCTGTAGAGCCTCCAAATTTTTTGGAATATGCGTCGCCATCTCGCATTGAATTGTGGGCATAGGTGCTATTAGTGATATTTACCGATGTTACAGTTTGAGCACTAAATAACTTTATATAGGTTGAGCCGGAGTAAGAACTTACAAAGCTAACCATATAATTTTCGTCGCCATTGCCCGAGCCGGTAATCGCAGAATACTGATTGCTATAACCCGATGTTACATTATCGGTTGCACTCGATACAGCAAAGCCTGCCCAAGAGCCATATGTTGCGTTGTAATAATTCACAAAAGAAGCATCGCCACTAACAAAAGCAGAAACACCACTAGAACCATTTTTGTAATAAGGAAAATTCAAATCATCGAAATTGATTTGAGCCACTGCGGTAGTTAAATTAGCTAAAGCTAAAATTAAAACCAAAACATTAATTTTTTTCATTTTTAAAAAGTTTAATAATAAAACATTAAACCTTTCGTCAGTAAAAACCTAGAGAATTGATGCATTCTCAAGCTCTTTCTCCCGAAAAGCTGTGTGAACTGTTGTAGAGGCAGGTCTTCTGACTTTCTCCATTTTCAACGCCTTCCCATCTTTTGCGTTCAAGACAGTGGACTGAGTGTTGAAAACTGATTACCGATGCAAGCAAAGGCAAAGAGATTACAGCAGCGGGAACTGTTTAGGATTTTCACCTAATTCCCTTTTAATTTCCTAGATGTAACGCTACATCTTTCGGAAAACCAATACAATACAAAAGTATTAAAAAAATATAAAAAGGGGGAGCGTTATGAATTATTAATTTTGAATTTTCTTTATACCTAATACTTCTTTCATCTTATTCTGATAAGCTTAACTTCAACTTTCATCTTGGTTTAACATTATTTGCCGATAGGAAAGTGTTTTTTAAAATATTCAATGAGTAAGTCGTTTGAGAACAAACCGGTGTGCTGTGCTTTGTCTTTTGCAGAGAAGTCGTAACTCGAGGCCATGTAACTGTTGATGGCAACTTTGTATATTTTATTTTCGGGTAAGGGATTACCTTGGCTGTCTTTTAATTTAATATCGGTTAAGTTGCCCTCTTCGTCTGTGATAAATTCGGCTTGAAGCCCTGCCATCAGTTGGTTGTTCTTATGACGAACGGTGAAAGCAAATCTTAAAAATGATAATAGTTCTTTTTGGGTCATATCGAATGTAAGAATCTCGTTGTTAAAAGGATCTAGAAACATGATATCCAGATTCTTAAAAACACCTTCGTTCATTTTATCTAAGCGTACACCACCAATATTTTGGAAGGCAATATCGGCATTTAATCCTTCTTTGTATGCCTCGGCCATAAGCGTTCCAATTTCTTCTGCCGATTCCAGAGCATAGGGTAACTCAGCAATTTCTTTCTGAAATTCAGGGTTTTTACTGTAATCTTTTACTTTTTGATAGGTCAGTGAGTCTTTAGGCTGAAATTTCAAAGGAATAAGTTGATCTTCGATTTTCACTATGCGATGGCCAACCATTGTTAATGTAGCTACACCTAAAAATTTAACATCGTGTCCGGCTTGCAAAATGCTTACACGACCTGCTTTTAAAGGCGGAGACAATTCGGTATGAGAATGTCCACCAATTATTAAATCGAGCCATTGATTTTTTTTGGCAAGTGCTTCGTCGCGTTTATATCCTAAATGTGTTAATGCAATTTTTATATCGTAGGATTTAAAAGTCTTTTTGTAGGTTTGAATTGCTTTTTCGGGAGTTGTAAACTTCAGATTTTTAAAATTATCGGGGTGAGAATCTGGAATTCCATTATCGCTAATTTGTAGTAAGCCTAATATAGCGATCTCTATTCCTTTTGATGTTTTTAAAACAACATAGGGTTTTGGTTGAGTTAGTGGTGAGCCACTCACATCGATGTTGGCACAAATCATAGGGAAGCTCGCTTCTTTCATGCGCTGTTCGAGAACAGCTTGTCCATAATCGAAGTCGTGGTTTCCTAATTCAGAAACATCGAAATGCAATTCGTTCATTAAATCGATAATCGGTTTTCCTCTTTCTGTATATTGATCAACGAAAGGATTGCCACTAAACAAATCGCCGGAAGAAACTAAAAAAACATCTTCTTTTCGTTCATTTTTGATGCTGTCAATTACATGTTTCAATTGTGGAAAACGATTGATTTTTGCATGTAAATCGTTGATGTGCAATAATGTAATGGTAGATGTGTCTTTTTGCGACCAAAGGTTTAAACTCCAAAATAAAGCGAGTAATATTATTAAAAATGATTTTTTCACAGTAAAATATTTTGATGTTAAAGATCCAAATTAAAAATTCGATTAAAATTATTTCGTTGTTGTGCTATTAAAAACTCAATAGAACATTGCTTAATTTTTGCAATGATACTATAAATTGATGGAAGCTGGTCGGAATGTTCATCGCTTTCTATCAAAAAATGCTCCATTTTAAGTTGAGCTATGGTTTGTTGTAGTTTTGGTGATTTTAATACAGAAGTACCTATAGAAATAAAATCTCCCATAGCAATTATTTGCATTGCCAATTCATAAGACCCGGCAAAACCATGATATATCCATTTTTGTTTAGCCTTATATTTTCGTTTAATAGCTATTGTTTCCTGATAAGATCTAACGGTGTGTAAAACAATAGGTTTGTTAACTTTTTCGGCAATTACAATCTGTTGTTCAAAAACAGCGATTTGTTTTTTGAAATCTAGCTTTATCAGTTTATCTAAACCACACTCTCCTATAGCCACTATTTGTGGATTAGAAATGAAAGTTTGCATATCGTCTATGTCTCTGCTAAGCGTTTTTTCATCGATATACCAAGGATGAATGCCTAAAGAATAAAAGCTATTGGGCTTTAGACCTGAATTTTTAAGATCCTTTATTGTAAGATTGACTACAGCGAATTTGTTAGCAGTGCTAGTATTATGTGTATGGGCATCGAAGAATTTCATATTATATATAAAAATAAGAAAGCCACCCTAAAAAAGAGTGGCTTTACATGTTAAATATTATTTAAGAATAATTCTTATTCGGTTACAGTTGTTTCAGTAGCAGTTTCCTCTACTTCTACAGAGTCGTTTACAATAACTTCTTCAGAAACAACTTCTTCTATAATAGCTTCTTCAACAGGCGCAGTAGTTTCTTCATTAGTAGCTTCGCCCTCTACGATGTGCTTAATACCGATAAACATTTCGCTTTCTAAGAACACTTCTTTACTGTCGTCAATTGCGCCTTCGGCTTTTTCTTCAACAATATTTATCGTTCCGCCTTCGGCTTCTTCTTCAGCACCAACGATATGTTCTTGTGCCCAGTATGCGCCAATACCAGCGAAATAACCAACCATGGCTAATAAAGAGATTTTTTTCATGTACCAAATGAAATCGATTTTTTCCATACCCATAGCAGCAACGCCGGCAGCAGAACCAATAATTAAGATAGAACCACCAGTACCAGCAGTATAGGCTAATAATTCCCAGAATACACCGTCTTGTGCAAAAGCACCTGCATGGTCAATGGCATACATACCCATAGAACCAGCTACAAGAGGAACGTTGTCTACGATTGATGAAAGAACACCGATAACTGTATCGATTAAGTATATGTTTTTGTTAGTAATATCGTCTAACCATTGAGCTAAAAGCCCTAATTGTCCGGCCGATTGTAAACTTGAAACGGCTGTTAAGATCCCCAAGAAGAACATTACTGTAGGAACATCTACTTTTTTAAGAATGCTCACCACAGACAAATGTCTTTTATCTTCAACAGGTTTGTTGCGGTGCATAATTTCGGTTAATACCCAAATTGACCCCAAACCTAATAACATACCTAAGTATGGAGGTAAGTGAGTAACAGTTTTAAAAACAGGAACAAATAATAAGGCACCTACACCAACAAATAATAATAATTTTTGTTCGCCTTTAGAGGTGAAATCTTTTGAATCGTTATCCGACAATTGAGGGCGAGATACGACGCCTTTCATTGAGAAAGTTAAAATGATTAAAGGAACAATCATCGACATTAATGAAGGAACGAATACCATTGCAATAATGTTTCCTGCGGTAATTTGTCCACCAATCCATAACATAATGGTTGTAACGTCGCCAATTGGAGACCAAGCTCCACCGGCATTAGCAGCAATTACGATAATTGAAGCAAAAAACCAACGTGTACCTTTGTCGTCGATTAATTTTTTAAGTAAAGTAACCATTACGATGGTTGTGGTTAAGTTATCCAAAGCAGCCGACATAAAGAATGTCAAAATACCTAAGATCCACAATAATTTAACTTTACTTGTGGTAGTAATTTTGTCTGTAATTAGTTTAAATCCTTGATGGTGGTCAACAACCTCAACAATAGTCATTGCGCCTAACAAGAAGAATAAAATTTCGGAAATCTCAATTAAGTGATGACCTAATTCATGCTTCACAAAATGAGAGGCCACTTCGTGTAAGTTTTGGGTACCCAACTCTACACCGTGTGTAATGTGGTTCCATTCCATATTATGACCTAATCCTAGGATATCTACGCTATTTAATGCGTAAACAGCCCATGTTAATACCCCAATCAACAGAGCAGAAGCTGCTTTATCGATTTTTAGTGGATGTTCTAAGGCAATCATTGTGTAGCCTAGAACAAAAATCACTACCATTAAAATAAACATAACTTATTGAATTTTAATTGTTTAATAAATTGATTCAAATTTTATGTTTGCAAATATAGATATGTTCAAGATTATAGATAGTGCCTGTTTTAATATTCTTTAACAAATTGTGGTTACAAGATACTTTTATATTTATTAATTAGCTCATAAAATACAGTAAATCAAATAGATAAATACAAAATTCTAATTACTTAGAATCGATATAAATTACTGTTTAAATGATATATCAAATATGCTATTGAACGGTGTTAAGAATATTATTAAAATCTATTGTTTTACTTGATTAAGAAAAAGTAAATTTGTTTTATTAATTAATCATTTTAACAAAATAATAATTATGAATGCAATTAAAAGCTTAATATCATCACTTTTCATCTTCTTGCTAGTTACAGGGTATTCTCAAAGCAACAGTCATCGGTTTGCCATTAAATCGGGATATATAAAGTATGAACTTACAGGATCTACAGTTGGTACCAAAGAGTTTTGGTGGGATGAATATGGCGATAAAACCTGCGAATTGGAACAATCGACCAGTACAACAAAAGTGATGGGAATGACCGATGTGCAACAAAAACACGAGTTAAGTATTATCAATAGAGAAACTGCATACTCTGTCGATTATCTTAAAAACAAGGCATACAAAACAGCTACTAATTACGAATCGGGAAAAGCCATTGCCAATAGCATGACTGAAGAGCAACAGAAAAAAATGGCCGACGACTTAATTGAAGGTTTTGGAGGAGAGAGACTCGGTAACGAAAAGGTGTTGAATTACTCATGTGAAGTTATTTCGTTAATGGGATCTAAAACATGGATTTACATGGGATTAGGTCTCAAAACAGAAATAAGTGTAATGGGTATAAATAACAGTGAGATTGCAATAGTTTTTCAACCTAATGCTAGTGTTCCACCCTCAAAGTTCGAGCAACCTTCCGGCTATACGTTTGAGGACTATTCCAATGTTGAAATGAACCCTTGGGCAGCATTATCCGGAGCATACGAAGAAGCATCGGAAGATGATGTGCCACAATCTGCAACAAAATATCCATACGATGATTTTACCAATAAAGTCAATCGATTGAATTACAACGGCTATAAAAAATTCATGGTCAACTCCATGGAAGGAATGCACACTGCTATTTTCATGCAAGGCATGTCTAATTCGTTAACAATTGTTGCCACATCGAAAAAAGGTGCAGACAATAAAGAAATTAACGATGCAGAAGCCATTGTTCGTAATGGAAAAACATACTATTATGGTGAAGAAGAAGATGAAGACGGCGAAAACTCTTCGTATATAGTTCTCGATGTTCCAAAATACGACACCTTTATTGTTATTGCCGCTGCACCTACATTGAGTCAAACAGAATTGTTTAAAATAGCTGATCAGCTTAATTTTTAAATTAACTGTAAAAAATAAATATGTATTATGCTAAAAAAACTATTTCTATTAAGCTTCGTTTTAATTGTTAATTTAAGCATTGCACAAACAGACAGTGTGAAAATCTATTTTATGCAAGGTAATGATGCTGCCATGCAAGCTTACGCCGAACAACATTTCGATAAGTTGAATGTGGCTCAGATAGCTTGGTATGCCAAATCGTACTACGAGTCGATGAATTACTCTAAAGCATTAAGTATACTACAAAATTCTGAAAGCAAATGGAATCAGGAACCTTCTATACATCTGTTAAAATTAAAAATATTAATTAAGTTAGAACGATGTTCAACAGCTCAACAGATCGTAAATACTTTGCTAGAAAAAGATTCTTTGAATTTTGATTATTGCCTATACGCTTACCAAATAGCAAAAGGATTAGATGACGATCATCAACAAATGATATATCTGGATCGTTTGGTATTAAACGACTCGACCAATGCCGGTTGGTATTATCAAAAAGGGAAACTATTGGTAAAACTTAAAAGTAACAACGAAGCCATTATCAATTTCCGAACAACTTTACAATACGATACTTTATATGCTAAAGCTTATTATTGGCTTGCAAAAATTTACGATGCTTATCGCAATTGGGATACATCATTATTTTATATTGATAAAGCTATAGCTTTAGACTCTGCCAGTGATTTATTTCACCTACAAAGAGCAAAAACAAATTATGATAGAGGGCATTATTTTCGGTTATTAAAAGATTTAGAACCATTATTGGCCGATTCGACAGATAAAGATATTGTTTTTATGACCGGAGTGGCGTATTTGCAAACTAAACGAGAAAACATTGCACACAATTTTTTTGTGAAGGCTCATGCTCTCGATAGTAACGACTATAAAACAAATCAGTATTTAGCTTTGTCTTACGAAATGAAAAATGACTATTTATTGGCTAAATATTATTTAGAAAAAGCGCTATCACTCATTCAACCCGACATGAATATCGATAATTTGTTGAAGTATGAGTTAGCTAAAGTGTATTACGAAAATGAAGAATACAAACGCGCTTTAGAGTATTTTACATATTATTCTAATCAACATCCAAACTACACTATTCCTCAGTTTTATATGGCAGAATGCTATTATCAAATGGGCGATTACAAGTTGGCGCAAAATTATTTTTCTAAAGTCAACGGATCGCTACCTTCCGATTTACAAACGGTATTAGATGATAGAATCCTAAAGCTTAAAGAACATTTGTTTTTCGAAGAGAAATAAAAAATATACTAAATATTGATGCATTAGCTATTTGGAGCCATAATCCATTTGCTTACAGTTTTTATAAGTTCTTCTGGTTTAATGGGTTTGGTAATGTAATCGTCCATTCCGGCTAAAAAGCATTTTTCTTTATCGCCTTTCATCGCAAAAGCTGTCATAGCAATGATAGGAATATCTCTATTATTAAGATTTGTTTTATTGGCTCGTATCAGTTTTGTGGCTTCAAAACCATCTAATTCAGGCATCTGACAGTCCATTAAAACAACATCGTACGGGAAATGCTCTAAGGCATCGATTGCTTCGTTTCCGTTGGCTACGATATCAGATTTAAAACCATATTTGTCGAGAATTCGTCGTGTTACAGTTTGATTGACAGGATTGTCTTCTGCTATTAAAATTCTGGCTTTTAGAAGGTTGCCGTTTGGTATTTGCTCATCTGCTTCTTCGTTATTCTTTATTGAAATATTTAAATTTAGAAGACTCGAAAGTTGATTTTTTATTTGCTGATATCGAACGGGTTTCGTTATAAAACCATTCACATATATAGAAACTTGTTCTTTGTGTTTTTTAAGCTCTTTAATTTCGCTCAATAATACCACAAGGCACGATGATTTTTTTTGATGCAATTGCGAGGTAAGCGCAACAATATCTGTTCGGTCGTTTATTATTGCAATATCAAATGCATCGCTTGTAATCAGTTCGGGCTGGCTAATAATTGTTTCAGGACTATGCGAAGACGTTCGAATTCCCCAATGATTGAGCATTTGCCCCAAGTATTTTAAATGAATGGGATGACTGTCTATAAGCAAAGCATTTAAATGGAGGTATTTTAGCCAGTCTGCATCTTTATTGTCAATAAATTGAACAACAATAAAATCTGCGGTAAAATAAAAATTCGATCCTTTGCTTAATTCACTTTCAACACCAATTTCGCCGTTCATCATTTCCACTAAATTTTTAGAAATTGCTAAGCCCAAACCTGTGCCTTCATATTTTCTGGTAAACGAACCATCGGCTTGTGTAAATGGCGAAAAAATGGCATTTAATTTATCGCTAGGAATTCCTATACCGGTATCGACTACATTAAATTGAAGTGTACAATTTTCATTTTCTGAGCGAATGTTTTCAATTTCGATATGTACAAAGCCTTCTTCAGTAAATTTAATGGCGTTGTTAAGTAAATTTATAAGAATTTGCCTTAATCGATCCGGATCTCCTTTAAGTATTTTAGGAGTGTTATAGTTAAAGTAACAAGCGATTTCTATGCCTTTGTCTTGTGCTTTCGAAGCTAAAATTTCGATGGTGTCTTCTACTAAATTATACAAGTTGAAATTGATATTTTCTAATTTGAGTTTTCTTGCTTCTATTTTTGAGAAATCGAGTATATCGTTGATAAGATGAAGCAGCGTTTCTCCACTAGAACGAACTACATTGGCCATTTCCTTCTGTTCGTTGTCTAAATTTGTGTCGAGCAGTAAACCAGTCATTCCAATAACGCCGTTAAGAGGGGTTCGTATTTCGTGACTCATGTTGGCCAAAAACTCGCTTTTAGCCACATTGGCTTGCTCGGCAGCTGTTCTGGCTTCGATAATCTGCTCTTCATGGGTTCGTTTAACTTCTATGTTGGTGAATAATTCGGCTAAGACCTTAAGCAAAGCAATATCTTTTTCTCCCCATGTTTTTAACACTTTTACAGAATCAAATCCGATAAATCCTAAGCATGTACTATCGTTAATTAAAGGTAAAGTGATTAATGTTTTAATGCTTTGAGGTTCAAGAATCGATTTTAAATCGCTTTGCTCTAGGGCTTCTACATTTGCGATATGTAAGATTTCTCCGTTTTGGTGAGTTTTAGGCCATTCAGGTAATAAATTTAGAGGGATGTTTCTTAGATTATCTATTTCCGGGCTAATACCATCTGCACACCATTCATAAATATTATCCATCGTTTCTTCTTCGAAATCATATTTAAACCAATAAACACGATCGACCTGTGCATATTCTCCAACTTTTTTAATAGCTATATTGATGGCATTATCAATTCCGCTCAATGGAATATTTACAAACTGAGTGGCTAAATCCATTAAAAGTAAACGTAGTTCGCTCTGTTCTGCCTGTTCTTTATTTGCTAACTTAATATCGGTAACATCTTGTATTTGAATTAAATGACCAATTGTTTGCGATTGCTCTTCAATGGCTTTGGTTGAAACTTCGTAGAAACGTTCTTCAAGTTCGAATGCCGCTTTTAATTCGTTATTTTGATAGAGCTCAGGAATATACTGCCAGACAATTTTTCCTATAAAATTGGTTTGATCGATTTTGAATATTTGTTTGCTCTTTGCGTTCAGATCGATAATCATGTTTTTTTGATCTACTAAAACTATGGCATCGCTGATAGCATCGAAAAGTGTAGTTAGAGCAACAGGTTTTACTTTTAATATACGATTGGTTACTAAAGCCCAATAAAACATTAAACCGGAAATCGTAAAGGCAATTGGCATTGGGTCGGCACTTTTGAAAGGGCTATAGCCAATGGTATAGAAGAAACTTGCTAGAAAAGGAATTAATGCACCAATAACAATAATATAGGTTCCTCTTCTATGATTTTTAGATGATTTAAAATGAAAGTTGATAAAAATAATCAGCCCAATAATTATTAGACTATAAGAGTAAATCAGATGTACTAACCAAGCTGGCCCATATACAAAGCTTTGAATTAAATATCCATCGACATGAGCGAATCGATAGCTCGTATAAAATAAATGATGAAATGAATTGGTATTCACCAATATAAAAGACATCAAGGGAATAGCCAGTAATAATATCTTTTGGCTATTGTTTTTCAAGTGTACATTGCCAGTGTACGATAAGGAAAAATACAGCCAAGCTACAGGAAGAAAAGCAATTCCTAAATAAGAAAATTCGGTAAACAGATGGCTTAAAGCCGTAGAAGGGCTGTATAACTCTAAAGCATAAAATATAGACCACAAGCTAGTTGTAAGAAATAAATAGGCCAATGCATTACGATTGGCGTTTTTTCGGAATAAAAAAAGCCAAAAAGCAATGATTATCGAAATAATGGTCGATATACTGATGATATAAAAGTAATGTGTAATTCCCATTGTTTGATTTTTCAAACGTTAGATTTACGCATTAAATCACATCTAAGTTATATATTTTGTAGGGATATCTGTAATTTTTTGATAAACACAACAGTTAATAGACTGTGTTATAATAAACGCTTATATTTTATTGATAAAAGTCTATAAAACGAGTTTTAATGCTTCATCAATATTTTCGAGTTCAGTCAATTTAATGTCGATTTTAGCCCCTTTAAGCTCTCTTCCAAAGTGAGGGCCAACTTTTTGGGCAATCATGAGACTACAGTCTTTAAGCAAGGCAATCATATCTTCGTGGGTATGTTCTCCTTCTTCGTGATCGTGATGATGATGATGTTCGTGATTGTTCTCTAAAAACGCTTGACTAATTATAACACTGTTTTCGATTTCGAAAATTCCGAACCATTTGGCTTGACCGGATCGTTTGGCTATTGTTTGTTTATCGTTGGTAGGAATTGCTATTTTCATATGAATGTATTTTTATGGTACAAAAAAAAGAATATCATTAACAAATTACATCCCCAATATTAGGGATATAGCATAAAAAAGCCGACAATTGCCGGCTTAATATTTTGCTTTATAGATTATATTATCCTATTTGCGATGCATAATCATCAGCAGAAAGTAAACTATCTAATTCAGAAGCATCTTTCATTTCAATTTTAATCATCCAGCCTTTTCCATAAGGATCGGTATTTACAATTTCTGGAGTATCTTCTAATGCAGGATTGATTTCTAACACTGTTCCAGAAACTGGCATAAACATATCGGATACTGTTTTTACAGCTTCGATTGTTCCAAAAGTTTCTTCTTGCGCAAGTTCTTCGCCTTCGGTTTCGATTTCGATGAAAACGACATCGCCTAATTCGCCTTGTGCAAAGTCTGTAATACCAACGGTAGCAATGTTTCCGTCAATTTTAACCCACTCGTGTTCTTTGGTGTATTTTAATTCTGCAGGTACATTCATGATTTTTTACGATTAAATGATTAATGCAGTAAAATTAATGATTTTTATTGAAGCGAACTCTTGATTTTGATTATCAAAAAATATTTTTTAACATAATATTATATTAAAAAGTATGTTGTCCTAATTTGCTCAGGCGTAAAATCAAAAAAAGCTACTAATCGTTTCATTAGTAGCTTTTTTGGTTATTTAAGTTTAATAATTACTTAAGAATTTTTTCAATCAGAACAATTGCTTTGTTGTTGTTGACTTCGATCACACCACCTTCGATTTGGTATAAAATATCTGCGCCATCGGTAGGTGTTATTTTTAGTTCACCCTTGTCTAACGACGAAATGATGGGGGCGTGATTTTCCATGACTTCGAATGATCCGTTGGTTCCGGGTACTTTAATGAGTTTTATTTCTCCTGAAAAAATGGATTTCTCCGGTGTAAGTATGTCTAAAATCATTCTTAAGCGTATTATTTAGATTCTGCTAATAATTTTTTACCTTTTTCAATGGCTTCCTCAATAGTACCAACCAAGTTGAAAGCGGCTTCAGGGTATTCATCAACCTCACCATCCATAATCATATTGAAGCCTTTAATAGTGTCTTCAATATCGACTAGAGTACCTTTTAAACCGGTAAATTGCTCTGCAACGTGGAATGGTTGTGATAAGAAACGTTGAACTCGACGTGCTCTATGAACTACTAGTTTATCTTCTTCCGATAACTCATCCATACCTAAAATTGCGATAATGTCTTGCAATTCTTTGTATTTCTGAAGCATTTCTTTTACACGTTGAGCTGTTCTGTAGTGGGCTTCTCCAACAATATCTGGAGTTAATATTCGAGAAGTAGAATCGAGTGGATCTACCGCAGGGTAAATTCCTAACTCAGAAATCTTACGGTTTAATACAGTCGTAGCGTCCAAGTGAGCAAATGTAGTTGCTGGTGCTGGGTCTGTTAAATCGTCTGCAGGTACATATACTGCTTGTACCGAAGTAATAGAACCATTTTTTGTAGAAGTAATACGTTCTTGCATTTTACCCATTTCGGTAGCTAGTGTAGGTTGGTAACCTACTGCAGATGGCATACGACCTAAAAGAGCCGATACTTCAGAACCTGCTTGAGTAAAACGGAAAATATTATCGATAAAGAACAGTATGTCTTTTCCTTTACCATCGCTATCTCCATCGCGGAAGCTTTCGGCAACGGTAAGACCAGATAAAGCCACAGAAGCACGAGCCCCCGGAGGTTCGTTCATTTGACCAAACACTAAAGACACCTGAGAAGTTTTCATGGCTTCTAAATCTACTTTAGATAAGTCCCATCCACCTTCTTCCATGCTTTTAAGGAATTCTTCGCCGTACGTCATTACTCCGGATTCGATCATCTCACGAAGTAAGTCGTTACCTTCACGAGTACGCTCACCAACCCCGGCAAATACAGAAAGACCATCGTGTGCTTTAGCAATGTTATTAATTAATTCCTGAATCAATACAGTTTTACCTACTCCGGCACCACCGAATAAACCAATTTTACCACCTTTTGCGTATGGCTCAATTAAATCGATAACTTTAATACCGGTGAATAACACTTCTGAATCGGTTGATAAGTCTTCGAACTTTGGAGCTTCTCTATGTATTGGATAACCATCAGAATTATCGAGGGTACCGATTCCATCGATTGCTTCGCCAACCACGTTAAGTAAACGTCCTTTAATTTTGTCGCCAACAGGCATTTTAATTGGAGAACCAGTTTGATTAACGAGCATTCCTCTTTGTAAACCATCGGTAGAATCCATAGCAATGGTTCTAACAGTGTTTTCTCCAATGTGTTGCTGTACTTCTATGGTCAAATCCGATTGGCCTTCTCGGGTAACTTTTAATGCATCGTGAATTTTGGGTAATTGTGCGCCTTCAGCGTCAAAAATCACATCGACTACAGGGCCAATGACTTGAATTACTTTTCCAGTGTTTTGTGACATCTGTATTGATTTTTATTAATATCTAATTTGAATTTGCAAATTTATGACTTTTTGTCAATTTAAAATCGTTTTATTTAAGATTTTTTATCTATCATAAAAATATATCTAACTCATTGATATATAATTTCATATCAATTATATCAAAAGATCACAAATTGAATAGTCTTTTATTTGAAAGAGGCTTATTGCTTTTCTTCGTTCAATCGATTTCCACAACGCTTGCAAAAAATGGCATCGGCATCGTTGTCTTCCGATAAGCAGTTGGGGCACACTTGGGTAGAAATGGTTTTGGGATTTTGTCGCATAGCTACAGAAACAATTCCTGTTGGTACGGCAATAATGGCGTAACCTAAAAGCATAACAAAGCTCGAAATAAGTTTACCTAAGCCGGTGTGTGGAGCAATGTCGCCATAACCAACTGTTGTAAGTGTGACGATAGCCCAGTAAATGCTTTCAGGGATGCTTTTAAAACCATTTTCTTCGCCTTCTACCAAATACATTAAAGCCCCTAATATTGTTACTATTGCTAAAATTGCGACAAAAAAGACAAACAGTTTGTGCTGACTTTCACGAAGAGCGTAAAGAATAAGACCTGCTTCTTTGGTGTAACGCGAGAGCTTAAAAATTCTAAAAACTCTTAACAATCGTAGTGCGCGAATTACCATTAAACCGTTTGCTCCGCTTAAGAAAAAGCTAATAAAAGTAGGTAGTATCGAGAGTAAGTCGACCAGTCCAAAGAAACTAAAAATGTATTTCCATGGTTTGGGTAAAACGTAAATTCTTAAAAGATATTCAACAGTGAAAATAATTGTAACTATCCATTCGGCTATTTTAAGAAAGCCTCCTATTTGTAGGTTGACACTTTTTACACTTTCTAGCATTACCAACAAAATGCTAAATAATATAACCCACAATAAAATAATGTCGAAGCGTTTCCCTGCTTTGGTGTCGGCTTCAAAAATAATTTCGTAGAGTTTTTGCTTATTTAAAGTGCTATTTTGCTTTTTTTGAGTCTCTTAAATCTACTGTTTGATCAACTTTTCCGTTTTTATAATATTCTTCTTTAGTTTTCTTGCCATCGGTATAATACGACTTAATATAGATAGTTCCATCGGGCTTATATATATCGAAGATACCTTGCGATAATCCATTTTCGAAATGACCAGTGCTCCATACTCGACCATTTTCGTGATAAAATACCCAACGACCATATCGTTCACCATTTTTAAAAGTGCCTTCGGCTTGCTTTACTCCATCAGAATAGAAATGTTCTTCAGCTATCTTCTGTGTTCTTTCATTGTCGTTTTCAAGATAATATATAGCACTTTTTATTTGTCCGTCGGGGTAGGTTTCTACAATAACAGTATCTAACTTTTGTTCTTTGATAGAATTACTGTATTTTTCAAGTTCAGATGTGGCATTATTGCAAGCGTACAATACGATAATTATTAGTGATGCTAATAAGCTAAAACAGAAGTGTTTCATTTCAGTAATAAATTAAATTCTTTTTATTGAGGCTCCAATTGCATTCAGACGGCTATCGATCGACTCGTAACCTCTGTCGATTTGTTCTATGTTATGAATACGACTTGTTCCATCGGCAGAAAGTGCAGCAATAAGCAATGAAACGCCTGCGCGTATATCGGGTGAGCTCATTTCTGTTCCGCGCAATTGGATTTTATTGTCTAGGCCAATAACATTGGCACGGTGAGGGTCGCATAAGATGATTTGCGCACCCATATCGATTAATTTGTCGACAAAGAACAAACGGCTTTCAAACATTTTTTGGTGTATGAGAACGCTCCCTTTGGCTTGCGTTGCTGTTACTAGTAGTACGCTTAGTAAGTCGGGTGTTAAACCCGGCCAGGGGGCATCGGCAATAGTTAAAATTGAACCGTCTATAAAGGTGTCGATTTCGTAGTTTTCTTGGGCAGGAATAAAAAGATCGTCTTCATTTTTGCGCTCCATTTGAATCCCTAATCTTGAAAATACACGAGGAATCATTCCTAACTCGTCGTAGGCTACATCTTTTATCAAGATTTCCGACTTAGTCATTGCTGCTAATCCTATGAAACTGCCAATTTCAATCATATCGGGTAGGATGCGATGTTCGGTGCCATGTAGTTCTGCTACACCTTCAATGGTAAGGAGGTTAGAGCCAATACCTTTGATTTTAGCTCCCATTCTATTCAACATTTTACTCAATTGTTGAATGTACGGTTCGCAAGCTGCATTGTAAATTGTGGTGATGCCATCGGCCATAACGGCTGCCATTATAATATTAGCTGTTCCTGTAACAGAGGCTTCGTCGAGCAACATGTATGTGCCTTTTAGTTTTTGGGCATCAACAGTATAATAATTTCGTTTTTCGTCGTAATTGAAGTTGGCTCCTAATTTTTCGAAACCAATAAAGTGAGTGTCCAAACGTCGGCGTCCTATCTTATCGCCACCGGGCTTCGGAAGGAAGCCTTTTCCAAACCTAGACAAGAGAGGACCAAGCACCATTATAGATCCTCTTAAAGCGGCTCCAAGGCGGTTGTACTCATCGGAAATTAAATAATCTATATTGATGTTTTCGGACTGGAAGGTGAACGTTCCTTTGCCTTTTTTTGTAACGTAAACCCCAAGACCTTCCAGTAATTCTATTAGTTTATTTACATCAAGTATGTTTGGAACATTAGATATTGTAACCGGCTCTTTGGTTAACAAAACGGCACTGATAACTTGTAAAGCTTCGTTTTTTGCGCCTTGTGGAACTAAAGTGCCGTTTAATCGACGACCGCCTTCAATTTCGAAAGTACTCATTTATTTTTTCTTTTTTTTCTTTTTTAGTTTTTGGGCTTTGACATCCACCAATTCAATTTTATCTAAAAATGGGAAATCGCGATTAGAAAGTCGTTTGAAATCTTTAATAATGATATCGTCGTTAACCAAATCTTTATTCCACATAATGTAGAGTTTTTTCATTTGATTAAGAATTTGCTCAACATATAATTCTTGTTCTTCGCCTGAAAATAAATCAATTGCAGAGATCAGTAATTCAACATTTCTTCCGTAATGTTTAATTCTTATCAGATTTTTTGGATATTCTAAAGTATCGGGTTTGTTGAATATTTTTTCTTTTTCGGGAATTTCTACAGGAATTTCTACATCTAAGTCAAACTCAGCCATTATCATTAATTGAGTCCATAAATGAATGGCCATTTCTTCTTTATTTTTAAACTGAGGGCTTATAGCCGACATAACATCTATAACTGCTTTTGCCTGCTGATTTCTTTCTTCTTTATCTTTTATAAGCTTCAATTGCTCAATCATTTGGTGTATGTTTCGTCCATATTCCGGCAGAATGAGTCTTTGTCGACTGGTATTATAATCCATTTGTATAATTTTTTTCAAAAATACAATTTTTATGGGAATGTAAACTTGTCAAGTCGGGGTTTTAAATTCGCCAAAATAACATATCTTTGCTAAAGATCGTTTTTAGCAATTTAAATTCTCTCCGGATGTCTAAAGTTGTAACTATTTCTGAAGCTGCTTCAATTGCATTACATGGTATGGTGTTGTTAGCCCAATCGCAAGATAAACTAACAAATGTTAATCAAATTGCAGAATTGACTTCCAGTTCCAGACATCATGTTGCAAAAGTTTTTCAGGTGTTGGTTAAAGAAGGATGGGTGAATTCTCATCGTGGTCCGACAGGAGGTTTTAAATTAATTGTCGATCCTTCATCAATCAATTTTTTGCAAATATACGAGTTAATCGAAGGCGAAATAGACCGTTCTTATTGCCCGTTCGATAAGTACGAGGTTTGTGCATTCAACGATTGCCTTTTAGGGGGCATTACAAAAAAAATGACTATAGAATTTGCAAAATATTTGGAAAGTCAAACTTTAGCGATGCACTTAAATAACAAGAGTGTTCGCGCGATGCACATAAAAGAAGATTAGCTTTTGTTTTTTATTTACCAAATAATTTAGAAAAAAGACCCTTTTTTGGGTTTGATTGCTTGTTTTGCTCTTCGAGTTGTTTCATGTATTCGGTTTCGTTTTCTAACAGTTCCCAAACTTTACTCCAACCCGGAAATCCGCCAATATTTCTATCGTCGATATAAACATCGGCATTGATTTTTCTGGAAATATTATCGTCGAAAATTTCTTCAGGATAGTTGTTGTTAACGGCATAAAACTCAATGCCATTCGATTTACAGAAATCCACAGCTTCTTTAAGTTCGTCCCCCGACCGGTAAGTCCATAAAATCAGTTGATGATTTTTTTGTTGAAGAGCCTTTAAGGTTTCGAATGCAAACAATTTTGTTTTGCCAATGGCCGGGTATTTATGTTCTACAATGGTTCCATCGAAATCTACAGCAATAACCATAATGTTTTAATTTTTTTACTTAAACAAGATTTGGAAAAGCAAGTTAATGTAAAGCTAGCTTAATGTGTTATTGTTTAACAAATTTTTTGATTGATGTGCCTATTTTTAAGATGTATAATCCCGACGATAAGGTTTTAGTGTCTATCTCGTAACGATTTAACCCCTCTAAAACTTTAGTTTGTCCATAAATTAATACTTTGCCAGCCATGTCTGTTATTTGGTAATTGTAAACCAATTCATCTTCAGAATTCATCAAAAGAAACATGCTTTCTTTTACTGGATTAGGATAGAGTTTTAGAATTATTTCGTTGGTTTGATGCGCTTGGCAAAGTATATTATTGTCGAGATCTATGTCTTCGAACTCGCCATATGGCAAAGCTGTGATGCACAAATAATATTCGTTTGAGATATCTTGATAAAATCTGCTGTTCAGAGTGTAAATTGTTGTACCGCCGATATCAAGTACACTTGGGTAAATTTCTTCGAAGGTTAATTCATCGTTCAATTCAATTTTAAATTTAATCTGTTCGATGTCTAAATTACCGACATTACTCAAGCGAAGGGAAATGGCCATGCGACCATCAATTTTACTTATATTTAAATCGCTAATCATCAAATCTAATAAAGGCTGAACAATTTTCACATATGAAAACGAGGAATCGTAACAAGCGTTCTCTGTTTGCACTTTTAAATAAGGTTCAAAATAACCAATATTGGTGTACATATGCTGTGTGTTCGCTTCATTTCCAAGGTAATCGTCGCCAAAATGATATTCGTATTGCCAAGTATCGGCAAGAGAATCGGCTGTAAAATAAATCCACTTATTGGCTGTGTTATAATGCTCAGAAACGCTAAAAGAAGCCTTAGGCAAAGGAAAGACAGTAAACAAACTTGAGTCGGTGTTTTCGCAACCCGATTCTGAAATCACTTTAAGTGTTAACCAAAAGTTGCCGGTGTCTGGCGGCAGCAAACTCAGTTGTTCGTTTGTGCTGATCAACTGCTTGTCTAACCACCAATAATAGTGTTTAATGTCGCTTTGTTCATCGGTAGAGAGATTCGTAACGTGCAGGCTATCTCTTAAACAAAGGTTGTTGGCTTGGAAATGGGCTATTGGATTAGGAAATACCCATAAAGATTTTTGAATGGTATCTGCACAACCATTTACGCCTATCGCTCTTAATTGCATTTGGAATGGCCCAACTTGCGGTAAAGTAAAAGTTGGGGTGGGATCTTCGGATTGTTGCCCAAGTGAGCTTAACCAAGAGGTATGCGTGATTGGATTGGTTGAAATGGTTTGCGAGGCGTCGAAAAATGTTGCTTCTCGACCATAGCAAAGTGGCGTGTAGGTGAAATCGGCCACAGGGGTGTGTTTAACGCTAACTGTTTTATGAATGCTGTCGATACAACCAAAGTTATTGCTAACCGAAAGTATAACGTTGTAGTCTCCCATTTGAGTATAGCTGTGTGTAGGAGATATGTTGTAAGTGCTGTCTGTTTCTGAAAAGAACCATTTGGTTTCCGAAATAAAGCCCATATCGGTAGTGCTTTGGTTGTAAAAAGGCACATTGTAACCGGTACAAGTTTGTCCGAAAGAAAAATTTGCTACAGGAAGGCTATAAACAGGAAGCATCTTTTGAACTTCGTTTTCACATAAACTATCGGTAATGATTTTTAATCTAACTGCAAACCAACCTGTATCTGCATATAAATGCATTGGATTTTGTTCAAGCCCAGTTTGAACATCGCCAAAGTCCCATTGCCATTCTACGATATTGGATTGGTCGAGCGATTGCGATAAATCGGTAAATTGGACAGAATCGTCGAAACATAAATGATCGAATGAAAAGTCGACCATCGGGGTTTGACCTCTAATGTCTAAATTAACAGTGTCTCTGGCAACGCAAGATAAACTGTTGGTCGTAGTTACGCTATAATCGCCCGCTGTTTCTACAACAATGCTATTGCTACTCTCACCGGTTGACCATAGGTATGAAATTGTTTCAGCCTCACCATTTTTAAGTCGAATATTTTGACCTGCACAAATGGTATCGTCTAAGCCAAGTGATACATCGATAGGGTAAGTGTCAATGGTAATATGGGCGGTGTCGGAGGTGTAGGTGCAATATGATGCATCTGTTAATATAAAAAAATAAGTTCCTTCATTGCTTATCGATAAAACAGAATCTGTAGAAAAATCTGACCACAGATAATTATAACCATCAACACTAGTTCCCCAATGAATCGTATCGCCATAACAAAGAGTCGTATCTTCGATATTATGTATATTAGGTACTTCATGAAAAGCAATATAAATGGAATCGACAGATGTATTATTAAAAATATCTGTAACAGTGAGAGAATACCTTCCTGTCGAATATACTGTAATACTCTTTATCGTATCTCCTGTTGACCAATAATATGATTTATATTCGTTTTCAATTGTAATGATGGAGCTATCCACCTCACAATATTTGTTTTCACCTAAATTTACTGCTGGTGCATATTTCCACCTGAGGTATTCATAATTTAACTTTAGAAGAGAATCGTTAATTTCTTTATCGTATAAAATTATTTCATTAATTTGACCTAAAAATGGAAAAACACCACTCCAACGGGACCCTATAGTTATTCCATCCATTGTGTTAGCGCCTCCGTTGCCAGAGGATTGAGAACCTTTGTATAAGTCTATTTTAGAATTAATACCATTAAAAATATCTGTTCTAATACAGTAATCTCCAGGGGTATAGGTGCTATTTAGCGCCAAATATACTCCTCCAAATAGCTGATGTTTAGATAAATCCGGAATTATACTAAAGCAACGGGAAGTGGCACCCCCTGTTTTGGCATCGTATATGTGCGAATAAGTAGTTTTATCGCTGTTGAAAAACGAGATAACAGAAAATGGCTGTTCAATATTTTGAGTCAATAACTCAGTTTGTAAAAAGTCGTTAACCCCGTCGAAATTAATACTAGAATAATTGTTGATAATACCTAAAGAATCAATAATATATGGTTGTTTAGCCTCAACACTTTGACTGATGTGCATAGTGTCTGCTACAGCATTATTCCATTGTATCACCAATGTATCGGAAGCGATTAAACCTGAATCAGGTTTAAACCAGACAATAAGGCTGTCTATAACATTGGGGTTAAAATACCTAAACATAAGCGTATCGCTCCACTCGGAATATGAACCCTGATCGTAAGCCCTGATTTTCCAAAAATATAATGTAGCGGGGTCTAAATTCGATAGAGCATATGAATTTGAAGGCAGATTTTCATCTATAAATAAAGAAATAAAATTTGAATCATTAGCGATTTGTAATTGATAATAATCAGTAGTTTTAGAAAATGTATTCCATGAAAAAGTTACCTCTCCCAAAGAAATAACAGAACTGTCTTTCGGGAGAATAACTTCAACCTTTTGAGCATTACTCTCTATACTTGCAAAAACTAGAGCTATCAATAAAGATAAAATTATTACAAATCGGGCCATCTAAAACACACTAATTATTATATTAATAAATAAATATAAGTTATTTTTACAAATAAAACATTGACGATACAAAAAAGTATTTTCTACACAATATTTTCTCAAATACCGATCCATTTGCTTGGTATTTTAAGCGGTATTTTTTTGACTCGCTTTTTAGGCCCGGAAGGCAAAGGTATTTATGCTGTTTTTTTTAACAATAACGTATTATTTACATTATTGTTCAGCTTTAATGTCAATTTAGCGATAATTTATTTTATATCGAAAAAGAAAATACTGAAAGAGAAAATATTAAATGTCGCTCTGTATATCTTTTTATTCAGTTTTTTAGGTTTTATACTATTCCTTACGTCCATTTACTTAATAATACCCGACAATGTTTTTTTTCCGAATGGATACGACACACTACAATACTATGGATTTGCAATAGTATATTTTTCTCTCACACTGATAAATAGCATTTATTCTTCGATATTTCAAGCTTTCAAGATGTTTAAATATGTAAACGGATTGTCTATCACAAATAGTTCGATCTCTATGATTGTTTTTCTTATATTATTTTTAATATCTCCCAAACTCAATTCAGATATAAAGATCGAGTTTGTTTTGCTTAGTTTGTTATCAATTATTTTATTAATAAGTATTATTTGGACGGTGTTATACATTGTTCATATCAGAATTTTACCGAAATTTTCATTGGATAGAAAACTGCTGAAAATTGTTTTTTCATTTGTAATAATTGGATATCTATCAAACTTGTTAAATTCGTTCAATTATCGCTTAGATATATGGGTTGTAGAGTACTATACAGGTTTAAGGGAGTTAGGTCTTTATAGTCTGGCTGTTAATTTTTCTCAAATGCTTTGGATGATTTCTACACCAATTGTAATGGTTTTACATCCTTTTATTAATTCAAGTAGTAAAGACGCACAACAAAAATATATTGGGTTATATTCCCGGCTTAATACAAGTGTCATTATAATAATTGGGGTGATCCTTTTGGTATTATCGGATGTTCTTATTCCTTTGATTTATGGAAATGAATTTGCAGGATCCATTAATTCATTTAAAATTTTGATCTTTGGAGCTATTGTGGGAGGTGTGACAAAAGTTTTTGCTGTAATAATGGTTATCAATAATAAATTGAAGTATAATTTAATTTCTACGGCTGTAGGTTTGGCTTTTACATTGGTTTTAGATTTTGTTTTAATACCAAAGTTTGGTATTTTGGGAGCCTCTTTTGCGACGACTGTAAGTTATATTTCTATTTTTGTGGTAATCTTTTATTTTACTATTAAGAAATTAAAACTTCCATTTAAAAATTATTTTATTTTTAAACTTAACGATTTTAAAGAGTTATTGAGTAATGAGTGAAATAGAGAATTTTTACAATGAATATTCTGCAAAGCAACTCGAAAGAGGTATCAATAAAAGGCATTTTACAATTATTGATAAGCTAAAGCAGTTCGGTTTGAAAGATGGAATGTCTGTTTTAGAAATAGGCTGTGGTGTTGGGACATTAACCAAGCTTTTATCGGATGAAAACCCGAATGGAACAATAGTGGCTAATGATATAAGCGAGAAAAATATAGAAATTGCAAAAAACCTTTTTAAGGAGTACGATAATATTAATTTTATTTACGGTGATGCTGTAAAAAGCGATATTAAAATTCAAGGCAAATTTGACTTTATTGTCATGCCGGATGTGTTGGAGCATATCCCTATTGATAACCATAAAACTCTTTTTGAAAAATTAGAAACCTTATTAAACACCAATGGTTATATCGCTATAAATATTCCAAACCCTTATTACCTGGAATGGTGTCATGTTCATAGAAAAGACATTTTACAAATCATTGACCAACCAATTTATACAGATATTTTAGTCAGCAATACATACCCCAATAATTTACATATAAAATATTTAGAGACTTATAGTATATGGATTGATAATCACGATTATCAATTTATTGTCTTGGAAAAAAACAAAACCCAAGATTTCAAAGAAATTCAGCCTCCTAAACTAAGCTTATATCAGAAAATAATGAACAAATTAAAGTAATTATTCAATGCTTAGAAAAAAAGCGAGGAAGTTAAAATCTCTATTAAAAGAACATTCTCTTTATTTAAAATCCAGGAAGAAAAAGGATGTTAAATTTATCATTTTCGCACAAGGACGTTCCGGGTCAACTTTGTTAATGGATTTATTCAATTCTCATCCTGGTATATACTGCGACGGAGAAATTTTCGGTGCACAAATATCTCACAACGTTTTTAATAAATACCTATATATTAAAACTAAATCGGAGGTTGTTCAAGAACCGGTTTATGGTTGTAAAATAAAAATATACGATCTTACCAAATATCAAAACATGGGTTTTGAAAAAGCAAAACAGTTTATACATCAGCTTTATAAAGAAGGTTGGAAAATTATTTATTTGAAAAGACACAATATTTACAGGCAGGCTTTATCAAGCTTGATTGCAGAGGAGCGAAAAACCTATCACTTTTTTAAAAACGAAAACCATAAAAATGATTTAATCAGTATTCAGGATGTTGAATCTATTATATGGCGAATGGAACTTTTAGAAGAATTTACCAAACAGGAAGAAGCTTTGTTAAGTGAAATTGAATTTAAAAAGGTGAATTACGAAGACGATCTTTTAAATCAATCTAAACATCATACAGTAATGGCAGAATTGTTTTCGTTTATAGGTGTGGATACTGTGGATGTTGATACTAAATATTCCAGAACGAGCTCGGATGATCTTTCGCAGACGATCTCAAATTACGGTAGCTTTGTTAATATGCTAAAAGGAACACGGTTTGAAACATATCTCGACGTATAAGAAATACAACGTTTTTTTTGTTGCTGCTTGGTATCCAGACGATAAACAAATGTTTGCCGGCGCGTTTATTAAAGAACATGCTGAGGCAATTGCTCCATATGTAAATCTTAAGGTCGCCCATTTAACTTATGGCAAAGGACGGTTTCCAAGAATTTTAATTCAAAAACAAAATCATCAAGATTATATTTTTTATAAGATTCATGTTAAAACACCTTTAAGGCGTTTTGGATGTTTGGAATTTCTAATAAAAAGTGCATATAAAAAAGTTTATCATAAGGTTAACAGTGAGCAAACAATAGATATTGTACACATTAATGTAGGAGATTATAATACCCGTTTATTAACACAAGTAATTAAAGACAAGCCGATTGTGTTAAGCGAACATTTTAGTTTTTACCATACCGGGATAAAGCAACTGCCAAAAAAATTACGAAAAGTGACCTATAAGCGTATTAGCGCATGGTTTAAAAACGAAAATATAAAGACAATTTTACCCGTTTCCCATCAATTAGGGCAAGTTTTAATAAAAGATTTTGGTGTAAATCCTGATAAAATTGTACCAATCCCTAATGTCGCCAGTAAAGAATTTTACTATCAACCTAAAATATTTGATGGTAAAATCAGGTTGTTACTGGTTGCCAAATGGCA
Organism: Bacteroidales bacterium; assembly: GCA_016936665.1. GTDB lineage: Bacteria > Bacteroidota > Bacteroidia > Bacteroidales > JAFGXI01 > JAFGXI01. Next base: position 111,987 of record JAFGXI010000005.1, read on the forward strand.
ATATCCTAAAAATCCAGTATTATTTCTTAAAGCCCTGAAAATAATTGATGACAAATTAGTTTCAGGCATTGAAATCAATTGGGTAGGCGATGGAAGCCAAATGAATGAGATTTTAGTGTACCACAAAGAACATATACAGGATATAAAAATTAATTTTTTGGGCTTTCAACCCAAAGCGGTAGTAGCAGACTTAATGAGACGTTCTGATATTTTTATTCATCCAACTGATGCAGAAAATTTACCCACTGTTATTATTGAAAGTTTAGTTTGTGGAACTCCCGTATTATCTAACAATGTAAATGGGATTCCTGAGCTAATTAATAAATCGAATGGTATTTTATGCAACAAGGGAGATGAAATTTGCTTTGCTAAATCTCTGCAAAAAATGATCGAAAATATTAAACATTATAATTTTAAAGAAATTGCTGGTGAATCGAAAAAAAAATTTACTTCAGATTCTATAGGGAACCAAATTTTCAAAATTTACAATGAAATTTCTGAAAAATAATATCATCTAGTATGAATGTATTAATGCTTTTAGACCATCCGTTTATTTCTGACAACAGAGTTGAAAAAGAGGCCGTTTCTCTTACCAAAGCAGGGCACCATGTTACAGTGTTAGCTGAAGTTGAAGATGATTTGGAAAAAAATGAGCAAAGAAACGAATTTTCCATAATTCGGATTTTTACAGGAGAATATAAAAAATACTTTAAGCAAAAATATATTAAAGAAGTTTCCAAATCTATTCTCCAATTAGAGTTTGATGTTTTACATTGCCACGATTATCACATGCTTCAGATAGGGAGTTATATTAAATCTGTAAGGCCTGAAAAAATATTAATATACGATAGCCATGAATACTTGAGAGGCTGGAAAATTTATAAAGGATCCCAATCTTTGTTAAACAGGGTTAAAGGGTATTTGGTTTGGAAAAAGGAAATTTTAAACGAAAAAAGAGCTGCAAAAAAAGCCGATTTTATAGTTACCGTTACCAAACCGATAGCAAATTTATTAAAGAAAAACTTTCAACTTAAAGAGGCTCCCCTTGTTGTTCATAATTTTATTGATACTACTTCAAATGACAAGTATGATAAAAACTATCTTAGAAATACATTTAATATCCCCAACGATAAACTTATTGTTGCTCATATAGGAAATATATATTTAGAATTAAATAAAATCGATTTTTTTATAAAATCGATTTGCAGTTCTGAAAGTATCGCTTTAGTTTTTATTGGAAATTCAAAAAAATTTTTGAATCTAAAACAACACTACAAAAACAATTCATCTGTTTATTTCCATGATTATTTAAATCAGCCTGAAAATATAAAAACACTAAGTTCTTCGGATGTTGGAATTGTTAAAATTGATATCAATGACTTATCACATCTTAATGGCCTTACAAATAGATATGTAGAATACACTATTGCTGGACTTGCTGTTGTAAGTAACCGGCAAAAAGGAATAATGGTACTTAATGAGAACATCCAAAACGTTGTGTTTTATGAACATGATAAAGATATCCCCAAGGCAATTGATAAAGTTTTAGAACAAAAAAATGAACTTTTGACGAATGCAAAAAATAATGCCCATTTGTTAAGTTGGAAAACAGAAGCAGAGAAATTAATCAATCTTTATAAGACGCTTGAAAAGTTGAAAAATGAGTGATTTAGTTTCTATCATAATGCCGGTTTATAATGGCGAGAAATATATAAAAGATGCTGTCAACTCAGTATTAGGTCAAAGCTACACGAATTGGGAATTATTGATTATTAATGACGGTTCGGTTGATAAAACAGAAAATATCATTGAAAAATATACAGATAGCAGGATTAAATACTTTTGCACTCAAAACAACGGTGTTTCACAGGCAAGAAATTTTGGGTTAGATAGAATGAACGGTTCGTATTTTTGCTTTCTTGATGCGGACGACATGCTATCTCTAAATAGTATAGAAGACAGGATAAAATTATTTATAGAAAATCCGGATTTAGATTTTGTCGATGGCATGGTAGGTGGATATTCCAATGATTTCAGTCAGCAATTTTATACAAAAACACCCAACTTCAGAGGGCATCCCTACCCATTGTTAATTCAGCTTTCAGATCAGGTTTTTAGTGGTATTACTTGGTTGATAAAAAGAGATTTGTCGTACAAGTATCATTTTAAAACCGGAATGACACATGCCGAAGATTTGTTATTTTACATAGATATATCTAAAAATAAAAAATATAACTATATCCCTAACGAAATCTATAAAATCAGAAATAACACGCTTTCTGCAATGTCAAATTTGGATGGGCTTTCCAATGGTTACAAAATACTTTTTAATGAGTTAAAAAACAAACATAAGCTCAATCATAAAGAACTTTGGTTTTTTAAAAAAAGAGTGATTAGGATAATGGTGTATACATATCTGAAGAAGTTAAGATTATGTAAAGCAATTAATGAATTTTTTAAGTTTATTTTATTATGACGATCATTTATTTTAGTTTTTGGAATGCCAATGATGGTCTGACGGTATCTACCATTAAACCATATTTAGAAGCACTAAACAAAAGCACAAAATATAAGAGAATAATTTTTGTTAATGTAGAAAGGCTTAACAACAAAGTGCCCGAATATCTGTTAACTTTAGATAAGGTAGAATACACTCCGGTTATATCGTTGCCTACAGATGTCAACATTTTTACAAAGTTCTTTGAATTGAATAAAATCAAAAAACAATTATTCAGCATCATTAAAAAAACCCAACCAGATGTTCTATTTTGTAAAGGTGTAATAGCTGGTTCTTACGGCTATATGGTCAAAAAAAGATTTAAAAAATTTAAACTGTATATTGATTCTTTCGAGCCTCACGCAGAGTATATGGCAGAAGCAAAAGTATGGTCTCGAAAAGGAATTAAATATTTGCTCCAGAATTATTGGGAAAAGCAACAACTTAAATACGCCGATCATATTTTCCCGTTAACATATAAATTTCAAGAATTAATTATTAAAAAAGGTGTCGAAAAAACTAATACCTCTGTTATACCTTGCTGTGTTAACTTAAACCAATTCTCATTTAATAAACAGGATCGCATAGATTTTAGAAAAAAACTAAATTTGAACGAAATCTCTAAAGTAGGAATTTATGTAGGTAAGTTTGGCGATATATATTATGGTGAAGAAGCATTTGAAATTTTTAAAGCAATAGAGCAAAAAATTGAGCATTTTTTTTTGATAATCCTAACTCCAGACAACATTAAAGAAGTTGAGCAAAAGTTAAAAAAAGCAGGAATTCCTGATGCATCTTTTGTAGTAAGATTTGTACCGAATCCGGAAGTTCCCTTGTATTTATCGGCCAGCGATTTTGCTATTTCAGTTATCAGACCGACCTACGCCCGTCAATTCTGTTCGCCGGTAAAACATGCAGAATATTTTGCAAATGGCTTACCGTTATTGCTTCCCGAAAGTGTTAGCGACGACTCTGACATTGTTGAAGAATTAGACGCAGGTTTTGTGTTTAATTTTGAAAACTTAGATGAAAAAATAAAACAACTCAACCAATATTTAATTACAAACACAAATAATAGAAATTTAAATGCATATAAAATAGCGTCGAATTACAGAAATATCAACAAAGGTATAGAAACCTTTGGAAAAATCGTGTTGGAGTAAATAAGTAAGCAAGGCATTATATATCTTTGATGGATAATTGAAACTAAAAAAGTTGACAGCCATAAAAAAAATATTATTCCTTTCACCATATCCAGTTGATAAAGCACCAAGTCAACGTTTAAAGTACGAGCAATACTTTTCGGTTTTTGAAAAAGCTGGTTACGAAGTTCATTCTAATTCTTTTTTCTCAGAAAAATTATGGTCCATTTTATACGATAACGGCCATTTTTTTGCAAAATTTATTCTGACAGCTATTGCTTATCTTAAAAGATTCGGAACACTTTTTTTGCTTCGAAAATACGATTTGGTATATATTCATTTATGGGTAACCCCGATAGGAATGCCAATCTTTGAATGGCTTGTATCTAAAATAAGTAAACAGTTAGTATATGATATCGATGATATGGTTTTTTTAGGTCATGCCTCGAAAGCAAACGCTTATATAAAGTCATTGAAAGGTCGTCGTAAAATGATTTATTTAATGAAGGTTTCAAAACATGTGATCACTTGCACCCCCAAATTAGATGAATTTGTTCGTCAGTATAATCAAAACACAACCGATATATCTAGTACAGTAGACACAGAAAACAGATATCACTCAAAAGAAAATTATCACAAGCACACACCTATAGTAATAGGTTGGAGTGGCAGTCATAGTACGTCTAAATACCTTTATTTATTAAAAAATGTGTTTGTAAAATTAGCGAAGAAGTATTCGATCCAATTAATGGTTATGGGCGATGCCGACTTTTATATCGATGGTGTAGATGTAACTGCTGTAGAATGGAAAGAAGCTATAGAAATTGCTACTTTAGAAAAATTTGATATCGGTGTTTACCCATTGCCGGATGAGCCTTGGGTTTATGGCAAGAGTGGTTTAAAAGCTATTCAGTACATGGCGCTTGGTATTCCCACTATTGCATCTGCTATTGGTACAAATTTTAGAATCATCGAAGATGGCCTTAACGGTTTTTTGGCAACCAACGAAGACGAATGGTTCGAAAAATTGAGTCTTTTAATAGAGAATGCAGAACTTCGCAAAAAACTGGGACAAGCCGGACGCAATACAGTTGTAGAAAAATACTCGGTAGAGGCCAATAAAGGCAAATATTTATCGGTGTTTAATGAAATTTTAGAGTAGGCTTAAATCTTCTCGGGGTTTAACATCTAAAGCCTTGTAATCCGAAACTGTTAATTCGGTTTCTTTCTTAAACTGTGCCGATAAATGAGCAACAGAGCTGTAATCCATAATATAAGCTATTTCTGAAAGGCTGTAAGAATCATCGTCAATCATTTCTTTAATTTTTTCAATCTTATGTTTGATGATGTATTTTTCAAGAGTAATAGACATGTATTTATTGAATATCCTAGAAATTTGAGGGTACGACATGTTTAATTTTTCAATTAAATATTCCGATTTTTGAATGATAGAACTCTGGTTGCTCTGTAATTGAACCAACTCAAAAACAGCCTGTTTTATATTTTCCAGAGCGATAAGATTTTTATCTTTAAGTATGACAAAACCCGCTTCTTGAATTGCAAATTCAGTTTTTTTACGATCATCGGACCGCGTAATCACTTTTCCGGCTGTTATCTGAAAAACCTCAATTCGATGTAAAGACAGACAATGACTAAGCCATTTGTAGCAACAAGTGTTATTAAAATTTTTAAGGTAATATGTCTGTTGGTCGGCCATCGGGCTGTACTCCTTTTATACAAACTTAGAAAAATATTTTGTTTCAAGAGTGAATTAATAAAAACAGATGTTTTTGTCAATGCTTCGTTAATTTTTTTAAATTCAATCAATCAGCGCCATACAAAAACATATAGAATTATTGTTTATATGACAGTTATTGTTGTTCAAGCTAATACAATTAAACTAACCCCATGTAATTAACCGGAAAAATTCTCAAATTTTCTACGATAAAGAAATAGCAATAAACGAGGTCATTCTCCGGTCCCCAAATATGGTCTATTTCGATGCAGGGCTTAAGATAAGCTTATTCTACTAAACAGCAAACCATCAAATATTAAGGAAGGGTAGTATTAATCCGTTAATGGATTTTTTACATTGATAGAAAACAAATAATTTGGGTTTTGTTTTCAGTTAAAACTATAACTTTGCACGTTGTATTTTTATCATTATTTATTATGGTTCAAAACCCAATACCAATGGTTGACTTAGCAAGTCAATATCAGAAAATAAAAAAAGAAATCGATCAGGCTATTCAGACGGTTATCGACGATACAGCGTTTATTAATGGACCTCATGTTAAGTCATTTAAAAGCGACTTAGAAAAATACCTCGACGTTAAGCACGTTATACCCTGCGGTAATGGAACTGATGCTTTGCAAATTGCTATGATGGCTTTGGGTTTAAAGCATGGCGATGAAGTGATTACTGCTAATTTCACCTTTGTAGCAACAGTAGAAGTAATAGCGTTGTTAGGTTTAACGCCTGTTCTTGTGGATGTTCTTCCGGATACCTATACCATGGATATTGAAGCAGTAAAAAGAGCTATTACACCTAAAACTAAGGCAATTGTTCCGGTTCATTTGTTTGGTCAAGTGGCAGATATGGATGAATTAATGGAAATTGCCGAGGAAAACAATTTGTTTGTAATCGAAGATACAGCGCAAGCCATTGGTGCAGATTATACCTTCAAAAGTGGCCGAGTAGCAAAAGCTGGAACTATTGGCCATATTGGTACAACTTCATTCTTCCCATCAAAAAATTTAGGTTGTTATGGCGATGGTGGTGCCATTTTTACCAATGATGATTCTTTGGCCGAAAAACTTCAGTCGGTAGTTAATCATGGTATGAAAGTGAGATACTATCACGATAACGTTGGGGTTAATTCTCGTTTGGATACTATCCAAGCAGCAATTTTATCGGTAAAACTACCTTATTTAGACCAGTACAATAAAAGTCGCCGAGAAGTCGCCGATTATTACGACCGGGCATTCTCGTCTTGTCAATTATTAAAAACACCGTATAGAAGTCCGCAATCTACACATACTTTTCATCAATACACTTTGGTTTTGGATCAAAGTGTGGATAGGGAGACCTTGCAAAGCTACTTAAACGAACAAGGTATTTCGTCGGCGGTTTATTATCCGGTACCATTGCACTTGCAAAAAGCTTATCGCGACGAGAGATATAAGGAAGGCGATTTCCCGGTAACAGAGCATCTTTGTGAAAATGTCATCTCTCTACCTATTCATACCGAAATGAATGAAGAAATATTGAAATATATCACAGATCATGTTCTTAATTTTTTAAAATCATTATAATTGCATATGGAAAAACAATATTTTGCTCATGAAACAGCGGTGATTGACGATGGTTGTCAAATCGGAAAAGGAACAAAGATTTGGCATTTTTCGCATATCATGTCCAATTGTGTATTAGGTGAAAACTGTAATATTGGACAAAATGTTGTGGTTTCGCCCCAAGTAGTTTTAGGTAAAAATGTAAAAGTGCAAAACAACGTATCTATTTACACTGGTGTCATTTGCGACGACGATGTTTTTTTAGGTCCTTCAATGGTTTTTACCAATGTAACTAATCCGAGAAGTGCTGTTAACAGACGCGGAGAATATGCTAGAACACACGTGGGAAGAGGAGCTTCTATAGGGGCAAATGCAACTATTGTTTGTGGGCATGATATCGGAGAATTTGCGTTTATCGGTGCAGGGGCTGTGGTGACTAAAACAGTGCCGGCTTATGCTTTGGTTGTTGGAAATCCTGCAAAGCACATTGGTTGGATGAGCGAATTTGGACATCGTTTAGAGTTTAATACCGATGGTTTTGCTGTTTGTCCGGAAAGCCAAGAGAAATATCAATTGAAAGATAATCAAGTTAATAAAATATAAATTGCGATAGCATAAAGTGAATTAAAATGTACGAACAATTAATTAATAAAGAAGCCAAGTTGGCTGTTATTGGATTAGGATATGTTGGTTTACCAATTGCCTTAGAATTTGCTAAAAAAATTAAAGTTGTAGGATTCGACATCAAACCTGAAAGAGTTGAATTGATGAAAAAAGGCATTGATCCTAGCAACGAGCTTGTAAAAGAAGATTTTGAGGGTTGCGATATATTATTTACAGCCAATCCTGATGATTTAAAAGATGTCGATTTTTATGTTGTTGCTGTGCCAACACCAATAGATGAACACAATTTACCGGATATGACACCTGTTATTAAAGCCTCAGAAACAGTAGGAAGAGTGTTGTCGAAAGGGAATTATGTAGTGTACGAAAGTACTGTTTACCCAGGAGCAACAGAAGAAGATTGTGTGCCTGTTTTAGAGGAAAAGTCGGGTTTAAAATTTGTCGATGATTTCAAAGTCGGTTTTTCGCCTGAACGTATCAACCCCGGTGATAAAGAGCATACGTTAACTTCAATTGTAAAAGTAGTTTCCGGATGCGATGCCGAAAGTTTAGAGAATATCGCTAAAACTTACGAAATGGTGGTTAAGGCAGGGGTTCACAGAGCCAGTAGCATAAAAGTAGCTGAAGCGTCTAAAATTATCGAAAACACACAAAGAGATGTTAATATTGCTTTAATGAATGAGTTGTCTATCATCTTCAATAAAATGGGAATTAACACATACGAAGTGTTAGAAGCAGCAGGAACAAAATGGAATTTTCTAAAGTTTTTCCCCGGCTTGGTGGGAGGGCATTGTATAGGTGTCGATCCGTATTATTTATCGTATAAAGCAAAAGAATTTGGATATCATCCTCAAATGATTGATGGTGGCCGATTTGTTAACGATAGCATGGGACGATATTTAGCCAAACAAACGGTTAAACAAATTATTGCTAAAGATAAAAACATTAAAGGATCTCGTGTTTTAGTTTTAGGAATGACTTTTAAAGAAGATGTTACCGATATTCGCAACTCTAAAGTTATCGATGTAATCGAAGAACTTAGATCTTTTGGCGTAAAAGTAGATGTTTGCGACGCGTGGGCCGATAAAAAAGAAGTCCACGAAGAATATGGTGTTGAAATGATTTCTGAGCCAAGTGGTCTTTACGATGCTGTTATAGTAGCTGTAAACCATCGTCAATATAAAGAATTGACAGAAACTTATTTTAAAAGCTTGATGGATGAAAACGGTATCTTAGTAGATGTTAAAGGTATTTACAGAGGTAAAGTTAAAGATTTAAAATATATGAGTTTCTAAAATCTGATGTTAGAGAAAAAGAAAAGGGAAACAAATATTTTTAGTTCCCTTTTTTTGTACAAAGCAATTCAGTGTTAAATTTGTTCAAAGAAATCGTTGCCTTTATCATCTGTAACAATGAAAGCTGGGAAGTTTTTAACTTTAATTTTTCGTACAGCCTCCATACCGAATTCTTCAAAATCGATCACTTCTATAGATAAAATATTTTCCTTTGCTAAAATAGCCGCCGGGCCACCTATAGATCCTAAATAAAAACCACCATATTTCTGGCAAGCTTCTTTTACTTGAGACGAACGGTTACCTTTAGCCACCATCACCATGCTACCACCTTTGGCTTGGAAAGGTCCAACGTACGGATCCATTCTTCCCGATGTAGTAGGCCCAAAACTACCCGATGGCATCCCTGCCGGAGTTTTAGCCGGACCTGCATAATAAACAGGATGATTTTTGAAATATTCAGGCATTGGTTCTCCATTGTCGAGCATTTCTTGTATGCGAGCATGAGCCATGTCGCGGGCTACAATTAAAGTTCCGTTTAAACTTAATCGTGTTTTAATCGGGTATTTAGTGAGCTCGGCTAAAATATTTTCCATCGGTTGATCTAAGTTGATTTCAACAGCAGGCTCTAAGTGTGGTGGATTTGCAGGAACTAAACGGCCCGGATTTTTTTCAAGCTGTTCAACATAAATACCATCTTCTGTAATTTTTGCTTTGATGTTTCGGTCTGCACTACAACTAACGCCCAATCCTATCGGGTTGGATGCTGCGTGTCTTGGCAAGCGAATTACACGAATATCGTGAGCAAAATATTTACCCCCATACTGGGCTCCTATACCTAATTCTTGAGTCATTTTAAGCACTTTTTCTTCCCACTCCAAATCGCGGAATGCGCGACCCAATTCATTGCCGGTGGTTGGGAGATTGTCGTAATACCCAACAGAAGCTAATTTTACAGTTTTTAAATTCATTTCTGCCGAGGTTCCACCAATTACGAAGGCTAAGTGATAAGGTGGGCAAGCGGCTGTACCTATGTCTTTTAATTTTGCTTTTAGAAAAGTGGTTAAATTTTCTTCGGTTAATACTTGTTTGGTTTGCTGATATAAGTATGTTTTATTCGCAGAACCTCCTCCTTTGGCTATAAACAAAAAATCGTAATGATTCCCTTTTTTTGAATAGACGTCAATTTGAGCCGGAAGATTTGTTGCCGTGTTTTTTTCATCTAACATCGTTAGAGGTGCAATTTGAGAATATCTTAAATTATTATTCTGGTAGGTGTTGTAAACGCCTTTCGATAAAAACTCAGCGTCGTTTGTTCCGGTGTAAACATCCTCTCCTTTTTTTCCCATCACAATAGCTGTTCCTGTATCTTGGCAAGATGGTAATTGGCCTTGGGCTGCCACTTCGGCATTCTTCAATAAGGTATAGGCAACAAATTTATCGTTGTCTGTTGCTTCAGGATCTTCTAAGATTTTTGCTAACTTTTCTAGGTGTGCTGTTCTTAATAAAAACGACACGTCTGTCATTGCTTCTTCTGATAATATTTCTAAACCTTTTGGGTCAACTTTTAATATTTTTCTGCCATCAATTTCGATAGTAGAGACATAGTCTTTGGTAACTAAACGGTATTGAGTGGTATCTTCACCCATCTCAAAAATGTCTTGGAATTTGAATTCGCTCATCTGAAATGATTTTTTGTATATTAATATATGACGCTAATTTAATACATAAAATATTTTCAAACGATTAAAAAAAGAATGCTTTACAATACTTTAGTCTTTTACGACTATGTTTATTGTTGCATGAATAAGTATTAAAATCGTTCTGTTTTTACACATTGCTATAAGTTTTAAGCAGATTATAGCGTATTTCTAAATATTAATTGCGTTATTATCGGGCGATTTTGTTAAAAAAATCTATATTTGCAAATTCTAAAAAAACTGAAAATTAGTTACTAAATAATAATTAAGACAAATGCAAAACAAAGGAGCTATTAAGATTTTAGCAATACTATTAGCCGTAGTAAGTCTTTATCAGTTAACTTTTACGTGGGTTGCCAATAATGTGCGATCAGATGCAGAAGCATACAGTGGTGGAGATCCTGTTAAAGAAAAAATTTATTTGGATTCGGTAGCGAACGTTAAGGTGTATCCGCTTTTAGGTTATACCTATCAAGAGTGTCAACAAAAAGAAATTAATTTAGGTCTCGACCTTAAAGGAGGTATGAACGTAACTCTTGAAATTTCTGTTGTTGATGTGGTTAAAGCCCTTTCGAACTACAGTAAAAATCCAACTTTTGTTGAAGCTATTAAATTAGCTAAAGAGAAGCAAAAGGACAGTCAAAAAGATTTTGTTGATCTTTTCGGAGAGTCTTTCAAAGAGGTTGATCCAAATGCAAGATTAGCATCGGTTTTTAACACACCAGATCTAAAAGAACTAATCAATGCAAAATCAACAGATGAAGAAGTATTAAAAGTACTTAAAGATCAAACTCAAGCCGCGATAGATAACTCATTCCAAATATTGAGAACACGTATCGACCGTTTTGGTGTGGCTCAGCCTAACATTCAGCGCCTCGAAACAGCAGGTAGAATATTGGTGGAATTACCAGGTATCAAAGATCCGGAGCGTGTTAGAAAATTATTGCAAGGTACAGCTCAGTTAGAGTTTTGGGAAACCTATAATCTAAATGAAATTTATGGTGCTCTTTGGTCAGCAAACAATGTTATTCGCGATTTGAATAATGCTGAGAGCGAAACAAAAGAGGAAAAAGATACAACTAAGGTTGAGATTATTGCTGCTCCTGTTGAAGCAGAAACAGAATTAGTTGCAGATAGTACAACTCAAACCAATAATGCAGAATCATTATTGGCCGAAGTAACAGACTCTACCGCTGGGTCTGTCGATACTACTGCTGCAATCGAAGCACAAAGAAAAAACATGCCGTTGTGGACAGTGCTTTCTCCAAGCATCGATCAGAAAGGTAATCCTATGCAAACAGCTGGTGTTGGTGTTGCTCACTTTAAAGATACTGCTAAAGTGAACGAGTACTTACACATGAAACAAGCCAAAGCGGTACTTCCAAAAGATCTTAAATTTTTATGGGGTGTAAAACCAATCAAAGGTCGTGAAGATTTATATGAGCTTTATGCCATTAAAATAACAACTCGCGATGGAAGAGCTCCTTTAGAAGGCGATGTTATCACCAATGCTCGTCAAGAATTTGGTCAAAACCAAGCTGCAGCAGAAGTTTCAATGACTATGAACTCTACCGGTGCTAGAGAATGGGCTAGAATTACTAAAGCAAACATCGACCGTCAGGTGGCTATTGTACTCGATAACTATGTATATTCAGCGCCTAATGTTAACGATGAGATAAAAGGAGGACGTTCATCCATTACTGGAGGTTTTTCTATTGAAGAAGCAACCGACTTAGCCAATATTCTTAAGTCTGGTAAATTACCTGCTCCGGCACACATTATCGAAGAAGCTATTGTGGGTCCTTCGTTAGGTCAAGAAGCTATCAACTCAGGTTTATTATCCTTTGTCATTGCCTTTATTTTGGTGTTGATTTACATGTTTTTCTTCTACAGCAGATCAGGTATTGTAGCCGATTTAGCTTTGATAGCAAATATCTTCTTTATCATGGGTGTATTAGCTTCGCTGGGAGCTGTTTTAACTTTGCCAGGTATTGCCGGTATTGTGTTAACAATTGGTATGTCGGTAGATGCTAACGTACTTATTTTCGAGCGTATTAAGGAAGAAATAGCTGCAGGAAAAGGTTTGAAGTTAGCTGTAACCGATGGTTATAAGAATGCCTATTCTGCCATTATCGACGCCAACGTAACAACATTACTAACAGGTATAATATTATTTGTATTTGGTACAGGTCCAATTAAAGGTTTTGCAACTACTTTAATTATTGGTATTTTAACTTCGTTATTTGCTGCGATTTTTATTACAAGAATCATATTTGTTAGCTTACTTGATAAAAATAAAACTATCAAGTTTGCGATCAAAATGACAGAAAATGTGCTTAAAAATGCACAAGTTAAATTTATCGAAAAACGTAAAATGTTTTATGTAATTTCTAGCATTATTATCATAGCTGGAATAGTTTCGTTATTTACAAGAGGATTAGATTATGGTATCGACTTTGTTGGAGGAAGAACTTACGTAGTTCGTTTTCACGAACCGGTTGTAACTTCCGATTTAGCGAAGTCCTTAAAAGATGTTATGGTAACAGATGCACCAGAAGTTAAAGTATTTGGAGAAAGCAATCAGGTTAAAATATCAACCAAATATTTGATCGATAGCGAAGACGAAAACGCCGATGATATGGTGGAAGAAAAAATCTTCGAAGGCTTAAAATCTTATTTAGGAGATGGTGTAACTTACCAAGATTTTACTGAAAATTTTAAGATGAGCTCTCAGAAAGTAGGTCCAACTATTGCCGACGATATTAAAGTTTCAGCTGTTTGGGCGATATTATTTTCTCTGTTGGGGATTTTTATATACATCGTAATTCGCTTCCGTAATTGGCAATTTGGTTTAGGTGCGTTAGCAGCACTTGCTCACGACGTGTTGATTGTTATTGGTTTGTTCTCGATTTTTTACGGAATATTACCCTTCTCTTTATCGATAGATCAAGCCTTTATTGCAGCAATCTTAACCGTAGTAGGTTATTCCATTAACGATACTGTGGTTGTGTTAGATAGGATTCGTGAATTTGTTGGTTTACATCCTAAATCGGATCGTAAAGAGCTTTATAATTCCGCATTGAACAGCACTTTAACACGTACTTTAAGTACATCATTAAGTACGTTTGTAGTATTACTAGCGATCTTCATCTTTGGAGGTGAGGTTATTAGAGGATTTATATTTGCCCTTTTAGTTGGTATTATTGTCGGTACTTATTCATCATTATTTATAGCAACGCCTGTTGCATACGATACGATCAAAAAACCTAAAAAATAAATTTAGGATAATGATATTTAAAAGGGCTGGCAGTATGTTAGCCCTTTTTTATTCCATAAATTATACTGTACATATCCAATTATCTATATATAGTAAATCAGGTAACACAAAGGCAACAAAGCGTAAAAAGTTGATCTTCTGTGTTGTTTATTCGAACTGTTATCCTTAAATTGCACTCGTTAAATCTAAAATTATTTATTAAATTTTATTCATTATGAGAAAGTTGTTTACACTTATGCTTGCTTTGGCTATGTTTGCTACTGCAAGTTTTGCACAATCTCAGAGGAAACATATTCCCAATGTGAAAATTGGTGCCTCTGAAAAAAAAGTTGTTTCTACTTATACAATTAAATCTACAGACGCTATTTATTTAAACGAAGATTTCGAGACAGGAGCAATGCCTGCTGGTTGGTCAGAGCAAGTATCTGGTTATAGCTGGTCTTTTGGTTCAGATTTAACTTCTCAGTATTGGAGTATACCAGCTCATACTTCTTATGTTGCGGCTCAAGATGACGCAGAAGGTTCATCTGGTGACGGTTCGGACATGTGGTTAATTTCTCCAGCTATTGATTTATCAGCCTCTGCAACCCCTGTCGTTAATTTTGCTTATTATCATGACACTCAGTATGGAGGTGTAGCTACTTTAAAAGTAAGTATTGATGGAGGTTCAAATTTTACTGATGTTGCTGATATACCTGGTAATAGTGGTTGGGAAGTAGTGACTATTGCTATACCTTCAGCTGCAAATCAATCGAATGTTGTTATCGCATTCCATTATACTGACGAAGGTGGTTGGATGAACGGTATAGCTTTAGATGATGTTTTAGTTAAAGATATGGATGCTTACGATGTTACTGCAACTGCAGTGTCTTCACCTGTCAACTCGTCTTGCTCTTTAAATGCATCTGAAAACATAACTGTAGAACTTGAAAATTTAGGAGCATTAGATGCTACAGGTTTCTCAGTTTTTTATAGTATTAATGGTGGAGCTCCTGTAACTGAAACTTATTCGGGTACTCTAGCTTCTGGGGCAACTGATTCTTACACTTTTTCTACTGCTGGAAATTTCTCAACCGTAGGTTATTTTGATGTGACTGCTTGGGTTGTACTTGCTTCTGATGGTAATACAAATAACGATACTGCCTCAACTATGGTTGTAAATGCAGATGATATGATTACATTACACTTAACACCGGATGCGTATCCTGAAGAAGTATATCTTGGTTTATTTAATTCAGCTGGTGACCTAGTTTGGATCGGAGGCGAACCTTTAGGTATTGATTTAGGCTTAACACAAGGTGTTGAGACCACAATTGATCTTTGTGCTGCATCTAGTGACTGCTACACCTTGTTTATTGGCGACTCTTATGGTGATGGCGGATGTGATGTTACAGTTGATTACAATGGAACAGCTGGTCAATCAGTAGGTATGGCAGATTATTCAGATAATACATCTATTATGTCTATTGGTACAGGGTGCCCTGATGAAGACGTAGCATTATCAGACATTACAACTCCTGCTACAGTTGGTGTAGGTAATGTTAATATTTCTGGTATCGCATATAATTTAGGAACAAATCCATTAACTTCATTCGACGTTGTTTATTCTTTCGATGGTGGTGCAGCTTCAGCTGTATTTAATGTAACTGGCATTAATGTTACAACAGGTAATTCATACGAATTTACACACAATGTACCTTGGTCGGCCACTTTAGGTTCTCATAACGTTGTTATAACTCTTTCTAATCCTAATGGAACTACCGATGGGAACTTATCTAACAACGAAGGAGACAAAGATATCTTTGTTGTAAACGAAGTTTATCCTAAAGCTGTAGTTTATGAAGAAGGTACTGGTACTTGGTGCGGTTGGTGTGTTAGAGGTTTAGTAGGTTTAAATACCATGGCTCACAACTATACAGATGGTTCTTGGATTGGTATTGCTGTGCATAATGGAGACCCAATGGTTGTTACTGAGTACGACAATGCAATTGGCACATACATTGGAGGATATCCTTCAGGTATTATGGATCGAAATCCTTCTGAAGTTGACCCAGGTTTAACTTCGTTAGAACCTGCTTATATGGAGCATTTAGATATGGTACCCCTTGCAAAAGTTGAAATTGCTGCTCAATCTTGGGATGCAGGAACACGTGTTATTTCTATTGATTTGGAAGCTACTTTCGGTACTGATATTGCTTCTGCTGACTTCAACTTAGCAGCAATTATTGTAGAAGATGGTGTTACAGGAACAACTTCTGGTTATAATCAAACTAATTATTATGCTGCTGGACAATCAGGAGCAAGTATTCCTTTAGTTGATTGGGACGGAACAGATTATAATTCTTTACCAAGCTCAATTCCTGCTGCTAGTATGGTTTATAACCATGTAGGTAGAGCTTTACTTGGTGGATGGGCTGGAGCTTCAGGTAGTATTCCTGCTTCTGTTACATACAACACTCCTTATGCTTATACATTTAATCATACTTTGGCAGCAGATCAAGATGAAGAAAATATCAAGTTAGTTGGTATTATCATCGATAACGCAACCGGTGAAATTGTTAATGCAATCGAAGAGGAATTATCGACTAGCATAGGTGTAAAACAAGTTAACAATACTAATGTTAGAATTTATCCTAATCCAACAACTGGTTTAGTACAAATTAGTGGTGTTGATGGAGCACAAATCGAAGTTTACAACATGGTTGGCCAAGTTGTTTATACTGTTGATAATGCAACAGGAAAAACTTCTATCGATTTATCTTCATTAGTTAACGGAAATTACATTGTTAAAGTAATCAATGCAGATCAAGTAACTACTCAAAAAATAGTTTTAAATAAATAATTGAAACTAAATAATACAAAAAGGGCTTGATATTCTTCAAGCCCTTTTTTATTTTGGTAACAAAATGGAAACAGATAGTCTTTTGCGTTGGTTTTTAGTATACTTTTATTGACATTGAACAAATTTGAATGTATATTTGTTAAATCTTTAAAAATAAGCTTATGAGAATACATATACTTTTAGGAATCTTTTTAGCATTTGCAAGTTTTGCTAATGCGCAGTATACCGTAACCGATTATAACGATGTTAATGTTTCTGACGGTGGTAATGTGAATATTGAATTGACTGATAATACTGCTAATAACTCAGTTCACTTTCATTTATTTTCTTCTAACAGTTCACAAATCATTTTTCAAGTGTTAAGTTCAACCCAACCTGGAGGTGCTACTAATATGGCATGTGTAGGTATTCATTGTTATCCACCAAATAACTATACAACACATACTGAATCGCTAGATGGGAACAATGAGGCCATGCTTGTATTGTACTATAATCCGAATGGAACCACAGAAACGGCTATTGTAACTTATAAAATATATGAAAGTGGTAACCAAAGTAATGCAATTACTTTCAGTATTACATACACTATCAATACTGGTATACCTCAAATTAAAACAGGAGAGAATTTAGTAGCATTCCCGAATCCAGCCAATGACATGGTAAAGATCCGATACAATGTTAAAGAAAGCTCAAAATTGATTGTTTACAATATTGTAGGAGCACAAGTTACCGAGAAATCTTTGCTTCCAGGGAATGGCATTGTTAATATTGAAACTATCAACCTACCTGCAGGAACGTACTTTTATAGTTTAGTTTCTGAGTCTAAAGCAACTGAGACAAAACGATTAGTAATTAAACACTAAATACAAATATACCATACCTCAAAAAAAGCACTAGTTAACTAACCAGTGCTTTTTTATTTGCTTGCAATGAGCTTACTATGCTATTTCTTCATCATCGAGATTTAATTCATCAATAAATTCATCGCTAAAGTCGACCATTTTTATTGCGGTGATGGCAGCTTCGTCTCCTTTGTTACCATGTTTTCCACCGGCTCTATCTAAAGCTTGTTGCTCGTTGTCGGTAGTTAATACACCAAAAATAACAGGAATCTCTGCCTGCTCATTTAAAGTCGTAATGCCTTTGGTAACACCATTGCAAATAAAATCGAAATGACGAGTGTCGCCTTGTATCACACATCCGAGAACAATAACAGCATCGAACAAATTTGATTCTACCATTTTTGCAGCAGCATAGGTAAGCTCGAAAGTACCAGGCACATATTTTACTATAATATGTTTTTCGCTAGTACCATGCTTAATAAGTGAATTAACAGCGCCATCTAGTAAAGCTCCTGTTATATGATGATTCCATTCTGCTACTGCAATGCCAAAACGCATGCCTTCTGCCGAAGGGACTGTGTTTGGATCGTAATCCGATAAATTTTTTAAATGTGTTGCCATAATGTATAGTTAAAAAAAATCCCGAAATTAATCGGGATCAATATTTCTTAGAAATTTAAACGAGCAAGATATTTATCAATCTTTCTTGCTTCGTTCGATTTTGGATATTCAGTTTTAATTTTTTCGTAGGCTTCGCGAGCATCATCTTTTTTACCCAAATTTTCGTAGGCTAAACCAAGTTTGAAAAGGTAAAGTGGAGTCGAAAACTCGTTAGGCTTTCTTTCAATAGCTTTTTTGAAGTACGATACAGCTTCTTCAACATCGTCTTTTTGAACATATGCATCGCCAATAGCTCCTAAGGCCATAGTCGTAATCATTTCGTCGTTAGCGTCGAATTTTTTAAGGTAATCAATAGCACTGTCGTAATCGCCCAATTGAAGATAACATAGGCCAGCATAGTAGTTTGCCAAACTACCTACATTAGTCATTCCATAGTCATCGGCAATATCTTCGAAGCCATCTACAAAATTGCCATCCCCTTTTAAAGCAAGTTTGAACGAATCCATTGCAAAATAATTTTGTGCTAGGAATATTTTAGATTGTGCTTCTTCTTCTTGTGGGGCAACATAAAATTTTTGATAAGCGAGATAGCCAACAACAATAAATACGATAGCAGCAATTATAATCGAAATGCTTTTTTGGTTTTCTTCGATAAAGTGTTCAGTTTTGCTTAATGAGCTTTGAATTGCCACTAAGTTATCGTCACCTGTACTATGATTGGATGTCTTTGCCATAAATTTTGGTCTTAAAAAAATAAATCTAAATTCTTGTTATTCAAGTACTTTTTGGGTTTAAAACCCGATTTTAATGATTAAGAACGCAAAAATAAGCTTTTTACAAAAATAAAACGAATTTCGCACGTAAAAAGTGTTAGTATTTGCGATACTTCTGTGTCAGGTCAAAAACATGATTTAGAATTTGTTTCTCTATGTCGTCGAATGTTAAACTACGTCTTTTGAAAACTTTTTCTGCAACTTCGAAAGCTTTGTCTGTTTTGTATTCTGTAAAACCCGCTGCACCGCCCCACGAAAACGAAGGAACAAAATTTCGCGGAAACCCACTTCCAAAAATATTGGCAGAAACTCCAACAACAGTTCCTGTGTTAAACATTGTATTAATGCCACATTTTGAATGATCGCCCATTATTAAACCGCAGAACTGTAAACCTGTTTTAGCAAAACGTTCTGTTTTATAATCCCATAAACGAACTTCTGCATAGTTATTTTTTAGATTTGAGTTGTTGCTATCGGCACCAAGATTACACCATTCTCCAATAACGGAGTTGCCAAGAAATCCGTCGTGTGCTTTGTTACTGTAACCAAAAACTACAACATTGTTGAGCTCTCCACCAATTTTAGATTCGGGGCCAATAGTTGTCGGGCCGTAAATTTTTGCACCCATCTTTACTGTAGAATGATCGCATAAAGCAAAAGGACCACGAATTGAACTACCTTCCATTATTTCGGCATCTTTACCAATATAAATAGGTCCGTTCGTGGTATTGAGGGTGCAAAATGTAAGTTGAGCACCTTCTTCTATAAAGATTGGAGCGTCGCCCACAACTTGAACGGTACTATTTATCGATTGCGAATGACGATTTTTAGTAATTAGATCGAAATCTGCTTCAATTTCTTCACCATTCCACGAAAAAATATCCCAAGTATGAGCGACCAATTGCGCTTCGCTGTCATACTCTGTATTGCTGTATTGTTCGAGTTGGCCTTCTAAGAAAAGATTTAAATGAGCTTCGTCGAGTCGAATGGCTAACAAAGTTTGGTTATATGTTAGTGATTCTTGAGGTTTTAAGAGCTTGATTTGCTCTGTAATATCTTCGTTGGGCAATAAAGCTCCATTTATTAACACATTATCACTCTCTATATGCACAGGGAATTTTTCCTGTAAATAGGCTTCGGTAAGAAAAGAGCAAGTACTATTTAAATAGCGATTCCATTTTTCTGAGATTTTAAGAATCCCGATTCTGATTTCTGCTACAGGTCTGGTATAAGTTAAGGGTAACAGGCTAAAATGCTCTGTTCCATCGAAAAGAATATAATTCATAATTTATCGCTTTTATCGTTTGTAAAAATAACAAAATGAAGTTATAAAATCATTTTATATCAACTTAAAGCTATAGAGAATTAGCTTTGTCAAATAAAAGATTCTATTCATAAAAAAAGGAGTGATGTTGATAAAAGAAAAAGAGCTATTAAAAGGCCATTCTACGTAGGAATATGTAATTTTGAAACACAATAAACAGATTGGCCTATTGTTTGAAAGAGCTGACGGACAAAATTTCAAACTGCAAAAAAATTATTTTATGATCAACTTTAGATATCTGCACACTGTCGTATTCCTTGTTTTAGGTTTTTTTTCTTTATATGCTCAAGACCAAACTGAGCGTTTAAACAAGTTATTGCAAAGAAGATCTGAGTTACAAAGAAGTATCTCATATTACCAAAAAGAATTAAGAGAAGTAGAGTTAGAAATCAGTCAATTACAATCGAACGACCAGCCTCAAATTGTAAGCGAAAGCAATCAGAAAATTGTTGCCGAAGCAGGTGCAAACGGGGCTATTTTACGTCAAGACCCCAATATTAATAGCCAAGAGTTGGCTCAAATTCCGGCTAATGCAACCATATATGTACACCACGAATATAAAGGTATGTACTTTAAAGTGACCTATTATGGACAAGAAGGCTGGGTTAATTACACTCAAATAGCCACGCATCCAGAGGTAGATGCGCTAATAAATACACCCAAGCAAAATAATACAACCACAAAAGTTTTAACCGTTGATGAGAGCGATCCTAAATTTCAGCGTTTAGAAAAAATTTACGGTAAAGAAGATGCGGTTAAACTAATGAATCATCAACTTTGGAAAGGTATGAGTCATGGACAAGCCAGAGAGTCGATAGGTAAACCGGTATCGCAAACTCGCGAAAACACTTCAAAAGGATTAAAAGAGGAGTGGAATTACAACGATAAAAAGTTGATTTTCTTGAATGGTAGTTTAATCTCTTGGTAAAAGAACTTCGCATTGCAAAAGTACAAGCACTTATTTTTCGATTTAGATCGAACGCTTTGGGATTTTGAGAAAAATTCTATCGAAGCATTTCGTATTATTTTTCATAAAAGAAGTTTATCCAAATTTTTCCCAGATTTCGATCAGTTTATTACAACTTACAAAATGCACAACGAAAAGTTGTGGGATTTATATAAGCTGGGACAAATAAAAAAAGAAGAACTACGAGATCGCCGTTTTCTGCTGACCTTGAATGATTTTGGAAATAACGATGAAGCATTGGCTCACGAAATAGGAGATGATTATATCGAACTGAGTCCTTTACAAACGATTTTATTTCCCGGTACTATCGAGACTTTAGAGTATCTTCGTCCAAAATATCAAATGTATATAATAACAAATGGATTTGTCGAAGTACAATACAAGAAGCTTAAAAATTGTGGCCTCGATATGTATTTCGATCGCGTTATTACCTCAGAAGCTGCAAAAGCTTCGAAGCCCAAACCCGAAATTTTTCATTTTGCACTCAGTTCTGCTAACGCAAAGAAAATAGAAAGTTTAATGATAGGCGACGATTTGGAGAATGATATACTCGGAGCCAAACGTTATGGCTTCGATCAAGTTTTTTTTAACCCTGATAAGAAAAGCCATCAAGAAAATGTTACTTTTGAAATTGAGTCGATAAACGATTTACAGAACATTTTATAATAGACTTTCTGAAAAGCAATGCTTATGCAATGGATAGGAGCGCAGTTAGCAATACTTTTAATTTATTCGTTCAAATTAATACCATTTAAAATTCTTCATTTTAAAGCAGATGGTATTGCATTGCTTTTAGGAAAAGTAATTGCCTACAGGAAAAAAATAGTTACTGAAAATCTACAAGACTGTTTCCCTGAAAATTCTCAAGAAGAAAACAATCGTATTATAACAAAATTCTACCGGAATGTATCAGATATATTGTTGGAAAGTTTAAAAGGCCTTACCATCAATCAATTGGCTATGAAAAGACGATTTAAAGTACTAAATCCAGAAATTTTAGATGCATATTTTGAGTCAGGGCAATCTGTTATGTGCTTAGCTGGCCACTATGCCAATTGGGAGTGGGGAATTCAGGCTGTAAACGGACAAATAAAACATCGGGCAATTTCAATATATAAACCCTTATCAAACAAGGTGCTTGAAAAGTTTATGCATTCAAAACGATCGCAAAGTGGAATGTTACTGTTTCCGATCGACGAAACTAAAGCCGCTTTTGCTCACATGATGAAGGAACCCTCAGCCATTATTTTAGCAGCAGACCAAAGCCCCAGTAATGTAGAGAAAAGTATTTTGGTAAATTTCTTTAATCGACCATTAGGCTTTTTACATGGCCCGGAAGCCTATCTGTCGAAAGTTAAAATTCCTGTTGTTTATTTCGATGTTCAACGTATTAAAAGAGGTTTTTATACAATGGAGATACTTCCTATTTATGATGGGAAAACAGAACTTCGAAAAAATGAGTTAACTCAGAGATATGCTAGTCTGTTGGAGGCAATAATTCGCAAAAAACCTGAAGATTGGCTTTGGTCGCATAAACGTTGGAAGCACGATTATAGTAAGCATCCTGAATATCCTAGCTCAAAATAAAATGAGTGAGACAAACGAAAAAATATTAAAACAAGTTAGTCCGAAACGCATTATTATACCTATTGCAATCGGATTAAGTGTTGCGGGCTATATGCTTTATAATGAATGGGATTCGGAGACATTTTCGTTAATCAGTATTGGTTTTTATAGTCTAGTTTTTTTATTGATTTCATTTATAATGATGTTGATAAGAGATTTGGGCTATATGGTTCGGTTAAAAGTTTTGGCAGGAGAATCGCTTAGTTGGAAATCGGTTTTAAATATTGTTTTGCTATGGGAATTTACTTCTGCGGTAACGCCATCGGCTATTGGAGGAACCAGTGTTGCTGTATTTTTTATTCATAAAGAAGGCGTTAGTGTTGGCAAAAGCTCTGCTATTGTATTAGCTACTTCAATATTAGATGAGTTTTACTTTATTTTAATGTTTCCTCTGTTGCTACTCGTTATAAATCCAAATCAACTCTTTATCATTAACCCCACAGATGGAACGGAAGCCATATCGTTTGCTAACAAATATTTTTACTTTGCTACGATAGGTTATTCAATAAAGCTAGCATTTTTACTGTTTGTGGCCTACGGATTATTCATCAATCCAAAAGGAATAAAGACATTTTTAGTTTGGATATTTAAATTACCAATTCTAAGGCGTTGGAAACAAGGTGCAGAAAAAACGGGCGACGATATTATTTTAGCATCACACGAGTTGAAAACAAAAAACTTTTTGTTCTGGTTTAAAGCTTTTGGTGCCACTTTTTTTTCTTGGTCGGCCAGATATTGGGTGGTTAATTTTTTATTGCTAGCGTTATTGTTTGGAATCCCAAATCAAGATTATGTAATTAACTTTGGAGAACATATGCTTATTTTCGCACGTCAGCTTGTGATGTGGATCATGATGTTGGTGATGCCAACACCGGGCGGAAGCGGATTTGCAGAAGCTATTTTTTCGGAGTATATGGCCGAATTTATACCACTTAATTTTGTAGTCTTAATGGCTTTAATGTGGCGTTTGGTAACTTATTATCCATATTTGTTTGTTGGTGCTATTGTTGTACCTCGTTGGGTAAGAAAGATTTTAAAAAAATCTAAATGATCAGTCACGTTCAATAAATCAACGCTTTAAATATTTTTAAGACAGCTTATTTGAGCTAAATTTATATCTTTGTTGCCATACAAGATTTAAAGGTTAAAGCAATGGCAAAAATCACTAATACAGAAGTCGAAGCAATTAATATCATTGCAGCGGGAACGTCTATACAAGGCGATTTAAAAACCGACGGCGACATTCGTTTAAATGGCACATTAAAAGGAAATTTAGAAACGACAGAAAAGTTAGTGATTGGCCCGATGGGAAAAGTTGAAGGCGACATCAAATGTAAAAATGCCGATGTCGAAGGCACTATTATAGGAACCATTAGAGTTACCGAATTACTTTTTCTAAAACGTACTGCCAATGTTCAAGGCGATATTACTACCACTCAATTATCGGTAGAGCCTGGCGCAATCTTTACAGGAACCTGTAAGATGTCTAATAATGGTGAAAAACCAAAACAAGCTTAACGCATACGCTAAATATTCTTCAATTGCCATTCAGATGGCATTGATTATTACTGCAGGAGCCTTTGGGGGCTTTAAGTTAGATCAATGGCTTGAGATAAGCATTCCTGTTTTTACTTTGATATTATCGGTGTTTTCAGTCGCTTTGGCTGTATATTTGGCTATCAGGGATATTATTAAATATAATAAGTAAGATTTTATGAAACAGTTTTTACAAACAATAGCGGTTGTTACGGCACTTGCTTATGGGCTTATTTACTTCGCATTTCAGTTGGTCTGGCCTTTATTATTTCACTGGACATTATTACTTGTTCCAATTTTTATAGCATCTGTCACATATACTCTCCATCATTATTTAGTAAAAGCATCAGGGGCGAACCCCCAGAAATTTATTAGTCAATTTATGGCTGTGACCGGAGTTAAGTTGCTGGTCTATTTGTTTACAATTCTGATTTACGTTTTTGCTTTTACAACATATGCCATTCCATTTTTAGCAATTTTCTTCACCTTGTACATTGCATTCACTATAATTGAAGTCGTTGTTTTACTAAAACATGTAAAAACGCTGACTTGATGGGATGCTTTTGGAATGTATTTTAGCACACGAGTAATATTTTATAAATTAAATCGTTTATAACGTAAAAAATATAATTATGAAAAATGTGAGAAATAAGCTTTTACTATTGTTAATCGTTTTTATTGGTTTTAATGCTTGTAAAAAAGTTAACGACGATTCATCAAGCAGCAATGATATTGTATTTAAAAATGTTAATCAAGAATTTGTTCTAATTCGCGATGTAGAGACCTTACAGTGCAGTGAAGATCCGGTTTCAAATCATGTCGATAGCATTCTAAATGGTTATATTAATGCAGAGTTTATTTCTTCTGGTTATCAAAATTTTATATTGAATAGCGATTCCAGTTTCGATATAGCGTTTGAAATTATTAACCTGCATGAGTTTAATCCAAATGGATTACCAGAATCTTTCGATTCTTTAGCAGCACGAGTAGTTCCTATTGCCGTGCAGATTTTAGACAATTCTACTTATGGTTATCCCGATGCTCTAATCCATGAGGCAGAAATTTCTTCGAATGGCTATTGGTCGAATAGAACCAGTGTATTGGGAACTTTCTTAAATGCTGGGCAATTTCAAGGTAATGGAGATCGCTATCTTGGTTTTAGATTTGAATCGGGTAGCGATTATAAATATGGATGGATAAAGTTGAATTGTAGTCAACATAATGACACACTAAAAGTCATTAGTTTTGCTTACAATAACAGTGTTAGTAGCAAAATATTAGCTGGCCAAAAACAATAAAAAAATAGACTGCCTATTAGGACAGTCTGCTTTTGATTAATCGATAAAATTTCCTAAAATTGAGCCTTTGCCTCGTTTCGATTCAGGACTTCCAGGCATTATGGCTTGAACTAATTTACTGAAAGGCATCGATTGTAACCATACCTTTCCTGTACCTCTCAATGTTGTGAGAAAAATGCCCTCGCCACCAAATAACATAGATTTCAATCCTCCCGCTGTTTCGATGCTAAAATCTATATTTGGATCGAATGCTACGACGCAACCAGTATCGACTCGTATGGTTTCGTTTTTTAATTCGTGTTCAATAAGAGTTCCTCCGGCATGAATAAATGCTAAGCCATCGCCTTGCAATTTTTGCAAAATAAACCCTTCGCCACCAAACAAACCAGATCCTATTTTTTTGTTAAAATGAACACTAATCTTTGTGCCTAATGCGGCGCATAAAAAGCCGGCTTTCTGAACGATTAGTTGCCCTCCAAAAATATTTAGGTCGATGGGAACAATGGTTCCCGGATATGGCGCTGCAAATGCTACTGTACTTTTTCCAAAGCCTCTGTTTGTGAAATGCGTCATGAATAACGATTCGCCAGTGAGAGCTCTGCTACCCATCGAGATTAATTTACCCATGAATCCTTGATCGGGATTTGAACCATCTCCCATTTTAGTTTCGAATTCGATTCCTTCTCGCATGTAGAGCATTGCTCCGGCTTCGGCTATAACTGTTTCTTGAGGGTCGAGTTCGATTTCGACCAGTTGAATATCGTGACCAATAATTTTGTAGTCCACTTCGTGTGATTGCATATTGAAATATTTTTGAATTAAAATAAAATTACGAAATACCTTTCAAAAAGATCTTCAATTTAGAATCTTTAATATTAGTTTATTTTTTACCCCAACGAAACGATGTGTGTTCAATTTTTAAATGGTCAATAATTCTGTCGCTAACTGTGCCAATTAATGCTTGAATATCTTTTGGTTTAGAATAAAAAGAAGGCGAAGTAGGCATGATAAGTGCACCTGCCAAATGTAGTAATTTAAGATTTTCTATATGAATTAAATTCCATGGCGTTTCTCGCGGGCAAATAATAACGTGTTTTTTTTCTTTGAGCATCACATCAGCAGCACGTGTTATTAATCCATCGGAAATCCCATGCGCTATTCGACCAATGGTTCCCATTGATGCCGGAATAATAACCATAGCATCCCAAGCCGAAGATCCTGATGCAAAAGGAGCCATAAAATCTTTGTTATCGAAATATTGAATCTGATCGCCAAAAGGCCATCCGGTTTCTAATTCATGTTGCCATACCATCATCGCATTTGCCGATCTAATAACCGCTATTTCAGAATTAGTCAGTTTGATCAATTTTTGAATTAGATCGGAGGCGTAAATACTTCCACTGGCTCCCGTTACGGCAACAATTATTTTTTTAGTCATTATTTGTTGATTTGTCGGTAAATTTTCTGATTTTATAGTTGATTGCCACAATAGCTAAAGACATTAATGGACTTATCCAGTTAAAAAAGGCATATGGAGCATAAGCCCAAACCGATACACCTAAAACGGTTGATTGCGTAGCTCCACACGTGTTCCAAGGAATAAGGACGGAAGTAACTGTGCCAGAATCCTCTAAAGTTCTACTTAATAATTCCGGCTTAAAGCCTTTTTCGCGATATATATCAGCATACATTCTTCCGGGCACTACGATAGAGATGTACTGGTCTGAGGTAGTTAAGTTGAAAAATATACAAGTACCAACAGTTGATCCAACTAGGGAAAAAGTGGAGCGTATCTTCGAAATAATGGCATCGGTTATTCGTTTAAGCATACCGGAAGCCTCTAATGCTCCCCCGAATACCATAGCGGAAATAATCAACCAGATAGTATTTAACATCCCATGCATTCCTGTCGAATGAAATAATTCGCTAATAGCAGATGAGCTGGTTTGTATTTCGATAGTTCCAAACATAGCTTGCATAAATACAACGTAGGCATTTTCCCAAAAATCGACATAATGGCCTATAGAAGTTATTAAATGAGGTTGAAATACAATAGCAAAAATACCTCCCAATAATGTTCCAAACATAAGCGATGGCAATGGCGGTACTTTTAAAATAATAACAGCTAACAATAAGACAGGAACGAGCAAAAGCCAAGGTGTTACTACAAATTGTTCTAAAATGGCAGTTTGTACTATTGTAATATTAGCTTGGGCTTGACTGTAATCCATAGTCCAACCCATGATTAAAAAAACAATCAAAGTTAAGCCGATTGATGGCACTGTTGTAATAACCATGTAGCGAATGTGTGTAAAAAGGTCTGTTCCAGCCATAGCAGGAGCAAGATTTGTCGTATCGCTTAGAGGAGACATTTTATCGCCAAAATAAGCCCCGGAAATTATTGCTCCTGCAACAATTCCTTCGTTAATGCCCAAGGCTATTCCAATACCCATTAAAGCTACACCAATGGTTGCGACCGTAGACCAAGAACTACCGGTAGAAATCGAAACAACAGAGGTAATAACAACGGTAGCAAATAAAAAAATTTTAGGCTCTAAAATATTGAGCCCATAATATACAAGTGTAGGAATAACACCGCTTATCATCCATGTGCCTGCCAAAGACCCTATCAACAAAAGGATTAACATTGCAGGCATGGCTGTGTCGATGCTTTTTAAGATCCCTCTTTTGATAGTTTTCCACGATACTTTTTTGTAATGTGCAATTATACTAACTACTGCAGCAGACATTAAAAGCGCAATCTGATTAGAACCACTAAGGGTATCATCTTTAAAAAAATAAACATTAAGACTAAGCATCGCCATCAAAAAAACTACAGGCGATAAAGCGACCCAAAGTGCATATTTTGGCTGTTCATTATTCATATTAAACGGCTTGATATGCAAATATAAGCGAATATTCTATGTCTGATTAAATGAATCTAAAACAATAACGATTATTTAACTTTTAAATCGATATAATAGACGTTTTCTTTTTTACTGCTTTGGTACACAAAACCTTTGAATTTGGCAATTTTTTCAAGGTTAATGGATTCTTGCTCGGTAGCTACGATCATCGTTAACTCATTTCCTTTTAATTCTAAAAGACCATTTTTAAGTTGATGTGAAGCATCGGGAATAGGTAGGTTTCTTCTTTTATCCATAGGCATTCCACGAGTATCGAGTATGTTACCTTTTATATTTAATGGTACTCTATATTCTGCCATAAGTCGTTTTCCGGAAGCTTTCCATTGTTCTGCAGGCAGATCTTTTTTCCCGAATAAAGCACAATGACAAGTCCCATATTCTTCAATTTCTTCGTCGATGAATTGACAAGGACAAATCATTTTTTTATCTAATTCAGCATCGCCAGATGGGTCGAAACAAGGGCACATACGCTTCGAATAGATGCCTTCCATTTCCGATAACCAAATTTTAAGATTGGTGTTAATCATCTTGTTAGGGTTAATGTCGTAACCTTTTTTTTCTGCGAATTTAGTAATCCATTTGTCCTGTTTTTTAATGGCTTTTCGATATTTAAAAAAGTCTTTAAAAAAGGCAATCATCATTTTAATCATAACTATACTTTTTTAATGGTCTGCAAATGTAGGCTATCTCTCTATTTTTAAAGTAGAGAATTATGTAAAATATCTTTTAATCGATTTAAAAAGCGAATTTGATTTATCTATATTTATTACGATTGTTTACCTTTACAAAAAAAGAAATCTCATTGGCCTTATTAAAATCTTTAGCCGGACAAACGCTCATTTATGGTTTAGGAACCATTGTGCCTCGATTGTTAAATTATTTATTGTTAACGCCCTTTTACACGCGTATTTTCCCAAAAGCTGAATACGGATCATTAACCATTTTATACACTTATGTGGCTTTTCTACTTGTATTTTTAACTTACGGAATGGAAACCACTTTTTTTCGATTTATTTCTACAGAAAAAAATAAATCTACTATATTCTCTACCAGTGTACTTAGCCTTTTGTTTACAACTTTACCTTTTGTTGCTTTACTTATCTTTTTCAACGATCAATTGGCTGTTTGGATGGATTATAGTGCTAATCCGAACTTTATTCTTTGGCTTGGTTTGATTGTCGCTTTAGATGCGTTTTTTGCCATCCCTTTTGCTCAATTACGTCAAGATGATAGAGCTATTTGGTTTACAACCATAAAACTAGTTAACATCACTATTAATATTGGATTAAATTATCTATTTCTCTACGTGATGAGAGATGCTTATTTGTCGGAATCTTCCTCGTATTGGGCGCAATGGTATAATCCGGATTTGGGGGTGGGTTACGTTCTTATTGCTAACCTAACGGCATCGGCTGTTGTCGCAGTGATGTTATTGCCGGAGTTTTTCAAAGTAAAATGGCATTTCGATTATCATCTCTGGAAAAAAATGATGAAGTATGCCATGCCCTTGTTGGTGGTGGGTGTTGCAGCCATGATAAATGAAGTAGCTGATAAATTGTTTTTAAAACATCTTTTGCCAGCATCGGCCATGCCGGAAGAACAAGTTGGGATATACGGAGCTAATTATAAATTGGCAGTTTTGATGACTATTTTTATTCAGATGTTTAAATATGCAGCTGAGCCTTTTTTCTTCAAACAAGCCGATAAAAGTGATGCCAAAGAGACCTATGCTACTGTAATGAAGTTTTTTGTGATTTTCGGAATCAGCATTTTTTTAGGCGTGACTTTATTTTTAGACTGGATTAAGTTTTATATTGGTCCTAAATACCACGAAGGTTTGGCGATAGTTCCTATTGTTTTATTAGCCAATTTGTTTTTAGGAATGTATTATAATTTATCGCTATGGTATAAGCTAACAAATAAAACACATTTAGGCGCAATAATATCTATTGTTGGTGCTGTGTTTACAATCGTCGTAAACTTTATCTTCATCCCCGAATATGGTTATATGGCTTCTGCTTGGGCAACGTTTGGTGCTTATGGTCTAATGATGATATTATCTTGGTTGTGGGGGCAAAAATATTATCCGATCCATTATCCAATAGGAAGGATTCTAATGTATTTTATAATCAGTTTGATGATTTACTATCTTCACCAAAATATAAGATTTGGAACGGCTTGGTTGCAACATGTTATGTCGATACTTTTCTGGTTGAGTTTTGTTGTTATTGCTTTGTTTCTCGAAAGAAAGCAATTAACTCATCATAGAGTATAATAAGTATAAAAGGCCATCTTATATAAGACAGCCTTTCTATGTGTTTCAATAATTAAATGTTAATCTTCTTGTTCTTCTTCGTAAGCTTTTAGAAGTTCAGTTTGAACTTCACCAGGTACTGGAGCATATTCGGCGAAATCCATGTGGAACATAGCTCTACCTTGCGAAATCGAACTTAAAGATGTAGAATATTTGTACATTTCTGCCAAAGGCACTTTCGCTGCAATCTTCTCAAGACCTTTTTCAGAGCTCATGCCTTGTACAATAGCTCTACGACCTTGCAAGTCACTCATTACATCGCCCATATAATCGGCAGGAACAAATACTTCAACATTATAAATTGGTTCTAAAATCTTTGGGCCGGCATTTTTAAAGGCAGTGCTAAATGCATGACGACCAGCTAATTTGAAAGAAATCTCATTAGAGTCTACAGGGTGCATTTTTCCATCGTAAACAACCACTCGAATATCTCTGGCATATGATCCGGTTAACGGTCCTTGTTCCATCTTTTCCATAATACCTTTTAATATTGCAGGCATAAATCGAGCATCAATAGATCCTCCAACGATACTGTTAATATAGATTAGTTTTCCGCCCCAAGGCAATTTGTGTTCTTCTTTATCTTTTAACGATACTTTTATTTCTTTGCCGTTAACTTTATACATCGTAGGGTCTGGAGAGCCTTCAATAAATGGTTCTATAACCATATGGACTTCACCAAACTGACCCGAACCTCCCGATTGTTTTTTATGTCGATAATCGGCTTGAGCAACCTTAGTTATCGTTTCTCTATATGGAATTCTAGGTTTAACGTATTCTGTTTCTAGTTTGAAATCGTTCTTTAAATGCCATTCTAATATTTTAAAATGTCTTTCTCCTTGTCCATTAACAATCACTTGTCGCAATTCTTTAGAATACTCAATCACAATACTTGGATCGATTTCATGCATACGGTTAAGCGCTTCGCCAAGTTTTTCTTCTTCACCTTCTGTAACTGGCTTAATAGCGGCTCTGTGGCGAGGTGTTGGGTTTAATACCGGGTTGTATTTAACATTGTGACCAGTGGCATTTAGAGTGTCGCTTGTTTTTGTGTTTTTTAATTTAACCACAGCGCCAATATCGCCTGCAACTAACTGAGTTACTTTTTCTTTTTTCTTACCGGCCACAACATATAATTGAGTTAAACGCTCTTTGTTTTGTGTTCTTTGGTTAACTAAATCATCTCCTTCGTTAACAACACCGGTAATTACTTTAAAATAATTGACTTCGCCAACATGTTCTTCGATCGAGGTTTTAAATACAAATATTGATGCAGGTTTTGTAGCATCAATTGGAACAATATTTCCATCAGTGTCTTCTCGTTTAGAACATTCATTAGGCCTTGGCACAACATTAACGATAAATTCCATTAAACGACGCACACCTATATTTTTCTTAGCAGATGTACAAAAAACAGGGTATAAATCGCGGTGAATTAAACCTGCTGTAATACCTGAACGCATTTCATCTTCTGACAAACCATCGTTTTCAAAAAATAATTCCATTAATTTATCGTCGTTTTCAGCTGCTTTTTCAATCAGTTCTTGATGTAGTTCAGCAGCTTTCCCTTTTTCGCTTTCTGGAATTTCTAGAACTTCAGGAGCACCACCATTAGCAGGATATTTGTAATACTTCATGGTAATGACATCGATAATGCCATTAAATTCGGGACCTGCATTTAAAGGGTATTGTACTTGTGCTACTTTAGAGCCAAAACTTTCTTTAATGCCTTCTAGAGCAGAGTCGAAGTTAGCTTTATCATGATCCATTTGATTTATAACAAAAACCATTGGTTTTTCATATAATTCTAAGGCTCTTGCGTGTATTTCGGTCCCCACTTCAACACCGTTTTGAGCGTTAATTAACATCAAAGCAACATTCGATGGATTAATAGCGGTGTAGGCTTTGCCAACAAAATCGTCGGCTCCAGGAGCATCGATCATGTTGATTTTATTATCCATAAACTCTGTATATAATACAGTTGAATAGATAGAGCTTTCATTTTCTTGTTCAATCTTGTTGTAATCAGACACAGTGTTGCCGGCTTCCACTGTCCCCATTCTATCGATTACTCCACCGTTAAACAACATTGCTTCGGCAATACTTGTCTTTCCAGACCTTGAGTTTCCAAGAAGTACAAGGTTTTTGATTTTATCCGTTTGGTAAATTTTCATAAGACTGAATTTTAGTTATTTATTCAATATTAATATTACTTCTCTTAATTGAATTTTAATAGAAAATTCTTAAGGCTATCAAATATACCAAAAAAAAGGATTGAGCCTACTCGCTGAGCAATAATATCTTAATTCTGCTTAGAAACATATTGTTAACCTCATATTTCTAAACAATTAATAAATGATGAAATAGCATGAATTGCTTTTTTAAGAGATTAATGTTAAAAAGTAAATGGGCAAATACTATTTAAAATGAGTTTGTCTCTAGCCCAATCTTTAATTATTAGATTTCATAATTTATTTAGCTGCAACTACGGTTAAATTAAGAGCAGTTAATAATCAATTCTCGATCATAAAAATGGATAATGCATTAAAATTTGAATTACAGAACTTTAGCAGTGTTAAATATATAATTAAAAAATATCAACAAGGGGGTGTTGATAATTGAAAAAAGTTTATACCTTTGCAAACCATTTGTAAAATATTGTTATCAGATAATAATCAGTATTATAGAATATGCCAACAATTCAACAGTTAGTAAGAAAAGGCCGAGTGAGAACAGTTGAGCAAAGCAAATCAAGAGCTTTGGATGCTTGTCCACAACGTCGTGGCGTCTGTGTAAGAGTTTACACAACCACACCGAAGAAGCCTAACTCGGCTATGAGAAAAGTAGCTAGGGTAAGGTTAACTAATGGTAAAGAGGTTAATGCATACATTCCGGGAGAAGGTCACAACCTTCAAGAGCACTCTATTGTGCTTATCCGTGGTGGTCGTGTTAAAGATTTACCAGGAGTAAGATATCATATTGTACGTGGAGCGTTAGATACCTCAGGGGTAGATGGTCGTACTCAAAGACGTTCGAAATATGGTACTAAAAGACCAAAAGCTAAAAAGTAATTTAACAAAGTAAGAAATGAGAAAGTCGAAACCAAAGAAGAGACATTTACTTCCAGATCCAAAGTTTAACGATACATTGGTAACACAATTCGTTAACAATCTTATGCTGGACGGTAAAAAGAATACTGCGTACTCAATCTTTTATGGTGCATTAGATATCATAAGCGACAAAAACAAAGACGATATCGCACCATTGGACTTATGGAAAAAAGGTTTAGAAAACGTTTGTCCTCAAGTCGAAGTTAAGAGCCGTAGAGTAGGTGGAGCAACATTTCAAGTGCCTATGGAAGTTAGATCCGATAGAAAAGTCA
This sequence comes from Bacteroidales bacterium, assembly GCA_016936665.1. Taxonomy (GTDB): domain Bacteria; phylum Bacteroidota; class Bacteroidia; order Bacteroidales; family JAFGXI01; genus JAFGXI01. The sequence goes on from JAFGXI010000005.1 coordinate 146,265, forward strand.
CTTTAGGAATGAAAGCTCTTATACTTCATGCACGCAAACGTTCTGGCCGTTCAATGAGTGAAAAGTTGGCAGCAGAAATTATGGCGGCCTACAAAGAAGAAGGTGGTGCATTTAAGAAAAAAGAAGACATGCATAAAATGGCAGAAGCAAACAAAGCCTTCTCACATTTTAGATTTTAATAAAGCAGCGTAGAGATACATGGATAAAAATCTTAAATTTACAAGAAATATCGGGATAATGGCTCACATCGATGCCGGTAAAACAACCGTTACTGAGCGTATTTTGTATTATACCGGTAAAACCCACAAGATTGGTGAGGTTCACGAAGGTGGTGCCACTATGGACTGGATGGAGCAAGAGCAAGAAAGAGGGATTACCATTACTTCAGCTGCTACAACAACCTTTTGGAATTACAACGACCAACAACATAAAATTAATATCATAGACACCCCTGGTCACGTTGACTTTACTGTTGAGGTAGAGCGTTCTTTACGTGTTTTAGATGGTGCTGTGGCTGTGTTTTGTGCTGTTGGAGGAGTAGAACCTCAGTCTGAAACCGTTTGGAGACAGGCCGATAAGTACAATGTTCCTCGTATGGGTTTTGTTAATAAAATGGATCGTACAGGAGCTGATTTCTTCAATGTTGTTGGTCAGATTAAAGATAAACTTAAAGCAAACGCAGTTCCGTTGCAAATTCCAATTGGAGCCGAAGAAAAATTTAAAGGAGTTGTCGATCTTATCGAAATGAAGGCAGTAATATGGCCCGAGGAAGCTGATTTAGGCTCAACTTATGAACTTCATGATATTCCAGCAGATTTAGTTGAGGAAGCAGAAACATGGAGAGCTCAAATGATTGAAGCAGTTGCAGAATCGGATGATGCTTTATTAGAAAAATTCTTTGAAGATCCAGATTCAATTACTGTTGAAGAATTGAAAGCAGCGATTAGAAAAGCTGTTATGGATATGACAATCATTCCCGTAATGTTAGGCTCAGCATTCAAAAACAAAGGCGTTCAGCGTTTATTAGACGCTGTTGCAGCATTTATGCCTAGCCCTTTGGATATAGATGCTATCAAAGGAATTAACCCAGATACAGGAGAGGAAGCTTCAAGACAACCAGATAACGAAGCGCCTTTTGCAGCATTAGCTTTCAAAATCGCAACCGACCCATTTGTTGGACGTTTGTGTTTTATCAGAGCGTATTCAGGTACTTTAGAAGCAGGTTCTTATATTATGAATTCTAGAACTGGCAAAAAAGAACGTATTACTCGTTTATACCAAATGCACTCTAATAAACAAAACCCTATCGACAAAGTAGAAGCTGGCGATATATGCGCCGCTGTAGGTTTTAAAGACATTAGAACAGGAGATACATTATACATTGGTAAAGAACCTATTCAGTTAGAATCGATGGACTTCCCTGAGCCAGTAATTGGTATAGCTATTGAGCCAATGACTCAGAAAGATATCGATAAATTAGGAAATGGTTTAGCTAAGTTAGCCGAAGAAGATCCTACATTTACTGTAAGAACAGACGAAGCATCAGGTCAAACTATCATTAGTGGTATGGGCGAGCTTCACTTAGATATCATTATCGATCGTTTAAAAAGAGAATTTAAAGTTGAATGTAACCAAGGAAAACCACAGGTTGCATACAAAGAGGCTTTAACAACAACATTCTCAGGCAGAGAAGTCTTTAAAAAACAATCGGGCGGTCGTGGAAAATTTGCCGATATTATCTTCGAATTAATGCCAGCTGACGAAAGCCACGAAGGTGGATTGCAATTTATAAACGAAGTCGTTGGCGGTAGAATTCCTAAAGAATTTATTCCACCTGTTGAAAAAGGATTTAAAGAAGCAATGCACAATGGGCCATTAGCCGGATATCCATTAGATAGCATGAAAGTTGTGCTTAAAGACGGTTCTTTTCACCCTGTTGACTCTGATCAGTTATCTTTCGAAATTTGCGCAAAACAAGCATTTAGAGCAGCTGCAAAACAAGCCAGACCTGTGCTTATGGAGCCAATTATGAAAGTTGAAGTTGTGACTCCTGAAGAGAGTATGGGAGATGTTATCGCGGACTTTAACCGAAGAAGAGGACAAATTCAAGGTATGGACGATAGAGGAGGTGCTAAAGTTGTTAAAGCAATTGTTCCTCTTTCAGAAATGTTTGGCTACGTAACTGCTCTTAGAACAGTAACCTCAGGTCGTGCAACTTCATCTATGGAGTTCGGACATTACGCAGAAGTACCATCAGGTTTAGCTGATGAAATTATTAAAGGAGACAAAAAATAATATAGGTTTTTATGAGTCAAAAAATTAGAATAAAGCTAAAGTCATTCGATCACAATTTGGTCGATAAATCAGCTGAAAAGATTGTAAAAACTGTAAAAACAACAGGTGCTGTAGTAAGTGGTCCAATTCCATTGCCAACAGACAAAAGAATTTTTACAATTTTACGTTCGACTTTTGTCAACAAAAAATCAAGAGAACAGTTTCAATATTCTACATACAAAAGATTATTGGACATATACAGTACCACATCAAAAACAATCGATGCTTTAATGAAGCTCGAATTGCCTAGTGGTGTTGAAGTAGAGATTAAAGTATAATTATATAAACTAGGAAATGCCAGGTTTAATTGGAAAGAAAGTCGGTATGACTTCGCTTTACGAGGCCGATGGGAAAAATGTCCCATGCACCGTTATAGAAGCTGGGCCTTGTGTTGTTACACAAGTTAAAACAGCTGAGAAAGATGGCTACGACGCTTTGCAAATTGCTTTCGACGAGAAAAAAGAAAAGCATACCAGCAAAGCCATGATGGGTCATTTTGCTAAATCTAATTCAGCTCCTATGAAAATGCTTGTTGAAATGGCCGATTACGCCAGAGAATACAAGTTAGGAGATACTATTACCGTCAACATCTTTGAAGAAGGAATGTGGGTCGATGTTGTGGGTACTTCTAAAGGAAAAGGGTTTCAAGGTGTTGTAAAACGCCATGGATTTAGAGGTGTAAACGATCAAACACACGGTCAGCACAACCGTTTAAGAGCACCAGGTTCTTTGGGTGCTTCGTCATATCCATCACGTGTTTTTAAAGGCATGAGAATGGCAGGACAAACCGGAGGTAATCGTGTTAAAATGATCAACCTTAAAATTGTTAAAGTGATCCCTGAGCAAAATGTGATTTTAGTAAAAGGCTCTATACCTGGAGCTAAAGGTTCATACGTAATAATTGAGAAATAATGGAATTGAAAGTATACAATATTTCCGGTGAAGATACAGGTAGAACCGTAGCTTTATCAGAAGCCATTTTTGGTATAGAACCCAACGATCACGCTATTTATTTAGATGTTAAACAATTCTTAGCAAATCAACGTCAAGGTACTCATAAATCGAAAGAGAGAGGCGAAGTTGAAGGCAGTACAAGAAAAATTAAACGTCAAAAAGGTACAGGTACAGCACGTGCTGGAAGCATTAAGTCGCCTGTATTCAGAGGCGGAGGTCGTGTTTTTGGTCCAAGACCAAGAAACTATGCTTTTAAATTGAACAAAAAATTAAAACAATTAGCTCGTAAATCGATCTTAACATACAAAATGAAAGACGAACAATTAAAAATTTACGAAGATTTTAATTTCGAAGTTCCAAGCACTAAAACACTGGTTTCTATCAACGATAAATTAAAAATTAACGATAGAAAAACATTAATAGTAACACTAGATGTAAACAGAAACATATACTTATCTTCTAGAAATTTACAAAATATAGATGTGGTACCAGTTTCTGAGTTAACAACATACACCATTGCAAGAGCATCTAACGTATTCATTTCTGAAAAATCGTTAGAGGCATTAAACGCAATGTTTAATTAAGGAGGGCTGAATAATGGGAATTATTAAGAAACCTATGGTAACCGAGAAAATGAATTTGCAAGGCGAAAAGCTAAATAAGTATGCATTTTTAGTAGATAAAAAAGCAAACAAATTACAAATTCGCGAAGCAGTTGAAGGCATGTACGATGTTACGGTCGAATCGGTTAACGTATTAAATTACGGTCCAAAATTAAAGAGAAGATATACCAAAACAGGTATACAAGATGGTAAAACCTCAGCTTATAAAAAGGCTATAATTACTCTAATCGAAGGAGATAAGATAGATTTTTACAGCAATATCTAAAATAAGAAATGGCAGTAAGAAAATTAAATCCTGTAACTCCAGGACAAAGACATAAGATTGTCAACAAACAAGAAGCGATTACGGCATCGACTCCTGAAAAATCGTTGTTGGCACCTTTAAAAAAATCTGGAGGAAGAAACAATCAGGGAAAGATGACAATGCGTTACATCGGTGGTGGACACAAAAAAATGTATCGTATTGTTGACTTTAAGAGAGACAAAGAAGACATGAAAGCCATCGTGAAAACGATAGAATACGATCCAAACAGATCGGCTCGAATAGCTTTAGTCGTGTATGCGGATGGTGAAAAGAGATATATCATCGCGCCTAATGGTCTTACAGTAGGGCAAGAAGTTGTCGCCGGAAAAACAGCTGCACCCGAAGTAGGAAACTCTTTGTATTTAGCAGATATCCCACTGGGAGCTATAATACATAATATTGAATTAAATCCTGGACGAGGAGCCGTAATGGCAAGAAGCGCCGGTTCGTTTGCCTCATTAAAATCTCGCGAAGGGAAATATGCTATTATTAAATTACCTTCGGGCGAAACTCGTAAGGTACTTGTTACATGTAAAGCTACAATCGGAACAGTGTCTAACTCCGATCACGCTCTTGAGCGTTCTGGTAAAGCGGGTCGTTCCCGTTGGTTAGGACGTCGACCAAGAGTACGTGGTGTAGTAATGAACCCAGTCGATCACCCAATGGGTGGTGGTGAAGGTAGAGCTTCAGGAGGACATCCAAGATCTAGAAAAGGTTTGCCAGCTAAAGGCTACAAAACTAGAACTCCTAAGAAAGCTTCTAACAAGTATATTATAGAACGAAGGAAAAAATAATTGAAATAGTATGGCTAGATCATTAAAAAAAGGACCATTTATAGATTTCAAACTCGAAAAAAGAGTTTTAGAAATGCAAGAGGCATCTAAAAAGACTGTCATTAAAACATGGTCACGTCGTTCAATGATTTCTCCCGATTTTGTCGGTTTAACTATCGCTGTTCATAACGGAAACAAATTTATTCCAGTGTATGTTACAGAAATGATGGTTGGTCACAAATTAGGTGAATTTGCCCCAACTCGTACCTTCAGAGGGCACGCGGGTAATAAGAAGAAAAAGTAAGTTTTAAAAAAAAGATTTTAAAATGGGTGCAAGAAAAAGAGAAAGAGCGAACCAAATAAAAGAAGCGAGAAAAGGGCTTTATATAGCTAAGTTAAATAATTGCCCTACATCTCCCAGAAAAATGCGATTAGTTGCAGATCAGATTCGTGGCGTTGAAGTAAATAGAGCTCTAGATTTACTACATTTTAGCTCCAAAGAAGCATCGACAAGATTAGAGAAACTAGTTTTATCGGCAATTGCTAACTGGCAAGTTAAAAACGAGAATGCTCGAGTAGAAGAAAGCAATTTGTTTGTAAAAGAAGTATTTGTAGATTCAGCAAGAGTACTTAAAAGAATTCAACCAGCTCCTCAAGGAAGAGCTCATAGAATTAAAAAACGCTCGAATCACGTTACTGTAATCTTAGATAGTTTAAATAATAACACTAATAATCAGGCTGAATAAAATGGGACAAAAAACAAATCCGATCAGTAATAGGCTTGGAATCATCCGCGGATGGGACTCACATTGGTATGGTGGAAAAAACTTTGCCGATAAAATTGCCGAAGACAATAAAATTCGGAAGTATTTGATGGCCCGTTTGGCCAAAGCGAGTGTTTCTAGAGTTATTATTGAAAGAACACTTAAGTTAATTACTGTTACTGTAAACACAGCTCGCCCAGGTATTATCATCGGTAAAGGCGGACAAGAAGTTGATAAATTAAAAGAAGAATTGAAAAAAATCACTAAACAAGAAGTGCAAATCAATATCTTCGAAATCAAACGTCCAGAATTAGATGCTGTGCTTGTAGGCGCTAACATCGCTCGACAATTAGAAGGTCGCGTGGCTTACAGAAGAGCTATCAAAACAGCCATAGCATCAACCATGAGAGTGGGTGCAGAAGGAATCAAGATTTTAATCTCTGGCCGTCTAAATGGTGCTGAAATGGCTCGTGCAGAAATTTATAAAGAAGGAAGAATTCCACTTCATACTTTAAGAGCTGACATAGATTACGCTCACTCTGAAGCTTTAACAAAAGTTGGACAGATTGGCGTAAAAGTATGGATTAGTAAAGGCGAAGTCTACGGAAAACGAGACTTATCTCCACAACTAAAACCAAAACAATCGTCGGTAAGTAATAACGCTCCAAGAAGAGGCAGAAAGTAATTAAGTAGGAATTCATTAAATTCAATTGAACAATGTTACAACCAAAAAAGACAAAGTTTAGAAGAAGTATGAAAGGTAAAATGCGTCCACTTGCAAAACGTGGTACAGACCTATCTTTCGGCAGCTTCGGCATCAAAGCTTTGGAAGAACAATGGATTACTGGTCGCCAAATCGAGGCAGCTCGTCAGGCGATTACAAGACATATGAAACGTGAAGGACAGGTATGGATCACCATTTTTCCAGATAAACCCATTACTAAAAAACCTGCAGAGGTACGTATGGGTAAGGGTAAAGGTGCTCCAGAAGGATTTGTTGCTCCTGTCAGTCCCGGAAGAATACTTTTCGAAATCGATGGCGTTCCTTCAGAAGTAGCCAAAGAAGCCCTTAGATTAGGTGCACAAAAGTTACCTATTAAAACTAAACTTGTTGTACGTAGAGATTACACTGAAAACTAGGAAATCATGAAAAACAGTGAAATAAGAGAACTATCTACAACTGAATTAGTTGAAAGGATAGAGATAGAGAAAAATGATTTGTCAAAATTAGAAATGAATCATACAATTTCTCAAATCGAAAATCCATTGTTAATTAGAAAATCTCGTAGAGTTATTGCTCGTTTAATCACTGAGCTTAACGCGAGAAAATTAAAAGAGAACGCTTAATTTTTGAACAATGGAAAGAAATTTAAGAAAGGAACGTGTTGGGGTTGTTGTTAGCGATAAGATGACTAAATCGATTACCGTTTTAGTAAGTCGAAAAGTAAAACACCCTAAATATGGAAAATTCGTCCACAAGAGCAAAAAATACTTTGTTCACGACGAAAATAACGATTGCAACATAGGCGACACCGTAAAAATCATGGAAACTCGTCCTATTAGCAAAAATAAGTGTTGGAGATTAGTCGAAATCATCGAAAGAGCTAAGTAATCATGTTACAACAAGAATCAAGATGCAATGTTGCAGATAATACAGGCGCTAAAGAAGTACTTGTTATTAGAGTACTAGGCGGAACCAAAAAAAGATACGCCTCTATAGGCGATAAAGTTGTGGTCACTGTAAAATCTGCATTGCCTAATGGAGACGCCAAAAAAGGAGGCGTATATACTGCCGTTGTCGTAAGAACCAAAAAAGAAGTTCGTCGTCCAGACGGATCTTATATTCGTTTCGACGATAACGCCGTTGTTTTACTCAATGCTGCCGGCGAAATGAGAGGAACCCGTATTTTCGGTCCTGTTGCCAGAGAATTGCGTGAAAAACAGTTCACTAAGATTGTTTCACTTGCCCCAGAGGTAATTTAATCGTTTTTAGAGATGAATAAGAAATTTCATATTAAAAAAGGAGACATCGTCAGAGTAATATCAGGTGACTCAAAAGGGCAAGAAGGCAAAGTATTAGAAGTGTTAGTTAAAAAAGATAGAGCCATCATCGAAGGTGTGAACATGATTAAAAAGCACACTAAACCAAATTCAGCTAATCCTGATGGAGGTATTGTTGAACAAGAAGCTTCTATCCATATCTCTAACCTTATGCTTATCGATCCTTCTACGAAAAAAACTACAAGAGTTGGTAGAAAATTAAACGATAAGAACAAATTAGTACGTTACTCAAAAAAATCAGGGGAGGAAATTAAGTAATGGAATATACACCAGCATTGAAGAAAAAATACCGCGAAGAAATCGCCGGTAATTTGATGAAGGAATTCAATTACAAATCTGTAATGCAAATTCCTCGCCTAGAGAAAATCGTTATCAACCAAGGTATTGGTGAAGCTGTTGCCGATAAAAAATTGATCGACGTCGCTGTTAACGATATAACTGCTATCACTGGTCAAAAAGCTATGGTGACTAAGTCTAAAAAAGATATCTCGAACTTTAAATTACGTAAAAACATGCCTATTGGTGTTAAAGTAACACTAAGAGGCGATAAAATGTACGAGTTTTTAGAACGATTAATTGTTGTATCTTTGCCACGCGTTAGAGACTTTCAAGGAATAAAGTATAAATTCGACGGACAAGGTAATTATACTATGGGCGTTGATGAGCAAATTATTTTCCCAGAAATCGTGCTTGATAAAATCAACAAAATAATGGGATTACAAGTAAGCTTTACAACTACTGCCGAAACCGATGCAGAAGGATATGCTTTGTTAAGAGAGTTTGGTTTACCATTTAAAAACAATAAAAGGAGTTAAGCTATGGCAAAAGAATCGATGAAAGCACGCGAAGTAAAACGTGCAAAACTTGTTGCTAAATATGCCGAAAAAAGAGCTAAACTTAAAGAAGAAGGTGATTATCAAGCACTTGCAAGATTACCTAAAAGCTCTTCTAAAGTACGCATGCATAACCGATGTTCTGAAAGTGGAAGACCAAAAGGTTATATGAGACAATTTGGTATTAGCAGAATTGTATTCCGCGAAATGGCCTCGAAAGGTCTTATTCCGGGAGTTAAGAAAGCTAGTTGGTAATAATTAATAATAGAATAAAATGACAGATCCTATTGCAGATTACCTTACACGAGTAAGGAACGCTATTATGGCAAACCATAAAGTGGTTGAAGTTCCTGCATCGAATCTTAAAAAGGAAATTACTAAGGTCCTTTTTGATAAAGGGTACATCCTTAACTACAAATTTGTAGAAGAAGGTCCGCAGGGGTATATCAAAATTGCTTTGAAATACCATCCGCAGACTAAAGTACCTGCTATTAAAAAGATTGTTAGAGTTAGTAAACCTGGTTTAAGAAAATATGCGGGACATGGAACTATGCCAATCGTATTAAACGGATTAGGTATAGCTATACTTTCTACTTCGAAAGGAGTTATGACTAACAAAGAGGCCAAAAACCTTAATGTTGGTGGAGAAGTTTTGTGTTACGTATATTAAAAAGAAATTATGTCACGAATAGGTAAATTACCCATAGCAATTCCAACAGGCGTAACAGTCGATGTTAAAGATAACATGGTTACTGTTAAAGGCAAGTTGGGAGAGCTTTCTCAGGAAATAAAAAGAGAAGTCGTTGTCGAAATTAAAGACAACGAAATTTACGTTAGCAGAGTCGACGACGCCAAAACTAGCCGTTCATTTCATGGTTTATACAGAGCACTAATTAACAATATGGTAATTGGTGTTTCGGAAGGCTTCGAAGTGAAACAAGAACTAGTGGGTGTTGGATACAAAGCAGAAGTAAAAGGTCAAGTACTTGAATTGGCTTTAGGATACACACACCCAATTCATTTGGTTTTAGCTCCAGAAATTAAAATAGAAGCAGAAGCCGTGAAAAGGGGCAATCCTATTATCACTATAAAGAGTCATGATAAACAACTTTTAGGTCAAGTGGTAGCGAAAATACGTTCGTTCAGACCACCAGAACCATACAAAGGTAAAGGTATTAAGTTTGTGGGCGAGCAGCTCCGTAGAAAAGCTGGTAAAACAGCCGGTAAATAATAGGTAAGATTATGGCACTAGATAAAAAAGTACAAAGACGAAATAAAATCAAGAGAAGAATACGTAAAAACGTATTTGGAACTCAAGAACGCCCTAGAATGTCTGTCTTCAGAAGTAACAAACACATCAGTGTTCAAGTTATCGACGATGTTAAAGGGGTGACTATCGCTTCTGCTTCTTCAAGATGCAAAGAAATCTCATCTCAAGAGAACATCACTAAAGTTGCACAAGCAGAATTAGTTGGAAAACTAATTGCGGCAAAAGCAAAAGAAGCAGGCGTAGAATCTGTTGTGTTCGATCGTAACGGATACTTATATCACGGAAGAGTATTAACCTTAGCAAATGCTGCTCGCGAAGCAGGTTTAACTATTTAATAGATTGAATTATGTCAGAAATTAGAAAAGTTAAGACAACCGATTTAGATCTAAAAGATAGACTAGTCGCTATCAATCGTGTTACTAAAGTAACTAAAGGGGGTAGAACATTCAGTTTCTCTGCTATCGTAGTTGTTGGTAACGAAGATGGTATTGTAGGCGTAGGTCTTGGTAAAGCTAAAGAGGTTGTAACTGCTATCGCTAAAGGCGTAGAAGATGCTAAGAAGAACCTTATCAAGATTCCTGTTATTAACGGAACTATTCCTCACGAACAAGACGCTCACTATGGTGGTGCTAGAGTATGGCTAAAACCAGCAGCTCACGGTACCGGAGTTAAAGCGGGTGGTGCTATGCGCGCTATTTTAGAAAGTGTTGGAGTAAAAGACGTGTTAGCAAAGTCTAAAGGTTCATCTAACAATCATAACCTTGTTAAAGCTACTATGGCTGCGCTTTCAGAAATGAGAGATGCATACACTGTTGCTCAACATAGAGGTGTTGCGTTAGACAAAGTTTTTAACGGTTAAATTAAAAAAATATGGCAAAGATCAGAGTTACTCAAGTAAAAAGTCGTATCGACCAAACTAAAAGACAAAAAGCAACTTTAGATGCCCTTGGTTTAACCAAAATGCATAGAACAGTCGAGCACGAAGCAACCCCTCAAATTTTGGGAATGGTTGAAAAAGTAAAACATTTAGTTGTTGTTGAAACCTTATAAATATTAAGAACATGGATTTATCAAATTTAAAACCAGCCGAAGGTTCTGTTAGAGACAGAAAACGTGTTGGTCGTGGACAAGGTTCAACAAGAGGCGGGACCTCTACTAGAGGTCATAAAGGCGCAAAATCTCGTTCTGGCTACTCAAATAAAGTTGGTTTCGAGGGTGGACAAATGCCTCTTCAAAGACGTGTTCCAAAATTCGGGTTTAAGAATATCAATAGAAAAGAATACAAAGCAATCAATATTGAAACTCTTCAAACCTTAGCCGAAAAATTCAACTTAACAGTCATTAATCAAGATATTTTAGTTGAACACGGTTTAGTTTCTAAAAATGACCTTATTAAAATTTTAGGACAAGGTACATTAACTGCGAAACTAGAAGTTACGGCACATGCTTTTTCTAAATCAGCCATAAGTGCGATTGAAGGAAAAGAAGGAACAGTATTAACTTATTAAGAAAAGACCTGATGAAGCGATTTATCGAAACATTACGAAATATCTATAAAATTGAAGATTTAAGAAAGCGTATTTTTTACACTTTGGGTTTGTTGCTTATTTACCGTTTAGGCTCATTCGTTGTGTTGCCCGGTATCGATCCTACTCAAATATCTGCGCTTAAAGATCAAACATCTAGTGGGGTGCTTGGTTTGTTAGACATGTTCTCCGGTGGTGCATTTTCAAATGCTTCTATCTTTGCGTTGGGAATTATGCCTTACATTTCTGCATCTATCGTTGTTCAATTACTAGGTATTGCTGTACCATACTTTCAACGTTTACAACGCGAAGGAGAAAGTGGTAGAAATAAGATAAATCAGATAACACGCTACTTAACAGTCTTTATCTTACTTGTTCAAGCTCCAAGTTATCTTACCAATCTAACATTCCAATTACCCGGAGAAGCATTCATTTCTTCAGGGATTTGGTTTACAGTTTCTTCAGTAGTTATTCTTACAGCGGGTACCATGTTTATTATGTGGTTAGGCGAAAGAATAACAGATAGAGGAATTGGTAATGGTATTTCATTAATCATTATGATTGGTATTATTGCAAGACTACCTTTCGCATTCATTGCCGAATTTAATGTTCGTTCGAATGGTGCTGGTGGTCTAATGATGCTAATTGTAGAAATGGTTATGCTTTTACTCATTATTATTGCTACTATAGCCTTAGTTCAAGCAACTCGCAGAATACCAGTGCAGTATGCAAAAAGAATTGTTGGCAACAAACAATATGGTGGAGTAAGACAATATATTCCTTTAAAAGTAAATGCAGCAGGTGTAATGCCTATCATCTTTGCACAAGCACTGATGTTCGTCCCTATGATGTTCACAAACTTTAGTTCATCAGACGGTGCTAATGCATTCGCAGCCGCATTTGCCGATTACACAGGATTTTGGTATAATCTTACCTTTGGTTTGTTAATTGTTGTGTTTACTTATTTTTACACTGCAATTACAGTAAACCCAATTCAAATGGCCGATGATATGAAACGTAATGGTGGCTTTATTCCTGGAGTTAAACCCGGAAAGAAAACCGTTGAGTTTTTAGATTCAGTAATGTCTAGAATAACCTTGCCGGGCTCTATATTTTTAGCAATGGTTGCTATATTACCAGCTTTTGCAATTATTGCTGGTGTAGATAATCAGTTTGCACAATTTTATGGAGGAACCTCTCTACTAATTTTAGTAGGGGTAGTACTAGATACTTTACAACAAATCGAAAGCCATTTATTAATGCGTCATTACGATGGTCTAATGAAATCAGGACGTATTAAAGGAAGAGGCGTAGGAGCCGCTATTTAATAGCACACGATCTTTGAAATGATATATTATAAAACCGAAGAGGAAATACATTTTTTGAAATTGAGCAATCAGTTGGTGTCTAGAACACATGCTGAGCTCGTTTCAAAAATTGTTCCCGGTACTAAAACCATTGAACTAGATAAACTCGCAGAAACGTTTATCAGAGATAATGGTGGCGTGCCAGGTTTTTTAAATTATCACGGGTACCCAAATACACTTTGTATTTCTGTAAACGATGCTGTAGTACATGGAATACCAGGAAAATATGAGCTGAACGAGGGCGATATTATTAGTATCGACTGTGGAGTTTATATGAATGGTTTTCATGGCGATTCAGCATTTACATTTGCTGTAGGAGAAATATCTGAGCTAAAACAAAAATTGCTAGATACTACCAAAGCATCATTATATAAAGGAATAGAAGCTGCAACAAGTGGTAACAGAGTAGGCGATATCGGATACGCCGTACAAGCATACGCAGAAGCAGCAGGTTTTAGTGTGGTGAGAGAGTTAGTAGGGCACGGTGTCGGAAGAAATCTACACGAAAAACCAGAAGTACCTAATTATGGTCGTCGCGGAAGGGGTGTTAAATTGGCCGAAGGAATGACAATAGCCATAGAACCTATGATTAATGCAGGTGCTAAAGAAGTGAAGCAAGATAAAGATGGATGGACCATCCGAACCCAAGACGGTATGCCGTCAGCTCATTTCGAGCATAGCATTGCTATAAGAAAAGGAGAGGCAGAATTGTTATCTGATTTTAATGTAATTGAAGAACAACTAAAAAAATTTAGATAGTTTATGGCAAAACAGCCTTCTATAGAACAAGACGGAACCATTACCGAAGCGCTCTCAAACGCAATGTTTCGAGTAGAACTAGAAAATGGTCACGTTATTACGGCGCATATTTCTGGTAAAATGCGAATGCATTACATCAAAATATTGCCGGGCGATCGTGTAAAAGTCGAAATGTCGCCATACGACTTAACCAAAGGAAGAATTATATTTAGATACAAATAAAGAAATTTGCAATGAAAATTAGAGCATCTGTAAAGAAAAGAAGCGCCGACTGCAAAATAGTACGCAGAAAAGGTCGACTTTATGTAATTAACAAAAAGAATCCTAAGTTTAAACAAAGACAAGGATAATTTTTATAATTTTGAATTTTTTAATTTCTAACATTATATGGCTAGAATTGCTGGAGTGGATGTTCCCGATAATAAAAGAGGTTTAATCGGGTTAACTTACATCTACGGAATAGGAAGAAGCCGATCTAAAGAAATTTTAGATAAGGCAAAAATCGACATTGACTTAAAAGTCAAAGATTGGACTGATGAGCAGATCTCTGCGGTTCGTACTATCATTTCTGAAGAGTACACCATCGAAGGAGAATTGCGTTCTGAGACACAAATGAACATCAAACGTTTGATGGACATTGCTAGTTACCGTGGTATACGTCATCGTTTAGGCTTGCCTTTACGTGGTCAACACACTAAGAATAACGCTCGTACCAGAAGAGGCAAAAAAGTAACTATTGCTGGTAAGAAAAAAGCAACTAAATAATCGTTAGTATGGCAAAGAAAGTAAAAAGTGCTAAAAAGAGAGTTGTCAAAGTAGAGGCTACAGGTCAAGCTCATATACATTCGTCATTCAACAACATCATTATTACATTGGCAAATAATGACGGGCAAGTAATTTCATGGTCGTCGGCTGGTAAAATGGGGTTTAGAGGTTCTAAAAAGAACACTCCTTATGCTGCACAAGTTGCTGCACAAGAGTGTGCTAAAATAGCATTCGACTTAGGTTTAAGAAAAGTGAAAGTTTATGTTAAAGGACCTGGCGCTGGTAGAGAATCTGCTATTCGTAGTATCAATGGTGTTGGTGTAGAAGTAACCGAAATAATCGATGTTACTCCACTACCACACAATGGTTGTCGTCCTCCAAAAAGACGTAGAGTATAATTTTAATCAAGAAATTTAGTAAAAATGGCTAGATATACAGGACCAAAAACCAGAATTGCTAGAAAGTTCGGAGAAGCAGTTTACGGGCCAGATAAATATTTTGAACGTAAAAAAAATCCTCCAGGGCAACATGGTGTCAACAGAAGAAAGAAAACTTCAGAATACGGTATCCAATTAAAAGAAAAACAAAAAGCAAAATACACTTATGGTGTTTTAGAAAGACAATTTGCTAATTTGTTCGATAAAGCATCAAGAAGTAAAGGAATTACCGGTGAAGTGCTTTTGCAACTTTTGGAATCGCGTTTAGATAACGTCGTATTTCGTTTAGGCATTGCACCAAGTCGTCGTGCAGCACGTCAATTAGTTTCTCACAAACACATTATGGTGAATGGAGAATTAGTTAACATTCCATCTTATACCTTAAGAGTTGGGGATGTGATTAGTGTGCGCGAAAGATCTAAAAGCTTAGAAGTAATAACTGCAGCATTGTCAGGTGTTAACCACAATAAATTTAGTTGGTTAGAATGGGAAGAGACAATCATAGGTGGTAAATTTTTGAATGTTCCATTAAGAGAAGAAATTCCAGAAAATATTAAGGAACAGTTAATTGTCGAATTGTATTCTAAAAACTAGAAATTAAGTCTATGGGAGTTATACCATTCCAACAACCTGACAAGGTTATAATGATTGAATCGGACGATAGAATTGGAAAATTTGAATTCCGTCCCTTAGAACCTGGATATGGCATCACAATAGGTAATTCTTTAAGGAGAATACTTTTGTCATCGCTTGAAGGACACGCTATTACATTTGTTAAAATAGAAGGTGTAGAACACGAGTTTTCTACCATTGGCGGTGTAATCGAAGATGTTACCGAAATTATCCTCAACCTGAAACAAGTACGTTTCAGAAAAAGAATTGAGGATAACGACCAGGAACGCGTAACGGTTACTGTTACCGGAAAAGAATCTTTCACAGCAGGTGATATAGGAAATTTCTTAACAGGTTTCGAAGTACTTAACCCCGAATTGGTGATTTGCAACATGGAAAAAAACGTCAAGTTGCAATTAGACATCAACATCGAAAAGGGTAGAGGATATAGACCTGCCGACGAAAATAAAGTGAACACAGGAGAACAAGGAATTATTCCAATCAGTTCTATCTTTACTCCTATAAAACTAGTTAAATACGATATCGAAAATATTCGTGTTGAGCAAAAAACAGATTACGAAAAACTTTTAATCGACATCGAAACAGATGGTTCAATCCATCCTAAAGATGCTCTTAAGGAAGCTGCTCGTATTCTAATGATGCACTTTATGCTATTCTCAGACGAAAGAATGAGTTTAGAATCTGCACATGCTAGCGAAAACGAAGAATTCGATGAAGAAGTATTACACATGAGACAACAGCTTAAAACAAAATTAGTGGATATGGACTTATCTGTTCGTGCCCTTAATTGTTTAAAAGCTGCAGACGTCGAAACTCTAGGCGATCTTGTCGTATTCAATAAAAACGATTTACTCAAGTTCCGTAACTTTGGTAAAAAATCGTTGACAGAATTAGACGAATTACTCGACAGACTTAGTTTGACGTTTGGAATGGATATTAGTAAGTATAAACTTGACAAAGAGTAATTGAAAGATGAGACACGGTAAAAAGTTGAATCATTTAGGCAGAAAGAGTGCTCATAGAAAAGCAATGTTGTCCAACATGGCTAGTTCTCTTATCTTGCACAAAAGAATACATACAACAGTAGCAAAAGCAAAGGCATTAAGAGTTTTTGTTGAACCTTTAATTACCAAATCAAAAGACGATTCTACACACTCAAGAAGGATTGTTTTTAGTAACCTTAAAGATAAAAATGCTGTATCTGAATTGTACCGCGAAGTAGCAACAAAAGTTGCCGACCGTCCCGGAGGATACACTCGCATTTTAAAAACAGGTAATCGATTAGGTGACAACGCAGAAATGTGCTTTATCGAATTAGTGGATTACAACGAAAATATGTTGAAAGAAGCTAAGAAAGAAGTTAAAAAGACTCGTCGTAGAAAACCTGCGGCTAAAAAAGCTGATGAACCTGTTGCAAAAGCACCAAAAGTGGAAGAAGTTAAAAATGAAGCTCCTGAAACTGATGCTGCTACAGAAGAAAAAAAATCTGAAGAATAATCAGAATATAAAACTAATTTCGAAGGCATCGCAAAACGCGATGCCTTTGTTATTTAACAGGTGGTGTGTCCTGCGTTACCATAGGATACGAAGATATAAAAATAGTTCTTTGAAATGGTAACATAACTTTGAAAAAGATGATAGGG
>JAFGXI010000035.1 GCA_016936665.1 Bacteroidales bacterium
CCTATCATCTTTTTCAAAGTTATGTTACCATTTCAAAGAACTATTTTTATATCTTCGTATCCTATGGTAACGCAGGACACACAACTACCGCTAACATAAGGTATAGTGCATGCGGGTTTCAGTGGTATTCGAACGTTTGTGGCTCGTAATAGAGGTCGGTGTAAACTGATAGGAGATCGCTTCGTAATCCCGCACGACACTATACCATAAACTGTTACGGACTATGGTCGGAAATGCGAAAAAACTGATAACTAATGACTGAAAAACATGCTGATAAAATCCGTTTGAAAATTAAAAAAATCGAAGCTTAATTAGTCACTGATAAAATAAGAAATGGCGGTTTCTTCGATGATAGTCGTGGACTTCGTTACCTGCCTCTCTCCTACTTCGTCAAACTTGAAGATTATGCGGGCGGTCTGAATTATCTGAATTGGTTTTTCAAAAACTTCCCTGATGATTGCTGATTCCCTAATTTCCTTTTCGAAGCGACAATCATTCTGTTTAAGTCCGGTAAAATTGATAAAGCCCGAAAAATGGCTTTCAAAGCATTTTGCTCAAATACGTATATACTTAACAAATCCATTGCTGTAATCGAAGATGAATTTGGTATGCCTGGTGCTGTGAAACAAAATCAGGGTTCGTGGGATGGACAATTACAAGAAATCAAAGACCCTGCGAATAATGTGTTTGTGAACGCATGCAATACAGGCGATGGAAACGATGCTTTTTTTGTCGAACAGAATCCTGGTTATACCATTAATTATTACTATCATAATTTCTTTACAGGCATGGATTTTAGAACTTGTTATAGCAATACTTCAATTTAAAAAATCTCCTTCATTAGCACCAATTAATTTTACTTTTGAAGACGCTTGCCCCGACGACCCTAACGCAAGTTCAGGTGGTGATGACCCATGTATCGGCTGTTTTGTAACGGGGCCAATGTCGATGCAGACAAGTAGTATTGCTTTATTAAATAACGAAATAGAAACTAAACAAGACGATTTAGTCACTAAAATTGATAAGGGCAATACTGAGATTTTGGCTTCGGAAGTAAATACTACAAGTACAACAGATTACACCGAAGTCGCTCTAAAAGTATCGGAGAACGATGGTTTTGTTTCGGACTTGGTATTAGTCGAGTTTATAGTTAAAGATGTAGGCAGACCGGTGGCTAAAACCATTGCTCTAGCACAAAACTCACCACTCCCACAAAAAGCCAAAGGCAAAATCCCACAAGCAGGTTTGCCGGCCGATTTAGAGAACTACCTTTGGGCTCAGCAAAATGGCATTTCGAAACGAGAGCAAAAAGAAAGCGAGATTGCATTTCTGAAAAGTAAAAAACGTTACATTTTCAATCGTCTTGTAAAAGAAATTTTGGCAGATAGCAGCTTAGCAAAAGCAGATTCTTTGATTGAGCTTATGGATGCACAAACTGAGATAAATATTCGCAAACAAACTGTAAGACTACTGTCGGCTTTGGGTAGAAAATCTGAGGCTTTACAAAAGATTTCAGAATTACGACAGGATATCGTAAATTTGGATAATATGGAACAGTTAGACGATCTATTGCAAGTAGAGGCCATAAGCATAAATGCAAAGGACTTGGAAGAGAATGAAAAAGCAAACTTCTACCAAAGCAACAGAGATTTGTTACTATCTATATACAACAAAAAAGACAAAGCTTCGGTAAAAGCTTACCGTATGCTTAAACAAATGGGCGAAGAATTGGCCATGCCTTTAGATGTAAAAATAGCTTTCCCAAAAGTAGATAACAATAGAACAACAACCACAAGTCTTCCCCCATCGGGGGAATTAAAGGGGGCTCTGTCTTCATGGTTATCGCTTTACCCTAATCCTGTAAAAGGGAAACTGACTGTAGAGTATCTTTTAGCAGAAGATGCCAATACAGAGATGCGTATTTACGATATAAACGGTAAATTATTAATCCAACAAAAGTTAAATACAACTATGGGTATTAAGTCTGTAGATGTATCTAAATTGACATCTGGTGTTTATATCCTTAAATTAGATGATAACAGCAAAGAATTTGTTGTGAAATAAATTGAAATATAAAATACTGGCAGGTAAAAACCTGTCAGTATTTTTATTTTATTTAAAATTTGTAGTCTTATTCTAATATCTCAAAAAATGAAGCATTTTTTTCTACTGTCCACGTTCTACTTTTTTACTTCTTAGTTCTTATTCTCAAGTACAATTTAATTACACCTACACTTCTGAACAATGGCCAACTGGCAATAATGTTTTTTCAGCCGATACAGGTTATTTTTTAGTAGGAGCAGAAACCCAAGTAGAAACAGGTGTTACTATATGGAAATACGATACTTTGGGAAACGAAATGTGGAAAAAATATTATGGGGATGGCGTTTATTCAAATAATATGGGAATTGAAAATACTTGCTCTAAAGCAAATGATGGTTATATAATTTCTGGCAATTCAAGTATTTTTGGAGAAAACTTTCAAACTTCAGTTATGATATATCGATTCAATTCTCAATTTGACACCCTGTGGACAAGAAAATATTTAACCGATACGATAAGCCTTGCTCCTTACGCTACAGTATATTGCTCCGGGGGAGGTTATGCTATTGCTGGTACTACTAAACGTGATGCAGAAACTGGAGAAATATTAGACAAACCTAAAGCTTTATTGCTTCGCACCGATAGTGATGGTAATTACCTTTGGCATAAGACCTATGGAACTACAGAGTACGACGATACATTCTACAAAATAGTCCAAACTCCTGATGGTGGATTTTTATGTGGCGGGGCAACACAGTCGTATGGTTCACACACTTGGGATTGGTATTTGGTAAAAACCGATGCTAATGGCAACGAAGAATGGCACAGAACTTATGGAAGTACAAATTATGATGATGGACGGATTATGGGAATTACCCTAACATCTGATACATCATACATTATTACAGGTTCAAAAACCATTAGTAGCACCGAAGATAGACCGCATTTAATAAAATTAAATGAAAATTTTGTATTAGAAATAGATAAGATTCTTCCTTTTCCTGCTAGCAGTTCTCTCACTGCTCAAGTAAAAGAAATAGAAAATAATCAATTCATAGCCATTGGTTCGGATAGAATGAATACAAATGAGTGTACTCAAACTACATTAACCAAGTTTAATTCTGAACTTGATATAATTTGGAGACAAAAATACACAGTAGGCGATACTACATATACAGAAAACTACCTTTTCTCCGTAGACACCTGTTCTGATGGTGGTTATATACTGGGAGGTTGGGCAGCACACAATGGTCAAAAACTGGCTTTAATAAAAACCGATAGCTTGGGTTGCGATGGTACCGATTGGTGGGAGTGCTCTACGGGCGTTATGGTTAATGAGTTTGCAAGCAACCCAGAGTTTTATATGTATCCGAATCCTGCAAAACAAATCCTCACCATTATCATTCCCTCTTTCGAGGGAATCCAAAACACAACTGTACAAATCTACAACCTCACAGGTAAATTAGTAAAGTCTTTCCCCTTTGGGGAAACAGAAAAGGGGCTAAAAATTGAAACTACTGATTTACAAAAAGGTGTTTACATTGTAAAAGTGGGCGAGCAAATGCAGAAGTTGGTGGTTGAATAATGAAAGGATGACTTGTCCTGATATAGGTTTACACAAATAGTGTAAATTTAACACCGCACAAAAATGAAAATGGACAAGAAAAAAGAAAACATC
>JAFGXI010000036.1 GCA_016936665.1 Bacteroidales bacterium
CGATGTGCAAGGTACATACGCTATCACTTGGAACTTCGACGATGGTAATGGTAATGATATCAACGTGGTTCAAAATGTGGTGGTCGAAGACTTAACAGATCCATCGATAATGTGTCAATCAAGTCTCACTTTAATATCTGATGAAGGTCAAGATTATTACACAGTTCAAGGAAGCGAACTGGACGCAACTGCGATCGATAATTGCGCCATCGCTTCTATTTCTAACAATGTGAATGAATCTTCAAGTTTAATTGGCGAAGTATTCACTATTGGAACTTACAATATTATTTGGTCTGTTGAAGACGAAGCAGGTAGAGTTAATTCTTGTAGCACATCATTGACCATAACAGAAAATGTCGGTATTGAAGATATTAGAGATGCAAATATTCAAGTATATCCTAATCCGGCCAAAGATTTAGTTAAAGTTAAATGGATACTACTAAACAATGACGTTTTGAATGTAACCTTAGTAGATATGTCTGGTAGAGTAATTAGCAGCGAAGAATGGTCTGTAATTAAATCTCAGGATGAAAGAACAATGAACATTTCACACTTATCTTCCGGAACATACTTTTTATTAATCAGATCGGAGAATATTGATAGAAATATTAAATTAATTAAAACAGATGAGTAATTAAATTTAAATAAAGAAGAGGGGGTTGAAAATCAACCCCCTCTTTTCGTTAATTAGCAATAAACTAACTACACCAAAGTTTCTTTTTGTTTTAAAAGAGATGCTATTTTCTCTTTGGCATCTTGATGTTTTTTTCGCTCCACTTCCACTACTTGAGCAGGTGCATTGTTAACAAATTTATCGTTGCTTAGTTTTTTTTCTACACTTACTAAAAAACCTTGTAGATATTTTATCTCTTCGTCTATTTTTATAATTTCAGCTTCAACATCTAAATTATCTCCCATAGGCACATAAAATTCATTGGTTGATACCATGAAAGATAAAGCTCCTTCAACTGGTTGTTCCACCATTTCGACGCCTGATAAATTTGAAATTTTTGAAATTACTTCTTTTTGTAAAGGGAATTCGAATGGGTTATTTAGTACTTTTAAGACTAGACCTTCTCGCATAGAAATATTTTTTTCTTTACGAATAGTTCGTAGCTCTGTAATCACTTGTTTAGCAAATTCGAAACTGTTGAGAATTGAGGCATCAACTTCTCCTATTTTGGGCATTGAGGTAATCATGATACTTTCTCCATCTTTTCTCTCTTCAAGCAATTGCCATAATTCCTCGGTTAAGAATGGCATAAAAGGATGTAAAATTCTCAGTAATTTGTCAAAAATTAAGTTTGTAGCTTTAATTGTTTCTGCATCGATTGGTTTTTGATATTCCGGTTTGATTATTTCTAAATACCAGGAAGAAAACTCATCCCAAAATAATTTATAAACAGACATTAAAGCATCCGATATTCTAAACTTTTCGAACTGATCGTCTAATTGGGCAATAACCTCATCCATTTTAGAAGTCATCCATTGAATTGCTTTTTTTGAATGTTCTGGTTGGTCAATAGATAAATCAACCTCCCACGATTTAACTAGTCGAAATGCATTCCATATTTTATTAGAGAAATTTCTGCCCTGCTCAGTTAGGGCTTCGTCGAACATTAAATCGTTTCCGGCAGGCGAACACAACATCATTCCAACACGAACGCCATCTGCACCATATTTTGCAATCAAATCAAGAGGATCGGGAGAATTGCCTAGAGATTTCGACATTTTTCTTCCTAATTTATCTCTAACAATTCCTGTTAAATAGACATTATTAAATGGTTTTTCACCTTGATATTCCTGCCCTGCGATAATCATTCTAGCAACCCAAAAGAATAATATTTCAGGAGCCGTAATTAAGTCATTGGTTGGATAATAGTATTTGATTTCGTTATTGTCTGGATTTCTTATACCATCGAATACAGAAACAGGCCATAACCAAGAAGAGAACCAAGTATCTAGAACATCTTCATCTTGAACTAAATCATTTATAGTTAACAGATTATTCCCACTTGCAATTTTTGCTAACTCAACTGCTTTTTCGTCATTTTCAGCAACAACAAAAGTGCCATCGGGTAAATAGTATGCCGGTATTCTTTGCCCCCACCATAATTGACGAGAAATGTTCCAATCTCTAACATTTTCCATCCAGTGGCGGTAGGTGTTTTTGAATTTTGCAGGTACCAACTGAATGCTATCAGACATTACAACTTCTAATGCCGGTTTAGCTAAATCTTCCATTTTAAGGAACCATTGCATAGAAAGCTTTGGTTCAATAACACTATCTGTTCTTTCGGAAAATCCTACTTTATTAACGTAATCTTCAATCTTGACTAAATTTCCTGATTTTTCAAGTTCTGGAATTATTGCTTTTCTAACTTCAAAACGATCGATACCGATAAACAACTCGGCTTTCTCACTTAAAGTTCCATCATCGTTAAATATGTTGATACTCTCCAAGCGGTGTTTAATTCCAATTTCGTAGTCGTTTATATCGTGTGCGGGTGTAATTTTTAAGGCTCCTGTTCCAAATTCCATATCGACATACTCATCGAAAATTATTGGAACTTCCCTATTAACTAAAGGAACTATTACTTTTTTGTTCTTGAGATGAGTAAATCGTGTATCGTTAGGGTTTATACAAATCGCAGTATCGCCTAAAATTGTTTCTGGACGTGTTGTTGCTATTGTAACATAGTTTTCTTCACCAACAATTTTATACCTTAAATAGTATAATTTCGACTGTACTTCTTTATAGATTACCTCTTCGTCGGAAACAGCAGTCAATGCTTGAGAATCCCAATTAATCATTCTAATTCCCCTGTATATCAAACCTTTATTATATAAATCGACAAAGACTTTGATAACACTTTCAGTCATTTCCGGATCCATGGTGAACTTTGTTCTATCCCAATCGCAAGAAGCACCTAGTTTCTTGAGTTGTTCTAAAATAATTCCACCGTGTTTTTCTTTCCACTCCCAAGCATGCTCTAAAAACTGTTCTCTGGTGAGTGTGTTTTTATCGATCCCCTCTGCTTTTAGTTTAGCAACTACTTTAGCTTCTGTGGCAATAGAAGCATGATCTGTACCAGGTACCCAGCAAGCATTTTTGCCAATCATTCTGGCACGCCTAACTAAAATGTCTTGGATGGTATTATTAAGCATATGCCCCATATGCAAAACGCCAGTTACATTTGGCGGTGGAATAACTATTGTATAGGCTTCTCTCTCATCGGGTATCGACTTAAAGAAACCGTTATCTAACCAATATTGGTACCATTTTTTCTCAACTTCTTGCGCTTGATATTTTGTCGCTATCTCCATGGTGTTCATTAATTTTAAGGGGCAAAGATAATAAATTGTGATGTTTTAAAATACTCGAATTTGAAGTAGTTTATCATAATAAATAAATGTGTTTACAGAATAATTAAAGCAAAAAAGAATCTGTTGTATCAACAGATTCTTAGTTATATTAAATCTCTGCTATATATTATTCATTTAACACATATCCTTCTGGAATTGTAAAAATTGATTCGCTAAGTGGTGTTTCGTTCATTTGAATGACTTTGTACGAAGATTTTTCTTCTCTCAGCATTGTTCTTTCTACTGTGTGCATAGGAAATGCCACTTGATAATTCGGGAGCATATAAAAGTATTTATGGACACGTTTAAGGGAGTGTTTCATCGATACCATTTGGTAATAAAAAGGGAAATCTTCTTCTGGAATCCAATAAGTTACATCGGTATTTTCTATTTTATTAATGACTCTGTATTGTACGCACTTGTAGCCATTAATCATCCTATAATTTCTCTGATTAATTTTAACTTCGCAACCTTCAATCGAAATTGAACCTTCTTTTTCTGCATTTAATGTTTTGTAAATTTGTTGAGAAGGCTTCATGGCAAAAATCTTCTGATTTTTTAAATCGTAAATCAAAATTTTATCTGCATTCACTTCTTCTTTCGAGTCGAAGGCATCTACTCGAATTTTTCCATCGCTAATGTAAACTTTGTAATAAACAGTATCGAAAGGCGTGTACTCTACGTACTCGACAATACCTTTGAAGTTCTTTTTTAAAACTTCATCTGAAATCTTGTTTTCTTTTGGTTTATCTGTCGTGAAAGACAAAGATAAAATACTGAAAATCAACAATAAGCTTAAAGAATAAACTTTTTGCATGTGTGTGTTTTTTGAATAATCCGCATTACAAATGTAAAAATAAATATCTAATTTTGGAGATATCCTGTTTTTACTTTATAAGAATAGTTTTTTTGATGATAAATAGCAAGATTTTAGGGTCGATTGGCGAAAATAAAGTGGTTGTGTTTTTAGAATCGTTACAATTTAAAATACTCGAAAAAAATTGGAGATCAGGACATAAAGAAATTGACATTATTGCCTTAGACAAGGATGAAATCGTATTTATTGAAGTGAAAACAAGGTCGTCGAAATATATCGAAGGCCGGCAATCTGTTGGACTAAAAAAACAAAAATTGCTTATAGCAGCAGCCAACGATTATATATTAAAAGAAGATATTCATTTCAATGCTAGATTCGACATTGCAGAGGTAATTTATAAAAACAAACAGTTTAGTATTAATCTAATTCGAGGTGCTTTTGAACCTTTCAACCTAACTTAATGGACATTTTTAATATAATTATTTTGATTCTAGCAGGAGGTGTCGCAGGTTTTATAAACACTATCGCAGGTTCCGGTTCTCTAATTACTCTTCCTTTATTAATGTTTATGGGACTGGATGCTAATGTTGCAAATGGGACAAATCGCATAGCCATTCTTTTACAAAATGTTGTCGGGGTGAAAAGTTTTCATAACCAGAAACTTATTGATAAAAAAAACAGTTTAAAGCTTTTACTTCCTTCGGTAGTTGGATCGATAGTTGGTGCCAACTTAGCCATTGAGCTTAACGAGACAATTATGAAACAAACCATTGCCGGTTTATTAATTATCATGTTTTTCATTATTCTTTTTAAACCTGAAAAATGGGTAAAAAGTCAAGCCGGAGAAGTTAAAGCAAAGTCAACATTTTTTCAGTGGATTGTCTTTTTTGCAATTGGAGTTTATGGCGGATTTATTCAGGCAGGAGTTGGATTTTTTCTATTATCTGGGTTGGTATTATCGGTAGGTTACGATTTAATTCGTGCCAACGCAATGAAATTACTTATAGTATTGGCATACACTCCCATTGCTTTATTGATTTTTATATTTCACGAACAAATCAATTACACACTTGGTTTTATTTTGGCAATTGGCAACATGATTGGAGCTTATATTGCAGCAAAATTTGCAAGTAAAATCGGGGCAAAATATATTCGTTATATATTGCTCGCTATTATCCTTGTTTCTGCATTCAAATTACTTAACATATATTCGTATCTTTAGGAAAAAAATAAACCATGAAGCACTTAACTACACTTATTTTAATTTTATTTTCTCTTCAAATTTATTCACAGAGTCATAAAATAAAGGAATACCTTCAACATCAAATGAGTTTAAACAATGAAGAACTCATTCCGATTGTTGTAAAACTTAAAAATCAAATTGATGTTAGACAATTAAAAACTGATTTGATAAAACAAGGACTTAGTTTCGATGAGCGTAGAGTAAAACTTCTAAAAACTATATACGAAAACAATCATTATAAAAGTGACGTTGAAGAATTGATAGACCTTTTATTGTCTCAAGACCAAACCTGCGTTAGCCAAACACATCGATTTTGGTTAGTAAATATAATAACTTGCCAAGCAAACATCAATGTTATCAACCAAATTGCAACTTTAGAATCGGTCGAATCAATACAATACGACATACCGACTTATCAAGACCGTGTAAATGAAATAACTAATAAAACCGCTAGTGCCGTAGGAGCTGCTGAAAATGGATTAGTTGCTATTCATGCACGTGAAATGTGGGCTATGGGATATACCGGCAGAAACCGAATAGCAATGAATATCGATACCGGTGTTAACTCGGAACACGAGTGCATTGGATCTAGATTTTTAGGTCATTATTTACCTGTTAGTCAATGTTGGTTGGGGTTTGAACATCCATATCCATTTGATATTGATGTATCGCATTTTCATGGAACACACACTATGGGGACTATGATTGGTTTAGACACAGCAACTGCCGATACAATCGGATTGGCATACAACGCTTTTTGGATAGCATCGGATCCTGTCGTGACAAACGAAGAGGATATTAGGCCAATGTCGGATTACTACATCGCATTCGAGTGGGCGGCAAACCCCGATGGAAATCTTGAAACAAGCAACGATATTCCTGATGTAATTAATAATTCGTGGGGCGTTTTATACAGTATGTGGCCAGATTGCGATCCTGTTGAATATGACTTTATTGAAGCACTAGAAGCTGCAGATTGCTCTGTTATATTTTCTGCGGGAAACGAAGGTCCAAATGCCAGTACAGTAGGTATGCCTGCGGCAATAATGCACGATACACTTAATATTTTCTCAGTAGGTGCTCTGGACGGAAACGACGATAGCTACCCTATTGCAAGCTTTTCTAGCCGAGGCCCTTCGCTCTGCGACGCTTCAAATCCTTTAGCCATTAAACCTGAAGTGTCTGCTCCTGGTGTCGATGTTCGTTCTTGTGCTGCAACTGGTGAATTTAAAATTTTATCCGGAACCTCGATGGCAGGTCCTCATGTTGCAGGAGCAGTTCTCCTTTTAAGAGAAGCCTTTCCACAAATCACAAGTACTCAATTAAAAAATGCTTTATACCAAACGGCTTTCGATTTAGGTGATCCGGGAGAAGATAATGTGTACGGAAAAGGAATTATCGATGTATATGCTGCATTTCAATTTTTATCTGATAGCTTCGCTCCTGTTCCGCCGGTTAGTTGCGAATACGATCTTGCAATCGATTCAATTATAGGTTTTAATCCCGTTGCTTGTTCCGATGATATCAATTATTCTATATCGATAAAAAACACAGGAACCAATTCAATCAACAATTTCAACTTCAAGCTCATCATTAATAACGATACAGTTTTATCCAACAATTTAAATGTAACAATCTTACCAAACGACACTTATTATTTACCTGTTAATTTTATTTTATCCGATACTATAAATGAAATAATTGCCGTTGCTGGCACGAGTGAATCTGAATATAATATTTATAATAACTATAAGAACTTTAGTGTAAAAAGATTGTTTCCGGTTTCTGTTCCTTTTAGTGACGATTTTGAGTTGGGTGATGCATTTTTATCGGGTTTAAATTACGCTATTTATAATCCAGATTATATGAATACTTGGCAAATAGATTCAACCGAAGGACTAACAAACAATTACCGATCGTTAAAGATGCCCTTTGCCTATTACTCTCCTAGAAATGCACAGCTAGATATTTTAATGTTTGGAGGTATCGAAATACCCGCTACAGGAAACACTTATTTGTATTTTAAACATGCTTATACTCAGTATCTTAGTTCTAGAAAAGATAGTTTGTTTATATTAACAGATAATGCTTGTTTGTTTACTAGTGGAGAAACATTATGGTCTAACGGAGGAAGCTCAATGAAAACTAGAGCCTCAAATTTGATTGGGCCTTTTATTCCTTCTGTGCAAGACGAATGGGCCGACAACGAAATTAATTTAACGCCATTTGCCGGGCAAACCATTTTTCTAAAGTTTATTGCCAAAAACGACCAAGGAAACAACTTATATATCGATAGTTTAAGAATTGAAAATGGTATTGATTTACATTCGAACAATAACTATGCAACTCAATCTCAAGATGATTTTTACCCTAATCCAACAAATGGTTTAATATATTTCTCGAATAAACTTTACGGAGAGCAAATCGATATTTACTCTGTCGATGGAAAAAAAGTCGCCACATATCAGATAGACAAAGATGCTATTTCTATCGATCAGCTACCCTCTGGTGTTTATTTTATCCGATATAAAGACCAACATCAAACAATAATATTGGAGTAAAATATTTAAGGCTACTTAGATAGCCTTTTTATGTTTCGTTAAAATAATCGTTAATACAGATCGATTTAGAAAATTCGCCCATGGTATAAATAATATCACCTTCTAATAAATGTTCATCAGGATTAGGATTAGTCATTAGATCACCTTTTCGATTTATAGCTAAAATACTTACCCCTGTTCGTTGCCTTATATCTAACTCTCTAATGCTTTTTCCTATAATTTTAGACTGAGCTTTAATTTCGATGCTAGAAATCTCAAGATTCGGAATTCCTAAATAATTTGAGGATTTTTTAGTTGAGCGTTCTCTAAAAACTTCATAACCTCTGCTTCTGAGTTCAGCAATAGTTAAATTTATTTCAGTTTGAGGAACTAAATAGTGTATTAATGCACGTTCAAACATTTCAATTGATGTTTCAAATTCAATTAGGATAACGTAATCTGCTCCTACTTTATACAAATAGTCTAAATCTTCCAAAAACTTTGTCCTTACAATGATATTTACATTGGGGTTAAGGTTTTTCGCTACTTCAATAATGCTGGCATTTATAGCCATTCCATTTAATGATAATAGTAAGTTACTAGCCTCTTTAATATGCGCATGTTCTAAAACCGACTCATATTGCGCATGACCGTATATTGCATTAATATTTTTTTTCTGTAATTGACGAACTCTATCCGGATCAAGGTCTATAATAATAAACGGAATATCTACCCTTTCGAAAGCACGCATTAAACTTCCAACCTGCTTTTCGTCGCCAACCAAAATACTGTGCCTAGATAAAGTTTGAATTGAATTAGTTGGTAATTTTCGCATTCCATTTTTAAGCAATTTTGGCATTGGTAGTTGATTCAATCTGTTGGAAATTCTGTCAGAAAATAATATCAACAAAGGGGTAAAAGACATACTTAATATTGCAGTTGCCAAAAATAATTGGTAATAAAACCCATCTATTAAATTATGCGATTGGCCAATTTGAACCAAAACAAAAGAAAATTCGCCTATTTGGGCTAAAATTAATCCTGCTCTAAACGAAATTTTAAAGGGGAACCCAAGAATAAAGCTAACAAATCCAATCACTACGGACTTCAAAAAGATGAGTATTAAAACAACAAATAGAACAATTAAAACATGATCAATAAAGAATGTTAAATCCAGCAACATCCCAATTGAAACAAAAAAGAAGCTTGTAAATATATCGCGAAAGGGAACCAAATTTCCAAAAGCATGATGGCTGTATTCCGATTCGCTAATTGATAAACCGGCAAGAAATGCCCCTAAAGCCAAAGACAAACCAAGTAATGCCGATAAATTTGCAACAGCAAATCCGATTACAAAAATTATTATTAAAAACAATTCTTGACTTTTAAGCAATGCCACTTGGTGTAATATGTATGGCACTAACCATCGTGCTAAAACAACTGTAATTCCAATAAGCAAAAGAGATTTACCCAACATCAGTAATAATTCCGTCCCTATATTATTGGACTCGCCAGACAACATCGGAATTAACAACATCATGGGAACAATTATTAGGTCCTGAAAAATAAGAATCCCTATTGAAATTTTACCATGATGGGTATTGAGCTGATCTTGTTCTTGTAATATTTTAAGAATAATTGCGGTACTGCTTAAGGCGACTAAAAAGCCAATAAAAACAGCTACATTACTTTTTACATTCAATAACCAAAGTACTAATACCGTTACAAATATGGACAATACAATTTGTAAGAAGCCTCCAAAAAAAACAATGTTTTTAATTTTTGATAACTTCTTTATAGACAATTCAATTCCGATTGTAAACAATAATAAAACAACCCCTATTTCAGCAAGTATGCTTGTACTTTCCTGATCGTTAATTAAACCAAGAGCATGTGGTCCGGCCAGAATTCCTGTTAATAAAAACCCAACAACAGAAGGGATTTTTAACTTTTGAAAAATAAATACAACAATACTGGCTAAACCAAAAATTATTACAACGTCTTTTAATATTTCAATTTGATGCATAATTAACTACGATTTGGATAATTTTCCTTAAGAAATTGTTCAATTTTTTTATGCTTAAATTGATAACCTTTTTTTAGCAAATTTTCAGAACTTACTCTGTTTCCTTTAAGCACAATATCTGCTTGCTCTCCTAATAAAACTTTAAAAACAAAAGCTGGCAACGACGGCCAAAAATTTAATCTTCTAAAATACTTGTTGAGTATTGAAGTCAATTGTTTATTATTTAATACTTCAGGAGCTACGATATTGTAGATACACCTATTCTTTTCCATCGGTTGCTTTAATAAAAAGGCTATCGAACCGAGAATGTCGCTTAAGCTAACCCAAGAAACTGGTTGTTCACCAGAACCAATAGGAGCACCGAAACCTAGTTTAACAGGGGCCAATAATTTAGGAAAAGCACCTCCTTCTTTGGCAAACACAACACCAAAACGCAATATTAAAGTTTTTATACCTATTTTGTCAAATTTCACAGACGCTTCTTCCCAACATTTTACAACATTCGATAAAAAGTCGATTCCGGAATCAGATTCTTCATTATAAACTTTATTATCCTCAGTCCCATAAAAACCTATAGCAGATGCGTTTATTAATCTACATGGAGGATTCGACACTTTAGAACAAGCATTATACAAAGTATTTACAGCATTTATTCTACTATCTTTTATCAATACTTTTTGCTTTTTGCTCCATCGTTTACCTCCAATGTTTTCACCTGCCAGATTGATTATTACATCGGCCCACTCTACAGCTTTTAAGTCAATTAAATCACGATTAGGATCCCACTTAAATTGCAATGTTCCATATATTTTATTTTCGCTTCGGCTTAATATTGCAACAGAGTGTCCTTCATTTTTAAGAAACTGTGTTAAAGATTTTCCAATTAAGCCTGAAGATCCACTAATTAAAATATTATATGCCTTAAACATTATTGAATATATTTTTTATGAATTTCATTCAAAGTTGTGTTACGATCTGTTTTGTGTATTTGTTGATGAAAATAGGTCAACTTTTTGAAAACTTTTAAAGTCGTTTCAATTTCTGTTTTCGATAAATTACCAATAACAATTTCAGATACTTTATGCATATCGTCAAAAGCATTAAATAATGCCAATTTGCCTTTATCTGTTAATGCAACACGCTTAGCTCTTCGGTCTTCTTCATCTGGGAATTCGAAGATTAATTCATTCTTTATTAAGCGTTTAATAATTTCGCTACCACTCGAAATTTCTAACAAATGTTTGTCGATTAATTCGTGCTTAAGTAATGCTCCCTCCTTTAGCAATGTTGCCAGAAAACCAAATTCGTCGATGGTGTTAATTGGGCCATCAGAAAATGCCTTTTTTAAATAATGTTTTGCAAAACGAAATAAACCTGTCAATAATGTAGAAAATGCAACTTCATCGTAGGCTTGATAATTTAAATAGTTGTTTTTATCGAATGCTGTTTCATCTTTTTTGCTTTGTTCTGGTTTAGTCACTTTGTCGTATAAAAAAAGTGAAAACTGGCATAAATCGGCATTATCTGTTTCATTTTCATACATTTCTATCATCGGTGAGATAGAACTTAATAATTCATATTTATTCGACATCGTATATAATTAATATTTTTTAAACTTTTTCGTAGTTTTTTATTATGTAAATGTATTATATTTGTTTAATAAATACAAATTTGTAATAAAATGAAACTGAATTTATTTATTATATCAATAATTTTAGTGTTAACTAATTCTTGTAGTGTAAACCCAAAAGCAGAAGAAGTTCTGCAAATAGAAGGCGATCTATCCTCCTCTGATCAATCTATGAGCATTGAATTAAATAAGGGAAAGCATTTCAATCATCCTTCATTTGTCATATGGTTGGAAGATATGTCCGAAAATTATTTAAAGACAATTTATATTACACCATCGTTCGCAAGCGGAAGTTTTTGACTTGTCCTGATATAGGTTTACACAAATAGTGTAAATTTAACACCGCACAAAAATGAAAATGGACAAGAAAAAAGAAAACATC
>JAFGXI010000037.1 GCA_016936665.1 Bacteroidales bacterium
TAAAG
Source organism: Bacteroidales bacterium (assembly GCA_016936665.1). Lineage (GTDB taxonomy): Bacteria > Bacteroidota > Bacteroidia > Bacteroidales > JAFGXI01 > JAFGXI01. The sequence goes on from JAFGXI010000037.1 coordinate 6, forward strand.
GAATGTAACGAGACGCCTCCGGGGTATTTAATAAACGTTCAAGATCGTCGAAACGTTGATTTTCGATATACAATTTTGACAATGCAATATAAGCTTCTTCCACAAAACCCTTATTATCGATTTCTTTTTTAAAATGATCTTCAGCAATTAAAGGTCTTTCCCATTCGAAGGTGCCGATAAAATAATTTAAATAGGGCAAATCGTATAAATCGTGAGTAATAAACTCGGAAATAGCTAGTTCCGGTCGATTGACGAGCGACCACTGCAAGGTTTTATAGAAATACCAAATTTGCTTTTCTTCCGGAAGTTTTGCTTTTAGAAATCGATGATAAAAACGCGCTAAACTGCTGTCGCTTCTGACTCCAAGAAAGTTGTTTTCATCGTCAACAAAAGTATATGGTTGTTTAAAATGATAATAAATGTGATTATAAACATCTGCCCAATCGGGAGTATTGCCAATGACTTTACTTTTATAAATTTTTTCGAGGGTATGATAATCTTGATGCCTTTTATAATATTCTATAGAATGTGAATATTTTGGTGCTTGGTAACGCTGAATAAGGATCGCAGTGCCTACAACAGTAACAATGATTCCTAAAATGATGAGGATAGAAATATACTCGGAATATAAAAAATACCAAAATCCTTTTTTCCTTACTTTACTCCATGCATTAAACTTATACAAAAAGACAAACAAAGAAGGAAACAAAAATAGAATGAAGAACAACGTAAATTGGGCCAAGTCGCTCATTTTTTCATAAATTATTTTTGGTTACAGATACCTATTTTTCTTTTTTAATCATTGCATTAACTTCTTCAGTTATTTGATTTACTGTTTTTTGTAAATCACGATCTAAAAATTGATAAAATCTAGCTTTTTCATTTGTAGTAATTGCGCTGGTATGTTTCCCCAATAGCAAAGTTCCATCGGCATCGTATAAATCGTAATGCACTCTTATTTCGTAATTGGTTTCTCTCCCTGAGTTATATGGTGACCCATAATCGCCTTTAACTTCAAACTGAGAAATAACTAATAAATACTTTACATCTGCACTAGATAACCATGCTTTAAATTCCTTTTCTTGATTGAATACAGAAGCTAAATAAGTAGAAGCAATATCTTTATGTTCCTGTTCCTTTAGATCAGCTTCTTGGCCTTCAGTTTTTTCTTCGACAGGTCTATCTTTATTTTTTAACTTGAGTTTAAATTTGCTTTCTTTTTGAGGGAAAGTGTCTCGAATTTCGAAATGCATCATTTGGTACAAAGCCAATAACAAATCTAATGTGCTAATCGTCGAAGCTCTGTTTAAGTCTATCACGTCGAATTTATTCGATAATTCCTTAGACAGCTTAAAATTGAGTTGATATATAATTGTGTCGATTTGTTGACCCTGGCATTTGGTTTCGCCGGTGCTGTACCACAAACGCGATAATTCGTTGAAATACATATTTGGCATAAATGGCGCAATTGCCAAATTGGGTTTTACTACCGTAGAATCTTGTGCTCCAACGATAAAACTTATTAATAGAATTCCTGCGAATAAAATATGTCTCATGATATAAAAAAGTAAAGCCGATAAACACGGGGCTTATCGGCTACTAAATTTACTTATTCTTTTCTTCTACCTTCGCTTCAGCAGTTCCATTTAAAACGGCAACAATCTTAGAATGTATTTCTTGCATAAGTTCAGGATTATCGTTAAGCAAACTTTTAACGCTATCGCGACCTTGTCCTAGTTTATTTTCGCCATAACTAAACCATGAACCCGATTTTTTAATTATTTCGTATTCAACCCCTAAGTCGATAACCTCACCAATTTGAGAAATCCCTTCTCCAAACATAATGTCAAATTCGGCTTTTCTGAACGGTGGAGCCACTTTGTTTTTTACCACTTTTACTCTGGTCTTATTACCCAAAACATCTTCTCCGTTTTTAATTTGACCAATTTTTCTGATATCTAAACGAATAGAAGCATAAAATTTTAAGGCATTTCCACCGGTCGTGGTCTCAGGATTACCGAACATCACGCCAATCTTTTCGCGCAACTGGTTGATAAAAATTACCACCGTATTAGTTTTGTTTATAGAAGATGTCAACTTTCGTAGAGCTTGCGACATTAAACGCGCTTGCAAACCCATTCTTGAATCCCCCATATCGCCTTCAATCTCGGCTTTAGGTGTTAAAGCAGCAACAGAGTCCACAATTACAATATCGACAGCTCCGGAACGAACTAAATGATCGGTAATTTCGAGAGCTTGCTCGCCATTATCGGGTTGAGAAATCAATAAATTGTCGGTATCTACGCCTAATTGTTCCGCATAAAAGCGATCGAAAGCGTGTTCAGCATCGATAAATGCGACTATCCCGCCATTTTTTTGCGCCTCTGCCATTGCATGAATTGCTAAAGTTGTTTTACCCGAAGACTCCGGACCGTATATTTCTACGACTCTACCCCTTGGGAAACCCCCAACGCCTAAAGCATAATCTAAGGCTATTGAACCTGTAGAAATAGCAGGAATATCTACGATAGCATGCTCACCCATACGCATGATGGTGCCTTTGCCATAGTCTTTATCGATTTTATCGATTGTGGCTTTTAGTGCTTTTAGTTTTTCTTGTTGAATATCTATATCTTTTGCCATAATACTACTTTTTTTATTTTGATTTGTGCCAATCTAATATTTGTTCGGCATGTTCTTTTGTTTTAACTTTTTCAATGATGTGTGCTATTTTCCCTTTTTCGTCGATAACAAAAGTTGTTCTAAGCACACCCATGTATGATTTTCCATACATCTTTTTTTCGCCCCAAGCATCATAGGCTTGTAATATTTCTTTATCAGGATCGGTTATTAAATCCATGTTTAAATTTTGCTTAGCGATAAACTTCTGATGCGAAGCTATAGTATCTGGGCTAACACCTAATAAAGCAAAACCGGCAGCTTTTAATTCTTGATTGTAGTCTCTTAAATTGCATGCTTCTGCTGTGCAACCGGGTGTATTGTCTTTAGGATAAAAAAACAACACTAGCTTTTGACCTTTAAAATCGCTCAATTGAATAGTTTTTTCGTCTTGATTTTGACCTTTGAAATCTGGGGCTTGATCTCCTATTTTTAAATTCATTTTATGGATAGTTTTCTCTATTAATATTTAGAAATTTTCTTGGTATAACAAAGATAAAATAATTCGTAAAGTCGACCTTTTATCGCCCAATATGTTATCAACAAAATGATGAACGCTTTAGAAATTAAAAGAGGCTTACTTTTAAAGCAAGCCTCTCCCTATTTATTATTACAATGCCTTATAATGTTCTGGCAACCTCTTTTTCTTCATAACCTTCGATAATATCTCCAACTTTAATGTCGTTAAATTTATCGATATTTAAACCGCAATCGTAACCGCTCTGAACTTCTTTAACATCATCTTTAAAACGTTTTAACGAACCTAATAGCCCTGTATAAGTTACGATACCATCGCGAATCAAGCGTATTTTGGTATTACGTTTAATTTTACCTTCGCGTACCATACAACCTGCGACAGTACCCACCTTAGTAATTTTGAATGTTTCTAAGACTTCTAAGGTAGCAACGATTTCTTCTTTTATTTCCGGTGACAACATACCCGACATAGCATCTTTTAGCTCGTTGATAGCGTCGTAGATAATTGAATATAAACGTATTTCTATTTCTTCTTTTTCTGCTAATTTACGAGCAGCTAAGGATGGGCGCACTTGGAAACCAATAATAATCGCATTGGAAGCATTGGCTAACATAACATCCGACTCGGATATTTCCCCTACAGCCTTATGGATAACATTAACTTGTATTTCGGCAGTCGAAAGTTTAACAAATGAATCGGTTAATGCTTCGATTGAACCATCCACATCACCTTTAACAATAACATTTAACTCTTGGAAGTTTCCGACGGCTAAACGACGTCCTATTTCGTCGAGCGTAATGTGCTTTTTCGTTCTTAAAGATTGCTGACGCTCTAACTGTTCGCGTTTATTAGCGATATTTCTTGCTTCGGCATCAGTACTCATTACGTTGAAGTTATCACCAGCAGGAGGTGCTCCGTTCAAACCTAAAATCTGGACAGGCGTTGATGGCCCTGCTTCGGTAATTTTTTTACCACGTTCGTTGTACATCGCTTTAACGTGTCCATAGTAACTACCTGCCAAAACGACATCTCCTATTCGTAGAGTACCCCCAGCAACCAATACTGTAGATACATAACCTCTACCTTTGTCTAATTCCGATTCTATAACCGATCCGATAGCACGTTTATTTGGGTTTGCTTTTAAATCGAGCATTTCAGCTTCGAGCAAAACTTTTTCAAGCAATAAATCAACATTTAATCCTTTTAAAGCCGAGATATCTTGCGATTGGTACTTTCCGCCCCATTCTTCGACCAAATAATTCATATTGGCCAGTTCTTCTTTTATTCTATCCGGATTTGCCGCAGGCTTATCAATTTTATTTACCGCAAAAACGATAGGTACACCGGCAGCAGAAGCGTGATTAATGGCTTCTTTAGTTTGAGGCATAATTCCATCGTCGGCAGCCACTACTATAATGACAACATCTGTCACTTGCGCTCCACGTGCACGCATGGCCGTAAATGCTTCGTGACCAGGTGTATCTAAGAAAGTAATATGTTTCCCTTCGTCGGTTTCAACACTGTATGCTCCAATATGCTGTGTTATACCTCCAGCTTCGCCGGCGACTACGTTGGCGCTTCTGATGTAATCCAACAATTTTGTTTTACCGTGGTCGACGTGTCCCATTACAGTTACAATCGGTGGCCGTGGTAATAAATCAGATTCTGTATCGACTTCTGCTGCAATTGCTTCTTGTACTTCTACAGAAACAAATTCAACTTTAAATCCAAACTCATCGGCAACCAATGCCATGGTTTCGGCATCTAAACGTTGATTGATTGACACAAACAAACCTAAACTCATGCAGGTTGAAATAACATCTGTTACAGATGCTTCCATCATTGAGGCTAACTCGTTGACAGACACAAACTCTGTTACTTTAATGATGTTTTTCTCCATTTGAGCGCGATCTATCTCTTGCATTACCTTTTCACGGTCTGCATCGCGTTTATCGCGTCTGTATTTTGCGCCCTTGCCTTTTTGCTTATTGGTTAATCTAGCTAGGGTTTCTTTTACTTGTTTCTGAACATCTTCATCGCTAACCTCAGGTTTTAAAATTATTTTTTTCTTTCCTTGAACTTTCTTTTTATTCTGATCGTTCTTAGCGAATTTGTTAAACCCTTGATTTTGATTATGTTGATGGTTCTGAGATTGATTTGTCGAATCATTCGTATTAATCTTTTCTTTTTTAATACGTTTACGCTTTTTCTTTTTATCGATAGGTTGAGGTTTTTTCTCCTCTTTTAATTCGATTTTCCCAAGTACTTTAGGACCAGCCAATTGTTCTACCTTTGAACGATAAATTTCCTCTACTGGTTTTTGAGAAACCGGTTTTTGAGGCTCTTCTACAATATTGGCTGTTTTCTCTGCCTCAAGTTCTTCGGCTTTGTGTTTTGCAATTTGAACCTCTTGTTCACGATCTATTTTTCGTTGCTCCTTCTCCGCTTCCTTCTCTGCTTTTGTTTTCTTTTTAGGGCGTGTCTTTTGGTTAAGAGCATCTAAATCTATTGTTCCTACTACTTTCAGAGAGTCTTTTGCTGAAGATTTATCTTCTTGTTCTTCTTCGACAACCGCTTCTTGAACTGGTGTTTCGATTTTTTGTTCTTCTACAACTTTAATTTCTTCGATTGGAGCATCTTCCTTTACCGGTGTATGAGAAGGTTTTGGTTTTGGATTTAGATCTATCTTACCAATAACTTTAGGACCTGAGCTTCTGGGGACTTCCGTTTTGATCTCGTCAGGCTTAATGGTATTTGTCTTAATCGTTAACTCATCGTCTTTTTCAGATTCTTCAACCTCGGGCTTCTCACTTACATCTTCTATACTGATCGATTCTTTTGATTTACGACGAAGATTTAATTCATCGGACGCCTTTTTTACTTTAAGATCTGCATTAAATTCAGCAGCTAGCAAATCGTATATGTTTTCCTCTAGTTTGGTGTTAGGATTGGCATCTATTTCCACACCTTTGTGCGATAGAAAGTCAACTATCGTTGAAATCCCAACGTTAAATTCTCTTGCTGCCTTGCTTAATCTTGTCAATTTTGCCATGTAATTTTTTATCTCAATTGATACACTTAAAGTATATTTATGAAAATACTTTCAATTATTATAATGGGCTCAAAGCCTTAAAACCTAAGTGTTTCGTGCCCAAAAGTACAAATTTATTTTTTATTCGAACTCTTCTTTTAAAACTTGTAGTACATCGCCAATAGTTTCTTCTTCTAAGTCGGTACGTTTTTCTAACTCTTCGATGCTTAATGCCAACACACTTTTAGCGGTATCGAGACCTACAGCTTTAAATTGCTCGATAATCCATGCTTCGATTTCATCGCTAAATTCTTCTAATTTAACATCGTCCTCGTCTTCTTCGTTTAGATCTCTGTAAACATCGATATCGTATTCGGTAAGTTGAATTGCCAATTTAATATTCAATCCGTTTTTGCCAATGGCTTTTGATACTTGATCCGGGTCTAAATAAATCTCGGATTTCTTTGCTTTTTCATCAACCTCAATTCTATTGATTCGCGCAGGGCTTAATGCTCTTGAAATATATAGGCTGATGTTGTTGGTATAGTTAATTACATCGATGTTTTCGTTATGTAATTCTCTAACGATACCATGAATTCTTGAACCTTTCATTCCAACGCAAGCGCCAACAGGGTCGATGCGTTCGTCGTAAGACTCTACGGCGACTTTAGCTCTATCGCCGGGCATTCTGACAATTTTTTTAATGGTTATCAAACCATCGAATATTTCGGGTACTTCGAGCTCAAACAATCGCTCAAGAAACACAGAGGATGTTCTCGACAAAACGATTAAAGGGCTGCCATTGCGCATATCGACTCTAATTACAACGGCTCTAACACTGTCTCCTTTTCTGAAATAATCGGAAGGTATTTGCTCGTTCTTAGGTAAAATTAACTCGTTACCTTCGTCGTCTATAATTAAAATTTCTCTTTTCCATACTTGATATACTTCGCCGGTTACTATTTGGCCAATTCTATCTTTGTATTTAGAATAAATATTATCCTTCTCTAATTCTAAGATTTTTGAAGATAGATTTTGTCTAAGTGCTAAAATTGCTCTACGGCCGAAACTTTCGAGTTTAACTTCGTCGGTTACTTCTTCACCAACTTCGTAATCGTCATCAATTTTTTTAGCCGCAGTTAAGGAAATTTCTGTGTTGGGATCTGAAAAATCTTCATCGGCAACCACTTCTCTATTTCTCCAAATTTCAAAGTCACCTTTGTCGGGGTTAATAATGATATCGTAATTGTCTGCATCTTCGAATTGCTTTTCTAACATACTTTTGAAAACGTCTTCCAATACTTTAATCAATATCTCTCTATTAATATTCTTGAGTTCCTTGAACTCCGAGAAATAGTCTATCAAATTTAGATTCTCCATCGCTTATTTTTTCTTATTCTTTTTAAAACTAAAGACAGGTTTAACGGATTTTACCTCACTTATTCTATTAAATGTTTTGTTTTTCGTTACAGCTTGTTTCCTTTTTTTTCCTTCGAGCATTTCCATTTGCTCATACTCCAATTCAAACAGCTCTGCATTGTACGATACAAGCAAGCCTGTATATTTTAAACCATCGTTTGCGACTACTTCTACTTCGCCACCAAGGTTTTTTTCGAATTGTAAGTCGACCTTCAATGGCAAATCGATTCCTCCAGAAGACACGCTTAGTTCATAATCTTCTTGTTCTCTATCGAATGTTTCTTCGAAAAGTCTAGTGTAATAAACACAATCTGCAATCGTAACACCATCGAAGCTATCGACGAATATTTGTATCACGTTAGCCGTACTAACTTGCACGTCGATCACAAAGTGTCCTTCTTTTAAATTCCTGACTATAAAGTCGTTAATTTCTTCTTTACTTAACATATTTGTAAAAAATTAGGGGACTCTCTGTCCCCTATCCTTATGCTTTCCGGCGCAAATGTATGAAAATTAGCGGGTTTGGGCAAATTAATTTGAAAATTTATTATTTATCTAGCTATATTTATTCTCATGTGTGAAGAAATGAGCATCGGCTTATTTATAATTTTGGTATATCTCTGTTTTTTATTGATGAATATTAAATTAATATAGAATGATTTTAAATAGGTGTTTAGTATATTTATCTTTCTAAAAAAGAACGCTATGAGTATTATAATGGACAATGATTATGTTAATATCAGCTATCACGAAAGTGAAAGTTTGGTAGAAATGGTTTGGAAAAAAACAACGGGTCAAATGGATTTGTCGATATATCAAGCTGCTTTTAATGCTGCTTTAGATTATCAAGAAAATCATCATGGCACAGTAAAAAACTTTTTATCGGATATTCGATTACAAAGTGTATTATCGCCCGATTATCGCAAATGGTTTCAAGAAACAGCTATTCCTAGAGCAATTAGTAATGGATTAGAAAGGGGTGCTGTAATTTTCGAAGGCAATGTCTTTCAAAAATATTATTTAAATAACATTATGAATTCTACAAAGAAATTTGGTATTAAGTTTAAATTCTTCACTAAAAGAGAAGAAGCTATAGAGTGGTTTAAGACCGCCTAAAATTGATTACCTTTGTACTTCAATCTACCTTACTATTTTTTAAATAATAGTAAGGTAGTTTTATTTTATAGGTATGACATCTCAAGAACAAATATCTGCTTGGTCTAGACTAGGATCTATTTTTAGTTTGGTAAGCAATCGACAAAAAGGCTTTGCCGATAATAATAAACAATTAGTAGAATCTTTCGATCGAGCGATTGATCGCGCTTATTACGAAAATCGTTGGTTTACCAAAGACGAAATTTATTTCGCGTTAAATAATTGGTCGAAACTACTAAATAAACAAAATCTTGAACAATGGGTTTCGGAGTATTCTCTTACCGGGAAATCGATGAAAATTGGAGTCGTACAAGCAGGAAATATTCCTCTAGTTTGGTTTCACGATTTTTTAAGTGTGCTAATTAGTGGTCATTCGTATATAGGAAAAGCATCGAACAAAGATGCTGTATTACCTCGATTTATCTCGGATCTATTGATACAACTCGATGGTCGTTTCGGAGATAAAATTTTATGGGTAGAACGAATTAAAGAAGTAGACGCTATAATTGCAACTGGTAGTAATAACTCGTCTCGTTATTTTGAATATTATTTTAAAAACATTCCTCATATCATTAGAAAAAACAGAGGTTCATGGGCTATTATCGATGGTACAGAATCTGCTGAAGAACTTAAATTGTTAGGCGAAGATATTTTTCGATATTATGGTTTAGGCTGCCGAAATATTTCAAAAATATTCGTGCCTGACGGCTATCGATTTGATCCTTTTTTTCAAGCAATCGAACCATATAATTATGTGTATAACAATAACAAATACGCCAATAATTACGATTACAATCAATCTATATATTTAATGAATCAGGAGTCTTTCTTACAGAACGGCTTTTTAATGTTAAAAGAAAATATTGGGCATCATTCTCCACTTTCAGTTATTTTTTATGAGCATTATTCTAGAATAGAAACTGTATTGGAAAGGATAAATATTGAAAGTAGTAACATACAATGTGTGGTTTCGCATTTCTTACCAGATATAGAAACTGTTGCTTTTGGGAACGCGCAATCGCCTAGTTTAAAAGAATATGCCGATGGTATAGACATACTTGATTGGCTTATTAATTTATCGAATAGCGATGTTTAATAATTAAAACCTAAATAATACTTTATCGTACGATTCTCTTATATTTGTATTAGTGTTTGATACAAACTTATATAACTCAATATTAAGCATCTACGAAATAGATAATCAAATTTATAATTACGCAATGAAAATATACAAATTAATATTCCATTCATTAGAAGAAGAAAAATTTATACTATCTGCTACTTTCAGCGAGCATTTATTGTTTAGCGATTTGCATAAAGGCATTCAAAAAGCGTTACTATTCGACCCAATGCAAATGGCCTCATTTTTCTTACATCATCCTACAGAAGAGGAAATCGAAATTGCACTATTTGATATGGGCAACAACGATAAAAGTTTATTGATGGATGAAGAACGAGTTGGAGATCATATAGACTACAAAGGCCAGCGTTTGATTTACTTATTCGATTTCTTTTCTGAACGTTCTTTAATTGCTGAAGTTGAAGCCATTGAAAATCAAGATAAAGAAATATTCAATATTGATGTTAAAGGCCCCATCCCTCAACAAATTTTAATCGACTCCGAAAACATTGAACATTTAATGGATGGGTATCAAGAAGATGCCTATGACGATGATTTTAAAGACGAGTTTGATAACGATTTTGATCAAGACGAATTTGGCAACGATGAGTTCAATTTCGACGAAATGAGCGAATCTGAGAACTATTAAGCATCGATGAAGGCTGTAGTTATTGTTACCGGCCCTACCGGCATAGGGAAAACCAGTCTTAGCATTCGCTTAGCACAATATTTTAATAGTGAAATTATATCTGCCGATTCTCGGCAGATATATCAAGAAATGAGCATTGGTACCGCTGTTCCTTCAAAAGCAGAGTTATCGCAGATAAAGCATCATTTAATTCAACATGTTTCTATAAAAGATTACTATAATGTGAGTCGTTTTGAGCAAGAATCGCTAAATGTTGCTAATCAACTTCTTCAAAAAAATCCTATTGTTTTTTTAACCGGAGGAACCGGCTTATATATCGATGCTTTTTGTAAAGGGATTGACCAAATGCCCGATCCCAACCCAGAAATTAGACAAAGTGTGAATCAACTGTTCAACAACAAAGGAATAGAGGCTTTACAAGATCTTTTAAAAGAATGTGATCCTGAATATTATAAAACAGTAGATTTAAATAATCAAGCACGCTTGATAAGAGCCATAGAAGTTTATAAGCAAACGGGCAAGCCAATCAGTTCGTTCCACCAACAACAAACATTGGTTACAAGACCTTTTAAAATAATAAAACTTGCACTAGATATGCCTAGAGCCGATCTGTACTCGCGCATTAATAACAGGGTATTGCAAATGTTGAATGAAGGGTTAATTGAAGAAGCCAAACGTCTGTTCCCTTATCGAGCTTTATCAGCCTTAAAAACAGTTGGATATCAAGAATTATTTTCTGCTTTCGAAGGACAAATTAGCATTGAAGAAGGGGTTGAGCAAATTCAAAATCACAGTCGTAAATACGCAAGGAAACAATTGTCTTGGATTCGAAGAGACTCGGAATTTCAATGGTTCTTGCCAGACCAATTTGAGGAGATTAAAACTTATATAAAAGATAATATTTGAATTGAGTAATGCTTTGCAAATTTCGAGTTATTTAGTACTTCTTCAAGTTTTTTACCAAAATTATAAAGGCATCTTTTAACTCTTGCTCATCTCCTATAGATTTTTTAGCATCGAGGGCTTCTTGGCGTGTTGCATAAGAACCGTACACATATCGGTAGAATCCATCTTTTCCTTTGTATACTTCCACATTAGATAATTTTGTAAATGTAGAGGGCTCGACTTTCTGACGAAGCGCTTTAATTTGAATGGTAAACTCTCCACTTTCTATCTCAGGCTTGGCAATTATTTCGTCTGTTGATGTTTTTTCTACAATTTGAGCATTTTTAAACCCGGCATCTACCAGGGCATTTAAATCTTTTAATGCATCTGCTTTAGAAGGATAGCCTGTCAAATAAAAATAATATTTATCTTCTTCTTGTTTTTGCAACACAGATTTTAATTTTTCAACATCGACAGTACTAGGTAGTTTGCTTTCTAATTCTTGCTTAGTTAACGCTTGATCGGCAACAATCCACAACAGCGAACTTGCTTGGTTTTGATATTTTAATTTTTTAGGAACTTTGATTTCTTCAACAACGATTCTATCGCCATTATAGTTCATTAACTTAATCTCAACACGTCTGTTTAACTGTCTGCCTTCAGGATTATCGGAACCATCGGGGTTATTATTTATTGCTATTGGATTGCTTTCTCCTTTACCTACTGCTACGAACCTTTGGCTACTAATACCTTTAGTTATTAAATAATCGACTACTGATTTGGCTCTTCTTTCTGATAATTTTTGATTAAATTCTGCATTACTAACAGCGTCGGTATATCCAATTACTTCGATATACAAGTCTGTGTTCTCAGTCATTATATCATGTAATTTCTCAATTTCTATTTGTGCTTCTTTTGTTAAATCCGATTTGCCATAATCGAAAAATACATTTTTAATGACATAATATTGACCTTTAGAAACTGCGATTGGTTTAAGGGTAACATTTAGTGTAAACTCAGTTTTTGCAAAAATTTTAGGGATTAATACATATTCTGTTCTAGGTTCGTAACCAGGAGCAAAATAATTAACTTTAAAACTACCCGCAGAAATAACTGTTTTATAAGCCCCATTATCTAAATTAACATTTACAAAATTGAGCGTATCGCCATTATCGTTATTAATGATAGTAATTTTAGCACCACTATACAGCGGCCAATTATTGTCTTCAATTCCCATAATCCCTTTAAACTCAATTTCTGTAGAATCTGTTCCGGGAGTTGGTACTTTAATTCTGAAAATGTCGTTGGTTTGCATTGTCCCTCTATCGTTGTTATTTAATGGGAAAATAGCATATTCTCCATTTCTTCGTGGTAAATAAAACAAATCGTTCCCAACTGTATTTAATGGATAACCTAGATTCATAGGAGATGTCCAATTACCATTATCGAGCAAGCTAGAATAGAAAATATCGAAGCCCCCCATTCCATAATGGCCTTGAGAACTGAAATACAACACCTTACCATTATTTACTACGTAAGGCGTTTCTTCGTCATATATGGAATTGATTGTTGGTCCAAGATTTATTGCAGGTCCCCAATCCTGAGCTTCTTCGTCGAACTCAGATTTGTATACATCTAAACCTCCATAACCACCAGGTCTGTCTGATGTAAAAAATAGCGTTTTACCATCTTCTGTAATCGAAGCGTGCGACTCCCAATTTGAAGAATTAATATTTTTATTTAGTTTCCTCATCTTAGTCCATTTATCTCTTTCGTAAGAAGTGACATAAATATTACCATTATCGTTGTCGTCTCGAACAACATATAATGTTTTACCATCACCAGTTATCGAAGTAGGTACTGCGTGTTTTCCTGCTTTTATTTCTTCATTAATAATAATTGGCTGAGTCCAACCCGTGTCTGTAAAATGGGTGAAATAAATGTTATCCATTTTATAATCAACATTCATTGCAGCCATATTAATATCTGGTGAAAAGGTATTGTTTTTACCGGAGGTGTAAACTATCACATCTTCTTCGTAGTTTACAACAGGGCAGTTTTCCACTTTAGCATCTGAGTTCACAATATCGTTTAAGCTCTCTATCTCAAAACCGACAGGAACACTAATTAGCTCTTTAGCGTTGTGGCAAGCTTGGCTTTCGCGTTTGACAAAATCAATATAAAAATAATCGGTAGGTGGTAAATAAGATATAAAACGTTCGTATACTACAACTGCTTTGTCGAACTCGTGATTGTATCTGTGTGCATTTCCTAAGTAAAATAGTGCTTCGTATGGTGCTTTGTTTTCTTTAAATGAACCTTCGTTGTATTGATCGGTCATGTTTTCGGTTGCACGTTCTAAAAACAGGATAGCGTCTTCGCGTTTAAACCTATTATTATCTGTAAGATGTAATATACTCTGACCTATGCGGTAATTTAAATTCGAATTTGTGCTATCGTATTTATAGTTTTCGAGATAAAGATCAAGAGCATCGTCGAATTCTTCATACAAATAATGATATTCTGCCTCGATAAAGTTTTCACGCAAAACATCTTCATCTTGTGCTAACAAGATTGAAGAAATCGCAAAAAACAAACATAAAAGCCTATATTTCAGTAGCATAAGCTAGTTAAAATTATATTATTATTGGGTATTAGGTCGGTTCGAATAGATTGTTAACCATCTATACGAATATAAAAGTAATGATATCTTAGTAAAATGCATCTTTTTTCGCATAAAAAAATCTCCACATCTTTTTTGATGTAGAGATTCTTGTATTTGCTTGGCTACAATTAAGCCATTACTTCTTTAACTAAATTGGCTGCTTCTTGCAATGTTATAGCAGAATGTACTTTTAAACCAGAGTTATCTATTAATTCTTTGCCTTCTTCTGCATTAGTGCCTTGTAGTCTTACAATAACAGGAATGTTAATTTCACCAATTGATTTATATGCTTCTACTACTCCCGCAGCAACTCTATCGCAACGAACAATACCACCAAAAATATTAAGTAATATAGCTTTTACATTAGGATCCTGAAGAATAATTCTGAAACCAGCTTCTACAGTTTTTGCATTTGCAGCTCCACCTACATCAAGGAAGTTGGCTGGATCTCCACCTGAAAGTTTTATAATATCCATGGTTGCCATAGCAAGACCGGCGCCATTTACCATACAACCAACATTACCTTCTAATTTAATAAAGTTAAGATCATGTTTCCCTGCTTCAACTTCTGCTGGATCTTCTTCTGTTATATCTCTTAACTCAGCATAACTAGGATGTCTGAATAAAGCATTGTCATCTAAGTTTACTTTAGCATCTACAGCAATTATTCGATCATCAGATGTTTTTAAAACAGGATTGATTTCGAACAACGAAGAATCTGTACCAACATAAGCTGAATATAAAGCTGTAACAAATTTGATCATTTCTTTGAATGCTTTGCCACTTAAGCCTAAATTGAATGCTATTTTTCGGGCTTGAAATGCTTGAATGCCGACTTTAGGATCAATTTCTTCTTTAAAAATTAAGTGTGGAGTTTTTTCTGCTACAGTTTCGATATCCATACCTCCTTCTGTAGAATACATAATTACGTTTCTTCCTGTTTGTCTATTTAATAAAACAGACATATAGAACTCCGCAGTTGCAGATTCGCCAGGATAGTAGACATCTTGAGCTACTAGAACTTGATTTACTTTTTTTCCGGTTTCACCTGTTTGTTTAGTTACCAAAACACCGCCTAAAATACCTTTAGCAATTTCTTCTACTTTATCAATGCCTTTTGCCAGTACAACACCGTGAGATCCTGTTTCTTTAACAACTCCTTTTCCTCTACCTCCGGCGTGAATTTGCGCTTTCACAACATACCATTCTGTGCCTGTTTCGCTTGTTAACGCTTTTGCTTGATCTACTGCTTCTTTTGGAGTCCTAGCTACTTTCCCTTCTTGAATAGCAACTCCGAAACTTTTCAATATTTCCTTTGCTTGATACTCGTGTATGTTCATTGTACTGGTTGTTTATTAATTTTTCATCCAAATTTAAACAAAACATCCGACATATTAAATCTACATATAGAGATTTGCAGATATTTTTATTTTAATTTAATGTATTTTACAACATATGTTCACCCTCATCTAGGGTGAAGGTAAATGAACTGCCTCGTCCAATTTTACTGCTTACGTTTATAGTTTGCTTATGCGCTTCGACAATATGTTTGCAGATTGACAAACCTAAACCTGTACCTCCTAATTCCTTGCTTCTGCTTTTATCAACTCTATAAAAACGCTCAAAAATTCGAGGCAAGTCTTTATCTGCAATGCCAATACCATTATCAGAAACCTCAACCATTATTATTTTATCGAGCGGATATAATTTTATTTCTGTGAGCCCATTTTCTTGTCCATAGTTTATCGAATTAACAACAAGGTTTAATATGACTTGGTAAATTAATTTTTTATCGGCTTTTACATAATACTGATCTGATTCATTATTTAACACTGAAAGGTTTATGCCTTTTGCCGATGCACGCACATCTTGCATTTCAACAATCTCTCTTACAACTTGCATTATATCGAACCGTTCGATATTTAATATGAGCTCGCCAGATTCTAGTCTGCTTATTGAGATTAAATCTTCAACAATTGAAATCATCCGATCGATGCTTTTTTCTGTTCGAACGAGATATTTCATATTGATATTAGGATCGTTTAAACCTCCATCGATAAGAGTACTGATATATCCTTGTATAGTAAATATTGGGGTTTTTAATTCGTGGGATACGTCGCCTAAAAATTCTTTTCGATATTTTTCCATCTGTCTTAACTGTGTAATCTGCTTCGTCTTTTCTTTTGCCCACAAATCCACTTCCATTCCTAAGTTCTTTGTAAATTCAGCGTCTTCAAGATCTTCGGAAATTTCAATGGTATTTGCATTTACAGTTCTTATTATTCTATAGATAGGTTTAATAATATCCACATAAAATTTATTAGTAAAATAAGTTGTAATCCAGAAAATAAGTAAGAAGAGAGATAAAGATACCGTCAGTAATATGCTCCATTTTTGCGTTAATACATCCCATAACAAAATTACACTTAAGAGCATAAACAAAGCAGATGCAATAAATGCAGTGAGTATATTAATTTTTTTGGGACTTAGTGTTTTCATGGATATAAAAAAAGGTTGGATAACCAACCTTTATATTTTATTTAACAAATTACAATATTATAATTCCCACAAGTCATGTTCCAACTTAAACATGAAGTCTTGTATTTTTTCGGCTTCTAATAAAGCATCTTCCCCTTTTTGGTATTCGAGAATTTGTCTATTGTCGTAAACGTTTGTGAATCTGTAAATATGCGAAGCAAATCTTCGTTTAAAGAATATGTCATCGAAAGATCTTCTTTCAGAATCGTTGTACGGATTGAAAACCTCCTGAGTAGCAAACCTGTTTCTATAAGCAGGAAAATAAGCCCAAAAAAGTGTTTTCATAGACATCGATTTTTCATCTGCATCCATACCTTCAGCATTGGTTTCTTTCACATACCTTCTTACAGGACATAAACCTGTAATACGAACTTCCATTTTAGCACGTTGTTTATCAAAAAACCATACTTCCTTCATCAACATACGTGTAACTTCATCCGGTCTTGGGTCTTTGTCTGTATATTTCCATACAAACTCGCCGGTTAATGGATCCTCTTCTTCCAATGAGTCTTTACCTGCACCCAAGTCTTCCATCACCTCTTCTTGCGTTCTGATATTACCAAATTCGTTGTATTCATCGAACTCATATACACTAATCCCATCGTCTTTCATACCTGCCAATAATAACTGCACAAGGCTTAAACGATCATCAGTAGGTTTTGTAGGATAGTACAATGGATGATTCACTTTTTCTTTTAAGTCAAGTAATCGCCAAATAGTTTTAGACCAAGCTACATCGGCTTCGCGTAAATAATAATATGGGACCGGCTTACGTACAGGCACATGTTCTTTTAAATAAATACCATCCAGAACATCTTGTGCATGACCTTGAGTAAAAAAGCCTAATACAACAATTAATACGATACCTAACTTCTTCATGATTATTGTAATTTAAGTGACATATCTCTTAGTTTACGAGTACTTCCAGCTACTTTACATGAAATGCTTTCGAAAGTTACACGACTTCCTCTTTTAACTTTATCTATTAAAGATTTTTGTTCGCTAGTAAACTGATAAGAGTTTGATTTTTTACTTTGTTCGTATCCCCCAATATTAGCAGAGACTGTAAATCCAGTAATAACAGCAGTCATTTCGAAATCGAAATTTTCCATTGCAGCTTTCATACCAGAGGCCATTTTTAATTTACTTGCGGCAATACTACCTGTACTCACACCTGCAATTTCGGCAACTGGATCCGGAACTTTTTTAATCCTGAATTCTTGTTTAGGAAATGATACTCTATTTCCTTGATCATCTGTTGCAGATACACTGATAGATGCTGTACCACGAGAATTTACCCATACTTCGTATTCTCCTTTCGATTTGTTTTTTGGTTTTATTGTACCTCCACTCATGCTAGGTTGGATGCTTTCTGCAGCAAAACCGGGTACTGAGATCGATACAGGATTAGCCACACCAATATAAAATACATTCATCTTTGTTGGAGAAATAACTGCTGCTGGTTTTGCTACCATATAACTGGTAAAATATTCATTACCAACTTTTAATGGATAACTAACTACATCTCCAGTAGATGTATTTTTAACTTCGATTATTGATGCATATTTTCTCTCCCCTAACGCAGAGGCAGGAACTTTATATTTACCAACACCATCGATAACAGGAACTATGGTTGTATCTGCGCCTGGTTTAAACTTAATATTTAAACTGTCAGATGTATCCAACTGATCGGCAGGACCAACAATTACCTTAGGATTTGTAGTTGATGACCATGCAGCAACAAACAAATCGGCTTCGTATGCTCCACCTTGAATAACATATGTAGATTTTGGAACAACACGAGCTTCAAGGTTATCAAACTTCATATCTGTAGCGCCAATGTTTCCTAACAATTTGTTAAGCGTTGTTGCCTCGGCATTACGCACAGAGTTTTGTATTTGGGATAAAATAGATACTGTAGCCGCAAGCGGTAAATGGAAAAATTTTGAACTTGCCCAGTTGTTTTCTTCAGGATGCTCAGAACTTTTTTCTTCAGGATCTTTGGTATCTACACCAAGATCACCAAGATTATCGATACCCTTAACACCTGCAGATTTCATTGCTGATTTTAAATCCTCGACATACTTTTCTAATTCAGCCCTGAATTCTGGCGCTTTCCCTCCAATTCCATCAGCACTTTCAGTTCCATCTGTTGTACTCATACCCATAAAATAACGGGTTGGAGCATCGTAATTATCTTTAGCACCGACATTCATCAGACTAACAGTATCGCCATAAGCATCGTCGATATTATCGCGATTTTCAGTTACATTAATAACCTCTTTTTTGAGATTGGCAATGTAATCGAACATTTCTTGAGCACGTTTTTGTACCAAGCCGGCAGCATCGTATGTAGGTTTAACTTTTTGCTTATCTTGCTCATAAGCAAATGCGATTGCATTCATAGTTGCCGCATTCTTGCTTTCGTAGTTTGCATTGGTTGTAGTTAAACCATTGTTAACAACAACGAACGCATTAAGGATCTCTTTCGAGACGTTCAACGCAAGCATTGCCGTCAAGAAAAGATACATCATTCCAATCATTTTCTGTCTCGGGGTTTCCGGACAATTCGCACCACCACTCATAATTAATTTCTGTCTTTAGATATTAATTATTTTTAATATTCATGGCTGCTAACATATTACCGTAAACAGTATTAAGAGCTTGTAGATTACTACCTAATTGAGCCACTTGCTCTTTGTATTTTTTAGTATCATCAACAGAAGCATTTAAGCTTTCCATCATTTCGTTGATACCAGAGTAGATTCGTTTAGAAGCTTCTAAATGTTCGTTTGAATTAGAAATTTGCATTTCGTAAACTGCATTTAAGGCTGCTAAATTTTTGTTCATATTTTCTAGCTGTTGTCCATAAGTTTTGTTACCATCAACAGCTGTTTCATTTTCTTTGTTTAACGATTCTGTTAATCTAGCATAAGATGCAGCTAATGCTGTTCCTGCTTCAGTAACGTTTTTGTTTGATGCAGTTAGTTGCTCAACAGAAGAGTTATATGTATCTGAAAAACCGGTCATTGAACCAGTTGCTTCTTTGACTTTAGTAACATATTCGTTAGTTACGGCAGAAGCGTCTGACAGATCGCTTAGTTTTGAAGCTGTATCGTTAAGTTTAGTTAAACCGGCACCTAGGTTTTGGAATAATTCTGGACTTAACTCTCCCTCTAACAATAATGCATCGAATTTTTCTAAAGCTGATGATGAACTAGACTTAGTAGCAACTACCTCATCTTCCATATCTTCGATACCCGCTAATTGTGGATAAACTAAAGACCAATCAAATTCCTCGTGAAGAGGTTCGAAAGCTGACATGAAGAAAATCAAAATCTCAGTGGTCATCCCTGCTGTAAGCATGATTCCTGCACCTGGCCAGTGCTGAATCTTAAACAAGGCTCCAGCTAGTACTATAGATGCTCCCCATCCATAGACATAAGCCATCATTTTTTTCCACTTCTCACTTTGAACTAGTTCGGTAATGCTAAATCCCATGATAATGTATTATTTAGTTAGTAATAAATATAGTTTTCTGATTAATAAATTTGTGAACCTGTACCACCATCGTTAAAGTCGTGTCCTAAGTATTCTCTAACACATCTGAAACCGATATATGATTTAGCAGTATCTTCGTACTCGAATGTACGAGTACCACACTGCATGTAAAATGCGATATCTTTCCAAGAACCACCCCTAATGACTTTACGTTTTTTCTCAGGCGGATCGTTTGGTAATGTTTCGTATTCGTAATCAGGGTTTAAATCGTCTGTGTATGAGTAAGCCGCAGGATTCCAAGCATTTCTTGTCCATTCTGAAACATTACCGGCCATATCATAAATACCCCAATCGTTAGGATCGTTGTTTGCAACAATTACAGTATGCAAACCTCCGTCCGCAGGATAATTACCACGCATTGGTTTAAAGTTGGCAATATAACAACCTTTATAATTTGTTGCATAAGGACCACCCCATGGATACATCGAATTTTTCTGACCGCCACGAGCAGCGTATTCCCATTCCGACTCGGTTGGTAACCTATAATCTTGAACAATTGGCTGGTCGTCTTGCATTAAGAAAGAATTCATCAATATCGTTCTCCAAATGCCAAATGCACGTGCTTGTCTCCATGTAACACCTACAACAGGATAGTGATCGTATGCAGGATGCCAGAAATAAGCTTTTGTCATAGGTTCATTAAAAGAATAGGTAAAGTCGCTTATCCAAACTAAAGTATCAGGATAAACATTAATTACATCTCTCATGATGAATGACGAACGATCTTTGATTTCGATTTTCTCGCCTCTAGTAGCACCTTTAGAATAGTCTGTAACTTCTCCATCATACTTTTCAGTTTCATAATTCCAGGCTGTTCTATTTTCGTTACCAAAGTATTGTTTTCTAGCTGCTTGATTGAGATCAATCCAAAAATATTCGTAATTTAATTTCCTGGTATCAATTTGCTTTTGGCGATAAAAACGCTCATGCTCGGGTAGATACATAGAACTAAGCGCTTCCCTGACATCTTCATCGTCAGTATACCATTGTATTTTTGAGTCCCAGTTAATGAATGGGGGATCGATATCCTCATCAAATTCATTGGTTGTGATTAAATATTCTTCTTCATCAACCTCACCAAGTTTTTTAAATGCAATTGAGTCGCGTACCCAATATACAAACTGACGATACTCGTTGTTTGTTATTTCGGTTTGATCAATCCAAAAAGCCTTAATAGAAACGGTTTTTTGTTCTGCGGACATCGCCCAAAACACATCCTGATCGTTAGGACCCATTTGGTAACTACCACTTCTGCAAAATTGCATTCCATAAGGTTGGGTAGGGTAATAATATGGTCTGTTCTGAACACCTGTCAGCTCGCCATTTCCCCAATTAGCGCAACTCGAAAGAATTACAGCTAATGTTCCCAGAATTAATAACTTTTTCATACAATACCTCCTATATATGTCAGTTTATGACTTTCAAATATATTATAAAAATCTAACACTCTTATAACTTGTCTTTCCTTTCGACTTAGTTATTGAGAAACAATATTTAAGCATTACATCGAATGAGCTTTTATTTTTAAAGTCCATACCCAATCCATATTCGTATGCTATACCAAACGATAAATTGTTTTTAAGAGTAGCACCAACCATTAAACCTAAATCGTTATTGGCACGATAAGTTAAACCGGCCCAAAACATTTGGTTATAAAGCGCTGTTAGATTTGCTGAGAATTGGGTTGTTATGAAATCTGTTTTTACAAGTACCGATGGTCTTAATTGAATAACACCATTAGGCATTGTGTAATAGTAACCCGCATCTAAATAATATGTTCTGGCCATGTAATTGGCTTTAACGTCTTCGTTAGTTGAAAATTTTGGTTTTGTTAAATGAGTGGCAGAAATGCCAGCATACATTTCGTTATATTTATCAAAAGTAGTATGATAAAACAAACCAAAATTAGCATCGAATGCAATATGAGGTTCTTGGTTTGTTGAAATCGTAGGATCGTCGGTAGGTGCAGCATTTTCGTCGTATAACATTTGAGAGGTTATCCACTCTGCACTTAATGAATTCTGAATTAAGCCTAGACCTAAGCCCAAACCTAAATCACCATCATCTCCCACTTTTAAACGATAAGCATAATTTGCATTGAAATAGGTAGATGTATTAAAGCCAACATTATCGCTAAGCACATTGATACCTACTCCTGAACTAATATTTGGCATAGCCATATCCGCTGATAGCACCATTGTTCTGGGGTTGTTTTCGAAGCCCATCCATTGTTCGTGAAAAATAGCTCTTGCACAGATTCCTCCATTGGCACCGGCAAATCCGGGATTAATAGCCATATGGTTGAACATGTTAAAACTATACTGTGGATCTGTTTGAGAGTAACCCATTGTAAGTATTACCATTAATAGTGCTAAGTTGAGTAGCTTTTTCATAAGATTCTTTAAGTATTATACCA
This sequence comes from Bacteroidales bacterium, assembly GCA_016936665.1. Lineage (GTDB taxonomy): Bacteria > Bacteroidota > Bacteroidia > Bacteroidales > JAFGXI01 > JAFGXI01. The sequence goes on from JAFGXI010000037.1 coordinate 22,602, forward strand.
GTTTTACACCTATAATTAGCGAGTAAAGTAAGTAAAAATATTTTTCACATACAAATTTTATTAACAATTATTCGTTGATAACCCTCGCTTATTGTTAACATTGTTTAACAAAATCGATTTGAAATCAATGCATTATATCTTCGTTTTACGTTGATAAACATTTCGTTCAAGCCCTAAAGATAACGATAATAATTGAATTAATATTGCTCAGGGCTTCTAATTTGTTCTACCAGGATAGACTCTAAGCGCATGCTCGAGCACTTCCATTGCCTTTTTTAGATCTTCGATTTTCAACACATAGGCAATTCTTACTTCATTTAAGCCTAAACCAACTGTTGAATAAAAACCATCGGCAGGCGCAACCATTACCGTTTGGTTTTCGTATTCGAAGTCTTCTAGTAACCATTGAGCGAATTTGCTGGCATTATCGATAGGTAATTTAACAACCGTATAAAAAGCACCTTTAGGCATAGGAGAATAAACCCCTTCCATTTTATTCAGAGCATCAACCATATAATTGCGTCGCTCGATATATTCATGATAAACTTCATCGAAATAAGATTGTGGTGTGTCTAATGAAGCTTCTCCTACAACTTGACCAAAAGACGGTGGACTTAATCTGGCTTGAGCAAACTTCATTGCAGTATCCATTACTGATTTATTCTTAGTAATAAGCGTGCCTATTCTAACACCACATTCGCTGTATCGTTTCGAAACAGAATCCATCATTATTACATTCTGCTCTAATCCTTTTAAATGCATCGCCGAAAAATGTTTCGCTCCATCGTAAACAAATTCTCGGTACACCTCATCAGAAAATAAATACAAGTCGTTTTCTAAAACAATCTCCTTAAGACTTTCGAGTTCTTCTTGAGAATATAAGTATCCTGTTGGGTTATTCGGATTACATATAACGATTCCTTTTGTTTTAGGAGTTATTAATTTTTTGAACTCTTGTATTGCCGGTAAAGCAAAGTCGTTCTCTATTGTAGAGGTGATGGGAACAACCTTAACCCCTGCAGCTATGGCAAAACCATTATAATTTGCATAAAAAGGCTCGGGTATAATTACTTCGTCGCCAGGATTTAAGCAGGTTAAAAACGCAAAAGAAATAGCTTCTGACCCCCCTGTAGTAATCATCACTTCATTTTCATCGATATCGATGTTTATATTTTTATAGTACTTCGTGATTTTTTTTCGATACGATAAATTTCCTGCACTGTGGCTGTATTCAACAACTTTCACATCCCAATTTTTTATCGCTTGTATAGCTACTTCTGGGGTTTTAATGTCGGGCTGGCCAATATTTAAATGATAAACTTTTCTACCTTTTAATTTAGCCGCTTCTGCAAAAGGAACTAACTTTCTAATTGGAGAGGCTGGCATGTCCGAACCCCTTTGTGATATTTGTGGCATTTTGAATGAATTATTGGTTATAAAATAATAAGAGGACAAAGTTAATCTATTAGCCTCAATTTTAACATAATATGGCTTAAATTTGATGTTAATTATTGAAAGCCTAATTTCCTATGTTGACTAAATGGACTTTCTATCCTTTTTTAGCATGGCTTGGTGCAAATTAAATTTAGATGTTTTTGCTTTTTTATAGGTTTTAAACTTAAAAAGCGGCACAGGATCATAACCCTCTGTTCCCCAAGGGTGACACTTACTTAATCGATGTGCTGCCATGTAAGTTCCGTCGACCATTCCATATTTTTTAATTGCTTCTTCTGCGTATGAAGAACATGTGGGGTAGTGCCTACAAGATGCCGGAGTAAAAGGAGAGATGGCATACTTATATATACCTATTAATATAAGTAGAGGAAATGATAATATTTTTTTAATCCAGATCACTCGCTTTTATTGATTAACCTTTGATAGTCTTCGGGCGTGTTGATATTCATAAAATACGATTCTTCATTAATGGGAATGTATTTGCTTTGTACCTGATTTAAAAGATTCATCATTTTATAGTTATTTTTTGAAATACATAATTCAAGCACTTCGCTAATTGAATGATGATATATGGCAAAAAGTGGCTCTATATGATGCTCGTGAATAGGAACAATAGCTTGAAAATTATCGTCAATTTGATTTATTAGCTGTTCGATAAACTCAGGCTTTACCATCGGACTATCGCATGGCAAACACAAATAATATTCTGCCTTGTTCTGTTTTAAAATACTATACAAGCCCCCCATTGGACCGATTTCTTTATGAAGATCTTCGATGCGTGTTAATCCAAATTTATCGTGAAATTTTGTATTGCTGCTTAGTAGAACTTCGCTGCAGTAGGGAGTTAAGATATCTATGGAATACTTGATAAGAGCTTCGTCTCGGTATAGCATTAAGCTTTTATCTTGACCCATTCTACGGCTTAATCCGCCAGCTAAAACAACCCCAATAAGGCGATTTTCGAACTGTCTAATCATCAATTCCGGTACTTATTCTACGTTTACTGACTACACGTTTAGATATCTTAATACTAAACTCGTAAAGTATAAGCAATGGGATGGCTACCAATATTTGCGAAAACACATCGGGAGGCGTAATGATAGCAGCAAGTACTACAAAAGCAACCACAGAATGACGTCTGTACTTTTTTAAGAAGTGAGGCGTAACAAGGCCTATCTTTGAAAGAAAATAGATTACCACCGGCAATTCAAACACAACCCCAGAAGCCAGTGTAATAGATGTAATAATAGAAAAGTACGAATCGAAGTTAATCTGATTGAGAACCTGATCGCTTATCGAGTAAGAACTTAAAAAATTAATTGACAAGGGTAAAATCAAATAATATCCAAATAAAACTCCCACAGTAAACAAAATTGAAACCGCAAACAGAATTCCTCTTGAGTTATTTAATTCATTTTGATTCAAAGCCGGCTTAATAAATCTCCATAACTCCCATATTAAATAAGGAAAACCTATAACCACACCGGCAATAATTGAAATAATAATATGAGATCTAAACTGCCCTGCCAACTTAATATTAATCATCTCGAAAGGCGTCTGATTAATACAAAGATCGAGATTCCAATGATGCGCAAGATAACAAAGCAAACGATTTGTAAAAAACTCCGGTTCTCTTGGTTTCAGAATAATATCGTCGAATAAAAAATCTTTAAAGAAAAAAGCAACTATAGCCAACACTAATACGGCTATTAAACCTCTTATAAGATGTATTCTAAATTCGTCGAGGTGATCGCCAAAAGACATTTTTTTTGGCGGGTTCTTTTTTTTTGTGACTTGAACAGTTTCTGACATTTGATGTAATCGGCTAAAAAAATATTGACACCCTTATGGTAAAGCATGCCAATATTTTCTTTTTTAAAGTCTAATAAACTTTACGTCTATTTTTCGATTTTAGTATTATTAGATTCTTCTTTTGTGGCTGTATTGTCGTTCCCGCTAATTCCATCTTTAAACTCTTTCACCCCACGACCCATACCACGCATTAACTCAGGTATTTTTTTGCCACCAAAAAGCACGAGTACGACCACCACGATGAGAATCCACTCTGAGCCACCCATACTGAATAATAATAAAACGGAGTCTAACATAATTTCAATTTTTTGTTCAAGACAAAGTTAAGACAATTATTGTTGAAAATTCAAACCTTTTTTAGCAGATTTTATTTTAAAATCTATTGTTGTAACCATTCTTTGAATGCCGAAACTTTCTCTCTGCTAACAACCAAAGGCTCTAGACTCTTTGCTTGAATAACAATCTTTAATCGTGAATTATTGTGAGAAATAATATCTTTAATAGCATGAATAGATATAATATATTGACTGCTTATACGAAGAAATTGTCGAGGAGAAAGCAGTGCTATAATTTTATCTAAAGATTCATCAATCGGATATTCTTTTTCCGTGAACAAATAGGTCGATTTATCTTTACTATAAAAAAGCTGAATTTTGTTTAAAGTTTACAAGCCAAAACTAGCACCAACAGATACATTATTTCAATTAAATAAAAACCGATTGCTATATTTACAGGATGAATTGTTAAATATTTAGTCCCAATTGCAGGATATCTTATTTCGGCTACACTATATTTTTCGAAAGCTTATATATTTGTACTATGAATCGATTTTTTAAAGGCTTCGGCAAAGGCGTGTCGGATTACGGGCCAGCACTGTCTTTTATTTTTAAACATAATCTTGGATGGTTTTTTCTAGTCCCTATTGTGTTCAATATATCGCTCTTTATTGGAGGTTTTGCTGCAATTTCTTCGCTCACAGATTACATTCAAGCAGTTGTGCTCAAATCGACGAGTTTGGAAAATGCCAATTTTTTTGGAGCCGCTTTTATCAGTGGGCTATTAAGTTTTGGAATCTATATCGTTCTCAAAATAGTGTTCTTTTTCTTGTTTGCATATACTGGAGGCTATATTGTTTTAATTTTGATGTCGCCATTTCTTGCCTATTTGTCCGAAAAAACTGAGAAGATTCTAACCGGCAAAGACTACCCTTTCGATATTCAACAACTGATGAGGGATATTGTAAGAGGCGTTTTGATTGCCCTCAGAAATGCACTCATCGAAACATTAATTATCTTTTTATTCTTTATCGTTGGAATAATACCTGTGATCGGATTTTTTACGAATCTTATTTCGCCATTCGTACTACTACTAATTGCCGCTTATTTTTACGGGTTTTCATTTGTCGATTATGTCAATGAGAGACAACGATATAATATTAAACAAAGCGTTGCTTTTACTCGACAAAACAAAGGATTAATAACTGGTAATGGATTTTTCTTCGCACTTATTTTGTTAATTCCATACATTGGCTTACTTATTTCCGGATTTATTGCTATTGTCGCTGTTGTTGCAGCAGTAATATCTGTAAAAGAAATCAAAGACTCGCAACAAATTTCTATTGAGAATGGCATCCATTAAACTTGCTTTAGTTTCGTACATCAATACAATTCCATTTATCGATGGTATAAAAAATGACAAACTACTAAACTCAGAAGTCGAACTATACATTGACTTTCCGGCCAATTGTGCAAAAGCTATAAAAAATGGTAGTGTAGATGGAGGATTACTGCCTGTCGGAGCTCTCGACGAGTTACCGAAAGACTATCAGATTATTAGTGATTTTTGCATAGGTTCTGATGGACCTGTAGAAACAGTTGTTTTGTTGAGTCAAGAACCAATTCATAAACTTCATACTATTTATCTAGATTACCAATCGAGAACTTCTGTCAGATTAGTACAAGTATTGGCACAAAACTATTGGAAACAACAGTTCAAGTATTTACCAACAGCTATTGGTTTCGAAAATAATCTTCCAGAGGGATGTGGCATGGTACTAATTGGCGATAGGGTTTTTGAAAAAGAGCAGTATTATCCCTATCGATATGATTTATCGGATGCGTGGAAAAAATACCAAAATTTACCTTTTGTTTTCGCTGTTTGGGTTGGAAACGAAAAAGTTAAAGAAATTGAATCGAGCTTAAACAAAGCCTTCCGATCTGGGATCGATAATATTGAGCACTCATACAATAACTTATTAACAATAGATAAAGAAAGATTTATTAACTATCTAACTAAAAGCATCTCATATTCTTTTACACAAGAGAAAAAAGAGGCTATTAAACTGTTTAAAAGTCTGTTAGTTACTCGTTAATAAGTATATTATTCATTTTAAAAGCAAATCGCTATTTTTAGGGTTTAAAGAAAAAACCATCAATTTATGCGATCAATTCTACTTTTACTTACTGCATTATTACTTCTTAACACTACGAGTGCATACTGCTCGTTCAATTCTCCTAATAAAAAAGGACCTACTGACGATCAAGAAGATTGGATAGGAGCCGGTTTGGCAAGAGCGTGGGTTTTATACAATAATAAGGATTATTATGGTGCTTTAAGGATTTATAGGGATTTGTACCAAAAAGCACCAAATCATGCTAAATTAAATTTCAGGATTGGGGTTTGTTTCGAAGGGTTAAACGAAGCCGATTCAGCAATTTACTACCTCAATAGAGCCGTTGACCGCGATACCTCAATCACTCAAAATGCCTACTACTACCTTGGTAAAGCATATAAATACAACGGGAATTTGGATGAAGCCATTGAAAATTTTTACAAATATAAAAACAAAACTACCCGAGAAAATTCCGATGTCAATCGACTATTACATCAGTGTGAAACGGCAAAATACATGATGGAAAATCCGGTCATTGCGCCTATAGCTAATATGGGTACAGCCATCAACTCTGAGTTTGTCGATGCTTCACCATCGGTAACTGCCGACGAAAAAACCCTTGTGTTTACTTCAAGACGTCCAGATAATATTGGAGGGAAACTATGTGAATTTAATGAGCAGTATTTCGACGATATTTATATTTCGACATGGGATGATAGCGCCCAAAAATGGGGATCTGCAAAAAACATAGGAGAGCCAATCAACACGCCTAGTTTCGACGCAAACTTGAGTATCTCAGCCGATGGCCAATACATTTTTATTTATAAAAATATTGAAGGCGTGACAGGTAGTGGCGATATTTATGTATCTAAATTCGACTCCGATGGCAAATGGTCTGAACCTGTGCCTATTGATGATAAATACATCAATTCTAGCTATTTCGAAAGCTCAGCGTCTATAACTGCTGATGGCAAAACACTTTATTTTGTTAGTGAAAGAGAACGAGGTGGTATGGGATTTGGCGACATTTGGGTTTCGAATAAAGTAGCTGGAGTATGGCAAAAACCCGTTAATATTGGCCCTGTAATTAATACCGAATACGACGAAATTGGTGTTTATATTCACCCCGATGGCAAAACATTATTTTTTAGCTCCGAAGGGCATAACTCTATGGGTATGCACGATATTTTTGTTTCGACCCTTGCAGAAGATGGCACATGGAGTAAGCCTGTTAATCTTGGATATCCTATTAATACAACAAAAGACGAAATTCATTTTGTTTTATCAGCTTCAAAAAATAAAGCATTTATTTCTAGTAATAGAAAGGAAGGTATAGGAAAACTCGATATTTACGAAATCGATATGAGTAACTATTTTAACAGCTATAAAGAGCTTCCTGCTGTACTTGCAGAAAGCTTTAATACAGAGCAAATGGCAATCGTAAAAGGATCTGTTGTCGATAGCGATACCGGAAAACCGCTTGAAGCTCAAATTAAAATTACCAATTCAAAAACCGATGAAAAGATTATCGTAGATTCTAATACTTCGGGCAACTATTTTCTAACACTTTCTGCCGATCAAAAATACGAATTTACAGTCGTTGCTAAAGGGTACAAATCCTTCAGCTTCAAACTAAAAACACCTGGTTTAGATACCTCTGGAAAAATTAGCACTACAACAAAACACATTATTCTCAACAAACAATAATAACTTTAATACATCCTTATATTTTAAAGGCTACTTCGAGTAGCCTTTTTTAATAAAAAAACGGCTCTAACAAATTGCTAAAGCCGTTTTGGAAAATAATATATATTGATGTTACTTGACTTCTTCGAAGTCTACGTCTTGCACCTCGTCTGTTGCTTTGTTTGCATTTGGTTCTGCCTGTGCTTGTCCAGCTTGAGCATTGCCTTGTTGTTTGTACATCTCTTCAGAAGCTTTATGGAAAATCTCATTTAGCTCAGTTGTTGCTGTATCGATAGCAGATAAATCTTGAGCTTGGTGCGCATCTTTTAATTTTTTGAGAGCGGCCTCGATTGGTTCTTTTTTATCGGCTGGCAACTTGTCTCCAAACTCTTTCAATTGTTTTTCTGTTTGAAATATTAATGCATCAGCTTGATTCAATTTATCTACTTTTTCACGCTCTTTTTTATCAGCATCCGCATTGGCTTCTGCTTCAGCCTTCATTTTTTTAATTTCATCGTCAGACAATCCTGAAGAAGCTTCGATTCTAATCTTTTGCTCTTTGCCGGTGCCTTTATCTTTTGCCGAAACGTGTAAAATACCATTAGCATCGATGTCGAAAGTAACTTCGATTTGAGGAACGCCTCTTTGTGCAGGTGCAATTCCATCTAGGTGAAAACGACCTATCGATTTATTCTGATTAGCCATTGGTCTTTCTCCTTGTAAGATATGAATCTCTACCGATGGTTGGTTATCGACAGCCGTTGTAAAGGTCTCCGATTTTTTAGTTGGAATAGTTGTATTGGCTTCAATTAATTTAGTCATCACTTGACCCATTGTTTCAATGCCTAACGATAAAGGCGTAACATCGAGTAATAATACATCTTTAACTTCGCCGGTTAAAACGCCACCTTGAATGGCCGCTCCAACTGCAACAACCTCATCGGGATTTACACCTTTCGAAGGCTCTTTTCCGAAAATTGCTTTTACTTTTTCTTGAACAGCAGGAATACGAGTAGAACCTCCTACTAAAATCACTTCGTCGATTTCTGATGCAGACAAGCCTGAGTTTTTAATCGCTTTTTTACAAGGTTCAACAATAGCATTTAACAATTTATCGGCTAATTGCTCAAATTTTGCACGACTTAAAGAGCGAACCAAGTGTTTAGGCACTCCATCAACTGGCATAATATAAGGCAAATTGATTTCAGTAGTTGTTGAGCTTGATAATTCGATTTTAGCTTTTTCAGCCGCTTCTTTCAATCTTTGAAGAGCCATAGGATCTTTTCTTAAATCTAAGCCTTCGTCATTTTTAAATTCTTGAACTAACCACTCAATAATTACTTCGTCGAAATCGTCGCCCCCCAAGTGAGTATCGCCATCGGTTGATTTAACTTCGAATACGCCATCGCCTAGTTCTAACACTGAAATATCGAAAGTTCCACCGCCTAAATCGAATACAGCAATTTTTTGATCTTTATCTTTTTTATCGAGTCCGTATGCCAATGAAGCAGCTGTTGGTTCGTTAATAATACGTTTTACATCTAGACCTGCTATTTCACCTGCTTCTTTTGTTGCCTGACGCTGAGAATCGCTAAAGTAAGCAGGTACTGTAATTACCGCTTCTTTCACATCTTGACCTAAATAATCTTCAGCCGTTTTTTTCATCTTTTGCAAAACCATAGCCGAGATTTCTTGAGGTGTGAAAAATTTACCATCAATTTCTACTCTAGGAGTATTATTATCACCTTTAACAACTTTGTATGGTACACGTTTAATTTCTTCGGCTACTTTATCGAACGACTCCCCCATAAAACGTTTAATCGAATAAACCGTTTTAGTAGGATTGGTAATAGCTTGACGTTTTGCTGGATCGCCAACTTTTCGTTCGCCACCTTCAATAAAAGCCACAATAGATGGTGTGGTTCTTTTCCCTTCGCTGTTAGGAATTACAACAGGTTCGTTGCCTTCCATTACAGATACACAAGAATTTGTAGTTCCTAAATCAATTCCAATAATTTTACCCATAATATCAATGTTTTTTAATGTTTTCTATTTCTTGTAAATGTTGTTGCGCTTTTCAATTGTTGTGCCAAGCATTTCTTTAGAGCGTAAAATTATCTTCAAAATAAAGTCATAAGTAATTGTTTTTCAGGGTATAAAAACAAAACACCTCAAAAAAACGATTCGATCTTGAGGTGTTTTTAGTAAGATATTTTGTCAGTTATATAGTAAATTTACTGACAAAAATGCTATTCACTAGTATCTTTTAATGACAGAAGAATAATCCATCATGTAATTATCATGTACTGTTAAATCACTGTTTTTAAACTTAAGATATTTGCTTTCTTCTCCCATTGATAAGGAATCTATTGTTGGATTGGATAAATAAAAACCATCTCTAATAAAGTTCCACTTACTTGTAAATAACCCAAGACCATTAACAATATTGGAATAAGTTGGTCTCTCTTGTACAATCCCATTAGAAGGTTGAGTAACTTGATTGTGCATATAAGTTTCGTATGATCCAAGTGTAAACAAAATGGCATGTGTTTCCGGAAATCCGGTGTTACCTTCAGTTTTATACATTCTCCATTGTACTCCGGTAGTGTCCTTAAGTTTTGAAGCTATATTAATATAAAATGCCGAAGGAGGTACGCCTATACTTAAGCTACTTGATGAGCTACTTTCTCCGCTTACAACATTATATAATGAATGAGTATAATCAACATAATCTAGATATATATTATCATCATTGTATTTTTTCTCATAATAAAAGAGTCTTATTCTTAGAGCGTATGATGTTGCGTCTAGATTAGGTTTAAATTCAATATTAAATTTATAATTCTGCAAGGTAGACACCATATTTATTTCTTTTTTATCATCTGGCCTTGTCATTGGTTTGCCTTCATAAATTCCTCTTATCATTTTGGTAACAGCGTAAACTTCTTCTTTGTTAGGTTTTTTTACTGATAAACGATAATAATATGATTCGTCACCTGGAGCTGGATTAGCATCAACGTCTTGATAATACATTAATGCTTTTGTGGTGTAAAATACAACATTATGTTCTCTCGAAAACACCCCGGAATCTTTATAATGAACTGTATAGTCTAATTGTATAGGATCGCCAATAGCTTCAGAATTTGGATCGCTGGTTTTAATACGTTGTAGGCTAACATCTATTTGATCGTAATCTGGATAATTGACCGAGTCTGCCACTGATGCCATATCGTATACATTGGCCTCACCTAAAAATGCTTTATTAACTACAATAAAGTTTGTATCTTTTGAAGAGTTCCATGGATCTTTGTGTTCTAAAAAAGCATACACAACAGTTTTATCGTTATATTCTGTTACAGTGGAAAAATCTTCTTCGCAGGACGCAGCAACAAAGACTATAAGCAAGAGAAGCACAATGGTTTTTATAGCGTTGATCATTCTAATGTTAATTTTATTTGATTTAATTTGTCGAATATGAAATTCGTCTGTAATATTGTCTAAAAAATAAGCAACGAAAGTAATCTTTTTAATCGATTATGTCAAGTAGATCACGTGTTTACTTGTTAATTTCTATAAATAAATTAGTATGTCTGTAGAATCATATGTAAGAAAAATAACCACTCACGTATTATATGAAATGAAATTACGTGGTGAAAAAATTGCGATGTTAACAGCCTACGATTATTCAATGGCTAAAATTGTAGAATCGGCAGGAATCGATGTTATTCTTGTTGGAGACTCTGCGTCTAATGTTATGGCAGGTTTTTCAACCACTTTACCTATTACATTAGATGCTATGATTTACCACGCAGCCAGTGTGGTTAGAGCTACATCAAAAGCTTTAGTAGTTGTAGATATGCCTTTTGGAACATACCAAGGCAACTCAAAAGAAGCACTCCATTCGGCCATCAGAATAATGAAAGAAACTGGAGCTCATGCTATTAAAATGGAAGGCGGATTAGAAATAAAAGAATCTGTTCAGCGTATTCTTTCGGCTGGTATACCGGTAATGGGACATTTGGGTTTGACCCCACAATCGATCTACAAGTTTGGAACATACACCGTAAGGGCTCGACAAGAAGAAGAAGCAAAAAAGTTAATTGAAGATGCCAAGCTATTAGAAGAATTGGGATGCTTCTCTATTGTACTTGAAAAAATCCCTGCCAATCTTGCAGGTATCGTCGCTAATACAGTAAAAATACCTGTTATTGGTATTGGAGCAGGCGCAGGTGTCGATGGTCAAGTCTTAGTCTTACACGATATGCTTGGGATAACTCAAGAATTTTCGCCACGTTTTTTAAGACGATACCATAATATTTCTGAAGAAATTAAAGGAGCTGTAAAAAATTATATTAGTGATGTAAAATCGAGAGATTTTCCGAACGAAAGAGAACAATATTAAATTTGAAAATGAAACTAGAGGTTATATACGAAGATAATCATATTATTGCCATTAATAAATCTGCATCGGATATTGTACAAGGCGATAAAACCGGCGATACACCATTGTTGGATTATGTAAAAGAGTACATCAAACTAAAATATCAGAAGCCCGGAAATGTATTTTTAGGATTGCCTCATAGACTAGATCGGCCCACCAGTGGAATTGTTTTGTTTGCTAGAACCTCCAAAGCTTTGAGCAGGCTAAATGACATGTTTAAAGATAAAGACATTAAAAAAATTTATTGGGCTATTGTAAGTCCTTCTCCAGAAAAACCAGAGGCTGATTTGGAACATTTTCTATCTAGAAATGAAAAGCAAAATAAATCTTATGTCTTCGACGAGGAAAAACCACAATCTAAAAGAGCTCTTTTGCATTATAAAACCATTGCTAAGTCCGACTTATACACTTTACTGGAAGTTGAATTAAAAACAGGTCGTCATCATCAGATCAGGGCTCAGCTAGCCCATATTGGTTGTCCTATTAAAGGCGATTTAAAGTATGGCGCTCGACGATCGAACCCCGACAAAGGCATTTGCTTACACGCTAGGTCTATTCAGTTTTCGCATCCTACAACTAAACAAATGATTTATATTGAAGCTCCAGTTCCCGATACCAAACTCTGGAAATACTTTGAGCAAAACCTTAATGAAGGTTAACTATCTGATAATGTATGTTCTAAAATACATTTTTTTATTTTATTTATTGCTTGATTTTTCAAACAATCTGATATCTTTGTAAATATAATGCGTGATTGCTAGAAAGCTCACACGTATTGTTTCTCATAGTTTGTTTTAAAGCAGTTTGCCCAAAGTAAACTGCTTTTCTTTTTATCTCAATTTAAGCACCTGCCCTTCGTTTAATTCCAAATTTTCTTGAAGATGATTGCGCTTAATTAGTTTCTTTAATTTGATAGCATACATTTGAGAAATATCGTACAATGTTTCACCCATTTTTACAGTATGAGTCGTATGTGTTTTATCTGCTTTATTTCTTTTGGGTTGTAAATACACCCGCTCGCCGGCTTTTAGTTGTGATGCTTTGGTTACATCGTTATATTTATATAACTCGAAACGCAACATTTGAAACTCATCGGTTAACTTAGAATATGTATCGTTTGTTTTGGTAACAATATACATAACACCATTTTCTGTCTCAATGGTTCTGCCCAATTGCACCGCATAATCTTCTTTACTCATGCGATGTTTTTTTGGCTTCGATTCCTTTGAATCACTCTCTGGGATAGGTTTATTAGTTTCAGAATCATATTTAAAAAGCTCATAACGCTCAATTATTTCAATTAACCTAGTAGCATATGTTGAACTGGTTGCATAACCTGCTTTTTTTAATCCATGCGCCCATTTCTTATAATCGGTAGATTCGTACTCAAACAAAAAGGCGTATCGTTGCCCTTTAACAATAAAATCGGAATGATCGATATATGATTCGTACACAGTAGGATATTTGCGGAAACACTCATTTTTTGCATCATCATCTTTATAAACTTTTTTGCCGGTCCAACTGCTATGACATTTAATTCCAAAATGATTATTAGCTGTTTTAGCCAAATCTGAATTGCCGTTGCCCGACTCTAATAAGGCTTGAGCTAATGTTATACTCGCCGGAATTCCGGTTCGCTTCATTTCTTTAATAGCCAATTCTTTATACAATTCGATGTATTCGTTACTACTCATTTGGGCAGAAACGGAGTAGGCAAATATTAGCGTAAGAGAAATAAATATCGATCGTAAGTTTTTCATCTATTTTAAATATCGTTGGTTAAAAATTTTAAAACCGTTTCGCTTAGCCATTCGCCTTGTTCGGCATGCACCCAGTGTCCGGCCTCTGGCGCAATAAACATTTCCGATGCCGGAAAAATCTCCTCAATTCTTTCCTTGTCCGATGGCAAAATATAAGTCGATAAGGCGCCTTTAATAAATAACACAGGAAACCCTGTAATGTTTCTGTATATATTCTGGTTAGAAAACCCTCCTGTAATACCTAACAGATTATCGGCAATTACTTTGATGTTTAACTTCCATTCGAAGGAATTATCTTTATTTCGCTTCAAATTTTTCATGATGAATTGTCGTGTTCTAGGCTCTTTAATATAATCCATAAGCCATTGGTCGATGGTTTCTCGTTTATCAAATTCTTGCAGAGGAATGGAAAGCATCCCCTGTACTATCGACAAATGTTTTTTGGTGTGATCGTCTGCTTCGGGAGTGTAATTTTTTGGTGCAATATCGACCACCACAAGTGCATTTATTCTTTCAGGTTGATCCATAGCTATTCTCATGGCAACTTTTCCTCCCATCGAATGTCCAACAATAACTGCCTTTTTAATATTCAGCTCGTCCATCAACTCAAGCACATCGTCGCGCATGGCTTGATAAGTATGTATTTTACTGTGAGGCGATTGCCCATGATTTCGTAAATCTACTGCAAAAACATCGAATTTCTCAGACCAAACCTTTGCTATTGTCATCCAGTTATCGGATGCGCCATAAAGCCCATGTAAAATGATTAGTGCAGGATTTCCTTCCCCTATTTTCCGATAAAAAAGCTGCATTTATTTCAAAAGTCGCTTGTACATTTGTATGGTGTTTTCCAAACCAAAATATAAGGCATCAGAAATTAAAGCATGACCAATAGAAACTTCGTCGATAATAGGAATTTGCTCGCTAAAAAAAGCCAAATTTTCCAAAGATAAATCGTGCCCTGCATTTAGTCCTAAGCCCAAAGAATTAGCATAATAGGCTGCTTTTTTAAAATCTTCTACAGCTTTTTCTTTATTCATAAAATAATTGGTGGCATATGGCTCGGTATATAACTCTACTCTATCGGTACCGACTTTAACAGCACCATCGATATTTATAAAATCCGTATCGACAAAAATAGAGGTTCTTACTCCTGCTTTTTTAAATGTTTTAATGATATCGATAAGCAAAGCTTCATTTTTAACAGTGTCCCATCCTGCGTTAGATGTTAGCACATCCGGCGGATCTGGAACTAATGTTACTTGTGTTGGTTTTACATCAAGTACTAAATCGATAAACTTTTTCGATGGATAACCTTCGATGTTAAACTCTGTAGTAATAATCGGTTTAATATCGTAAACATCTTGGTATCGGATATGTCTCTCATCCGGACGAGGGTGAACAGTAATACCTGCAGCACCGAATTTTTGACAATCAATAGCTGCTTGGCGCACATCGGGCATATTTCCTCCGCGTGCATTTCGGATTGTTGCAATTTTATTTATATTTACACTTAAGCGCGTCATAACCAATTTTTCTGCAAAATTAATTCATTTCGTGGTTAAAACGTGCAAATCAGAGTATTATTGAACAAGTGTTTAAATGATTGCAAAACAAATAATAAACGACACCATTCCAACAATGGGAATTTCCGACTCTGCCGGCAGAGCTCTTCATTATATGGAGTTTTTTAGAGTCTCTCACCTCCCTGTAGTCAATGGTAAAAAATATATCGGGCTATTAAGCGACGAAGCCGTTTTCAATCTTAAAAAAGATGAATTAAGTATAGAGCAATGCCAAATTGAGAAAGCCAATACTTTTGTTTACGAAACCCAACACGTTTACGATGTTTTAGAGCTGATGCATCGGTTTAAATGGTCGATGGTTGTTGTTGTTAATTCGAAAAAACAATTTTTAGGCGCCATTGGTATGAATCATCTTCTTTCTGCGTTGGCAAAAATCACTTCAATCGACCAAAGCGGAAGTATTATTGTTTTAAAATTAGGCATTCGCGATTATAGTTTGGGACAAGTAGCCCAAATAATTGAAGGACAAGATGTGAAAATCTTAAGTACTTACGTTCAAAATTGCACAGATCAGATTCATCTTAAACTCACTTTAAAATTAAACACAACTCAGATCGATGGTGTTCGACAAGCTTTAGAACGGTTCAATTACAAAATTGAAGCTATCTTTGCCGAACATCAAACAATGGACGAATTGTACAAAGATCGCCTTGATGCGTTTTTGCACTTCCTCAATATTTAAATGATAGACCGCTTTTCAGATATAAAACTTGTTTTTGTTGCAAGCTTTTTCTTTTTTATCTTTTGGGGTAAAGGAATGGCTCAAAACAACTTTTTGATTTTAGACCCTGCCTTTAATCGAATATATGAGAGTCGATTAATCAACGAGTCCGATACGTTTCACTCAGCAATTTATCCTCGAATTCTTTTTCTAGCTCCTACAAAAGCAAGCAGCGATAGTGCTTTATTGAATGGCCATTTTTCAAAAATAAGACATCAGTATATAATTCAGAATCCATCTAAAACGATTCGAATTACGCCCATTCTCAACTCTAGTTTTTCGCTTTCCACCCAAGACAACAACCCTTACCAAGCAGGAGGTGGAATTGAGATGCTTAGCCAATGGGGAGATAAGTTTAGTGTTAAAGCCGTATGGTACGGTGCAAAAACTCAACTGAACTTCGCCGATTTTTTACTAGCCGACAGTATTCAAATGGTACCCGGCGAAGGAGAATTCAATGCTCGATTAGGTAATAGTTTTGTATATACCAATTGGATGGGTTATTTGAGTTATAACCCTGCTCCTTACATTAATTTTCAGTTAGGAAAAGATAAAAATTTTTGGGGCGATGGCTACCGCTCGCTTTTACTTTCGGACAATACAGCATCTTATCCATTTTTAAAAGCCACGGTAGCTGTTGGAAAACTGCAATATATCATATTATACCAAATGATGCGCGATTTCGACAGCCAGTTATACAGTTATCCCAACGAAAATAAATATGCTACCTCTCACTTTTTAAGTTTAAATCTTGGTCGTCGTTTTAACATCAACTTATTCGAAACTGTTGTATGGCGAAATCAGTTAGATGACGATGGGATTAGAGGTTTCGACTATAATTACCTAAACCCTGTCATCTTTTTTAGACCTATCGAGCATTCTGTCGGATCGCCAGATAATGTTTTAATAGGGGGTGGCGGAAGAATCCGATGGTTTAAATCGATTCATACCTATGCACAATTAATTCTCGACGAATTTAAACTGAAAGAATACCAAAATAACCAAGGTTGGTGGGGCAATAAGTTTGGTTATCAGTTGGGCATTAAATGGTACAACGCATTTGGGCTGAAAAACTTTTTTCTTTTAGCAGAATACAACACCGTCCGACCGTACACTTATTCTCATGTTACAAGCATGGAAAATTATGGACAGATGCATCAGGCATTGGCACATCCTTTAGGCGCAAATTTTAAAGAGATAATTTTCGATATGCAATATCAATATCGTTCTTGGGTATTTAGTGGTTATATCAGTTCTGCAAAATTTGGTTTAGATAAAGATAGTACGAACTTCGGACAAAATATTTACCGCTCGTACAACGATAATCCTCAACAATTTGGAAACACCGTTTTGCAAGGTGAGTTGACCCTTTTACAAAAAGCTGAGTTTAAGGTATCATATATCATCAATCCGGTTGTACATTGGCAAGTTGAAACAGGAGTTCATTGGCAAACCTATCAGAATACAACAAGCAACTGGCAAGAACTGTATTGGTTTGTCGGTATGAAAACTTTATTCTGATACGCTAAAAAAGAGAAACATTAAAACCTATATTTACAAGTGAAAGTATCCGGCTTTACATTTATAAGAAATGCAATTACCTACGATTATCCAGTAGAAGAAGCTATTAAATCTATTCTTCCAATTTGTGATGAATTTATTGTTGCAGTCGGTAATTCATCCGACGACACCCATTCGAAGATAGAACAAATTGCCCCCGATAAAATAAAAATTATAGACACTATTTGGGACGATTCCTTGCGAGAAGGAGGGCGTGTGTTAGCTGTTGAAACAGATAAAGCCTTTGCCGCAATATCTGAAGACACTGACTGGTGTTTTTATATTCAGGGCGATGAAGTAGTGCATGAAAAATATTTAGACACCATTTATCAAGCCATGCAGAAAACAAAAGATCGAAAAGATATTGATGGTCTGCTGTTTAAATACCTTCACTTTTATGGTTCTTACGACTTTGTGGGAGCATCGTCGAAATGGTATAAACACGAAATTAGAGTCATTAAAAACAATCCAAAAATATACTCCTATCGCGATGCCCAAGGGTTTAGAAAAAATGAGGATGAAAAGCTCAATGTTATTCCTATCGACGCTTACATTTATCATTATGGCTGGGTAAAAGACCCTCGCAAAATGCAAAAAAAGCAAGAAACCTTTCATAAATACTGGCACGACGATCGATGGATCGATCAAAATGTTGTAAAATCGAGTGCATTCGATTACGAAATGCACGTCAAAGAACTAAAACGTTTTGAAGGTTCACATCCCCGAGTTATGCTTGATCGCATCAACCAAAAGAATTGGCAATTCGACTATGATATTTCTATCAACCAAAAATCTTTAAAAGACCGTATTAAAAACTTAATGAGTCGATTTTTTGGCGTTGAACTAGGTTATAAGAATTATATTCTAAAACGATAAAATTGAAGATTTAAACCTTCAACTAAAACTTAAATCGATAAGTAAGCGATGGCATAAAGCCTAGCAAATAAGTTTGGGTTGTAACCAAATCGGTATCTTCGTATAAATTTGAAGGGATTTCGAAAGTATTATCTCCTGTTTTAATTTTATTATGACTTATTCCGACTGCATTTTTCCGATTGTACAAATTGAAAATAGAAAAGTTGAGCAAGTGCTGAAATCGCTTATCTCTATGTTTATTCATCTGCCAGTTTATAGCAAGATCTAAACGGTGGTAATCCGGTAAACGATCATTATTAATTGAACCATACAATGGAAGCGTTTGATTATTGTAAGTATAAAAATCGATCGGCGATGTTATGGCAGCCCCGGTAGCATACACCCAATTGGCCATAATTTGCCAACGTTCGCTCAATTGATAAGAAAGATTAAAGCTAATTTGGTGAGGTTGATCGTAATAGGCTCTGTAAATTTCTCCATTGTTAAGTTCGTCAAATTGCATAAATACTCTTGCATATGCATACGAAACTCTTCCACTCCAAAATCCTTTTTGTTTGTTTAAACTCCACTCGAACCCATATGCAGTCGATGATCCAAATCGCAATTCACCTTCAATTAAAGGATTTAACAACATATTAGCATGAGGTTTATATGCAATCACCTCATCCATCCTTTTATAATAAACTTCGGCCAATAATTCCAGTCTATCGTTCAAGTACCACGATCTGTACGTTAAATTAATCATATCGGCACGAGAAGGTTTTATATTGATATCGCTCGGAACCCACACATCGAGGGTAGTGAAAGGACCCGAAGTATTAGATAATAAATGAATATACTGATGATAAATCCCATACGATATACCAATAAACGATTGTTCATTAATCTGATAACGCAAACTTAAGCGCGGATCGAAGTTTATAAACGCATTATAAATTTTGTTAGTTGAAAAGATTGACGTATCTGTAACTTCATGATTTTCGTCGAAGCGATAAACGGTTACCGGTCCTGTATTAGCCCAAATTGGCAAGCGAAATCCGGCATTGAGTCGCCATCGTTTACTAATATCGTAACTATCGTTAAAATAAAACACAATTTGATTAACTTGTTTTTGAGGGACTTCGTTGACTTCCACCCAATCGATATTTCCGGGGTCAAAGGCATGAAAATTTAGCTCATAACCCAACTTAAAAGTTTGTTTAAGTGAACTAAAATAGCTGAATTCCGTTTTTAAAGTTACGTTACGAATAAACGATCGCCATTCGAGTTGCTCGTTTTCATTAATGTTCAAATGATAGTTATATGCGCCTCCATACAAAGTAGTATTTGAAAAAAGTTTATCGTTAAAAATATGGTTCCAACGCACACTAGCAGCAAAATTACTCCACCCCATTCCAAACCCGCTGTTGTTGCTTCCAATATTTTCGAGCACATCGCTACCTGTGTAATAACTGAGAAACAAGCGATTACGCTCGTTAATTTTGTATTTCAGCTTCAGGTTCAAGTCGCTGAAATGAATATCTAAATTTGGATTATTTTTTCTAAATAACCAATTAATGGTAGAATGCCTAAAGGAAGTAAAAATAGACAATCGTTCTTTTACAATTGGGGTTTCTGCAGTTACCCGAAACACAAATGGATTGATGACACCTGTAAACGCAGCTTTGTTCATATTCCCATCGCGAGTTTGAATGACTGTCATCGACGATAATCGATCGCCATAGCTTACCGGCATATCCGATTTATACACATCAATTGTTTTAGTCGCATCGGGGTTAATCACCGAATACAAACCCATTAAATGCGATGAGCTATAAATTGGAGCTTCATCCATTAAAATTAAATTTTGATCTTTGAAACCACCTCGTGTATAATAAAAACTTGCTCCATCGCCTAAAGTATGAACGCCGGGTAAAGTTTCTAAGGTTCTAATCAGACCGTTTTCACCAGCTAATTCTGGCTTTCTTTTCAGTTCATCTTGTTTGATGGTAATATTTCCTATAGCACTCTTTTTTAAAACCTCATCTTTTACACTTACTTCCACATCGACTTCGCTCATGGGTTGATAATCGAACGACAGGTCGGTGTTAAATATCTGGTTTTTATCGAGTACAAACGTTTGTTCTTTCGCCAGATATCCCATATATGATACCCGAATTATATAAGTCCCCTCAGGTAAACTAAGCGAAAAAAATCCATAATTATTACTGATGGTTCCAATAGATGTTCCACTAACCAGAATGGTTGCGCCAATCATAGTTTCTCCTGTTTCGGCATCTTTTATAGTTCCGCTAATGGTATGTGTTTTAACCTTGGGCTTACGTTCTGTTTTGGGAGGTTTTGGTTTGATAACCAACTGCCCTTCTACCCAAACAAAATCTAAATCTAACATCTCCGACAGATTTTTCAATACTTGTTTTAAGGGTTTTTGATGAGCTGTATACGAATATGTAGAGGCCGATGGTAAAAGCTCGCTATTATAAGAAAATTTTAATTTAGATTGCTGCTCCAGTATTTCTATCAACTGCTTGGCCGAATATTCGCCTTTAGGAATGTCTATGTTTACTTCAGGTATTTTTTGAGCTATTGCGAAACTCATTTCAAACACTAGACAAATGGTGAGACTTATTTTAAAAAACTGCTTAAACACCGATAAACAAAACTAATAGAGGTTGATAGGCTCGAAAATACGAATAATTATTTGAAGCTTAAAATTTTATAACATAAGAAAAAGCAAGTCGATGTAAAGAAAACATTTGTATATTTAAAGTATTAAATATTACTCACATCAAATTACAAATTTTATGAAAAATATTGCTGTAATCGGTTCTGGAACAATGGGTAATGGCATCTGCCATGTATTCGCCCAAAACGGTTATAATGTTTCAATGATTGACATCAGTCAAGATGCGCTTGACAAAGCTCTTAAAACTATTTCTAAGAATCTTGATAGAATGGTGGCCAAAGAAAAAATTACTGAGGCAGATAAAAATGCAACTTTGGGCAACATCACTACTTTCACTAAACTAAAAGATGGCGTTTCTAATGCCGATTTAATAATTGAGGCTGCTACCGAAAATGCAGACATCAAATTGCAAATTTTCAGAGAGATGGACGAATTGGCGAAACCAGATGCTATTTTAGCTACCAATACGTCTTCCATTTCTATCACAAAAATTGCAGCAGTAACTAAACGACCAGACAAAGTGATTGGAATGCATTTTATGAATCCTGTTCCAATGATGCGTTTGGTAGAAATCATTAGTGGATATAAAACTTCTGACGAAGTGCTTAAAACCATTATCGAAACTTCTAAATCTATCGGAAAAGTTCCTGTTCCTGTGAACGATTATGCAGGTTTTGTGGCCAACCGTATTTTAATGCCTATGATTAACGAAGCCATCATTACATTGCACGAAGGTGTTGCCGGAGTAGAAGAAATCGATACTGTTATGAAATTAGGAATGGCTCACCCAATGGGACCTTTACAATTGGCCGACTTCATTGGCCTAGATGTTTGTTACTTCATTATGAAAGTGTTATACGAAGATTTAGGAAAAGATAAATATGCACCGGATCCTCTATTGGTGAACATGGTTAATGCCGGCAATTTAGGCGTAAAATCTGGCGAAGGCTTTTATTGTTGGACACATGGTACTAAAGATTTAGTTGTTGCAGATTACTTTAAAAAATAAACTCAATATTCAGAGTTAATTTAAATCTATAGAAAGACTACCCTAGAAGTGGCTGATTGAAAATTCTGACCATTTGTAGGGTTTTCTTTTTATTTAACTATTCAATATGAAAAAATTCTTGTTCATCTTATTTGTTTTACTCAATTTTAACGCATTAGCAATTCCCAAAGACACCCTTTTTGAACGAACAATAAAGTTAGATTTGGTTCCTCTATTTAATATGGCAAGAGGATTAAATCAAGCCTATTTTAGTTTTGAGTACGAACAAAATAATCAAAAATCCATAATTAATAATTTAAGACTTTCTTTCGGTAGAATGGAACATTACACCTTTCTTAAATACAATAATTATTTTGATAATCAATTAACATATAAAGAAACTAATCTCAACAGTTTAGGAGTTCAATTAGCGCCTTATATCTCGTATTACCCTTTTCGAAGCAGAAAATATTTAAAATATTTCTATAGTACTGCAACATTAAATGTGAATTATTACAGCAGAAAATTTCACACGTACGATTATACAACAGGAGAATCGACAACGACACATCAAAATATTTTTCAGTCTGGGGCGGGGCTTGGTTTAGGGTTTAAAATAAAAATATACAAAAAATGGGGCGCCGAATTATCATCAAATCTCTATTATAATTTTATTAATGACGATTTTTATAAAGTCTCGTTAACCGCGTTTTGGCATAGTACACAACTGCCAGTTTGGGCAGATTATCAAGTCAAACTATATTATAAGCTTTAAATATGAAGTACTCAACTGTAATTCTGTTAACAGCAATATTATTTCTCTTTTCCTGTGAGAAAGACACTTACGATTTAATCAATGCCAATCATAATAAAATGATGATATTGGGCCATAGAGGTATGGGAGAATTATACAAATACCCAGGTAATACTTTAGAAGCCATTGAACCAGTTTTAGGTATTGGTGCAGATGGCTCTGAAATAGATATTCAGATAACAAAAGATAGTGTTGTGGTTTTATTTCATAATAATGATCTTGATAATAGAGTCAATGCTAATGGTAAAATTTTCGACAAAACTTGGGAAGAAATCAAAAATGCAAAATACATTGGTATTCAAAATGATGTCAAAATCATCACTATGGATGATCTGTTTAATCAAATTAAAGATGTTAATATTTATTACTTTTCTTTAGATTGTAAACTAGATGATAGATACAAATACAATAGTGGATATCGAAAACTATTTCTAAGGTCAATTAAAAAAGTTATTGATAAGTATCAATTTAACAAACATATACTTCTCGAAGGTGATTTGGATTTTTTAATGAAAGCAAAAGAGCTTAATCTTAATGTTGAATGTTTCTTAACACTAGAAGAAGATATTGATAAAAAAATACTCGATGCAAAGCTTAATCAACTAAGAGGCATAGGTATTAGTCTAAGCTCCCTTACAAATAGTGCTGTAGAAAAAGCACATAAAGAAAACTTATATATTATGTGTTGGAGTCCTAAAAATGCCATTGAAAACAACAAAGCATTTAAATACCAAGTAGACATCATTCAAACCGATGCTCCCATACATATTCTCCAAAAAACTAACCGATATAATTACGAATATCAAATTCCATAATTTGCTAACATTTAATTAGATGATGGCAATGGTAGATTCAATTCATGCTGTAGATTCAATTCATGAATTGAATCTACAAATGATGTGGTAAAAAAGAATATGATTGGGCGACACTATTCGTTTCAATATTTTACATTCTTAATTTTTCTCTTAATTTTTTATAACCACTTCTGCTGACCGAAACTTTTTCCTTATTTTTTAAGATCACCACATAGCTATCTTTTTCCCAATTTTCGATTTTACTTATTTGATCTATTTTAATAATGAATGATCGATGTACCCGTATAAACTCTTCATTATCGAGATGCTCCTCTAAATACTTCATGGTTATGTTTTTAAGAAAACGCCCGCCACTTTCGGTGTATATGAAAACATAATCGTCTTGTGCCTCAATTTTAACAATTTCTTTATCTAAAATGATTTTTATCTCTTTCGGGGTTTTCACAACTATTCTGTGAATAATTTCTCGCTTTTCGCGGACAAATTCCATCATTCGAGAAAAATTGTTAGGTAATAGGTTTTTATTTTCTAACTGAATAAGAATTTTCTCGATTGCTGCATTGAAGCGTTTTTGAGAATACGGTTTTAGCAAATAATCTACTGCTCCATATTCGAAGGCTTTAAGAGCAAACTCGTCGTAGGCTGTAGAAAAAACGACCAATGGTACTTGGTCGAGCAGTTCTAACATTTCGAAGCCGTTCAGCTTAGGCATCTGAATATCTAAAAAGACAACATCTGGCATATGCTTTTTTATAGCCATTGCTCCAGAAAACCCATCCTCGCACATTTCTACAATTTCGAATTGCTCGTGAGTTTTCAGAAATAGCTGTATCATTTGTCGTGCCGGAGCTTCATCGTCGATAATAATAGCTTTAATTGGCGTTTTCATCATCTTCATCTTTATAATATTCCTTTTCAGGTATTCGAATAATTACTTTAAACGAACGATCAGTTTTTTCTACTTTAAGCAAGCCGTCTTGATTATAAATAATTCGTAGCCGTTCTGCAACATTCCTTAAACCGGTACCGGTGCCTTTTCTAGAGCTAACCGATGTGTCGTCGATATCGTTCTGTAATACAACTTGAAGTTGATTGTGCATAAGGGTAAAATCGAACTGTATTGTTATGGTTTTTTGACTTTCGTACACCCCGTGCTTTATGGCATTTTCTACCAATGGCTGTAAAATAAGCGAGGGCAACGACCATTGGTTTAAACTTTCGGGTAGGTTAACGATTAGTTGAATCTTATCTCCAAAACGGGCTTTTTCAATTTCTAAATACAATAAAGCATGCTCCAACTCTTCGGATAAATGAATCATACGACTTTTGCTTGCTAATAAAGTCGATCTGAAAAAATCTGAAATATTAACAATCATTTCGTGAGCATGATCTTTATCGGTATAAATCATTGAAGAAACAGCATTCAAACTATTGAATAAAAAATGAGGATTTATTTGCGATTTCAATTCCTTCAACTCCGCTTCCTTAACAAAACTGTTTAAACGAGCTTGCTCAATGGCTCGATTTTTTGAGTCATCCAAAGAGATCATCAAATAATAAACCGCGACGATTAAAATATAAATAGGAAGATATATCAACCAACGCCATAATAAAGAGGATTGAAAAATTTGAATTGAGCTATCGAATAAAACTGCATATATTAAATAACTTAACCCAAGCCAAAGCAGAAAAATTATTACAATTGATATTAAATGGTTTTGTAAGGTTTTTTTCAAACTGGAAAACGCTAAGTTCGAGTATTTCACCATATACCAAAGACTTAACATCAAGATGGCTAAAACTGCAAAACTTAATAAGGCTTCGGTTAGTGTAATTGATAATTTTAAATGGTAGGTTTGATTCAAAACAAAGGAGTGGATAGCTACCGGAAGCATCCACCACAATGTATATACAACAATATAAACAGGCTTATGTACGAAAGGGTTTTTCAATTTTTAATACCGCTTTAATTCTCCTCCTCCAAAAATGGCAGTGCCTTTTATAATTAAGTGACCTGAAGGATTTGCTTCTGTGTGATCGAACTCATTGTGCTTATAATTAAAGCCTCCTATAATGCTGTCCACTTCTACTTTCACTTCCCAATCTTTAGGAACGTGTATTTCCAAGCCGCCAAAAATCATTGAAACATCCAACACTTGAACGCCATCGGCTAGTTTTGCTTTTCGGAAATTATACTTGCCTCCACCAAATACACAGTTTATTTTTCCACCTTTAAAATTATTGCTAGTAATGTAATAATCGCCACCGCCAAAAATATGATTGGCATCTATGGTATCGATGTCTGAGTAATCGCCTTTCGAAAATCGTCTTCGCATTTTTCCTTGCCATCGATCGAATCCTTTAAATAGTATGATAAGCCCAACACCTATTAATATTGCGGGGAACATCATTTTTTTCATATTAAGCGAAATATCTATCAGCTCCGGTAAAAGGAAAACACCTCCCACTAAAATCATAATAGCGCCACCCATCGATCCCCCTCTTTTGGTTACAGATACTAAACCAATACCAATTAAAAGAATCTGCCAACTGAACAATATATGAAATAAATAATCCGAAATGTAATCGGTCTGATGCGCGATTAGTAACAAACCGGCACCCATAAACATAATGGCAGCAAATAAACGGCTCAACGAAGTATGTCTGCTTCTTTTTCTGTAAAACTCGTGCGAAAAATGTTCACGATCTCTTTGTGTTCTCATAAGATTAAAATTATTAATTATGACCCAAAATTAGAGGGCACGGCTCGGGTATTAAATAGTTTTTCGGCCAACGCACGTCAACAGTCGGTAAACTGCTAAAATGGATTGTAAAGCTACTTTTTAAAAATAAAATATACGGCTAAAATTAAAAACACAAAACCGATTAGATGGTTTATTCTCAGAGCATCCGTTTTAAAAAACAAAGTCGAGAATAAGGTAAACACAATTAATGTAATCACTTCCTGAATAACCTTCAATTGCCATAAATTAAATGGGCCTCCATTTTCTATGAAACCAATCCTATTGGCTGGAACTTGGAAAATATATTCAAAAAAAGCAATGCCCCAGCTAATTAATATTATTGCTATCAGCCCTAAACTATTAAACCAATCCATTTGCTTGAATTTCAAGTGGCCGTACCAAGCAAAAGTCATAAAAGTGTTCGATAAAACCAATAGCATAATGGTTAACAGACCTTTAGCCATAAATCGAATAATTAATTATTTAGATAATACTTGATTGAAATAATCGTTCAAAGGTTTTAATATTTTAAAGGATTCGATGCTTTGCGCAAAATAATCATCACTTATAAGCTCATCGTCGCTTATCATTTTAAAGAAATCGTATGATTGGTATTTGATAAGATCGATATCTTCAAAATCTTTATTAAAACCTCTTGGTGCACCTTTTAGTTTTTCGCCATAAATCTCGGGAAAATGTTGCTTAAATTTAGGCCTATTAATAATGCCTTTGAAGGCTTCCGGATGAGTGTAAATAGCCATTCTAACTTTTGCCAACAATTCTTTCGATGGCATATGCAAGCCACCGGCCAACAACGACCCATCGGGTTCGATATGTGTATAATATCCGGCATTTAAAGATTTTCTACCGTCTTTTGCCATGTATGCACCAAAATGTATTTTATAAGGCGTTTTATCTTGTGAAAAACGAATATCGCGATGAATTCTGAAAGTGCAATCTTTGGCTTTTAAACCTTTCACCTGCTCGTCGAATTGAGCGATAGCATCCATCTGTGCAATTACAAACGATTCAAATGCTTCTTTGGCTCTGTCATAATATGCTTTATTGTCGTGAAACCATTCTCGATGATTATTGACAACCAAATCTCTTAAAAATTGAAGTACAATCGGGTCTAATTTCATCTTTTCTTGATTTACAAGTTATTTACGATAAATTGACTCATTTTTCTGAACAGATGTAAACGCGTATTTCCGCCATAAATGCCATGATTTTTATTAGGATAAATCATTTCCTGAAAATCTATATCTGCTTCGATTAGCAGTTTCGAAAGCTCCATGGTATTTTGCAAATGAACATTGTCGTCGGCACTTCCATGTATAAGTAAATATCGACCTTTCATTTTTTTAACCAATTCCGGATTAGTTGGCGAATTTGCATCGTACGCTTGAGGGTTTTGATCTGGCAAACCTAAATAGCGTTCACTATATACAGAATCGTAATATCTCCAATTGGTTACCGGTGCTACTGCAATTGCCATTTTGAAAATTTCGGGGTATTTTTCTAAACACAAGGTTGACATGTATCCGCCATAACTCCAACCTTGAATTCCTATCCTTTGGCCATCGACATAAGGCAAAGATTGTAAATAATGTGCTCCAGCTGCTTGATCTTCGGCTTCCAACGCTCCCATTTTTCCATAAGTTGCCCTTCTGAACTGATAACCACGACCATCGGTTCCCCTATTATCAACAGAGAAAATAATATACCCTTTTTGTGCTAAATAATTATGCCATAAAGCCGTATATTCCCACTGATCCATAACAGTTTGGTTGCCAGGCCCACCATAAACCGTCATAAAAACCGGATATTTCTTATTCGGATCGAAATTAGCCGGTTTAATAATCCAAGCATTTAAATCATCGCCGTTATCGTTCTTTAAACTAACAAATTCTTTAGGACTCCAATTGTACTTATTCAACAAATCGAACATGGCATTGTTATCTTTTAGCGAGCGAATCAACTCTCCAGATCCTTTGTATAAGTCAACTTCTGTAGGCGTTGCTGCACTCGACCAAGTGTTGATAAAATATTTGTAACCTGCACTAAACTCCACATTATTGACCCCTGCTTTTTCGTTCAAGCACTTTTTCTTGGTTCCATCAATTCCAACACTGTAAAGCATTCTTTGTGTTGGACTGTTTTCTGTCGAGATGTAATACACCGTTTTTGTTTTTGAATTATAGCCTAAAAAACTAACCACTTCCCAGTTACCTTGTGTAATAGCATTTACTTCTTGACCATTTATGTCGTATAAATAAAGGTGATTGTAACCTGTTTTCTCATTGCAAAAGATAAAATTTTTACCATCATCGGTAAAAGTAAGAACATCGTAAATTTCTATGTAAGTATCATTCTTTTCTTCGTATAGCACATTAGTTTTTCCGGTTTGGGTATTTGCCAATAATATTTGCAGGTGATTTTGTAAACGATTCAACACCGGAATGCTCAACTTTTCACTACTTTTTGTCCACACAAGTCTGGGAATATATTCATAATCCGATTCAATTTCAATATCGGTAACAGACTTCGAAAACAAATGATAAACATGAACCGTCACTTTAGAATTATCTTCACCAGCTTTAGGATACTTAAAGCTGTACATTTCAGGATATAAGCCTTCATAAATTGGCATTGTATATTCTTTTACTTTGCTTTCGTCGAAACGTAAATATGCTATAGACTGTCCGTCTGGAGCCCATTCATAAGCTTGAGCAAAAGAGAACTCTTCCTCATAAACCCAATCCGGAGCACCGTTAATAATAGCATTTTTTTCTCCATCGTTGGTAATAGCAACTTCTTTTAAATCGGATAAAGACATCACATATAAATTATTGTCGCGAACAAACGCCAAGTGTTTTCCATCCGGAGAAAATTGCATGAGCTGTTGCTTACCATTGCGCGATAGCTCCGTTAATGTTTTTTGTTTGATGTTGTATAAATAATAATTGGCTTTATTACTATGACGATATATAGGTTCAATATCGCTGGATAAAAGAACCATAGACTCGTCTTGACTAAAACTATACTCTTCAACATCAAATTTCAAGTCTGTTTTGATATCACTTAAGCTAAATACATTATTAACTAAAGAACCACTTTTATACTTAAACTTTTTTATTGTATTGTTTTCTAGCACTGTGTAATTTTCTCCATCATTCATAGAACGAATGCCATACACAGCGCGAGGATAAAATGAATATGTTTTCCAAATATCTTCTAAAGTGTAATTGGGTTTAGCGTTCTGCGCATAAGAACTAAAACTTATCAGTGCTAATAAAACTACAACGTATGCTCTCATGATTTTATAAAGTTTATGTTTACTGGCAAAGTTAATAAAAAGGTCATTATTAATGCCATTAGCAGTTCAAAAGCATAAAAACACAATTACAAAACCTCATTGTTTTTTATTGAAGCACTCATTATTAGTGCGGTTCAGAAATCGGACTTCCAAAATAATCTTACATTGTTTTATTTATTGTAAGGAAATTTATACATTTGCAGGCTTGAAACTGAATAAATTGAAAACGCTCATAGAATACAATATTGCCTACATAGGCTTAGCCGAAGGTTCGCATTTTTATTCTTACAAGCCGGACAAAAAGTTCTTTGAAGTATACCCTAACGAAGACATTATATCGTCAGATTTAATTGTTGAGTTAGAATTAATTAAAAAAGCGACTCATCTCGAATTACGCTTTAATATTGAAGGGTCGGTAGTGTATATTTGCGACAGATGCAACGAAACATATAACGATAAGCTTTCTTCAGAGCAGACTATTTATATTAAGTTTGGCGAGGAGTATTCCGAAGAAGACGAAAACTTATATGTACTACCCGACAATGATAGCGAGTTTGATGTATCGCCTTTTATAAACGAATTAATTGTTGTTGCTATTCCCATGAAGAAAGTTCATTCGGAAGATGAAAACGGAAATTATACATGTGGTGGCAATCTCATAGATTATATTGCAAATACAAAGAATGAAGGGGCAATAGACCCTAGGTGGAATGAATTAAAAAAGTTAAAAGATGGCACATCCTAAAAGAAAAACATCGAAGCAAAGAAAAAACAAAAGAAGAACGCACTATAAAGCAGCGTTTCCTACTTTAGCAAAATGCTCTAACTGTGGTGCAACACACCTTTACCATACTGTTTGTCCAGAATGCGGGCATTACCGTGGTAAATTAGCAGTAGAAAAAGAAGCAGCTGTATAGAGCTGTTCATACAATTTTTTGTAAATTAAGCCGATTTTGTCGGCTTAAATCATTTATTACATGAGAAAAATTGGAATTGACATAATGGGAGGAGACTACGCTCCAGAAGCAACAACGCTTGGTGTAATCGAAGCAAAAAAAGTTCTTCCCGAAGACATTTCCCTCGTACTTATTGGTGATAAAGCAGCCATCGAGGAAATTCTTATAAGAGAAGGCGAAAATGTTGATGAGTACGAAATAGCTCACGCCTCTGAGGTTATTTCAATGAACGATCATCCTATAAAAGCTTTTTCTAAAAAACAAGATTCTAGTATTGCTGTAGGATTTAGATTATTAATGACCAAAAAAATAGATGGTTTTGCAAGTGCAGGCAATACCGGTGCTATGCTAGCGGGTACCATGTACACTGTTAAGCAAGTACCAGGCATAATTCGCCCTTGTTTGATTGGTCCTCTTCCTCGCCCCGACGGAAGTTTCGGTATTTTGCTTGACGTTGGATTAAACCCGGATTGTAAACCCGACATATTGTATCAATATGCCATTCTTGGCGATTTATACGCTAAGCATGTTTACAATGTCGAAAATCCTAAAGTGGCTCTTCTTAACTTAGGCGAAGAAGAAGAAAAAGGAAGCTTGCTAACCAAAGCAACTTATGAGTTAATGAAAGGAACAACCGATTTTAATTTTGTCGGAAACGTAGAAGGCAACGATTTGTTCGTACCTGGTAAATCTGATGTAATTATTACCGATGGATTTACCGGAAATGTGGTATTGAAACAATCGGAATCTTTCTATCATTTATTTAAACAACAAGGGATTGATAACGAATATATTAATCGATTCAATCCTGATATTTATGGCGGTACCCCTGTTTTAGGTGTTAATGCTCCAATTATTGTTGGGCATGGCGCTTCCAATAAGTTCGCTATTAAAAATATGATTTTACATACTAAGAGTGTTATTGAAGCAGGCTTAGTCCAAAAAATCAAAGAAGCTTTTGAAAATGAATAAAATAAATGCTGTAATTACCGGTGTACAAGGCTATTTGCCCGATTATATTTTAACCAACGAAGAACTTTCTACAATGATGGACACCTCCGACGAGTGGATTATGACTCGTATCGGAATAAAAACCAGACACATTTTAAAAGGAGAAGGTAAAGGAACATCGGATATGGCTGCTGAAGCGGTTAAAGGACTTCTTGAAAAAACAAATACAAAACCTGAAGAAGTTGACTTGTTAATTTGTGCAACAGTAACACCAGATATGCAGTTCCCTGCAACAGCAAATATTATTGCCGATAAAGCCGGTATTCGCAATGCTTTCAATTTTGATATCAATGCCGCATGTTCGGGCTTCTTATATAGTGTAGTTACTGGTTCTAAATACATCGAATCCGGACAATACAAAAAAGTTATAGTTGTAGGTGCCGATAAAATGTCTTCTATAGTAGACTATACCGATAGATCTGTTGCACCAATTTTTGGAGACTCAGCAGGGGCTATCATGCTCGAACCCACCACAGAAGATTATGGCATTATGGATGCCATTCTTCAATCGGATGGCGTTGGAAGAGTTCACCTACACCAAAAAGCCGGAGGTTCAGTTAAACCTGCCAGCCACGAAACAGTCGATGCAAGAGAACATTTTATTTATCAAGAAGGACAAGCTGTTTTCAAATGGGCAGTAAGCAAAATGGCAGACGTTTCTGTCGAAATGATGAAAAAGCACGACATTGCTCCTAGCGATTTAGCATGGTTAGTTCCACATCAGGCTAACATGAGAATTATTGAAGCAACTGCAAAACGTATGGGTATAGAAAAAGAGCAAGTGATGATTAACATCGAACGCTATGGTAATACCACCGGAGGAACCTTACCTCTTTGTTTGTGGGATTATGAATCTCAATTAAAAAAAGGTGATAAACTTATACTTGCTGCTTTTGGTGGAGGATTCACATGGGGTGCAGTTTATGTAAAATGGGGATATAATCCCAAATAACATCACAAAATTAATTTAATTAGAAAATCAAATGGATATGAATTACTCGGAACTTCAAGATTTTATTAAAGCCGTTGCAAAATCAGGTGCAACCGAAGTTAAAATAGAGAGTGAAGGTTTAAATATAACCATCAAAACTGCTCCAAAAGGAAAAACAACAGAGACTATTGTTCAACAAATTCCGGTAGCTGCTCAAATTCCTCAAGCAATGCAAGCTCCTCAAACAATGGTTACTCAAGTTGCTCCGCAAGCACCATTAACCGTTTCTGAAGCTCCAGCGGCTCCAGCTAAAGACAACGACGAGTCAAAATACATTACTATCAAAGCGCCTATGGTCGGTACTTTCTACAGAAAACCTTCACCGGATAAACCGGTATTTGTAAATGTAGGTGACACAGTAGCTCCAGGCAAAGTAATCTGTATTTTAGAAGCTATGAAATTATTTAACGAAATTGAATCTGAAGTATCAGGTACAATTGTTAAAGTATTAGTTGACGACGCTTCTCCTGTAGAATACGATCAACCTCTATACTTGGTCGATCCATCTTAAAATGAATTTATAAATGGATTGATTGGAAATCAATCCTATGTTACATTTTAAAATCGTCAATTATGTTTAATAAAATATTAATCGCCAATAGAGGCGAGATTGCTTTACGCGTAATTAGAACATGTAAAGAAATGGGAATTCAAACGGTTGCCGTTTATTCTACTGCCGACAAAGACAGTCTACATGTTCGCTTTGCCGATGAGGCTGTTTGCATTGGCCCGGCTCCAAGCTCGCAATCTTATTTAAATATTCCGGCTATCATTTCTGCAGCAGAAATTACCAATGCCGATGCTATTCATCCTGGATATGGGTTTTTAGCAGAAAATTCAAAATTTGCAAGAATTTGCAAAGAACACGAAATTAAATTTATTGGCCCAGAAGCTGAAATGATCGATAAAATGGGCGATAAAGCAACTGCAAAATCGACTATGAAAGCCGCTGGAGTTCCTACAATTCCAGGTTCCGATGGTTTGGTTGATAGCATTGCTGAAGCTAAAAAATTAGCTAAAAAAATGGGATACCCTGTCATTCTTAAAGCAACAGCCGGTGGTGGTGGAAAAGGAATGAGAGAAGTATGGAAAGAAGAAGATATGGAAAAAGCATGGGATTCAGCAAAAAGTGAATCTGGTGCAGCTTTCGGAAACGACGGATTATATCTGGAAAAATTTGTTGTAAATCCAAGACATATCGAAATTCAAATAATAGGAGACCAATTCGGCACAGTAGCTCATTTATCTGAAAGAGATTGTTCGGTACAAAGACGTCATCAAAAATTGATTGAAGAAACGCCATCTCCTTTTATGACTGATGAGTTGAGAGAAAAAATGGGTAACGCTGCTGTTAAAGCCGCTAAATCTATTAACTATGAAGGCGTTGGTACTATAGAGTTCTTGGTAGATAGCGACAGAAATTTCTACTTTATGGAAATGAATACTCGTATTCAAGTAGAACATCCCATCACAGAGGAAGTTATTAATTACGACTTAATTCGTGAACAAATAAAAGTGGCCGCAGGTATTGAAATATCCGGGAAAAATTATTTCCCTCAGATGCATGCTATAGAATGCCGAATTAATGCAGAAGATCCTTATAAAAATTTCATGCCGTCACCAGGCAAAATTACAGAATTACACAAACCGGGTGGACATGGTATTAGAGTCGATACACACGTATATGCAGGTTATTCTATTCCACCAAATTACGATTCTATGATTGCTAAATTAATAGCTGTAGCTCAAACAAGAGAAGAGGCTATTGCCAAAATGAGAAGAGCTCTTAAAGAATTTGTAATTGAAGGCATTAAAACAACCGTTCCATTCCATAAACAAATGATGAAGGAAAAAGCCTTTGTTGATGGAGATTATACCACCAAGTTTATGGATACATTTGAAATGAAATAATCAATTCAAAGACCGACCTTCAAGTCGGTCTTTTTTTGCAATGAATTTAATTATTTTTAAAACTAGCATACCTAATGCCTTAGTTCAAATTTGTATCTTTGGCTCTTTAATTTTAATACAATGATAAACAAAAGCTTACTTTTCTTAGTTTTTGCAATTGCAACACTTACTTCTTGTAAAACAAGTAACAAACAAAATGAGGTTTCAAATAGTGATATACCTAAAAATAGTTTCGTCATAGAAACCAGTTATGGTCAAATGAAAGGACGATTGTTCGACGAAACGCCTCTGCACCGTGATAATTTTATAAAATTAGTTAATGAAGGATATTTCGATTCTTTGCTTTTTCATCGAGTAATCGAAAATTTTATGATTCAAGGCGGCGATCCGGACTCAAAATTCGCCAGTAAAGGTCAAGTACTTGGAAATGGAGGTCCAGAATATACAATACCTGCGGAATTTAATTCTAAATTAATTCATAAAAAAGGTGCTTTAGCAGCCGCTCGACAAGGTGACAATGTCAACCCAACAAAAGCATCATCGGGCTCACAGTTTTACATAGTTCAAGGCACAGTTTACGATTCATTAAAGATTTTGCAGATGGAACAAAAAATCATAGATAATAAAATAAGTAGTCTAACGAGAATTTATCTATCGAATCCTGCAAATTTGGGTGTTAAAAATAAATTAGATTCCTTAAATACTGTCGGCGATCGAGAAAATTTACGCAAAACATACGACGACATAGTGAAAAAAATAAGAGAAGATAATACGAATGTTGGTTTTAGTTCCGAACAAATAAAAACGTATACTACCATTGGAGGAACTCCTCATCTCGATGGCGATTACACAGTTTTTGGCGAAATATATGAGGGGTTAGATGTGCTTGATTCAATCGCAAAAGTAAAAGGCGACAGAAACAACAGACCATTAGAAGACATCCGTTTTACGATAAAAATGTTACAATAAATTTTGTAGTGATATGATTGATAAAATTAAATCGTTACTTAACGAAGTCGAAGCTTTTACAACTCAAACAACAGATGAACTAGAAGCTTTTAGAATTGCATATCTAGGGAAGAAAGGGAAAATCACTGCACTTTTTAGCGACTTTAAAAACGTTGCTAACGAAGAAAAAAAATTGGTAGGGCAAGAAATCAATAAACTTAAAAATTTAGCGCAAGATAAGGTTGAATTTCTAAAATCGCAATTGGTGACCCAAAGAACATCCAGCGTGGGAAACGATCTTACTTTGCCCGGAGAACCTGTTTTTAAAGGTAGCAGACATCCTATCTCTTTGGTAAAAAATGAAATTTCTGAGATCTTTAAACGCATAGGTTTTACCATATCCGAAGGACCTGAAATAGAAGATGATTGGCACGTATTTTCTGCCTTAAATTTCCCAGAAGAACATCCTGCCAGAGATATGCAAGATACTTTTTTTATCGAAACAAATCCTGATGTTTTACTTCGTACTCATACATCATCGGTTCAGGTTCGTGTAATGGATCATCAAAAACCACCAATTAGAACTTTATCGCCTGGAAGAGTTTTTAGAAACGAAGCTATTTCTGCCCGTGCACATTGTATATTTCATCAGATTGAAGGTTTATATATCGATAAAAATGTTTCGTTTGCAGATCTTAAGCAAACCTTACTTTATTTCGCCAAAGAATATTTCGGCGAACAAACAGAAATAAGACTGCGCCCTTCATATTTCCCGTTTACTGAACCTTCTGCAGAAGTAGATGTATCATGCTCACTTTGTGGAGGCGAAGGCTGTAACGTTTGTAAGTACACCGGATGGTTAGAAATTTTAGGTTGTGGAATGGTAGACCCGAATGTATTAGAAGCAAGCGGAATTGATAGTTCAGTGTTTACTGGTTTTGCTTTTGGCATGGGCATCGAACGAATCGCGATGTTAAAATACGGAATAAAAGATCTTCGTTTATTTTTCGAAAACGATCAACGTTTTTTAGAACAGTTTTAATAAAATTTCGATTATATAGATAAAAGAGTTTCTTGTTGCTGATAAACACAAAAACAGATTATGAAAACAACGGATTGATAAATTATATTTTATCCATTTAATAGACTTAGTTGTGAATTGATTGAACTTCGTTGATTTCCGCCTTGCTCCAATTCAAATTGTATCTTTGACGTATTGAGCATAACTGTCTTTCTTGCTTACTTCTCTTCCCTCGGGTGTCGGTACAATGAATAACTAAATATTTAAGCTTTTTCATTTATTGATTTTATTTACATTTTTTACTATATTTGCTTTGGTTTTACCATACAGTGTAGGTATGTAATTTTGTTAACGTCGATGTTTTTAACAAATCCCTAAAAGTATTAAGCCCATTCATTTGGGCTTTTTTTCAACCCAAGGTATCGTTGTGAATTGCTTGAACTTCGTTGATTTCCGCTTTGCTCCAATTCAAATTGTATCTTTGACGTATTGAGCATAACCCTTTCAAATCCTTTCTAACAATAATTCCGGTTGTGAATTGCTTTCAAATTGTATCTTTGACGTATTGAGCATAACTAACGGTGAAATAATCGAAGATTTTAAACAGTTGTGAATTGCTTGAACTTCGTTGATTTCCGCTTTGCTCCAATTCAAATTGTATCTTTGACGTATTGAGCATAACTTCTTATGGA
>JAFGXI010000038.1 GCA_016936665.1 Bacteroidales bacterium
AGCAATCTGATTTTTGGTTCAAATTGCAATTTAAAAAGTGTAAACGATGTATCTATAACTTTGTAAACTATGTTTATATACCGTACCCTAAGAACAATTACACCCACTGTATTGACATCAGACTTGTTAAGGCTTTTAAATATTTTGAACATCAGTATTGGAAAAGGTTCAAAAATATTTAGAGCAAGAGATTCTTTAACAGAAGAACAATGGTATGAAGAAGGTTTATGGTATCCTCCTATCGAATCGCAATGTAAACAAGGTAGATTTAATTGTGAGGGGGAATGTATGGCCTACTTTTCGGACTCATATGAAACATCAAAAAATGAAGTAACCAATGAAGAAAGCACTCATTATAATGGTCTAGAATGCGTCGTTCAAGAAAATGAAATGGTATTTGCGTATATCCGAATTTTCAATATGAACATTGGTGAAATTAGACATAACAAATTGAATGATAAGATAAAGAATGAATTGAAAGTAATATTTCATGATTTTGATTCTATAACACAAAAAAAGTTATTGTTAGTAAATAATTTTTTTGCTGAGAAGATGGTACAAGAAACGAATGACTATAGGTATACTAATATGATAGGACATTTCATTTTTGATAAATATAAATTTGACGGCCTTATATATCCAAGTGTTAAATCAAATTATGCAACAAATAATATTCTTTTACCACCAAAGAATGCTGATCTATACGTTAAGCCTGCTTTTTCATTAGAAATATCATTAAAAAGTCCAGGTGTAAGTAGGTTTACAATGTACAAATAATTTATGTATTGTAATAACTAACAATATGAGTTAAAATGGAATTAAGAGATGTAAAATATAATATTGATATTAACATAAGGCGACTAGAAAGG
The DNA here is from genome assembly GCA_016936665.1 of Bacteroidales bacterium. Classification (GTDB taxonomy): domain Bacteria; phylum Bacteroidota; class Bacteroidia; order Bacteroidales; family JAFGXI01; genus JAFGXI01. The sequence continues at coordinate 870 of JAFGXI010000038.1, forward strand.
CATTATGATTTTTGTCTTAAAAAGTATGACGATATTGCATTACTAGATTTGTCACACGCCTTAAGGAATTTTGTAGATTTTTCGAAAGATATTGATCGGTATTTTGACTCTATTAATTTACTAAAGAAATATCGGGGTTTTATTGTTTCAAAAAAAGCAGGCAGAATGCTTAAAATGTATAATTATTTAATAATAGGCTTTCCAGGTTCGGTTGAAACGTTTGCGAATAATGATGATCTTTTGTTTGTTCCAAATGAAAAAAGTTTACCAGTTCATTTAAACATGAAAATCAAGAGAAATAAAGATGATTCGAGTAGTATTGGTAATTATTTTTTGGTGAGGTCAAATGTAGAAAAATCTGCTTCGAGAATCATTGATAATAGTATTCAGGTAAAGCTTTTTAATAAGTTTGATTATTGGTTAGATTCGGATGCTTTGAAAATTAACGAAAGTGAGTTTCAAATTAAATCACTTTCTAGAAGAAATTTAATCACATGGGTATCTAATACATTAGGAGGAAGTCATCCTGCAAATAATCGAAAGAGAGAAAATGAAAATGATCCTTTGATAAATTACTTAATGAACTTTACTATAGGTGGTGTCTCATTGCCCTATTTTATACTTATGGGAATTTCAAAGGAAATCTTAACTGTGTTGAATTCTATTCCAACAGAAGATAAAGGACTTTAAAATCCCCCTTAATTAATAATTGAATATTAAAAGGCAATAAAATATTAGAACGATGTATATCATTAACAAAGACGAAAACAGAATTGCAAAACTCGAAGAAAAAACATTTCATGAGCTGAAATTTAAAGAGCGAGAACATTTGCATATAAAATGCATTTTAAAAGGATCATGGATCATGCCCAAAATGGTCAGAGAAATAGTTAAAGAATAATTTTAGGAATTTCCGTAAACAAAAAAACCTGCATCAAATAGATGCAGGCATGTTTGTACCCAAGGCTGGGATCGAACCGGCACTCCAAAGGAACTGGTTTTTGAGACCAGCGCGTCTACCAATTCCGCCACTTGGGCGTTGCGGACTGCAAATTTAATTTTTTATTCAAACAGTCAATACATTGTTTGTAAAATGCAACAGAAGCCATTTGATCGTCAATCATTATTTCATGAACAAACCACCGCATAGTTGAATCAGCAGCAGGCTTACCACAGGCTTCACAAACTCGAATTTTAGATTGTAGATTCATAAAAAAACTTGCATCTTCTTTCGTAAGCTCATCGTAGGTTTTGCTAAGGATTTCTCTAAATCTAGTATTTTCATCAACAGACAAAATTGTTGTTTCAAAATTCTCTATGTAAATCTTAGTCATATTTTTTATTTTTTCCTTCTCCCATTCTTCTGAAAACTTCTCAACCAAATCTTGATAAATTATTGATTTAATGGTTGGCTTATTAGAATTGAATCGTTTTTGAATCGTATTTAAATCTCTGCGTTCCAATTCACCGATAAATACAAATAGTTGTCTAGATATTTCATGTATTTTAGTCTTTTTTGATAATCTTATTATAAATTAAAAAATGAATTATTTGTCGAAACTCATCTATTGAATCAAAAAAATTGAATTTATCTATGTATGGTACATTAGAAGTCAATTTTGAAGATATTTACAGATAAAAAAATAAAATATTTTTCAAAAATTATTTGCAAATAAGAATTAAAACACTACCTTTGCAACGCTTTTAGAAAAACGGTCCGTTCGTCTAGGGGTTAGGACACAAGATTTTCATTCTTGTAACAGGGGTTCGATTCCCCTACGGACTACAACCCCCAAAAAGGGTTACCAAAACACCGGTTAAAAAACAGTCGATTCCGTTTCTTGCAAAAAAACATCGACTGTTTTTTTATTAGCCCTACCGAAGTAGGGCTAATTGTTTTCAAGACATATTTAAGAACTTGATTGTTGTCTAAATTTGGGGCAAAACAAATGGTCTGCCCATTTTAGCAAGAAACGGAAGCAGACCATTGTAATAGGCGTTTATATAAAACGTTGCAATTTTTTTATTTATATAACCATTGGCGGATTATAAATGATTCCAATTGCAAGGCAAATATACAACCTTTATACTACATCTTATTAAAATTTGTTGTGGAAAAACACCTGTTTGATGGAATTTCTCCGTTTCTTGCTACGCCAAATTTAAACATAATTTTTAAAACCCAAGCGTTTTTGTTATTTTTTTTACTCAAATTTGGGTTAATAATTATAAAATCTAATAAATACGATGAATCTAACAACATTATTTAAAAAAAAACACAAAACCAACTTAACCAATTTTGCCGAACTGTGGGTACTGGAAAACAGCTATTTGTTAAAACCAACTACGCTTAAAACGTATTACAGCAACCTAAATAAACTTAAGCGATTTAAGCCGGAAATATTTATAGAGGATATCGACCGCAATTTTTTACAGGCTTACAAAAAACATCTTATAACCGAAGTTGGCAATAGCTTAAATACCACTTACAAATCCTTATCGTTTCTTCGTTCGTTGCTCAATAAAGCACAAGCGCAAGGCATTTACAACGAACACAAACCATTTTCAAATTTTCCATTAAAAAAAGCCGTTGGCCATAGGGCAAACCTCAACCGATTCGAGCTAGACAAGCTCTGCCGATTTTACGAGAATACAAAATTACCCGGCCAAAAAAATGTATTACGTTATTTTCTTTTTTCGTGCTTTACAGGTTTACGCTATGTCGATATTAAAAACCTAAAATATTCGAATATAGATGGCAACATGATAAGCATGCAACAACACAAAACCGAACAAATGGTTAAAATACCATTGATAAACCAAGCTAGAACCTTAATAGATGATAGCAAAAGCGATAATTTTATATTCGAAAGCATTAGCAACCAAAAAACCAATAAACATTTAAAGCGCATTGCTAGAGAATGTAACATAAATAAAACATTAACGTTTCACGTTGCACGCCATACTTTTGCAACCATAGGTTTAAATTTAGGCATACCGCTAGAAGTTGTAAGCAAGTTGCTAGGCCATACCGACATAAAAACTACACAGATTTATGCAAAAGTTCAAGACGATTTATTGATAACTGAAATGAAAAAATTTGAAAAACTGGCCAAAGTGGTGTAAAAATCGCTAGTATTTCGCTGTGCGCTTAGCTTTTTCGTAGGTTACAGCGCATGGCGTTCGCTAGGTTTTCGCTGAATTTCGCTAAGTTTTCGCTGAATTTCGCTAGAGTTTCGCTAAGTTTTCGCTAAGTTTTCGCTAAAATTGGCTTATAAATCGCTAAGATTTTGCTAAAATGGCGCAAAATTTCGCTCGATGCAGTCTAAAAACGGTCTGTATCGGGCTAATTTTCGCTAAAAAAATATAATAAAACGATATTATTGCACATATATGCACTATATTTGTATTGTCTTGCAGAAATGTAACTTGCAAGAAACGAATACGTAAATACAATACACGCCAAAACATAATGACAAAACAAGAGCAATTAGACAAAGTGGGGAATGCTTTAATTTATTTGTCAAGCAGAATAACAGACACATCAAAAAGCAAGCTCCTTAAACTACTCTACATTATTGATGAACTTTCAATAAAAAAGAGTGGCATACCTGTCTTTAATCTTAATTATCAGGTTTGGAAATATGGCCCGGTAGAAAAAGAGGTTTACACCGACTTATCGGAAAATCCTGTTTTACTTAGCAAATATGTAAAACGCATAAATAAAGACGACAATAATTATATTGTTCCAGTTGCCGAATTTTGCGACGATGAGTTTACCAATAACGATATTAAGTTGATGGATAAAGTTATTGAGCTTTACGGCTCTAAAACGGCTAAAGAATTAGTCGCTTACACGCATCGTCCACATTCGCCATGGTACAACAAAGCTGTTGAAAAGCAAGTTTATGAAGATTTAATAAACGAAAGAATCAATACGACTGATTATTATTTAGAAATGGATAGTATAATTAGTCATAACGAAACTTTAAAAGCCATTTACAACGACTTTCAAGAACTTTGTTAATGTAATGTTTAAAGCCGGGCAAATTATATACTTTACTCCTTTTTACTTCGAGAATGGAAAATCGGGACCAAAAGATAAATATTTTGTTGTTTTGGAAAACAGCGAAGACGATGCTGTATTAGCAAGTTTACCAACAAGACGTAATTTTATACCCGATGGCTTAGGTGAGGACACAGGCTGCGTAGAAGTGCCCGAAATTAATTTAAATTGCTATAAGCTTTGCAAAGGCCAAGTTATTACCACCAATGGTAAAAGCTTCGGTTTCGACACACATTTATACGGCCGACAAATTAGAACCTACACTTACAGTTGGATAAACGACATATATCCGAATTACGAAGTCGATTATATTATTTGGGGAGAGTTATTGCCCGATATTTTCGAAAAGCTTAAAGCTTGCTTTCGTGAATCGGATATGGTTAAAAACAAATATAAACGAATGCTTAAGTCGTAATTTGGCAATAAAAAACCCCATCCGGAAAGGACAGGGTCAAACCAAAATAAACGCAAATGCAACGTTTTAAAATATTGTTATTTCTCCACTACCACCAAATCGACTTTTTTCAGTAATGGCTTTTCCATTATTAACAGAGATTACTACATCAACATCGTGAGCAAAATCTTGATTGCCCTTATAATTGCCATCTTTCGTGGCTTGAAATACATATAAAAAAGAAGTCTTAGGATTTTTTTCTTTCATATCTTTTAGCTGATCGGCTGTTAAGTCCATGCTATTTACAGAATCAAAAACAACAAAATCGTAAATACCTATTTTTTCAGGCAGGTGATCTGTTACAAAAAAATTTGTATGAAATGCCTCAAGACGTTTTAACTTTTCCTGTAAAGTATAGCCTAATTTTTCTTCATCGGCCACAAATAACACTTTCTTATTATGCTTATCGGCCAAATAATAAGCAAAAGCAATATTCATAGTCGATTTTCCTTGACCGGGCTTTGCGTAAGTCATCATTGTAAAAGGCTTTGCAGGGTTGCCAATTAACTGCTTCCATTTTCCTACAAAACGCATGGGAGTGAACTTAACAGACTTAAAATCAGTAGAAGAAACAATGTCTTTATCCAATATTTTTTTCTTTTCAACTATTTTTTTATTGTTAGAAGAAACAATATCTGATTTTTTTCGTAAGTTTGTGAACGATAAAGGAATGCCAATTGAAATGGTAATGTATTTCGGGGAATGAGATTTGGCGACATTTGACCCGGTGTTTAAAAGATTGCCAAGACCCTCTTTTGAGGATATGCATCGTACAGTACCTTCCTTTATTTTGTTAAGCAGATTATTTCTGCTTTTTTTATGGTTAGAAACCACCTCTATTGTTCCATTATCATCTTTAGTAACAGAAATAAAGTAAATAATGCTGTTCTTTTTATCCAAAAAAGATTTTACAAACAATTCTCTATTATTATGCTTGATTAATAAAACTGGCTTTTCTAAGGTTGGTTTAATTAGTCCAAAATAAGTTTCCCTGTTTTTATCTTCAATCTTTTCGAATTGATCGTAATTGATATAAACCTTACCGATTGGTGTTTCAACGCAAAAATCGATGCCAAATTCATTCAAAAACGAATTATAAGTAAACGGAATACGTCTAAATGGTACAGCTTTTTCTTCCAGTAAATTTATATAATCCTCTGCGCTAAGTTGTTTTTTTTTTACACCTGAAAGCGAATTGTCGCTTACAGTTAAAATATCTTTGTTGCCAATGTAATTAATCAAATGCTTTTTAATAGCTGTAATTTGATGCTTATCGCTGTTTATGCGATTGTTTTTAATAGCACTTTCAATATCGGCCAATAATTCTTTTGCTTTAAGCTTCACATTTGGTTTTCCCTGCAGACGATTGTAGCGAGCAATTAAGCGTATTGATGTTTTTTGTTTTTCTGAATTAGCAATCGATTTGTAATGTTTAAGTCTATCTGCATCGATGGAAATATCGATTTTTGAATTTAACGCTTTACCAAATAGGCCAACAAGACTAATTAACTCATCTTGAATATGCTCAATCTCGGCCGAATATTCACTTTTTTTAGTTATTTCTTTTTTAAGAATGGTATTTTGCAAATCGGCAAGTAGTTCTAAAATTTGAGCTTTCGTTTTTATACGATTATTAAGATAAATGTATCGTCGAATGTACTTTACATCTGTATCGATAACCTCAACCATTTTAGGTAATATTTTTTTCATTGTAACTGTTTTTGTTGTATATTTGTTGCCTATAAAGTTTAAAGCAAGACCAAACTCTATGAGGGTTATTTTAATCTTGGGGGATTCTGTTTGGAGAACCCCTTTAAGAGGAACCTTACCAAAAGCAATGCTTTCGGGAAAAATAACATCTCCGCTTTCTACTTTTTTCTCCAGCCTTCTCTTCAAAATCTTATAAGCACTTGTTTGGGTTAACCATTCCTTACCTTTTTCTTTTACAGCTGCGTACATAAATATTTCTTCGTTTTTCTTAAATGCTTTAATAAACACAAAGGCATCATTGTCTTTAATAATAATAGTTGGCCTTTCTATCGTTGGCTTCAGCATTGAAAAAACATTATGTCGTTTTTTTTCTATAAGCTTCGCATATTGAGAGAATAAAACGGCAACCTTACCAATAGGCGATTCAACAGGTATTTTAAAATCGTTACGAAAATTTGAACGTGTTAATTGACGATCTGTAACACTTTCTGCATTATCGATTAGATACTGGATTATTTCTTTGTTTTTATTGGTTGGCATATTTTTTTTGAAATTTTTAATTAAAATTTATTGATTTAAAGATGTACTTTTGTGCAAATTAATATTTTAAGTTATGGCTATATTAATTATTGATAGTAAGGACAACTTATTTTTAAAAAGCATCTTAACACTTGTACAAAAGTTTAAAGAAGCTAAAGCTGAATTGATTGAAACTAATAAAAGCATAGAAGTAGTTGATGATGATGAATTTCTTAAAGAAATGATTGATGCTTCTGAAGGTGGTGTTTTGGATAGTGATGAAACCTCTGACTTTATGAAAGAATTAAAAGGTCTTGCTGAATAATGGAAATTCTCATTGATAAATCTTTCAGAAAAAAGTTGCTTAAAACAAACAATAAAAAACTTTATCAATCTGTTTTGTCTGTAATTAACGAAATTAAATCTGTTGATGATATTAATGTAGTCGAATTTAGTACTTTCGACCACCGAGGCAATATTTATAAAAATTTTCCCTAACATTGATAAGCTTTTAAATAAAACCGTAAGCCCTACGCTTTCAACTGTAAGGCTTTATACGGTTTTAGAAGTATTTATTATTCCTTTCCGGATTTTGAATGTCTATTTTAATATAATGTCGCCTAAGATGATAGGCCACGACCATTACGGCAACTGCTATTGTTATCCAAAAAAACCACTTGTAAAACGGACTGGTTTCGATATACCTTAACTTTTCGTTGGTTATTTTCGTATTTTCAAGCTTATTTATTAAAGTATTTTTCTCAAGTATTAATTGTACGAGTGAATCGGTATTGCAAATGATCTGTGCATTTAGTTGATTATCTTGGATGGTAATTTCCGCTATATGGCCTTTATCTTTTAAAAAGATCTTTTCCATTTGTGCCATGCCTAAAGAATCGCAATAAGCCATTGCCAATAATTTCAAAGTATCGGGGCTTGGTGCTTGCTTAACAACATAACTTTTAAACTCTCTAACAGTATCGACCCGGACTATTTTAAAAGTATCGGAATGCTCAATTTTATTGCAATATTTGGCTTGTTTTCGTGCGATTCTTAATTCAGGACTACAAGATAAAGCAATAAACAATAAAGAAAGTAAGCTGATTAAAGTAATGGTTAAACCTACATATGGCCAATCTATTTTTTTAAAATTATTTTTCATTTATCAAGGTTTATGGTTTCAAAAGGTGTTGGTTTCAGGTTAGTATAGATGTTCTTTTCGCTAATCCCATTTGCTAGCAATAAAGCTTCGACATCGAAGTTTGGACAGGTTTTATATTCGGAAAAATGATAATGACCTGCGATTAAAAGATCGGGATGCAATGCGATTTCCTCTTTACATTTCTGAATTAAGGTGTGTACCTGCAAAGCTTCCATAAAATTAAATTGGATATGCCTATTATCTTTTGTTCGTCCGCCAACTACAACAATATGCCGACTAACTGCATTAACTCCAGTTGCTCCCCAAGTTTTTTCAGAATCTTGCACATAATCGTCATTATCGTATGGCGTTAAGTTTTCAATGCTTCCATCGATATGAATCATATCGGAATAGCCTAATCGCTTCCACCCTCGACCCTTTGGCTTAGGGCTTAAGTGCCAACGCTCAATGTCTTTTTTGCTTACTTCTCTACCCTCTGGAGTATCGGTACAATGGATAACTAAATATTTAAGCTTTTTCATGTATTGATTTTACTTTTATTTTTTACTATATTTGTTTTAAAAGTTTGTTGAGTAGAGCAGTGTTCTATTTGTAAAACGGTTAACGACTGATCTTCTAACTGTTTCAAACTTTTTTCTTATTTAAAGGCTTTAACTCAAATGTTGTTAATAGTAAAGTTTTCTTTTTTCCATTCCATTTTGTTGAAATTACAGCTTTAAATTTCTCACTATACAAATAAATCCTTTCCTTATAATTGGTTTTTTTATTGATTCCAAATTGAACAACAATTGGGATAAAATCTTCAACATTAAATCCGAGTTGGTTTATTTCGTGGCCATGTTTTTCTACGATATGCTTTAAACCAAATCCTTTATTGTTTTTGTCGTTTTCTCCCCAAACTATATCTATATAGCCTATATCTGATCTGTACAAAGCTTTAGGACATTCTCCGTGTTTTACTTTCAATAAATGCTTTATTGCTTCTTTTGGTTTACCTTTAAATTGATGGTAAACTTTGCCAAAATCACCGTTTAAAGCACTCATTAAATGTCTTGCAATCTTTTCCGTTTTAAGTTCAGGATTGGTTTTCATTTTCTTTAGTTTTTTGTAGGTATTTACCACCTAAAGCCAATGTTATTAATGCAGAAATACCAACATAATCAAATTCGTGATTGTCGGATATAACAACTTGTATAATCGCAATTACTAAAGCTGTGATTACGATTAAAAATATAATCAATCGCATCATGCTTAATTTTCCGTTCGAATCTTCAAAATATTCTATCATTTGAGTTTGTTTTTAGTATTTTTTCGGATAACTGAATAAATCGTAAATAAACCGGCTACAATTGATATAATAAACGCAAATTGTTGTAAAAAATAATTAATAGCCTCATGCATTTCGGTATGAATATTCACGCCTAGTGTGAATGATATAATACTAGCCAAAAATGAGTTAATCGGCTTATTTAGTGATAGTAAAATAATTAATCTTAATAACATATCTTTTCGTCCTTTTTTATTGATTTAGCGATTATACCACCAACAATACCACCTACAAAACCGCCTATAAGCATAGCAGGAACACGGTCAATTTTGCTGTTTTGTTTTGATAAAAAATAGCCTGTTAGACCACCCAACAATGAGCCTGTATTTTGAATTAGTGAATCGTTCATAATAGTTGGTAAGCTTGTTCAAACGTATTGTTGTCAAATGTTCTTTTTCCGTTTTCTGAAAAATCGATTGCAGTTATTAAAACTTGCATTGTTTTTTTGTCGAAAACGTTTTGACTATCGTTTTGACAAACGTTTTGGTAAACGTTTTGTTTTTTCGTATCTTTACAGAAATTTTAAAAATCTTTTTATGTTAGTTGCAAGCGTTACCGATTTAATACGAAATTCTAAAAAGCTATTTGAGTTAATTGTAAGCAAAAGAGAAACCGTAATCATACACCGCCAGCGTGGGGCTGATATGGTATTGATAAGCTTAGACGAATGGAACCGATTAAATACAGATGATTATTTACATGGTTACAAAGACGAAACCGCCTACATATTAAGTACTGAAGCCAATAGAAAGCATCTTTTTGAAAGTATTGAACAAAGCAAACAAGGGAAAACAACAGCCATAAAAACAGAAGATTTATGGAAATAAGTTATACCGATAACGCTTTAAAGGATTTAAAGTATTGGAAAAAGATTAAAAATAAAGAGGTACAAAAGCGAATTAGCGATCTTTTAGATTCGATTACAGAAACACCATACAAAGGCATTGGCAACCCCGAACCGCTAAAACACGGCTTAACGGGTTACTGGAGCAGAAAAATTAATAAAGAACACCGGATTATTTATAGGCTTATCAACGATAATACAATAGAAATATACTCGTTAAGACTTCATTATAAATAAAAAACCCACTTCGTACAAAGTGGGCAAACTAACTACTAAAAAAATAAAGCGAATTATTTAAAACGATTAAAATGCTGTATTGTTTTTTCTAATGCCCTGGACCCAAAATAAAAAGAATATTGGACGGTTAGTAAGGTTTTAAACAAATCAATGTAAACCTTATCAATTGTAAAACCGCCCAAATTCCCATCCGTCAAGCTTATTAATGTTATTAATGTAGTTGTAAAAACTAAAGAAAGTGGTCTAATGTTTTTAGATAGCCAACTATCCGACAACATATCGGATTTTAAACGCTCGGTTAATTCAATTTCTTGGGTTTTGTTGGCATCGGTTAAAATTTGGGTTAATTCGTTTTTAACTTGCTGTTTTTCCTCTTTATTGGTAACAACATTGTCGATGATGTTATTTACACCATTCAAAAGCCCCTCAGTAGATTTACTAAATATCTGCCCTATTATACCGCCCATTTTACTTGTTTTTTAACTCTTTATATTTTAGTCGTATGCTGATCAACAAGTAAATCAATGTAAATAAAGCAACAAAAAATGATAATATTTGATGAATGTCAGAAAGTTGTATAAAATATAATAATACAGCTAAATAGGGTTTCAGATCTCCAAACATATTAAGCCAATTTAAAAGGATTGTTAATATGTCGATTGTCGCCCCATGCCGTTAATTGGTTTTTAAACGGGTCGTTATTAATTGCAGTGGTAAATGTGATTGATTTGGTTTTGACATAGTACATCTTTCACATAAACGAACACACCATTTATTTGGTATTTCAGTTTTTAAAGTTGGTTTAGCTTGACCTTCATAAGTTCCGGGGTCAATAGGTGCAATTTCTAATTCATCATCCGATAAATAAGCATAATCATCTTCATCATCTGATAATTGAACCTTTGGTCTGTTGTTAATCCCCCAAGCTTTGTTGCATTTTTCATCACAACAAACTCTTGCATCTTGTCCAAAATAAGTTATTAATTTTTCCATTTTTATATTGTTTAAATTATTGAACTCTTTGTCCTTTTATCCATTTTGCCAACAATTCACCGCTATAACCTGCATGAGTATTTGAGTAAAGTAATGCAGTTGTATAATTATGGCTTAAA
>JAFGXI010000039.1 GCA_016936665.1 Bacteroidales bacterium
ATAAATGAAAATGTCGAAATATATAATCTTCAAGGCCAATTAATTAAGGTATTAAAAACTCGGAATTCAAAATTAAGAATTGAAACCACTGATTTAGAGAAAGGCATATATTTAGTAAAAATCGGAATTAGAACTCAAAAACTAATTATTGAATGAGAAACCCCACACACATACACATTGGCAAGTCGCTATTGCCCTACCCTATACCAAAAAATAAATCTTTTTTGGATCTTCGTTCTCAAGACTGAACTATGTTTAGCAGGGTGTTGTTGTGCATTAGAAGAAACCAAAATATGAAGCAAAAAAACATTTCTACGTTTATAATATTACTTTATATTTTTGTAATAATAAACACTTTGATTTCGACTATATTATTTTCATTTTATAAACCTAATCGTAAGTGGATATCAATAACTGATTTAATATTTATTGGCATCCCCAATATTGCAGGAGTTGTTGCCATAATATTAATTAGATTGAATATTAAAAAATAAATATTGTATTTTGAAAAAGAAAAGAGGACTAAAAAGATATTATAGAAACTTAGGGAATTACTCTTTCGTTGAACACCTTGATTTTAGTTCTGGAGATAACTATTGGTTTAATTTTTATCATTTTCACATCGACAATACTGGTTTAGGAAATAAATCTTGGAATTCAAGAAAACAACATCTTGATGCATTATTCAGAATAGCAGAAAAGCTTGAAGATAAATTGAAGAATTACTCAAAGGATTTTCAATATTGGATTATGATTTCTGAAAATGATAGTTATGAGGATTCAATTTATATCCACACTAAAAATCCGAATGATTCAGAATTTCCAGCTTCGATTGGATTTGATAATGAGAAGTCTTTAAATACAAAGTTGACTGAATATCTAGCTCAGAAAGATTATAATGTTCAGACCAAATTGTTACTTGATTATGATGGTAAGGAAGATGTTAATTTCGTTTTAACAAAGAGTGATTTAGGATTAAGAATAGAATAACAACGCACTACAACAATGTATAAAAAACTTTAGTACATATATAGCATTTCTCTTATTAACTAAAAAAGCTCTTTTCAGAATATTTAAATACAATATTCTAAGGATATTCTCAACTAAAATTTGTAAAGAATACTCCTTCGGTTTAATTTTGGGATGTTTATTAAAATATGGATAAAAATACTAAGACATACTTTTTTTCGAATATCCTCAGCAAAACAAATTCAATAAATCTGCGACTGCTATTCTATGCTTTAATTATTGGTTTACTAGTAGGCTTAGTTGGTTCTTTTTTCCGATATATATTAAGTCTTATCGAAAATTACCGAGAAACCATTTATCGGCTAGCTGGAGTTTCCGGTATAGAAGCGTGGATATGGCCTATTGTTTTAGCTATTTTCGGAATCAGCGTTTCACTATATTTGGTAAGAAAATGGGCTCCAGAAGCATCAGGCAGTGGAGTTCAAGAAATTGAAGGCGCTCTAGATGGACAAAGACAGATGCGCTGGCAAAGGGTTTTACCGGTTAAATTTTTTGCATCTTTATTCTCTTTAGGTAGTGGATTACTTTTAGGAAGAGAGGGCCCTACCATACAGATTGGCGCCAATATTGGCCACATGATTAAAGATTTATTTGGTCACTCAGATTCAGAAAACAACCCCTTGGTTTCCGCAGGTGCTGCTGCTGGCTTAGGCAGTGCCTTCAATGCACCTTTCGCTGGCATTATTTTCGTCATCGAAGAAATGCACGAACATTTTAAATTTAATTTTTATTCTGTTTCTGCCATCATGATTGGAGCCGGAACCTCCGATTTTGTTGTTAGAGCACTTCTTGGCTCCTCTCCGGTAATTCAAATGACTGTTTTTCCCAATCAAAATATATATAGTTTATGGCTGTTTGTTGTACTCGGTTTATGTCTAAGTATCATAGGTTTGATTTTCAACAAACTACTAATAAAAAGCCTCGACTTATTCAAAATCGTTGCGAAAACACCAATCATCTTTATAGGTTTATTTGTTGGGACAAGTATTGCCATATTGGGGATTTTATTCCCAGAAATGATAGGCGGAGGTTACGACACAATATCAGAAGTACTCGATCATTCATTTTCTTTCAGCTTTCTTATTATATTATTTATTGTGAGGATGTTGTTATCCATTTTCAGTTATTCTACTGGTGTTTCTGGCGGTATATTTGTACCGATGCTTACACTTGGTGTGATTTTAGGTTTAATGTTTGGTTCTATTTCCCAACATCTTTTTCCTAGCCTTATAGAACATCCTGCCGTGTTTGCTGTTGCCGGAATGGCCGGAATATTTGCTGCGGTTGTGCGTGCTCCGCTAACAGGGTTAGTTCTAGCGATAGAAATGACTTCTAATTTTCAATTAATTTTACCACTAATTATTACCACGGTCACAGCTTCTGCTTTTACAGCCTTTTTAGGCAATCAGCCAATTTATTCTACCCTCTTAAAACGAACTTTAGATACACACGAAAACAAATAAATATTTTATTTTAGCGAAAAAATCAATTTTATGGGCGCATTACTCGAAGTTTTAAAATACGTTTTACCATCTTTAGTCGTTTTTATTACAGCGTACTTAATCATTAAATCATTTTTCGAAGATCAGTTAAAGCAGAAGGAAATGGAAATTAGAGCGATCCATAAAAAAGACCTCACTCCTCTCCGTCTTCAGGCATACGAGCGTTTAGTATTATTTTTAGAACGCATTTCTCCACATTCGTTATTACCTCGAACAACACAAGTTTCCTCCACTGTTGCACATTTACAATCGCAGTTGCTAAATCAAATAAGAACTGAGTTTGAGCACAACATGTCGCAACAAATTTATATAAGCAAGGAGGCTTGGTCTGTAACAAAATCGGCAAAAGAACAGATTATTAAAATTATTAATCAATCGGCCGATAAAATTGCAAAAGATGCACCTGCTTTCGAATTATCAAAAACAATTCTTGAGTACACAATTCAAACTGGCAGTTCTCCCACCGATACTGCGATTAATTTTCTAAAGAAAGAAGTCGATAGTTATTTTTAGAATTATTGTTTTTTGTTAACTCTCAATCCTATTTCCATCACGAAAGGAAGCGTTGCAGGTTCTTGCATCTCTTCGATTGTAGCAGTGTAAGTCCCTGTGGCCAAAGTGGTATCTTGAATTAAAACAAATTCATAATCGATTAAATCGCCCATCATTTCGCCATTATAATGATTGTTTTCGTCTCTTACTTTTGAATTTAAGATTTTAGTATTCACATTGCCGGATTCATCTTTTAAACTCACTTTCACTTTTAATTCGCGATAAGGATAGCCATTGGCAAGTCTAGCAAGTAATACGAACTGATATGCTTGTTCTTGATCTATCGAAATACTCATTTGGGGTTGGTCGTTTTTTTGCCAAAGTATATCGCCGAAAGAATAATAGTCTTCGAATATCACATTTGCATCTTTGCACGATACTACAGAGAATGCTACCAATAAAATTATCAAAAAGCTTTTCATAAGATCAGATGTTTATTGATTAAAGTTCAATGTTTTTAATTGATGAATAGTTGCAGAAGGATTTTCCGATTTAAATACAAAGCTACCCGCAACCAAAGCATTTGCTCCGCTGTCGCACAACAATTTAGCATTGCTATTATCAACACCGCCATCGACCTCAATAATTAAATTCGGATTAATACGATCGGCCATTGCTTTAAGTTGTTCTACTTTTTTTAAACTGTTTTTTATAAATTTTTGACCTCCAAAACCTGGATTAACCGACATAATAAGAACCAAATCTAAATCCGGTAAAATATCTTCTAATAAATGAACAGGGCTATGAGGGTTCAAAGAAACACCTGCTTTCATGCCTTCTGCTTTAATGGCTTGAATCGTTCTATGTAAGTGAGTGCAAGCTTCGTAATGAACAGTTAAATAATCGGCTCCAAATTTCTTAAATTCACTAATGTATCGATCGGAATCGACTATCATTAAATGAACATCGAGCGGTTTTTTTGCTAACTTTTTCACATGCTGAACAATCGGAAATCCGAAAGAAATATTTGGTACGAATACCCCATCCATTATATCCAAATGAAACCAATCGGCTTCTGATTGATTGATCATTTCAATGTCTTTTGCCAAATGATTAAAATCGGCCGATAATAAGGATGGAGAAACTATTGTTTGCATAATTATTTTTTTTCTAAAATATAAAAAGTTGCCTGATATGTCAATTGAAATCTGTCGGTTTGTTTCCTTTGCTCTATCGTTTTAATTAACAAGTTAATTTCTGCTTTACTCCAGCTACGTTTATACAAGCCATTAACACCCGTTAATTTAAAATGTTTAAGCAAATCCATAGCCGAGTCGAACTCAATAACAATCGATTGACTTTCGCTATGTCGAACATTAAATATTTCTGACAGTATTTGGATGCTTTCTTCCTCATCGAAATATTTAAGTTGTTGAGGTAAAATCCTTTGCAATTCTTTAAGATTGGCTTTTCCGAATGAGCTGAAAATAAACATCCCGCCTTCGTTCAAGTGTGAATGGACATTTTTGTAGAAAGATTTTTTATTGGATATCCACTGTTCTGTTGAGCTGCTAATGACCAAATCGAAAGTGTTGGGCCAATCTATACAAGATATATCGCCTTCGATATACTTTACATTGGCTTTAGAGTTTATTAAGTATTTGGCGACAATATATTGGTAAAAATCTAAAGATAAATCATTTAAATAAAGACGTTTAATATTATCTTGTTTTAACAGCTGCTCTGTTAGTAATCCTGTACCACAACCAAATTCTAAAACTTCGTTCAAATTCCTTGAAAGAAATGGCTTTGCCAAATTCATTAATTTTAGTGCAATTTGCTTTTGTGCTACGGCCGACTGATCGTAAGTATCTATACTTTTGGTAAATTGTTGTGTAATATATTCGACGTTCATTTTTTATTCAATATTGCCTTCCAACTTTCGAACTTAAACCAAGGGAAATGCGACCATTGGTGTTCTTCTGTATGTGTACCTTCCCATGCTTTACGCTGCCGATCGGGTAAAAATATTTGATCTTGCAAACCTATATAAGCTTTATCGAACAAACAATGCCATTGCTCTTGTTTTTTGTAACAAGTTTTAATAAAATTCAATTCATTTTTTAGCTGTTCAATAGTAAAGCTTGATTTTATGAGATTAAATCTTTCTAATTCATTTCTATCGCTAAACATTCTTCGGTTAAATTTTCGAAGACTTTCTTCTGATAAGTAATCGTGAGTCCCTTCGTAAATCGCTTCGCTGATTCCTTTTTCGTGGTCGATAGGAAAAATAGTACCATTAATTGCAATAGAATAGTCGAAACTGATCTTATGCCTACTAAGCCATTCACAAGCCATAAAAACACCCAATGAATACGCTACCAAATAACGGCTTTTATACGATTGAATTTTTTCTAATGAAAACGCTTCGCTCTGACTGTATTTATAGAACATTAATATATCCATACCAGAAGTATCCATATGTTCTATCACACGTTCATCCATTCCCCAACCATTAAAAAAAACGATCAGTTTGTCCGATTGATTTTTAGCGATCCACTTATAAGGCATATTTCGACAATCTTTCTATTAAAACATCCAACTGTTCCTTGGTTATTCCGGTGTTGAGTGATATTCGAATTCTAGCCGTTCCGGCAGGGACAGTGGGAGGACGTACAGCTTGTACGTATACATGCTCTTGTGCTAAAGCTTCTTTCACCTGTAAACATCTTTTATTATCACCCAAGACAATTGCTAAAATGTGAGATTCGCCTACTACTTTTAAGCCTCTGCCAACTAGTTGTCTTTTTAAATATTGGCTATTTTCTTTTAATTGCCGACGACTGTTCGAAAGTTCAAGCATATGGTTGAAAATAAAATTCGACCACGCAACATTTAAAGGCGGTAAAGCTGTGGTATAAATCATCGATTTTGAATAATTTATCAAAATGGATTTTAATGTTGTGTTTAAAATCGCGTATGCACCAACAGAAGCCAAGGCTTTTCCTAAGGTACCAACCAAAACATCAATTTCATCTAACAATCCTTCTTGTTCGCCTAAGCCTAAGCCCTTCGAACCCAAAACGCCAACAGCGTGAGCCTCATCGACATATAAAAAACTTTGATGTTTCTTTTTTAATTCGACCAATAATTTAAGATTTGCTACATCACCATCCATACTGAAGACCGATTCTGTCACAATCCAAACATAGCGATAATTAGAACGTTCTTTTACCAAAATCGATTCCAACTGGTAATAGTCCAAATGTCGATAGCGAACCACTTTAGCATCGGACAATTGTAGACCTTGAATTAAACTGGCATGAACCAGTTTATCAGCTAAAATCAAATCATTCTTATGGGTTAAAGCTGGCAAAACGCCTATATTTAAATGGAATCCACTGTTGTAAACCAATGCGTCTTTTTGGTAATGCTTCGATAAATTATCTTCAAAATTCGAATATTGTTCGTGATTACCATACAATAATCTAGAGGCTGATGCGCTCATCGATAAATTTGAAACTTCCGAAAGAAATTTTTGAAGAATATACTCCGAATGAGCCAAATTTAAGTAGTCGTTATGCGTCAGATCTATAGACTCTTCATTTGTAATAGGAGCCTGCAACTCACGAAATGCATTTTGCATTTTTAATGCCTCAAGTTGATTTTCAAAAGGTTGAATATTTCGATCGTTTTCTTTCATTTACAATTCTTCCAACCAACTTCTTCTTTGTTCGTATTTTAAATCTTGTAACATGGCCGATTTAACATTGATTCTGAAGTAATAGCTTCGGTATGTTCCGAAAGGAACCCAATTGAAACTCATTTGCCAACAATGTAAATCGCGCAACAATGTAATACTGGTATACGATACTTGTTTATTTTTAAAATCCCAACCAGAACGGTATTGTGCTTTCCAGTTTTTAGTAATATTGACAGTACCATCGAAGTTCAATGTTTGCGTTACATTATCCACCATATCTTGGCGTGTAACATCATAACTGCGAGTAAGATTAATTGAATATCGTACGTTCAATTGCCATGGCATAGAAAAATCGGCATATCCCCTATCAATCATTTGATCGCTAATACCAGAAACTCGAAGCAACTCTCTTTCGCCTTCGGTAAGCTCATTACTCTTGTGTTTTTCATGCACCAAACCATCTGAACTTATTTTTATTCCAGAAGATAAATTTGCTGCAGTTAGTCGACCAAACTGTCCGTTGGCCCATAGTAAATCGTTAATTAATTTACCTGTTTCTCTATTAAAGTCGTACGGACTAAAAGTCATACTCATATCTACATTAAGCAACTTAGCAATCTGAGTTCCCGCCGAAATACCTATATCAGACCAGTTTAAAGAATCTACGGCCATGTTATAACCGGTTCTCACACTAAAACGATCGATTAGTTTAACCACTTTCCCGCCAGTAATAGTGTCTTTTCGGTTTCGGACTTTCATTTCTAAACTGTTCGATAAATTGAAATTAATCATTCCAGATTTACCACTGGGAGGCGAACCATAAATACCAGACCAAGTTCCGATTGAACCGTTAAAACGCGAGTAAGTACCTATCAAACTGTCGTTTTTATTGTAAATATTTTCGTAATATCCCCATTGAGCTTGTGAGAAATCCGGTCTCCAGCTAAAGCTTACCGCAGGTGTAACAATATGTCTGAACGCTTTTACCAGAGGATCTTTCCCTTTTATCTGATACATTCCGTACAGTTTTGTTGTAAGAGGTAATGATACAATAAAATCGCCGGCTCTCGCAAAACCATTTATTGTATCAATTTCTATTCTAAGAGAATCGTCATTATAACTTCTGGTAAGAGATTTAAAGTACCATCTTTCGGTAAGAGTGATCGTAGGAGTTGCATTTAAAAATTTTGCTATTTTGAAACTTGTACTTAATGGTATTTTGTGTTGTATTCCGTTTTTAAATTGCGTAAGAGTATAATTGGTCCATAAAGTATCTTCATCTATTCCGGTGGCAAAATTTTTAAAATTTCCGGTGTAACTAAAACCAATCTTTTCGTACCATTGGTCTGCTCCTACCTTTTTTGTTCGTTTAAATGGATAGATTCGACTCATCGATAAATTGGCTTCGGGTAATGTAATATCCATTAGTCCAACAGATGTGCTGCCATTCAAGTTGGTTTGTTGACTTTGTCTAGCATTAACAGAAAGGTTAAACGGGCTATTTGCAAATTTTCTGTTATAAGATATACTGGAATTCTGCGATGTACTTAAACGATCGTCTTGCGAAGTATAATTATATTGCTTAAACTTTGATGAACCAAAATTTACATCGGCAGAAAGGGTTGAATAAGGGTTGGCTTTAGGATCTTGAGCATGTCGCCACTTAATATTATAAGTAGTCTCTTCCGTTCTGGTTGGCTCGTCGAAGTTTTTGATAAACTTAGAGTATTTAGCATACATGTTTCCGGAAAAACGATAACGCCATTTATACCGCGTTTCATTAGAAACACCCCAAGATCCATTAGAATAAATATCTCCTAGAATTTTTGTATCGAGGTAATCGTTTATGTAAAAATAGTATCCCCCATCGCGCAAATAAAAACCTCGGCCTAAATCGTCGCCATATCCGGGAATAATTACGCCGGAAGCACCGCCTTTTTTATTTGGAAAAAAGCCAAATGGAATTCCAATTGGTAAAACAACATCTTCAATTACTAAATAAGCAGGACCAGAAACGATTTTATCGTCTGGGATAACCTTAGCTTTTGAAAGAGCTAAATAATAATGAGGATGTTCGTGATCGCAGGTCGTATATTTACCGTTTTTAATACAAATCTCATTGTTCGCCATTTTTTTGTTAATCTGGCTATGCAAATAACCTTCTCCTTGCTGAGTAAAAACCCCTTTGATGATTCCTTTTTTTGTATCGAAATTATAAACAATGGTGTCGGCATCGAACTCTTCGGCGCCATCTTTAAAATGAGGTTTACCTGTTAGCTCACCAGACGAATCCAAAGCTCCAAAAGCAATTATAATTTTGGAATTCATATCCAATAAAATATTCTCGGCTTGTAACTCGATACCTTCGTACTGTATTTGTGCATTTCTATACAGCCTGATCATTTGTTGATCTAATAAAATTTCAGTAGAATCGCTGGAGCGATAATCAAATGGCGATGTTAAACCTTGTTTCTTCTTTTTATTGCTTGCATTAAGAATTTTTGTTTTAGAGCTATCTGGAAAGACCGAGTCGTTAGTTGTTTCGGAAAAGGCAGTGGTATCTTGTACAATGTAATTTGGAATATAAATGGTATCGGACTGGGTTTGGGCATAGTCTTTGTAAATTCCGAAAACCAACAATAACATAACCAACAACAATAAAGATTTATTGACGCTTAAAAATAATTGTTGTATTTGTCGAAACTTCTTCAAATAAAGATTTGAATGTTAATTGATTTGTTAAAAAATGTTGCTAAAAAGCTTTGAATCATCGATTTTAAAAACTTACAATTATTATACCTTTGCAATAGTAAACAATGCAACAAAAATAAATAAAATTTATAAGCTGATGATTATATATCGAAGGATTGAAAGTATAATTGTTCAGAAGCTCTTAATGCTTCAAAAATTCGAAAATAAACCACTTTATTATTCAATGCAATGAGAAGCCTTTTTCTTTTAATAATATGCCAATCTATTTTAATTAATCTCACTGTTGCACAAACAGATATGAGAATAAAAACAGTAGTTATTGACCCCGGGCATGGCGGTAAAGATCCCGGTACAGTGAGTAAATATGGCTACGAAAAAGATCTTGTTCTCGATGTTGCTCTCAAAGTAGGAGAATACATCGAAAAATATATACCGGGTGTGAAAGTTGTTTACACAAGAAGCACCGATGTATTTATAGAATTACATAAAAGAGCAGAAATTGCCAATAAGCACAACGCCGATATTTTTATTTCGATACATGCCAACGGATTAGACAACCCCACTCCCTTTGGGTCAGAAACATTCGTAATGGGTTTGGATAAAACTGATAAAAACTTCGAAGTAGTAAAAAAGGAAAATGCAGTTATTTTGCAAGAAGACAACTACAAAGAAGAATACGGCAACTTCGACCCCCAAAGTCCAGAAGCTTATATCATGTTTACTTTGTATCAAAATCAACATTTAAAACAGAGCATTCGACTTTCGCAGTTGATACAAGATCAATTTAGAGACCGAGTTGGGCGGAAAGACAGAGGCGTTAAGCAAGCTCCATTTTTCGTATTATGGAAAAACGAATCTCCTAGTATTTTAGTTGAAATAGGCTTTATATCAAATCCTGAAGAAGGCCAGTTTCTATTTTCAGACACAGGAAAAGATTACATGGCCAGCGCCATATACAGAGCTTTTAAAACATACAAAATAGAGCTAGACGGCCCACTCGACAGTGTTAACATTGAGTTAGAAAATAAAGAGATTATTAAACCGGAAACAAAAAAAGTAGAGGATGAAGTTGTATTCAAAGTTCAATTTTTAAGCTCGCCAAAACCAATCGCTCTTAAAGCTAAAAAATTCAATGGACTAGAGAATGTAGAAGAGTACCAAGAAAATCAGATTTACAAGTATGTATACGGCAAAGAAACAGACATAGATAAAATTAAAATAATACAACAAGAAGTTCGGAAAATTTACCCCGATGCCTTTATCGTTGCGTTTAAGAATGATAAAAAAATAACAATTGGCGAGGCACTAAAAGAAATAAAAAACTAATTTTACCAAAAAATATAATTTTGAAAACCAGCAGAATCATATTGATAGGTCTAGTGATTGTTGTGGCAATTACAGTACTAGTTTTAGGTTTGAATTATCTTAAAGGACATAATTTCTTTAAACCTAAAAATAATTACATCATCAAATACGATCGAATTGAAGGGTTAATGGTTTCTAACCCTGTATTAATCAATGGATTTAAGGTTGGTCAAATTACCGATATAAGATTAGAATTGGGGAAATTGGAAGGCATAATTGTCGAAATTGATATCGATCCTTCAATCACCGTCAACGATTCTACGCTGGCTCTTATTTATTCTCTAGATTTAATGGGTAGCAAAGGTATCGATTTAACGATTGGCAACGGATTAAACCAATTGCACCCCGGAGATACACTAATAGCTGACATTGAACAAGATTTAAAAGACCAGGTAAGTGCCCAAATGCTACCTCTTAAATTAAAAGCAGAAGACTTAATGGTGAGTATTGAAGATGCCATGAAAGTTGTTAAAAATCTATTCAACAAAAATAATGTTGAAAATATTGAAGGTACATTAAAAAGACTTAATAGCACTTTCAAAACACTTGAGCACACTTCTACAGAACTCGATAGCGTTTTAACTAATGGCAGGGGCAAACTCGACAAAATCTTTGCAAACGTTGAATCTATTACAAGCAATCTAAAAAACAACAACGAACAAATCGATTTCATTCTTAAGAACTTAGCAATGGTTTCCGATTCGCTTGCTAAATCAAAATTATTATCGACCATAGATAACGCCAACAGAACACTCGCCCAAACCGATAGCATCATGCAAAAAATCAACAATGGCGAAGGAACTATTGGTCAGCTAATCAATAACGACACGCTATATTATAACCTCGAAAATGCCAGCAAAAGCTTGAATAATTTGTTAATCGATATAAAAGAAAATCCAAAACGATACATCCATTATTCCTTATTCGACTTTGGAAAAACTATTGTTGTCGACGAAGAAGGTCTTCAAAAAGAGAAAGATAAAAAAACTAAAAAACATGCTAAAAAAGCTGAAGGAGAAACATCGTATCGAATTCAAATAAAATCATCTACTCAACCTATTCTTCCAAATTCAGATGAATTTAAAGGCTACAAGGGAATAGATGCTCACTTCATTGGAGGAAAATATAAATACACTGTTGGCGAAAGCAAGTCTTTCGCAGCCATGAAAAACTTACGCGAAGGATTAATTGACATCTTTCCCGATGCTTTCGTAATAGAGTATGAGAACGATTCGCTTCTCGGAAGAATTAACTAAATTTTTATTTAGGCAAAATAAAATCTAACAAACCAAAAGTTTTCGCTGTAAACAAAACCACAACAACAATAAGGAACCAATGTATAAAGCGGCTTCCTTTTTTGATGGCTATTTTAGAAGCTACAATTCCTCCAAAAACGTTGCCTATCGAAGAAATTAAAGCCATACCGTAGTGAATGTGATCGTTGTACATATACACAAACAAAGCAAACGGGCTGTATAAAAGCACAGTAAAAACTTTCAACGCATTGGCTCGCAACAAATCGTAACCAGAAAATAAAACCAAGGCTGCTATTAAAAAAATCCCCACACCAATATGAATAAAACCACCATAAAACCCTATAGATAAATAAATTAAAAATTGCACCCATGGATTTTTACGTTTCGAAGACTCTGCTTTACCGGCAATCCATTTATCTGGTTTAACAAACAGCAACACAATCATTAGAAGCATTACGGCGCCAACAATATACTCAAATATTTGCTTTTCAATTTCAACAGCGACTTGTGCGCCAAGAATAGATCCAATTACAATTGGAACGCCTAATATCAACCCCTGTTTAATTTCTAACACCGAGTTCTTTTTAAACATCAACGAGGCCGACAAAGTTTGCATAATTACCCCTACTCTAATGGTTCCATTCGCATAAGAAGCAGGTAGCCCCAGCGCCATAAAAACAGAATATGTAATAACTGTTCCACTGCCGGCCAAAGTATTAATAAACCCAACCATAAAGCCCGCTACAATAAGAATAGCAACGATTAATGGCGTATAGATATCTACAATATTTAGCGTTTCCATTAGCATTCTGCGAAAGTAATATATATTGAAATATCCGCATCTGTAAAATGATGCGATTTAATATATTTTTTTGTATTTTTACAAATTAGGTGTAAAGCAACCAAATGACACTTTTACTCGTCATGTGGTTTGATTATAAAAAGTAATGAAACAAGATTATTTATAGCTATGAAACGAATTTTACTATTATTATTTAGTTTAAGTTTTATATTGACTTTTGCTCAGAATAACGATCAACCAGTAATGGGTAAAACCAGTTATTCTCCAGTTATTCGTGAGAAATTTTTGGAGCAATATAATTACCGCGATGAATACGAAAGAAAAAAAGAAGTCTATAAAAATGCAGGACAACAATGGGCTTTAAGTCAATCTTCTAAAAGCACTAATGCCAATAGGGTGGTAACCATAGTCGTGCACGTTGTACATAACCCTAACAACATAAATGATCCATACATTAGTGATGCTGAAATTTTGGATATGATTACAATAATGTCTCAGGATTACACCAGAACAAATCCAGACGCTAACGTGACCAGAGCTGAATTTGTTGGTGTTGCGGCAAATTCGCAAATGGAATTTTGTTTAGCACAAACCGATCCTAACGGAAATGCAACTACTGGAATTGTTCGTGTTGATACAGATGAAGACTTTTTTGATGCTGATACCGAATGCAACGAAATGAAATTAAATGTTGGCACACCTATTCCCGGTGGTGCTCCATGGGGGTCGGGTACAACAGGAAACGGTTCTGCCGCTTGGGATCCAGACCGCTATGTAAATATATGGATTTGTAACATTTCAAACGGCGCAGGTTTCGGAACTGCAGGTTATGCTTATTTACCTGCCGGCGCAGCCGGGCAATGGTTCGATGGTTTAGTTGTGGACGCAGGAATTGGGGTAAATGTTTATGGAGGATTTCCAAATAGAACAGCCACTCACGAAATTGGTCATTACTTTGGGCTAAATCACACTTGGGGGGATGGAGATTGCTCTGTAGATGATGGATTAACTGATACGCCTAATTGTGGAAACGACCAAAGTGATGTTATGAATTGTAACCCAAGCCCAGTACCAAACTCATGCGTCGATGCTGTTGGTGATTTACCAGACCAATATGAAAACTATATGAGTTACGCCACTTGTCAGAATATGTTTACTCAGCAACAAGCCGACTTAATGAATGGAGTTCTTAATACAGATAGAACTGGGATTGTTGATAATGGTTTATGCAACACTCCTGTATTAACCGCCGATTTCGATCCTAACACTCCTACAGTAACAATTAATGCAGGGCAAACAGTTACATTTACAGACCATTCAAATGGTCCAGCTACCATTAACTCATGGAACTGGACGTTTACAGGAGGCGCAACACCAACCCAAACAACACAAGGCTCTCATACAATTACTTATAACACTCCGGGCTTTTATCCTGTAACGCTTACTGTGGGAGATGTAGATGGCAGTTCAGACACTAAAACAGTTGCCGATTTAGTAGAAGTGCTTGATGTTCTTAATGCCAATTTCACTGCAAATATTACTTATGCAGCTTTAAATGAAGTTGTTACATTCACCGACTTATCGACCGGCCCAAATCCTATTTCCAGTTGGGATTGGAATTTTGGAGATTCAGGCACCGATAATATTCAGAACACAACACATGCATACACTGCTGTAGGCTTATATACTGTTACACTTACTGTTGGCGATGGCACAAGCACCAATGTAGAAACAAAAACAGATTACATCGAAGTTTACGATCCGCTAGCTTTAAATATTATCGATTTCACAGGAACTCCTACGATTATTAACGTTGGAGAAACAGTTGAATTTGAATTAGATGCCAATCAGACTGATGCCGATATTGACTCAATTGGTTGGTATTTCTACGGTGCCGATCAAGTGCACGTGATGAAAACAAATACCGCTGCTTTCGATGTAACCTACTCAACAGGAGGTATATTTACTGTTGAAGCTAGAGCATACAGAAACAATGCTTCTGATGGCGACACTTTAGTTAAAGAAGATTATATCATTGTAATCGATCCTGATAGTGTTCCTGTTGCTAATTTTGTTGCTACACAATCGAACATTCCAGTTGGAACTACAATCGATTTCATCAATTTAACCACCAACCTAGACAAAGTTGATTCATTAAGATGGTTTATTGAAACAGATAATGGCGTTATTACTCAGTATACAGATATCAATCCAACAGGCATTACATATAATGTAATTGGCGACTGGGATGTTCAACTGTTTGTATACAGTGCATTTGGAAACCACGACACTATTAAATTGGGCTATATCCACGTATACGATCCTTTAAACCTTAGTCCGATTACAGCCAACTTTGTTGCAACAACAGTTAGATTAATTACGCAAGGTGAAAGTGTTCGATTCGAAGACCTTTCTGAAGGAGATATTTCAAATTGGGTTTATTCTTTCGACCGTGGTGGTAGCACGCCAATAGAATACGAATACGATCAGAATCCTGAACACACCTTTGTTAATGCCGGATATTATAAAGTTAAACTTGTTGCCTACAATAGCACATATTCCGACACACTTGTAAAAGAAAAATACGTAATTGTTACAACAACGCCTTGGCCAGACCCTGACGGATATTGCGATACCCTTTACAATTTAAACAAGGCTACAGAAATAGTAAGAACTTACCAAAGAGCAGAATATCCAAACTGGGGTTATATACCAGGACATTATGCAAAAGTGGGTACTTCAACTAAATATGTAAAACGTATAGCCGAGAAGTACGAAACGTATACTCCAGACCATGTAAGCGCAGTTCTTATACCTGTTTCAAAATCATATGCAGGCACTAACGATTCTTATTTCAGGGTGCTGGTTATGGATGCTACTCCTCAAGGTACACCTAACCAAATACTAAATGGTAGTGGGCAAAAAGTTTATATTAAAGATCTTACAGATTTAATTTATAACTATAT
Organism: Bacteroidales bacterium; assembly: GCA_016936665.1. Taxonomy (GTDB): domain Bacteria; phylum Bacteroidota; class Bacteroidia; order Bacteroidales; family JAFGXI01; genus JAFGXI01. Next base: position 15,828 of record JAFGXI010000039.1, read on the forward strand.
TGAATTAGACGAACCTGTCGATGTTGACTCTGTATTCTTTATCGGATTTAAACTCGAATACACCTCTCCGCAAGATACGTTTGCAACCTATATGGCTCCACCGAGAGCAGCCGGTGAAGAAAGCACAATATATGTCTCAACTAGTACATCGAGCACATCGCCTAGCGATTGGCAAACATTATCAACTTTCTTCGGAAACGATCTTAGAAGTTCAATGGCTCTTAAAGTTATGGGTTGTGTTGTAAACGTTCCTGAAATTAAAGAGCTAGAAGCGAATCTTAACATTTATCCTAATCCTGCCTCAGATCGATTATATGTTGAATTGAACGACATTACTGTTAGAAATATTCAAATTGAAATGTTCGACATCACCGGTAAACAATATCATAACGAGACTATAGATAATCGTAATAATAAACTCTCTGTAGACGTAGCCGGCCTTACTGATGGATTTTACTTAATGAGACTAAATATTGATGGTTTTGTCTTAACAAAAAAAGTGCTTATTCAACGCTAAGCGTAATATCAAATATTAAAAAGGCTACCAATGGTAGCCTTTTTTTGTGTCTTAAACTGTTGATTATGTCGTATTTAATATGACGGTTTATAATTTAAAATAATCTAAAGCAAATTTAACTTTAAGCGCTATGCTCTGCTGATAAGTGGCATGGTTTAATTCAATTGCCTTTTCGAAATATTGTTTAGCCAAAATTAAATCATTTTTTTCAGCGAGAAGAAAAGCCAATTTATAGGCAGAAAAAGGAACGAAATACCATTTATCGATCTTTGTATTAATAATTGTTTTGTACAAATCTATGGCCTTATCTATCTGCCCTATTTCTTCGTAATTGCGAGCTAAACGATACAAATATTCTGTTTTATCTTTTAAATTTAACAATTCGTTTTTAGCATTTGGATTTTTAAGCAAACTCAAAGCATCTTCGAATTCTCCTGCATCGAACAACAAACGCGACTTCATCAGTAATTTATTGCAATGTTCCCCTTTTACACTCTCCATAGATTTCAGATCGGCCGGAAATAAAAAATCGTGTTGGTGCATCACCATTTTAGCTTGGCTTTCACAATCGGTTTCGTCGTGATGAATACATTTATACAAGTAAATTTGATACTGAGCATAACTTTCAAAGCCTTTGCCGGAAGTTCTGTTAATAAAGTGATTTAAGTAGCTCAAACCTTTTTCGTTCTGTAGTTTCAGAAGCATATCCCCTTTAATAAGCTCTAGATATGGAACTTTTTCAAAATCAATATCATTAATATAAGTTAACTGCGTTTTTGCAGATTCTTCGGTTGTTCTTAAATAAGCATATAACATAACAACGCTGTTGGAATTGGGTTTGATCTTGTAATTTAAACCCAAAGCATTTTCGCAATACATCATAAAAATTTGTGCTTCCATTCTATCGGCTTTCGACAAATTCGGAGTAGCTAAAAATTGTTTTAAATCGGACAAGCCGGTTAGTGCATTACCTTTAATATTAAACCATCCTGCAATCCATCGATAATTTTCGGGTACAGAATAGCCCAACACTTCATATAAACCAAGCATCTTTTTTTTCTCAGGTACATTATCTTCAATTTCATCTAAATACGATCGCCCATCGATTATTGCTTTAACGTACATTAATTTCTCGTCCCATAAATAAAATAAAAAAGCTCTAAAGACAGATAACTTAGATGCATAGGCCAACGATAGCGCAGTTCCATCCTCTTCTAACTTAAGAATTGCTTTATCTGAAGAGTTCTTAAATTGACTGAAGTTTTTATCGTTGGCATTAAAATAAGCCACTAAAAAATCGCTATAGGATTTCCAATACTCATAATATATTGGTTTATCATTGGTTTTTAGATATACTTCAAGCAGAGAATCTGACTTAGGAATATCCATATTAAGTAGAGCCGCATGAATTTTTTGTTCTAAGCTGGTAGTTTGAGCAAAAAGACCTTTTAAGGAAAGCGTCCAACAAAGAATTAAACCAAAATACAATAGCTTTTTCATCCTTCAAAATTACAATATACTAAAATACAAAGCTTTTTGTTATTCCTTATTTATACTGATGATAAATTACAATATAGAAACTAAAAACACATCCGTATTTATGATAACAAATGTAATTTTGCAAACGATTTAAAAAGAAGAATTGTGTCTAACAACGAGGTAAAACACGACGGAATTGTTCAAGGAATTGAAGGCGACAAGGTACTGGTAAGTATTATTGCGAAAGCAGCATGTTTATCGTGCCAAGTAAAAAGTGCCTGCAATGTTTCGGACTTATCCGAAAAGATTATTGAAGTAAACCGTTTCGATATCGATTATAAAGTAGGCGAAAATGTAACGGTTGCTTTAAAAGAAACAACCGGATTTAAAGCCCTGTTTTTAGGCTACATCATGCCGTTCTTGGTTTTGATTTCAACCTTCGTTTTACTTTCGTTATTCACTAAGAGTGAGTTAATTATTGGTTTGGGAGCATTATTATCGCTTATCCCCTACTACTTAATGCTCTTTCTTCTTCGCGACCAGATAAAAAAACAATTTTCATTTTTTGTACATAAACGATAAATTAATATGAGTGACGTTATTTTATACACAATCATCATTTTGACAGCTATAGGTTTTATTGCCGCTGTTATTTTGTATTTCGTAGCTCAAAAGTTTAAAGTCATCGAAGACCCTCGAATCGACGAAGTTGAAGCCGCATTACCTAACGCAAATTGTGGTGGTTGCGGATTTCCGGGTTGTAGAGCATTTGCAGAAACTTGCTGTAAAGCTGAGAGTTTAGATGGTTTATTCTGTCCTCCCGGAGGAAGTGATACTATGAAAAGTGTTGCTTCAATTTTAGGAATGGAAGCTGCCGAGAAAGAACCTCAAGTTGCCGTTTTAAGATGCAATGGTTCTCCTCAGAACCGAAACAGAACCAATGCTTACGATGGTGCTGAAAATTGCACCATTGCAGCCAATCTTTATGGTGGCGATACCGACTGTACACATGGCTGTTTAGGTTTGGGCGAATGTGTTGATGCTTGCGGATTCGATGCCATGTATATGGATCCCGAAACCGGCTTACCGGTCATTATCGAAGATATGTGTACTGCATGTGGAGCTTGTGTAACTGCTTGCCCGAAAGACCTTATTGAATTACGAAATAAAGGTAAAAAGAGCAAACGTATTTATGTGGCTTGTATGAATACCGACAAAGGCGGTCCTGCGAAAAAAGCTTGTGATGTGGCTTGTATTGGTTGTAGCAAATGTTTCAAAGAATGTAAGTACGATGCTATCGTCATGGCCAATAACAAAGCATACATCGATTTCAACAAATGTGTACTTTGTAGAGCTTGTGTAGCCGTTTGTCCGACTAATGCTATTCATGAAATTAACTTTCCTGCAAGAAAAGTAAAACCTGTAGCCGAAGAAAAACCGGCAAGCAATAATATCGAAGCAAAAGTCGATTTAATTGAAAAAGCTAAAGAGAACGAAAATAATACTTCATCTAATGAAGATAATAAAGAATAATCCATTAACATTAAAATATTCGGTATGTTAAAAACATTTCCAGTAGGTGGTGTTCATCCACCGGAAAATAAGTTTTCGGCAGGAAAAGCCATAGAAACATTGCCACTTCCCAAGACGGTCACCATACCGGCAGGTCAGCACATTGGAGCTCCTACACAAGTCCTTGTAAAAAAAGGCGATACCGTAAAAGTGGGGCAAATTATTGCTAAAGCCAGCGGTTTTGTGTCGGCAAATATTCATTCGTCTGTATCTGGTACTGTTGCTAAAGTGGACGAAATTTTCGATAGCTCAGGCTACAGAAAACCTTCTATTGTTATTAATGTTGAAGGTGATGAATGGATGGAAGACATTGACACTTCTGACACGCTCATTAAAGACATCAAATTATCTCAAAACGATATCGTTAAAAAGGTAAGCGAAATGGGGATTGTCGGTTTAGGAGGCGCAACCTTCCCGACTCACGTAAAACTATCAATTCCTGACGGGAAAAAAGCTGAATATTTAATAATAAATGCCGTTGAGTGCGAACCTTATTTAACAGCCGACCATCAACTTATGATGGAAAAAGGTGAAGAGATAATGGTTGGTGTATCTATTTTAATGAAAGCCATTAATGTTAGTAAAGCAATTATTGGTATTGAAAACAATAAACCAAACGCTATTCAACATTTAACTTCATTAGCAGGAAAATACCAAGGCATTAAAGTCGAAGCTCTTAAAGTCCAGTACCCCCAAGGTGGCGAAAAACAACTAATTAAAGCATTAATAAACAGAGAAGTTCCTTCGGGTGGGTTGCCACTTGACGTCAATTGTGTTGTCCAAAATGTAGGAACTGCATTCGCTGTTTACGAAGCTATTCAAAAGAATAAGCCATTAATTGAGCGCATCGTTTCTGTAACAGGAAAAAGTGTAAGTAAGCCTTCTAACTTCAAAGCAAGGATTGGTGTTTCTGCTGATATGCTTATAGAAGCAGCCGGAGGATTACCTAGCGATACCGGTAAAGTTGTTAATGGTGGTCCTATGATGGGTAAAGCTTTAGGTCGTACAGATGTACCTGTAACAAAAGGAACATCAGGCATTTTGATCTTCAAAGAAGAAGAAGCATCGAGAAAAACGATTCAACCATGTATTCGTTGTGCAAAATGTGTTTCTGTTTGCCCTATGGGTCTAGAACCTTATTTACTAATGACAGTTGCCCAAAAAGGTAATTTCGAACGTGTCGAAACTGAGCGCGCTATGGATTGTATAGAATGCGGTTCATGTAGTTACACTTGTCCTTCTACACGTCCTTTATTAGACTACATCAGATTAGGGAAATTTGAAGTTGGCAAGATGATTCGAGCAAGAAATCAACGTTAATTGAGAAATAATTGGAATAAAACATTCAAATATTTAAAAAGAAATGAGTAATCAATTACTAAAAGTATCGCTTTCACCACACGTTCACAGCGGGAATTCTGTACATAAAGAAATGTACGGTGTTATCTACGCTATGATTCCGGCTTTGTTGGTGTCGTTTATATTTTTTGGGTTAGGCGCTGTTAGAGTTACGCTTATTGCTGTTGCTTCTGCAGTTGTTTTCGAATACCTAATACAAAAATACTTAATCAAAGGCTCTAATACTATCGTCGATGGGTCTGCTGTTATTACAGGTATTTTATTGGCCTTCAACGTACCAAGCAATTTACCATGCTGGATAATCATCATTGGCTCATTAGTATCTATTGGTGTCGCTAAAATGTCGTTTGGTGGTTTAGGGCAAAATCCTTTTAACCCTGCCTTAGTTGGTCGTGTATTCATGTTAATATCTTTCCCCGTTCAGATGACAAGTTGGCCAAAACCAAGTTTCATGAATTTTAGCTTGGTAGATGCCGAAACAGCAGCAACACCTTTAGCTATAGTAAAAGAAGGAATAAAAAACGGTGAATCGCTTACCGATTTAATGTCTCAAATTCCTACTTGGACTCAGATGTTCATAGGAGAAATGGGTGGCTCGATGGGCGAAATTTCTGCTATTGCATTATTACTTGGCGGATTATACATGATTTGGAAAAAAATTATCACTTGGCACATTCCAGTTTCAATGTTAGGAACGATGGTTTTATTTTCGGGGGCCTTATATTTGGTATCTCCGGAGCAATTTGTGAATCCTTTATTCCACCTACTTACCGGAGGTGCATTATTGGGAGCTATTTTTATGGCTACAGATATGGTAACTTCTCCGATGACAAAAACCGGGATGTTAATTTACGGTATAGGGATTGGATTTATAACGATTGCAATTCGTGTTTTTGGGGCTTATCCGGAAGGCGTTTCCTTTGCAATTTTAGTAATGAATGCATTTGTACCATTGATCAACACATATTTTAAACCTAAAAGATTTGGGGAGGTTAAGAAAAATGGCTAAAAAATTAGAATCAACATTCGTAAACATGGTTGTCGTGCTATCGGTTGTAGCAATGATTGCCGGATTTGCTTTGGGAGAGGTTTATACTGTTACCAAAGCACCAATTGAGCAAGCCGCTCTTAAAAAGAAATTAGAAGCCATTTCGAAAGTAACACCTACCTTCGATAATGACCCTAACTCTGAGATGTTTAAAATGGCTGCTTTCGAACCAAAAGCCGGTTTGGACTCTATCGAGGTTTATCCTGCTAAAAAAGATGGAAAAGTTGTTGGGTATGCTGTTAAGTCGTACACAATGAACGGTTTTAGTGGCTTAATCGAACTTATGGTTGGTTTTAATGTCGATGGATCAATTGTTAATTATAGTGTTTTGTTTTACGCTGAAACACCTGGTTTAGGAACGAAAATTCCTGACTGGTTCAGCAATACCAACAAGCCAAATCAATGTATTATAGGAAAAAATCCTAGTACAAGTAATATGACAGTTTCGAAAGATGGTGGCGATATCGATGCTATTACAGCAGCAACCATTTCGTCGCGTGCATTTCTCGATGCCGTTAACAGAGCATATAAGACTTTAGAACAGGGAGGTAAATATGAATAATTGGGCAAACTTCACAAAAGGATTTATTAAAGAAAATCCTGTTTTTGTATTGCTTTTAGGTATGTGTCCTACTTTAGGAACAACTACTTCTGCAATAAACGGATTAGGCATGGGACTGGCTACAGCCTTTGTACTTATTATGTCTAACATGGTTATTTCTCTAGTTAAAAACTTGATTCCGGACAAAGTACGTATTCCAGCTTTTATTGTAATTATTGCTTCGTTCGTAACTATAGTAGATTTACTTATGGCAGGTTACGTTCCTGCTTTGCATGAGCAATTAGGACTATTTATTCCTCTTATCGTAGTGAATTGTATTGTTTTAGGGCGTGCAGAATCGTTTGCTTCTAAAAACGGTGTACTTCCTTCTATAATAGATGGATTAGGTATGGGCTTAGGATTTACCTTTGCTTTAGTTTTACTGGGTGGTACTCGTGAGATATTAGGCAGTGGATCAATTTTTAATTATAAATTTATTGGTGATAACGATGGTATGTTAGTCTTTATTCTTGCTCCTGGAGCATTTATTGCGCTAGGTTACATCATTGCTGTTATCAACAAACTTAAAAAAGCTTAGTGTATGGAATATTTTGCAATTATAATCGGTGCGATATTCGTAAATAATATTGTATTAGCTCAATTCCTAGGCGTATGCCCTTTCCTAGGTGTGTCGAGCAAAGTTTCTACTTCTGTTGGGATGACCGGCGCAGTGATTTTTGTAATGACGATTGCAACAATCGTTACTTATTTAATAAACACTTACGTACTTGTTCCTTATCAGCTAGACTATTTAAAAACCATTAGCTACATTTTAGTAATTGCAGCCTTAGTTCAAATGGTTGAGATTATTCTTAAAAAAGTAAGTCCATCGCTATACCAGGCATTAGGTGTTTTCTTACCTCTAATAACAACAAACTGTGCGGTATTAGGTGTTGCTTTACTTGTTATTCAAAAACAAATGAACCTTATGCAATCGACTGTTTTTGCAGTAGCTACAGGTATTGGTTTTGGTTTAGCTTTAATTATTTTTGCCGGTATCAGAGAACATTTAGATTTAATGAATATTCCAAAAGGGATGAAAGGTGTACCTGCAGCATTAGTAACAGCAGGTATTTTAGCTCTAGCTTTTATGGGCTTTACAGGCATTGTTTAATACAAAATAACAATAAGAAAAACCGAGGTATCCCCTCGGTTTTTTTGTCTTTATATTATTTATTAACTTTGTTAAAAATAACCGTCTATGAATTATTTGATCTTCGCCGGAATTGCAGCAGGTTTGCTAATATCAGTGCCTCTAGGCCCGGTTGGAGTACTTATTATTCGTAAAACACTCAACAAAGGTCGCTTTGCAGGATATTTTGGAGGTGCAGGTGCAACAACAGCCGATACATTTTTCGCAATTATTGCAGGATTCGGGGTTTCAATAATCACCGATTTTATCGATACTTATCAATTTGAAATACGAATCGTTGGCGGCTTAATTTTATCAATTTTAGCTTATCGAATTTTTTTTTCTAATGTTGTAGATCAGGTAAGGCAAAAGAGCAAACGCAGTACGCTATGGGCAGATTTAATGCACACGTACTTTCTAACCCTATCGAATCCTTTGACGATAATTGTAATAGGCGCTATTTTTGCGGCTGGTGGCCCTGGAAAAAATGCCGGTCACATCGAAATTCTAACTTTAATTTTAGGTGTTTTTATTGGCGCTGCTTCTTGGTGGTTAATTTTAGTAACAGTCATTAATATCTTCAGAAAAAATATTCGATTAAAATCGTTATGGTATTTAAACAAGATAACTGGTCTTTTAATCTTTGTTTTTGGCCTTTTTGTACTGTTATCAGCCTTTGATTTTTCTAAAAATTTTATACCTTTTTTATCGTAACACTAATCGAATTTTTTAGTGTAAATGTGGCAATATGGCGTTTGCCCTTTATGGTAATAATAGTTCTGATGATAATCTTCTGCAGACCAAAATTTATCGAATGGAACTAATTCTGTTACCACATCAACGCCTTTGTCTTTTAGGATATTTATAATTTTTTCCGCTGTTTGTTTTTCCTCATCATTTTGGAAAAAAACCACACTTCGATACTGTGTTCCGATATCTGGTCCTTGACGATTAAGTTGTGAAGGGTCGTGCGTTTCAAAAAATAGCTTCAACACATTTTCATAAGATGTTAAAGCATCGTTGTACTCAACCTTTGCTGTTTCTGCATGACCTGTTGAGCCGGTGCATACTTCTGCGTATGTTGGATTTGTTTTAGAACCTCCGGAATACCCCACTGTGGTATTAATAACGCCTTTTGCTTTTCGGAGCCAATATTCTGTGCCCCAAAAACAACCTGAGGCTAAATATGCTGTTTTAATCATGATTAGGAATAAAATTTAAAGATATTGAATTAACACAATGTCTTGTGTTTTTTGAAGTGTAGGCTTCACCCCTAAATACATGCCCTAAATGCCCACCACAACAGGCACAAACGATCTCTGTTCTATGTCCATCGGCATCTGTTAGTTCTTTAACAGCACCTTCAATAGCATCGTCGAAACTAGGCCAACCACAACCACTATGAAATTTGCTAACCGAATTAAACAGTTTTGCACTGCATTGTTTGCAAGTGTAAACCCCTGCTTCGAAATGTGAATCGAACTGACCAGTAAAAGGAAATTCCGTGCCTTTCTGAATAATGACACGAGTTTCCTCATCAGTTAATCTTTTAAACATGAATTTAGCCGATTATTTTGTGCAGATCATCAACTTGAGCTTCCCAAAGGTCTATATTGTCGTCTTTTTCATCTTCGTAAGCAAAATCAGTAATCACCAGCGCAACATCTTCTGTAAGTTCATCGACTTCAATACGGAACTCAAAATAGGCTTTATCATCTTCGTCGTCAATCCACTGAAATCGGATATGGCTATTATCCTTTTTTTGTATAATTCTAGCCGGCTGTTCATCGCCATCCCAAATAAAAATATAATTATCACCTTTCAAATGGACATCGTCGGCAAACCACTCGGCCAAACCATCGGGCGTACTAATTCTGTTATAAAGTAATTTTATTGATGTATTGAAACTGTATTCTAAAGTATACTTGATCTTTTGCATTATTTAATTATTCTGATATGAATTTGCAATATAGAAAAAAAATCTACAACACAAAATTAAAAAATGGTGAATATACTTTTAAAAATTAAAATTAAAATATACATTTGCAACCGCTTTTAAAACGAAGGCGCCGAGGTAGCTCAGCTGGTTAGAGCGCAGGATTCATAATCCTGAGGTCGGCAGTTCAATCCTGCCTCTCGGTACTTATAAAAGGTCAGTATTTACTGGCCTTTTTTGTTGTATTTTATGTAAGATATAACACTTAAAAGGGATCGTGGATCATGCAAAAAAAGTTGTGTTTAAGCTAAAAGTTTCCGTTCGTTGAGGCGGGAACCGATTTGCGATACATTCAGGATATTTTAGGGCATAAAGACCCTAAAACGACAATGATCTACACACATGTGAGCAATCGACAA
>JAFGXI010000040.1 GCA_016936665.1 Bacteroidales bacterium
ATAGAAAATAGATCACAGCTTTATTCTCGGGCTGTATATGGGCTAATATCTCCTTGTTGTGGTTGCAAGACCAAAGCAAAAATACGAAGATACTGAGACTTAAATATTTTGTCATTTTAGATTTAAATTTTAAGGGTGTAAAAATGCAAATTTTAATCAGCATGCTCAATTTTCTTAGCTTTTATTTATCAATTTTAACTTGAAGAATAGCTTGAATCATTTCTTCGGCTGATGTAAATCTGTTGGCTTGTCCTTCTTTAAGTAAAACTAATCTTTTTGGCTTAGGATAATATTTTGGAGGCTTGGGAAATATCTGCTTTTGTGTGGCTTTAAGAATGATTCGAAACCATTCGTCGGGGATGTTTTTATGGGCATGTAGTTCGGTGTTAAGCTGAAGAATCATCAGCTTTAGCGGGTTTTCGCTTTTAAAAGGAAATTGACCACTGAGTGTTTCGTATAGGCAGATGCCAAGGCTGTATAAATCGCTGCTTGCATCGATTAAACTTTTGGCATTAAGCACCTGCTCCGGCGAAGAATATAACAGTGAGCACGGAAAATCGTTGATATAATCGGCTTGTTGTATTTTTCGTGACTGCCCGTAATCGATAATTGTGGCTTTTATTTTTTGGTCTTCTCTTTTCGAAACGATAAGGTTTGACGGTTTGATGTCGCAATGCACATATCCGGCCTCGTGCATGTGTTTAAGTCCATTTAGCGTTTGAATGAAAAAACTTCTGGCATCTTCCGGGTATTGCCGGAAATAATTTTTATTTTGCAATAAAAATTGTTTTAGGTCGATGCCTTCTACATATTCTAATGCGATAAACCAACGGCCTCGATCTTCGAACAGTTCGTAGATTTTTTGTAGATATTCGCCGGAGAATGGGAATTTTGCTTCTTTTTTAAATTGTTCTAATGTGTTTGGATTCTTATGGTGCTTGGGATTTAACTCTTGTAAAACTACGAATCGACCGAGATCTTCGTCGAATGCTTTATATGCCCAAGATAACTTAGATTTTACTTTCTGACTTAAGAGGTCTTGTTCGTTGAGAATATATGAGTGTTGCCCTGTAAATTTCAAACTTTTAATAATTATTTTATAAGCTCTTCAAAAATATCAAATGGTAAATAAAAATAGAATATTCTAAAAAAAAGCTCTACACATTCATGTGTAAAGGCTCTTATATTATATTGCCGTTAAAAACGGCTTTACTTGCTTTATTCTAATTGAAGTTTTTAACTTCAATCTACATACAATACGCAAAAAACCTCTACACACTAATGTAAAGGCTCTCATATTATATTCCGCTTACCAAATTACCCAGTTAAAAACTGTTCTTTTACTTGGTAGAATTCGGGTTACAAACCCGAATTAGCGGGGGGGGAGTATGAGCAAATAGATAAACAAACTCTGGCTAGACTTAAAGAAATACAAAAACTCTCAGATAAAGACAAAGACTATATCTTCTATACCCTCGATAATCTTATTAAAGCTGCTAAACTTAAAAGCTTATAAACAAAAAACCTCTACACACCATGTGTAAAGGCTCTTATATTTTATTCCGCTTACCAAATTACTCAGTTAAAAACTGTTCTTTTACTTAGTGGAATTCGGGTTACAAACCCGAATTAGCGGGTCGATTAATATTTAAATCAAATTTAATAATAACACTACTTGTGTCAATATTATTTACTACTTCTTTAAAATAATATGATTGGGGTATTTCTTTAAAGTATCTATACAAACCCTGATATCTCAATGAATTAAATATTTTATAATCAAGATTATCAACAACTGATAAGATTATTGTATCTTTTGAATTTGGTGATACTAATTTAAATCGAGCTGAACCAAATCCTCCAAGAAATAATGTATCTTTACTAGACAAATTAAAAAATGATTTTTTCTCATTAATTAGTATAAAACTTTCTTTAGTATTATTCGATATTAGTAAATATAAATTAAGATAATTTTGTTTATCAAAAACAGTTGAGAAATTCCTATTTTTTTCAATTTTAACTAATTCAATATTTATTTTATTATCTTTTCTTTTTCTTTTACAAGAAAACAATACAATTAAAATGATTACTATAACATAAATAGCTTTATTCATCTGTCATTATTTTTTCATAACTTCCTATCGATGATTGATATTCATAATCACCTAAATTTATACCATATTTTTCTTTATAAATAGAATAGTATTCATTCTTTTTATCATCAGAAAGATTGTCTACATATTCTCTTACAGCACCTAAAGTCCATTTCATAAATCCTTTTGATACATTACTCCATGATTCATCTTCAATTTGTGCATTATAAGCTTTAAGATGTCGCAAAATAGCCTCATCACCTCCATTTATATCTACTGGGGCTGACCAATAATAGCCTGGATAATTTTTACCTAAAACATAATCATGCTCCAAATGCCAGTTCTCGTGAACAAGCAAGCTTCTAACATCATTTGAATTATACAACTCAGAAAAAGCTTTTCCAGTAGCCCACATTCCCGCTTGTATACCAAGTTTGCCTTTAAAATCTTCATCTCCTTTAGTATAATATTTACCAAGCGGAGACGTAGCTAACGGAGCTATTCCCCCTACTTTTGTTCTCACAATAGAGCTTTTTTTATTATAATGAGAAATTATTTTTCCTAAGGAGGATGAATTACTATTATCAAACTGAAATTCAATAAGCTTTGTATTGTTATCTTGATATAATTTAACTAAATCAGTTTGTGTTGGTTTAACAGCTGAAAACATATACCAAATTATTGCCTTTCCAACAGTCTCATCTGAAACAATTCTAATTTCATTTGTATTTCTATTATCACTACCTAAATATTTTCCATCAGATGAATAATAATCATCATCTCCTCTAGGATCAACAAAAATGATTGGATTATTTGAAAATGCACTATACATAGATATGTTTGCCCTCATATATGGATCCAGACTCCACCATCTTCCTATACGTGAATCTAATGCCCTAAATTCAGTTGTATAACTTGAGCCGGTCGTACCAAACACCTCATCATCCTTTTCTTGACCGTTAAAGCCGAAACGGTAATCAATGTCCAGAATATTAATTCTAAATAGCATTTTAAAGTTTAAAGCCAATCACGAGCACATCGTCCACTTGTTCAATTTGGTCTCGCCAACGTATGAAGTTTTCTTTAAGTTCTGCTTTTTGTTTGTTCATCGATAGGTGATGAATATTAAGCAGCATATGAAGGAATCGCTTTTGCTTGAATTTTTTTCCTAGTGGGCCTCCGAACTGATCGGCATAACCATCGGAAAACATATAAATGGTATCGCCTGGTTCGTAATTAATGACGTACTTTTCGAATTTATTATTTTCGTCGTCGCCAAAAGAACCGATACTAAAACGATTGCCTCTAATCAGCGAAATAGATTCGTTACGGATCATGCAAATAGGGTTCATTGCGCCGGCAAATTCAATGGTTCTTTTGGATTGGTCTATTACGCAAAGCGCCATATCCATACCATCGCGCACTTTTTGGGCGTCGGTATTACTTTTACGGAAAGTGTCGCTAACCCCGAAATTAAGTTGATTTAATATTTCAGCGGGGTCGTCAACGCCTCGTTCTCTAACTATATTTTTAAGTAAATCGAAACCAATAATCGACATAAATGCACCCGGCACGCCATGTCCGGTACAGTCGACTGCAGCAACAAAAATTTTAGTGCCTTTTTGAGCTATCCAATAAAAATCGCCACTTACAATATCTTTGGTCATATACAAAACGAAGGATTCCGGAAGTAACTTTTTAAATAAATATTCCGAAGGTAACATCGCTTCTTGAATATGTTTAGCGTAGTTGATACTATCGCGCATGTTGGTGTGCTGAATATCAAGTTCTTCTTTTTGCTGCTCTAACCGAAGATTCATCAATTGTTTATTCCTAATTTCTTCGTTGGCTTTAAGTTGTTTATTACGATTGCTTCTCCAAATTTTTAAAATGATTAGAGCAACGATTAAAAAATATACGAAATAAGCGTAAATATTATCATAAAAAGGGTAGGATACCACTATTTTCAAGCTGGTTTCGTTACCCCATATCAAGTCGTTATTCGAGCCTTTTACTTTCAAGGTATATTCACCAGGTCTTAGCGATGGAAAGAATACGCTATTGAGGGTTTCTAAATCGACCCAGCTGTCGTCTAAACCTTCGAGCTTATACTTGTAGTTGTTTTTTAAAGGATTGGTAAATTCGAGTGCCGCGAAATATATTTTAATAGAGTTATCGCTGTACGACATATGTATTTCGTCTACACCAAATAAAGATTTGGTTTGGCTAAGGCCTTTATGGTTGATTACAGTGTAGCTTAATAGGGTTGTAATTGGTTTGACGTTGTTTTCTTTAATTGAGTCAGGGAAAAATACATTAAAGCCATCTAAACCTCCAAATAAAAATTCTCCGGTTTCGCTTGCGTAACTTGCTCCATTATTAAATTCAAGTCCTTGTAAACCATCATATTCAGTATATGTTTTAATCGAATCGGTTTGAACGTTTAACATTCCAATACCTCGATTGGTACTGAACCATAATTTTTGACTTTGATATAATAACAACTCATAGATGGTATTATCCGGAATGCCTTTGTTTTCCTTACGATAATACTGAAATGTCTCCGATTTTGGGTTGAACTTATTTAGACCACTTTCTGTAGCTAACCACAGGTAACTAAATTTGTCTTTGGCAATATCGTAAATGCCTGAACTATTTGGTTTAGAGTAAGTGCCATCGCTTTTTTTGCCTAAATCGTCGCCTGTAATAAAACTTTTAACAATATTTTTATTGTGGTCTAATTTGTATAGGCCTTCGGCTGTTGCAACCCAAATGTATTCGTAGTCGATAAGAATATCGTAAACTGTAGATTTGATGTTGTTTTGAGAGCTAGTGCTCATGGGATAGGAGAACGATTTATCGCTAATACTGAAGTAAACTAAACCTTTTTCTGAGCCAATCAGTATCAAGTTATCTTTATATGGTTTTATAATGTTGATACGAGTTTTCATGAGATTGTCGGGTAACTTTATCCCAAAATAATCTTCGAAAGTATAGAAGTTGCGTGTGCTGTGCGAGTATATACTTATTCCGTTGCGAGTGCCTATCCAAATATCGTCGTTAGGCATTTTAGTAATTGCGTGCACGTGGTCGTCTACAATGTTTCTTCCTTGTGGGCCTTTCGTATCGATAACAATAACTTCGTTACTTTTTCTTTTTAAAATATTTAAACCGGAAGACCATGTTCCAATCCAAATTTCTTCTTCGTTGGCAAACAAAGAAGCGATCATATTGTCGGTAAGTTTTACGCCACTATTGCCCGAGTTTTTGTACGATTTAAATTTGATGCCTTTAGGAGAAAATTTATCTAGGCCTTTACCATTAAGACCAATCCAATAATTTCCGGATTGATCTTGAAATAAAGTTTTTACGCGATTGTAGGTTAAACTTTGGTTGTTAGTAACGTCTTCTTGAACAATTTTATAAGTTTTGTTAGTTAAGTTATAAACCACGAGTCCGCCACCATAAGTCGATATTAATAAAAACCTTCGCTCCGAATTAGTAAATGTGATTAATCCGGTTACGTTTAAGGAGCCAGATTCTTCGAGTGCTTTGGTCAATTCGGCAGTTTCCCTTGTTCTAACAATACCACGAAACACCTCTAAGTATAAGATGCCATTTTCGGTACCAACATACAGATTTCCGCTATTATCCATTACTAAAGCGGTGATGTATGATTGCAGGATGTTGTCTTTATCGTTTTTTGATTGATAGTTATGAACCTGATCGTGTTCGAAACTAAAAAATTTCAAACCAAACGAAGACCCTGCCCAGATGCCTTCTGTTGTTTTAATCATTGGAAGCGAAAAGTCTTCCTTAGCTTTTATAAAAAAATCTTCTTCCGATTTGTGTGAGTAGTGAATGAAACGCTCTTGACTAGGGATGAACTTCGAAATGGTGTAGTCTGTTTTAATCCATATTAAATCTTTTTTATCTATTAGGACAGAATAAACATTATTTCTATCGACTTCTTCGATGTCGTGTTCTGTTGTAAGAAAGTGTTTGAAATAACCTGTTTTAGGATCGAATTTATTAAGCCCGTTTTGTGTTCCTACCCATAAATTTCCATCTTCGTCTTCGTCTATTGCGTATATCCAACCAGAAGAAATGGAGTTGCTATCCAACGGATTTTTATCGTAGGAAATAAAATTTCGACCATCGAATCGGTTTAAACCGGCTTGAGTACCAATCCATATTAATCCTCTGCTGTCTTGAAAGATGCAATTAACTTCACTCTGCGAAAGACCATCTTCCACGCCGTAATGATCGAATACAAAATCTAAATCTTGAGCATGGCTGAAGATGGAAAAACTAATTAACCATAATATTAGAAAGTAGCGGTTTTTCAAGCTGAAGCTTTTTTAATGATAAATATAGTATTATTTATGAACTTAAACTATCGATTAATTGCTGTTTTTTTCTGCGATGGCTTCTTCACCAATCATTTGTTTTCTATATTGTATTGATGGAGATTTTAAAAAACTACCTAAACCTAATTGTTCCCACTTCTGATCAATGGTATCGATGGTCGCTTGGTTCATAACCACAGGGTTCGGCCAATCTCTCTGAAAACCATCTTTTTCTTTGGTTTTTTTAGTGCCATCGATAAAGATTCGATGGTTTATTATTTTACAGTCTCTTTTTGGATCGATATGGTTAGATGCAGTCCAAGTGATATTAAATAAGTTGTTAATTTCGACATGTTTATCGACAAAAACAATCCATTTTATACTAGGATTGATTTGCGCAGATATTTCTGCAATTTGCTGATCGAAATTAAAATGTGTATTTTCTACTGCGACAAAGAGCCAAGCTTTTTCCACTAAACTGATATTGCTGTTTGGAATATCAATATTTGAAAAAGTTGTGTTTTGCTCCTCTTTGGTAGCTTCTAATTCTTCTTCGAATTTTTGAGTAGCGTCAATTCCCATTTTACTTCCGAACGACCATTTGGTAGATGCATGATCTAAAACATCGACAGGTCCTTTAGTGAAAATAACGTCTTGTTGAATATTTGTGTGTTGGTTTATTGCGTCTAAAACATCGTTGTAATTATGAATATCAACATTTTTGTCGACAACCACCATTATTTTGTTAAACATTATCTGACCGGCACCCCATAACGAATGCATTACTTTTAGTGCTTGTCCGGCATAGGTTTTATCAATTTTTATTATTGTAATGTTATGAGCAACACCGGCATAGGGCAAATCCATATCTAAAATCTCGGGCAACATGGTCATTTTAATTGGTGTTAAAAAAATTCGCTCTGTTGCTTTTCCTATATACGCGTCCTCCATAGGAGGAATTCCAACAATGGTTGTTGGGTATATGGCATTTTTTCGGTGAGTAATACAAGTGACATGAAATTTTGGATACCAATCGGCTAGTGAATAAAACCCTGTATGATCGCCAAAAGGGCCTTCCCAAATCCAATCTTCTTGAGGATCGACATATCCCTCGATTACAAAGTCGACATCTTTTGGTACGTAAATATTATTTGTAATACATTTAACCAATTCTACTTTTTTCTTTCGTATAAAACCAGCTAACATGTATTCGTCGACATTGTCGGGTAGGGGAGCTGTAGCAGAATAAGTATAAGCAGGGTCTCCGCCTAAGGTGACGGCGATAGGCATTTTTTCGCCTCTGTTTTTGTAGGCTTGAAAATGTCGAGCACCAACTTTATGTTTATGCCAATGCATTCCTGTCGATTGTTTGTCGAGAATTTGCATTCGGTACATCCCTACATTTCTAATATGTGTGTCGGGATCGATGGTGTTTACCATTGGCAATGTAATAAATGGACCTCCGTCTTTTGGCCAAGTTGTTAACACTGGCAATTGGTATAAATCGACTTCGTTAAGGATGATTTCTTGACAAGCCCCTTTACCATCGATTTTTTTTGGCATCCATGAATTAAGTTTACTGAGTTGGGGTAGGAGTTTAAGTTTGTCGATAAACCCTTCTTTTGGTCCGGTCAACGATTTGAAAAGCGTTTCCATTTCCTCTCCAATTCGATCGAGGTGCTCGACATTAAGAGCCATTTGCATTCTTTTAAGAGACCCCATTGCATTGATAAGAACCGGAAAATTGGTGCCTGTATTTTCGAAAAGTATAGCCTTCCCTCCATCCTTTAATTTGGAAAATCGGTCGGTAATTTCTGTAATTTCTAACTTAGGGTCGACTCTTTCGGTTACTTTTATTAACTCTCCTTGCCGGTCAAGTTGGTCGACAAATTCTTGTAAACTCTCGTATGCCATTTAGTATTTGTCTTAATTCAAGTGTTTTTTTATTTGAGCAAGCATTTCTTTTTCAGGAACTAAATCGTTTTTGAATTTTATAATGAGTGCAATCAGCTCATCGGTTAGCATAAGGTTCAAACCTAAATGCAGGGCAATATTTTTTATTCTTATGATTTCTTCTTGATGAATTTCGCCATCTATTTTCATTAAAAAAAGCAGCTGAAATAGATGTTGCATGCGGTCTTCGTACGATATTGGTTTGGTAATAGTGAACTCTAAATGTCCCTCCATTAAATCAATAACATCGTTTTCGGAAAGCTCAAGGCTTTTTGCGATATCAATTAGAAATTGGTATTCGTTGGTTTTTACAGTTTGGTCGGCGACTGCAATTTGGTACAAATCGAACAGTCTTGATTTTGCAGTATTTTTATCCATTATATAGTTAGAATAAAAAAAAGAAGCCTTTAGCCAATGATTAAAAACAAAGGCTAAAGGTCTCGTTTTATGTTTAATTATCTATTAGAAAGGCCAAAAACTATTGTCATTCCATACTTTATCTTGAAGCGCTTTGTCGATTTCGTGAAGCAATTTATTATGGCCTCTTTCCCAATTGGCTAACCAATTATAGAAATCTCTCTCTTCTTTTGTTTCAGCAGTTTCAGCACGATCGCTATACACTTTGATGGCTCTGTTTTCCATGTCGATAGCCGATGAAATAGCTGCAGACTCGAAGCTCGCACTTTCGATTTTTTGCTTTACTTTCTGAGTTAGTATATCATCGTCAGCATGGTCTTCATGTTTAAACTCAACCTTAGAAAAAGATTCGTTTTTTGTGAAGTTTTCGTATTGCTCTGTAAGAAACTTCACGTGCTCATCTTCTTCGTCAGCCATCATTTGAAAGAACTCTTTTACATCTGAGTCGTTGGCTTGAGATGCAACATGTGAATAAAAGGCTTTCCCTTTTCTTTCTAACAGTATTGCTGTTTTTAGAATTTCTATTGTTTTTTCGCTTTTCATATTTTTAAATGAGTTGTTGATTCTAATTATTCAATAACTATCTTACGCGTTACAGTATTGCTTTGGTTGCTAATTTTAGCCACGTACACACCTGCAGGTAAGTTTGATAAATTATATTTTTTTGTACTTTCAGTTTGCGTTGCATTGAAAACTTCGGCGCCACTCATATTGTAAATTGAGATATTGGTAGCTTTAGAATTTTTTTCAATTTGGATGTTGAATGTACCGTTACTTGGGTTCGGGTAAATTTGAATTGCATTATCAACAAATGGACTCTCTGTATTTTGCCCAAGTGGACATAAAACTGGGAAAATACCTAATGCAGTGCTCATTTCCCATGCATTAGCATCAGAGAATTCGTACCAAGAACCGCCGTCCCATTGTTCCCAAGCATAATTTGTAGCTAAATCATTTTGTGTAGAAACGGAAGAAAGGGTATCGCCGGAGCCCATGTTAAAACCACATGAATAAGAAATAAAGAAATCGTCGCTTAATTGTAAACCACCAAAATCTACATAATAAATTGGTGTGCTAGCTGTTGCGGATTCTATATCGGCTAGAGGAACAGTTACGGTGTGTAAGGCCGATCCGGGTGTGCCACTAGAACCGTTTAAAACCTCGAAAGAAACGTTAGGATTTGTTCCTGATTCTGCAACTGCGAAGTAAAAATAAGCACCCTCAAGTATGTTATTTGTTGGACTGTAAGAATAAAAGTTAGCTTTTTTCATGTCGCCGTAACCATTTGTTCCACAAACATAACCTCCGCCACTTGTTGCGCTAACACCGTAAAGCACTATTGTTTCAGTTCCGATGTAATCTATAGTGTCGCATTCTGCTGTACTTGCATCTAACACATGAATGTATTCTGTTTTAGTTTCTGTATCTGATGTTCCATTGTTCACGGTTAATGTTACGTCGAAATCACCAGCTGTATTGTAAGTAATAGCGGGCGGGTTTTGTCCATTAAATGAAGCCTGCGAACCACCTTCGAAAGTCCATGACCAAGATGAAATAGCAGTACCACCATCTGTAGATAAATCGGTAAATGTTACCGATTGTCCCATTGTTATTGTAGTGGTGTTTGCGCTAAATTCTGCATCTAAAGAGGCTGAGCCTTGGGCACATTGAGCTGCAGCATAAGCATCTATACATCCACTGCCAGCTTCAATTGAATTGCCAGTAGTAGCTTGTGCTGTAGTCTTTAAACAACTTTCTACTTCGTCTGGTGTTAGAGCGGGGTTGATAGATAATAATAATCCACACAAGCCAGCAGTAACAGGACATGCCATTGAGGTTCCTTGCATACCATCGTAGTTAGCGCCCGTAAAACCGGTTATTCCATCTAAATAATAAGCTTGTGTATAAGTGGTACTAGGTAGGTTTGCTCCATTAGCTGTAGGAAGTGCATATCCACCTGGTGCAGCAATATCAACCCATGATCCGTATTGAGAAAAGTCCGACAACTCTAAGTCTTCGTTTACTGAGGCAACGGCAATAACAGCCGCATATGCAGCAGGATAAGATAGTGTGCTTACGCCATCGTTACCAGCGGCTGCAACCAAAACAATTCCACTACTTTTTAAGTTGTTATACCAAGTGTTTTCTGAAGAACTATAAGATCCTCCTCCGTATGACATGCTAATAACATTAGCACCATTGTTCGCTGCCCATTCTTCTCCATAGCCGGTATAATACATATCGCCGTTATTGTCGGCAGAACGGTAAGTCATTAAGCTAACATTATAACCAATTGATGCAACACCAATGTTATTGTTAGATTGTGCTCCAACTAAGCCTGCACAGTGTGTCCCATGAGACCACTCATATGCATCCATCGAAGAAGTTTGAGATACCGTAGAAGGAGGACTAGATGAATTAGTAGGGGCAACATAGCTTTGTTGTGCAACTATTTTGTTAGATAAATCTGGGTGGCTCGACCAAATAGCATTATCTACAATTGCAACTTTTATATTCGAATTTCCTGTTGAGATATCCCAAGCTTGTTGAGCATTAATAATATCTAAATGCCAATTCCAGTTGTAACCATAAGCTGTTGATGCATATAAAGGATCGTTTGGCGTGTGCAATGTTTTTCTCATTGGAACTTTTTCTGCATACTCTACAAAATTTAAATCTTCGAGAGCCTCAATTGCTTGATCTACTTTTGATGCATCATCGATTTTAACTCTATAAATAGATTTTAAATCTTCATCGGCTGTTTTTAATAAAAACGCTTTTTCAACCCATTCAAGACCAAAATCTTCATCAATTTTTTTTAAGAAAGCATTGTCGTATATACTTATCTTTCTGTCTTTGCTTGGCATAATAACCTGATTACGCATTTGGTTTTTTACTTTAAAATAAATGCGACCATCTTGGTATTCAGGATTAATTGTTTGTGCGCTTAGGGATAAACTAAACAGCACAATACTAATGGTGGTTAATAGTGTAATAAATTGTTTCATATGTTTATGGTTTATTAAGTATTTAAATATAGCTGTATAAAATGATTGAAGAGAATCTATAGCAATTTACAAATTAATTTTTTTAGATAATTAATCAATATATACTTTTGCTCAAAAGTAATAAACAACCATATTATTTCAAAATTCATGGCTTTAATAAAATCTGTAAAAGGAATAAATCCTCAATTTGGGCAAAATTGTTATTTAGCGGAAAATGCGACTATTGTAGGAGATGTTGTAATGGGAAACGATTGTAGTGTCTGGTTTAATGCCGTAATTCGTGGTGATGTAAACAGTATTAGAATAGGGAACAAGGTAAATATTCAAGATGGAACAGTTTTACACTGTCTTTACCAGAAATCGGTAGTAGAAATTGGCGATAATGTTTCTATTGGTCATAACGTAACGATACATGGTGCTAAAATAGAAAACAATGTGCTTGTCGGAATGGGTGCTACGATTTTAGATCATGCTGTTATTGGCGAAAATTCTATAATTGCGGCCAATTCTTTAGTTTTAGATAGCACTATTGTAGAACCAAACAGCATATATGCAGGGGTTCCGGCAAAAAGAATTAAAAGCATTGAACCTGAACAATCGAGAGAAATGATTCAGAAAATTGCCAATAATTATTTGATGTACAGTAGTTGGTTTAAAGAAGAGGAATAATGCGAATATGGCTGAATGTTTTTTTAGTTTTTATTTCATCTGTGGTTCATTCACAAGATGTTGTTCCCTCGGTTTATCCCGAAATTCAATTCGAAAATAAACAAGGATTTTCTATCAGTTTAGAGGATAAAAATTTTTTTAATAAAGAGTCGTATTCATATATCTCGTGGCCTGCAATTTTGGGGAGTCCGGAAGGAACAGGCAATGGTATTCAGTTTTCATTTTTAGATGAAAAATTTTCTGGAGCTATAAAAGTTGGATATAGATCGCAAAAGAATCCTTTATTTATCGACTGGTATGAGAAAGAATTTAATATTTTTAAAGGTAAAGCCAACATTAATCTTGAAACAATTAGGCAATCTTGGCTTGGTATTACAAGGCTCCACTTCAATGAAGATGAATTGATAATAATGGTTTTAGATCGTGATTCGTCTATTCTCTACATTGGAAATTTAGCTTATCAATATAAAGGGTTTTATAAAGTGAAACCTACATTAATAGGTTCTCTTAATGTGCGTTTTTTTAACGATAGTTTAAGAATTGATTATAAAACTTTTCCGGAAGTTTTTACCGAAATCCAAGTAGGAACCAGACACTTTCAAGAAATTCAAGCTGATACTGATCACAAATTTCAAATTCCAATAGAACCGAATGAATTAATTGATTCTGTAGGTTTAAAAATAAATGGGAGATGGCAATACTATCAATTGAAATTTTTCGATAATAATAGTTCGGTTTGGTCTTTTTCTCTAGCTAATTCCAATTTTAGAAATGATGTAATGCCTTACTGGACTGATAGTTTGTTGTTTAATTCGCTAAATTATTCGGTTAAAAACAAAGATAAATTTTGTTTAATTGTAGGCAGTAAATCAGATTCTACGTCAAGTCAGTTGCAAAATAAACAATTGCAATATTATCAATTTCAGAATTACATATCGCCTTTCACTGTAGGGCTTCAATGTTACTATACGATGGGTGAAAATGATCGGCTTTTTCAGACCTATAATTTTGATTCTTTAGGACGATTAAATCTCGATAAATTTCCATTTGCAACAGAAAGTAGTGAGGCTGTTTTTTTAGATGCTTTTAATATGCCTTACAATGGGCCTATGGCCGACGATTCAATTTTAAACTCCAAAAAAAATTGGCCTCCATACAAGGGCAGTACCTATTGGTTTAAGCAAAATAATGTGGCCATTGTAGTATTAAATCCCTTTCATTTTTCTTCCGAAAACAATACTGCTTATTTTTTTTCGGGCAATCAGTTAAAACATATCGATAGGCAACAGCTTTTATGGCTCGAAAAAACAATGAAAACAATCGATATCGATAGTGCGATTCAGCATGTATTCATTGTCTCTGAACGAGATGTGTACTCAGATTCAACTTTCTATAAAACAATAAGTTCAAGTTCAAATAATAAATTAAAATGCTTGGTAAGTGCAGAAAATAACGGGTTCGCTGTTAACGATTATACGATTGGTTCAAAGCAGCTAAAACATATCAACTTAGGAAATGTATTTTTAAATAGCTCAATCGAAATCGATTCAAAAAAAATAAAACTAAAAAGCAAAAAGGCATGCTTTCTGGAGTTTGAAATAAATCAACAGCAATTAACTTTGATACAACGAAATATATCAACAAATAAGATTGAATATTCTCTGATTCTATCAGAATAAATATCCGATTAAATAGCATTATTATTTTAAGTCTCCTTTATTACTGATTGCCCAGAGTCCTAAAAAGCTAATTAAACCGTTAATTATTAGTAATTCAAATCCGATTTGGTAACTTGTATTAAAATGTATTGTTAGATATTTAATAATGAATGTTAAGATTGGTGCAGCTAGTAAAATCCAAACAGAAATTCGATCGTTTATTTTTAGTTTAGTGAACAAACCAAAAGCATATAGCCCTAGAAGAGGACCGTATGTGTAGCCGGCGGCATCGAATAATAGCTTGATGACGCTGTCGTTGCTAATCCACTCAAAAATAATAATAACCATTGCTATTAATACAGAAAATCCAATATGGATTAATTTACGAACTTTGATTTGTTGTTGTGCTTCATATTTTTTATCGATACCTATAATATCGAGCGAAAATGAAGTGGTAAGTGCGGTTAAGGCACTATCTGCACTTGAGTAGGCCGAAGCAATTAAACCAACAATAAAGAATATGCCGACAGCTATTGGCAATGAACCATTCACTGCGATTTCAGGGTATAAATAATCGACTCTCGACGGTATCTGAATGCCGTGCTGTTGAGCAAATAAATACAATAAAGCACCTAACGATAAAAATAATAAATTGACCGGAACTAAAGTCAAACTAAACCAAAGCATGTTTTTTTGAGCTTCTTTTGTGTTGCGACAGGTTAAATTTTTTTGCATCATATCTTGGTCGAGGCCTGTCATTACAATAGTGATAAAGGCTCCGGCGAGGAACTGTTTTACAAAAAACTTTGCATCTTTAAAATCGTCGAAAAACCATATTTGGCTATACGTCGATTGTTTAATTTCTCTAATAGCATCGCCAATACTCCAATTCATTTCACGAGAGAGGAGCCAGAATGTTGCTCCTACAGCTGTTAACATAAAAAATGTTTGAAGGGTATCGGTCCAAACAATTGTATTTATACCGCCCTTAAATGTGTATACCCAAATTAATAGAATGGTAATGGAAACGCTTACATAAAAGGGAATACCCCATTGGTCGAACACTAAATATTGTAAAACGCCGGCAACTAAAAATAAGCGAAACGATGCCCCAATGACTCTCGAAAGCAAAAAGAAAGAAGCTCCTGTTTTGTAAGTAACTGTGCCAAAACGTTGATCGAGATAGGAATAAATCGAAATTAAATTTAATCTATAATATAGTGGTAAAAGCACAAAAGCAACAACAATGTAACCAGCTAAGTATCCTAAAATCATTTGCATGTATGAGAATTGCGAAGCATCGACCCAACCCGGGACAGAAATAAAGGTTACACCAGACAGCGAAGCTCCAATCATTCCAAAAGCAACTACAAACCAAGGCGATTGCTTGTTTGCTAGAAAAAAACTATTGTTATCGTTGTTTTTAGAAGTAAAATAGGCAATAATTAAAAGTATAGAAAAATAAATAATGATTACTGTCAGAATAATTGTCGCCGTCATTTTGTAGAAATTTATATATATGAAAACAGACTTTGGTCTATATTTTAATCACAAAAATAAATAAAACTACTCCTTTAATGGAACAATAGTGTATACAAGTTAGTAAAACAGTTGTTGAAAATCATCAAAATTTATATCTTTAAACGCAATTAAATCATTAAACCCGAATTAATTCAAATGTAATTATGGCAAAGAATAAGGCTACAAAAATCAAAAGTATACTCGATCAAATCGATTTGAGTGCACCAGATTTTGGAGCCGAAGCACCGAATTTTACGATAGAACCAAACGTTAAAAGATCGTTCGAAACGCTATCTGAAGAATTAAATATACCTGTAGAAAAACTTTATCACGAAGCATTTGATTTATTTTTGAGACTAAAATCTAACTGGGAAAACAGGTCGATCATTTAATATGGGAGTAACAGATCAAGATACCAAAACGTTTATCGATGCTATAAAGGGGTATTCTAACTACGATTTTTCTGAATACTCCGAGAAATCGCTAAAGCGACGCATTGAAAGAATTTTAGTCGAAAATAAAGTAAACTTATCGGGCTTAATCTTAAAACTTAAAAAAGATAAAGCTTTTTTAGAGCAAACAGTTAAAGATATTACAGTAAACACTACAGAGCTTTTTCGTGATACAGAAGTTTGGCACGACTTAAGACAGACGGTCATTAGTAAACTCAAAGATAATGACACTATAAAAATTTGGCATGCAGGTTGCTCAACCGGACAGGAAGTGTATTCGTTGGAAATTTTATTGAACGAAATGCACTTGCTTAATCGATGCGAGATTTATGCTTCCGATTTAAATGAAGATGTTATTGATGTGGCCAAAAAAGGAGAGTATAAGTTTCGGTTTAACTTATCTTATCTTTCCAATTTCGATAATGTTATAAAAGAAAACCAATATAACTTTACGATTAATAAAGAAGTTGAGTACGAGTCGTACTTTACAATTGATAAAAAGAATGATAAGATAAAAATACACGATTTTCTTACAGAAAAGCCAATATATAAAAAGTTGGATTTGGTTAAGCGAGAAAATCTGTTCAACACAAAATTCGATTTAATTATGTGTCGTAATGTGCTTATATATTTTAATCTAAATCTTCAAAATAAAATTATCGATTTCTTTCATAGCCAATTAAATAACGAAGGTTTTTTAGTTTTAGGAAAACACGAAAGTTTGCTCGGTTATCCCGAGAATAAGTTCAGTAAGAAAGGTAAGTTTTATCAGAAAAAAGGCTAATTCGATACGTTTTTAGCTGTAAAAAATCCTTCGTTTTTTGTTTGAAAATAAAAAATAATATTATCTTTGCACTCGCATTTAAGGATTGACCTATGGTGTAATTGGCAACACACTTGGTTTTGGTCCAAGCATTCTAGGTTCGAGTCCTAGTAGGTCAACAAAAAAGCCTCGATTGTCCGAGGCTTTTTTATTTGAATAATGCTAAGAATTAAGCATACATTTCTACATCTTTTTTAGTAATTGTTGCTCCCCCTAAAATTACCATTCGTTCTATCACGTTTCTAAATTCGCGTATATTTCCTGTCCAATTTCTTTTTTGAAGCGCATTAAGTGCGTCTTTATCTATTTTTTTAACAGGAATACCCGAATCTTGACAAATAACTTTTAAAAAATATTCTGCAAGTAACGGAATATCTTCTTTACGTTCGTCGAGGGCTGGAATCTGGATTAAAATAACACTTAATCGATGGTATAAGTCTTCTCTAAAACGATGGTTTTCTATTTCGTATTTTAAATCTTTGTTTGTTGCTGCAAGAATTCTTACATTCACATTGATGTCTTTATCGGAACCGACTCTCGATATTTTGTTTTCTTGTAGAGCTCTCAATACTTTAGCTTGAGCCGGCAACGACATATCGCCAATTTCGTCTAAAAAAATAGTACCACCTTCAGCTTGTTCGAATTTGCCTTTTCGTTGTTTGTGGGCAGAAGTAAAAGCGCCTTTCTCGTGACCAAACAATTCGCTTTCGATCAATTCCGAAGGAATAGCTGCGCAGTTAACTTCGATAAATGGCCCCATGGCGCGTTCGCTTTTTTCGTGAATCCAGCGAGCAGCAACTTCTTTACCCGTTCCGTTTGATCCGGTTATTAGCACGCGAGCATCGGTAGGAGCTACTTTATCGATCATCTCTTTTACTTGTTTTATTGATGCCGACTCTCCAATCATCTCATATTTCTTGCTGACTTTGGTTTTTAAAATTTTAGTTTCTGCAATCAGATTAGTTTTATCTAAAGCATTTTTAACCGTTACGAGAAGTCGATTTAAATCTAATGGCTTTTGTATAAAATCGTAGGCACCTTGTTTAATAGCGGAAACCGCTGTATCGACATCGCCATGGCCGGTAATTAGAATAAATGTTTGGGTAGGATTTTGTTTTTTAACTTCGTCCATTAACTCTAGCCCATCCATTTTAGGCATTTTGATGTCGCTTAAAATTAAATCGTACTCATTTTGCTCTATTAGTTTAAGCGCCGATTCGGCATCCTCAGCCAAGTTTATTTCGTACTGTTCGTACTCTAAAATATCTTTTAAAGCATTTCGGATGCTTCTTTCATCGTCTACAATTAGTATTTTGGCCATGGTAATGTGTGTTATTTTTGAATGATAAATAATTTTGGATCAACAATAATTTTGTCAAATGAATAAAATTGAACTGTAGCCCAGTCTTTTCCTCCGTTGAAGACACCGTACATCCGATCTGGGTCGTACTTCAACAAATTTCCATTGTCGTCGTAATGTGTGTCGTTCGGGACATGATATGTTTTAATCGTTTGTTTATTGTTGTCTCCAGCTTTAAATGTAATAGTATAAAAAGGCATCGATTGAACTAAAGAGTCTTTTTTTTCTTGATTCATGGATACAACGATTGCTTCGTACGAAACTCTTTTTAGGTTACTTAAGTAGTATTTTACTTGAAGTGTGTCGATGTTTTTTATGGGTTTATTCTCATAATCAAGCAGCTGGTATCCTAAATCTGTTTTTTGTAAAATGAAACTTTTACTGGAATCTTCGTGGTTTTCGACCGAAACTAAATCTATTTTTTTAGGATCGGCTTTAAATATAAAATTCTCTCGCCATAAACTTTCGGTCGTAATAAATCGAGGAGTTAAAAAACCAAGAAATCCGGGAATATGAACGACAAATGGCACCGAAGAGCCTTCTATTAATGCATAGGTTCCTTTCTGGTCTTGAGTAGATCCGCCAATGTAATAGGTTTTTAGTTTTTCTCCTTTGCTATATAATTCAATTTTATGGGCTTCAACGCTTAGCCGTTTAACCTGTGTGTTATGTTCTGCTCTGGAAATTGGGCTTTTTACTCTTATCTTTTCAATTGCATCGAACAGATTTTTAATTGCATCTTCGCGAGCATAAAATTGCTGGTTAACGCGCCATCCTTCTTCTGTCTTTTCAAGTAAAACTTTGTTGTTGAGCTTATCGCTCAAAAATATTTTATCGATGATCTCCGGGTTTTTAACAGCAAAATCACTCAATTCTGTGTTCAGTGTCGAATTTTCTTTGTTAAAATTGAGGGCGTATAAAAAATTATCTTTTCCTACAAACTGTGCTATAATAACCGCTCCGGCCAATAATATTATACTTCCAAAAATAATTTTATTTTTCATCTGCTTATAAATTTATTATAATGACTGTTAAATTGGTATAAAAATCAATTGTAGTCCTTTGTGTTTTTTTTAATCAGACTTGGTTTGTTTCTTACTTTTTATATTTTTTTCTTCGGTAAATTACATTGAATGCTCCAAAAAGACCTAAAATTGAAAGAGGTACAAGCATATTTAACATTTGCCAGAAGGTTTTGTGACCTTCAATTTTAGAAGGGTCTAAAAGCCTTATTTTAAATTCTTTGTTTCTCATTGTAAGAATACCTGTGTCGTCGCATAAATAATGAACAGCATTTATTAAAAAGGACTTATTACCATATATCTGTCCGGTAAATTTATCTCTGTCCAGTGGTTCGGGGGTATATCCTCTAGCAGTTCTTTTAACTGTATTCTGCATGATTGAAGCATCTGAAATGACAATCATTTTAGTTTCTCTGGATATTTCTTTAAATTTTATTGCAGTCGATTCAGAAATATCGGGTGTTAATCTGTTTTTAAAAACTGAGTTAAATTTACCCTCAAGCAAATAGGCTGTTGGCAAATAAGATTGGTTGAATTGTTTAGGATCCATCTGATGATTGACGATATTCAAATCGACTCTTACCGGAGCATTTAGTCTTTTAGAATGATTCGATGAAAAAAGAAGAGGAGTTCTTTTTAAAATTGACTTTTTACCAATAGTATCGATGGTCGATGCAAAACTCATTTTAATAAGATTCATGTTTCGCGTTATTGCATGATGAATGTTACCTGAAACTAAAGGGAAAAACGGCCAAGGAAATAGTTTGAAATCTGGATATTTTGAACCGATAGGCGATACATCGAGCGGAATGGCACTGCACTGCATATCTTGAACTAAATCGGCATTGATTCTTACACCATATGTAAATAATTGATCTTCTAGGTTAACATCACGAATCATAGCCATTGTAAAAGAAGCCGTTGCTAAGCTGTCCATATTGGCATTGGTGCCATTCATTAGCCAAAGGACTCTGCCTCCGTTCATTATAAATTGATCGATGATGAATTTATCGCGTTCACTATATTTTTCTGAAGGACCAGCAATAATAATAGCTTTGTATTTGTTAAAAACAGCCCAACTGCCATTATCTCTTTCTCTTCGTTCAGAAAGAGCATAAATTTTCTCATCTATTTTAATCCGCTCAATTGAATAGTAATCGCTTAGCGACTTTCCTAAATCTGCAGTTTCAGCTTTGCCCAATTCTCCATGACCTTCGATAAAAGCAATCTTATCCATCACATCTTCAGACAGCTTTTTAATAGACGACATCAGTTTATATTCGATGTCTTCGATAGCATTGTTTAAATTTTGGTCGGCAGATAGTGTTGGGTTGTTCTCTAAAAAATCGACACTAATTTCTTGGCCTTTAAAGTAAACCAAGGCTCCGGAAAAAACAGTGTTTTGTGTTAATGCTCCTTCTTCGGTTCGTTCTTGAATATTGGTGGGTTGCAAGCCTTTGCCCATCAGTTCTTTGTAAATCTGATTTCTTTCCTTTACATCGTTGCTTTCGTTTGGGTTAATGAACTCGAATGCAACGTTTTCTCCACCAATAACTTTGAACTCGCTAAGAATTTCTTCAACACTCGATTTTAGACGTTTTAAGCCGGGAGGCAATTCATCGCCATCGAGGTATATTTTGATGAAGACAATATCGTCCAATTCTTTTAAATAATGGCTAGTAACCTTCGATAAGGTGAAACGCTTTTCGCTGGTCAAGTCTAATCGAATATAAAAAAACTGAGCAATAAAATTTAATAGAACAATTAAAACCAAAAGGCTTAAAAAGTTGATATATGATTTTTTTCTGAAAGTTTTCACTTTTAATATTTTTAAATAATTCTTGCTAATACGCTTTTAAAATTTACGTGCGTCTAATTTCAATTTCGTTAAAGATATAAATAGGGTAACAATGCTCAGAAAATATAAGACATCTCTACTATCGATTACTCCTCTGCTTATCGATCGGTAGTGTTCGGCTATTCCTAGAGCAATAACCTGATTTTCGAAGCCTTTGAAAATGCTTAAAAATCCGATTGAGTCGAACCCAATGTACACTATATAAGTCAGGGTCATTGAAATGATAAATGCAACAATCTGATTTTTAGTAAGAGATGACCCGAAAATTCCAATAGCAACATATACTGCGGCCAATAACACTAATCCAATATACGAGCCCCAAAAAGCACCTTGGTCGAGATTGCCAACAGGATTACTTAAATACCAAACCGACAAATAATATACAAATACAGGTATAAGTGAGAAAATAACTAAGCTTAGTGCTGCAAAATATTTAGCGAGTATGATTTGAAAATCGGAGATTGGTTTAGTAAATAAAAGTTCAATGGTGCCGGTGTTTTTTTCGTCGGAAAACATACGCATGGTAATAGCCGGAATTAGAAATAAAAAAATCCATGGAGCAAAGTAAAACATTGGCGCAAGACTGGCATACCCATTGTCTAATAAATTATAATCGCCCGGAAAAATCCACAAAAACAAACTGTTTGCGATTAAAAACAACCCAATGACTAAATAACCAATTAATGAGCTAAAAAACTGATTGAACTCTTTTTTAAATAAAGTGTACATAGTTACGTGTTTTTCTGCAAATTTAAATTTTCTCGGCCGATTAAAAAACTAAAAAAGCTTAAGACCTTAATCGGGAATAATTGAATATGAAGTTTATTTAGATTAATTCAAAATGATTGCTGAAAATCTAACAAATTATTACCTTTGTTTATCAAATTAATAAATGACAATAATATGAAAAATTTATTTTTAGGTTTATTCGTTGCAATTGCGCTAGGTGCAAGTGCTCAAATCGAAGCAGGAAAATTAATTGTTGGTGGTGGATTTAATTTCAGCACATCATCCGAAAAAGCAACAGCTCCAACAGCTGTCGACATCGACAAGACTATGAACTTTAAGTTAATGCCGGAAATTGGGTTTATGGTTTCAGAAAATTTAGCAGCCGGCTTAGGGATTGGTTATAATTACACAAAGTACACCGAGTTTGATGCAATCGTAACAACAACAGGTACAACAGACGATATTTCAAAAACTGGAATGTTCTCTTTTATGCCATTTGCACGATACTACACAAACACTGGTGAAAGAGCTTTTGCTTTTGCTGAGTTTGCATTGCCAATTGGTATGGGTTCTTATAAATCTTTAAAACTCAACAACGCAGGAGATGGAACAGAAGATGCTGATCCATTTAAAGTTTCAACTTTTGGTGTTCAATTGAGTGTAGGTTTCAACTATTTCTTAAACGATAAATGTGCTATCGAAGCTAAATGGATGGGATTAGATTTTAACTCAGTTAAATCTACACAAGTAAATGGAGGATTCGATCCAAACACTGGTAATACAGTAGATAATGTATCGAAAACTTCTGGAATTCAATTAGGTGCAGATTTAACAGCACTTTCTATAGGTTTAAAAATATTTATGTAATCAGATTTCATTAAAAAGATAAGGGCAACTTCTAATGGAGTTGCCTTTTTAATTTTTTTCTAAAAACAAACTCAACCGTTGCACTTTTTTTGAATAAACTAGCAATTGAATCTATTATTATGAAGAAAGGCATCGAAAGGATAAAGGCTAATTTTTCGAGTTTTAATAAAAATTTATTATGGGAGTTGGTATATTCGGTATTTCCTTTAAGATGCTCGAAAAGTAGTTCTCTTTTATCATGGAATAAGTTAAACCAACTCTGAATTGCGCCGTAAGGGTTTTGTTCTATAGAAAAATAACTTTCTCGTTCTAACCGATAGCCTCTGGTTTTCATTATTGTTTTAAAAACTTTTGGTTCGAAAAAGAACAAATGCCTTGGTGGGTCTAAGTGAAGCCATTTTCCTTTGAAAAACTTCGATTGCCAACTGTCGATATTAGGAAACGACATAACCAAAATTCCGTCTTTTGCAATGATTCGGTCAATTTCATCGAGGTACGCCAGAGGGTTTGTTAAGTGCTCGAATACGTGGAATAATGTAATTGCCTCGAAAAACTGATTGGGGTATTTTGTATCGATCAAATCGCCGATGTGTAGGTTTAAATTTGGGATTTTTTTAGCTCTTTGAGCAGAACTCCCCGGCATTTCTGTACCGTAGATATTAATCTCTTTTTGTTCGTAAATAAACTTTAAAAACTGGCCATTGCCACAGCCTATATCTAAGATTTTACTGTCCGTTTTTAATTGATTGGCTAAACGACTAGCGCGTTGTTTTCTGAACCATTGTAATACTTTTTCGAATAAGCCTTCAAATTTTTCTTCATCTTCCCGACCTCCATAATAACTTTCGTCGTAGGCTTTAGCTAATTGTTCGAGACTAGGGTTTGGAGTTAAAAAAAAAGCATTGCATTGTTCGCATTTTGCAATCTCAAAATGTTGTTCGAAAATGTCGTAAGTAAGATATTTCGTTTGACTTTTTTCTGAGAAACAATATGGACAATGACTTTTCATTTTTATTTCGATTGATAGATATCGAATGATGCCAGATTATGCTTTTGTAAAAAGTGCTGAATACTTACCTTTAACACGCCAAGGCCATATATAGAACTTCTTCTGAAATTGATTGAGGATGCTTCTGTAAAATATTTAGTAGGGCATGTTATTTCGGCAATTTCGTATCCTGCATATAAAATTTGAGAAAGCATCTGATTGTCGAAAATGAAGTCGTTGGAGTTTTTCTCGAAAGCAATTTTTTGCAACACTTCTTTGCTAAAGGCTCTGTAACCAGTATGGTATTCCGATAGTTTTTCTCCAATTAGTAAGTTCTGTGCAAAGGTTAAAAGACGATTAGCTATGTACTTATATTTTGGCATTCCGCCTCGTAAAGCTCCTTTGCCAAGAATTCTCGAACCTAAAACAACATGATATAATCCTCCGGATAGTAAATGAGCCATCGATGGTATTAACAATGGGGTGTACTGATAATCCGGGTGAACCATAATTACAATATCGGCACCCAATTCTAATGCTTTGTTGTAGCATGTTTTTTGATTTCCTCCGTAGCCTAAATTAGATTGATGTCTAATAATGTGTTTAATTCCAATTTCTTTAGCTACTTCCGAAGTTCGGTCGTTACTCGCATCATCTACAACAATAACATCGTCAACAATATCGAATGGTATTTCGTTATAAGTCTCTTTTAACGTTTTTTCCGCATTATAAGCGGGCATTACGACAATTATTTTTTTTTCGTTAAGCATCTATTGCCCAGTTAATTGGTTCAATATTATGGTCGGATAAATAACTGTTGCATTTCGAAAAAGGTCGTGTTCCGAAAAAACCGCCGCGATTTGCAGAAAGTGGCGAAGGATGAACCGCTTTAAGAATACAATGTTTATTGCTATCTATTAATTTAGATTTACTTTGTGCATAGCTTCCCCAAAGCACAAACACCAAGTTGTTTTTTTCTGAAGATAATTTTTGAATGACTTCGTCGGTAAATTTTTCCCATCCTTTATTTTGATGTGATCCTGCTTGATGTGCTCTTACTGTTAGCGTTGCATTCAGTAATAAAACACCTTTCCTTGCCCACGATTCCAAATTGCCGTGTTTTGGAATAGAAATGCCCAAATCGTTATTCAATTCTTTGTAAATATTTACAAGAGATGGCGGAATTTTAATCCCCTTAGGAACAGAAAAGCAAAGCCCGTGAGCTTGACCATCGCCATGATAGGGATCTTGCCCTAAAATAACCACTTTAACTTTATCGAAAGGTGTACTATTAAACGCATTAAAAATTAATGATCCGGGAGGGAAGATATTGGCTTTGTTTTTTTCTTCCACCAAAAATGCTTTTAGTTTCGAAAAATAATCAGCCTGAAAACTTTCCCAAAGTATATTTTTCCATGAGTCGTTTATATTTGGATTAACACTACTCATATCTTTTTTATTGTGGATGTTGTTGCTGATACTCAGTGATAAACTGTTGCCAAGTCTGAGTTTTATATTTTTCTTCTCCAAAAAAGACTAAAATTGATATTATTTCGGCTCCAGAACGATATCCGGGAACATTGCTTAAAAGTTCCATTTTTTCGTTCAAATAAATAGTGGCCGGTATCCCAATTTGCCGATTAGTTAGTGCAATAGCCAAATCGTGAAATGGATGGCTGATACCTTGATTTATATAAGTTTGCCCATTAAATACAATACTGTCTTTTGAAGTTGGATCAAAGTGTATCGCATAAAAATATTTGTTGATGTAATTGGCAATAGCAGTGTCTGTAAAAGTTGTTGCTTCCATTACTTTTGAAGTAACACTCCAGCTTGTGAACAGATCGATTAGAACTGGTTTAGGTTCTTTTTTTATTAACTTTTGAGCATCTTCAAAACTAACCCACTGAACTAAGCCATCGCCATTTGGGATAGAATCGTTGAAGGTATTCTCGAAATTGGTTTTAAAAGTTTCGAAAGGTGCGCTTTTAAAAGCGTTTTCGTTAAAATAAACTAAGTAAGGTTCAATTTTTTTTACATCCATATATCCAGGTAATGCTTGTATTAATTGGCCTTTTTCGTCGAGATAAGAAATGGTGGGGTAGGAAGGTCTGTTGTTTGTTAAGATATATCCAAGCTCGTGTGTAGCTCGTCTTCCGCCTGCATTTTTATTAACATAGGTCTTTCCTAAGTACTCAAGAGTATCTGTAGTTTCTGCATCAAACCTTACAGGATAAAAATATTGATTGATGTATGAAGCAATTTGAGGGTGCGAAAATGTGTTTTTCGACATAACTTTACACCAACCGCACCATTCAGTATAAATATCGATAAAAATCTTCTTAGGAACTTCTTTTTGTTTTTCTAAAGCTTCTGTAAGTGTCATCCATTCAACTAAATCCTTATGATCTTCTTCAGCAATTTCCTGTGCCTTTAGATTAAATGTAGTTAAAACGGTAAGAGTAATTAGTAATGCGAATAAATTGAATTTCATTATTTATAACTTATAAAAATTAAGAAAGTAACAAAGATACTTAAATTTATCTTTTTGAAATGAATCAAATTTTATGCACTTTTGATGCTCAAAATTGTAAACAATATTTAAAAAATAATGGAAAAGTTAAAGAGTACTATGATGGAATCTAGCTGGGCAAGATGGCTTGTTTTGATTCTCGTGTCGTTGACCATGTTTTTTGCTTACTTCTTTGTTGATGTAGCAGCTCCTTTACAAAGTTTATTAGAAAAAAACTACGGTTGGTCACCTGAGGTTTTTGGTATGTTAGGTGGTTCTGAATTCTTTTTGAATGTGTTTGCCGGTTTCTTGATTTTATCGGGTATCATCTTAGATAAAATGGGGATCAGGTTTACTATCATCACTTCTGGTTTAGCAATGGTTTTTGGTGCCGCTTTAAAATACTATGCTTTAACGTTTATTGATGCCTCATCAATAGTTAATATTTTCGGATATAGTTTGCCATCTACAGCTATGTTTGCATTTATCGGCTTTGCAATATTTGGGGTTGGTGTTGAAATGGCAGGCATTACTGTATCGAAAACTCTTGTTAAATGGTTTAAAGGTAAAGAGTTAGCTTTGGCTATGGGTTTGGAAATGGCAACGGCTCGTTTAGGTGTATTTGCAGTGTTCAGATTATCTCCTTACTTTGCAGGAATCACAGATGAAAATGCTCTTGGTGACCCTACTGGAGTTTCAAATTCTGTTTTTTGGGGCTTAGCATTTTTAGCTGTTGGATTCCTTACTTTTTTAATTTATACCTTTGTTGATTTAAAAGAAGAAAAACAATCTGGCAAGTCAGATTTGTCTCCCGAAGATGAATTTAAAATTTCTGATATAGGTAAGATTTTAACTAATCCTGGTTTTATAGCAATCGCAGGTTTATGTGTGTTGTTCTATTCCGCTATTTTCCCATTTCAAAAATTTGCAACTGATATGTTAGCTTCAAAACTTAACATGTCAATAAAAGATGCTGGAGCATTATTCTCGTATTTTCCTATAGGTGCAATGGTTTTAACACCTTTAATAGGATTTTTCCTCGACAAAAAAGGCTTGGGTGCAACCCTAATGTTTTTTGGTGCACTTCTTTTAACTGTTTCTCATCTTATATTTGGCCTAGTTCCAGCAGAAACTTTTAATACAACAATCGCCATCATCACAATCGTCATCCTAGGAACAGCATTTTCTCTCGTCCCTGCTTCTATGTGGCCTTCTTTACCTAAGATTATTGATGAGAAATTTTTAGGCTCTGCTTATGGTCTTATTTTCTTTATTCAAAATATTGGTTTAATGATTGTCCCAATATTAATAGGTTGGTCTTTGAGTCATTCTAATCCTGGTGTAGCAGAAGCTATTGCTTCCGGTGAGTCGTTGAAATATGATTATACTCAACCGGAACTTATTTTTGCTGGTTTTGGTGTAGCGGCTATGGTTTTAGCGCTTATTCTTAAAGGTATAGATAAGAAAAATGCTTATGGACTAGATTTACCAAATATTCAAAAATAATAATTGAGTTAAATAAAAAAAGGAATGGGCAGATAAACAATTATTTGCCCATTCCTTTTTTATTGATGTAATCGAATTATTTAATATTGGTTATTATTCTTGCATGAATGTAATTCATTGATAATAGCATTTTACAATTTACAAGGAATCAAGCAAGGCGGTGAGTTGATCGTCACTTATAGATTCTAATGTAATAGGGATACTTCCTGATGAATTTAATTCTACACCTAGATAAGTATAAAAAAGTTCATTATCACTATTTATACCCATAGCTATCACTTTAACAAAAGTACTATCTTCAAAATTATCGCTTGTTAGAGCATAGGCTTGAGAAACAGTTTGGTAGGTAGGTTGATATACAAAAATACCAACATTGTCTAACTCATCAGTTTCAGATGTGAAAGTAAGACCATTGAACCCTAAATGTGGTTTTCCGCAATTAATCCATCCTAATTTTCCTATAAATGCAGAATACGAATTACTATTTTCTGTGAAGTATAAATCAGCACTGTTTCCATTTACATCACTTACGTCAGCAGTCCAATCTGGTTTGTTGTTCAAAGTATAACCATAATAAACTTTCATGTCTTCTCTTACGCTATCGGTTGGCATTTCGATCGCAAATACTCGGTCTGGTTTTAACAACAATTCTTGCACAACACCATTTTCATCTTCTTTAAATACCCTAACCCTAATTTCGCCATCTGTTTCTAATATCTTAGGCCTTTCTACCGTTGGTAACTGATAATATATCATGTCTTTAGCCGTGTATAATTCTACTAACTTAACAGTAAAAGGGAAATCGACGTCACTACTATCAGGGAACATTAATAAATCTTTAGCAATCCATATCTTTGTACCCTGTAAACCTTGTATTGGGCTGTCGCCTTCTTCTGTAATTTCAAATTCTTGTTCTTCTTGTTTTTTAGAATCAAGATAATCGTCGATAGGCTCATAACTATTTAGTTGTTGTGTGGGTTCTATACGCTCCCTCGAACAAGAGATCAACCAAATTAAGCCGATCATTATCGATAGTGAGATAATAATTCTTTTCATGATGTTTTAATTTATTAATTAGTTATAAGCTGGACAAGAAACAGCAGATCTTCTTCTTTTATTAGTAGCACCATATCCTTTGTTTTTACATCCGAATACGTACATTATACCTAATCTTAGATTGGTTTCTTTCCATTTGCCGTTGTATCTGTATTCTAAAAAAGGGCGCCAACAACCACTGTTTTTAACTATGCCGGCACCACCTTCGAGTACTGCATTGCTGTATTTTGCTCCTTCCATGCCAGACGACTCATAGTTCAACCAAGCGTTGTACCCGCCGTGAGCCAGAAGATAAAAATCGTACTTTTTTATTTTGAAGATTGTCAATTCTAAAGCGAGACCGGCATAATATTCGTTTACCTTGTTAAAACCGGGATAGTAAGCCGCTTGAGGAATAACTCTGAAGCGGTTGTCGGGTTTGAAGTTTAGTCTGAAACCTGCGCCTACGCTTTCGGTCTGAAAATTATAAATTGCCGATAGTCCAACGCCAATTCCTCCTGCTTTTAAATCAAGATTCGAACTTAAACACAAAATTAAAATAAGTATTAGTTTTCTCATTAGCCTTAATTTTAAAGCTCGTAAAGTTAATATTTTTTACTAACAATCATTTTTCTGATTGATTCATGTCTAACACACACAATTATGAATCTTCCCCTATCTGTATTTTTAATTAAATTCATTCTAAAAAATCTTACATTTTATATAACATGTTTCTGAACATTGTATAAACTTATCTAAGCATTTAAATTTGTTTCCTCCATGCAAAAAGTGGAAAAATGAAAGTAACATTATTACATAACTTAAATTAAAGTATTATGAGTGGTTTTATGTCTTCTTCAATTGGAAAGAAGTTTTTCATGAGTATCACCGGGCTTTTCCTGATGGTATTCTTGTTAGTGCACTTGACGGCAAACCTGGCGTTGTTGTTTGGCCCTGAGGCCTTTAATAAGGTGTCGCATTTTATGGGGACAAATCCGATTATTCAGGTTATGCAGCCTGTTTTAGCTATCGGTTTTATCTTACATATTTTGTATGCCAGTATGTTAACCATACAAAACCAAAAGGCGCGACCAGAATCGTACGCTAAAACGGTCAATGGGCACCAGAGCAGTTGGACCTCTAAAAACATGTATATTTTAGGCGGCGTTGTATTATCGTTTTTGGTATTACACATCATTAATTTCTTTTGGAAGATGAAAGTTACTGGCTCACCACTTTTAAACGAAGTTGAAGTAGATGGTGAAATGATGGAAAATGCTTATGGTTTAGTTGTAGGACTTTTTAAAGATCCTCAGTTAGGCATAGTGTACTCTTTGGTTTACATCTTAGGTGCAGTTGGCCTTGGGTTTCATTTAACTCACGGCTTTTGGTCTTCGTTCCAAACCATTGGTATGAGTAACGATTTATGGAGAAAAAGACTAACAGCTGTTGGTTATTTATTTGCACTTTTAATTGGTGCAGGATTCTCTATCATCCCATTATTTTTAATGATTACTGCTTAAATCTAGTACTATGACAAAATTAAATTCTAAAATACCGGAAGGCTTAGTGGCCGAAAAATGGGATAATTACAAAGCCCATCAGAAGTTAGTAAACCCTGCTAATAAAAGAAAACTAGATGTAATCGTAGTCGGAACCGGTTTGGCCGGTGGTGCCGCTGCAGCTAGTTTAGGAGAGTTAGGTTTTAATGTTAAAGTGTTCTGTTATCAGGACTCTCCTCGTAGAGCTCACTCAATTGCTGCTCAAGGGGGTATAAATGCTGCAAAGAATTACCCAAACGATGGAGACTCTATCTATCGTTTATTCTACGATACAGTAAAAGGAGGAGACTATAGGGCTCGCGAAGCTAATGTTTATCGTTTAGCTCAAGTGTCAAACGACATTATAGACCAATGTGTAGCCCAAGGCGTTCCTTTTGCTCGTGAATATGGCGGACTTTTAGATAACCGCTCATTCGGAGGAGCACAAGTAAGTCGTACGTTTTATGCTCGCGGTCAAACCGGACAACAATTACTGTTAGGTGCTTATGGTGCTTTAAACCGTCAAATCGAAGCAGGAACATGTAAAATGTACAACCGCACAGAGATGATGGATGTCGTCGTTGTTGATGGCAAAGCGCGTGGTATTATCACTCGAAATATGGTAACAGGAGAAATTGATGCTCACTTCGGCCATGCTGTTGTATTAGCAACAGGAGGTTACGGAAATGTATTCTTCTTATCGACAAACGCTATGGGCTCTAATGGATCCGCAGCTGTAAAAGCATATCGTAAAGGCGCATACTTTGGAAATCCTTGCTATGTTCAAATTCATCCTACTTGTATTCCTGTTCATGGCGATTTTCAATCAAAATTAACTTTGATGTCGGAGTCGTTGCGTAACGATGGTCGTATTTGGGTTCCTAAAAAGAAAGAAGATGCAGAGGCTATTCGCGCAGGAAAATTAAAACCAACAGAAATTAAGGCAGAAGATAGAGATTACTATTTAGAAAGAAGATATCCGGCATTCGGAAACTTAGTTCCTCGAGATGTTGCTTCAAGAGCCGCTAAAGAACGTTGCGATGCCGGTTATGGTGTAGGAACTGGTCAGGCAGTATACTTAGATTTTAAAACAGCTATCGAACGATTAGGCGAAGATAAAATTCGCGAACGTTACGGCAACTTATTTCAAATGTACGAGAAGATTGTGGACGAAAATCCATACAAAACTCCTATGATGATTTATCCTGCTATTCACTACACAATGGGCGGACTATGGGTTGATTATGAGTTACAAACCACTATCCCCGGATTATTCGCAGCAGGAGAAGCAAACTTCTCTGATCACGGTGCAAATCGTTTAGGCGCATCTGCATTAATGCAAGGTTTAGCCGATGGTTACTTTGTGTTACCGTACACTGTTCAAAATTACTTGGCAGATGAGTTGCATACACCACGATTGAACCCTGAAGAAACTAAAGAATTTATTGAAGCTAAAGATGAGGTTCAAAACCACATTAATAAATTGATGAACATCAACGGAAGTCGTTCAGTAGACTCAATCCACAAAGAATTAGGCCATATTATGTGGGACAATGTGGGAATGGCTCGAAACGAAAAAGGTTTAAAAGATGCCATCGAGAAAATTTCGGCTTTAAGAAAAGAATTCTGGGCTAACGTAAAAGTACCCGGAAGTGCCAACGAAATGAATCCTGAGTTGGAAAAAGCCAATCGTGTTGCCGATTTCCTTGAACTAGGAGAATTGATGGCTCGCGATGCTCTTCATAGAGAAGAATCTTGCGGCGGACACTTCCGCGAAGAATTTCAAACTGAAGAAGGCGAAGCTAAACGTAACGATCAAGACTTCACTTATGTGGCTACTTGGGAGTACAAAGGCTCAGAAGCCTCTCCAGAGCTTCATAAAGAAGATTTGAAATACGAAGCTATCGAAGTTAAAGTCAGAAATTACAAGTAAAATTCAAAAAATTAGAATCATGGATTTAAAATTAAGAGTATGGCGTCAGAAAGATGCAAATTCGAAAGGCGGATTTGAAAACTATGACGTACAAAATATCACCACAGATGCTTCGTTTTTAGAGATGATGGACATTCTAAACGAACAGTTAGTCAATAGCGGACAAGATCCTGTTGCTTTCGATCACGATTGCAGAGAAGGAATTTGCGGAATGTGCTCTCTTTACATCAATGGTAGAGCTCATGGCCCTGATACCGAAGTTACTACTTGTCAACTTCACATGCGTAAGTTTAAAGATGGCGATACAATTACCATTGAACCTTGGCGTTCTGGTGGTTTTCCTGTTATTAAAGATTTAATGGTTGATCGTTCAGCTTACGATAAAATTTTACAAGCAGGAGGTTATGTATCGGTAAATACTGGTGGAGTGCCTGATGCAAATGCGTTACCAATCTCGAAAATTGATGCAGACGAAGCTATGGATGCCGCGACTTGTATCGGTTGTGGAGCATGTGTAGCAACATGTAAAAACTCATCGGCTATGTTGTTTGTTTCGGCAAAAGTTTCTCAATTGGCTTTACTACCACAAGGTAAAGTTGAAGCTTCGAGAAGAGCAAAAGCAATGGTTGCTCGCATGGATGAACTTGGTTTTGGTAACTGTACTAACACCGGAGCTTGCGAAGTAGAATGTCCTAAAGGTATTTCTATCGCTCATATCGCTCGATTGAATAGAGAATTCTTATTTGCGACTTGCAAAGAGTAATTCGTAAATTAGAGATAAAAAAAGGGAGTCTTTCGACTCCCTTTTTTGTTTACATTACGTTGTCTAGTAGAAACGGATTCGACCTTAGTTCGTTCCCAATTGTAGTTTCGGGACCATGACCGCTATAAACCATTACATCATCATCTAACTTGAATAAAACATGTTTAATGCTGTGCATTAGTTCGTCGACAGAACCTCCATTCAAATCGGTTCTCCCCACAGAACCATTAAATAAAACATCGCCCACGACTGCAAATTTTTCTTTTTTGGCTATTAACCCAATACTTCCTTTTGAGTGGCCCGGTAGATGAAACAATTGAAGTTCCGATTGTCCGAAATTCATAGTTGATTCACCATCCAACCAAAAATCTACGGCTGGAGGAGTTGTTATTTTCATGCCATAAAGTTGCCCTGCTCTATCTGCATCATTTAAATTGTTTTCGTCACCCTTATGTGAATAAACAGGGATGTTATAGGTCTCTTTAACAAATGCATTACCCGCTACATGATCGACATGACAGTGCGTGTTGACTAATTTCACAGGTTTTAGTTGATTGGCTGCTATAAAAGAAGTCAATTCATTTTGTTCTTCTTGCGAAATGCATCCCGGATCAACAATGATACATTCTTTTGTGTCGTCGTAAATGATATATGAGTTCACTGCAAATGCATTAAAAACAAAAGCTTGTATTTTCATGATATAATAATATTTAAATCAAAACTTATTTTAGAATTACGAAAGTAAAAAATCAATTATAAAACCTACATAGCAGTTCTCGATTTATTTTGTAAAACGCACAAAAATTTGACCTTCGT
Source organism: Bacteroidales bacterium (assembly GCA_016936665.1). GTDB lineage: Bacteria > Bacteroidota > Bacteroidia > Bacteroidales > JAFGXI01 > JAFGXI01. Next base: position 33,874 of record JAFGXI010000040.1, read on the forward strand.
ATCGTGAAGTTTGACTATTTTTGAGAATAGTTAAATATATCGATTTGTTATAATGAGAAAAAGCAGAGAAGAAAAAGCCACTATCCTTCAACAAAAAATTGATGAAGCCCAGCTTGGAGGAGGAGCCGATAGAATAGCATCGCAACATAAAAAAGGCAAATTAACAGCGAGAGAAAGAGTACAGTTATTGTTAGACGAAGGTTCTTTTCAAGAATTGGGTATGCTTGTTACTCACCGATCCACTCAATTTGGATTAGACAAACAACGTTTCTTAGGCGATGGCGTTATTACAGGCTATGGAACTATTGAAGGACGTTTAGTTTATGTTTTTTCTCAAGATTTTACTGTCTTTGGAGGATCGCTAGCTGAGGCGCATGCCCAAAAGATTGTAAAAATTATGGATCTAGCTATGAAAAACGGAGCTCCTGTAATTGGCTTAAACGATAGTGGCGGTGCGCGTATTCAAGAAGGTGTAGTTTCGTTAGGTGGATATGCTGATATTTTTTATCGAAATACTTTAGCTTCTGGAGTTATTCCTCAAATTTCCGCAATTATGGGACCTTGCGCCGGTGGAGCGGTTTATTCACCCGCTATTACCGACTTTAACATTATGGTAGAGCACAGTAGCTATATGTTTGTTACTGGGCCAAACGTTGTGAAAACTGTAACTCATGAAGAAGTAAGCAGCGAGGAGCTTGGTGGCGCATCGACTCATTCTAGTAAATCTGGTGTTGCTCATTTTTCTACAGCCAATGAACTAGAAGCCATTCAATACATTAAAAAATTAATGAGCTATGTTCCTCAAAATTGTGAGGAATGGCCGGCCCATCTACCATATGAAGCTAAAAACGAAATCGTTCCTGCATTAAATGAAATTGTACCGGACAATGCTAATCAGCCCTACGATATAAAAGAGGTGATCGAAAATACAATAGATACCGGCTCTTTCTTCGAAGTTCATAAGAATTTTGCCGAGAATATAGTGGTTGGCTTTGCTCGTTTAGCAGGTAGAAGTATAGGAATTATTGCTAATCAGCCAGCCTTTTTAGCCGGTGTTTTAGATATTCACAGTTCTGTTAAAGCAGCTCGTTTTGTTCGCTTCTGCGACGCATTTAATATTCCTTTATTGGTATTCGAAGATGTCCCTGGATTCTTACCGGGAACCGATCAAGAATGGAATGCCATTATTACCAATGGTGCTAAATTATTGTATGCTTTTTCCGAAGCTACTGTTCCTAGAATTACTGTAATTACACGAAAAGCTTATGGTGGAGCATACGATGTAATGAACTCTAAACACATTGGCGCCGATTTGAATTTCGCTTGGCCATCGGCCGAAATTGCAGTTATGGGTGCTAAAGGTGCTGCCGAAATTATATTTAGAAAAGAGATTACAGAAGCAAAAGATCCTGCTCAAAAATGGTTAGAAAAAGAGGAAGAATATAACGATTTGTTTGCCAACCCATACAATGCCGCCGGCAGAGGCTATATCGACGAAGTTATTCTACCCGAACAAACCAGAGAACGGTTGATTCGTGGATTTAAAATGCTCGAAAACAAAGCGGATAAACTTCCCAAAAAGAAACACGGAAATATTCCTTTATAGGTAGGGTGTTTAAAACAAATATTAAAACTGTTTAGAAAACGAAGAAATTATTTTCTTATAAGTTTTTTAAGCAGTTTTTTTAACGAATTACTGTAACTGTTCCAGTGTATTCGTGCTTAATCCCCATGTTGTCCACTACATAAACCTGATAAACATAAAGCCCGTTTTGAACAAAATCACCTTTGTTTTCATAACGCCCATTCCATCCACTCCCAAATTGATTTAAATCTGAAAAACCTGCTGGAAATTCTCCTGTTTTAAAGATAACTTCACCCCAACGATCGTAAATCATCATGCTGAAAAATCTGGTGTTAGCACCTATGCCTTTTGGGTAAAAGAATCTGTTTTCAAGATTACTCGACTCTGGAGTGATAGCCGAAGGGAAATAAATACGAAAAGGTTCGACTATTTCTATTGGATGAATTGCAGAATCCACACAACCATGGTTCGATATCGCCATTAAGCTAACCCAATATTGGCCGGTTTGTGTATAGATATGCGAAGGGTTTTTATCGTTCGAAGAAACATCGTCGCCAAAATCCCAAAACCACATCAAAGCTTCGTCGGGTTCTATAGAACTGGTGTTAGTTAGTTGAACATTGGGCTCGAAATACGAATAACTTGTCGATTGGCTGGTGAAGTCAGCAATAGGATTAGGAAAAACATGAAACGATAAACTGGTCTCGTTCGTACATTCCGTTGTGTTGGACACTTGAACATTAATCGAGTAATTTCCTGCTTGCTCAAAAATATATTTTAACTGAGACGTATTGTTAAATTGGTGTGAACCAATCTGCCATAAAACAGAGCATGTATCGCAATCCGAAGAAAAGTCTAGATTTATTTCTAGTGGAGCACAACCTTGTAGATGATCAGCCAGCAAGTTAGCACTTGGTGTTGGTATAATATTGATATTTTTACTGCTGGTATCAGAACAACCCATAACATCGAAAACTGTAACAAAATATCTTCCAGCTTGATTTACTTCTACGGATGAGCTAGTTTGTCCATTACTCCACTGATAAGCGATTCCTCCACCAGCAGTCAATCTTGTTGAACTGTTTTCACAAAAATCAGTATCTCCAGTTATAATAGCTTGCGGATTGTCGTGTACAAAAACAGTTATATTATCTGCGCTGTAGCAAGCACCATCGGTCACTGTTAAACTGTATGTTGTGGTATTGGACGGCGTAACGGTTATTATTTGAAGATTCGATCCATTATCCCATAAATAATTGATGGCGGGATCACTAGTTGTTGTTGTTAAATCGACAGACTCTCCTTTGCAAATATGGATATCATTTCCAAGACTAATTTCCGATACAGAATTGATAAAAACTGTTATGGAACTCGATGTAGAACAACCGTTCGATGTAATTGTTACATTGTATTGCGTTGTTTGATAAGGAGATACATTGATGGAACTTCCCATTGCCCCATTACTCCAATGGTAAACAGCGTTTAGCGACGATGTGCCTGCTATTAAATTTACATTGCTTCCTTGACAGACATTGGTGTCATTAGATAAAGTAATTGAAGGGTTTGAATTAACTGTAATGTTGATATTGTCGTTCGATACGGTACGGTATATAAACATAGTTTACAAAGTTATAGATACATCGTTTACACTTTTTAAATTGCAATTTGAACCAAAAATCAGATTGC
>JAFGXI010000041.1 GCA_016936665.1 Bacteroidales bacterium
CTTTTGTTTCGTGTCATTCCTTTTTTTGACACTAATATATTAATAATATCAATATATGAAATATTATTTTATGAACGGTCTACTAGATATATATCAGTTTTTATATTAATGAGCATTTATACTAGTATCTTCTCTCAAACAGTTCCTTATGTTCCTATTGACATTTATACTCCTATTGGTAACGAACCTGTTCCTGATACTTGGGAGTTTACAGGAACTGATTATTCATATTCATTGTTTGAGCGCATTGCCTTAAGCAAAAAATTAAAGGATGATTATGGAGGAGCTGAATTATTAGAAGTCCCTACAAAAAAATATAATTGTCATTCATACGCTTGGCATGTTTCTGAAGGGGGCAATAAAGTATGGATTGGATTATCAACATCGACCGCTGAAGATATTTACTGGACTGATGAAAGTTATATTGAAGTTTCATCAGAATCTCTTGCAACTAAAGTTTCTTATGAGAATGGTAATCATTCAGCGATAACAACTAATACAAGTGGTTGGTTTAAATCAAAATGGGGTGATGGCCCTTTAGTTTACCATAAATGGGATAATGTTCCTGATATTTACACACCATCAGATTTAGTATTAAGATACTATAAACTATGTTTTGAAAAGCTTGAAAATGAAACAATATCATCAGATTATTCTAAAGATGGTTGTAGATTTTTATTAAAGAATGTTACAGTACAAAATAATGCAGCTATTAATATTACAGTTGATGACTGGTTTAAAATTGAGGGCACATTTAATACCTCTTTAGGAACAACCTTAAGTATTACTCCTTGATCTTTTTATAATTTGGGCGTTTCAACAACGCCCAAATTACTATTCTTCAATATTGTAAATCTTTAGGTCAAAGTTGTCTAACCCACCATCTAAGGATTCGATTTTACCAGTTAAGGTATCCATTTTACCAGTTAAGGAGTTCTTCTTACCGTTTAAGGAACTGATTTTACTACATAAGTAGCACATTTTACCATTGAAGGTATGAATTTTACTAACTAATGAGCCAATTTTACCAGTCAATGAATGAATATTACCCTCTAAGGAGGCAATTTTGCCAATCACGAAACCGTTTTAACCATGATAGTTATGTATATAGCCAAACAAGTAAACCGTTTAGGGAATTAGTTTAATTTTTTCACTTAATAATTTTTCATTATGTCTATAAATCTAATTAAATCAGAATCCAAATTCTTGGAACGTTCACGTATTGCATTAACTAATGCTTCAGAACATGCAGAAATCAATCCTACCTTAACATCTTTTGGTATGGATGCAACAAAGCTAGCAGAAGGTGTAGAAGTATATAACAATGCAAAATTGGTATGGGAACTTAATCAGAAAGAAGATTCTGAAACCGAAATTGCATCAAATAGCTATAAAGCTAGTTTTAACGAATTAAAAAGTATTTTTAAGAGACACAGAGATTATGTCCTTATATTTTTTAAGAAGCAGCCTGATGTTTTAAGTAGCTTAGGCGTAAAAGGTCGTTTCCCTGCCAAATACAACCAGTTTTTTGATAAGGTAAAGCAGTTTTATGGTACTATTCAATCAAATGTTTTACTTCAAACAGAACTTGATAAAATAAAAATCACATCTGTTATTGTAGCAGATTGTTTAGCGAAGCTAAATACTTTGCTAACTGAAAGGGCAAAATATGATAAAGAACTTGGTGAGTCTCAGGATGCGACTAAATCAAAAGATGCAGCACTAATGGAACTTAAAGAGTGGATGGATGATTTTGATGCGATTGCAAAAATTGCACTATATGATCAACCACAACTCTTAGAAGTCCTTGGGATTTTCGTTCGCAGTTAGTCCCCACTCTATTTGCAAGCACATTGGCAAGCCCTCACGAGTCCATTACATCTCCAAAGGCTTGCCAAAGAGCTACAAATCGCCAACCCTGTTAGCCCACAGGGCTTTTTACCCATCGCACCAAAATAAAGATGCGCCGTAGCAAATTAAGTGGTGATAGAAAAGAAACATTTAATCAAGCAAAGTGGTAACTACAATCTGATAAAGCTTTGTTTTGCCCAGGCGCTAACAGCCAATATAAGTAAGCTGGGGTTCAGTGGTATGCGAAAAGTTTGTACATTTAATCAAAATTTTAACGGTCTGATAAGTAGGTGGCTCCGAAATCCCAGCCTACTCATATTGGCAAACCGTTGTGCTTCATGCAAAAAAACACCATGCCACTATTGAAAGTAACTAGCAAATGACATTAAGTATATTAAACGGATTTCTGATTTTCAGCATAATACAAGCATTCTTATTTGCTGGATTATTTTCATCAAAGAAATGCCGAACCTCTGCTGACATGATTATGGTGTCTTGGTTGCTTTTGTTCTCGCTTCACAGTTTCTTGATTCTAGTAAACCTGAATAATGAAAATTTACAGCTTTTTCAAATAATCCCAGTAAACCTGACATTGCTTTATGGTCCAGTGTTGCTTATCTATGTTAATGAACTTCGCTCGAAATCAAATTATAAAAAGAGATTTTTGATGTGGCATTTCGCTCCATTTTTTGTTTATTTATCACTCACTTTTTTATTTTTTGATAGTCAGCTTTTCCAAAAGATTTTATCCTTATCAGGTGCTTTTTCGGGATTACTTTATTGCATAATAACACTATTGACACTAAAAGAACACAAAAATCAAATCATTAATCTATTCTCTAACACAAAAGGTATAAGCCTAAACTGGATTAAGAAACTTGTAAATGGAGTTGTCATTATTTGGGTTGTAGTGTTCATCCTTGTTATTCTCAAAAAGATAGTTCGAACTGAAATAACAATGAGTTGGTTTTTTGGCGCCATACCTATTTTTATTTCTTATATTGGGTATCATGGATTTAAGCAACAGGTTATTTTCCAGTTTGTTCATAATGAGGGTAATGGGAATAATCAAACAGAAATTGAAAATCAACTTATCAATCAAGAACAAACCCGACCTAATAATTTGAGTTATGAAAAATCAAGCTTAAAAGAAAAGGATATGGAGTTGATTTTTAAACTCTTAGAAAATGTAATGCAAAACGAAAAATTGTTCTTGCAAGCAAGCCTAAGCTTACAACAGCTTTCTGAAAATGTAAAAACTCCACAGCATCATATTACGCAAACATTAAATATCTATAAAAGACAAAGTTTCTATGATTATGTAAATGCATATCGCGTTGAAGCATTTATCAATAAACTGCAAAATGGAGATGCCGAGAATTATTCACTTTTAGGAATAGCATTTGACTGCGGATTTAATTCTAAGTCGTCTTTCAACCGTGTTTTTAAGAATATTACCGGTAAATCACCTTCCGAGTTTAAAAAAATGCAAGACTTAAAGTAACTGATAATAAGCATCCCACATTTTTGAGACAGCCCAAATAGCTGGATGGGGCGAACTGTAACCAGCCTTTTCATACGTTTGCAAAAAAAAATATGTGGATAGCTCTTTTTATTATCGGATTATACAGTTGGCTTTTTAAAAGGCGAAAGAAAAAAATCAAGCAGGAAGTTTTAAAACGAGCAAACTTGTTGCTGATATTTATTTCAATAGCAGGGATGTGTATAGCACAAAGTCCGAAAGTTACCATTTCAGGCGAAATTATTACAAGTATGCAACCCAAAGGGAAAATAATTGTGTTTTTGGTTGACGAAGCCACTTTTAAAAGGCCACAAACAGGAATAGACACTGTAATTATAAAGCCATTGGGCAGAATTGTCCATTTTACATTCAAATTTTGCAAGAAAGGAACATATGGAATACGATGCTTTTATGATTTAAACAACAATGGCATTCTTGATAAAGGGATGTTTGGCCCAACCGAACCTTATGGTTTTTCATGGAAATCGGGTAAGAAATTTCCATTTGATTTTTCGGATATTTCGTTCTTCGCAGACAGCAAAAAAATTATAACAATAAAAATGGAGGATTAAGAGATGGAGTTTTTACCGCAATTTACAATATCGCTAAACAATGCGTTTTGGTTTTCGTTGCTTTTTTGGATGAGCAACCTTGTAGTTCTTAAAATTTATCCAACACATTATAAAGACCGAGTTTTAAAGATGCCTAAGTTTGAAAAGGGTTTGCAAAAAATTATAAGCATTTTTAATTTTTTTCTTTTTCAGGGATTAATAATCGTTGTACTGTTTATGCCTTTAAAAGTTGATACTTTATATTTTGTTGTCGGACTTGTTTTTTTTATAATTTCTTTTGTGGGGTATATCATGTCGCTCGTTACTTATGCCTCAAGTAATCCTGACAAACCCGTTACAAAGGGAATCTACAAACTAAGTCGAAACCCACAACAAATAAGCACAATTTTTATGTGGATTGGTATTGGTTTAATGACTAACTGTTCATTAATTGTAGCAATCTGTATTTTACAATTGTTCACGGTTTACCCAACTTTTAAAGCTCAAGAGAAATTTTGCATCGATAAATATGGATTTGATTATCAGGATTACATGAAAAAAGCACCGAGATATTTTCTGTTTTTTTAGTTACTTTTGAACAAAAAATAATGCACGAAAGCACAACACGCGGTATAAAAATTTGCCGTTTCAGTAGTTTATTCAAGGGTTGTAGCCCGCTTCAACTTTTGTGTAACTTCTATGTTGTAATCCAAATTTTTTAAGTAATTAATTTTTATAAAGTTTTTAAAATAAGATTTTTAGCTTA
>JAFGXI010000001.1 GCA_016936665.1 Bacteroidales bacterium
AGCGCCGATGGTACTGCTATACGAAGTGGGAGAGTAGGTCGCCGCCGACTTTTTTTAAAGCTCATCATTTCGATGAGCTTTTTTTTTGCTTATAATTTCATCATATATAACATATTATTTGTTTATTCGTTTAATCTTATCGATGTTATTTTTGCTTAATACTTCAACTTTACTTTCATGATTAATATTAATTCTAAAACACCAAATACCAAAGAGAGTATCTTTGCTGTGATGTCTAGCTTGGCTTCCGATTACAAAGCAATCAATCTTTCTCAGGGTTTTCCGGGCTATCCTATCGATCCTATTTTAATCGATCTTGTTAGTCATTATATGAAAGAAGGATTCAATCAATATGCTCCGATGCCTGGTATATTACAATTGCGCAATTCAATCTCTGAACTGCACTTTAAAGCTACTAATTTCAAATACAATCCCGAATCCGAAATAACTATTACTGCAGGAGCAACTCAAGGCTTATTTACATCAATTTCTGGTATTGTTAACGAAGACGACGAAGTTATTGTGTTCGAACCTGCTTATGATAGCTATGTACCGGTTATAATTGCAAACGGTGGTAAGCCAATATTTATTTCCTTGGCGCATCCTACTTACCATATCAATTGGGATGAAGTAGCTAGAAGAATTAGTTCTAAAACTCGTATGATTATTATTAATAATCCTCATAATCCTACAGGTGCAGTTTGGAGTGAAGATGATTTGAAAGAGCTTGAAAAGATTGTAAAAGGTACTAATATTATTATTTTATCTGATGAGGTATATCAACATATCATATTTGATAACTTAAAGCATCAGTCGGTCAGTTTAATAAAGAATTTACGCGAAAGGAGTATAATTGTAGGATCTTTTGGAAAAAGTTTACATGCTACCGGTTGGAAAATTGGATATGTTTTGGCTCCCGATTTTATTATGAAACATATAAGATCCTACCATCAGTGGGTGGTGTTTGCTGTTAACACTCCTATTCAAATGGCTATAGCTGAATATATAAAAAATGAAAATAATTATTTAACTGTTTCAAATTTTCTTCAAGAAAAAAGGAATCTGTTTTTACAAGCAATGTCTAAAACTAGACTCAAACCAATCACTTGTAACGGTACATATTTTCAATTGATGGATTATTCTATGTTATCAAATAAGCCTGATGTTGAATACGCTGAGTGGCTAACTAAAGAATTGAAGGTTGCAACAGTACCTGTATCTGTATTTTATCATGAGAAGACAGATTATAAAGTACTTCGATTTTGTTTTGCAAAAGAAAATGAAGAATTACTAAAAGCAGCAAAATTACTTGAGCAATTATAGATTACCACTTTTTCGATCTTTCTTTAAGTTCAGTTAGAATTTGTAGTTTTTCTTCTTTAGAATAGCTCCACCATTTCTTTTTCTCTGCGACGGTGCGAAAACAGCTAATGCAATAAGTTTTATCTACATCTAACTGACATTTATTATTGCAGGGCGATAGAATATCGTCGTTAATGGATGTCTGCATTATTATTTGATTGCTCGATAGGTTGATTGTGATAGACATCTAGTGCCACAATTACGGCGGTGTAACCCCAAAATAAGGCAGATGTTTTATCTATGTCTAAGAAATTGTTAAGTATGCCATGTAAGTAATAAGTTATCAATCCCAAAAACATTAACATAGCTAGAAGCCTGATTTCGTATTTGTTATTTTTTGAATATATTTTTATGGCAGTGTAACTGGTTATAATTATTATCAAAATAAAACTTAAAGAACCTAAAATTCCGGATTCAGCTAGAGGACCAAGATATTCGCTATGTGCGTTACCTCCATCGCCAGAATTTGTACTGATAATGGTTTTTTCGTATGAAAATTGGTAAGGCGCATATTGGAACATATATGTAGCAGGACCAAATCCGAAAATGGGCTTATCTTGAAACATTCGTAATGCAGAATTCCAACGATTAATACGTTCTAAGTTTGAAGCATCTGTTGAAATATTACTCATAGATTTAATTTGTTCAGAAAAATTATCGGAAGACTCTTGATTGTTTTGTTCAAGAATTAATAATATTTGACTTTGGAAGGCAAAAAACATTCCTATTAGTAAAATTCCTATTCCAAATACAATTTTAAATTTTATTCTAAATAGCATTATAAAATATATGCCAATAGCACCAACAATTCCTATCCAAGCTGCTCTGGTATACGAAAATATCATTCCTACTGCCAGAATAATTAAAACAATTGCCATCCATACTTTTTGTTGTTTAGATATTCTAGATAAACTAAATATTCCAATTACAAAAGGCAATAGCATTGCTATTATTGCGGCATAGGATGTATGGTCTGGTAGAAAAGGGCTTACAACAAAGTTGGCTGCTTTCTGATCGAAAAAACCATATTTACTATGCTGATATAATGTATAAAAAATAACTATGACAAAGGTGCTGATGTACAGCCAAAAGTATTTATATATGTTTTTATAATTTTTAAAAAGATGAGCAGCTAATAGATAAAAGCTGGCTAAATACCAAAGCCTTGAAATTAAATATTTAAAAGATACAATGGGCATCGTACTAGTTATAGAGGTTACCAAAAGCCAAATAATATTAAAACTAATAGCTAATGAAACTGGATGAAATAGAATCTTTTTGTCAATCGTTTTTTCAAAAATTAATTTAAATATTACAATTAATAATATTCCAAAAAGTAGGGGTTCTATCGGTAAGCTGATATCGTTAGAGATAGATGGAATAATCTCTCTTAAAGGAATTGATAAGGGGGCTAAAAATATTACGATGTATAAAAGTTTATCGAGCACTAGAAATGCTAAAAAGACGATGGCAATTAAAAAGGGCAACAGATTAAAAAAATAGTTTTCTTTAACAACAAACAGAGCATTGACAATTAAAAATATAATAGCAATGCCATAAACGATAAACGTTTTATTTTTAAGAAAATCTTTCAAAGAATTATAAATTTTGCCTACGCGACTCTATAAAGCCAATTACAAGTATCAATAACGAGAAAACGGATAATCCACCTAAAAGTGTGATAGGAATTCTTTTTGGCGAATATTTATTGTCGGAAGGATAAGGCGAAGAAATTATATGTGCATAAGTGATTTCTTTGTTATATTCAACGATTTGTTGATCTATAGCTAATTTATACTGAAAATAAAGATCTAGTACTCTCCAATATTTTTGAGTGAGAAAAGTGTATTCTAAACCATATTTTTTAAAGTCATCTAGGCCTTTTTCTGCTTTGTCGATGAGTTTCTGATTCCCATTCGATCGGAAGATACCTTGTGTTAATTCAGTGACCTGATTTGTATAATCCAACATTCCTTGATCTTGGTTTAAAACTTTAAGTCTATTCTCAACGCTATCTTTCGCTGTTTTCCAAACCATAGTGTGTTTCTGGTTGAGAACAATCAACTCATTAAGCTTTAAACGATGCATTTCTCTTACTTTTTCATTGTAAAATTCTAATATCGATTCAACAATGTAAGCAGCAGTGTCAGGGTCGGTATCTAATGCAGTAATTTCTACCGATTCGTATTCTGTTTTAGATATGGAGATGTTTTCAGAGTACAAATAGTACATCGTTGAGCGAAAATGCTTATAGGTACTATCAATTCCATAGTGTTTTGGTAAATCAAATTTATGCATAACATTATCTGTTATGTCGCGCGATTTAAGGATTTGAATCATTTGTTCGGAAAAACTTTCGTCAGAAAGTTCTCCTAAGTTTACAGGATATACGATGGCTTGCGACTGGTATTTCGGTTTAATTAAATAAGTTGAGCCTCCGATAATAGCCATTCCCACAAATGTGATAATGATGATATGCCATTTCCATTTTATTAAAATCTTAAAAAGATTTGAACTATTCCAAAATTGATCCATAATGAATTTATTTTTCGAAAATAAGTAAGATAAAGGTTAATAATACCAAAGTAGAAAACATTCCGGCTAATACAATGAGCCAACGTATAGGATATGAAGGTTTTTCTGCGGGAAAAGCAGCCGAGACAACAAATTTATGGGGTAAATTTTGCTCTAAATCTACTTTGGCTTCTGCATATTTTGAATGTATAATACTTAATTCTTCAGTTTGAAATTCTAAATAATTGCTCAACTGTATATACGAACTTCCGTACTCTGATAGAATTTTTATTTTTTGTTCTAATTCACGGATAGCGTTTTTGTCGTTTTTTAAAATTGCTTGAGCTAATGCTTGATTAAACACTTCCGATTGCGATTCGTAATCGTTAATGCCTAAAGCTCTAAGTTTTGAAAGCGAGTCGTTTAAAAAGTTGATCTCTTCTTGTAATTTGTTATATTCTTTTTCTACAATCTGAAAGGCTTTTAACGCTCTTGTTTTTTGTAAAAAATTCATAGTTGTATCGAGTAAATTGGAGATTTCGTTAGCTATTAGAGCTGCTGTATCTCTATTTTGATCGATTACCGTTATTTTAACAGAATTGTATTTTGTACGACGTATGGTTACATTTTCGTCATACGCATCGTATAGTTCTGCTTTTTGATATTTTGATTGATTATCGATTTTATAGTGTTTAGCCAAATTGAACCGATCTATAATTCTTGATCGTATTAAGTCGGATTGCAAGATCTGCTGAACCTGCTCAACCTCTTCTTCCTCTCCAAATTTTAAAATATCTCTCGATTTTACATTTTTATCGAGCAACGATTGTGATATAGAACTCGATGATGCAGGATATAAAATAACCTCCGATTCGTAGTAATCTGGTAAAAAAAGTGAAATGATAGCGAAAACGACTCCCGAAAGTATTGTAAATATTGAGACCCATTTTTTGTTGCGTTTTAGCACGTCTAATATTTCCTTGGTGCTAAAGATTCTTTCGGAACTGTAATTCATATTTTCATTTAAAACATCAAATGTAAAAAATATATTCTAAACGTGCTCTTTAATAGGCTCTTTCGTTTATTCCTTCTATATAATTGATAAACGATCTGTTAACAACCTTCATTCCTCCACAGGTTGGATAATTTCCCGTAAAATACCAATCGCCCGTATCGTTTGGAACAGCTTCGTGTAAGCCTTCAATGCTTTGATAAATTACTTCAACTTCGGCATGAATTTCTTCGGTTTTTAGCATCTCGCTAATTTTTTGCGAAATTTGCTCTGCTGAAAAAACATCAAATATTTGCTTCACTTTATTTTCGATCTTCTCTTTTGGCTTTCTCACTTCTTCGATACAATCTTTATATACTTTTTCAATCAGTTGTTCTTGCCCATTGTCTTTTATTAGCTGAATGGCCGCTTTGAATGCTATAAAGTCGCCTAATTTTGCCATATCAATCCCATAACAGTCGGGGTATCGAATTTGAGGTGCCGACGACACTATTACAATTTTTTTTGGATTTAGTCTGTCTAATATTTTAATAATGCTTTTTTTAAGTGTTGTTCCTCTTACAATGCTATCGTCAAGTATTACCAAGTTATCGATATGGTTTTTAACTATGCCGTAAGTGGTATCGTAAACGTGTCCAACAAGGTCGTCTCTACTATTATCTTCGGTGATAAATGTTCTGAGTTTAGCATCTTTGATAGCGATTTTCTCAACTCTAGGTTTTGCATTTAATATTTTGTCTAGCTTCGATGGGGTTAGCGCATCGCCTAGTTCAAGTATTTCTTTCTTTTTTTGTGCAGTTAAGTAGTTTTCTACGCCTTTAACTAAACCATAAAAAGCGGTTTCTGCTGTGTTGGGAATATATGAGAATACAGTGTTGTCTATATCAAAATCGACAGCTTTAAGCACTCTTTCGGTAAGTAATTCTCCCAACTTTTTTCGTTCTTCATATATCGAAGCGTCGCTACCTCTAGAAAAATAAATACGTTCAAAAGAACATGATTTTCTTTCTTTAGGTTCTCTGATTTCTTCTTCTTTTAAACTGCCATCTTGCTTAATAACGATAGCATGTCCCGGTTTTATTTCTTTAACATCGTTAATGTCGACGTTCATTACTGTTTGTATGACCGGTCTTTCGGATGCGATGACAACAATTTCTTCATCTTGGTAATAAAAGGCAGGGCGGATTCCCCATGGATCTCTAACAACAAAAGAGTCGCCATGCCCAACCATACCGCCAATGGCATAGCCACCATCCCAACGTTTACTACTGGTGCGTAAAACGTGCGCAATGTCTATTTCACTTTCAATTTTATTAGATATTTCGGCATTTGTTTTGCCTGTTGCTTTATGGTAATCGAAAATTCTTTGGTTTTCAATATCTAAAAAATGGCCAATATTTTCTAGAATAGTTACGGTGTCGGAGTAATCTTTAGGATGCTGACCGTATTCAACTAAATTATTAAAAATTTCATCGACATTCGTCAAATTAAAATTACCGGCTAGTACTAAGTTTTTCGATTTCCAATTGTTTGCCCTAACTACTGGGTGAACATAGCTTATGTCGTTATTGCCAAAGGTTCCATATCGTAAATGACCTAAATAAAGCTCTCCGGCAAATGGTACATTCTTCCTTGCAAAATCGACATTGTTTAAATCATCATTATTGAATTTGGAGTAAAGTTCGGATACTTGACCAAAAGCATCTTTTATAGGCGTACTGTGGTTCGAGCGAATACGATCGAAATATTTTGTTCCGGGTTTGACGTTTAATTTAACACTGGCAAATCCGGCACCGTCTTGTCCTCTGTTGTGCTGTTTTTCCATAAGCAAATGCAACTTATGGAGACCGTAGCGCCAAGTTCCGTATTTCTCTTGATAGTACTCTAAGGGTTTTCTTAAACGAATCAAGGCGATGCCACATTCGTGTTTTATTTGGTCACTCATGCTAACTGTTTTTTGGAGGCACAAAGTTACGTTTTTTTTTCATATGTTGGCTTAAAGAAGAAGCTCTAAGCACTTTCATTTGTTTAGGCTTAGAGCTTCTGTATTTTTTTAATTGATTAAGGTTTTGCTTACTTGTTTGTTGCAACCAAAAATCAGGTTAATTCCCATTCTGAAATTAACATTTCTTGTAGCTTGTGGCCATATAAAACCCAACACATTGTCTGTCATCATAAAAAACTGAAACCATTTTGCTTTGGCAGAGAAGCCTATTCCTACATTTGTGTAACTATTATTGATCATCGAATAGCTAACGGTACTCTCAAACCAGTTTGTTAATCTAAAATTACCTGATAAAGTAATTGAAGGATGAAAAGCGTGTTGAAAGAAAGAGCCTCTCAACAACAAACCGGTTCTAATTTTATCGTTAAACTGATATGTGCCACCTAGGTATGCTTTCGGTGTTAAATGCGAAACATAATCCGATTGTTGCATTTCTGGTTCATATATGCTTATTATTTGATGTTTCAAACTGTCGTTATGCTCGGTTATCAATTCTTCGTCTTCGGTTAATGCAGGCTGAAAATTGTATCCATCCCAAATGTATTCTCCATCCATAGTAAAAGTTTGCACATTGGTTTTCCATTTAATGTAGCCTAAATCAATTAAGCTGGCATAGAGTTTTATTTTATCATTGAATTGGTATTGCGCTCCAAGATCGACACCTAAACCAAAGTTTTTGTAGTTATTATAAACAGCGTTAAAATCGGGCTCATAGCTTTCCGATTCGAAAACCATTGAATCGCCCACATAATCGTAATACATATCTGTTACTTCGAAAAATGGTTGAGAAGTATGAACTACCATATCGGCATTAACTCTAATTGGGTAATTATCGCTATTTACGGTTTCAACATCTATAATACTTTTTTCTGTCCAAATATTTAGTTTGCCGAAGAGGAGTTTTGCACTCATCCCTACAGTTAATTTATCGCTTATTTTTTTTGATGCGCTTAATGCGTATTCTGTGTAAGCCGTAGCAGTTATGCCCAAATCGCCTAAGTTGGCTACTTCGTTTAAAAAGGTGTTTCCGTTACCTTCGTGAATGAATGTGATTAAGTCTTTGTTGAACGAAGTTCTGGCTTCAACCTTATCGTTCACATCGATACCGAAATACCAGTCTTTATACTTATAACCTACAGTTAACCAATTAATGTGGGTTTCCATTGTGATATAGTTAACCTCGCGTAATTTATTTTGCAATGCATCCCAATCGTAACCTTTAAAACCCGGTAATATCAACGAGTCCATATCGCCATTGTACTGGATCAGGTCTTTAAAAGCGAATCCGTTATTGCCATAGTTCATATAAATAGGGAAAAAAACTTGTCCGGTCACAGGAATAGCCGCACCTCCTACGTGAAGTTTACATTCGTTTTGGTAAGAAGGGTTCAAATACTTGTTTTGTGGCAAGGTTTGCATGAAGTACATCGTGTTATTTTGCTGAGCCAATAACACTTGTGAAAAAATTGCTAATAAAGTAAAATATATTAATCGTTTCATTTTTTTCTGTTTTTGAATTTTACATTTTAAATTAATCTAAAGGCTCTTGGTATCTACCTTGGCCTTTTAATCCAAATTTTACTTCGATATAATTGTCGGAATAAAACTTAACCAATGGAAATGCTTGACCCACTTGGTTTTGAAGATTAGTTTGAACTGTAGCAATTATAACAGCATATTTTACTCTTTCTAAATTGTTGATATCGTGCTCGTATTGAGGTCCATTACCGAAAACAATATCCGTAATAGTTCTAACTGGAGTTATGGCTCTGCCTTCGTTGTTAAGAACAGCTGAGTTGATTAATCGCTCACCTATTTGAGTGGTTTTATATAGGGTATCGATAGGTATGTAAAGCGAATCGGTAAAAATAACTTGTGCGTATGCATTTGTTGGCATGAAGCAATCGAAAACGGTACGGAATTCTGCTTCTACGAAATATTTAGCAATATCTTCGTAATTCGATTCAATGTCTAATGCAACTGTATCTACAAAAGAATATACTGCGTTACCTTCTAACGGCAATTTTAGCTCCATGTTTACATTAAATCGACTCGAATCGTTTACAAAGTTGGGCGGAGATGCAACATATCCATTTGGGTTAACGATACCGTTGACATCAAAAAACACATACTTTGGTGATTCTGCAACTATTTGACGTAATTCAGGGAAATCTTGAACGTTAAAATATTCTTGCGTGTTGGCGCTTTCTCCTTCGTTGCTTGGTCGGTTGATGTCTAATGGATTACTACCAGGGTAACGATATCCGTTAAAGTCCCCAATTATATTGGAATAGGTATATAGAGAGTCGAATGCAATACTGATAGGTAATCCAAGAAAGTTGGTCATAGTGATAGTTAAAGACGGATCGTGGAAATAGACTTGCCCATTGAATGCTTTGTCGAAAATATCGATATGAACAGTGTCTTTTGGAATATTGATGGCATGTTGCCCTACATAGCCATAAATCGACTGAAAGTCCATGTTTTTCATTTTAATGTTGATGCTTAATTCTTCTCCCGAAGCAACTGTTCCATCTATCAATTTTAAATTGAAATTAACAAGCACTCTATTGGCATCAAAAATGAGGCGGTAATCTTCTAGATGCGTGGTTAGATTGTATGTGTAATTTCCTGAATTATCCGGGTAAACAACACTCGTAAATGCTTGACCATTTTTTTGAAAAGCCGGAAAAGTTAGGTTCAAGATACCTTCAACATGAAATGAAGAGTTAACGGTGATTTCGATATCGAGAGCATCGAAAACAACACTGTCAAGTTGTTCGTTATTATCGACGATAAAATCGTACAAAACAGGCACTTCCGGAAATTCGTGATATCCGCTTACGACGGGAGCAACATCGTAAGTTGTTTTGTTGTACTGATTCATGGTTGGGAAATTGTTCTGATCGGGCAGGCTAATAAATTGATCGGCTCTTACAGAATAAACTCTTTCGTCGTACATCAAATATAAAAAACCGTCGGCTGTTTCTTCAAAAAGTTCATCGTCGTCGTAGTCTCGAATTATATCGCGAGCTGTAAGTTTAGTGTGAGCTAAGGCGGCTGCTACTTGAGGAGAGTAATCTACTGTTTTTGAAACTTTATCGAAATCGAAGTGATCTTTTACGCATGCTGTCTGCATTAGCAAGGAAAAAATCGCTATGGCTTTTAATGTAAACCTAAGGTTCTTTCTAATTAAATTCATAGTGCTTATGTATATGTTATTAAAAGTTCAAGTTCTAGACGTATTGTTATTAAAAATAGTTGTTTTAAGGCACTTCGTAGTTGTATAAAAAACCATCGCTACCTGCAGTGACTAAATTGAATTTACTGCTTTCGCTCGAAAACAAAGAAATACTAAACATACTTGTACCCCTCAATGGAAAGTCTTTATATAATGTTCCATTTTCGTTGAATAAGTATATAAGCTGATGTTCAAAATCGGTTACCCCTATTTTTGTAATATTAGAGGAAAAAGAAAATAAAATTGGGGCACTAACCTCTGCTTCAAACTCATAATTAAATGGATTTTTTAAATCGTACAATATTTTTAAATTCCCTCCATCGGTGTAGACCAAGTCGAATATTTGGTTGTTGTTTAAATCTGCGATTTGTACATAATGATTAGGCGAAACTTTTAAACCTTCTTTAAGCCAAACTTGTCCTTCGGGGTTTATCATAAATACTTGTCCGTCGGGAGATGTACTGGTAAAATAGGGCAAATTGTCTTTGTATGTCAAAAAGAAAGGGTTGTTCTCCGACTTAATAACCGCTTTATCGAGTTTGATTTTTTCCTCTCCCTTTCGGTTAAGAATATAAATTCGATTTTTATCGGAGGCTAAAATATAATCGGTTTCTCCAATTCTAAAATGTTGAATTTCGGTTTTCACAATCGCTTCTGCTCCCTTAAAATCCCAACCTTTGAGTAGTTTCCCTTCGATATCGTATACATAAATATTCTTGTCTTTACAAGGAATAAAGAAACGATAATCTCGACTACCATCGTAATCGAAAACCGAAATTCCGGCTGTAGCTTCGGCTCTAAGATTTATAGGAAAATGTTCTACATTATTGCCATCGCGGTCGATTATGTGAATTTTATTTTTTGTATTGAATAAATATTGGAGTTTGTTGTTTCGATAATAATCGATTTGGTATACTTCGCTTTGGATAGATTCTCCAATGTTTTGACGCCAAAGTACCTTGCCATTTCTGTTTATTAAATAAACGGTATTATTAACATCTTGAACAAAAATTTCTTTTTGGTTGTTTCGGTGATTGGTTACAATTTTTGGCTTTATTCCTAATAAAGTATCTAGTTTACTTTCCCAAACGGTTCTGGGTTTCTCTTTTATTACCGGATTGTATTTTAGATATAAGTTGGCATAGAATAGCTCGTCCGATGGATTAATTTGAATAACAACGGCTTGAAATTTTTTCAATTGCTCAAAATTCTTAGCTATTGGGTCGGCGACTTCTTTACTAAAAAATAAATTGAAAAGATGCTCTGAACGATTAATGTTGCTATAACATAACAGACCAGACTCCGACGATAATTCTGCCATTAAATCTTTGTAAAAGCTATCGTTTTCTAAAGTGCTTTGTCGTTCGTTATCGTCGATAAAACGCTTAAGGTCTTTTACACTACTTCCAAAAACAAGGTAGTCGTCGATAAATGTAAAATATTTGCTCTTAGCATTCGAAAACATTCTGCCTAACCAACGCTCTGCGAAATCGTTTTCCGGGAACGGATAAATTCGTTGTGTCTTATCGTCTTTTACTGCATAATCGGTGTATAGAGTATTGAGTTCAACGCCTTGTTTGTTCGCCATTTGTTCGAGCATGGGCATTAGCAATTCCATGGTTGGGCTTTCTCCATGCGTTTCTAAGATTAAAAAAGTGTTCTGATTTAAATCTAAAGGATTAACAAGCGTTTGAGCGAGCACAACTTCGCCGTTTATAATTTCCGGGAAAACTTTAAACCAATCGATTTGATGAGCTTCTTTAAAGTTATCGAACCACTTTTGGTAGCTTTCGCCTTGCCCTTTTCTGTCGTTAAATTGATTTTGGCGATTTTGAAAAGCATCAAAATTAAATAGTTCGAAAGCCATATAAAATGAGGTGTTGGAAGGTAACACTTGATCGATTTTTAATGTGGCAGATTTTTGTCCTCTAAAAACATTTAAGTAATTATTTACAGAATCGTTGGCGTATGTAAAACCATTGAGCAATACTTGATTTTTTGAAAAGTTGACATCCAATTCAGACCAATCAGCTATATATTTTATTTGTTTAAAGTCGCTTTGGTAATTTGGGTTGATGTATTGTGTCCAAAGTTTATCGATGCCTTGATAGTGAATGTAAATATTGGCATCGACATGTTCGCCAGCTGTTTTATGTACTTTAACAAACGATTCATCGTCGAGCACCGATGTGCTTTGGTCGATTTGGCGCACCGATTCTTCGACCTGAATGTCGGAAGTACTGGCAATCCATAAACCTTGATATAAGGCCATACTTACACTAATTCCATTTTTTTCGATGGTCCAGATTTTAGTATTCTGGTATGCTTTGCTCTTTATTGAGGCTTCGCCATAATTGACAGATAACCATTCGATAATGGCCGATTCAGAGCTTAATTCATCCATCTCAACAATGTAGGTTGGAATTAACGAATGTTTGCCCATCAAACTTAAAGTCAATAAAACAGGCTTCTTTTTTAATAAGACATCGAGTTCGGTAAACTGCTTAAACAAGCTATCGGTTTTTTGTAATTCTGCTTGCCATTTAGAAAAAGGTTCAACATTGATGAGTTCGGACCAAAAACTTGTGTTTTGGTTTAAAGTCTCCACAAAATCGTAATAATCTTTAATTTCCACAACGAAAGCCGTGTTTGGACTTACCGCTTTTAAATTTGCAGAAAGCACTTTGGGCGAGCGAAAGAAAGAAAAATAAGCAATGGTAATTAGTATTGCAGCAATGACTGAAAATAGAACGACGATGGATATTTTTTTGTTCATAGGTTTATTGCTTAGCTATCCAATAAATTGGGTTTTGTATGGTTGTTCCTTTCCAAATCTGTAATTCCAGCGTTGTGCGCTTATCGTCCGGATTGGTGTAAATTGTTCCTATTTCTTGCTTTGTTTTAACCGATTGCCCCACGCTGACAATAACTTCGCGAATATTGACGTAAACGGTAATGTACTCACCATGTTTCACCATAACAGCATAATTGTTCGATGATAAAGGAAGAATATTGGTTACGGTTCCCTCGAAAACTGCTCTTGCCATTGCGCCTTGCAGAGTCGAAATTCCTATACCGTTTTTTTGTTCTTTTACATCTTTAAGTACAGGATGTGCTTGAATCCCATACTGGTAAGTGATAATGCCTTTTTGAACAGGCCAAGGTAAACGACCTTTATTTTCTCCAAACTGAGTAGAAATGAGTTTTTGCTCGGGAGTTAATGCATCGAAAGTGCTGGCTTTATTTTTTGCTTTAGCTAATTCGGCTTCTTTTCGTATTAACTCTGTAATGGCATTTTGAATTTTTATTTTTTCTTCTTGATATTTTCTGAGTTTATCTTTAAGTTGTTGTTCTTCAGATTTTAAACTCACAATTATTTCGTTCTGATTTTGCTTTTCAACCTGTAAGGCTACAGACTCTTGAGTGTATTCTGCCATTAATGCATCCAAATCTTGTTTTTGAGTTTCGAGTTTGGCGATGCGGGCATTTAAAACTTCTTGGGTAGCTTTTATTACTTTTACTTGCTTTTTACGATATTCGGAATATTGTTGCACATATTTCATTCGCTTGTATGCTTGATTAAAGCTTTCGGCAGAAAAAACAAATAAGATAATGTCGTTTTTATTTCTGTGTTTGTAAGCAAAGCGCAACATTTCGGCATATTCCGATTTAATTTTAACCAAATCGGCTTCCAAAGATTCAATGACATCGTTGTTGTCTTTAATTTCTATTTTAAGTTGATTTTGTTCTGCGATGATGTTGTTGAGCAATTCTTGTCGAAGCGAAATCTTCTTGTCGATTAGCAATAATTGATTATAAGTGTTTTTTTTGTTTTGCTGAGTTTCTTGAAGTAGCTTGTTGGTATAATTGATGTCTTTCTGAGTTTGTTGTTTTTTCTTTTCAAGTTCGGTTTGGTTTTGAGCAAACGAAATACCGGTCAGAAAAATGAATATTGTAATTAATATTTTGTGCATACAAAATGACTGTTAATCAATTGATTTGGTTTTGTAAAACTTTTAATGTTTCAACTTATAAAGGTAAATATTAATTAAGACTAGACAAAACTGAGAGCATGAATATCAAAAACAAAAAAAGCTCGTCGAAAAAATTTAATATTTATTTTTGATTTTACGCTAGCGGCTATCGAGTCGAGACTTAAATTAAGAAATCCTATTTATGAGGAAACTGCTACTTATGGTCAATTGGATTGAGTCCTTACAACTGTTACTATAACCTTCTCTTCGCCATATAGCGGAAAGGTTGAGAAAGAAGTTGAGTTGTTCACTTGGGAAAAATTAGACTTTGTAGACCAAGTTAAACAAGCTATTAGATTATAAAAACATCCCTTAGATATAAAGTAAACGACCTCAAAATATTAGATTTGAGGTCGCTTTTTATCGAAGTCAATTAAATAAGCTTATTCAAAAGCCGTTGCTATTCTTTTTCAAACTGATCTAATTCCGCCAGCAAGCTTTCTACATTTTTAAACTTTTTGTCGTATAAATACTTGTTTACCCATAATGTCGCAGGCAATGCAATGCCTATAAAAATAGCAGTTTCTATAATCAAAGTTTTGGGTTCCAAATAGATATCGACATCACGTACCACTTTAAATAGTAGAGGGATAATGGCTGAAATTAATATCGGTAAAAGCATAATCTCAAACTTTCTATAAAAAAGCGTTTTCTTTTTAAGTTCTAATATGGCTCTCTGTACAGCCACTACTGGTGCCGAAAAATAATCGATATTTAAAATCGCTTTAGTTCTGATAAGTCCAAATATTAAATAAGCAACCGTTGTTATTGCAGCCACAAAGCCCGGCAGGCTAAATCGTAACTCGTTGAGGAACTTAAAGGCATAAGTAAAGCCCATAATAATGAGAAACATCGAAAAAATTAGACCTACCACTTCGTAGATGAGTATTTTTTGCATTTCATTTTTCGAGCTATTCATGTTCATTTTTCTCATCAATTGCTCATTTAATTTGATGTTATCGCTTATTGTTTCGTTATAAGCGGCCCATGTTTTTTTTATATCATTTAATTCCATTGTTTTAAAATTTAAATTTGATTGAATTTTTCTTTGAGTTTAAGTTTAATACGGTTGATTTTAGTCGCAACATTACTCTCGGATATCCCTAAAATCTCTGCCATTTCTTTATACTTCATATCATCTAAATAGAGTAGAATTAGAGCTTTATCTAATCTTTTAAGCTCTTCGATAAAGCCAAACAAAAGAGTTAAGTTTTCATCTTGCTCCGAGTCGAGCTCATAAGTCTCTAGCGAAATAATGACAGAATCATAATCGTTCCTTTTATTCTTAACATCTTTTCTATAAAACGAAATCGCAGTATTTAAAGCGATTCGGTAGATCCATGTTGAAACTTTTACACGATTGTCAAATTTTGAGAATGATCGCCAAATCTGAAACAAAATCTCCTGCTCAAGATCTTTTCTGTCCTCCGTATTAGAGCAATAAGAATAACAAATCTTATAAATCAGGTTTTGATTCTCCTTGATAACTTTTATAAATTTTTCTTTTTCCACGCTTTAAGTGTATTAATCCGTTAAATTAATGTCATTGTTTTTGAATGGCCATTCAAATGTAAACTCTGTTTGCAAACTAAGATCTTACACTCTATTATTCGCAACAAAGTGCAAATTATCACATTTAGCTTATTTATTTCAAAAAAAACACCCAGCATCCTCATTAAGATACCGGGTGTTATAATTTTATATATTGCTTTAAACCAATATTTTACATATTCCTTCTGTATTGTCCACCAACATCAAATAAAGATTGGGTAATCTGACCAATGGAGCAATATTTAGTTGCTTCCATTAAAGTTTCGAAAATATTTTTGTGCTCTTTAGCGGATGTTTGAAGTTCGTCTAACCACTTACCGGCTTCTTCTTTATACGTTTTATGAAGCTCTTGTAACATCGATAACTGATATTCTTTTTCGCTTGGTGTCGCACGAATCACCTCTTGTGGGATGATGGTTTTTGAGCCTTCAGAAGATAAGAACGTGTTAACCCCCATAATTGGTAATTTACCACTATGCTTTAAGGTTTCGTAATACAAGGATTCCTCTTGAATCTTACTGCGCTGGTACATGGTTTCCATAGCTCCTAACACACCACCTCGCTCAGTAATTCTGTCAAATTCAGTCATCACAGCCTCTTCTACAAGGTCGGTTAATTCTTCAATAATAAACGAGCCTTGCAATGGATTCTGATTTTTCGCTTCTCCTAGTTCGTGATTAATAATTAACTGAATGGCCATAGCTCTACGTACCGATTCTTCTGTCGGGGTGGTAATGGCCTCGTCATAAGCATTGGTATGCAATGAGTTACAGTTGTCATAAATAGCGTAAAGGGCTTGAAGTGTGGTTCTTATATCGTTAAAATCGATTTCTTGCGCATGTAAGGAACGACCCGATGTTTGAATATGATACTTCAACATTTGAGAGCGGGCATCTGCTTTGTATTTCAACTTCATAGCTTTGGCCCAAATCAATCGTGCCACTCTACCAATCACAGCATACTCAGGGTCTAATCCATTAGAGAAAAAGAAGGATAAATTAGGCGCGAATTTATTCACATCTAAACCTCTCGAAATGTAGTACTCAACATAGGTAAACCCATTGGCTAAGGTTAAAGCGAGCTGCGTAATAGGATTCGCACCTGCCTCAGCAATATGGTATCCGGAAATAGATACCGAATAAAAGTTTCTGACATTATTATTGATAAAATACTCTTGAATATCCCCCATTAGTTTTAATGAAAAATCGGTAGAATAAATACAAGTATTTTGCGCTTGATCTTCTTTTAAAATATCCGCTTGAACCGTACCTCGAACGGCTGCAATCGTTTTGGTTTTAATCGATTGATAAACATCGTGTGGCAAGACTTGCTCTCCGGTAACACCTAATAACATTAAGCCTAAACCATCGTTACCCTCTGGTAATTGACCTTGGTATTGTGGTCGTTTGGTACCACTGGCTTTATAGATGGCTTCAATCTTAGCTTCCACCTCTGCTTCTAAACCATTTTCTTTAATATAAACCTCACACTCCTGATCGATGGCTGCATTCATAAAATAACCCACCAAAATAGGCGCTGGACCATTAATGGTCATCGAAACCGACGTTTTAGGATCGGTTAAACGGAAGCCTGAGTATAATTTTTTAGCATCATCTAAACAAGCGATGGACACGCCTGAGTTACCAATTTTACCATAAATATCAGGACGAATATGTGGATCTTCGCCATATAAGGTGACACTATCAAAAGCCGTCGATAAGCGTTTGGCTGGCATACCAAGCGACACATAATGGAATCGTTTATTCGTTCTTTCTGGACCACCCTCACCGGCAAACATACGTGTTGGATCCTCACCCTCTCTTTTAAAAGGGAAAACACCAGCAGCATAAGGGAATTCTCCTGGCACATTTTCTTTCAAACTCCATTTTAAGATTTCGCCCCAAGCTTTATACTTTGGCATGGCAATTTTAGGCACCAAGGTATGCGATAAACTCTCGCTATGCGTAACTATTTTTATTTCTTTGTCTCTTACCTTAAAGATAAAATGCTCGTTTTTATAATTCTGTTTTTTAGCATCCCATTCCTCAATAATTTGCATGTTTTTAGGATCGAATTCTAACTCAATATTTTTGTAAGCTGACTCAATGACCGATTTGGCTACATCATCAGTTACAAGATCCATAGACTGTTTAAGGCTATACAATTTATTGGCCGTATCGGCTTGTTCTTCGGCCCACTTATTATAAGCTCTAACGGTTTCCGAAATCTCCGATAAATAGCGTGTTCTGTTTGGCGGGATAATATATACTTTTTCCGACATGTCATCAGAAACATTCATATTGGTAACAAAAGAGACTCCGGTTTTTTCGCTTAACAATTGCATTAATGCTACATATAAATGATCCACACCGGGATCGCCGTACTGCGATGCAATCGTACCATAAACAGGCATATCTTCAGCGTTTTTATTAAACAATTGATGATTGCGTTGGTACTGACGTTGAACATCTCTTAAGGCATCTAAAGCACCGCGTTTGTCGAATTTATTTAGAGCAATGATATCGGCAAAATCGAGCATATCAATTTTTTCTAGCTGTGTGGCGGCCCCATATTCAGGTGTCATCACATACATAGACACATCGGAATGATCTACAATTTCGGTGTCGGACTGACCGATACCCGAGGTTTCCAGAATAACCAAATCGTACCCTGCCACCTTGACAATATCAACCGCATCTTTTACATAATGCGACAATGCTAAGTTAGACTGGCGAGTGGCTAAAGAACGCATATAAACACGCTCGTTATTAATGGCATTCATACGAATACGATCGCCTAACAAAGCGCCGCCTGTTTTTCGCTTAGATGGGTCTACCGAAATAATAGCAATCGACTTATCTGAAAAATCGGCTAAATAACGACGCACAAGCTCATCGACTAAAGACGATTTACCCGCACCGCCTGTACCTGTTATACCCAAAACCGGGGTATTTTTATCAGCTGCTAAATCGCGTACGGCTTTTAAATCAGTTTCAAAAGATTCGGGTTGATTTTCTGCTACCGAAATCATGCGAGAAATAGCATTAATATCTTTGTCTTGAAGTTTGGTTAAAGACTGACTTACAGTACCAGTTGGGTAATCCGATTTTTCAACTAAATCGTTAATCATACCCTGTAAGCCTAATTCACGACCATCATCCGGCGAATAAATTCGGCAAATGCCATAATCGTGTAATTCCTTTATTTCTTCTGGCAAGATAACACCGCCACCGCCACCAAAAAGCTTGATGTGACTACAGCCTTTTTCCTGCAACAAATCGTACATATACTTAAAGAATTCTACGTGACCGCCTTGATAGGATGTAATAGCAATGGCTTGCACATCTTCTTGTACAGCACAATCTACGATTTCCTGAACCGAGCGATTATGACCAAGATGAATCACTTCGACACCAGTCGATTGGATAATGCGTCGCATCACGTTAATGGCGGCATCGTGGCCATCGAACAGTGAAGCGGCAGTAACTATTCTAACGTTGTTTTTGGGTACGTAGCGTTCAGTATTTTGCATAACAATAATTTTACTCAGTTATTCTCTTATTCAAGTATATAAATAAGCTGTAAAGATAGGCTATTTTTCCTTTTTTAAGGATATGTTTTCGAAGCATAGGCTTACTTGTTTTCAGCTAAACGATAGATATATTCAGCTTTATGATTCTCTTTTTGAATAGCAAAAGATTATTCTGTATTTTTGATGCATGATGACGTTACAGGAAATGATGCAGCAATATAGTTTTGGTCGATTAGAATTATTGGCAAAACAAGTGGTAGAAGGTTTTATTACCGGCTTGCATAAAAGTCCGTACCATGGTTTTTCAGTTGAGTTTGTTGAGCATCGTTTGTACAATACGGGAGAATCTAAAAAGCATGTCGATTGGAAATTGTATGCAAAAACAGATAAGTTGTTTGTAAAGAAATACGAAGAGGAAACTAATTTACGATGCCAAATTGTGATTGACACCAGCTCGTCCATGTTTTTCCCGGATGTAGAGAATAGTAAATTGAGATTTTCCATTTTAGCGGCTGCTAGTTTAATTCAGTTACTCAGAAAACAAAGAGATGCTTATGGCTTGTCGCTATTCTCTTCGGAAATGGAGCAACACTATAGCGCCAAATTATCATTAGCACATCACAAGCAAATGATGCTGGAATTAGAAAATTTATGGCAAAAAAAGTTTGAAAAAGGGAAACGCTCGGTGGCTACATCGGATATATTGCACGATTTAGCAGAACGTATTCCCAATCGATCTTTAGTGATTTTGTTCAGCGATATGTTTAGTAACGACGAACCTGAGGCTTTGTTTTCCGCCTTGCAACATTTGAAATTTAAAAAACACGAGCTAATACTTTTTCATGTTACCGATCACGATAAAGAATTAATGTTCAACTTTCAGAATAAACCATATAAATTTATCGACCTCGAAACCGAGGAAGAAATCAAGCTTAATCCAAATCAGACAAAAGCTTACTTCACGGAAACGATGGCAGATTTTTACGGACAGTTAAAGCTTAAGTGTTTGCAATATAAAATCGATTTTGTTGAAGTTGATATTCAAAAACCGTTTGATGAATTGTTATCTGCTTTTTTATTAAAACGACAAAGGCTTTATTAATATATATGAATATTTCTTACCTTTGCGCTTAATATTGTGATTATCAAAATATATATCTAACCGATTACTTTTTTAGTAGTCTTTTTTTTGAAAAATGAAAAATTTCGACGACGTCCCTTTCTGTTCAGAGTGTGTGAGTAACATCAGCAATATTTTCAAGCAGCTCAATCAGCAACAGATCGAAGATTTGAATTATATAAAATCGTGCAATTTTCATAAACGTGGTGAAATTATCTATCACGAAGGTAATCGCCCAACTGGTGTTTATTGTGTTTCGAAAGGTATCATCAAATTATATAAGACCGGAATCGAAGGCAAAGAGCAAATTATTCGTTTTGCAAAAAAAGGAGATATTATTGGTTATCGCTCCGTGTTAAGCACAGAGTTAGCTTGCACAACTGCGAAAGTGATCGAAGATGCTGTTGTTTGTTTTATCCCTTCCGAAACATGGATGGAAATGCTTCAAAACAACTCTAACTTTTCGATGGATGTGATGCGATTTGCTTGCAATGAGTTAGGTAAGTCTAATTCTTTTATCACCGATATTGCACAAAAGAATGTGCGTGAGCGCCTTGCTGAGATTTTACTTTACTTGAAAGATGATTTTGGTATTGATGCCGACGGCGTGTTGCAAATATCGTTGACTCGTGAAGAATTGGCCAACATTACAGGTACTGCTACCGAGTCGGCCATTCGTTTATTGTCGGAGTTTAAGGATGATAAAATGATTGCGCTAAATGGTAGAAAAATTGCTATTTTAGATGAAAATAGACTCAAGAAAACAGCCAATTTGTATTAATGAGAATTTCCACCAGCATATTATTCCTTAGTTTATCTCTGTGCGTTTGGGCTCAAAACGTTGGCGAAACAGTAAAAGCAGAAAAACAGTCTATTAATATTTTTTCCTTTTCAGCCTCTTATAGCTATACTTTAACAGGCGGAGATATGGCTTTTTATTATGGAGCAAATTCAAGAATAGGTGGGGCTTTTAATTTTAAAAACAAAACCGATTGGTATTTTAGTCTAGAAGGAACCTATTTGTTTGGAAGTAATTTGAAAGATACAACTTACGGTGTTTTCGATGGTATTAAAACTAGCGAAGGGTATGTTACCAGTAAATTTGGTACGCCTGCCGATTATGCACTTAACCTAAGAGGTTTTACTGTGATGCTAAAAGCAGGTCGAATTTTATCATTTGCTAAAATTAATGAACAAAGTGGGTTTTTAATTTCTGCCGGTGCCGGTTTCTTTCAGCATCACCTTAGAATAGACAACAACAGCAACGACACACCACAAATACTCGATGAGTATAAAAAAGGTTATGATCATTTACATAATGGTATAGCGTTAAGCCAGTTTGCCGGTTATATATATCATGCAAATAATAAAATGCTTAACGTGGTCGTTGGTTTTGAGATAACAGAAGGATTTACCAAAAACAGACGTCAATACAATTACGACACCATGCAATACGATTTAGCCGCAAAGCTCGATTTGATGTATAGTTTTAAATTAGGCATTATCGTCCCAATTGCCAGACGTACTCCTTCGGAGTTTTATATTTATTAGAGTTCACAAATAATATAGAACCTTTAAAAGCAGTTTAAGCATTCCTGTGTTTATCATTTAACTTTGCCATTATCAAATTTTTTATATTTGTAGGAAAGTAAAAACATGGCTTTGCAAAAAACACAAGATGCATCATTAATGCAAGCTCCTTTTTTAAAAAAGGGAGACACCATAGGCATTATTTCTACGGCTCGCAAAATAAGTTTAGAAGAACTCCGACCTGCTTTAGATTTAATAGAATCGGCCGGTTTTAATTACCTTTTGGGCGATCATCTTTTTGATGTAGATCATCAAATGGCAGGAACAGATCAACAGCGAGCTAACGATTTATCTGCTATGTTAGCCAACGAAGGGATATCGGCAATTCTTTGTGCCAGAGGGGGGTATGGAACGGTTCGATTATGGGATAAAGTCGACTGGAAATCATACCAAGAAAAACCAAAGTGGATAATTGGCTATAGTGACGTTACGGTATTGCACTCTATTTGTCATACACAATTAAAATGGCAAAGTATTCATGCCAGTATGCCCATCAACTTTAAAGATTATTCAAGCAACGACATCCCCTTTAATTCGTTGTTGGAAGCTTTAAAAGGCAATTCTGTAGAGCATATATGGGAGTCTTCTTCCGACAATCGACATGGTTACGCAGAAGGCCAAGTTATAGGCGGTAATTTATCCATCTTATACGCGCTTCGAGGAACCCCTTTAGACATCGATACACGAGGGAAAATACTCCTAATCGAAGATCTCGATGAATATCTATACCATATCGATAGAATCATGATGAACCTCAAAATAGGAGGCGTTTTATCCGAATTAAAAGCGCTAATTGTAGGTGGTTTAAGCGACATGAACGACAATACCGTTCCTTTTGGTAAATCGGCCGTTGAAATTGTCAAAGATGCTGTAAAGGATTTCGATTTTCCGGTGGTCTTCGATGCTCCATTCGGGCATATTTGGGATAATAGAGCCGTGGTCTTAGGGCGACGGGTACAGCTAGAATCAAACGATAAATTGGTTAGTTTAAAATTTTAATTTGGACATAGTTTTACAACATAGCGATTCAATAGATAAGAAACGATGGGATGCATTATTGATGCAATCTCCTTTGGCATCGGTCTTTCATAATTCATGGTATTTGGATGTGTTAGATAAAGATTGGTGGGCGTTTTTAAGTAAAGATTACACGTTTGTATTGCCTTTCTTTGCCGAAGATAAAAAAGTCTGGATGCCTTTCTCTGTGCCCTATCTTGGTAATGTTTATTTACCCGAAAAGATGGAGTTTATCGATTGGTCGTTTATTAAACTTTGGCAAAAGCATTATACCGGAATAACATATACTTTTGGGAAATTTGACAAAATAGAACCGGAAGGTAAATATTGGAAAAAAGTCAGTTTTCCTGAAATCGATTTGGTTAACGATTTTAAAATGATAGAAAAACATTTTTCTTCGGAAGTACAAGAGATTATTAATACCAAATCAGATTATCGTGCAGTTTCGTTTCGTTCTTTGTACGAAATGGTCGAATTTTTAAAACAAACAACCAATTATACTATAGATCAGATTAATGCTGTGCGAAGAGTTGTATTGAATGCCACTCAAAAAAAATTGGGTAAAATGTATGCTTTGTACGATCTTCGAAATCAGCTTTGTGGCGTAGTATTCATTATCTATTATAAGCAAAAAGCTTATATATTACACAGTGCTTTTACGACAGAGGCACTGAGCGATAAGGCCGATTTTATAATGTTGAAGACCATTATTGAAGATTTATCGATTTATAACTTAAGTTTAGAAAATCATAGCGATGGCTTTAACTCAACTGTTTGGGATCAATTTGGATTTAAATGGTACTATGTTTTTCAATATGAACAGAATACCAAACAAAATTTGTTATCTTTATTCTCTCAATTATTAAAGCGATGATACACAATTTCAGAGATCAGCAATCGATAGTGAACAACTACATTGCAGAAATGCGCGATGCTCATGTACAAAAAGATGCCATGCGCTTTAGAATCAATATGGAACGATTTGGAGCAATGGTTGGCTACGAAATTTCTAAAAGTTTGGACTTTCAGAATACAGAAGTACAAACTCCGCTAGGAATTGCTGAAACTGCTCAGTGTATTTCTCCAATTGTGTTAGCGACTATATTACGAGCGGGCTTACCATTGAACAATGGTCTATTATCGACTTTCGATAAAGCCGAAAATGCCTTTGTTACTGCTTACAGAAAATATCATAGCGACAATGAATTCGAAATTAAAGTGGAGTATATGTCGTCGCCAAACCTCGAAGGGAAAATATTAATACTTTCTGACCCGATGTTAGCCACAGGCTCTTCTATGGTGATGAGCTATAAAGCTTTGCTGAAATATGGGAAACCAAAACATACGCACATTGTTTCGATTTTAGCCAGTAAAGAGGGTGTAGATTATGTTCGACGACACATCAATAGTAGCGATTTCTCTTTGTGGACCGGCGATATCGACGATGAATTAACCGTACAGTCCTATATTGTGCCGGGCTTAGGCGATGCCGGTGATTTAGCTTTCGGGAAAAAGGAGTAGAATGATTTATCAAGCCATCGGATTTTTTTTATTAAGCAGCGTAAAGTTTTCATTTGCAACCCTTCCTATTTCTATTCGGTACGACTACCAAACTGCACTTCTAATCTCTCTAACAGGCGGAATTACAGGCGCTGTTTTTTTTCTTTACGGTTGGCGAAAAGTACTTAGGATATGGCAGGTACATATCGTAAAGAAACCCGAAACACCGAAAACTACAATTAAAATAAACGCCAAACGACGCCGACTTATTCGTATAAAAAACAAGTATGGCTATTGGGGAATCATTCTGCTTACCCCATCTGTGTTGTCTATCCCTATAGGGGCTTTGTTGCTTATCCATGCTTTTCCAAAGCAACGATGGGTGCTTTGGCATCTTAGTTTATCGGTAGTTTTGTGGGGTGTGGTATTAATTAGTTTTTTTAAATTGTTTTAAAAAATATCTCATACTATCCAGTTTATTAGCTAATTAATAATCAAATAGCTTTAAAAAATATATTTTTGAAGAAGACTAAAAATAATCGTTGAAAAAGAAAATTGTAATAGCTGACGACCACCAGATAACTTTATTTGGTTTATCATCACTTATAAAAAAAATAGGTGAATACGAAGTTGTGTGTGAAGCTAATTCAGGTGATGATGTTTTAGAATTCTTAAAATCAGATAAAACAGACATCGTAATGACCGATGTAGATATGCCTGTTATGAATGGTTTAGAGCTGTTAAAAATATTGAAAAAACAAAACAAAGATCAGATTGTCGTGGTTTGTACGATGCATACCAATCTTTGGACTATTAAACAACTTATCAATTCGGGTGTCAATGCTATTGTTTCGAAACATTCTATAACAGAAGATATCGAAACGGCTTTGTGTAATGCAGTAAAAGGTAAAGAATTTTTTTCGAAAGACATTAGAGAACTGATTGAGCAAAATGACAAAAACAAAAAGGAACTATCAAAATTTTCAGTTTTAGAATTAACTAAAAGAGAAAAACAGGTCTTAAAACTTATTTCTCAAGAATATACTACTAATGAGATAGCAGAAAAACTTTTTTTGAGTCAAAACACCATAGAAACGCATCGAAAGAATCTTTTTTTAAAATTTCAAGTTAAAAATGTAGTGGGTTTAGTTAAAAAAGCACTAGAATTTGGAATGCTTAATTAAATATCACTGTAAACCGTGTTTTTTTCAAACAGTTTATTTTTGACTTTTGCATAATAATGAGAATAATCTATTTAATTTTATTAATATTCCTTTTATTAAAAGGATCAGCTCAAGATCGAGAATACTTTCGGACTGGGCTAGAAATTGAACATGATTATTTCACTCGTTTTGAAAATTATGCCACAGAAGATGGCTTGAGCGATAATCAAGTAACAGATATTTTACAGGACCATTTTGGGTATATGTGGTTTGCTACGCCAAATGGACTTAACAAGTTTGATGGTTACGAGTTTGAAGTTTTTTACAATAACCCCAAAGACTCTGCTAGTATTTCCGACAATCATATTACGGCTATCGAAGAAGATATCTATGGTAACCTATGGATAGGTACCAAAAATGGTTTGAATAAATATAATCGCAAAAGCAATAACTTTATTCATTATACAACCAATAATATACTTAAGGATAATTTTGTAAAAGCCTTATTGGCTGATACCAGTGGCAATATTTGGGTTGATACTTATTCCGGTTATCTTCATAAAATTAATGTTAAAAATTTGGAGGTTAATGTTTATAAGCACACGGAAAGTCTTAACGAAATTTATTTACAACACCAGTTATGGTTAGATCAAGATAAGCTTTGGGTATTGCATTCCGGCTATACATGCTACTTAGAATTAGGGAAAGAAAAGTTTATTTACATTAAGGACATCAAGTTTAACAAGACAGTTAATGATAATATTGATAATTCTTATGTTAATAATACTCTTAGTGGCTATACCTCCGGTATAAAAGACAGTAAAGGAAATTATTATTTTGGCAATTCCAATGGGAAAGGGGTTTATTATAGTCCTTCAGAAATTATTATCGATAAGTTAGGATTGGGTTCTGTTTATATTATGCGGAAGCAAAATGATGATATATGGCTCGGCGGATATGGTAGAGGTTTAGGAAAATATAATATAAAAAATAACAGGCTTACATTTTATATTAACAATCAAGATAATAATTATTCCTTAGCTCATAACAGAGTATGGGATATATATATAGATAAAAATGAAAATATATGGATTGGAACGGGAAAAGGAATTTCTAAACTAAATATTCAAAATAATCAATTTAAACATATAAAACATATTGCCAATATAGATAACACAATTATCTCAAATGATGTTAAAGATATTATTCAAACCAAAGATAGTAATATTTGGATTGCTTCCTATGGAGGCCTTGATTG
Source organism: Bacteroidales bacterium (assembly GCA_016936665.1). GTDB lineage: Bacteria > Bacteroidota > Bacteroidia > Bacteroidales > JAFGXI01 > JAFGXI01. Next base: position 26,900 of record JAFGXI010000001.1, read on the forward strand.
TTACAACTCCGTAAACCATTCATTTAAACATTTTGTAAGCGATAAAAAAGATAAAGCGTCATTGTTAAGTGATAGAGTTAACGCCCTTTTCGAAGATAGTTACGGTGATTTATGGGTAGGCTTTTGGGCAGGACTAGGTTTCGATAAGTATTTACCAAAAACGAATACCTTTGAACATTTCTCCTATAACAAAACCGGAAACTTGGGAGGTTCAGATTGGTATATCGGCTTTGCTGAAAGTAAAAACAAAGACTTTTATACAGCTAATTGGGGATATACGACCGTTGCAAAATTTGACAGGCTAAAAAAAGAATATACAAAATATCATTTTGCACCTTATGCATTTCACCAAAACTCTAATGTATATAGACTGGCATACTATAATAATAATTTTTGGTGGGATTTTTATTTCTTTAGCTTAAAAACTAATGAATACAGTATGTATTTAAAATCAAGTCAACGTGAAGAATATTTGATAATGCCTTATAATTTATTTCTAAGTGAAAATTACTTTATTGATATAAAATATGATGAAGAGCTCAATAAATTAGAGATTCTTAATAAAGATTTATACCATCTAACAATATTTGGTATTTTAAAATATAGTAAACAGCAAAAAAAACCATTACGAATTAATAAAGAAAAAATAAATGCTACAGCCATTGAAAATACTTGGCACAATAAACTTAAGTTTGTTGGAACGCCAAATGGATTGCTTTTATTTAACGAAGAAACCGGTTATATAGAACATTCGTACACCGATAGCTTAATATATAGACAACATATTTTGTCTTTATTGAAAGACAACAATAAACTATGGGTTGGAACCGAAACCGGATTAATAAATTTAGAATTTAAGACAAGTATTCAATATAACATTAGTACAATTGATACGCCTCTGTGTAAAGAAAAAATTACAGATATAGCAAAGCAAAATAATAAATTATGGCTCGCTACAGAAAATGGTTTGATTTGTTATACACAAAGTAACAAGAAAGTATTGTATTACAATGAAGAAAATAGTATGATTGCAAGTAATGTAATTTTAGATTTGCATCTGGATAAAAATAATAATTTGTGGGTTGGAACAAAAGCAGGCTTATGTTTATATAATGGAGAGAAAAATAGCTTTGAAATTTTTAAACACGACCCATATAAACCAAATACTATTCCCAACAATTCCATTTTTTCAATGTCTTCTAATCAGTCGGATAGTCTTTTTATTGGAACTGAAAAAGGCTTTTGTATGATAGACATCAACACCCACAAAATTACTTTATTCGATGAGGCAAGTAATAAATCTGTTCAAAGCTCACTTTTATCTTGCGTTTATACAGATAGTAAAGGTTTTATTTGGACAGGTAATGCCGATATAGGCAACTCTTTAGACCGTATAAACCCGATTAATCAAACCGTTGAACATTTTATCGATAGGGCATACGATAGTACATCTTATAAAGGAACTACAGCAAATTTTATATACGAAGATAGTAAAGGCATAATTTGGGCAGGGAGTAATAAAGGTTTAAATCGTTTTAACGAAAAGGAAAAGAACTTTAAATTATTCGATGTTGAGAACGGTTTTCCTGAAAATAATGTTTTAAGCATGCTAGAAGATAACAATGGCGATTATTGGATAACAACATCTAAATCTTTGTTTAAATGGAACCCAGAATTAGGCGTTACAAAAATTTATACACATAAAGATTATCATTTTATAGGTAATTATAAAAATGATGCCGCTTGGAAGACTTTTACAGGCGAATTGTATTTTGGAGGTATGAATGGTATTACAAGCTTTCATCCGGATAGTATCTACAATATTGCAGTACAACCTAATTTAGCCTTTACAAAAATATATATTAACGATAGTTTGTTTAAATCAGATTTGTCATTATATAAAGAAATTGATATACAATATTTCCAAAATAATTTTACTATTTATTTTTCGAACTTCGATTTTCTTAACAGCAAAAATGTAGAATATGCATATAAATTAGAAGGTTTCGATAATAGGTGGATAGAAACCACAGCAAAGCACCGAGAAGCAAAATACACGAATTTGCCTTATGGTAGTTACAAACTAAAACTAAAATCCACCAACAATTTAGGACTTTGGGACAATAACTATATTGTGCTAAACATTAATATTATCGCCCCATGGTGGAGAACAAACCTAGCTTATGCTTTTTTTGGATTTCTAATTTTTATGTTAGTATTTGCTTATATTAAATGGAGAGTATACCAATTAAAAATTAGACAGAAAGAGTTAGAGAATTTAGTAGAAGAACGAACTAATGAAGTGCTCGAACAACAGGAAGCTCTTTCCAAACAAGCAACATCTGATCTTATTAAGAAATATCAACTCGAAAGTATAAACGAAAAATTACACGGGCAGGAGGAAGAGCGAAATCGTTTAGCACAAGAGCTACACGATGGTAATGGTGGTTCCCTTACAGGAATAAAACTTTATATCGAAAATATTATCAGTAGTAGTAAAACAAAAGAACTTAATATTTTACTTAACAACATAGATAAGTTATATTCCGATGTTAGATCTATCTCGCACGATTTAAGGCCTCCGGAGTTTTTAAACTCCTCTATTAAAGACGTATCGCTAGCTTATATTAGCGAATTAAAAAACAGAACTCGCTTAGATATATCCTGCTTGTTTTTTCCTAAAGAAGGTTGGGATAAACTAGATGAAGATTTACAAATTGAACTATATCGTATTTTGCAAGAGCTACTCAATAATATTTTAAAACATGCCAAAGCAACAGAAATAGATGTTCAATTTATACAACACGAAGATTATATTAATATAACAGTGGAAGATAATGGCTTAGGCTTCGATATTGGTAAAAAGAAAGCCGGTATAGGTTTGAAAAACATTAAAGATAGGCTTCTTCGTAGAAATGGAAAGCTAAATATTGACACAAAAGCTCAAAGAGGCACTGTTATTAGTATAGAAATTCCGATAATTAAATAAAGTACCAAAATTTCAGAAGCTTTTCAAAAAATCGTCACTGAATACCGTGAGGATTTTTTTCATGGTTTTATGTGAATTTTTAAGGTCAATAAACTTATAACTTTGGAATAGTAAGATAAATACTCAAAAATAACAATTAATACAAAATAGTTAAATGAAACTAATCGGTATTTTTAAAACTGATCATGAGTTCAAAAATATAATATTAATATTTTTTGCTTCTTTTTACTTTCCTGTTTTTGCCCAAATAGAAGGCAATGGTAGTGATTCAACAAACGATTATGAGAAATACAAAAAGCTTATAAACAGGGAGTTTGCAGATTACAAAGAAAATATAGATAAAGAATTTGCAGATTATCTAAAACAAAAATGGCAAGCTTTCGATATTTATAAGGACGAAAAAATTGGTTCGGACAAACCCAAGCCGTCGGAGCAACCGAAGGCACCGGAGCAGGATACTATCGGAATTAATGATAATAAACCGAAAAATGAAATAGAAGTGCCGATTGTCGAACCAAAACCCATTAAACCTAAACCTGAACAAACCCCTCTTCCTAAACCATGCCCCATTAAAGAACCCACAGTGGTACAAAATAAATCTTGTAATGTAAATTATTTAGGCTACAATTTTAGTTTTAGTTATAATCCTATGATTGATTTTCCTTTAAAAGGAAATGCCAATTATGACATTGCTGATGCTTGGTCGTTTTTAAACGATGGAAATTATCAAGTATTATTAAATGATTTATTGAATACTAAGAATAAATATAATTTAAATGATTGGGCCTATTTTGAACTTGTAAACAAAGTGTCAACACAGATATTTTCTAACTCTAAAGAAAAGCAAACGATTTTGACATGGTTTTTATTGAACAAGTCCAATTATTTAACTCGAATAGCTAAGCAAGGCGAGGGAATAGCTTTATTAATAGCTTATACAGAGAATATATACAATCATTCCTATATTGAAATTGATGGGGTCAAATTTTATTTCATATACGAACCAGATGAGAATAAACAGCCCTATACTTATGCCAAAAATTATTCTTCAGCAACTAGGAAAATTGATGCAAATATTAATAAACCGATTTTATTTGCGAGCAACAACACAAAAAAAACACTTTCATACAAATATGGATGTAAAACATATTTTTTAAATGTTGATTATAATAAAAATGCGATTTCTTTTTACAAGAGCTTGCCTTTTTTTGACATACCTATATATGCTGACGCACTACCATCTGTAAATTTGGAATATTCACTTATTTCTGAAGTTAAAAAGTTAGTAGAAGGCAAATCAGAAAAGCTTGCTGTTGACATGATCTTACAGTTTGTACAAAAAGCATTTAAATACAAAACAGACCAAGACCAATTTGGAGTAGAAAAATATTTTTTTGCAGAAGAGCTCTTTCATTATGAATTTTCCGATTGCGAAGATCGTTCTGTTCTTTTTGCATATCTGGTTAGAAAAGTTTTGGGTTTAAAAGTAGTCGGATTAATATATCCTGGCCACATGGCAACAGCTGTTAAGTTTACTAGTAATGTTAACGGCGATTATATTACGTATGAAGGTACTCAATATGTAGTTTGCGACCCAACTTATGTAGGGGCTCATATAGGCATGGCTATGCCTGAATATAAGAAGGTTAATGCAACAATTGTTCCGTTAAAAAATATTAAATAGAAAAGTATTAATTATAAAAATCAATAAAAATGAAAAAAACTAGTTTGTATTTATTTATTGTATTACTGTTAAGTGTAATAATAGTAAATCCTGTTTTCTCTCAAAGTAAAGCTATGAATAAACAGTTAAAAAAAGAATATAAGAAAAAGATAAAAGAGTTCGAAAAAGAAGGATGGAAGGTTACGGGATCTTCTAGAACTCTTGAAGTTTTGTTATTACAACATTATGAGAAACTTAATTCTGGGGATTATAAAGAACTAGAAGCGTATGTATCAAATTGTAAGTCTATGAATGTATGTAAGCAAAATGCATTAAACAATGCACTAACCTATTATGCTAGTGCTGCTGGAAGTTATGTAAAAGGTCGAATAACTTCAGACTTGCAAAATGATCAGACTAAAGCTGAAGGCGAATTCGATAAACTTTATGCCGCTTACGAGCGTTTAGTTGGAAAAGAGATAAAGGGTGAGGTAATTGAAAGCTTCTCGGTATACAGAGATAACGGAGATACAAAAGAATATCGAACTTTTTATCTTATCAGTGAAGCCGAAGCCTCAAAAGCACGACTTAGAGCTTTAGAGCAAGCCTTTCAGGAGACTAAAGTTGCTCAAGAATATGCTAGGAAAATAAGTGAGTTTGTTAACGAAGGCTTTGAGGTAGCAAAACCAGAAAAATAGAAAGATGCAATTACACAAAGTTTCAATTCTATTAGTTATAAGTCTACTTGCTTTTACTGCTAAATCTCAAAAAGTTATTAAAGCTTCGGATATAGCCAAAACGCAGTGGATGTCCGGTGATATGCCTAAGCAGTCGAGTCAAAGCTATTATTTTAAAATTGTTACAAGTTCGGGTAGTTCATTGAAAGAGGCTCAAGACAACGCTTTTGCAGCATTGTTAATTGAATTAGGGAACGCTCAGGGTGTTAAAATTTCTTCCAAAAGTATCCACGAAATTAAGACCGAAAGTGATAATAGCAGTTATAAAGAACAAGAGACGACACAACATTCATACTCCATTGAAAGAGATGGATTAAAAGCTTCTTTTGATAAAGTGGATGAATATTGGGAGCTAGTCCAATCTGATAATTCTACTACAAAGTATAATCTTTGGGTACTCTATGCCGTTGCAAATAATCCTGAAAAATACAATTTTGATAAGATTAAATTTACAAGCGAATACAAAATGTCTGCAGTTTGGCGATCTGCTTTAGTGCCCGGATGGGGACAGTTTTATAAAAAGAATAAGAAAAAGGGAATTGTGATTTTAAGTAGCGAACTTGTGTTAGTTTCAGGATTTTTTGTTGCAGATAATCTAAGAGCTAGTTACAATCAAAAAGCACTAGATACCAAAAATATAACGCTTAGACGCTCCTATATAAAAAATGCCGATACCTTCAAGTTGGTTAGAAATTCTGTGGGAATAGCTTCTGTGGCAGTATATGTTTATAACATAGTGGATGTCTTAACAGCTAAAGGCGCTAAACATTACGCAAGTGCAGATACAAAACGCTTTCAAATGTACCCTGATGCAAACAAAGATTATATTGGTTTTGCATGCAATTTTCGATTTTAAATAAGTGAAAGATTATGATAAAAATAATAAATAGTATTGTACTAGTATCTGTTGTTTCTTTATTACTTGGGCTAAGTTCATGTAGCAAAGAAAACGAAGTTGCTTTATATGGAGAAATGGAAGGGATAGTTGTTAACTCTGAAACCAGTCAACCTATACAAGGGGCACTGGTAACTATAAGCCCTGTAAACACCTCCTTAAACACAGGCGATGATGGTCGGTTTCAATTCAAAGAATTAGACCCTGCCGACTATACAGTACAGGTTTCGTCTAATGGCTTCGAAACCAATACAAAAACAGTTACAATCGAGCCGGGAGAAATTAGAAAAGTGGATATACAACTTACATCAATTACTCCAATCTTTCATATCTCCCAAACATCATTAGATTTTGGTTCTAACTTAACGATGTTACCTGTCGAAATAACCAATATAGGCAAAGGAGAACTAGAATGGGAGGTTATCGAAGATGTTGATTGGATTTCTGTTAATCCAGCCTCTGGGGTAACACAACGAGAAACCGATAATATTATTATCTCTGTTGATAGATCTAATTTAACAGCAGGAACTTATTCACAGAATATTACAGTTACATCTAATGGAGGTAATTCGATAATAACTATAAATATAACTGTACAATAATAAATTTAATCAGATGAAAAACATTCTAATTTATAGCATTTTGGCTATTATAGCCATGAGTATAATACTAGTTTCTTGCAAAAAAGAAGAAGAAAAGGGTAGCATATCAGGCATAGTAACCAATTC
>JAFGXI010000042.1 GCA_016936665.1 Bacteroidales bacterium
TCTTTAGAGCTTACTAAAATTTCTATATACTGCTCTAATACAGTTTTTACCTCAGCCGGTAAATCGCTTACCGGAATGTCTTTTTGCTGTGCTTTTAAACCTATAAATGCCAACGTAAAAGCAAGAACTACGAATAACTTTTTCATTTTATTATTGAATTAGAACAATAAAAATAACTTCTCTATATTCCGTTTTAATTATAGCAGTGCGATTCGCTTGGCATTTATGATTATTTGCTAAGACATTTCGATTATTTGTTTTTTACATACATTTTTAAAGCATTTCCATACGATCATTTAAGTAAAAATGATTAACTTCATGCACTGAAATCAACCATTTTAATCTAATAAATTACTTCGAAATAATAACTCAATCGTCATGAAACTTAAGCTTTTACTTGCGTTTGCTTTTGGTTTAACATTATCGTTATGGAGCCAAACAACATTGGATGAATTAACATTCGACAAAAATGATATTGCTTATCAAAAAGGAACCAATAAACAGTATTCCGGAAAAGTGGAAGGTGTTTACAAAGACAATCAATGGAAATACTCAGGTTTGTATAAAAATGGATTAAGAGAAAAGATTTGGACCGAGTGGGATAAAGACGGCATGAAACGTTTAGAAATTAATTATAGAGCCAATCTTCGACAAGGTAAATACCAAAGCTGGTACGACTACGGGCAATTGCAAGAAGAAGGCCTATACGAAAACGGTCGCAGAGTTGGAGATTGGGTTGAATGGGATGTTTTAGGCAAAAAGCAAAGAATAAGAAAATATAAAACAGTTCAAGAATTCTACGACGATCATAAAATTAAAAGCGAGGGTACAACTAAAGATGGTTTAAAGCACGACCAATGGCTTTATTATAACCCTGAAGGTGTTATTGTAAAAGAAGAATGGTTTGTAGAAGATGTAAAACAAGGCCCTGAACGCCAATGGTACGACAACGGCCAGCTAAAAAAAGAAATGTCATATACAAATGGTACTAAAACCGGAAAATGTGAGTCCTTTTTCGAAAATGGTCAGAAACAACACGTAGGACAATTTGACGAAAAAGGCTATCCCACAGGGAAGTGGTCATACTACACCGAAAATGGTCAGCTCGAAAAGACATCAAACTATAAGACTGAAATTAAATATTATCCAAACGGCGATAAAATGGAATTATCGAGCTACACCAACGATTTAAAAGATGGCGTTTGGATGTGGTGGTTCGAAACCGGCCAAAATAAATTTCAAGAATCATATAAACAGGGCAAAGCCGATGGCCAATGGATATGGTGGTACGAGAATGGCGTTATCGAAACAGAAGGACAATACCAAAATGATCAGCAAATTGGCATTTGGATTTGGAGATATGCTAACGGTAAAAAGAAAGAAGAAGGCACACTCGACAAAGGAAAGAAAAATGGTCTCTGGCTTACATTTTACGATAATGGACAAAAACACGACGAAATAAATTATGAAAATGGCGAAAAAGTTGGTGTTCAACGCTCGTACCATCCTAATGGACAATTAGCCTTCGAAGGCCACTGTACCAATGGTAAGATCAATGGTTTGGCAACTTATTACCACGATAACGGGAAAAAATCGGAAGAAGGGAAATTTGTTAACGACAGACAAGAAGGCACATGGAAAACATGGACTAGTGCAGGCTCTACATCAAACCCTATAGAATACACAACATTTACCGAAAAATACGACAACGGCCAAATAAAAGTAACTGGTACATACAAAGATAAAAAACAAGATGGCTTGTGGGTTTGGTTTCATGAAAACGGGCAGAAAAAATCTGAAGAATTTTATGTTAATGGAATGCTCGATGGTTGGCTTTACGCATGGTACGACGATGGAAGAGTTGCCTTTAAAGGCGAATACAATAAAGGCGTCAAAATTGGTGAATTTGTTGAATGGCATAAAAATCGTCAGAAAAAATCTGAGCATCAATACAAAAACGGAAAAGAAAACGGTAACAGCAAAGAGTGGTACGAAAATAGTCAACTAAAGCTTCAAGCAACATTTGTCGATGGCAAACAACAGGGGCCCTATTTAATGTGGAACGAAGACGGTTCCAAACTTCTGCTCAGCGAGTACATCATGGGTAAACCCGAAGGACAATACACCGAATGGTTTAGCAACGGCAAAAAGAAAAAAGATGGCTTATATAAAGGCGGAAAAGAAGAGGGCTTATGGACAGAATGGTACGAAGATGGTAAAAAACAATCCGAGGGGCATTTTATTGCAGGAAAAAAAGATGGCGCTTGGACGTACTGGTATAACAACGGAACCAAAGAAATAGAAGAGTCATACACAGCAGGAGCTTTAAATGGTGAACGAACCGTTTATTACGATAACAATCAAACTAAATCCAAAGAAAAATACATCAACGGCAAAGCTACCGGCGAATGGATCTCATACTATAACAGTGGTAAACGCGAAGCTATAACCACCTATTCTGCCGGAATGAAAAACGGCAAATACACCCAATGGGACGAAGAAGGAAACATGAAAATAACCGGATCTTATGCTACAGACGACAAAAACGGGATGTGGAATGAGTTTTACCCTAACGGCCGAAAACTTAGTTCGGGAACATATGTTAAAGGCAAACTAAATGGCAAGTGGATAGACTGGAATGAAAATGGTGCTAAAGTTTGCGAAGGAAGTTTTAAAGATGATGAACGACAAGGCGTTTGGACTTGCTTTCACGACAATGGACAAAAGCAAATGACCGGAAAATACTTGAACGACCAAAAAGTTGGTCTTTGGGTAGAATTCGACAACACCGGCAAAGTTATCGACGAAGAAAACTTCGTAACAGCTCCTAAAGCAAAAGCAAAGCCTACACAAAAATAGATTTTAGACAGATTATATTAATAAAAGCGATCTTTTATTAATTTAGCAGAAAATATGCAGATATGTACAATATTGAATTAAACAAAACTAAATTCGACGTTAAATTGGATTCTTTCGACAAAAAAAAAGGAACCATCAATGGAAAAGAATTTAAAATAGATTACTCGCAAAACGACAATGAATATCATCTTATTTATAATCATCAATCCTATATTTTAGAAGTCGACACATTCGATCAAGAACAGAATTTGATTATTTTAAAAATAAACAACGAAAAAATTGAATGTCAAGTTTCCGACGATATCGATATTTTACTTAAACAACTCGGTATGGATAAGCTTTCGTCTAAGAAAGTAAACGACATAAAAGCACCAATGCCAGGTATGGTTTTAGACGTTTTAGTAGATGTGGGTCAAACCGTAAAGAAAGGAGATACTTTAGTTGTGCTGGAGGCTATGAAAATGGAAAACAACATCAAATCTCCAATCGACGGAAAAGTGGTTCAAATTGCATGCAAAGCATCAAAAGCCGTCGAAAAAAACGATCTTTTAGTGGTGTTTGAGTAACTTGCTCTAAAAAATACTATATCTACTTATTGTTAAATTTTAAAAATATTTACCATAAAATATTTTTTATTTAATTTATTTAACGTTAAAGCTTACTATCTTTATACTACTATTGTAAGTTTAAACAGAAAATAATTATGAAGATCATTAATGCCGATCAGTTTATCAAAGGGGAATCCATCGTATTTATCAACAACGACAAAGCCATCGCAGAATATCTCGATGCAAATCAAACCGATTTCCTTAAAAAACAACAATCCGATAAAAAAGAGTTAATCACAATCAACAATCTTTCTGACTTGATGTTTACTCTTAATCCAAAAATCAGTGATAATAACAGTCTTGATTTGGAAAAATATCGAAAATTCGGTTTTCAAATATTTCAAGCAATCAATGCAGAAAAAAAAGAAAGTCTCTTTATCGACAGCAAAAATTTTAATACCGATCATTTATTAGCATTAATTGAAGGACTCATTCTATCGTCGTACACCTTTAATAAATACCATTCGGATATAGAACGAAATTTAAACTATCTAAAGACCATTCGAATTAAAGGCAATATTCGACAAAAAGAACTCACAGAATTAAATTCGGTTTGCCAAGCAGTCAGCTTTGCTCGCGACTTGGTTAACGAACCTGTTTCATATTTAACAGCCGAACAGTTAGGCGATTTAATAAAACTGAGTTCAAAAAATTATGGTTTTTCATCTGTAATTTTAGAAAAAAAACAAATCGAAGCCTTAAAAATGGGCGGACTATTAGCTGTAAATAAAGGAAGTTTCGACCCTCCAACATTTTCAATAATGGAGTGGAAACCAGAAAATCCTAAAAATAATAAACCCATTGTCATCGTTGGAAAGGGCGTTACTTTCGATACCGGAGGCTTAAGTCTAAAACCAACAGCCGGAAGCATGGATGAAATGAAATCGGACATGGCAGGTGCTGCGGCTGTAGTGGGTCTTATGCAAGCCATAGCTGCCAATAGACTTAATGTACATGTAGTAGGTTTGGTACCGGCTACAGACAATCGACCGGGCAATAGGGCTTATGCTCCGCAAGATATTATAACCATGTACGACGGAACTAAAGTTGAAGTCCTCAATACCGACGCCGAAGGCAGAATGATTTTGGCAGATGCATTAAGTTATGCTAAAAAATACCAGCCCGAATTGGTCATCGATTTAGCAACATTAACAGGTGCTGCTCATGCAGCCATTGGTCCGTATGGAATCGTTGCTATGGGAAATGCCGACGAAAGCATGAAAAATAAACTAAAAACAAGCGGTGAAAAAGTCCACGAGCGATTGGTTGAATTTCCATTTTGGGATGAATACGGCGAACTCATAAAATCTGATATTGCTGATATAAAAAATATTGGTGGAAAAATTGGTGGTGCAATTACAGCAGGTAAATTTTTAGAGCACTTTACCGATTATCCGTACATCCATTTAGACATTGCCGGTCCTGCATACATCAACAGCAGAGACGGCTACAAAACACAAGGTGGTACAGGCGTTGGCGTACGTTTGCTTTACGACTTCTTTAAAAATTATTAAGCCTATGCTTGTAAAAACCTATGCCTCTGCTGTTTTTGGCGTCGATGCTCAAACCATTACCATAGAAGTAAGTGTTAGCCAAGGTGTGAACTTTCATTTGGTGGGTTTACCCGACAATGCCGTTAAAGAAAGTCATCAGCGGATTGAATCTGCAATAAAAACCAATAATTATAAATGGCCCGGTAAAAAAATCGTCATTAACATGGCGCCTGCCGATATTAAAAAGGAAGGTTCTGCCTACGATTTACCATTGGCCATTGGAGTATTAGCTGCTTCTGAACAAATATCTTCTGACCAACTAAGCAGTACAATATTGATGGGAGAATTATCCTTAGATGGTAGTATTTTACCAATAAAAGGAGCCTTACCCATCGCTATACAAGCCCGAAAAGAAGGTTTCGATCGATTAATCGTACCCATACAAAATGCCAGAGAAGCAGCCGTTGTAAATGATTTAAGCGTCTATGGTGTCGAGCATTTATCGCAAGTTATCGATTTAATAAATCTACAAACTAAAATTGAGCCTGTTATTGTGCATACTCGCGACGAGTTTTTTGCAAATGTGAACGATTTCGAATTCGATTTTTCGGATGTTAAAGGGCAAGAAAACGTCAAAAGAGCCCTCGAAATTGCAGCAGCCGGTGGACATAATATCATAATGATCGGCCCTCCGGGAGCAGGTAAAACCATGTTAGCTAAACGCTTCCCAAGTATTTTACCACCTTTAAGCTTACACGAAGCTCTAGAAACTACTAAGATTCATTCTGTTGCCGGTAAACTCGATAAGAATAGTAGCTTAATGACCGTTCGCCCATTTCGATCTCCGCATCATACCATTTCTGATGTAGCTTTAGTTGGTGGTGGTGCTTTCCCTCAACCTGGCGAAATATCGTTGGCTCATAATGGCGTTTTATTCCTTGATGAATTACCAGAATTTCAGCGTACAGTGCTAGAAGTTATGCGTCAACCTTTGGAAGAACGAAAGGTCAATATATCAAGAGCTCGATTCTCGGTAGATTATCCGGCTAGTTTTATGTTAGTTGCTTCAATGAATCCTTGCCCCTGCGGATATTACAACCATCCGGAAAAAGACTGCGTTTGCAGCCCGGGCGTAGTGCAGAAATACCTTAATAAAATTTCCGGCCCTTTACTCGATCGCATCGATATCCATTTAGAAGTTGTTCCTGTTCCCTTCGACAAATTGAACGATCAAGAAGAAGGCGAAAAAAGTGCAGACATTAGATCCCGCGTTATTAAAGCAAGAATGATTCAAACAGAGCGATATAAAGCATTTCCAAGTATATATGCCAATGCGCAAATGAATACTAAACAAATCCAAACTTATTGCCAACTCGATCAAGCTAGTCAAACTTTATTGAAAAATGCAATGGAACGATTGGGTTTATCAGCTCGTGCTTACGATCGTATTTTAAAAGTTTCTCGCACTATCGCCGATTTAGCAGAGGAAGAACAAATTAAACACATCCATATTGCCGAAGCCATTCAATACAGAAGTTTAGATCGCCAAAGTTGGGGAGGATAATATTTTAGCTATGTGTGTGTGGTTTCTCATTCAATAATTAATTTTTGAGTTTGTTTCCCAACTCTTACAAAATAAACCCCTTTTTCTATATCTCCGATTTGAATTTTGAGCTCTGAGCCTTGAAAATTGAATTGCTTTACAATCTTTCCTGTAAGGTCATAGATTTCAACTTTTTCATTTCCTAAACCTTTAATTATAAAAATGTCACTTGACGGGTTTGGGTAAATATTTATGGTTGTAGAATTATTTACTTCATTGATATAAACATTCATAGGACAGGTTCCTATATTATTAGGTTCATATGGGTGAATTATAGTATCATTATGACTAAAACACTCCAAATTTTGCACAATATCTGATACGTTAATTCCTAATCCTTGAAATATGCCTTGCAAATTTCCTATACCTTCGACCCATTCTCCTCCACCAAGTGAAATACGCTTTCGGTAAATTCCATTCATTAATACAGAGTCCACAAAACTTACACTATACTCTACTATTCCACCATAATCTATATAAACACTTACATTATCCCCTTCCTGAACTGTAAAGTCGTAAAGCAGATACTCACCTACAGAATCTTTCGGCACAAAGAAAACCTTTCCCATACTATCTCTAATAGCACCTTTATATTCCTGTTCACAATAATTTATTTTAGAATATGTTCTATAATTAATTAAAGTATCTTCACCTGATATACAGTAGTAATCTACATTTGACAATGAGAACTGTGCCATAGGATTTCCATCAATCCAGTATACATTATAAGTAGTATTTGTCCACATAGCACCCATGGCTGGAAATGGAAGATAACTCTGTGCTTTATTTAGGTTAATCGACAAAAAAAATATTATAATCAAGGTTAATAAGTTTACTCTTTTCATATCATTTGTTTTATTCAATTATTAATTTTTGTGTTTCCGTGCCTATTTTTACAAGATAAATTCCTTTTTCCAAATCACCAACTTGTATTTTGAGCTCTGAACCTTGCATTTTAAATTGCTTTACAATCTTTCCTGTGAGGTCTAGTAAATACAATTCATGCTGTAGAGACAATTCATGAATTGTCTCTACGATAGAAACATAATCTCGTGCAGGATTCGGAACCAATGTAAATCCTTTTGCTTTTTCAACAACTTCCTCCACACCCACATCGCAATTAGGTTCGTAGCAACCATGCTCATCCAATTTATAAATGTAGGCCGATTGAAAA
>JAFGXI010000006.1 GCA_016936665.1 Bacteroidales bacterium
CAATTTTTGGGTTTGTAGCACAGGCGTTACTATTAAAGAATTTGCAAGTAATCCTGAGTTTTATATGTACCCTAATCCGGCAAGTGATTATGTTTTTGTCGTTCATGTAGAGACAATTCATGTAGAGACAATTCATGAATTGTCTCTACAACAAAATACTAACGTAAAAATCTACAACCTCACAGGAAAATTGGTAAAGTCTTTTCCCTTTTCGGAAACAGAAAAGGGGCTTAACATCTCCGATTTGCCACGTGGCATTTATTTAGTTAAAGTTGGCAAGCAAACTAAAAAGTTGGTGGTGGAGTAATTAAAATAAAAAGGACGACTCCATAGAGTCGTCCCAATCTAACTGAAAAAACAACGTTTATTGTTTTACCCATTTTATAAGTTGCTGGGTGTCCGAAGTACTAAACTTTAACAAGTATGTTCCTTTTTCGAAATAACTAACATTTATGTTTTGCATTTGATATAAATGCTCTTGCTTCATTAACTTTTTCCCACTAATATCAAGTATCTCGATTGAGTAAACATCTGTACCTGAATAATTAATGGTTATTTCGTTATTAACCATCGTAGGGTAAATATTTAATGTGTTAGACTCTAAATTATTAATCCCTACAGAAGAATAATTATAAGCCTCCGACATACTTGAACAACCATCAACGGTGACTTGTACGAAGTAATTTCCATCATTTTGAGGCGTCAAAGTTTGATTGGTTTCTCCCGGTAATAAGAAAGTGGTGTAATACCATTGATTACCGGAAGTAGCCGACGACATTAACATTCCGCCGTAATAAATAATACTTGGCTGAGCAGGAATTGGATTAACTGTAATTTCGACTTGCGCTGTATTTTCGCAAGTACCATCGGTGCCTGTAACAGTGTAAGTGGTTGTTGCAACTGGTGTAAATTCAACATTATCGCTTACGCTATTATCCCAAGTATAAGTGCTAGCACCTGACCCATAAAGCGTAATCGATTCACCATCGCAAATGGTTGTTTCGGTAGCATTGGCTGTAACACTAGGTAAGTCTAAAACAGTGATATCAATTTGATCTGTATTTTCGCATGTACCATCGGTGCCTGTAACGGTATATGTTGCAGATTGTGAGGGTACGAAAGCAACATTATCGTTAACGCCATTATCCCAAGTAAAAGTACCTGTTCCCGATCCGTAAAGAGTGATACTCTCACCAGCACAAATACTAGTTGCTGAAGCATTAGCGGTTACCGAAGGTAAAGTAGCAACAATTACTGTATGCTCAACAATACTGTCGCAACCATGAGCATTGGTTAATGTTTCTTCGATTGTGCCATTATTTTGATAATAAGTTCCATCTATTAAAACACTATCGCCCTGACAAATATTGTGGCTTTGAGCAGGTCCGTGAGTTGTACATAGATCATAAATATACGCCGCCCCTGTGTTCGATCCATTATCATCGTCGAAATGCGCACGTATCATTGCATTTTTACCATCGAAGTCGATTCTTGCACCGTAATAATCGCCCGAGCCAACTTCTGCAGGTTTCAAGAGACCTGTATAGTTCCAGTCAGATCCATCGAAATCATATTTATAAACATTACCTACATGTGTATAATAAGAAGAATGCCAGCCTGAGGCCCCTACTATTAAAGTATTATCTACCATCGACAAAGCATCACCATATCTAGCACCTTCTTGGGCATCGGGCGCTGCAAAAAAATCTGTAAGATTCCAATTTGCACCTTGTCGTTCGTATATAAAAACTCTACCTGCTAATTCTATACCATCGCCAAAATCTTGTTGTGCAGATACAGCCATTTTATTTTCGTTTATGCTAATAGCACCGCCAAAATAAGCGTTAGTATCGATACTAGCTACACTTACTTTTTCGATATAGCTAGCTGTAGTGCCATCGAAATCGTACATATGAACACAGCCACCATAAGGTGCATTTGAATTTTCGTAGCTATCGGCAATAGCGAGGTAATTACCGTTAACTTCTAAATTGCATCCAAAAGATTGCCCTCCAATGTTCGAAATAGTGGTCGCGTAATTCCATTGAGTGCCATCGTAAGTGTAAACAAATACATCGGTTGTACTAGCAACTAAGAGTGTATTTCCCTCAGCTTTAATAACTCTACCAAAATATGGTGTTGAGCTGGTAACATGTTGCGTTTCTACCCAAGTTCCCGCTGAATACTCGTAAACGTAAAATCCGCCATTTGTATAACCCCAAGACCCTACAATAACTTGTCCGTTATTGATATCAATAGCCTGTCCTTAAGCAACATAAGACGTTCCCACTGCCCATTGTCCTTCGACTTTTGGCATTTTTTGTTCTTCTGCCCATAAACCATTATTTTTTCGGAAAAAGTATAAATCGCCACCTTCATTAGTAGCTATTGCTACGTCGTCTTCTATGGCTAAAGATTTGCTAAAGCCCGATGAAGGAGTATCGGAACTGTAAATTTTTTGATAATCGTTCTGTGCATAGCTGTTGAACATCAATAATAATGTTAATGCTGAAAATAATGTTTTTTTCATATTTCTATCTTTATTATAAATTAATTTAAACATTGATAAGTTGCTTTAGTGAATTGTATTTGGAGTATAGAATCGTTGATTTCGTGCCAATAATAATCCTGAAGCTCAAAGCATTTTATTTTTTTATCCGGCTCATTTTGGTATTTTTCGAAGCAATCGCATATTTCTTGTTCCATGAGAGCCATTCGTTCTTCTACCGAACTATGTGAGCTTCCACTTTGGCAAGAAAACAGCGTAATAATAAAAACGAGAGTAATAAAATACCGCATTATTATAAAGCTTGAAATGAAGCAAAGATGTCGTCGATAAACTGCTGTTCGCCACTAGTTAGCTCTGGTTTATTACCATATTTATAAATGGCTCCAATAAATGTATATTGACCTTTTGTGCCAATAAACACCATCAATTTTCTAGGATGTTCTTGATGATCTTTTTCAACATAAGCTTTATATGATTGATCTCTCCAAAATTCTCCTTTAACATATACATCAAGTTCGATAAATTGCATCTTTAGATTTCCAATTTGTTTTTCTATCCATTGGACATCTTGCTTACTCAATTCTTTAACCTTTGTATCGAATTCTTTGTTGCCCGATTTTCCAGGTCCAATAACAAATGGAGGATAAAACACATCAACATTGAATAGACTATTTGTAAAGTTGTCGCTAGGTTGTGCTATTTTATTTTTAGCCGCACTGTTGTACTGATTTGCAAATAATTTTAACGCATTAATAATGTCATCTTTAGCTTGTTGTTCGCTCATTACCGACTGATCGTACATACGGATACCACATTTAATATAATGGTTATTACTTTGCTCCTCGTCGTAATGAATTACTAATTCGTCGACACACTTTTTATCGGAAAAGAAGTCTTTTTGACCATCGAATATTTGCGTGGTTTCTGCAGGAAAGCGTTTAACCATAAATTTACCCGATGCCGAAAGGTAACCTTCTTCTACTTTGCCATAATCCATAGTAAAAGCATTCGGATAATTTTTTAGTAAGACATAGTTATATAAAGGCACTTTTACAGCATTGCCGTTAATGTCGTTTTGCCACTCATAGCCGGTGACTTCCATTCCCAGTACTTTAAAACTTAATTTCCAAAATTGTTCTGAGCGATCTTTTTTATCGCAAGGCCAATCTATAATATCGGATCGACTTTGCCCACCCATTAAAAAATCGCTAGGCTGACCATCTTTCTTCATCCATAAATCGATGCTTTTTTTCCCATTTAAATTCCCTTTTGGAATCGTGACATAATATACAGCCAAGCTTTGGTATTCGGCATTCGGAGCCACTTTCACCTCGACTTGCATTTTTTCGTAATTGAGTGCATTACTTGGAATAGGAACTGTTAATTTTAAATCTGTCATTCCACATTGACCTTCAGTAATTTTTTGACTTCCATTTTGGGTATAAAACGAAAGTTGAGCGAAACTTAGATGTGCACTTAATAGTATTGCTACCATCCAAAACCATTGTTTTTTCATTGCTTAATTTTTTTCGATGAATATTGTTACAAAGCTCATGTATAAAGCAAGCTAGCTTGTCATCCAAAAGGATGATTTTAGTTAATTAAGCTAAAAACCAATGATTAGAAAGGATATCTAATGAAAGATAGAAAGTTTGAACTCTAAGCTGAGATAGAAAATTTAATTGTTGGCAGATGCCTGGTTTTCTGTTTTAAGGTCTATTGCTACTAATCAACTTTCTTAAGAACAGCCGAAGGATACCAAAAGCTCATCAAACTACCACGAACTAACATGAAAGCGGTAAAAGCTAACCACAGTCCGTGGTTCCCCAACGCTGGCGCAGCTAGAAAAAAAACAGGTACAAAAACAAGCAAACCAGACACAATCATCGTATTACGAATGGGTTTAGCGGCTGTGGCTCCAATATATACACCATCCCAAAGGAAAGATACAAAACTTAACAATGGTATGATGACAACCCAATACTGATAGTCCATGGCTAAGTTTACAATCGCGGTATCGTCGGTTAATAAATACAAAATACTTTTTTGCCCAAAAGCATATATTAAAGTAAAAGGTACACTTAAATAAAAACCCCAAATAAAAGTTGTTTTGACAGCTTGTTGTAATTTAAGTTTACGACCTTGCCCAAAGTATTTACCGGTTAACGCTTCGGCAGCATACGCGAAGCCATCCATAAAAAACGAAAAAAATAAAAAGAATTGAAACAGTAAACTATTTACAGCCAATACCTCTGTGCTGATTTTAGCTGAGATTACCGTGAAAAAAGATAATACAAAAATTAATATCAAGGACCGAATAAACAAATCTCGATTCAAACTTAATAATGCTTTTATCTGTTTCCAAACTAAACTTTCTTTAATGGGAAATCCTAAGGTATAAGACTTGTATTTTAAACGCATAAAAAGCACCGACAAAAGTAAACTGGAATATTGTGCAATAACAGTCGCTAATGCCACCCCTTCGGCTTGCATACCAAAACCAAAAACCATTAAATAATTTAAACTTATGTTGATAATATTCCCGGCAACAGCAATGATCATAGGGATTTTTGTGTTTTGCATACCGATAAACCACCCGTTAAAAACGTAGAGCAGTAATGTAGCAGGTGCGGCCCATATTCGAACATTAAAATAGGCTTTGGCAGAAAATTCAACCACAGGCTCTGCTTCTAAAATGCTAAACCCTATCCACGATAAGACATTCTGAAAACTAATCAATATTATAGCTAAACCCAGCGCAAACGCAACGGCTCTAATGAAAATTCGTTGAATTTCAGTTTTATTTTTTTTACCGAATGCTTGAGCTGTTAAACCGGCAGAACTAGCCCTTAAAAAACTTAAAGTCATGTATATAAAACTAAACAACATGCCTCCAATGGCTATCGCTCCAATTTGAGTCGATGCTCCTTTTAAATGACCTACCACTGCAATATCTGCCATGCCTAATAAAGGAACCGTTATATTGCTCACAATATTCGGAATTGCTAAGCGCAACACTCTGATGTGCATAGACTGTTTTTCTGTTGGTCTATTCATTATTTACATCAACTATTTGAATAACTACCCTTCTGTTAATGTATTGTTTTTGAGATGCCTGCGTAATTATTTCTGTAGAGCCTTTGCCATGAGTTTTTAATCGATTGGCACCTATCCCACTATCTATTAAAAATTGCTTAATGGCTTCGGCGCGTTTTTTTGAAAGGACTTGGTTATAAGCATCGCTTCCTTTAATGTCGGTGTGCCCCTCTATTAAAATTTTCAAATGTCGATTTATTTTCAAATAGTTAACTAACTGATTGAGCTCAAAATAGGATGTGCTTTGAATATCAGCTTTGTCGAAATCGAATAAAATATGTGCCAACTCAAAACCGTCGCCAACTTTTGCTTTTGGCAAATGCAATCGGATGGTCGCATCCGGCAAAGCATCGAAATAAGACAAATTGAGTTGCATACTCTGCATCAAACTGTTTTTTGCGTATGCCACTAAATCGTAATTTTGATTAGCATTAAGTTCTATTTGTATGGACTCTTCTTGTGCTATCACTTGAACTGCCGAATCTCTCCCTTCTGCTCTTATAGCTATGTAAAGTGTATCCGATTCAGGGGCATTTTCGTTTATTAGGCTGAAAATTCTTCGGGCAATTGGCCGAATAGCTTGATATAATGTTAATTGGTAAATGTCTTGTTCGCCAAATCCATCTTCTCTACGACTCGAAAAATAGGCAGTCTTTGCATCGGATGCAACAAAAAAAGAATTTTCGTTTTCACTACTATTAATCGGATAACCCAAGTTTTTAGGTTGAGTCCAAGTGGTATCGTTGCATTTTCTCGAAAGAAAAATATCTTGTTGCCCCATTCCCGGATTTGTGTTCGACGAAAAATAAAGACTCGTTAAATCGAAATGCATAAATGGAGACATCTCATCTCCATCTGTATTAACATCTGGTCCTAAATTATAAGGATTGCCTACAACTTGCCCATCCTCTATATGAACTGCCCAAATATCTTTACCGCCATAGCCTCCGGGCCTGTTGCTTACAAAATAGAGCATTTTACCATCGGCACTTATATTTGGTTGAGAATCCCAATACTCGCTATTAACACTTTGCAAATTTTTAGGTGTAGTCCAATAATTTCCACGATTGTATGTGTAATAAATATCGCAAGATCCTTTGCTGTCTTTTCGCTGGCAAGCCGCAAAATAAAACACTTTACCGTTAGCCGAAATCGAAGGCGCGCCCTCGTTTTGCTCTGTATTTATAGTTCGAGAAAGCGGAATAGCCTTATTCCATTGATCGTCTTCAAATTCGGAAAAATAAAAATCTTCTTGTAACGATGGAAAGCTTTTACTTCGATCGACATAGCGAGTAAAAACCAATATTCTGTTATCTTGTGTAATTGCCGGTAAATATTCTGAATATTTCGTATTTATGCCTTCCCCTAAGTTTTTAGGATTGTAAGGCACCGGATGTTCAATGGCAAATCTTGCAAAAGTGATTTGTCGTTCTAAGATTTTAATTTCATCAAGATCTTCGTTATCAAAGTATTCTATGTATTGATTTATAGTTTTCTGACAATTTTCAAATTGAAAAAGCTCGTAATATGCTTTAGCCATTTTTAAGGCATATTCGTGCCTTGCAGTATCTGAATCGTGCCTAATCAGACGTTCCGATAAGTTGACAACATGAATCCAAGACGTTTTTTTTTCGTTTATTTTAAGCAATTTCTGAAGCGTCCAGACATGGGTTGAATCATCTATGAAACACTGTTGTAAGTATGGTTCTGCTTCCGACCAACGATTAAGTCGAATCTGGTATTTTGCCATTCTCAAATTATCGTCGAAAGAAGCACTTTGGGCATATGAATACTCAATAAATATTTGAGAAAATAATAGTAGCGATAGTATATGTAATAAAATCTTCAGTTGTATTCATTTTAAGTTCAACAATTCAAAAATAACGATATCTAACGGTATATCAAGCGAAAAGACTATTTTTGGTATAATATTCGCATCTATTCGAACTTAATTTTACAATATGTATCGTCTATTTATCTTCATGCTATTAAGTTTTGTTTTTGTTGAAATACAAGCACAAAAAACCTATTCAACTCAAAAAAAGAAAGCTATTAATTTATTCGAGCAAGCTCAAAACAATTACAACATAGGCCAATTAGTCGATGCAGTTAAAGATTTAGATAATGCTTTAAAAGTGGATGAGAATTTTATTGAAGCCTACATATTAAAAGCTCAAATTTATTACGAAGTTGGTCAAATTGAAAAAGAGGTTGAACAGTACGAAAAAGCTATAGAAATTAATCGATCATACAGTCCTAAAATTCATTATTTACTGAGTATCGCCTATTTTAACACCGAGCAATATCGAAAATCCTTAGAAATTAGCATCGAAGCTAAAACAATGGACATCAAATCTGAGCGTTTAGTCAGAATGATTGATGAATCGATAAAAGCTGCTAAAGTTGCTACAGAATTATACGAAAATCCGGTGCCATTTAATCCTGTCAATTTGGGCGATAAGGTCAATTCGCCTTACGACGATTATTGGCCAATGCTAACAGCAGATGGTAAAAAACTTTACACCACTAAAAATATTCCGATTAGAAACGATATGCCCTATGGGCCAAACAACGCTCAAGAAGATTTTTTTGTTAACTACAAACAAGACGATGGTTCTTGGGGACAAGTATTTAGCGTTGGTCCTCCGTTAAATACACCATACAACGAAGGTGCTCCTTCGATTTCTGCCGACGGACAAACCTTTGTGTTCACAGCATGTAATCGACGCGATGGTTATGGAAAATGCGATATTTATATTTCGAAATTTTCAGATGGCCATTGGACTGTTCTTAAAAATATTGGCGAACCTATCAACTCAGAATACCTTGAGCGTCAGCCTAGTATTTCTGCCGATGGTACCACTTTGTACTTTGCTAGCGATAGACCAGGTACCGATGGTTTAGAAGATATTTGGGTTTCTCATTTAGAAAACGATAAATGGTCAAAGCCTGTAAATTTGGGCGATTCTATCAACACCAATGGTATAGAATGGTCGCCATTTATACACCCCGACGGTCGTACCTTGTATTTTGTATCGAACGGACATTATGGACTGGGAGGTTTAGATATATATAAATCGACTCGTATTAACGATACCACTTGGACCCAAGCTAAAAACTTGGGTTACCCGATTAATACAGTGTTCGATGAGCAAAGTTTGTTTGTTTCGATAGCGGGCGATCTGGCATTAATTTCTTCCGGCAGAGCCAACGACGGCAATGGACTCGATATTTACGGGTTCGATTTATACGAGGAAGCTCAACCAAACTATGTTAGTTACATGGCCGGCAACATTAAAGATGCCGATAGCAAAGAAGCAATAACAGCAACCATCGAACTTATCGATTTAAAAACTGGTGAACTAATTATGCAACCCATTTCTGATTCTAAAGATGGTTCATTTTTATTATGTCTGCCTTCTAATCAGCCTTTTATGCTAAATATTTCTAAAGAAGGATACATGCCTTATTCCGAGCATTTCGAGTTAGAAGCAGATCAGAAACAAGGGCCGGTTCAAAATCAAATACACTTGCAATCAATAAAAGTAGGTGCTCAAACTATTTTAAAAAACATCTTCTTCGAACTCGATTCGTACGATTTAAAACCGGAATCGGAATTAGAACTACAAAAATTGCTGTCGTTTATGAAAACAAACAGCCATGTGTCTATCGAAATTGGTGGACATACCGACAATCAAGGAAGTGCAACGTATAATCAAAATCTATCTGAACAGCGAGCTAAAACCGTTTATCAATATCTAATTGATAAAGGCATCGCTGCTCAAAGAATGAAATACAAAGGTTATGGCTTAAACCAACCTATCGATACCAACGATACGCATGAAGGCAGAGCCAATAATCGACGTACAGAATTTAAAATTATTGGAATGTAAGGTAATTAAACCATTGTTTTTTCGTCGTAATAATTGCTTAAGATCGAGGCCATTTCTTCTTCGCCTCTAACAATCCTTTCGATGGTTTGCCAGGTTTCTTCTGTTAATAATTGCTTTAACGCTTGATCTTCTTTCACAATTCGATCAAATACCTTTTTTATTTTATTGTCCCATACTTTGTAATATTTCAAAAGATCGTTTGGGTACACTATTTTTCTACGAAATCCCTCATCTACAGCTCTAAAAGGCATTGGGATATTCAAATAACCATAATCGTCGGTAAGTTGTTCGCCCGGTTGAATATCCCGAATTGCAATCTCGAAATCGTAAGCAGTGGTTAAACAATTAGAATTAAAACTATGATTAACATACCGACCATTATCCCAACACAAAACAAAATTTCCCTTATTATTTCTGAAGGTATAAAAATCGAGTATGTTCTGGTAAATAGGATCCATCGATTGAAATTCTAACGGACTAAACTCTCTGTCTAATCGATCTAAAACCCATGTAATGGTTCCTGCCGGAATCAACTTAGTAGCCACAACCCCGTAGCCAATTTCGTTGTTGATAAACTTTAACTCTGTGTGAGGGTGAATCATAAAATGATCATTAGTAAATTTTATAAATTTTGCCCCCAAATATAATTCAAAAACAAATCCACGATTCTAAGACGTGAATAATTATTTTTTATTCTATATAATTGATATAGTGTTATTTATAAATTTTTATTGATCAAATATTAGCATGTAAGACTCCAACGAATTGCTTATTAAAGATTTTAATCGTACAAAGTAATTCTCATGCTTTAAAAGCAGTGTTTTTTCTGAATAGACAATTTCGTTTAAGACAACTTATTCTTGAATGTTCGAAACTGTATATAAGCATTTTTCTAAGAATTCTAATGAGTATCAATTTGTACCTCTTAGCTCTATTTTGAATAGTTTTTTTAGAATTATTATAACTTACCGATAGTGGTAATATATCGCTGCTATATATACAAACGGTCTGATTATAAAAGGTTTCGGCCGAAAAATAACATCTATTTTCGAATTCCATTAAACAAAATAACTAAACGACTTTAGATATAAACAGTTTTATAATAAAGGGGCAAATGGTTGTTACTTGTTTTGAAATAAAAATTTCAATTCTGCAATCATCATGGCTGTGGCTCCCCATATGCGTTTACCTGCGAAGTCGAAAAAAGGATACGATAATTCGTTATTTGTGTATATTTTAATATTGCTTTCTGTAAGGAAAAATGACATCGGTAAAATGTAGACATCGGTTACTTCGAAACCATCGACCTTGAAACTCGGAATTTTTTCGGAAAATGCAACAAATGGATATACCATTGTTTGTGAAACCGGAATTATTAGTGGACTAAGTGCACCTATAATTTTGTACGTTTTTGCATCGATTTGCAGCTCTTCGAATGTTTCTCTAATGGCTGTTGATACTAAATTCGAATCTAATTTTTCAAATTTCCCACCCGGAAAGGCAATTTGCCCGCTATGCGGACCATTGTACGATGCTCTTTGTATTAGCAATAGGTGCAATTCCTTGTCTTTGGGAAACAATAAAATTAAAACAGCACTTTCTTTAGTAGGTTTACCATGCATTTTAAGATCTCTTTGCACCCTATCGGATGGTGCCATCTTATATTGTGCAATTTTACCCGGTAAATCTATTTTTAAACGTTTTTCAAGCTGTTCTATCGATGCTGGTATTGATTGCTTCATAAACACAAAATAAGCTTAATTTTCGTAAATTCTTTTATCTCTCTGTAAAGACAATTGATGTAAATACAGTTAAAGAATTGTATTACAATTATTCAAGTCTTTTTATATGTTTTTAGTATAACAACGTCGACGTTTATGTTGTATATTTTCGTAGTTTTTCCAGTTAGAAATAACATTATGATTGGTTTCGAAAATGCCTGTGGTTTCCATTGTCAGGTGAAAATTCAATCATGCCAAAATCATAAAGTGTATCGCTATTTACTTGATATTGCCCTGCCAATATAACAGTATGTGGCCATTGAACACCTCCTAGTTCATCTGAAACATATTTTATCACAAACTGAGATGTGTCATTATTAGGGTATGAATTGATTGTGTCTGTCACAATTACTTTTGGTATAGAATAAACTGAAACAAAAGTGTTTTTTTGAGGGCTTCCAATTTGCCAAATGTTATTTGGGTTATAAACTGTATCAATAACAAGCCTATCAAGAAAATATTGATTGTCAAAATCAATAGTATAATTATCATAACTTTTTGAATATGTGACAACTGAGTAACTAAGAAATGTGAATAATAATATTATTTTCACAATAGCAAATTTTATTCAATTATGAATTTGTGAGTCTGACTGCCAACTTTAACGATGTAGATACCCTGCTCCAAATCAGATATATCAATTATTAGCCCCTTTTCCGTTTCCCCAAAGGGGAAAGACTTTACCAATTTACCTGTGAGGTCTAATACTTCACAACTTTCAACCTGTAACTTTTCATTTGTAACTACAACGACATAGTCGCTGGCAGGATTCGGGAATATTGTAAATTCTGAATTTTGTCTTTTTTCATTAATTGAACTGACTAAATTTAAAGGTGTTCCCCATTCTTCTGTGCCTTTTAAATAGTATACCAATTGACGATGATGTGGTACCACACCATTATCAGTTGTATAGCTATAATAAGGGCCTCCTAAGCCTTTTCGATAGTTAACTTTTTCTTCATAATTGGTATAGTTTTCGAAATTTCCATTATTGTAATAACAAGAATCGTCTGTTTGTGGACTATCAAATTGTTCATTGTTCCAGTTTTCTAGCTTTACCAAACCATCATTAGACATTAAGTTTGAATAAAAAGAGGCATTTCCCCATATTGTATCCAAAAAGGCTTGTCGAGATAATAAATCAAAGTTTTGATTTGGATAAACTACTTCTACAATGGTATCAATATTATACAAAGTATCAAAATTTGGATATGATAAGCCAAATATATTAAGTTTTTCAATCTCAATTGTATATTTAATCGAATCCATACCGTAATCCTGTCTTCCAATATACCTATAGATTTGTTCATCCCTGATATAATTCGGTGGGTTTGGATACAAATGATCAATGTGCAATTCATCATTAACTTGAAAATCAAACACTTCGAACCATTTTAGGTTATTAATACCAATTGAAGAATTATCGAATCCTAACAGATTACAAACTTGTAGTTCATCGTTTAGCATTCCCACATAATTAGGGTTATATTCCGGGAATAAATAATAGTTGAATGTACTGATAAAACCATAATGTTTCGATAGAAGTATTTCTTTTGAATTAATGGAATGACTAATACTTTGCAAATTGTTATCAAAAGCTTGAAAGCTGATCGTTTTAACAGAATCTGTCAATCCCAAATAGCTGAGCGTATCATGATTCGTTATGGTAGCATATATTTTTGTTGAGTCAAATAATTGGTAGGCTAACCAAGTCTCATTTAGGTTGGCCTTGGTTTGTATGCTAATAGTATCTCCCATTACATTAAAAAACAGATTGTTTCCATCTGGTTTAATGATTACTTTTTCACCTATCCAAGAAGCACCATAAGGTGTATAATACCCATCATATTCAATAGGAAATAAACAAGCTTGAATATTTTTGTTTGGAAATAATATTGAATCGCCTGCTAAATAATGGGTAGAATCTATTTTAATAGTTCGTGCATAATCACCTGCGTTCAGAATTTCTTTATTAAAAAAGTAAACGATGTCACTTTTAACTGTTTGATAATCTTGAGATTTGACGATAATACTTGATAAGAGAATGATTGATAGTAGTTTTTTTTTCATATAGCATTAGATATAGGTTTATATATCACTTTAGACGTATCTAGTTAATTTATAGTTGCAATAAAACAATTAATTATATGTTTTTAGTATAACAACGTCGACGTTTATGCTGTATATTTTCGTAGTTTTTCCAGTTAGAAATAACATTATGATTGGTTTCGAAAATGCCTGTGGTTTCCATTGTTTTTATTCCTACATCTAACATTTGCTGTTGTAATTCTGCAAATAAAATAACTGCTACGCCTGCACTTTGATGTTCGGGAACTACTCCTGTTAAAAGCAAATCGATTTCTTTTGGCGATTTCAACGCTTTAAGGATATGGAAAAAACCAAACGGAAACAGTTTGCCCTTCGCTTTCTGCATTGCTCTGGATAATGAAGGTAAACCAACCACAAAACCTACTATCTCTCCCTCTTTTTCTACAACTCTAACAAATTTATAGTCGAGCACTTTAAAATATTTTTTTGAATATAAATCGATAAGTTTATCGTTGAAACGATTCACATACGGTAAATCTTTAAAAGATTCGTTTAAAATATTAAATATTGGCTTAGCATAAGCTTGCATTTCCTTTTTATTGTTAAAGGTTTTTACGGTAAAACCAAATCTTCTTTTAATTAAATCTGCACCTCTACTTGCTTTATTTACAGGATGTTCTGTTAATGTTAATCGAAATTCAACCCAATCGTTTTCCTTTTCAAAACCAAGTTCATTGAAATGTTCTTCGTAATATGGCATGTGATACACCGATGCAATAGATGGCAAATAATCAAAACCTTCAATTAATAAACCTTGAGTATCTAAATTTGTAAATCCCAGTGGTCCATGAACTTGCGTGCATCCTTCAGATTTTAACCACTCAATAGCCGTATTAAATAATGTTTCGGAAATTGTTTTGTCGTTTAAAAACTCTACTCTGTTTATTCTTCCCAAAGGTTTTTGAACTTTTTCGTTGTAAGCATTATTAATAATAGCGCCTATTCTACCAACAACGCTTCCTTCTTTAACTGCAAGCCAAAATTTGGCTTTACAAAATTCAAAAGCAGGATTTTTGTCAGGATCGATTGCCTGAATCTCGTCATTTCTAACCGGTGGAACCCAATATGCATTGCTTTTATAGAGTTCGAATTGAAAATTTACAAATGTTTTTCTATCTAAAGTAGTTCTAACTTCCTGTATATCAATAATCATGTCATTATTTTTTTGATGTTTTTAAATTAAAACGCTTTATTTAATTATACAAGGTTTTTTAACATCGATGCGTGAATTTAATATTACATTCATTTTTGATTAAAGCATTTTTAATATAAAATTGATTTTATATATGCTTTTGGTAGATGGTACTAATTATTATTATTTATTTTAATTATTATGTATTTATTTGATTATTAGTTCTTTATATTATTTAAGGAGAAATATTCAGTGATGCACATCAAAATATAATTTGTATTTTTGCTTCATGTACTTAAAGTCGTTAAACATATTAAATTTTAAAAATCATTTAAGCCAAGAGTTCGATTTTGATGAAAAATTAAATGCTTTTGTGGGTAACAACGCAAAAGGTAAAACAAATATTCTTGATGCTATTTATTATTTGTCGTTCACAAAAAGCTTTGTCAGTACACATGATACTTACAATGTGAACTACGATGCAGACTTTTTTATGTTAAATGGGGAGTACTCGAGACTTGATAAAAACGAGAAAATTAGCTGTAGCTTTAAAAAGGGTCAAAAGAAACAAATTAAACGTAATAATCTGTTATACAAATCTTTAAGTAAACATATTGGTTTATTTCCTTTAGTAATGGTATCACCACTTGATGGCGAATTGGTTAGTAGTGGTAGCGAAAGTAGACGTAAATGGTTAGATGGTGTTATTTCGCAATACAATAAACAATATTTAGAAGACCTACTTTTATATCAAAATTACCTAAAACAAAGAAATGCTTTATTAAAACAATATCATTATAATCCGGCTGAGTTAAACGATTTGCTTGAGCCTTACAATTTGGGTTTAATAAAATTTGGAAATTCTATTTTTAAGAAAAGAGCTAATTTTATTATAGATTTTATTCCATTGTTTAATGATTTTTATGCCTCTTTAACAAATGACAATCAGACTGTTGCATTAGAATATCACTCGCAATTGAAAGAAGAAAAAATTGAAAATTTACTAATTCAAAATTTTAAAAAAGATTTAATGCTTCAGCATAGTTCACAAGGAATTCATAAAGATGATTTAGTGTTTTTACTTAACGATAATCTTATCAAACGTTTTGGTTCGCAAGGCCAGCAAAAAACATTTTTACTTGCACTTAAACTAGCACAATATCAACATATTTATAAAAATTGTAGCATTAAACCTATATTACTTTTAGACGATATTTTCGATAAATTAGATCGAGAACGAGTTCAAAAATTAATACGTCTTATCTTATCAGATCATTTTGGTCAGACATTTATTACCGATACCAATACTACACGAATTAAAGAAAGTATAGATTCTAATTTACAAGCCTACAAGATTTTTGATTTATGAATTCCAAAAAGAGAATAATACGTTTCAGAAAACACAATTTTTACAACATTAAAGATCCTAAAAATATTAGATCTGTATTGTTAGAATCGATACGTGATTTAGATATTGAAGAAAAACTAAATGAAAAATTACTTACAAAATTCTGGAAAGAACTCTTTGGAAACGCAATTATTAATGCTACACAAAAAATTGTTTTAAAAAACAAAACAGTAATAATTTATATACAATCTTCTGTGATAAAAAATGAGCTTCTAATGCTTAGAGAAGCTCTGTTAATAAAATTCAAAGATAAATTTGGGGAAGAACAAATTAAAAATTTACTTATTTATTAATCATCTGGAAAAAACCAGATGATTTTTTTTGCTCATTTCATTATTAAAATAATATTTTTCCGAATTAAATCCTTTTAGATCATCGACTATATTAATATTATTTTTAATAACATAAGCCGTCATCAAACCTCTAGCTCTTTTCGAGTGTATTGCAATATTTTTATACTGCCCATTTAGCTCTTGTAAAAAGTCGATTTGTATTACTTCAGATTTAATTTTATTAAAATCGATTACCGAACTATATTCTTTAGATGCTAAATTTATCAAAGGTTCGTTAGATAAAATATGGTTCAATTTCTCTGTTAGAATAGATTTCCAAAACTCATATAAATTTTTCCCTTTGTCATTTTCTAGTGAAGTACCCATTTCTAATCTATAAGGTAAAATTGCATCGAGTGGTTTTAATAAACCATATAAACCTGATAATATTATCAATTTTTCATTCAAATTTAACACTTCATCCTGAGACATCGATTTTATATCTAAGCCTCTATATGCATCGCCTTCGAACATAAAAATAGAAGCTTTACCTTCTTTTACACATTTGTTTTTATTCCAATTCTGATAGCGATTAAAATTTAATTCCGTTAAAGTATCGCTTAAATTCATCAGTTCCGAAATTTCTGATTTAGATTTTTTCTTTAATATATTAATTAATTCTTCGCTTTGTTTTAAAAATAAAGGTTCACTAATTTGAAAAGAATGATTTGTTTTTTTTTCGTTTAATCGTTTTGCCGGAGATAGTATAATTTTCATGGGATTATAAATTATTATGTAAAAATAAATTTAGTAACATCAATTTCTATAAATTTTTTAATAAAGTTCCACGTGGAACTTTATTGTTTTATAATTAATTGTTCCACGTGGAACTAAAATAATTAATTTAAAAAATATCGAGTTGTTCGTTTATCTTGTTTACACCGAAATAATCGTAAGTTAATTTGGTTAAAATTCTTCCTCTTGTGGTTCTGTTAATAAACCCTTCTTTTACTAAAAATGGTTCGTAAACTTCTTCGACAGTATGCGGATCGGCATGTAATGCAGTAGCTATGGTTTTTATACCTACTGGTCCACCATTAAACTTATCTAAAATTATTTTTAATATCTTACGATCCATATCATCTAAACCGTATTTATCTATCTTTAAAGCATCTAAAGAACTAATAGTCAATTCTTTATTGATGTTTCCATCGCCAATTACTTGTGCAAAATCACGTACTCGTCGTAACAAACTGTTACAAATTCTAGGTGTACCTCTTCCACGTTTTGCGATGTGTAATGCAGATTCTTGATCGATTGGTATATCTAAAATTTTTGCCGATCTTTTTATAATCGATTGAAGTATGTCGGTATTATAATAATCGAAATGTAAATTAATACCAAATCGAGCTCTTAATGGCGATGTTAATTTTCCACTTTGAGTAGTGGCTCCTATAAGAGTAAAAGGGTTTAACTGAATTTGAACTGTTCTAGCAGATGGACCGCTATCGATAACTAAATCGATAAAAAAATCTTCCATTGCAGAGTATAAATATTCTTCTACTACTGTATTTAATCTATGTATTTCATCGATAAACAAAATATCGCCTTCTTCTAAATTGGTTAAAATACCAGCTAAATCGCCGGCTTTTTCCAGCACAGGTCCACTAGTTATTTTAATATTAGTTTGCATTTCATTAGCAACAATATTAGCTAAAGTTGTTTTACCTAACCCGGGAGGACCATGAAGCAGCAAATGATCTAATGGCTCGTGACGTAGTTTAGCAGCTTGTACGAATATTTTTAAATTAGATACAATATCATCTTGACCTTTAAAATCGTAAAATTGTATAGGTCTTACTTTTTTATCTAAATCTTCTCTATTATTTTGCATACAATAATCTATAAAAATCTAATTTAAATTTGATGGTATACATAGGTGCTGTAAATTTTTCTTCGATGTTATAATTTTTAAAAAAATTTAGCCTATAACCAACTCCTGCTCCTAATCCTATAAAGTTAAAAAAATAGTACATACCATTAAGTTCTGCTTCATACAATAATGTATAACTGTGCGTTGATTGATAAAAATTATCGATCCATGATAAACCTGGACCAAAACTTATAGGTAAACTAAATTCATAATTTTTTTGCTGATTAAATACGTATTCTAAAAATATTGTTAAATAATTAAAATGAAGATTTTCTTCGGTAGGTTTTAATTGGTCGATAATAACATACTTTTTATTATATAAAGAATGATAGCTTATTCCGTATCTAAAAATATCTTCATGATTAAATCCTACTTTTAGACCTAAAATCCATCCTTGACGCGTAGATATAAATGAATTTTTGTTATCTAACTCAATTAAAATTTTTGGTTTTTGTTGAATACTTGATTTAATATTACTCATCATATCTTCGTCGATATTTTGAGAATACAAAGAAGTACAATTTATACCAATAATAATAACAATATATTTAAGGTAAATCTTTAACACGAACACCATTAATTTTTATAAGTTCATCGTTTTTATAAGTATAACTTATGAGTTCTGTGCCATCGCTTTTATAATAGGTCCAAATTTTTTCTTTACTACCATAAATATAAGTTGCTAACAATTTAGTGTTACCATTCTGATAATAAGTACGGTGTACACCATTTGGTTCGTTCGCTTCATATTTACCTTCAAAAGCTAATCTACCGTTTTTATATGTTTGTTGCCATTTACCAGTTTTTTCACCATTGGTATAAATTTCTTTAATGTCCATAAAAGGATAATAATACCACCAATCACCGTCTTTTAAATCTTCTGTATAGCTGCCTTTTACGAATAAAGAACCGTCTTCGTTAAATTGTTCAAATAAACCATCTAACTTTGATTTTTTATAATTTTCTTTTATAAATATTTGATTATCAGAATAATATAATATCCATTCGCCACTATATAATCCACTTTTATAATGACCAACTTGTTCTAATCCTCCTTCTTCTCTATAAAATTTCCATTCTTTAGTACGTAAGTTTTTCTTATAATCTCCTTCCGCTTGTAAATCGCCATTATTATAAAAAAATTGCCAATGTCCATCTTTTTGATGGTCTTGATTTAAAATGCCTTTACCAATAGCAACACCTTCTTCGTTATATAGAATACCATGAATAAGTTTTTGATCTGCAGATGATTCAACATGTAATCCAATAGGTAGATTGTCTAGATTGAAATAACCCTCAGATTTCAAATTGCCATTATCATAAAAGGTTTGAATAAACTTTTGTTGAGTTGGCTTATAATTAGTAGTGTCTAGTGCTCCATTTTTGTATAATAAATTCACAAGAAGTTGACCATTTTGATCGTATTCTCTAAAATACCCATCTAAAGTATCGTGTATATAATTAGCTTCAATGTGTAATTTTCTATTTGGATAAAATGAAAGCCACTCGCCTTGCTTTAAAGAATCGTTAATAATTTTATTGATAGATTTTTTTAAAATCATAAAACCATTTTTAAACTCTTTAACTTCAATTATTTTTTTTGTAGAATCGTACTTAAAAGCTAACCCATGCTTTAAACTATTTTTATAAGGAAACTCAGTAATATAATTATTATCGTATTCATAAGATAAACCAACAATTTGATCATTGAGAAATAAGGTTTTGGTTTTTAATATACCATTTTTATATTTTTTTGTCCAACCATTTTTTAAACCAGATCGGTAACTGATAACTTCAGTAGTATCACCATTGTTAGCGAAAAAAATCCAAATACCTTCTAACTTATTGAAATGCCAATTACCTACCGATTTTAATTGATGATTCGGATAGTAGGATCTCCACTCCCCTTCGGGTTGACCATTGTAAAAATTACCTTCGCTACTTATACTTCCATCACCGTACTTAAACTCTTGCCATTTTAACGTATCGGTTTGTGAATATGCTAAGGATGAAAAAAATAATATAATATTAAATAACAGTATTTTCAATTATAATCCTTTTTTTGCTGATATATCTAACATAGCTTTTATAGGTCTTAAAGCTTGTAATCTTAAATTTTCTTCGATATTTATTTGCGGTGCTTCTTCCTTGAGCGACCAATATATTTTTTCAAGTGTATTCATTTTCATGAATTCACAATCGTTACAAGCACAAGTACTATCGTCTGGTGGTGCAGGTATAAACATTTTATCCGGATGTTGTTTTTGCATTTGATGTAAAATGCCTGATTCTGTAGCTACAATAAATTGATTAATATCAATATTATCGGTATATTTTAATAATGCTGAAGTAGAACCAATATAATCGGAAATAGTTAATAATGGTTTTTCACATTCGGGATGTGCTAAAATTTTAGCATTAGGAAAATCTTTCTTTAATGCAATTATTTTTTCAACAGAAAAAGCTTTATGAACATGACATGCACCATCCCAGAGAGTCATTTTTTTACCGGTCATTTTTTCGAGATAGCTTCCTAAATTTTTATCAGGAGCAAAAAGTATGGGTTTATCTGCTGGTATAGAATTAATAATTTCTACAGCATTCGAACTAGTGCAAATAATATCTGTCAGTGCTTTGACTTCTGTAGATGAATTTACATAAGAAACAACCACATGATCGGAATGCGCTTCGCGAAATGCTTTAAACTGTTTATAAGGTGCCGATTCTGCTAAAGAACAACTTGCATTTAAATCGGGAAGTATAACTTTTTTATTAGGATTTAAAATTTTAGCCGTTTCAGCCATAAAATGAACACCGGCGAACACAATGATATCCGCATCGGTTTTTTCGGCTTCCTGAGCTAATTTAAGGCTATCTCCGACGAAATCTGCTATATCTTGTATATCGCCTGTCTGATAAAAATGAGCTAATATTATGGCATTCTTTTCTTTTTTCAAATTTTTAATCGCATCAATTATATTTAACCCAGATGGTACGGCCTTTTTTATATAACCATATTGTTTTACGATATCGTTAATATCATTCATATTCTTTTTTTATTTTATTATATATATATAAATTTAAGAGTAATAAGAAAGCCTGTTAATATTGTAAAAAACAAAAGTACAATTTATTTGTTGTTTTAAAATATCAACTTTGATAACATGCTATTAACAATAAATTCATACTAAATTTGATTTGAGAATCAGACAATTATTGATACATATTAACAGTTGTTATTAAAAGTTGTTTTTGATAAAATTATTAGATCTAAACAATACTTTGTTTGTTTAAAATTCAGTTAATAAATGTTGATGATAAAGAATAAATTTTTTTTCATTTTTTCTAAAAATGTTCTATGTATAAAAACTTAGTTTACCAGCAAATTTATTTTTAATTTTGATTAACAATTTTTCAAACGTTAAAATTGTAAATTGCTCATAAAAATTATAATAAATATTTAACCTAAATTTTGCATTTTATTAATCTTTTAAAGCACAGTATCTTGGCTTAATTATTGAAATATGCACGAATTTATTTAAACTTTTAACACTATGAAATATATTTTTTCATTCATTATTATTGCTATTCTAACAGCATGTAAACAAGGGACTAACGACAAAGTATTAATTACTAATATCACCGGAGAATTAAACGATGTACTGGTAGTATTAAATAAAACGGATATTAATTCGGTAGTCGACTCTACGATTAAAAGTACTTTAGAATATCCATTTTTAGGTTTACCGCAAGAAGAGGTTTCTTTTAAAGCAATTATTATCGATAGAGAAGGATTTAATAATTTTTTTCAGCTCTATAGAAATATTATAGACTTAAAAATTTCCTCGAATTTTACCGATAATAAAGTTTTTTTTGGAGAAGATGTATATGCTAAAACGCAATCCTATTTAAAAATTGAAGTTAAAAGTACGGCAGATGCAATTGAAATATTTAACAAAAATGCCGAGAAAATAAGAAAGTTTTTCAAAGAAGCTGAAATACAAAGATTGCAAAAGTCTTATGCTAATAAATTTTCGGAACCTATTATGAAAAGTAATATGAGTAAGTTTGGCATAAAGGTAGAAATTCCGGCAAATTATAAACTAGATAAAGATCTTCCGCATTTTTCGTGGATAAGTTTCGAGTCACCCGATATGTCGCAAGGTATATTAATTTACGATTATCCTTATATAGACACTACTCAGTTTAACGAAAAACAATTGCTAACAAGCAGAGATTCTATTTTAAAACTTAATGTTGAAGGACCAACCAAAGATTCTTATATGACGACTGAGCATAGATTTCCAATATATAGAGAAGTAAATGTAAATAAAGAAGGCATGTATACAGTTACATTAAGAGGTTTGTGGAAAGTAGAAAACGATTTTATGGGAGGCCCTTTTATCAGTTATAGTTTTCCTAGTAAAGATAATACTAGAATTATTTGCATAGACGCCTACGTATACAATCCTAAAAAAGACAAGCGTAATTTTATCATGCAAATGGAAGCAATACTTAAAACAGCAGAATACACTAAAGATTAATCCGGTGAAAAAAGTATTATCTATTGATGGAGGAGGCATACGCGGAATTATTCCTGCACTACTATTGGCTCACATCGAAAATGAATCAAAAAAACCAATTGCTGAATTATTCGATTTAATTGCAGGTACCTCAACAGGAGGTATTCTGGCACTCGGATTAACACAACATAACGAAGGAAAAATTGAATATTCCGCACTAGATTTAGCCAATTTATATAAAGACAACGGGCAAACTATTTTTAACAATTCTTTTTGGCATAAAGTAGAGAGTTTGTCAGGCTTTCAAGATGAAAAATTTTCTGCCGATGGTATAGAGTCTGTTTTGGAGCAATATTTTAAAAATCATTTAATTAAAGAGGCCAAAACACCAGTTTTGGTCACATCGTACGATATTGAACAGCGCCAACCTATTTTTTTTAAAAGTTGGAAAGAGCAATGGGCGGAACTTAAAATACGACAAGTTGCTAGAGCAACTTCGGCCGCTCCAACTTATTTCGAACCTGCCTACTTCGAAGTAGGCGGAAAGCCAAGAGCTTTTGTAGATGGAGGCGTGTTTATTAACAATCCGGCAATGTCGGCTTTAGTAGAAGCCAAAAAATTATTCCCCGACGAAGAAATATTATTAGTCTCGATAGGTACAGGCGAACAAACAGAAACGATACTTTACGAAAATGCTAAAGATTGGGGAAAGGTTAAATGGTTAGTACCATTAATGAGTTGCATGTTCGATGGAATGTCCGATGCCGTTAATTACCAAATTAAACAATTATTAAACGAAAATTATTATCGTTTTCAGATCAAATTAACTAAAGCATCCGACCAAATGGATTTGGCCAGCAACGAAAACATACAAAACTTGTTCGAAGAAGCAGACCTATTAATTGAACAAGAAAAGGAACAACTCAAACAATTGTTAGATATAATTCTATGAATATGTTAACGAACAACATCTGCATACTTTCATATTTGTAAATCTTTTAATAATTTAAAGGCTGATTAAAAAAAATATTAAATTTCGTTAATCAACTGAATATTAATAAGATAAATAAATCAAAATGAAACAGACTTTGTTCGAATTAGAGTTGTAATTCACAAAACCGAGTGTATGGCTATAACCATTATTCAGACTAAGTCACAAATTTTAAAAAAATGAAAGAAGTATTTATTGTTTCTGCTGTTAGAACCCCAATAGGAAGTTTTGGTGGCGCATTAGCTACTGTTCCTGCAACAAAATTAGGTGCTATTGCTATAGAAGGTGCCATTAAAAAAGCGGGTATCGATCCTAACCAAATCAACGAAGTATTTATGGGCAATGTTTTGCAAGCCAACGAAGGACAAGCTCCTGCTCGTCAGGCTGCTTTATTTGCCGGAGTACCTAATACAGTGCCTTGTACAACTGTAAATAAAGTATGTGCCTCGGGCATGAAGTCTATAATGTTGGGCGCACAAACCATTTTATTAGGAGATAACGATGTAGTAGTAGCCGGTGGTATGGAAAACATGTCTTTAGTGCCTCATTATATGCATATGCGTAATGGTGTAAAAATGGGCGATGTTAAAATGGCCGATGGTATGATTAAAGATGGCCTTTGGGATGTTTACAACAACTACCATATGGGTAATGCCGGGGAGCTTTGTGCTAAAGAATACGGATTTACTAGAGAAGAACAAGACGAAGTAGCTATCGAATCTTACAAACGCGCTGCTGCTGCTTGGGATGGTGGAAACTTTAATGACGAAATTGTTCCTGTGGTTATTTCTACCAAAAAAGGCGATATTATTGTTAATAAAGACGAAGAATATACCAATGTTAAATTCGATAAAATTCCTCAACTAAAACCGGTTTTCCAAAAAGACGGAACCATTACTGCTGCCAATGCATCGACCATTAACGATGGAGCGTCTGCTGTAATTTTAATGAGTGGCGAAAAAG
This sequence comes from Bacteroidales bacterium, assembly GCA_016936665.1. Taxonomy (GTDB): domain Bacteria; phylum Bacteroidota; class Bacteroidia; order Bacteroidales; family JAFGXI01; genus JAFGXI01. The sequence continues at coordinate 24,611 of JAFGXI010000006.1, forward strand.
TGAAAGAATTAGGTTTAACGCCTATTGCAAAAGTAATTGGTTATGGCGACGCTGCTGGTGCTCCAGAATGGTTTACTACAGCTCCTGCTAAAGCTGTTCCTATTGCGCTTGCAAAAGCAGGCATTAAACAAGAAGATGTGGCTTATTTCGAATTAAACGAAGCTTTTGCTGTGGTACCAATGGTTGCCGAAAAAATGTTAAACATCGATCACTCAAAAGTAAACGTTTGGGGTAGTGGTTGTTCTTTAGGTCACCCACTTGGCAATACCGGATCTAGAATTACTGTGACTTTAATTTCTGTATTAAGACAAAACAATGCTAAATATGGTGTTGCATCTCTATGTAATGGCGGTGGTGGTGCTTCTGCTCTAGTTATTGAAGCATTATAAGAATTCAAAATTTTAATTAATATTTAAAGGCTGTCTGTAAAGATGGCCTTTTTTTATAGTGTAGCTCTCTCAAATAACTTATAAAAAAGCAATTTTCTTGTTTAACTCGGTTAAAAACAGTACTAATTTTTAAAATTTTAATTTTTTGAATACAACCATTTTCTAGTTTAAATTGACTATTAAACAGAAATATATAAACTATTTGCAATACTCTTATGAAAACAACACAAATAAACAAAACCTCAACCTTAACCTTAACCTTAACCTTAACCTTAACCTTAACCTTAACCTTAACCTTAACCTTAACCTTA
>JAFGXI010000043.1 GCA_016936665.1 Bacteroidales bacterium
AATCGAAATGAAATAAGAGGTTTCGTTTTTATTGCGAAGATGATATTGGGAGCCTTCTATAGAAGATTTTGCAATAGTTTTGTATCGTTTAGCTGATTTCATCTGTTTTGACTTCTTTAAAAAAGTCTCAAAAACTTCAATTGATTTTTCGTAATCGCCAATGTTTTTGTACAAAAGTGCTATGTAAAATAAATTCTCAGGGTTTTGAGCTTGAATCTCTTGAGCCTTTTTATATGTGATAAGAGCTTTATTATAATCTCTTGTTTTGAAGTATAATTTAGCAAGATGATTTATCGCCTTTTTATTTGTTTCATTATTCAACAATACGGCTTCATAAAAAGTAATCGCAGAAAACCAATCTCCAATTCTTTCGGCATGCTTTGCCGCAGAAAACAACTGAAATGTATTCATCTGAGCGGCTTGTTCAATCGTATTTTGCGAATACAATACCACTTCAACAAAAAGCATTAATAATAATATAGTTTTCTTCTTCATAACTGTTAATAACGATCGCACGGGAATGTTCTTTGATTACTTTTTGTTTTCAATCCTAGATATATCAAAGAAAATTCAATAGCTCCTCTTCGATTTGTTGCCGATTTATATTTCGAAACATTTACATCGTAACTAACACCTGCATAAAAATACTTTAAATAGACACCTAACACAGGAATTAAAGCATCAGACTTAAAATTAACAGGATCACGAAAATGAGCCCCAAATAAAGCTTTTTTGATTGTAAAAAAGGGTTCACGAAATTTATAAATAACATTTACTCCGGCTATATATTCTTTAGCACTAGAGTATATCATCAATTTAAAAATCGGTATGATATCTATTCGATCTGTAAAATTATTGATTACTCCTCCATACAAAGTAAGTCGCTGATGTAAGCTATTATTGTTCTCGTAAAATGTTTCCTTTGGTTTTAAAACATGATGTAGAGCCACACCTGCAAAAGGCTCGAAATGGTATAGTTTTCTACTCCACGAAGCCCCAAAATTCAAATCAGGATAATTTGCATTTTCATAATATGCCTCATGATTCGATAGATTAGAATTAAAATAACCATTCGTATTATCAAATTGTTCTAGAAGGGTTACTTTGCTTTTATCGAACGATTTGAACACCCAGCCAAACTGAGCTCCTATATGCAATTGATGATATGAAATAACTGAATGATAAGCCACACCAAAATACATTTGGTTGACCTGTAAATCTATTCCGCCACTTTTATCGTTTGCAAAATAAAGTCCCCCAGAAAACTTCTGATTAAACCAATAAAATTGTCGTTCAACGCCCATGGCAATAGTTTCGTATGCATCGCCAACAGCGCTCCACTGGTTTCTATAATTCAATACAGCTCTGTAATCCGATTCAAAATTACCCAACTCTGAAGCAGATAAATTCATAGGGCTAGAAAAGTACTGAGAAAAATGAATATCTTGAGCGGTTGAGAATATAAACAACCATAATGACAAAACATTTAGTAATATCTTTTTTTTCATATTAGTTATTAATCTTTACTCTCGAATAAGACACATTACTTGAGTAAATAGTTGCTTAAATAGCAGAGGAGGCAGGAATCGAACCTGCCACAAAAGGTTTTATCCTTTTGCTACTGGTTTTGAAGACCAGCTGAAACACCAGATTCTTCTCCTCTGTTTATGAATCAACAAAATTAAAAAAATTGTTTTAACAAGCGCATAAATTCTCTCATTCAAAAGATTGTTGTCTTTTTGTTACCATATAATTCTTGCATTTAAATATTCATCAAATTAACTTTGGTAACAGGCAACCATTTACTTAAATAGTTGTCTTTGCCATTAGTAAAAGAGAGATTTATAATGAGAAAATTTGTATTTGCGCTTAGTATAGTGTTTATCGCTACAAACTACTTAGGTGCTCAAGACTGGGCCGAAGGCTTTCATATAGATGAAGTTGACGGACAAACCATTTATACTTGCGAAGGTAATTTTTTTGATAGTGGCGGATTTGCCGAACATTGTTGAGGGCAACCACCGGAGTCAAACTACTCCCCCAACGAAGATTTTACAGTTACTTTCTGTTCTGATAATACAGATAATCCTCAAATTCAAATCTATTTTGCAGAAGCTGTTATTCACTCTTCCGATACCTTAAACATTTTTGATGGTCCAAGTACAAGCTCACCTTTGATAGGAGCATATAACTCATTTACAAATCCTAATTTAAACTTAACACCCATAGAAGCTTCTATCAATAACCCTTCTGGTTGTTTAACCGTTCGTTTTGTGTCCGGTCCTTCTTTAGAATCGAGAGGATGGAACGCTTCGATTTCTTGCGAACCTATTTGTCAAGAGATAATTGCCGGATTAAACGCAAATCTAACCAGTCCATCGCCGGACACCAACTACATTGCAGTATGTCCTGGTACAGAAATTACCTTTGCCGCCGATGCTCTATTCCCACAAAACAATTTAATTTACAATCAATCTATTGCTAATTCAAATTTCGAATGGGTATTTGGTGATGGAACCACAGCCAATGGAGCTATAGTTACACATGAATACGCAGAAACAGGAGGTTATACAGTGTCCCTTTTTGTAACCGACGAAAATGGTTGCACTAGCGATAATAGCATAGAAACTCGAGTAGTTATAGCAGGCAATCCTATAACAAGCACAACTCCACCTGACCCAATGTGTGCTAACGATACTATGACATTGAATTTCGACATGATTGGCATGGCAAATGCAATTGTCAATGGAACTGAATTTCACGAAGAAATAAGCACAACACTCGGCGTCACAGATACCACTTATCTTCCTGATGGCACTGGCGTTTGCTACGAGACCAGTGTGGTTTTCAACTGCTTTAATCCTGGGCAAACCTTAATGAATACAACCGATTTTTTAAGCCTAGATGTCTATATGGAGCATTCTTTCCTTGGCGATTTAGAAATTTCATTAATATGCCCCAATGGGCAGACCATGGTCATTAAAGAATTTGCCGACGAATTTGGCTCGACAGGTCAAGGTGGGGGAACTTTTTTAGGTGAACCTATTGATGATGGTACGGCCTCCATGGGTGTAGGATATCATTATTCTTGGACACCAATATCGCCAACTTACGGAACTATGGTTGAAGAGTCCGCATCATACGGTACACTTCCAGAAGGTAGTTACGAACCCTATGGCACTTTTGCCGATTTGGTAGGATGCCCTTTAAACGGAGAATGGACCATAGAAGTTTGCGATAACTGGGCTATAGACGATGGATATATCTTTTCTTGGTTTATGACGCTAAATCCGGATATTGCGCCCGACACATGGGAGTATACCGTACCAATCGATGAATACGCATAGACTTCCGGACCATATATAATCAGTCAGAGCAATGAGTCGATTACTATAAATCCTCCTACAGCAGGAGCATATAACTATACGTACACCGTTATTGATCATTACGGATGTTCATGGGATACAAGTGTAACCGTCAACGTGATGCCATCTCCTGTGGTATTCTTAGGAAACGATAGAACTTTTTGTAATGGTACGGGTTCTGCTTTACTTAATGCAATGAATCCAGGATCTACTTATTTATGGCAAGACAACTCAACAAATAGCACATTTAATGCTACTACACCAGGTATATATTATGTAGAAGTATCTAATGGCCAGTGTACATCGAGCGATACTATTCAAATTTTTCCTCACTCAGGCTTTGTTACTTCACATCAATTCAATAATGTAAATTGTTTCGATGGTAGCGACGGCACTATTTCAATAATCACACAAAGCGATTATCCTCCATACTCGTTTGAATGGTCGAACGGAATGTTTGGCGCATCAATTAGCAATCTTCCAATAGGGACTTACTATGTTACCATAACAGATGCAAATGGTTGTACAGACTTAGATTCTGCAACTCTAGTTCAACCAACAGCTATCGATTTAAACGAAACATTAACAGGAATAAGTTGTTATAATGGCGACGATGGTGCCATAGATGTTATTGCAAATGGTGGCGTTTCTCCATACATCTATACATGGAACAATGGAGTTACAGGAACAAATAATTCAGGCTTGTCTTTTGGCAACTACTTCGTTAGTGTGACCGACCAACACAACTGCCTTTTCACTAAAGAAATCTATCTTTCTAACGCACAAAAAATAGTCACCAGTTTACCTGACGATCATTTTTATTGTAGCGAAGATTTTGAGCAATTAAATTCAAGTTCAACCGGAGGTAATGCGCCTTATACATATTTGTGGAACGATGGAAGCCAAACAGAATTGATACTTGTTTCTCCTATTAAAGATACCACATATTTTGTTACCGTTACAGATTCAAAAGGTTGCACCACTGAAGATCACGTTAAAATCTGGGTATATCCGGAACTTGAAATTTTTGTAGGACTAACAGACGACACCATTTGCTTTGGAGAGTCGTCGCGCTTAGGCATTGATGCTTTTGGAGGAAGTGGAAGTCCTTATGAAATAAAGGTGAACGGGCAAATATCGGCTCAAGAGTTAAATTTGCATCCTGAATCCGATATGCAATATATAGTTGAATTATCTGACGCTTGTTATCATACCAAAACACAAGTAATCGACCTTAAAGTAATGCCTCTTCCCGAGGTTGATTTTACTGTCGATATCAATCAGGCATGTGAACCTCTAACCAGCGAATTCTTCTACACAAAAACATGTGAAAATTGTGAGTACTTATGGGAATTCTCAGACGGTGTCAACACTCCAAATATTGAAATTGGTTCTCAACCTATTCATATTTTCGATGATGGCTTATATGCCGTAAAACTTAATGTAAAAGACCAATATGGTTGTAAAAATGAAGCATTAAAACATAATTATATATTAGCCTATCCTAAACCTATCGCACAAGTTTCGGCAAATCCTCTAACAGCTAGCATTATTAAAGCTGAAATTCAATTTGAAAATAAAAGTATAGGTTCTAATGCTTCGCAATGGGATTTCAACGACGGACAATCTTCGCTTGAAAACCAACCTGTTCATAATTTTGAAAATCCCGGGTTTTATAATGTACAGTTAATTGCAATATCTGACAGAAATTGCACCGACACTAATTTTGTACTTATCGAAATAAAAGACGAAGTCACTTTCTACGCTCCAGAAAGCTTCACTCCAGATAACGACAATATAAACGAAGTATTTAGAGTTTATGGAAATGGAATAAGTAAAGATCAATTTTCACTTCAGGTATACGACAGATGGGGACAGGTTTTATATAGCAGTTCAGACATTAATGAAGGCTGGAATGGGAAACACTTTAATTCCGACAAGTATGTGAAAAATGGTAATTACGTCTGGGTTTGTCAGTTTAAAGATATTTTTGGTATAATGCACGAAGAAAAAGGAACCATAAATCTTAGTAATTAAGAAATTTTCCTCTTAAAACACGAGCAAAATACAGCATAAAACACTGTAAAAGATATGATTAAATATAAAATGTAAAGCGGAGATGATCTCCGCTTTTTTTTGATTTCAATTGCAATCACATTATTAATTATGAGTGTATATGTAAGAATTGTTTCGATAACCTGATTTATCTAGATACCAATCTCTATAACTATTTCCGCTACTTTCCGCCCATTCTCGAAATTTTAAATATGCATTTGTAATTAATGTTTTCTCGTAAGGATATTCGAAAGAATAGGGAATATTGATAGCCCAAGGTAAGTTAATTTGGTTTTTATAATAAATACCCTGTTCTAGAACGCTATGGTCTTGCGAGGTTCCAAAATAAACTGCATTACATAAATCTGTTGGTGCTTTATCAGGCAAATGGACTTCTTTTTCTCGATCTTGATTAATAATTAAAAATGGATTATATGGAGCGCTTCCCAACAAGTACGGATCGATTGGTTCGGTAAAAGTGACTATAATTGTCATAGTATCGGGTTGTGAGTATGTAGCCCCAATCGTAGTATTTACACCTGTTGTACTACCCAAAACAGCCAAAACATCTGAAGCATTCTCGAAAGCAATAATGGTTGCTTTAGACTGATCCGCTTCAAGGCCATTACCCATTAAACTTACCAAATCTCCGTTTACATTATATCCGCTAACAGACTCAACAAAATCTGGAGAAACGCCTAATTCAACACCAAATCCATTATTATAACTTGCTCCTATCGCTCTTAATATAAACTTCATTTCTAAGGATACTATATTGTTTTCTGGATTATTAACCGAAATATATTGATAATCGATTACCATATCGTTAAAATCATAATCACCGAACGCTGGCCAAAGATCTTCAAAAGCCAAAGTGCCGTACATATCTTCGTTAGGATAATAATTTTTATAGGCTAAATTTGGATCATTTGGATAATCATCCACATTATCGGTAATTTCATCGCCATCGGTATCCGGACTATTTGTTTCAATTTCTTCCATATTCGAAGATCTTATTGCAGAAACAGGGCTCGAAGAAGCATAAAAAACAGCATCATTAAAATCGTTATCCGAACTATAATCTCGATTCATATCTTCAAAACCAACTAAAACTAGATGGCGGCCTGCATCGTACAATAAAACATTATGTTGTCTTTTATCTGCTGTAGACTCCGGGTTGAATTCCGGGATAGAATACATTCTTGTTGCTGTTTCGTTAATTGTGCCCGACGAAAAAGCATTAGCTCCTAAAAACCACCCTATAGCTGTTCCTGCAGGAAATGTAGTCACAAAATCTTCTAGGCTTGTGTCATAATATTTTAACTGTACTTTATCACCCGACGATAAACTTCCTCCACTGTTTAAATACGAAGCGTTAGGGAATATAATCGTTAAGTTTTCAATTTCGCTAGCCGATGAAGGAGGGCTAGATTCTTCGTATGTAAAATAACCCAAGACGTTTTTATAACCGGCCCCTTCATGAACAAAGGTCACCCATACTTCAGCATCTTGATCTAAGATAATATTAGTCTCAGCAGAAAGAAACTCAGGATGAGTTGTAGGAATTCCTCCGGAAACTTGTTCCGGTAGCGAAGTATTAATATCGTCCAATAATCCTTGATCTACAATATCTGGAATTGTTTCCAAATAATCAGGTAAACCATAATCGTCCCAGTCGCCCAAGTATAGGAAGTCTGAAACTAAAAATTTTGAAGAACTGGTCGATCTGATGCTAGCTCTATTCGGGGCGGCACCTCCAAATATAAAATCGATCTGCGAACTTACATTTATCGCTACGGCTTGAGGAAGGCCTACATAAACAGGCGACACATAAACCTTATCGAGATGATTAGGTATTACACATGCTTTCTGCAGATGACCACTATTATCGGTGAACCCTTTGTATAATAAATTGGGTTTTGTTCCCTCTTCGTCGCTCGGATCGCTATCATAAACTTTAATAAGAACATTTTTCAATGGTTCTCCAATATTAGAATAAGTTGTAAAGTTTAAATCTACACTTCTCTGCATCGAAAAGTCAAAGTCAGGATCTACTTGCATTGTTTCAATGCCAGTAGGAGTAGTTTCATTTGTCTCATCGTCTTTTTTGCATTGAACCAGAATAATTCCAATTAGCAAAACAATTCCTATTTTTATCTCTAATGCATTCATAATTAAATATTTTAATGATTGAAATCGATACTCGAAATATACTGCTAGAGGCGAAAAAAAGTTTGTTCATTGGTCAAAAATCTGATGACTAATCATTTACAATTGGTAAAACTATTGTTTTTTAATACTTTTATTTTGTAGTAGTTGATTAACACGCAAAAGCTGATGCCATACATCCTTTCCATCGACCAAGGGACTAGTAGCTCAAGAACTATTCTCTTTAATCAAAATGCTGAACCAATTTGCACACATCAAGTTGAGATTCATCAATTTTATCCTCAACAAGATTACGTTGAGCAAAACCCCGTAGAAATACTTAATTCTCAGCTCGAATCCGCCCAAACGGTGCTTCGAAATGCGAAAATTGATAATAAAGAGCTGATTTCTATTGGCATAACCAACCAAAGAGAAACAACCATAATTTGGAATAAAAAAACAGGGAAAGCAATATACAATGCTATTGTATGGCAAGACCAAAGGACTAAAGCTTACTGTCAAACCATCGACGAATCGACTAAAAAAACAATACATAAAAAAACAGGACTAATTGTCGATCCTTATTTTTCGGCAACTAAAATAAAGTGGATTTTAGATACCGTGCCCGAAGCAAGAAAAATGGCCAACAACAACGAACTATTATTCGGGACAGTTGATTGCTGGTTGGTTTGGAACTTGAGCAAAGGCAGTTATCATATTACAGATGTAAGTAATGCTTCGCGAACCATGCTATTTAATATCAACACATTAGAATGGGACACAGACTTACTAGAACTTTTCGATATTCCAAAATCTATTTTACCTAATGTTGTGGCTTCATCAGGTAAATTAGCACAAACAGACCCATCTATCTTTGGTATAAGTATTCCTATTGGCAGTATGATTGGCGACCAACAAGCGGCCTTATTCGGGCAAACCTGTTTTGATGCCGGCATGATTAAAAACACTTATGGAACAGGCTGTTTTATGCTAATGAACACCGGCAAAAAAGCAAAACTCTCTGAGAATGGCTTGCTAACCACTATTGCCTGGAAAATAGGAAATGAGACATCGTATGCACTCGAAGGTAGTATTTTTATGGCTGGTGCTGCCATTAAATGGTTGAGAGATCAACTTCAATTAATAAAAGATGCCTCGGAAACAGAAAGCCTTGCGTACTCTGTAGAAAACAATGGAGGAGTAATCGTTATCCCAGCGTTCTCAGGTTTAGGCGCACCTTACTGGAATGCAGACGTAAACGGTACAGTATTAGGTTTAACACTGGGAACCAACAAAGCCCATATTGTAAGAGCCACTCTAGAATCGATAGCATACCGCACAAAAGACATTTTAAGCATCATGGAAAAAGAATCCGGCACTCAACTAACGAAATTATCCGCCGATGGAGGTGCTGCCAATAATCAATTTTTAATGCAATTTCAGTCCGACCTTCTCAATATTCCCGTGCAACTATCTTCGCACAACGAAATAACAGCACTTGGAGCAGCTTATTTAGCCGGAATTGCTGCTGGTATATGGGATATTGAACAGATTAAAAAAATACATCAAATAAGCCAGACTTATCAACCTAAAATGAAAAAAAACGAAAGTAAACAGTTATACCAAGCATGGTTAAAAGCTGTAAAAAAACATCTATCAATTTAAGTCAATAGCTTAAAAAGAACCAACTGAAAGTTGTTGTAAAAACAAGTTTTCCAGCATAAATAGGGCTGATAAAAAACAAGCTAAGGCTTGACAAATATCATAAAATTCAATTGCCATTAACATATAATTTCACAACGTTAATTTTTAATTATGATTCCAAAATTTATTGAGCACATTGGTATTGCAGTAGAAAACCTAGAAGAAAGCATTGCATACTACGAAAATGTATTGGGTTTAAGCTGTTATGCCATCGAAGAAGTAAAAGACCAAAAGGTAAAGACTGCTTTTTTTAAAGTAGGCCAAACAAAAATTGAACTTTTAGAAGCCACTTCGGATGATAGTCCAATTGCGAAATACATTGCCAAAAAAGGGCCAGGTGTACATCATTTAGCATTTGCCGTTGATCATCTCGAAGAACAACTAAAAACGATAGAAAATAAAGGTGTCGATTTAATCGACAAAACACCTCGAAAGGGAGCTGAAGGTTTAGATATCGCTTTTTTACACCCAAAATCAACAAATGGTGTCTTAACCGAGCTTTGCGAAAATAAGCAACAATAATAAACAGAGGTCTATTTTTGGCCTCTTTTTTTAATTCATATTATGGCAATTGAAGATAAAATTAGAGAACTGGTTGAGCTGCGTAGCAAAGCTAGACTGGGTGGTGGTGAAAAACGCATCGATGCGCAACACACAAAAGGAAAAATGACCGCCCGTGAGCGTATCGAATTTTTCTTAGACGACGATTCTTTCGAAGAATACGATATGTTCGTAACTCACAGAAGTCACAATTTCGGACTCGAAAAACAAAAATACTTATCCGATGGCGTTATTACCGGACATGGCACTGTAGACGGACGCGTAGTCTATGTTTTTGCCCAAGATTTTACTGTATTTGGCGGCTCTCTTTCCGAAACCTATGCCCAAAAGATTTGTAAAATCATGGATCAAGCCCTTAAAGTTGGAGCTCCAGTCGTTGGGCTCAACGACAGTGGCGGAGCACGTATTCAAGAAGGAGTAACCAGCTTGGCTGGATATGCCGAGATTTTTCAGCGTAACATAATGGCTTCCGGCGTTATCCCACAATTATCGGCCATTTTTGGGCCATGTGCCGGTGGGGCGGTGTATTCTCCTGCGCTAACCGATTTTATTGTAATGTCGGACAAAACCAGCTACATGTTTGTTACAGGCCCTAAAGTTGTAAAAACTGTAACCGGCGAAGAAATTACTACCGAAGATTTAGGTGGAGCAACCACACACGCTGTAAAATCGGGCGTTTCGCATTTTGTAGCAGAGACCGAAGAAGAAGGTTTATTAATGTTGAGAAAACTACTCAGTTACTTGCCACAAAACAATCTCGAAGATCCTCCTATTACAGAAAATTCAGACCCAATCGATCGTAGAGAAGATGCTCTAAACCAAATCATCCCCGAAAATCCAAACAAGCCATACGACATGAAGGATGTGATTGAGTTAATTGTTGACGACGGAGAATTTTTAGAAACACAACGCCAGTACGCAAGAAACATCATCACAGCCTTTGCCAAATTTAACGGTATGCCGGTAGGTATTGTGGCCAACCAGCCGAATTTTTTAGCCGGAGTTTTAGACATCAATTCTTCACGTAAAGCCGCTCGATTTGTACGTTTTTGCGATGCATTTAATATCCCAATAGTAACATTGGTCGATGTGCCGGGCTTTTTACCGGGCAGCGGACAAGAATATGGCGGTATTATTTCTCATGGTGCAAAATTGCTTTACGCATATGGCGAAGCAACCGTTCCTAAAGTGACCATCACACTAAGAAAATCTTATGGAGGTGCTCACGATGTGATGAGCTGTAAACAATTACGTGGCGATATTAATTACGCTTGGCCAACCGCCGAAATTGCTGTAATGGGAGCTCTAGGCGCTATTGAAGTCTTATATATGAAAGAGCTTAATGAGTTCGAAACACTCGAAGCCAAAGCTGAGTTTGTGGCACAAAAAACAACTGAATATAACGATAAATTTGCTACGCCCTATCAGGCCGCATCATATGGTTATATCGATGACATTATTGAGCCAAGAAATACACGATTCAGAATCATCAGAGCGCTACAAACATTAGCCACAAAAAAAGACACAAATCCGCCTAAAAAACACGGAAATATCCCTTTATAGTTTCTAACTCTTAAAAATTTAACATATGAATTTTGAATTATTAGAAGAAGCAACGCTTATTTCCATTGTCGGCTACCTGATCGTGTTTGTGGTTTTGGTCTTGCTCTATCTTGTATTCTATTACATAGCAAAAGTTATCGAATTCCAGGCTAGACAACGGTGCAAAAAAGCAGGTAAAGCAGCCTGTGCCGATGCTGAAGAGTTCAATATCAGTGGAGATGTTGCTGCCGCTATTAGTATGGCTCTACATCTTCATTTTGGAGAATTGCACGACGTAGAAACAGGGAAATTAACAGTTAAAAGAGTTTCGAAACGATATACACCTTGGAACTCAAAAATATATAATGTTATAAACAGGCTTTAAGCCAAAACGCAATGAAACATTTCAAATTTAAAATAAGAGGCAATCAGTATAACGTAGATATTCTGAAAGTCGAAGAAAACGAAGTTACACTTGAAGTTAACGGCACATCGTATTCTGTTGGAATAGAGCGAGAAGTGAAGACAAGCAAAACCCCAACCATTGTAAGAAAAAGATTACCTGATCAAGAAGCTCCAAAACCAAAACCAGAAAGCAGTTTAAAATCTGTATTAGCGCCACTTCCTGGCAATATCTTCAAAATGTTAGTGAGCGAAGGACAACAAGTAAAAAAAGGCGAGACCTTACTTATAATGGAGGCCATGAAAATGGAGAATAACATATTATCGGAGTTCGAAGGCACCGTTCACAACATCAAAGTAAAAGAAGGCGCAGCTGTATTACAAAACGATTTGTTACTAGAAATCAAATAAAGCTATGGACGGACTCATTCAATTTTTTACCTATTCGGGTTTTGCCAACTTTACGCTTGGTCATGGTATTATGATTCTTGTTGGTATTGGCTTCATTTTTTTAGCAATCCGTTACGATTACGAACCTCTGCTTTTAGTTCCAATTGGTTTTGGAATTTTAATTGGCAATATTCCATTTCTTCAAGATTCAGGATTAAACTTAGGCGTATATGAAGAGGGTAGTGTGATGCGGTATTTGTACATGGGCGTACTTAAAGGGATTTATCCTCCTTTAATTTTCCTTGGCATTGGTGCAATGACCGACTTCTCGACATTAATCTCAAATCCTCGATTAATGATTTTAGGCGCAGCAGCTCAATTAGGTATTTTTATAACGCTTATTGGTGCCATTTTGCTTGGTTTTAATTTAAACGAAGCCGGAGCTATTGGCATTATTGGTGGAGCCGATGGTCCTACAGCTATTTTCTTATCTTCGAAGTTAGCTAACGGCACAAATGGCAACCTAAACTTAATTGGCCCAATTGCTATTGCTGCATATTCATATATGGCTTTAGTTCCTGTTATTCAACCTCCTATCATGCGCTTATTAACGACTAAAAAAGAACGCTTAATACGCATGAAACCGCCTCGATCTGTTACAAAAACAGAAAAAATAATCTTTCCAATACTAGGATTGGTTCTAACCGGTTTTATTTCGCCTGGTTCTTTACCTCTTTTAGGAATGTTGTTTTTCGGTAATCTCTTAAAAGAATCGATGGTTACGGAACGTTTAGCAGAAACAGCCAGAAAATCGATGATCGATATTGTAACCATATTACTCGGAGTAACTGTTGGTGCTTCGACCCAAGCCGACATCTTTTTAACTAAACAATCTATTTTAATTTTTGTTTTAGGAGCTTTGTCGTTTATGATTGCCACTGCGGGAGGTGTTTTATTTGCAAAAGTAATGAACCTCTTTTCTAAACCCGACAGGCAAATAAATCCTTTGATTGGCGCGGCCGGAGTTTCTGCTGTTCCCGACAGTGCCAGAGTGGTTCAATTAGAAGGACTTAAAAGTGACCCCAGCAATCACTTATTGATGCACGCAATGGCGCCTAACGTTGCTGGAGTTATTGGCTCAGCTGTTGCCGCTGGTATATTAATGAGTTTTTTAATGTAAATCATTCATATATTATATCTCGAAGCAGGTTCTTAAACAGAACCTGCTTTTTACATTTTAATCAGCTTTCGTTGTTTTCCATCAATTTCTAAGATGTAAATCCCTTTTGCCCAGCTATCTGTATTTATTTCTATTTTATCAGAATTAATCGTCTTGCTATAAAAAAGCTTACCATTTAGGTCACTTATTCTGATGATTTGATTATTAACATTTAAACCCTCAACAATCAAAATGTTATTAGTTGGTATTGGATACACTTTATACGAAATATCCGACAATGTCTTTACCCCAAAATCACTATTTAAACGTTGGTTGTATTTAGCTTGTAAACTGTCTGCACTTTCCTGTAATTGCGCGATATTGGTACCTACCCACAAGACAAAAGTTAACTCAAGGGTGTCGTTTATCGGTAATATAAAAGGGCCTGAACTTAATGTACTTACAACATCTACTCCACCATTATCAATTCCAATTTCGTTTTGCTTTCTTGTTATTAAATTATAAAATTCTTCTCTCATGTACCCATTATACGGTGTAACATCTCCTGTCGATTGCGCATTATCGAGTGCGAAATGTTTAAAAGGATAATTATTGAGTAACTGAATGGCCGCAATTTCAGCTTGCCCATAAGCCTGCGTGAATGCCATTTTTCTTGCAGTATCGGTAAATGCAAAATTATATGCACTATTTACAATATCCCAATCTGCCATCAATCCTATATATAAACCTTCGTAATTTGCACCTGAAGTATTAACAATTTGGTAATTAGCAATTAGCGCATTACTGAACTGTTCATCACTTAATATTTCGTATTCGGCCTTGACAATTAAAGGTAATAAAGTTTGATTTTGAAAAACATTCGAAGCCGACCAAACACTGTCTGTCGAAAGAGAGTCGAGCAAGTATAGAGGCGACCAATCGGTGTAATATGCCACATTACTTAAACAATTTTCTTCGGATATTCCTGCTATAAAACCAAGCTCATATAATAAATTACTTCCCGTTTTCAAACCAAAGCCTAAGCCTTCGCTTACATAGCCTTTACCAATTGTTCCCTCAGAAAACAAGGTTGTGCTTAAACTTCCTTGCACAACATCCATGGCAGGAAAATTAACAGATATTGTTCTCAACTCGCTACACGAAAACTCATCGGACTGATAATTTACATCTATAGTTATGGGTTGATTATAAGGCGTTTGCGAACTTAAAACAAGCTGAAATGCTTCTTGGCTTAAATCTACCGATTCGCCCTCATCTAAAAAGCTAAAAAACAGAGTACTATCGATCCAATCGACATAAGGTGAATTTGTAGAGTAGCTTACATGCAAATTATGTAATGGCTTAAGATAATTAACCATTTTTCCTGTCAACGAAGCAGTATCGCCGGCAAACGGCACACCATTTCTCGATAAAAAACCAAAAGAACGTTGAGAAATAGCATAAGACCAATTATCGGTTAGAGCCCGATAAATATTCAATCTTGAACGACCAATAAGTCCTTGATAATCAATATTTGCAGGCAGTGTGTCGATAATATCGCCACTGGTTTTTAGTATTTCTATAAGTTGTGTATTACTGAGGGTGTCGGGGTAATATGCCTTTAATAAAGCTAGCGATGAAGCTACAATAGGCGAAGCAAAAGAAGTCCCAGAACTTGTTGAATAAGAGCTATTTGTTAAGGTAGAAAACACTTGTTCGCCTGGAGCAATGATATCGACTCGCCAATTGTAACTTGAGCTTTCCCATTTATTATCTGATGCATTGCTTGCTGCAACCGATACAACATTTTCGTATGATGCCGGATAATACAATTTTTGATTATTTTCGTTGCCGGCGGCTGCCACCACAATTACATTTAAATCTTCGGTAACATAACGAATAACATCCCTACCAAACTGATGAGGAGTTGTTCCTCCCCAAGAGCAGTTAATAATATCGCACCCATGTTCGGCAGCATAGATTATCGACTCGTACCCTTTAGTGATATATCCGTTGTCGTTTGAAACTTTTATCGGTAAAATTTTATTAGAAAATCCAAAACATGCCATACCTTTTCCATTATCCGTTCTGGCGCCGGCTAAACCTGCTACAAAAGTTCCATGTATGGCATTTCCGGAAGTCCCACTTTCGTTCCACTGCGGATTATTATCGTCCGAACCAAAATCCCAACCCATGTAATTATCGACATAACCATCGAAGTCGTTATCAAGGCCATCAATTGGATCATTCACATTATAAAAAATATTTGTTCGCAAATCTTCATGATCGAAATTAATACCCGTATCTGTTACACCAATCACAATATTCGAATCGCCTTTGCAAATATCCCAAGCTTCATAAGCATGGCAAACACTTAACGAATACTGGCTACCAATTCTGGTATCGGAAGGTTGATATAATACCTGATCGATATAAACAGGTTCAACGTAAACTACAATATTACTTTTTTGTAAATATTTTAATGTTCTTGAAAAATCTGTTGAATCTTGTAGTTTGATTTTAAAAATAGAGCTCAAAGCACATTGTTTATGAACATTCGGTAAAATCGAGTTTACAAACACGTACGGAACTTGTATTTCATCTAAAATAAAAGTCAATGATTGTTGAGCGTTCTGAATATTCAATTTAACAAGTAATTCATCCGATTTATAGGACTGAGCATCTAATATTATTGATAAAAAGACTAAAGCAGTTGATGAATAAATTCTGAAAGCTTTTGTAATATTATTTTTAAAGGTCATGATATTTTGCTATTATTGTATTAACAAATTACGAAAATACACGTATTGTCTTTTGGGTATTTACCAAAAATAATGATTTTTATGAAAACAATTGTTGTCGACGACGATCAACTTAGCCGCAAAGTGGTTGAAGAATTCGTCAATAGAACGGAATCCTTGACGCTTGTCAATTCATATTCTAATGCAGTGGATGCAATTAACGACTTGCAGAATAAGAAAATTGATATTGATTTAATCTTTTTAGATGTTGAAATGCCTGAAATGACAGGTATCGAATTTTTAAAAAGTTTACATAGCAATCCGCATGTTATTATTATTTCTGCAAAAGAAAAATATGCGTTAGAAGCATTCGAATACGATGTTACCGATTATATTTTAAAACCCATATCCTATTCTCGCTTTTTCAAAGCAGTTTCGAAAGTGATTAAACGCTCTCAAACTCAAACTGAAAACTCATCTTTTTCAGAAAACAGCGATGAAATTTTCATCAAGAAGAACTCAGTATTTGTTCGCTTAAGCTATAACGATATTTTATATGTTGAAGCTCTCGAAAATTATGTTATCGTAAATACTTACGACGAAAAATACACCATTCATTTTACAATGAAGGCAATACTTAACAAGTTGCCAATGCACAAATTCAAAAGAGTTCATCGCTCATTTATAGTAAACATCAACACTATAAAAGGCATAGAAGATAATAATGTAATTATTGAAATGCATGAGGGCAAAAAGCTTATTCCTATAGGAAAATCGTACAAAGACAAATTGATGAGCGACATCAACCTGATGACCAAATAAATTTTCATTATTTATCAATAAAAAGTACCTTTCGAGCAATATCAAAAGGTACTTTTTTTATGCTTACAAACAGACAACTTTTTCAGCTTTACCAAGGACAGACTTCCGATAGTCCATTAATGATAGAAATAGAAAAAGCCGAAGGAATCTATATGTACGGTCCAAACGGAGAGTCGTATATCGATTTAATTTCGGGTGTTTCGGTAAGTAATATTGGACACCGACACCCAAAGGTTGTTGAGGCCATTCATAAACAAACCGATTTATACATGCACCTGATGGTTTATGGAGAATATGTTCAATCTCCACAAACTAAGCTAGCTGAAAAGCTTGTAAAACTACTTCCTGAAAAACTGAATAGTTGTTACTTTGTCAATTCGGGATCGGAAGCAAACGAAGGTGCTTTGAAATTAGCCAAGCGCTATACTAAACGTTCAAAATTAATTGCCTTTAACAAGGCCTATCATGGCAGTACTCACGGTGCTTTAAGTGTAATGGGTGGCGAAACATACAAAAGTGCATTTAGGCCACTCCTACCCGGCATTTCCTTTTTAAATTTTAATGCTGAAGATGAATTGGGTCAAATAGACGATTCTGTGGCTGCTGTTATTGTAGAGCCAATCCAAGGCGAGGCAGGTATTATTGTTCCAGAAAACGATTTTTTAATAAAACTTCGTAAGCGGTGCAATGAAACAGGCACTTTACTTATTTTCGACGAAGTGCAAACGGCATTTGGAAGAACCGGTAAAATGTTTGCTTACGAAAATTACGGTGTTGTTCCCGATATTATCACTTTTGCCAAAGGATTGGGCGGAGGTATGCCTTTAGGAGCTTTTGTCGCCAACAAAGATGTTATGAATACTTTAACAAACAATCCTGTACTTGGGCATATTACCACATTTGGCGGTCATCCGGTATCTTGCGCAACTGCCAATGCGACACTCGATGTCATTGTTAACGAACAGCTTTGTAAATCGGCAATATATAAAGGTAGGAAATTTCGAGAATTGTTAGTTCACCCCGCTTTTAAATCGATAAGAGGAATAGGCTTGTTTTTAGCTGTGGAGTTAGAAAGTTATGCGTTTTTAAGAACGTTTTTAAATCATTCTATTGAGCTGGGTGCAGTATTCGACTGGTTCATTTTCGAAGATCGATATTTTAGAATCACACCTCCTCTTACAATAACTGAGGAGGAAATTATAAAAACTGTTGATATTTTAAAAAAAGCAGCAGACAGAACTTTAAAAATGAAAAAACAGAAATAATTTTTCACTAAGAAGTCACTTTTTAGAAACTTATGTTACTATAAAGCAAAGTGATACATTAAAATGGGAAAAAGACAATTATTTTTTATTCTGCTGATTTTTTATTTTCCGGCTCTGCTCGGTCAAAACAGAACCGATGCAGATTCTATATCTGTATATTTTAATATCGATGACTTTAAGCTAAATCAGACTTCTCAGAAAACGATTAGAGAGTTTTTCAATCAAAAAGACAGCATAGAATGTATCGTCATTAATGCTTTTACCGATTATTTAGGGAGCGACGAATACAACATACAACTTTCTAAAAACAGAGCACAATCCGTAAAAAGTTACTGTTTATCAATTATTCAAAACATCGAAGATTCTGTGATTGTAAACTATTATGGCGAACAATTTTCTTCCGTTATCAGTCACCAAAAAGGCAATGCAAATGACAGAAGAGTAGATATCTTACTTCAAAAAACAAAACCGAAAGAAAAAGATAGTGTCGTTGTGCAAAATAGCGACATAATTGATTTATCGAATACAAAAGTGGGCGACCACTTTGTTGTTGAAGGTTTAAATTTTATTGGAGGTCGGCATTTCTTAACACAATCATCTGAAGCGAAATTAAAAAAACTACTTACAGCCCTAAGAGAAAACCCCAATATTCATATTGAAATTCAAGGACATATATGTTGCACCAATGGAGATGAAGAAGGCTATGATTTTTCGACCGGACTGGACAATTTATCCTATGCAAGAGCCTTATATATTTACGAATATTTAATAGCCAACGGCATTGATGCAAGTCGATTATCTTATAAAGGATTTGCCGGCACACAAAAGATTTACCCAAAAGAGCAAAACGAACGCCAACGTCAAGCCAACAGACGTGTAGAAATCCTAATCACAAAAAAATAGTATTCGAAAGATTATTAAGGAAGCATCAGTTTTTTTTATACTTTTGTAGAATAAGTATAAACTGCCAAAATTATTTCGGTTAATGGGATTATTTTCTTTTCTGACACAAGATGTGGCTATCGATTTGGGAACAGCCAACACCATCATCATATATAACGACAAGGTTGTTGTAGACGAGCCTTCTATTATTGCTATCGACAACAAAACAGGCAAGCCTATTGCTATTGGGGAAAAAGCCCGACAAATGCACGGCAAAACGCACGAAAACATTAAAACCGTACGCCCATTAAGAGATGGTGTAATTGCCGACTTTAACGCTGCTGAGTTGATGATTCGAGGTATGATAAAGTTAATCAGCTCAAAAAGTAGATTATTTGCCCCTTCGCTCAAAATGGTGGTTTGTATTCCTTCGGGAAGTACCGAGGTTGAGATACGCGCCGTTCGCGACTCATCGGAACACGCCGGAGCGAGAGAAGTACACATGATTTATGAGCCGATGGCTGCCGCTCTTGGCATTGGGCTTGATGTTGAAGCCCCGGAAGGTAGCATGGTGGTTGACATAGGTGGTGGTACTACAGAAATTGCAGTTATTTCGTTAGGAGGTATTGTTACCAATAAATCGATTCGTATTGCAGGGGATGATTTCACCTACGACATTCAAGAGTATATGCGACATCAGCATAATTTAAAAATTGGTGAACGTACTGCCGAGGATATAAAAATTGCTGTTGGATCTGCATTACCCGAATTAGAAAGTCCACCTCAAGATTTTGTGGTTAGAGGCCCTCACCAAATGACGGCTTTACCTATAGAAATACCCGTTTCTTATCAGGAAATTGCACATTGTTTAGATAAATCGATTACAAAAATTGAAGCTGCAATTTTGCAGGTTTTGGAAGACACCCCACCTGAATTGTATGCAGATATTTACAGAAAAGGCATCTATCTTGCCGGAGGAGGCGCTTTGCTTAAAGGCTTAGACAAACGTTTATCCGACAAACATAATATTCCGGTTATTGTATCCGACGATCCATTGCATGCCGTGGCCAGAGGAACAGGAATCGCGTTAAAAAACATCGATAAGTTTCAATTCTTAATCCGTTAAGATATAATTTGTAAATGAGAGGATTCTTAGCTTTTTTAGCCAAATTTCATTTTCCGATCCTGTTTCTCATTTTGCAAATTTTTAGTTTTATTTTAATTGTGAGTTTTAACCATTCACAAAAAACTTGGTTTTTGAACAGCTCAGGTCAAGTGACGGCATCTATCGAAAGTGAAGTGTCGGATATTTTTAAGTATTTCGACCTGAATACACAAAACGAAATCCTAAAGCAAGAAAATACCTTACTTAGAAATCATTTGCTAGAAAGTTACAAGCAAATAAAAAGACCTCTTATTCGAAAAAATGATACAATTTATCATCAAGCTTACCGATATATTCCTTGCAATATAGTACAAGCATCTACTTTTAAAACAAGAAATTACCTTACTGTCGATGTGGGCGAGAATCAAGGTATAAAAAAAGGGAATGGCGTTATAAGTGCAGAAGGCGTGGTTGGTATAGTTAAAGATGTATCGGACAATTTTGCAGTTGTACTTCCAATTATAAACACCGATTTTCGATTAAGTTGCAGAATAGCTTCTAACAACTATTATGGTGCTTTGGTTTGGGATGCCGTTAATTACAATCGAGCATTGCTCAATGATATTCCGCTACATGTTACACTTCATAAAGGCGACACTTTGTACACCACCGGATTCTCAAATATTTTCCCAACCGGTATTCCGGTAGGCACTATTTTACATAGCGACCCATCGAACGGAGAAAATTTTTACAAAATAGAAGTAGAACTATTGGTTGATTACCGAAAATTACAATCGGCGTACGTTATCGACCAACTCTACAAAGATGAATTAGACAGCCTTAGTACCATTAATAATGATTGAGGTTTTAAAAAATATTGGCCGTTTTTTAGTTATACTGCTGTTGCAAGTGGTTTTAATCAATAAAATTGAAATTAGCGATTTTCTATGGCCTATTGTTTTAGTTTACTTTATTCTTCGTTTGCCATTTAATACGCCTGGTTGGATTCTGCTAATGAGTGCTTTTTTTTCGGGGTTAATTTTCGACGGCTTCATCAATACCCCTGGTATTACTGCGTTTGCAATGGTTAGCATTGCATTTATCCGCCCATATTTGCTTAGAATAATTCAAGGACGCGATGGTTACCAAATAAGCGACGAGCCCACCGCTGGGCACTTAGGATGGACTTGGTTTTTCAAATACTCTATTACATTAACCTTTGCATTTCATCTAATCTTCTTTATTGCTCTCGGATTTGCTCAAGACTTCTTTTTGGTCATCATATGGAAGTCCATTCTTAGTTCAATCTTTGCTCTAATTGTTATTTTTCTGATACAACTGTTTTTTGTAAAAAATGCCCGTCAATAATCAAAATAGCGATAAACAATGGGTGATTGGCGGAATATTTATAGTATTGGTGCTGATCTTTCTAATCCGATTATTTTATATTCAAGTATGGGATAATGCCTACCAACTTACTGCCGAAAGCAATTCTCAACGTCACGTAACACAGTACCCTGCCCGAGGGTTGATTTTAGATAGAAATGGTAAAGTTTTGGTACAAAATCAGGCCGCTTATGATTTAATGGTTGTTCCGAAACAAGTACAAGAATTCGATACTTTAGAATTTTGCAAAATGCTCTCGATAACCAATAAAGAGCTGAAAGAAAAACTTAAAAAAGCAAAGCTCTATTCTTGGTACAAACCCTCAATCTTCCTAAAGCAAGTATCGTTTGAAGATTATGCCACATTTCAGGAACACTTATTCAGATTTCCCGGTTTTTTTGTTCAAACACGTACGCTTAGGGATTACCCTATGCCTACAGCTACGCATCTACTTGGTTATGTTGGTGAGGTTTCTGAAAAACAAATCGAAAACAACTCCTATTACAATTTGGGCGATTATATCGGAATAAGTGGGATTGAAAAAACATACGAACAAGAGCTGAGAGGAACAAAGGGTAACAAAATATTTCTTGTCGATGTGCATAATCGAATAAAAGGAGAATTTCGCGATGGCGACTTTGATATAATGGCTATTCCCGGTTATAATATTACAACAACTATCGATGCTGAATTACAATTATTCGGCGAGCAACTCATGGAATACAAGATTGGGAGTATTGTAGCAATAGAGCCTTCCACAGGAGAAATTTTAGCACTAATATCTGCACCATCGTATAACCCCGCTATGCTCGTTGGAAGAGCCCGATCTCTCAATTATAGTCATTTACAAAACGATTCTTTAAAGCCATTATTCAACAGGGCACTAACGGCACAATATCCTCCAGGGTCGATATTTAAAATAATCAATGGGCTTATTGGCTTACAAGGACAATTTATTAATTGGCACACTCATTTTACTTGCGACAAATCTTTAGTTGGATGCCACAATCACCCAACCAACGACAATATTGAAAAAGCCATTCAGTTTTCGTGTAACCCATATTTTTTTCAGACTTATAAAAAGATAATTCAGCAAGGGAAAGACAATAATCGCTTTATCGATAGTCGTTATGGATTAACATATTGGCGAAATTATGTTTTGGAATTTGGACTTGGTAAAAAGCTAAAATCCGACTTGCCGAATATTTCCAGTGGTAGCATTCCTGACACTACTTTTTACGATAAATGGTATGGAAAAGAGCGCTGGGCTTTTAGTAACATTGCATCGAATTCTATAGGGCAAGGAGAAGTAATGGTTGTACCGATTCAAATGGCTAACCTAGTTGCTATAATTGCCAATAAAGGTTATTACATTACACCGCATGTAGTAAAAAAGGTGGGTGAAAAAACTAATGCAAATCCAGAATTTTTAACGATCCACCCCACGAGCATCGATACAAAATGGTTCGAGACCGTTCAAAATGCAATGTATGCTGTTGTAAACGAAGCGCACGGAACTGCTGGCAGAGCACGAATTGATAGTATTGCTGTTTGTGGGAAAACAGGAACAGTGCAAAATCCTCACGGCGAAGATCACTCTGTATTTATTGCGTTTGCTCCAAAAGACAACCCTCAAATAGCTATTGCTGTTTACGTCGAAAACTCAGGCTTTGGTGGAACTTGGGCTGCCCCTATTGCTTCACTGATGATTGAAAAGTACATTAACGGAGAAATTTCAGAGTATAACACCAAATATAAACAACAACGTATTTTAGATTACAAACCGCTATATGTTGAACCGAGCAAGTAGTTTTTGGGCCAGATTAGATTGGATAACTGTAGGAGTATACTTTTTGTTGGTATTCCTTGGTTGGCTTAATATCTACGCCGCTGTGTACGATCAAGACCATCAGAATATTTTTGATATTAGCCAAAAATATGGAATGCAATTGTTATGGATAGGTGCCTCTGTTATATTAATAATAATGATATTTCTTGTCGAC
Source organism: Bacteroidales bacterium (assembly GCA_016936665.1). Lineage (GTDB taxonomy): Bacteria > Bacteroidota > Bacteroidia > Bacteroidales > JAFGXI01 > JAFGXI01. Next base: position 23,531 of record JAFGXI010000043.1, read on the forward strand.
AGTCGATTTTACGCGGCATTCCCTTATCCTATCTATGCCTTAGTTTTAATTCTCTTACTTTTAGTTTTAGCCTTCGGGAAAGAAGTAAACGGTGCAAAATCTTGGATCGACTTAGGCTTAATAAGGCTACAACCTGCTGAGTTTGCAAAACTGTCTACAGCACTTGCCTTGGCCAAATTTACTTCGACTTACAACTTCAAATTATTGAAGTTTAGGAACTTGCTAATCGTTGGCGCCATCATGTTTACTCCTTCTTTATTAATACTTCTACAAAACGATACCGGATCTGCATTAGTATACTCAAGCTTAATTCTAGTCTTGTACAGGGAAGGTTTACCAGGCTGGGTTTTAGTGTTATTAGCATTCATTGTTATACTATTTATATTAACACTTCTCCATGGAGTGGGAACTGTTGCATTTATTATTCTTGGCTTAATGCTTCTGTATTACTATTTTAACGCAAGAGATTTTCGTACAAGTTTAATCGCATTTGGCATTTTACTTATTGCCTACTCCATTCCATATGCCTTTAATTATTTCGAATGGTTTAGTATTCCTACCAACCTTTTAATTATAGTCCCTTTCGTTTTTGCCTCGATTATTTTTGTATACTTTGCCTATCGAAAGAATATCAATCGAATTTATAGTATTGTCGGCATAACACTTTTAAGTTTGATGTTCATCCTTACTGTAGATTACGGATTTAATAATGTACTCATTCAACACCAGCGCGATCGTATAAATAATTTATTGGGTATAGAATTCGATCCATTAGGAGCCGGATACAACGTAAATCAATCTTTAATTGCAATAGGTTCCGGTGGTTTTTCCGGCAAAGGTTACCTGCAAGGAACTCAAACCAAATACGACTTTGTTCCGGAACAAAGCACCGACTTTATTTTTTGTACTGTAGGAGAAGAGTGGGGATTTCTTGGAACATCAAGCATTTTACTTCTGTTCACATTTTTACTAATACGAATACTTATTATTGCAGAACGGCAGAAGTCGAGTTTTACACGAATATACGCCTATGGTGTTGCATCCATATTTTTCTTCCATTTGATTATTAATGTAGGGATGACCATCGGCTTGGCTCCTGTTATTGGAATTCCACTCCCCTTCTTTAGTTACGGAGGTTCTTCGTTATGGGCTTTTACAATTCTGCTTTTTATTCTTCTGAGGTTAGATGTATCGAGAGATCAACTTCTGAACTAATATTTTATCCAATTTTCGATAATTTGAAGTCCATTTTCGGTTAATACCGACTCCGGATGAAATTGTAACCCTATAATTGGGTAACTTTTATGTTTAATAGCCATAATATGTTTATTTTCAGCATCTATAGCTATAACTTTTAAATCGTCGGAAAAATTTTTCTGACTTACAGCCCAAGAATGATAACGAGCCGATTTAATTGCTTTTGGCAATGTTTCCCATAATTCATCATTAGACAAGAGCATATTTCTTGCAAATCCGTGGTGCACCTCTTTCATATTGAACAACTGAGCATTAAAAAACTCGGCAATAGCCTGATGCCCCAAACAAATTCCTAATATAGGTTTTCTTGTATAATAACTTTTTATTACCTCATACAACTCCACTCTTTCGTTAGGCAAACCCGGCCCTGGCGATAAAACAATACGATCGTAAGATTCTAGTTGATTTATAGAAACTTGGTCAACAGGAATTACATCGCACTGTTCAACAAAGCGTTCTAAGTAATGAGCAATATTAAAAGTAAATGAATCGTAACTATCGATGAGAGCGATTTTCATTGGATGTATAATGCACTTAAATATATTACAAATTTAACAAAAGCTTAAACAATTTAATATACATTATAGTTTCAACTTGAAATGAAGCCCCGATTAAAAATATTATTTGCTATCTTTAAGTTTTCTAAATAAAATTAAAACATTTCAGATATGAGCGCAGAAATTAGAAACTTAGAACCTAAAGCTGTTTGGGAAAATTTCTATCAGTTAACTCAAATACCAAGACCATCTAAAAAAGAAGAGCAAATCATTGCTTATATGAAAAAATTTGGTGAAGAATTAGGTTTGAAAACCATTGTAGACAAAGTTGGTAATGTCATCATTAAGAAACCGGCAACCCCGGGTATGGAAAATCGTAAAGGGATTGTTTTACAAGGTCATTTAGATATGGTTCCTCAAGCAAATAGCGATACAAAACACGATTTTGCAAAAGATCCAATCGATGCTTATGTCGATGGCGAATGGGTTACTGCCAGAGGGACAACCCTAGGAGCCGACAATGGTATGGGCGTTGCTGCTACAATGGCTGTTTTACAATCGACAAACATCCCTCATGGACCAATTGAAGCTTTATTTACGATAGACGAGGAAACTGGGATGACAGGTGCTTTCGGATTAGAAGCAGGTGTACTTGATGGCGATATTTTAATGAATCTTGATTCCGAAGATGAAGGAGAATTGTACATTGGCTGCGCAGGTGGTATAGATGCAAACATCAGTTTAAAATACAATACAGAAGCATATCCTGCAAATTACACCACATTTAAACTTATGGTAAAAGGTTTGAAAGGTGGACACTCAGGAATGGATATCATCCTTGGAAGAGGAAACTCAAATAAAATTTTATTCAGAGTCATTAAAGAAGCCTCTAAACTATTTGGTTTAAAATTAGTTTCTGTCGATGGCGGTAGTTTACGTAATGCAATTCCTAGAGAATCGTTTGCACAAGTTGCTCTCCCTAATGATAAAGCTTCTGCTTTTGTTGAATTTTTAGCCGAGAAACAAGTTGTTCTTGGTTCTGAAATAAAAGCAGTAGACCCTGAATTAGAAATTTCTGCAAAACAAATCGATAATGCCATAGAGGTGTTTACTTCGGAATCGCAAAGTGCACTTACCAATTTAATTTACGCTCTGCCTAATGGAGTAATGCGAATGAGCAACGAAATGGAAGGGTTGACAGAAACATCTACCAACATGGCCATTGTGAAGTCTAAAAATGGTGTTACAAAAATTTCTTGTTTATTACGTAGTTCGGTTGATTCTGCCAAGGAAGATTTATGTGTTATGATGGAATCGGCCTGCGAATTGGCAGATGCAGAGGCTGTTTTCGAAGGTGCTTACCCAGGTTGGAAACCAAACCCCGTTTCTGCAATTCTTGCTACAATGAAAAAAGGTTATGAAACTCAATTTGGGAAAATACCAGATATTAAAGCTATACACGCAGGTTTAGAATGCGGATTGTTAGGAGGTATTTATCCTAACTGGGATATGATTTCTTTTGGGCCAACAATTCGTTTCCCTCACTCTCCAGACGAAAAAGTGAATATTGCAACTGTGGGTAAATTTTGGGACTTCTTAAAAGAAACGCTTAAAAATGCTCCTGTTAAATAAAACATTTGCAAATTATAAAACTAAAAGCCATCACAATTGAAGTGATGGCTTTTTCATTATTTAATAAATTGTTTACGAGAAAACACTTAACATTAAATAATAGAACAATCTTCTTTCATAATAACGTAAGCATTTATACCGACCCTTAATCGTCAAAAACAGTTGCCTGAGATTGAATATTAATTATCTCTTTTCTCGAAAGTTTCTTTTTTCCTTTGCTTAGTTTTAACAATAATCAGAATTATAATTGCAACCAAAACAAAAAGAGCACCCAAGCCATAAAGGCTTAATACTATTTCGCCTATTAAACTCATTATTTAATCTTTACGGCAGTACCATAAGCTAATATCTCAGATGCTCCTTGCATCACCATAGATGTAGTAAGCCTTACATTTAAAATAGCATCTGCTCCGAGTCGTTCAGCATCTAATAACATTCTTTCCATTGCTTGTTCTCTCGATTGCGCTTGTAACTTAGTGTATTCTTCTATTTCTCCTCCAACAATATTTTTTAATCCAGCAAAAATATCTCGACCAATATTTCTTGCCCTTACAGTACTTCCTCTTGCAATGCCTAAAATTTCGACGATTTCTTTACCGGGAATACTTTCTGTGTTTGTAATTATCATGATGACTTAATATTAGAGTTTAGGGCAATTTACAATATTTTTTTCATTATTTCCATGACATGGTCTTTGCCAATTTTGTACTCAATAAATAAAGCTACTTTTTGTAAACTAACATTAGGACCTGACAAATTAATAAAAAAGGGCAACTTAGAAAAGCTGCCCTTTTAACTACATTATATATTGACTTATTTTTTAACAATCTTAACCGTTTCTACTTGCTTATCTGGCATAGTAATTACCAAACTATAAGTTCCCGCAGCTAGATCTTCCATAGGCAATTCGATATGTTTTCTATTTTCCGATTTAAAGCGTTTCAACACTTTTCCATCAATAGAAACAAGAGCCATTTCAACATTAACATCAGGTAAATTAATGTTTAAAGTTTGATCGACTGGATTTGGATATATGCTAATACCTTCTTTGCCTAAAGCAACTAATCCGATATTTGTAATAGTTACTGTTTGTTGAGACGAAACTGTACCGCAAGCATTCGTTGCTTCTAAAACAACAGTATAAGTTGCATTCGAAGCGTATTCGTAGGTTGGGTCTGTTACTGTAGCAGAACCTCCATCACCAAAGTCCCAAGAATAAGAATCAGCATTTGTACTAGTATTTGTAAATGCAATGATTGGTTCAGAACTTGAATCTATTGTAAAGCTAGATGTTGGTAATGGATTTACAGTTAATGTAACAACAGAAGAAGTAACAGAACCACATGTCCCAGTTACTATACAAGAATAATTACCTGCATTTGCAGAAGTAGCACCTGTAATATCGTATGAATTTGCATTTGTTCCAACATTAACACCATCCTTAACCCATTGGTATGTTAAGTTAACACCACTTGCCACAACTGTAAAGCTAACATCTTCACCTTCGCAAATGGTTTGATCGGTAGGTTGTGTAGAAATAGCAGTAGCAAGATTAACAAGCACATCGACACTTGAAGAAGTTACAGAACCACAATCTCCAGATACAATACACACATAAGCTCCCGCTGAACTAATCGTTGCAGAAGAAATTACATAATCACTATTGTTGGTTCCTATGTTTGTGCCATCTAGTTGCCATTGGTAATTTAAATTAGAACCTGTGGCCGAAACACTTAATGTGTAAGCTTCTCCTTCGCAAAGTGTTGTTCCAACAGGTTGAGAAGTTATAACTGTATTATCAGTAACAGAAATTGTAACAGATGCTGATGAACTACATCCGCCTGTTGTACCTGTAACGTTATATGTAGTATTCACCGTAGGTGTTGCGGTTACTAAATCGCCGGTTGTTCCGCTTAAACCTGTTGCAGGGGACCATACATAGCTAGTAGCTCCAGAAGCCGTTAAAGTTGTCGATGATCCATTGCAAATATTGGTTTCATCTGCAATAACTGTTACTGTTGGAGCCCCTATTTCATCTACTGCAACAGAACTAGAAACATTACATGCTCCAGAAACAACTTCAACATTATAATTACCCTGACCTAAACCAGTTGCAGTAGCAGTTGTTTGAGTAGAAGCATCATCCCAAGAATATGTATAAGATCCTGTTCCTCCTGTTGCAACTACAGTTGCTGTTCCATCGCTCATTCCACAAGAAG
>JAFGXI010000007.1 GCA_016936665.1 Bacteroidales bacterium
ACAAAATGCACCTGTTGGCCTGAAACAAAGCGACGAAATCTATTTTTACGTTCGACTTAAGAATGTAATCGATTACGATCATTTTATTGAAGAAAAAAACAGCAAAGAACTTCCTAATACAAAAGAAGAAGAAACCAAACTTCTCGAGCGATACATTAAAATGAGTAATATCGAGGTTCCTCCAACAAATAGTGGTTTGTATTTTATCGAAGACCTTGCCGGACAAGGCGAGCTCCCACAAAGGGGTCAAATAATGACTTTAAATTATTTAGGTTATTTCATTAATGGCGAAAGTTTTTCGAATACCTACGAAACCAGGCGACCATTCAATGTAAAACTTGGAGAAGACGATTTAATTAGTGGATTTCAAGAAGGGCTGATGAAAATGAAAGCAAAGGGGCATTACACGCTAGTAATCCCATCGCATCTGGCATACGGCGAAGAAGGCACTAAAACTATTCCGCCCAACACTACCCTTATTTTCGAAATTGATGTTATCTCAATACAGTAAGTTGTAATTGTATTTTAAACGGTAAATTGCTCTCATTAAGAAAATTGATATTACCTTCGTACACTATCAATTTTTAATATTACAACATGAGGTTTATTTATTTAATAGTCACAATTTTTAGTATCGTTTTTATTCAACCATCTTGCTCCTTACTTAAAAAAGGAGGAAAGACAACAAAACAAGACACCGTCACAACAGCCAGTGGTCTTCAATACATCATATTAGAAAAAGGCGATGGCCCACAAGTAAAAGAAGGCGCTAATGTAAAAGTTCACTACACCGGCAGGCTTACCAACGACACGGTTTTCGATAGTTCATATAAACGTAATCAACCTTTTGCATTTACAGTAGGAAAAGGCCGGGTAATTAAAGGTTGGGACGAAGGCATTGCACTATTGGCGCAAGGCGACAAAGCACGATTTATTATACCACCTGCCTTGGGTTATGGAGCAAGAGACATGGGAAACATCCCTCCTAACTCTACTTTAATTTTCGATATAGAGCTTGTTGAAGTTAAAAATCCTATTGTAATTGAGCCATACGATGTTGCAGGAAAAGATACTATTACAACAGCCTCGGGATTAAAATATATTGTCGTAAAAAAAGGAAGTCAAAAGAATCCTTTAGCTAAACCCGGTGAGCTCGTTACTGTTCATTACTCCGGATATTTGAAAGATGGCTTAATGTTCGACTCATCCGTAAAAAGAGGTCAACCAATTAAATTTACATTAGGCCAAGGGCAAGTCATTAAAGGCTGGGACGAAGGCTTACAATTGATGCGTAGTGGCGATCAATTCAGGATAATTATTCCATATCAGTTGGCTTATGGTGAAGCAGGAAGAGGAAATTCAATTCCTCCTAAAGCCGACCTAACTTTCGATGTTGAATTAATTTATAATCAGCCTGAAATAATTGTTGAAGCCTACGATGTGCAAGGGAAAGACACTATAACCTTAGAGAGCGGATTAAAAATGATTCCGGTTTTAACCAACAATCAACAAAAACCTACCAATGGACAAACTGTCGATGTGCATTATTCAGGTTATTTAACCGATGGAACCATGTTCGATTCTTCAATAAAAAGAGCAGAACCTATTAGTTTTATTCTTGGCCAAGGCAAAGTTATAAAAGGCTGGGACGAAGCACTTACGCATATGAAGATAGGAGAAAAATATAGAGTTATTATCCCTTCAGATTTAGCCTATGGCGAACGAGGTGCAGGTGGCGTTATCCCACCAAATGCAACTTTAATTTTCGACATGCAACTTGTTGGAATAAAATAAATTAATTCATGCAAAGCAAATTGAACAAACCACATAGCAAGCTTTACAAACCGACATTAATTTTTGTAGTTGCCGGACTAATTCTTTTAGCATTATTTCCTAAAGAAGCTAAATTTAAATTTGAGTTTGTTAAAGGAAAACCATGGCAACACGAACAGTTGATTGCCCCATTTAGCTTTGCTATTCAAAAAACGGATGAGCAGATAAAAAACGAAGAAGATAGTATAAAGGCTTCTCATCCGCTTTACTTTAAGTTTCAAACAGAGATTGGCACCGAGAAGCGATTACGTTTCAAACAAAGTTATTTTGCAAACGATCTCGAAAACAAACTAGCTAAAACAGCCGATTCTCTTCTTAAAAAAATCTATCAGCAATACATCATCGACCCGATTGTGCTAGAGCGTTTGAAACAAGCCGAAATTGTGGTTGTAAAAAACAAAGAGTCTAATCCGGTGCCCCTTCAATGGCTTCGTACTCCCAAGAAAATTTATCTGGAATTAATACAAAGCAATAATCAAATCAGCCACAGAAGTGCAAGAATTGCTGAGTTATTAAACTCTAACTATCAGCTAGAAAATTTCATTACTAACAATATCGATTACGACGAAAAGTTAACAGAACAACTCCTGAATCAAAAACTATCCAACATTTCCAATACGAAAGGAATGATTCAGAAAGGCGAACTGATCATTTCCAGAGGTGAAATTATAAACGATAACGATTACGAGATTCTCAGATCATTCCGAAGCGAGTATGAGCTTAAATTCACCAACTCCGGCTCTATCAACAGAATTATTGGCAACATCTTTCTGATTGCCGCACCCTTGAGTTTGTTGTTCATGTTTTTGTTTTTGTATCGAAAGAAAGTATTGCTAAGTACCAAAAAAATAATATTTATCTTGGGCGATATCGTGCTCTTCGCTTTTATCATATACTTAAATAACCGCTTTCAGCTTTTCCATATTTATCTTTTACCGGTAACCATTTTGCCCATTTTGGTTAGAGCCTTTTTCGATACCCGACTGGCCACGTTTGTGTATATGACATCTTTGCTTTTAATGGCATACCTAGTACCAAACAGCTACGAATTTGTTTATATACAGCTTATTACTGGTATGATTGCTGTTTTTTCGTTGGTGCAGATTACCAAACGCAGCCACATCTTTAGAACAGCATCTATTGTGTTTATTGTGTACGTAGTCACTTTTATCGGGCTGATGCTAATACAAGAAGACGATTGGCACAAAATACCATGGGAATATATCGGTTTATTTGCAGGTAATAGTTTAATGATTTCGCTTTCTTATCCTATAGTATATCTGTTAGAAAAACTATTTGGATTTACTTCTGATGTAACTTTACTAGAACTTTCGGACACCAATCAGCCTTTACTAAAAAAACTTTCGGAAAAAGCGCCCGGCACGTTCCAGCATTCTCTACAAGTAGCCAACATTGCCGAAGAAATCATCCGGCATATTGGAGGTAACCCTCTATTAGTAAGAACAGGCGCGCTATACCACGATATTGGCAAAATGAAAAACCCCGGTTTTTTCACCGAGAATCAATCGGAAAATTACAATCCCCACAAAGGACTATCGTGCATCGAAAGTGCTAAAATAATTATACAGCACATCCCCGATGGTATTACAATTGCTAAAAAATACCAGTTGCCACAATCCATCGTCGATTTTATTCCTATGCACCAAGGAACTTTAACCACACAATATTTTATAAACACCTATAAGCAACAACACCCCGGCGAAATTGTCGACGAAACTTTGTTTTCGTATCCCGGGCCAAAGCCTTTTAGTAAAGAAACAGCAGCCGTTATGATGGCCGATTCCATAGAAGCAGCATCGAGGTCTTTACTGGAATATACACATGAAAGCATTAAAGGACTGGTCGATAAAATTATTGATTATCAGTTCGAGCAAAGACAATTCGAGAATGTGAACCTTACTTTTAAAGACTTATCTACCGTTAAAACGGTGCTGGTCGATAAGCTCTCAACTATTTATCATACAAGAATTGCTTATCCTGAAGAAAAGTAAACTTTTTAACTGAGCTGAAGAATGTTATTTAGCCCAACCCGGATGTTTAAACTGGCAATCTTTATAGTCGTCTTCTAACTTGATGTATGTATCTGCTTGCTTGCGTTTGATCCACAAGTCGAGAAATTTCTGCTGTTTGTCTCTTAAACACATATCTTGTATAAGCTGATAATCTTGTTTGATGTTGGCCGTATGTGGTTCAATAATTTCTTTTATACGCACAATTTTATAAACATCGCGTCCTCTATCATCTTGTGTTTTAAATGCTTTGGTGATATTTTTCTGATTGACTTCTCGCAATGCATAAGCTAATGCAGGGGTTAAATCTTCGTACGAAAAGAAACTGGTGCCTGTCATTGGATTAATCATGAGACCGCCATTTTTATTAGTACTTTCATCTTCCGAAAACTTACCGGCGGCATCTTCAAAATTAATCGAATCGTTGATGATTAAAGTTCTAACACTATCGATAAATAATTGTGCTTTATATAAATCTAACGTCGAAATTTTAGGCTTAAGTAAAATATGACGTAGGTTCATTAACTCACCACGTTTTTCTATTAATTGAATGATATGAAACCCAAATTCTGTTTCTACAATTCGAGAAATATCGCCCGGTTCTTTTAGTTTGAAAGCCACAGCTGCGAATTCTGGCACTAAATCGCTTCGCCCAACAAAGCCCAATTCTCCACCTTTACGAGCAGACCCTAGATCTTCGGAATAGAGTACCGCCAAAGTTGAAAATTTTTCGCCTTTTAGGATTCTTTCGCGGTACGTTCGTAGCTTTTCTTTAATAGCCAGCACTTCGGCTTCGTCGACCGGAGGATATTTTACAATCTGTTCTAGCACAAACTGTTTGTTCAATTTCGGAAGACTATCTTTTGGTAATTCGTTATAAAATTTTCGTATCTCGGTCGGTGTACCTTTCAGATTTTGTGTTAATTGCCCTTGCATTCTTTCCGATAACATTTGTTTGGCAATCACTTCTCTAAACTCGTCCTTAATTGCAGTGATGGATTTACCATAAAATTCTTCTAGCTTTTCTTCAGAACCAATTTGCGACACAAAGTAGCGAATTCGTCTATCGAGATTATCTTCTATGTCTTTCTCGGTAACTTCTATACTGTCTTTTTGAGCTTGATCGAGTAATAACTTTTGAAATAACAGTTCTTCGAATATTTCGCACTTTAGATTTTCGCCCGTCATGCCTTGTGCAATGGCCTGATTGTATTGATTCTCGACATCGGATTTAAGCACGACGTTTTTACCAACTACAGCGACAACTTTATCGATTATAATCCCTTCGTCTTGGGCATTTAGAATGGACAATATGCCTATTAGAATAATTGTTAATACAACTTTAATCTTCATCTGTTTGTTATTGCGAACATGCCCGTAAATTAAATTTTTGTTACTACCGACATGGCCTGATTCATTTATATAATTTCAAAATTCGGAGGCGAAGGATAAAACTTATTTTACGAGTCCTTGCATCCTGTCTTTGCATAATTTACTCATTTGTTGCTTGTAGTATTTTTTCTACTTGATCTTCAATTTTTTGATCAAAGTCTTCACGTAAAGCTACTTTTCTCTGTGTGACAATCAAATTTACAATTTTATCTTTTGCCACCTCAAGAGGTAAGGTTTGGTTGGTCGATATCAGCTGATTAATCCATATATAATAAGTATTCCCATCACTTTCTTTTTCGACGAGTGAAGACGCTTTGAGTTCTTTTTCATCTATATAAAAATGACCGGTTGCCTTATGTAATTGATCGATATCGATCCATTTATTCTGAAAATCGTCGTAAACTTTTGCATTTTTAAAGCAATAAAGTTTAAGATTTTCAAGGTCTTTTTCATTATCGGACTGAATCCAATTTCGAACTTTGTATCGATCGTTTATAGTCGATGGAATAATAATTAACACCGCCGTAAACACGGGCTTCTCGGCAATCATTTCGTCTTTTTGCAGATCGTAAAACGCCTTTATTTCGTCTTGCGCTACTTTTCTATTCACCTTATTGGCTAAAAAATAATTGTCGTATTTAAAGCGTATCCAATCGGCTTTATACTGTAAAATATCGAGTTGCAATTGTTTTTCAATATTCCCTAAATCTTTATTAGCCTTGCTTAATAATATCTGATTTCTTAACCATTGCTTTTTTACTTCATCTAGTTTTTGAAGACTATCTGTCGAGAAATCTATTCCATTCAAATTTTTAATGTCATTAACAGTAAGCACCTTATCTTTAAATTCGACCAATACCTGAGAATCGTCGTATTGATTCGACGAACGACAGGCAAGAAAAAGCGACACTATTAATATATATAAGGGAAAAAATCTGAAGCTCATAAATTTTAGTTGTTGGCTTTAATTACTTCCCAAACTTTTTCGTTAATCACAATAGGATATTTTTCTCTTAATGTTTTAATCCATTGTTTTTCTAATTCGTCTTGATAATCGGCAGTGATTTGGCCTTTTGCCTCTCCCAATAACTTATAAGATGTAGGTATAATTTTATCGATAAAAACTAATTTGGTAGCTTTTTCGAAATAAATAGGTGCTTTAGCGTCCGGGTTTTCGAAAAACTTTAAAGTTTCGTTAGCTTCATCGAGCAAAGCATAATCGCCTTTAGAATATACTTTTTCTGCGATTAATTCAACGGCTGCGCTATCTTTTTTATTCAACATTTTCAGAATATCTTCTGCAGAATAACCTTTAGCATCTTTTTTAGCTAATAACTTTTTAAGTTTCGATAGTGTTTTAGCGTCTTTAGCTTGGAATATTTCTGCTTCGGCACGTTGTCCCCACATGTACTTCTCTTTGTTACGAGCGTAGAATTCGGCTAAGCCTACAGAATCTTCAATGGCTTTAGACCAAACCATTTTTTCTGTTAAGTCGAACAATAAAATTCCATCGTGGTATTCTTGGAGAAGGTATCTGTATTCGTCGTATTTATTAGGTAGATTTTCTCTTTCTACAGCTTTAAGTTCATTTTCGACATACAAATCGAACATGCGATTAATAAACACTTTAACCTCTTCTTCTTTACGTTTTGTACGCGTATTTTTTTCTAAAAAGATACCAAAAGCTTGTTGCGAGTAGGCCGAATCGTTAAGTGAAAAAAGTGTTTTCTTTAGTTTGTTGATCGACTCTAATTTCCATTCTCCAGAAAAAATACCGGCATTAATGTTGGCATACATCTCATCCATACTTTTTGGGTTTAATTTATAGCCGTATTCTGCCTTAAGCTTGTTTAACACAGCATCTTTGCTCAATCTGGAACGCATATCGGCAGCAACTCTATCTTTAATTTTTTTCTCGCTTTCTTCGAAAGTTTGAGGCGCTCTTCGATCCAATAACTTAATAATATGCCAACCAAAATCGGTTTTAACAGGTTTAGAGTAATCGCCTTTATTTTCTAATGAAAACGAAGCTTCCTCAAAAACAGGTACCATATGACTTGTACCGAACCATTGCAATTCTCCTCCTTTTTTTGCAGAGGCTTTATCGTCGGAATATAATTGAGCTAACTCTTCAAATTTTTCACCTTTTTGCAATTTATCGTATATCATTCCGATTTTCTTCTCAGCAGCTTTAGCGGTAATGGTGTCGGCGTCTTTAGCTAATGCCACCATAATATGTGCTACTAAAACTTCGCCTTTAGCTTTTCGTTTGTCGTTTACTTTTAAAATATGATAGCCATAACGAGTTCTTACGATGTCGGAAACTTCGCCTACAGGTGTATTAAAAGCTGCATTTTCGAACGGATAAACCATTTGAAATACTGTAAAATAACCTAAATCGCCTAAATTCATTTTAACCGAAGGGTCTTCCGATTTGGTTCTGGCAGCCTCTTCGAATGTTGTTTTACCGGAAACAATATCATTTCGGATTTTTTCAATCTTTTTATAAGCCATTAAAGTATCGGCAGGGTTTGCATCTTTGCCAACCATAATTAAAATATGCGAAGCCCTTACATCGTATTGAGAGCGATCGTATGCCTCTTTTACCAATTTATCTTGAATCGATAGATCGATAAAATAAGGTTTCTCCAATTGATTGCGGTAACCACCTAATTCACGCTGGAACTTATCAATAGTATCCATTCCTAAGGCTTCTGCTTCAACAACTTTAAGTTTAAAATTGATGAATAAATCTAAATAATCTTCAACTGATTTTTTATCAGAAATTGTTTCTACAGAATTGTTTTTATTGTAAATTCTTAAAAACTCACCACTTGTAACTGCTTGGCCAGCAATAGTCATAAGGGTATCGTTTTGAGCATCTAGTGTAAAAAAAGTAACTATTAAGCTAATCGCAACAATTAATCTTTTCATGGTTTATTCCTTTTATAAATATTAAAATTAAATAATTATCGACTGTAATTTGGAGCTTCGCGAGTAATAGTAACGTCGTGAGGGTGACTTTCTTGCATTCCGGATGCTGTAATTTTAACAAATTTAGCATTTTGTAAGTCTTTTATTTGAGCAGACCCACAATATCCCATACCTGCTTTAAGGCCTCCAACCAATTGGTATATGACTTCCGACAAAGTTCCTTTGTAAGGAACTCTGGCAGCAATGCCTTCTGGTACTAATTTTTTAATATCGTCTTCCACGTCTTGGAAATATCGATCTTTCGATCCTTGCTGCATTGCTTCGATGGAGCCCATTCCTCGGTAAGATTTGAATTTTCTTCCTTGGTAAATAATTGTTTCACCCGGCGACTCTTCAACACCGGCAATTAGAGAGCCTATCATCACTGTATCGCCGCCTGCCGCAATCGCTTTAACAATATCGCCAGAGTAACGAATACCTCCATCGGCAATAACGGGGACACCAGAACCTTTTATCGCATCGGCCACTTCGTATATGGCCGATAATTGCGGATAACCTACACCGGCAATAATTCTGGTTGTACAAATTGAACCTGGCCCAATCCCTACTTTAACAGCATCGGCACCTGCTTCCACCAACATCTTAGCAGCATCTCCAGTTGCAATATTACCAACCACAAAATCGATGTTTGGATATTTTGCTTTCAGTTGTTTTAGCATTTCTACAACGCCCTTTGTATGTCCGTGTGCTGTGTCGATAACAATCGCATCTACACCTGCATTAACCAGAGCTTCTGCTCTTTGCAACGTATCGAAAGTAACACCAACACCCGCAGCAACTCTTAATCTTCCTTTTTCGTCTTTGCAAGCATTCGGACGATCTTGCGCTTTTGTAATATCTTTATATGTTAAAAGCCCTATTAATTTGTTGTTTTCGTCAACAACCGGTAATTTCTCAATTTTATGTTTTTGTAAAATGCTAGCGGCTTTTTCTAAGTCGGTCGATTGTGTTGTTGTAATTAATCTTTCGTGACTCATCACTTCAGAAATTTTACGACTTTCGTTAGTTTCGAACCTTAAATCGCGATTGGTAACAATTCCAACCAAAGTATGATTAGCATCGACAACCGGAATTCCTCCAATTTTAAATTCCATCATTAATTTTAGAGCGTCACCAACAGTCTGATGAGCTTGAATTGTGATTGGCTCGAAAATCATTCCGTTTTCTGCACGTTTTAC
This sequence comes from Bacteroidales bacterium, assembly GCA_016936665.1. Classification (GTDB taxonomy): domain Bacteria; phylum Bacteroidota; class Bacteroidia; order Bacteroidales; family JAFGXI01; genus JAFGXI01. Next base: position 9,428 of record JAFGXI010000007.1, read on the forward strand.
CTTTTTAACTTCGCGTGCTTGAGCTTCTATGCTCATGTTTTTATGAATAACACCAATCCCTCCTTCTCTAGCAATGGCCATTGCCAAAGCTGATTCTGTAACGGTGTCCATTGCCGCCGATACAATTGGTGTGTTAAGCTGAATATTTCTCGAGAAAAAAGTCTTGGTTGACACCTCCCTTGGTAAAACTTCTGAGTAAGCGGGCACTAACAATACGTCGTCGAAGGTTAGCCCTTCAGAAGCTACTTTGTTGGCTATTAATGACATAGTAAGGAATTTTATACAATTTTAAAATTCCGCTAAATTACAAAAAATGCACAGAATACTTGATTAAATTAATATATTTTAATACTATCTTAGCGAAAGAAGACAAGCGATGACTCGATTTCAGGAAATATTAAAAAAATACTGGGGATATGACACTTTCAGGCCTGTACAGCTAGATATTATCCGTTCTGTTTTTGAAGGTCACGATACCTTGGGTCTTTTACCAACCGGAGGAGGCAAATCGATTACATTTCAAGTGCCTGCTTTAGCTAAAGAAGGCTTATGTATTGTTGTAACCCCTCTGGTTGCATTAATGCTCGACCAAGTAGGAAATCTTAAACGCCATAATATACCTGCCGATGCAATATATTCGGGTCTGTCGCAAAGAGAAATTGAGCTGATCTTCAACAAAGCCTCTGCCAAGCAAATTAAGTTTTTATACATAAGTCCGGAAAGAATTAAAACACCTTTATTTCAACATCAAATTCAAGGTATAGATGTAGGATTAATTGCTGTAGATGAATCGCACTGTATTTCTCAATGGGGTTACGATTTTAGACCAGCCTATCTCGAAATTGCTGATCTCCGAGAATTAGTTCCCGAAGCACCAATTATAGCTCTTACAGCTTCTGCAACACCCGATGTAATCGATGACATCCAAAAACAACTTCAATTTAAAAATGGACAGGTATTTAGGAAAAGTTTTTTTAGAGATAATCTTATTTATATTTCGAGATTTGTTGAGGATAAAATGCATTATTTGCTACAAATTCTTAATAAAATTGATGGAACAGCCATTATTTATGTACGAAACAGGAAACGAACCTATGAAATTGCCAAGTTTTTATACGATCATAAAATTTCTGCCGACTACTACCATGCGGGCTTAGATCATTCCATTAGAAAACAAAAACAAGAATATTGGCAGAACAATCAAATTAGGGTAATGGTTTCGACCAATGCTTTTGGAATGGGAATAGACAAACCCGATGTTCGACTCGTACTACATTTAGATTTGCCCGATTCTCTTGAAGCCTATTACCAAGAGGCAGGGAGAGGTGGCCGAGATGGATACACAGCTTATGCCGGTGTAATTTATAACCAAGAAGATTTGCAAAAACTGAAAGAGAGCATCGAACAAAAGTACCCTCCTATTAGTGAGATTATGCGAACCTATGCTGCAATTGGGAGTTTTTTAAGAATTCCTGTAGGTGCCGGCGAAAACGAAGAATTTGAGTTCGATTTCAGTCGGTTTATAGTTCAGTATAAGCTTAATGTTGCTACAGCATTTAACGCCATTAAATTGCTAGAAAAAGAAGGCTGGATAGAGCTTAGCGAACCCATCGATGCGCCTTCGAAAATTCATATACTAATAGACAATAACGACTTATATCGATTTTACATCGGAAACCCTGACTTTGAAGGATTTATTAAAATTCTACTCAGAACCTACCAAGGTTTGTTTAGTTCGTTTATCAACATCAACGAACATCATATTTCGAAAAAAGCTAATATTTCAGTGCAAACTGTTATCAAATATCTTCAAATCCTTGAGCAAAATGGAATTTTAAAATACCAAGGCAGAAAAAGCAGTACCTACATTAGATTTTTACAAGCCAGAATGGAGGAGCGATATATTCATATTTCGCCGGAATTCTACCAGTATAGAAAAGCCCACGATCTTAAAAAAATTCAATCGATCATTCAATTTGTAAGTTCTAAAGAACAGTGCCGAAGTCAAATTATTTTGGAGTACTTTGGTGAAAAAGATGCAGGAATTTGTGGCATGTGCGACGTGTGTAAAGAGCAAATCGATAGTTTTGAGCATCTTCGAATACTAGCTCAAAAAGTAATAAACATGCTAAACGACAGGCCTCATTCAGAGTCTGAACTTTTGCAACTATTAAAAACCAATCAAACTATTTTACTCAAAGCCATAAGCCCTTTGATAGATGAAAAGAAAATTGTATTAAACGACGAAAAAATGTTTGAAAAATGCAATTAAAAAAGTATCAATTTTGCGCATGCAGCGCTTTTTAAAATAATAAAATTCTAAATTATGAATCGTTTACTAGTATTCCTGATGAGTTTAAGTCTTTTGTCGATTGGGCAGGAGACAGAAATTGACACTAAAATTGAAAAAGTCAATGTTTTCTTAAATGGGGCCCAACTTACTCGCAAAGCTCAATTCCAAGTTAAAGAAGGCGTAAATAATTATGTGCTTACCAAGCTTTCGGCCGATGTGGATCCGAATTCCATTCAAGTTAAAGGAAAAGGTAAATACACCATCTTAAGTGTAAAACATCGCTTGAATTATTTAACCCAGCCAGAAATTAATAGCGATATTAAAATGCTTCGCGATAGTTTGCGATACTATGCTCACGATAACGAAAACCAACAACAAACGATTAACGCCCTTACCGAAGAAAGAAGCATGATTTTGCAAAACAAAAACATTAAAAGCGAACAACAAAGCTTAAACGTACTTGAACTCCAAAAATTAGCCGATTTTTACCGTTCTCGATTGCAGGAGGTCAACTTAAAATTGTTAAACCTAAACCGAAAAACTCAAGAAAATCAAGCAAGAATTAATGCTTTAACCCAACAAGAGCGGGCTTTTTTTGCTAACACAAGAAAAAACACCAGCGAAATTGTACTAACCTTAATGTCGGAATTGCCACAAAGTGGTTCTTTAGAAGTAAGTTATAAAATATCTCAAGCCGGTTGGATACCTGCATACGACATTAGAGCCGGAGAAAACGACGCCGAATTAAAATATAAAGCAACAGTTTATCAAACAACAGGCGAAGATTGGGAAGATGTTAAATTAACACTATCTACCGGACAATTGAATGTCAATAATAATTTACCAAATTTAAACCCTTGGTATCTGCAATATTACGAGCAATACCGCCAAAGGCAAGCCAAACTAGCCTCTAAGTCCTATGCCGAAGCTCCGGCAATGGAACTAAACGAAGTTGCTATAATGGATTACGATGGTGAAGAATACAAAGAAGAAGAAGCCTCATCTTTATCGAGCTACAATACTACAAGCAATTCCATTTTTAATACCGAATTCGAAATTGGTTTGCCTATGGATATAAAAAGTAATGCAGAAGGCCAAGTAATTGCTGTTAACGATTATACTTTACCGGTCAATTATCGCTACTTTGCCATTCCAAAGATTAATCAAAAAGTGTATTTAATAGCACGAATCACAGGTTGGGAAAATCTATATTTACTACCGGGCGAAATGAGCTTATACAACAAAGAAACTTATGTTGGAAAGACCTACATAGACCCAAGCAATACACAAGACACCTTGGAACTATCTATGGGGCAAGATCCATTTATCAGCATCCAAAGAAAAATGATTAAAGATTTTACGAACAACCAAGTACTCGGACTTAACAGAAAACAACAACGTGGTGTTGAGATTAGTTTGAAAAACCAAAAATCTACAGAAGTTGAATTACTTATACTAGACCAAATTCCGATTACATCGAGCAGCGAAATTGAAATTAAATTAGAAAATACAGGAGGAGCAGAATACGACGAAGACAAAGGCCTTTTGAAATGGCAACTTAAGCTTCCTGCAAAAGGCACACAAAGCTTTCAGTTTATATATAGCGTAAAATATCCGAAAAACAAAACCATTCAAGCCTTGAACTAATATACACGCTTGCTTTATTTAAATCAGTTTAAAGAAATTGAACAAAAACAAGCTATAGAGTCAACGCTAAAAAATAGTTTTATAACTTTACAGCACATCAATATAAAAGATTAAAAAAATGTTCACAAAAGAAGATTATATTCAAAGAAGACAAGCTCTAAGGCAAAAAATGAGCGGCGGTTTAGCATTTATTTTAGGTAATAGAGACAGCTCTATGAGTTACCCAGCAAACATTTACCGTTTTAGACAAGATAGCAACTTTTCGTACTTTTTTGGCATCAATTTACCCGGATTTGCAGGAATTATTGACCTCGACAATAATAAAGATTACATTTTTGGCAACGATTTCGACATCGACGATATTATATGGATGGGCCCTCAGCCATCGGTAAAAGATTTAGCTGCCGAAGTTGGAGTAGAACATACCGACACCTGCGTTGCGCTACAAGGCTTCATAAAAAACGCGATTAAAGACGGTCGTAAAATTCACTTTTTACCAGCTTACCGCGAAGTTAGAAATTTACAAATCGAAAAATTCCTTGGCATTTCCGTTTTCGATACCAACGAACATTTTTCTTTGGAACTAGTGAAAGCTATTATTTCGTTGCGAGAGATTAAAAGCGAAAAAGAAATTGCACACCTCGATGCTATTCAAGACATCGCCTACGAGATGCACACTACAGCAATGAAAATGGCACAAGATGGTGTTTACGAAAGAGAAATTGCAGGCAGAATAGAAGGCATCAGTTTATCGCACGGTGGCACCGTTTCCTTCCCTATTATATTATCGAAAAGAGGAGAAACGTTGCACAATAATTTTCACGATAACTTGCTAAAAAGCGGAGATTTAATGCTTACCGATGCCGGATATGAATCGCCATTAAACTATACTACAGATCACACGCGCGTTTCGCCTGTTGGTGGCAAATTTACCCAAAAACAAAGAGAAATATACCAAATAGTGCTCGACGCTAATAACAATGCGTTCGCAGCCACCAAGCCCGGAGTTAGATATTTCGATGTTCATATGGTTGCCGCAAGAACCATTGTAGAAGGCCTTAAAAATTTAGGTTTAATGAAGGGCGATGCGGAGTCTGCTGTTGAAGCTGGTGCTCATGCCCTATTTTTCCCTCATGGTTTAGGTCATATGATGGGTATGGACGTTCACGACATGGAAGACCTTGGTCAGATTTATGTTGGTTACGACGAAACCATTCAGCCTTCAAAACAATTTGGAACTGCTTATTTGCGTCTGGCTAAAGCATTAAAACCGGGTTTTGTTATAACCAACGAACCGGGAATTTATTTCATCCCTGCGTTAATCGACCAATGGCAAGAGCAACAAATGCACGCCGAGTTTATCAATTACGATAAAGTTAACGAATATCGAGACTTTGGAGGCATTCGCTTAGAAGATGATATTTTGGTTACTGAAACCGGCTGTCGATTGCTAGGCAAAAAACGTATTCCTATTGAAATAGATGAAGTTGAGGCTTTAGTTCAAGCATCAAAATAAAAAAAAAAACACAGAGGTAAGCGGACAAAAGTCTGCTTACTTTTTATAATTTCAATTCGAGATAGTATATAAACCCATCGTTCGAAGGAACAACTACAGTATCGTCGGAAAGAACAGCAGGGGTTGAAAACAGATTACCTCCGGTCTGAAATTTTGCAAGCAATTCTGCCCTATCGTTCAAAAAATAAACCCAATTGTCGTACGATGCAACAACAATAATTCCGTTGGAAAGCATCACCGGAGAAGCGACCACTTTTCCTTTGGTCTCAAAGCTAAACTGCTTCTCTCCGCGCTGATTTAAAAAATACACCGAGCCATCGAAAGAGCCAACAACAATAATCGAATCATTCATCACTAAAGGGTTTCCGTGTATCCTTCCGTTTGTTTTAAAATGATAAAGTGGTTGATAATTAGCATCTAAATAATGTAGGCTTTTATCGTAAGAGCCTTGTATAACAATACCATTATTTAAAAGAGTCGGTTTAGAATGCAAAACCCAACCCTTGGTTTTATAATTTAGTATCGCTTGACCATTTTGATTAACTTTATAAAGGTGTTTGTCTAAGGATCCTAACAAGATGTTGCCTTCATTATCGATACTTAAATCGGTATGAGACAAACGTTTGGGTTTAAAAAAAACTTTCGAACTATCAATAACATTGAGTATCATCAAACCTACTTTATTGGTTGCAAAAGCTATTTTTTCGTTTCCTATCGGCAATACCTTCGAAAAAATTTTTCCTCCGGGCTTGTACGATTTCATCAATTGGCCTTCAGCATTAAAAAAATACAAATGCTTATCGTACGAACCTATTACGACCCAGCCATTCGGTAGAATTTCGGGCGAAGCGTGTATCCAGCCTTTAGTTTTATAGCTCGAGATTAAAGTGCCTTCTTTAGATAAAAAATATACATATTTATTATGCCCACCAATAACGACTTCGTCGTTGGAGGTAACCACAGGAGATGAATATATTTTTGAACCGGTCTCGAACTTCGACTTTAATACAATAGATTGAGAATTAGCCAAATGGACAACACTCCCCAAAATCGCTAAAGTAAGACTCAAAAGAACCGAATACGATCGATTTTTATTTGATTTCATATTACAGCAAAGCTACACTTTTTTAAGAAAAAACGCCCTACAAAATGCAAGGCGCTGGAACGAAGTTAAGACATATTCAATAGTTTGGTCTGATCGATGCATTCAATTCTAATATAACCAGTACTTTGTTTGAGTTAGGTGAGTTAAAATATCTTTTTTATTGTAAGAGTTTTGCTGAGTTAACAGACCATTCTCGTCGTATTCATAAGTTGTTCTGCTAACTTGCTCTCCATTTTTATTAAAATACTGCTCACTGATAATTTGACCTTTATCGTTACGCTCATAAATACTAGTCGACTTTACTTTCCCATTTCTTATTCTAGTGCGTTTAGCCAAGTGACCCTCTGGGGTGTATTCGCTCTCATTTCCCCATAAAACTTCATTTGAGTGTTTTCCTCTTTTAAACGACAATTCTTTTATAAGCAAGTTTTTATCGTTATAAAAATATTGATGTTTGTAAGTGATTTTGCCTTTAACATTTTCGTATTCTTGAAGAATTAATCGATTAAATTTATCGAATGTACTACGTTGTTTTGAAATGCGCCCTTTCTTTCCATAAGTCCTTTTAATAACAACATAAGTGCTATCTGCATTATATTGCTTGAGTTCGCAAATTTGAGACTCCCCTTTTTTAATAATGTCTTTTCCTTCCTCATCGCAGGAGAATGTCCATTTATGCCTCAACTCATTTTTGAAGAAAAAACGAGTTTCTTTTTTCTGATTATCAAAATAGTACTCATATTCCCAGTTCGATCGAATTTCTGTCGGATTATTTCTATAATAAGCTTGCTCAACAATGATAGTGTCGTTGTAACGTGCAGTTACTTTACTTTTAAACTCGTTATTTATAAAAAACTGATATTCTGTTAGGTTATTATTTTGGTCGTACTCGAATTGTTCTGCAAAAATTTTGGATCCTCTAACAAGCTCCATGTAATTTGTAAACAAGCCAGCATCGTTGTATGAGTAGCTATAAGAACGCTTCTCTTTTTTCTTACCGAATTTTTGTTTTTGAAGCAAATAGCCCTTTTGATCGTATTGACTAATTTGCCTATAGTTTTGAACTTTTCGCTGACCATTCTTTCGCATTTTGTAACCCGTTCTGTCAACCATTTTAATGTGAATAGAATCGTCTTTAGCGGTCGCTTTCAGAACATAATTATTATCCATGGATCTAGTGTACATAGTGTACTTCCCACTTGGGGAAGAGCCTTCCAAATAGCTTCCTAAATACTCATTATCAGTTCTATCAAAAATCAATTGCGCGTTCACCGACAGGTAAAAACAAAGCACGGTGGCTAAAGCCAAATACATTTTGGTTTTCATAAAAATAAATTTATTGGTTAGTTATTTGATTATAGGATTGCCTAGAAAATCGATGTACATTTCTTGTTTGTCTTTGATAACTTTTATCCAACCTTCGTGATCAATCTCCGGATAAAATATTTTGTCGTACTTACAAGCGATTACCAATTCCCCCTCGTTGTTGATAAATCCATATTTTTTGTCTTTCTTCACCATAGCATAATTATCGATGTACGCTCCGAAAAAGTAGATTTTATCGAACTGAGGTTTTACAACTTCTGCTCCTGTACTATCGATAAATCCATAAAGTTTATCTTTCACTACGGTCATCCAGCCAATTCTATTAATGTCGAAATGCTCGACTTTATCGTAAATTGGTGACACTACAACTTGTCCCTGTTCATTAATAAAACCTACCAATCCAGCTTTTTTTACCATGGCCCAATCCCCTTTGTATTCGCCGAAATAATAAATTTTGTCGAATGTAGGACTTACAATTACTTGCCCACTCGTATCGATAAAACCATATTTACCATCTAGTTCTACCATAGCCCATTCCGACTTATAACCCCCAAACAGATAAAGTTTATTATAAATAGGAGCAACAACTTCGCGGCCTTCTATATCTGCATATCCCCAACGATTACGATATTTAACTCTGGCCCACTCTCCGCTATTATAAATAAAAAGTGAAATTTTTTGATATCTTTTGTTATTCTCACTCTCTTTAAAATAACTTTCTTCGCCTATTGTAAAGTTGCCAATTTTAACAGCATATCTATGGCCAATACTCGCAACATTTTTTTGATGTTTTTTTCGATAAAGATCGGTATATGAGTACTTATAAGATCTTGAAACAGAATCTTTTGCAGGTATTATTTCTTGTGTGTTGTTTGGCTCTGCAACCGATGCGACTCGTACTTTTTCCGTTTTTTCAGTTCTAGTTTTTACTGAAAGTTCTTCATTTGCAATTTTCTTTTTATGAACAAATTTTGAAGAATGTTCATTTGAAGATTTATTGTCTACGTTAACATTCAAAGCTTCGATTTTATCTTCAGGAATATTCTCCTCATTTGCTATTGCTAAAATATTATTATTTTGCTCCTGATGATTATCCGTAGACATTGTTGCTTGCACAGAAGACGCTATACTTGAAGTTTTATCTTTATTTGAGTTTGATAAATAACTTACCACTAAACCAACAACACCCACAAAGCTAGTGACAACAATTAGCTTAACCCATACAGAATTAACAATACCTTTCGCTCCTACACTTGGCGCACTTTTCACACTGATAGGAATTTGAATTAATGCATGTATTTTATCAATGGGAAAATTGATCGATTCATTTTTAGCATTTGAAAAATACTTATCTAATATTTCGTTTGAGTTCATGATTTAAAAAAATAAAGTTAATAATACACTGGCTTGCTGAATTTTTGATATTGGAACTTTAATTTTAGTCCCCAAAATAATGGCAAGCTTTTCCCTTCCTCGTTTCAATCTTTGCTTAACAGCATCTTGCGAACAGTCTTGCATCTGTGCAATTTCTTTAATTGAATACCCCGAAATTTCAAACAAAATCAACGCTTCCTTTTGGTCTTCCGGCAAGGCTGAAAGGGCTTGATATAAAATTTCGATTTCAAATTTTTTATCTGCATGATTTCTTTCAACAAGATCTTTATCTACAAGCGATTGTTGGTAGTCATTTTGATAATTCCTCGAACGTAATTCGTTTTTTATCACATTTCTGGCAATCGCATACAAGTATGCAGGGAAAAGAGATTTGTTTTTCAATCGATTGAAGCCTTCGAAAGCTCGCGTGATCGATTCGTTAATCAAGTCTTCAAAATCAATAATTCCATAAGCTTTTGCTTTACAATACCTCACAAAACCATCATGAACTGAGCGGTAAAGTTCCATGAACTGATCTTGTTTAGATGCCGATTTTGTATTTTCAGGTTTATTGTTCATTTACCTTTTTTTGATGTTGTTTACTAATAAGTAACCCCTATTCGAAAAAAGTGACATGCTAACTTTATTTTTTTCAAAAATATATAAATAATTATCAATAAACGTCATTTTGTCATTGGATAATTCAAGAATCTGTCAAAATTTCTGTTAATATTCATCGGCTTAAAATTTGACTATTGCCGAAAAAAGTTAATCAGATATGAACTCAGATCAATATACTATTAAATCGCAAGATGCCATTCAAAAAGCATTGCAAGTGGCGCAAGAGCATCAAAGCCCAAACATCGAAAAATCGCATTTATTAGAAGCCATTTTAAAAACAGATGAAAATTTGATGCAATATTTATTCGAAAAAGCAGGAGCCAGACTGTCTTCGATAAACTCTGCTCTCGAAGCAATTATAGCACATCAGCCTAAAACAACAGGAAATGCACAAGTTTATCTATCGAGAGATGCCCAAGACACATTGCTTAAAGCAGAAAAACAGGCAAGAAAGAACAACGATCAGTTTGTCACATTAGAACATATACTAATTGCTCTTATCGATGGAAAAGATGATGTTGCCCAATTATTAAAAGATAGCGGTTTGACAATTAAAAATTTAGATGAAGCAATATCTTCTTTAAGAAAAGGTCAAAAAGTTAATTCTGCAAGCGCCGAAGATCAGTACAATGCTTTAGGAAAATACGCTCAAAATTTCAATCTGTTGGCCGAACAAGGCAAATTGGACCCTGTGATTGGCAGAGATGAAGAAATTAGACGTATTCTTCAAATATTGTCGCGTCGAACCAAAAACAACCCAATTTTAATTGGAGAGCCGGGAGTAGGTAAAACAGCCATTGCAGAAGGCATTGCACACAGAATAATTAGTGGCGATGTGCCTGATAATCTAAAAAACAAAACCTTATACTCCTTAGATATGGGGGCTTTGGTAGCTGGTGCTAAATACAAAGGAGAATTCGAAGAGCGTTTAAAAGCAGTTGTAAAAGAGGTTACATCTAGCGACGGAAATATTATTTTGTTTATCGACGAAATACATACTTTAGTTGGAGCCGGAAAAGGTGAAGGCGCTATGGATGCTGCTAATATTTTAAAACCTGCTTTGGCCAGAGGTGAGCTCAAGGCTATTGGAGCAACCACGCTTAACGAATATCAAAAATATTTCGAAAAAGATAAAGCTTTAGAGCGACGCTTCCAGCAAGTATTAGTAGAGGAGCCGGACGTAGCCGATAGCATTTCTATCCTGCGGGGTATCAAAGATAAATACGAATCGCACCACCAAGTTAGAATTACCGACGATGCAATTATTGCTGCTGTGGAGCTTTCCGATCGTTACATTACCGAACGTCAACTGCCCGACAAGGCTATCGATTTAATTGATGAAGCTTCGGCAAAATTAAGATTAGAAATTAATTCTGTTCCCGAAGAATTGGATGAATTAAAAAGGAAAATTCAACAACTCGAGATCGAACGAGAAGCTATCAAAAGAGAAAATAACGTCGGTAAGATCAAGCATTTAACTCAACAAATAGAAAATCTTTCGGAAGAAGCTAATTCAATTCAAGCAAAATGGAAAGCCGAAAAAGAAGTGGTCGATAATATTCAACAATTAAAACATCAAATTGAAGATTTCAAACTTCAAGCAACCCAAGCAGAACGCAATGGCGATTATCAAAAAGTGGCAGAGCTACGCTATGGAAGAATTAAAGAAAGTGAAGATCAAATTGAGCAGCTCAAAACTAAACTCAACGCAATGCAAAGCGAATCGGCCTTAGTCGACGAAGAGGTGAACTATGAAGATATTGCCGATATAGTATCGAAATGGACTGGTATTCCCGTGAGCAAGATGATGAAATCTGAACGAGAAAAATTACTAAATTTAGAATCAGAGCTACACCGTAGGGTAGTTGGCCAAGACTCAGCAATCGAAGCGGTAGCAAACGCTGTACGCCGAAATCGTGCAGGGATGGGTGACGAGAAAAAACCAATCGGATCATTTATTTTTTTGGGAACAACAGGGGTTGGAAAAACTGAATTAGCTAAAGCTTTAGCCGAATTTCTATTCGACGACGAAAATATGATGACAAGAATAGACATGAGCGAATATCAAGAACGCCACTCCGTTTCGAGATTAATTGGAGCGCCTCCCGGTTACGTTGGCTACGACGAAGGAGGGCAATTGACCGAAGCGGTAAGACGTAAACCCTATTCTGTTATTTTACTAGACGAAATAGAAAAAGCTCACCCCGATGTGTTCAATATTTTACTTCAAGTGCTTGACGATGGCCGCTTAACAGACAATAAAGGTCGATTGGTGAACTTTAAAAACACCATTATTATTATGACTTCAAATGTTGGCTCGGAGATTATTCAGCAAGTATTTAGCGATGAAAAAGCAATTGAAAATCCCGATCTCATTACCAAAACTGAACACAAGGTGATAGATATTTTAAAACAATCTGTTCGTCCGGAATTTTTAAATCGCATCGACGAAAGAATAATGTTCGCTCCACTGTTGAAAAACCAAATTAAAGCAATTGTAGAAATGCAGTTTGGTGCAGTACGCAAGAAATTGGAAAAACAGGGTATCAGAATAGCTTTAAGCCTTGGTGCTTTAAATAAATTAAGCGAAATTGGATACGACCCACAATATGGCGCAAGACCAGTAAAAAGAGCGATACAAACATACTTACTAAACGAACTTTCGAAAGCTATTCTGAGCGAAACTGTAAACAAAGCTTCTGAAATCCGGATTTTATACGAAAAAGACCATTTTATATTTCAGAATGAATAAAGGAAAGCCCTTCGGGGCTTTTTTATTTCAATAAATACTGATTTAAAAAACTCACAATTGGTTTTGGCATTGGTTTTTCATCTAGTTGCTTATACAAAACCAACGAATTAGCACTAAAATCGTCTGGTATCGGACAAACAAAGAACCTCAAATGCAGTTTTCGATGCGTAAGTTGATGTTTTTCTTCTTTAAATAATTTCATCTTCGAGCCTTGCTCGCAACCTAAACTCGTCATTAAATGCTCTAGGGCTTTTAGATTCTGTGGAGGTTCTTCGCTAAAAACATTAGGAAACTCAAACATTTTTTTCCAAATCGACTGTTCGTCGCGTTGTTGGAGAACCACGCCTTTTTTATTCGATAGAAATAAATAATCGATATACCAATTCTTAATTTGTGTCTTTTTGCTTTTCACAGGTCTCGAATGCTGATTCTTGCATTCGAACGATAGACAATTGACGTGAATTGGACAATTTACACAATCCGGATTTTTAGGTTTACAAATTAAAGCGCCTAATTCCATCACCGCTTGATTAAAAGTTCCTGGTTGTTGCGTATCGATAAGCATTTCCATTGTTGAGCGAACAGCTTTTAAACCTTCGGCAGTATCAACGGGCAACTCAAGATCTATTAAACGACTAATAACCCTTAATACATTTCCATCAATTGTAGGAACCGATTCATTAAAAGCGATGGAAGCAATGGCTGCCGCTGTATAATCTCCGATTCCCTTTAACTGTTTGATTTTTTGAAAAGTATTTGGAAAAACACCCTCGTAATCGTAGGCTATTGTTTTAGCAGCGAAATGCAAATTTCTAGCCCTAGAGTAATAACCTAAACCTTGCCATAACCTTAAAACTTCTTCTTCAGATGCATTTGCTAAATCTTCAACTTTTGGAAATTTATTCACAAATTTATTAAAATAGGGCAAGCCTTGCACCACTTGCGTTTGCTGTAGTAGGACTTCGGAGAGCCAAATAAAATAAGGGTTATTATCCTTCCTCCAAGGCAAATCTCTTTGATTATCAGCAAACCAGTTAATCAATTTTAAAGTCAAATCCATACACAACTTAGTATTAACAATATATTGAAGATTTTATGTTCAAAATTAATGTTAATTGATTTTCTAGTATCAAAAAAAGGTATATATTTGCAACTCTAAAAAAAATTGCGTAATTAATTGATATTAAATAAAATATTATGACTAAAGCAGATATTGTAAACGAAATCTCAAAAAGCACAGGAGTAGAGAAGATTATTGTACAGAAAACTGTAGAGGCTTTTATGGAATCTATTAAAGATTCTCTATCGGATGGTAATAATGTTTATTTGAGAGGTTTTGGTAGTTTTATTGTAAAGAAAAGAGCTGAGAAAACTGCTCGTAACATCTCAAGAAACACAACCATCAAAATCCCTGCTCACAACATCCCAGCTTTTAAACCTGCTAAGACATTTGTGAGCGAAGTTAAAGACCAAGTTAAATAAATTAAAGATATAAATTATGCCTAGCGGAAAGAAAAGAAAAAGACATAAAATGTCTACGCACAAACGTAAGAAACGTCTAAGAAAAAACAGACATAAAAAGAAATAGTCTGTATTATTGCAACTAAGATATTCAAACCTATAAGTCTCTGTCTTATAGGTTTTTTTGAATATTTTATCGCTAACTAAAATACAAATATGAGTAACGAACTGATAATTGATGTTAACAGTAAAGAAGTCGCGATAGCTCTCTTAAGAAATAAAGAGCTTGTGGAGTTGAATAACGAAAAAAATAACATCCAATTTACAGTCGGTGACATTTATCTTGCTAATGTAAAAAAAATCATGCCGAGTCTTAATGCCGCTTTTGTGGATGTAGGCTACGAAAAGGATGCTTTTTTACATTATTTGGACTTAGGTCCACAGTTTCAATCGTTAAACAAGTATCTCGAATTTAGTTTAAGTCCTAAGAATTATTCGTACGACTTATCTAAATTCAAACCTTTGCCCGATATTGATAAAGGCGGGAAAATTAAAGATGTATTAAAAGCCGGTCAAAAAATTTTAGTACAAATCGCTAAAGAGCCTATTTCGACAAAAGGACCTCGCTTAACCTCAGAAATCTCAATTGCCGGAAGAAATTTGGTCCTAATTCCTTTTTCGAATAAAGTATCAGTATCGCAAAAAATTAAATCGGTTGAAGAACGCAATCGCCTTATCAACCTGATTAAAAGTATTAAACCATCCAAATACGGTGTCATTATTAGAACTGTTGCAGAGGGCAAACGTGTAGCAGATTTCGATGCCGAATTAAGAGAGCTGGTCGAAAAGTGGGAAGGTGCTTTTATGAGAATCACCGAACAAACCAAAGTGCCAAGCCTAGCCATAGGAGAGCTTAACAGAACCTCTGCAATCGTTAGGGACATGATGGACGAAACTTTTAACAACATTGTTGTTAACGATGAAACAATATACAACGATATAAAGGGCTACATATATAGCATTGCTCCGGAAAAAGAAAAAATTGTAAAACTACACAAAGACAAAAGCCCAATTTTCGATTTTTATGGAATTGAAAAGCAAATCAAAGGCTTATTTGGCAAAACTGTAGTTTTCAAACACGGTGCTTACTTAGTGATCGAACACACCGAAGCACTGCATGTCATCGACGTAAATAGTGGTAACCGCAATAAAAAAGATGTTGACCAAGAGACCAATGCTTTGGAGGTTAACTTAGCGGCTGCCGATGAAATTGCAAGACAACTCCGCTTACGCGATATGGGAGGTATTATAGTGGTCGACTTTATCGATATGGTTACGCCCGAAAACAGAAAACGTCTTTACGAGCGTATGAAAGAAAACCTTAAATCGGATAGAGCCAAGAACCATTTACTTCCGTTAAGTAAGTTCGGCCTCATGGAAATTACACGCCAGAGAGTCCGTCCGGAAATGAACATTAAAACAATCGAAACATGTCCTGTTTGTAAAGGCACAGGCGAGATTGAAGCTGCTATTTTATTCATAGACGAATTGGAAACACACTTTAAATACTTAGCCGAAAACATCAACGCTAAACATCTTATTTTAAAAGTGCATCCATTTATCGGCGCTTTTTTAACCAAAGGTTGGTTTAAGTCGATTCGTCGCCAATGGGTAAAGAAATACAAGCGTAAACTAAACATCGAAATGGTAACAAAATATCATTTTATGGAATTTCACTTTTTCGATGATAAAAACGAAAAAATTGTTTTATAAAAACGCTCTACAAATGTAAAGCGTTTGGTCTGCATTTGAGGTCTCGAGCGGATTCGAACCGCTGTACACGGTTTTGCAGACCGCTGCCTAGCCACTCGGCCACGAGACCAATAAGGAGTGCAAAGCTAATATTTTTTTTCTCTACACCCTAATTTTTTATTAAAGTTTTTCCAGCAATCTTCTCATGCTTACTTTTCGAGTAACAATTTTTTCAATATCATCAATCGATACGCGCTCTTGAGACATGTCGTCTCGATAACGAATTGTAACCATATTATCCTTCAGCGAATCGTGGTCTACAGTTACACAAAATGGCGTTCCGATAGCATCTTGACGTCTGTAACGTTTGCCTATCGAATCTTTTTCGTCGTACTGGCAATTGTTTTCGAACTGAAGCTTTTGCAAAATTTCTCTTGCTTTTTCGGGTAAGCCATCTTTTTTCACCAAAGGCATTACAGCAACTTTGACTGGAGCCAACGGAGCAGGAATCTTCAATACGACACGCTGATCCACCGATCCATCTTCTTTTAAGATATTTTCCTCGGTGTATGCATTTGACAAAATCGATAAAAATGTTCTATCTAAACCTACAGAGGTTTCTACGACATACGGTACATAACTTTCATTCAATTCATTATCGAAATACTGAACTTTTTTACCTGAAAATTCTTGATGTTGCGATAAATCAAAATCAGTACGAGAATGAATCCCCTCTAATTCTTTAAAACCAAAAGGAAACTCAAATTCAATATCGGTTGCCGCATTAGCATAATGAGCTAATTTATCGTGATCGTGCATACGATACTTATCTTGCGAAAAACCCAACGCGAAATGCCATTTTCTTCGAACTTCTTTCCAATGTTCAAACCATTTCATTTCTTCGCCCGGGCGAACAAAAAATTGCATTTCCATTTGTTCAAACTCACGCATACGAAAAATAAACTGACGAGCGACAATCTCATTTCTAAACGCCTTTCCTATCTGAGCAATACCAAAAGGAATTCTCATCCTTCCGGTTTTCTGAACACTTAAGTAATTCACAAAAATACCCTGGGCCGTTTCCGGACGCAAATATATAGTACTGGCATCGCCCGCTACAGAACCCAACTCGGTTGCAAACATTAAATTAAACTGTCGTACATCGGTCCAATTTTTACTTCCCGAAATCGGGCAAACTATTCCTTCGTCTAAAATAATTTGTTTCAACTCTTCTAAATCATTATTTTCTAGAGCTTTTTGGAAACGAGTCGTTAAATCATCAATTTTTTTCTGATACTCAAGAACTCTGGCATTAGTACTAACAAAAGTTGCTCTATCGAAACTCTCACCAAACCGTTTTTCAGCTTTTTCTACTTCCTTTTCAATCTTTAATCTGATCTTTTCTCTTTGCTCCTCAATCAAAACATCTGCACGGTAACGCTTTTTCGAATCTTTGTTATCAATTAAAGGATCGTTAAAGGCATCAACATGGCCGGAAGCTTTCCAAACCGTAGGGTGCATAAAAATTGCGGAATCAATTCCCACAATGTTTTCGTTCATCTGTACCATGGCTTGCCACCAATAGTTTTTAATGTTATTTTTCAACTCAGCACCATACTGTCCATAATCGTACACAGCACCCAAGCCATCGTACAATTCGCTCGACTGAAAAATGTAACCGTACTCTTTGGTATGAGCAATAATCTTTTTAAATAAATCTTCTTGAGCCATTTTATTTCGATTTTAGCCTGCAAAAATAACAAAAAGCCTTATAGATGCCTAAAATTTAACCATAGAATAACCCTTAAATTCAACAATAAACACACTTATTAATAAAAGAAAAATATTGGATAATAATCCATTAAACCATATCTTTGCAAATCTTTTTAAAACAGCAGTTTGACTGCTAAAAAGTAACACTAATTAACCCATTTAGGTTAATATTTAACATCAAAAAAATATGAGTAAAAAATTTGCAGAATACAAACAATTCGATCTTTCTCAAATTAATAAAGAAGTGCTTGAAGCATGGAAAGAAAACCACACTTTCGACAAAAGCATTTCTACCAGACCCGATAATAAACCTTTTGTTTTTTACGAAGGTCCACCATCTGCCAATGGCATTCCTGGCATTCACCATGTAATGGCGAGAAGTATTAAAGATATTTTTTGTCGATATAAAACACTAAAAGGCTATCAAGTTAAACGTAAAGCAGGATGGGACACCCACGGTCTTCCTGTCGAACTTGGTGTTGAAAAAGCTTTAAGCATCACTAAAGAAGATATTGGAGGTAAAATTTCTGTTGACGAATACAATGCCGCCTGCAGATCGGATGTAATGAAATATACCGATTTATGGGAAAGCCTAACCGAAAAAATGGGCTATTGGGTAGATATGAAAGATCCATACATCACTTTCGATAATCGCTACATCGAAACCTTATGGTATCTGCTAAAAGAATTGTACAAAAAAGATTTACTATACAAAGGCTATACTATTCAGCCTTTTTCGCCTGCAGCAGGTACCGGATTAAGTACCCACGAATTAAATCAGCCGGGTTGTTATCGCGATGTTAAAGACACCACTGCCGTTGCTCAATTTTCTCTTATAAAAAACGAAGCTTCAGAAAAACTATTCGGGAATATTGATATCGATGGATTTCAGTGCGAAGAAATAAAAGTTCTTGCTTGGACCACTACACCATGGACTTTACCATCTAACACGGCTTTAGCGGTTGGAGCAAATATCACTTATTTAAAAGTTGCCAGCTTCAATCCGTATACAGGGAAGGCCATAGTTGTGCTGTTAGCTAAAGATCGGTTAAGCGCCTATTTCAAACCGGAAAATGCAGAACTTTCATTCGCCGATTACAAAGAAGGTGATAAAAAAATCCCTTTCAAAGTCTTAGCAGAGTACAAAGGTATTGAATTGGCAGGTATGCAATACAAACAGCTTATCCCTTGGGTAAAACCATTAGGTAAAGCTTTTGAAATTATAACCGGAGATTTTGTTACTACAGAAGACGGAACCGGGGTTGTACATATTGCTCCAACCTTTGGCGCCGACGACGATAGAGTTGCCAAAGCAGCAGGCATTGTTCCTTTGGTTTTAATCGACAAAGAAGGTACTCGTCAGCCTATGGTTGACCGACAAGGACGCTTCTTCCCTATTGAGAATTTAGATAACGATTTCGTTGAAGAAAACATCGACCAAGCATTGTATTCTGAATACGCAGGCCGATTTGTTAAAAACGCATACGATAGCAAATTAACAGAAAACGACACCACTTTAGATGTCGATTTATCGGTTATGCTTAAAAAAGAAAACAAAGCATTTAAAGTTGAAAAGCATGAACATAACTACCCTCACTGCTGGAGAACTGATAAACCTGTATTATACTATCCTTTAGACAGTTGGTTTATAAAAACCACAGCACTTAAAGAAAGAATGTTCGAACTAAACCAAACCATCAATTGGAAACCGGCTTCGACAGGTAGCGGACGCTTTGGTAAATGGTTAGAAAACCTTCAAGATTGGAATTTGTCACGTTCCAGATATTGGGGAACACCTCTTCCGATTTGGCTATCCGAAGACAAAACCGAAGAAAAATGCATTGGTTCTGTAGAAGAATTGTACCTCGAAATAGAAAAATCTATCGAAAAGGGTTTTATGACTAAAAATCCATACAAAGGATTTATTGTTGGGGATTACAGTAAAGAAAATTACGAAAAAATTGACTTGCATCGTCCTTATGTCGACGATATAATTCTAGTTTCGGAAAGCGGACAAGCTTTATATAGAGAAAAAGATTTAATTGATGTTTGGTTCGATAGTGGAGCAATGCCATACGCTCAATTGCATTATCCGTTCGAAAACAAGGCATTGGTAGACGACAAAGGCTATTACCCTGCCGACTTTATCGCCGAAGGTGTAGATCAAACTCGTGGATGGTTCTTTACTCTGCATGCATTAGGCACTATGCTATTCGATAGCGTGGCTTTTAAGAATATTATTTCGAATGGTTTAGTACTCGATAAAAACGGACAAAAAATGTCGAAGCGATTGGGCAACGGCGTTGATCCATTTGAGGCTATCGAAAAATACGGATCCGACCCATTACGTTGGTACATGACCACCAATGCACAACCTTGGGATAATTTAAAATTCGATATCGAGGGCGTTGAGGAAGTTCGTCGAAAGTTCTTCGGAACGCTATACAATACTTATTCATTTTTTGCCCTTTACGCAAATATCGATGGGTTTAATTATAGCGAAGCTGAAGTTCCAATCAATGAACGACCGGAAATCGATCGTTGGATCATTTCCCTCCTAAACACGCTTATAAAAGATGTTGAAGAAGCCTTAGAGAGCTACGAACCTACCAAAGCCGGTAGAGCTATTCAAAATTTTGTCAGCGAGAATTTGAGCAACTGGTATGTTCGTTTAAACAGAAAACGTTTTTGGGGTGGCGAATACTCTAAAGATAAAATAGCCGCTTATCAAACACTATATCAATGTTTAGAAACAGTGGCGCAATTATCTTCGCCGATCATGCCATTTTACAGCGACAAATTGTATCAAGATTTAACCAAAGCTACAGGCAGAGACCACGAATCGGTGCATTTATCTATGTTCCCAAGCTATCAAGAACAATGGATCGATAAAGATTTAGAAGAAAGAATGGATATGGCTCAGACTATTTCTTCGATGGTTTTAGGTCTTAGAAGAAAGGTTAGCCTAAAAGTTAGACAACCACTTCAAAAAATAATGATTCCTGTTCTCGATAACAACTTCCAAAAGCAATTGGATGCCGTAAAAGATTTAATTCTTTCGGAAATCAACGTTAAAGAATTGGAATATTTAACAGAAACTACAGGTATTTTAGTTAAAAAGATAAAACCTAACTTCAAAACATTAGGGCCTAAGCATGGTAAAATAATGAAGCAAATTGCCGGAGCAATTGCTCAAATGACTCAAGAAGACATAGGCATATTTGAAAAAACCGAGAAATATCAGCTTAACATAGACAAAGAAACAGTAAATTTAACTCTCGAAGATGTTGAGATAATTTCTGAAGATATTCCCGGCTGGCTAGTCGCCAACGAAGGCCGATTGACTGTAGCGCTCGACGTAACTTTAACCGAAAGCTTAAAACTAGAAGGAATTGCAAGAGAGTTGATCAATAGAATTCAAAACTTAAGAAAAGATAGTGGTTTCGAGGTTACTGATAAAATTAACATTAAATTGTTAAAACTTTCTGAAATAGAGGGGACAATCAAGGCATTTGATACGTATATTGCGCAACAAACCTTAGCAAATTCTATTGTTTTAGTGGATGAGTTAAACCACGAATTAGCAATAGATTTAGAATTAGACGAACATTTAAGTATAAAAATCGTAGTCGAAAAAGTATAACTTAATCGTTCTCGGTGAGGACAAGGAGGAAAAATGGCAGAGAAAACAAGATACAGTGATGCCGAATTGCAAGAATTTAAAGAATTAATTCTTAAAAAATTAGAGAAAGCCAGAAAAGACTTCGAAATTTTAAAGGAGTCCATAGACAGTTCTCATGGTAATGATACTCAAGATACATCGCCTACATTCAAAGTATTAGAAGAAGGCGCATCTGTCTTATCGAAAGAAGAAGCCGGAAGATTGGCGCATCGTCAGGAAAAGTTTATTTCGCATCTCGAAGCCGCTTTAATTCGAATTGAAAATAAAACGTACGGCATTTGCAGAGAAACCGGAAAGTTGATTTCTAAGGAACGATTAAGAGCCGTTCCTCACGCAACGCTCAGCATCGAAGCTAAACAAGGTAAATAACAATTAACGTTATAAACGAAAGTACCAGTCGCATTTTTGTTACTGGTACTTTTTTATGGTCTAAAGAAATGATTAGAATTACGCATCAAAGAATAAAATGCATTGGTTGTGGCAATTGTGTAGA
>JAFGXI010000044.1 GCA_016936665.1 Bacteroidales bacterium
TCCTCCACACCCACATCGCAATTAGGTTCGTAGCAACCATGCTCATCCAATTTATAAATGTAGGCCGATTGAAAACCATCAGGAAAAATATCACCTCCGGGAGCAGAAAAATATTCGCCAGCTAAGGCAAAACCACCATCGGAAGTAAAAGTAACCCCCATTATTTTCATATATTGGTAGGAGGCGGTGTTTTCTTCAAGTGATAAGTTAGGAGGCATAAGTTCTCTGTGCCAAAGATAATTGGCGCCTTGGTCTATTTTTAATAGTAAACCTTCAATACCATTTATTCCCACAATTGCAATATTGCCATCTGGCATTATCTCCATTTGTGATATTTCATAAGATCTACCATGTGGAATATAATTTAACATGTTTTTGTGCCAAATAATATTTCCATTAATATTAAATTTTGCAAAACGAATTGTTCCTAGATTATTATGTTGCCCTAAATAACCCGAATAATAACAATCCGTCCAAGCGTAGAGGTAATTTCCATCATTGAGGGGCACTACCCAAGAGCCAATATTTTTGGTGCTATCGCCACCCCAAGTATGGCGCCATTCTAGGTTGCCTTGGCTATCGGTTTTGATAATGGCGGTCTGAAAATCTTCTGTGCCCGGCTGGCCATTAACGTGGTCTTCGAAGCAGGTAAATATAAAGCCATTATCGGCTGTTGGTAAGATATGAAAGGGTGACAAACGACAATCGCCGGAACAATAAAAATCTTTTTGCCAACGAATTTCACCTAAGGTGTCGGTTTCTAAAAAAGTGGTGTATAGACTGTTGTTTTGCTTGTTAAAAGCTCCAAGAATTAGACTTGTGTCATTTTTTTGAATAATAGGCTATAACATAGATTCATTGCTTCCTAAATTTAATATTGAAGTATAGATTGTGTCTAAATAGTTATTAGTATATTTAATTAATAATCCTTTAGCGTAATTTGTTGAACTCTCGACATAATATGAAGCTACATAATTAGATTCAATATTTTCAGCAAAAGAGTTGCTATACCTGAATTCATGAATGGCAGTATCAATTGGCATTGAAAATGAAGATAAAGAGTCAGCATTGTCTGAAACTTCTTCAATATAAGTATAGTTATAATAGCTAGAGTTCATTGCTAATCCACAAACACTATAACTATCAAATTGCTCTTTTATATGTAAGCTTCTCCACCCATTTACAAACCTAAAAAAAGTCTCTTGTGCCAAAAGATTCGTGGAAAACCAAATAACGATTATTAAAAAAAGTTGTTTCATGTTATTATCGGAATGAGTTTAAGTTTTAAGCAAGTTACGCAATTCAACAAAAACTTGCAAATCGGTTGAGTAAAAATTAAAAAACCTCCAAACTCGATGTCCAGAGGTTTTTATAATGAAATGCATCTATAGCTTATTCCATAGAATAATCTTGAGCTGCTTTAAGCTTATATTGTTTGTAACGCCATTCTGCCGATTCTTTCGAAGCATTAAAAATTTCGTTGGCTTTATCAGCACCTACTATTTTAGCTAAAGAAGAGTAACGAGTTTCCCCTTTGATAAAGTCTATGTAATTATCAAAATCAGGCTCTTTTGAGTCGATTACAAATGGATTCTTTCCTTCTTTCTCTAACATTGGGTTGTAACGGAATAAAGTCCAGTAACCAGCTTCTACAGCCATCTTTTCGGTAGTCATCGTTTGACTCATACCACCTTTAATACCGTGTGCAATACAAGGAGCGTACGCAATTATAATAGATGGTCCCGGGTATGCTTCAGCCTCCTTAATGGCTTTTAAATATTGATTTTGGTTTGCTCCCATAGCTACAGAAGCCACATATACGTGGCCATAAGCTGCCGCAATCATACCTAAATCTTTTTTGCCAACACGCTTACCTGCTGCTGCGAATTTTGCAACAGAACCAATTTGCGATGCTTTAGAGGATTGACCACCGGTATTTGAGTAAACCTCAGTATCTAATACTAAAATGTTAACATCGGCACCTGTAGCTAAAACATGGTCTAAACCGCCGTAACCGATATCGTAAGCCCAACCGTCGCCACCAATAATCCAATTTGATTTCTTAACTAAGAATTGCTTTAAGTTAGCAATTTCTTTAACCAAAGGATTATCAGATTTTTCTAACAATGGTTTTAAGTACTTAGCTACACGAGAGGTTTCTAATGTGCTGTGGATGTTGTCTAACCAATCTTGGAAACCCGCTTTTAATTCGTCGGAAATGCCCTCTTTCATAGCACGTTCCATACGATCGGCAATGCGGTCGCGAAGTTTAGTAATACCTAAATTCATACCGTAACCAAACTCGGCATTATCTTCGAATAATGAGTTCGCCCAAGCAGGTCCAAAGCCAGATTCTTGATGAGTGGTGTAAGGTGTTGCAGGGTTTGATCCTCCATAAATTGAAGAGCAACCTGTTGCATTAGCTATGGTCATTTGCTCGCCAAACAATTGAGTTGCTGTTTTAATGTATGGCGTTTCTCCACAACCGGCACAAGCTCCCGAGAACTCAAATAATGGTTGAGCAAATTGTGTATTCTTAACATTCTGATCTTTAGGAACTACATCGTCTTTATAACCAACCACATCGTTTAAATAATCCCAACGTGGCGACTCAATTTCTTTGCGTTCTAATAAATCAGCCATCACTAAAGATTTTTCTTTAGAAGGACAAACATCCACACAAACACCACAACCTGTACAGTCGAATGGAGACACTTGAATTCTGAATTGGAAATCTTTTGTTTTTGCTAAACCGGTTAATGTTGCCATTTCTGCAGGTGCATTAGCAACTTCTTCTTCGTTAAGTAAGAATGGGCGAATAGCTGCGTGAGGACAAACGTATGAACATTGGTTACACTGGATACAGTTTTGATCGATCCATTGTGGAATATGTGTAGCAACGCCTCGTTTTTCGTATTTTGATGTACCCGGAGGTAAAGTACCATCTTCCATACCATTGAATGCGCTTACAGGAAGATCATCGCCTGTTTGAGCATTGATTGGATCGCAGAAATCAGAAATAATGGAAGGGACTTCTTTGGTTCTAACAATTTTAAAACCTTTAGTATGGATATCTTTCCATTCTGCCGGAATCTCAACTTTAGTAATTTCGCCACCTCTATCAACCGCTGCATAGTTCATGCTAATGACTTTTTCCCCTTTTTTACCATACGATTTAACAATGAACTTTTTCATTTGCTCAACCGCTTGGTCGTAAGGAATAATATCGGCGATTTTGAAGAATGCAGATTGAAGAATGGTATTTGTGCGATTACCTAAACCTATTTCGTTAGCAATTTTAGAAGCATCGATAATGTACATGCTTATATTTTGTTTTGCTAAAATCTCTTTAATGAAATCTGGTAAATTTTCTTTGGTTGTTTCAACGTCCCAAGGGCTGTTCATCAAGAATGTACCATTTTCTTTAATTCCTTTTAACATGTCGTATTGCGTTAAATACGCCGGTACGTGACATGCTACAAAGTTTGGTGTACCCACTAAGTATGGAGAACGAATTGGTTCTTTACCGAAACGTAAATGAGAAGCTGTAAATCCACCCGATTTTTTTGAATCGTAAGCAAAATAAGCTTGAGCATATAAATCGGTGGTATCTCCGATAATTTTAATCGAGTTTTTGTTAGCACCAACAGTACCGTCTGAACCTAAACCATAAAATTTACCTTCGAAAGTACCTTCGTGGCTTAAACTAATTTCATCGACATGCTCTAATGATTTGTTAGTTACATCGTCGACAATAGAAACAACAAAACCATGTTTAGGCTCGTTGTTTTTTAAGTTGTTGTAGACTGCGATAATATGTGCAGGCGTTGTGTCTTTAGATGATAAACCATAACGACCGCCTACGATAACAGGCTTAACAGCTTCGTTGTAGAACATCTCAACCACATCTAAATATAATGGTTCGCCATTAGCTCCCGGTTCTTTAGTACGATCTAAAACAGCAATTTTCTTAACCGATTTAGGTAATACATTAAAGAAATATTTGCTTGAGAAAGGACGGTATAAGTGTACAGAAATTAAACCTACTTTTTCGCCTTTATCGTTTAAATAATCAATAGTTTCTTTAATTACGTCTGTAACCGAACCCATAGCAACTATAATGTTTTCTGCATCGGCAGCACCATAGTAAGTAAATGGGTGATACTCACGACCCGAACGTTTAGAAATTTCTTTCATGTAATCTTCTACGATATCGGGAACTGCATCGTAAAATTTGTTTTGAGCTTCGCGAGCTTGGAAGTATACGTCGGGGTTTTGAGCAGTTCCTCTCGTTACAGGATTTTCCGGATTAAGAGCTTTATCTCTGAATGCCTGTAAAGCTTTTTGATCTACTAAATCCGCGATATCATCGTTATCGAAATACTCTACTTTTTGAATTTCGTGAGAAGTTCTGAAACCATCGAAGAAATGTGTAAAAGGAATTCTTGATTTAATAGCCGCTAAGTGAGCAACAGGCGCTAAGTCCATCACTTCTTGAACACTACCAGTGGCTAAGAATGCAAAACCGGTTTGACGTGCACTCATCACATCTGAATGGTCGCCGAAAATGGATAAGGCTTGAGCGGCTAAACTACGCGCACTAACATGAAATACTCCCGGTAATAATTCACCGGCAATTTTATACATGTTAGGGATCATCAATAATAAACCTTGAGAAGCAGTAAAAGTACTGGTTAAAGCACCTGCTTGTAATGATCCGTGAACTGCACCGGCAGCTCCACCCTCAGATTGCATTTCGACAACCTGAACAGTTTCTCCAAATATATTTTTTCTACCTTCTGTAGCCCATTCATCGACATTCTCCGCCATATTCGACGAAGGTGTAATGGGGTAAATGGCTGCTACCTCGCTAAACATGTAAGCTACATGTGCCGCAGCATGATTACCGTCGCATGTAATAAACTTCTTTTTTGACATTATTTTACATTTATAATTTAAAATCAATTTTAGAGTGTTTAATAAAAAACACTTTTCAGTTGACAAAATTACAAATTAAAAGCGAAACGATTTACCGGTTTTTTTTCTGTTTTACAACAAAAAATGATTCTAAATAAGGATTTTAAATAGTAAAAAGCATCTCCGAGTAGAAGATGCTTTTTTTGTGATTATGAAAAAATATTTGTTAATAAGAATACACATAATTATTGTCTCTATAAGAGGGTAACTGCAAATACCAATCGGGAAAGTTAATGCCACCACTGTTTGCCCATTCGAAGAACTTTAAATAAGCTTGAATTATTTCAACTTTTTCGATGGGGTAATCGAATTCTGAACTAAAACTCAAAGCCCAAGGTAAATGCTGAGTAGTTGTGTAGTTTAATCCATTCATTGAGTTATCGTCGAGAGTGCCAAACAAATTCACATCTACAAGACTGGTACCCGATTGACCCGCTAAGTGAACTTCTCTCCCTCTTTCTCCATTAACAAAGATAAACGGGTTAAAAGGAGCATCATTTAAAATATCGACAGGATCTTTAAATGTTATGTTACCTGTAAATACTGCCGGTTCTGAATAATTTGTTCCATTTTCTGTATTTATTCCTATTGTACCATTGCCCGGATGAACAAGTTCATGAAGCGCATTGTCGAAAAAAATTAATACAGCTTTTGTTTGATTGGCTTCAATATTAACATCGTTTAGTGAAATAATATTCTCACTTAAAGAAAAATTTCCTGTGTGACTTTCAATATTAGACGATTCGACCGGTAATTCGACGCCAAAACCATTTTTATAAGCTCCTCCTACTGCCATCAACTTTATTGTATATTGTATTTCCTTTACCAGCCCGATCGCATTACAAATCATTTGGTACTGAAAATTGATTACAACGTCGTTAAAATCGTAATCGCCTTTTGCCGGCCACAAATCTTCAAATGCAAATGTACCATCGTCTTTTGATGGATAATTTACAACAAACGCCCTATCGGGATCGGTACTAAACAAATCGATTGAATTTACAACGCCGTCGTCATCATCGTCGGATACATCGAGTTCTCCGGAGCCAGGATTACAATCGGTTTCCGGTATTGCAGATTGGCAAAATTGTATATCGTTGCCCTGTT
The DNA here is from genome assembly GCA_016936665.1 of Bacteroidales bacterium. Lineage (GTDB taxonomy): Bacteria > Bacteroidota > Bacteroidia > Bacteroidales > JAFGXI01 > JAFGXI01. Next base: position 6,085 of record JAFGXI010000044.1, read on the forward strand.
CGCCTTGTGTTAATTCTATTCCATTTTCATCGCAAATATCCACCAAACCATCAATTGTCGATCCGCTGTACAATTGGGTCATTCCAGCAATATCGACTCTAGCATAGTTCGATGATTCGTTACTTAAACTGCCATATAAATTAAAATTTTGGCAATCAATTAAAGCCCACTGATTCAGCTTTAAATTCGCTCCAGAGTTGATTTGCAATAAACCATCAACCTTCAAAAAAGAATTATTTTCGAAAAAACTACTCATCTGTACAACATTGCCATATGAATGGATCTTACAATTATTGATTAAATGACCTGATGTGTTTTGAGTTATATTTCCTGCATTCAATATTGAGCTATTTTCTACCGTCCCATTATTCATAAGGGTTCCGGAAATTGTAATATCGCCATAATTGGCTATTGTTGCTCCATAATTAACAGTAAGATTTCCCGATCTGTTGATCGTTCCGTAATTCTCGAAGTATCCATTAATCGTGTTGGGTAAATTGAAATTATTGCTATAATTTATAATTGTCACATTACTATTAAAATTGAAAATTGAAATATTTCCTTGTTCACCAATTATTATTGTTGGTGAACCATTAAGATTTAAATAAGAAAAAGAAACATTACCGCAAACCGATAATGTTCCTCCATTCATATTAATGCCACCAGAAACAGTGGCTCCTTCTTCAATGCAGACCGTCTCTCCATCGTTTATTGTTAGGTTATAAAACCCACTGTTGCTTATAGTTTGAGTGCAATTACTACATGCTATTGTGTTTTCTGATTTAGCTGATTTGTTTTGAATTTGAGGTGTGTAAATAAAATTTGCTTTATCATCGACAATAGGTACATTAAAATATTTTGATGTGCCATTGTTTGATTTTAGGCGAATATAAACAGACTCTAAATATTTGGGCAATACAATATTTTGCTTGAATTGATTATTTTCAAGTTTAGCAGTGGCAACTATGGCTCCTCCCAACTGAGGATCGGTATTGTACACTTCTACTACAGCATATGCGTCGTTAAAACTAGTCGAAAAATTTACCTCTACTATATTAACCGTTGAAAAGTTGAAATCGGCAGGTGGATTTAAATTTTCGATTGTTTTCTCAATTTCTTTCGGCGATTCTATTATTTCTTTCTGACAGGCATATATCAGTAACACAGAAATAACCAAGCTTGTTAATATGACCCATATCATTTTCATAGTCCAAAATCTAGTTTCCGTAATCTTCTACCTTAATACATACAATTTGTTTTGAAAATGATTGTAATTTTGACATCTGATAATCTTTTTACGATAAAAGCGTTAGGGATATATGCAGAGTTCTAAGTATATTTAGTTAGTGAATAAAAAAATACATATTGTTTCATTCGATGTTCCATATCCGGCAAATTATGGCGGTGCTATCGATGTATATTATAAACTGAAGTACTTAAAGGAACAACAAGTTTCTGTTTGTTTGCACTGTTTTGAATATGGCAGAGGTAAACAAAAAATTCTAGAATCTGTTTGTGATAAAGTATATTATTATCCTAGAAAAACAGGCTTGTTCTCACAATTTTCTCTTTGGCCTTATATAGTTAAAAGTCGCATTTCTGAAACTTTAATTCAAAATTTACTCAACGATCAATCGCCCATTTTGTTCGAAGGCATGCATACTCTCGGTATAGGTCTAGATAATCGGCTAAGAGACCGCAAAAAAATATACAGAGAAAGTAATATTGAGCATCAATACTACTATCATTTAGCCAAATCGGAAAATAACATACTTAAAAAACTTTTCTTCAATATTGAAAGCATCAGATTAAAATGGTTTGAAAAAAGAATTATTAATTTCGATACAGTTTTGGCCGTTTCTAAAGCCGATTATAATTATTTTAAGAAAAAGTACCCTGCAATAGACACTATTTATTTACCTAGCTTCCATCCAAACCTGACCATTACAACTAAAATCGGATTGGGTACTTTTGCGTTGTATAGCGGTAATTTATCTGTGGCAGAAAACGAAAATGCAGTGCTGTTTTTATTGAATAAGGTATTTTCAAGAATTGACTATCCTTTTGTGGTAGCCGGCTTAAACCCTTCAAAGCGTTTGACGAAAAAAATTGCCGAAATGCCCCATGTCGAATTGAGATCTAATTTATCCGACAAAGCCATGACTGAACTAGTAGAATCGGCTCAAATTAACATTCTTTGGACATTTCAAGCAACCGGTTTAAAATTGAAGCTACTTTCGAGTTTATTTCAAGGTAGACATTGCATTGTAAACGATAATATGGTACATGGTACAGGATTAAATACTTTGTGCAGTATCGCAAATACCACCGAAGAATTAATAAACACAATTAGCGATTTAAAAGATAAAAAATTTGTGCAAGACCAAATTAATCAAAGACAAATCATATTAAATCAACTATATAATAATCAGCAAAATTTAAATACTCTAATAAAATTTATAGATAATTCCTAATTTTAGCAGTTACGTATTTTAAAACTGTAAACATCAAAAAATGCAATTATAACCCTTGAAACTTATCAATCCTATTTTTTAAAGCTTTTACATAATATGAAACAACTTAGTTTATTTATTTTAACATTAATAACGACTGCCATTGTGAATGCACAATCTATCGAAGCAGAAACTTTTGTCTTAGACAATGGTTTAACTGTAATCTTAAGCGAAGATCACTCAAAACCCGAAGTCTTCGGTGTTGTTGTTACGAAAGCCGGTGGTAAAAACGATCCTAAAGATGCAACCGGAATGGCTCATTATATGGAGCATATGCTTTTTAAAGGCACACAAGAACTTGGCACCGTCGATTGGGAAAAAGAAAAAGTTTACATCGATCAAATTTTCAAATTGTACGATCAATTAGGTGAAACAAATGACGAAGAAACACGAAAAAAAATTCAACTAGAAATTAATCAAGCATCGGTCGAAGCAGCTAAATATGCTATACCTAATGAAACAAGTAATTTGATTAAGTCGATGGGAGGCACACAGTTAAACGCCGGCACAGGCCCAGACAATACCGTTTTTTATAATGCCTTCCCTCCAAATCAAATCGAAAAATGGATCGATCTCTACAGCCAAAGATTTATCAATCCTGTTTTCAGATCTTTTCAGGCTGAGCTAGAAGTAGTTTACGAAGAAAAAAATATGTACGAAGACATGTTTATCTTCCCTCTCATCGAAAAATTTAACTACCACTTTTTTAAACAACATCCGTACGGTCAGCAAACATTAATTGGAACGATCGACGATTTGAAAAACCCCTCTTTAACAAAAATGTTTAAGTTCTTTCAAACATATTATGTAGCTAATAACATGGGTTTAATTATTGTCGGCGATTTCGACGCCGATGCCATCAAACCAATAATTAAAGAAAAATTTGGCCAATGGAGATCCGGTAAAATTCCGGAACCTATCAAATACGAGGAAAAACCTTTTGAAGGTAGAGAATTGATCGAAGCAAAAATGACACCCATCAAACTGGGCTTATTAGGTTATAGAGCACCAGCTAAAGGAAGCCAAGACGAAATGGCTTTTCAAGTTTGTAATGGTATTTTAAGCAATACCAATGGCACAGGTTTATTCGATAAATTGATGTTAAACAACGAGTTGATGGCTGCACAAGTTCTAGCAATGCCTTATCAAGATTATGGCGCATCTATTTTACTATTTGTTCCAAAAATCTTAGGACAAAAATTAGACGATGCTGAAGCATTGCTTCAAAAAGAATTAACTAAATTAAAAAGTGGCGATTTCGAAGACTGGATGATCGATGCTGTAAAGTACGATTTATACGTAAATTATATGAAGTCCTTGGAGTCTGCAGAAGATAAGGCTTTAATACTTACCGAAATGTTTGCCGGAGGTAAAACCATCGATGATTTAAATAAAACAATTGATGAATTACAAGCTATAACAAAAGACGATATTGTAAAAATTGCCAATAAATACTACACCGATAATTATTTAGCGTTTCATTCTAAAATGGGTTTTCCTAAAAAACAAAAGATTGAAAAACCTAGCTACGAAGCGTTAAAATCTAATACCGATGCTAAATCGAAATATGCAAAGCACTTCGATTCTATTAAAAGTAGTGAACCTGTAGAAAAATACATCGACTTTACAAAAGATTTCAAACAAGCCGATTTTATAGGCGGTACCATCTATTCTACCATTAACCCTATAAACGATATTTTTTCTTTTAAAATTAAATTTGGTGTAGGTGATCACGTTTCCCCCAAATTAAAATATGCCGCTAGTGCAATGAATTATGCCGGTACTAGTAAACTAGACTTAAATGCTTTTAAAATGGAATTTAGTAAAATAGGATGCTCCTATTCTATTTACAGTAACGATAGCTACACCATTGTAGAAGTAGAAGGAATAGAGAAAAATTTCGATAAAGCTGTTCAATTAATTTCTGAACTCATTTCCGACCCTGTACTCGACCAAAATAAAATTGAGAAAATTACCGAAGAAATTAAAACCGAACGTAAAATGGAACGTTCCGAACCAGACAATATTGCCTCTGCTCTTTTAGAATATGTACGTTATAAAGACGAATCCGAATATTTAACACGCTTGAGTTTAAAAGAGATAAAAGCATTGCAAGCTACCGATTTAACAGCGTTATTTAAAAATGCTACAGGATACTCTGCTGAAGTGCATTTAGTTGCCAAAAACATTGAAGATAAAGACCTAAAAATTGCAGAAGCAATTGGCCTGAACAACAATAAAATTTCGAGCACTTCTCCTATTTATGTAGATCCTCAGATATATTCAGAGAACACAGTGTTTTTTGTAAATAAGAAAAAGGCCCTACAAAGCAAAGTGTTCTTTTTGGCTAACGAACCAGTAATGAACCTTTCCGACCAGCCCACTATTGATGCATTCAACTTGTATTTTGGAGGCGGTTTTTCTGGTTTAGTATTACAAGAAATTAGAGAATATAGATCGTTAGCATACAGTGCAGGAGCGAGATTTACCTCAGCACCATTAAAGGGAAAACCAAGCTATTTTATGGGATTTGTTGGAACTCAAGCCGATAAAACCAGTGAAGCTATGGAAGTTTTTAATGGTTTAATTCGAAATATGCCTGAAAAACCGGAACGCTCAGTCATGATAAAAGACTATTTAATCCAATCGGCTTTTTCCGATATGCCTGATTTTAGAAACCTAACCGAAACAGTGGTTGAATGGAAACATAAAGGCTACACCGAAGATCCTTCTATAAGCAAAGTAAAAGCTTATAGAAACTATCAGTTCAGCGATATCATTGACTTTTACAAAAAACATATTCAAAAAACACCTATCGTAACCATAATGGTAGGAAATAAAAAGAAACTCGATTATAAATCTTTAAATCATTACGGAAAACTTAAAGAAATTAAAGAAAAGAAATTGTTTCATTAGTATTTAAAAGTCCTGATTGCTATATCAGGACTTTTTTGTTTCGTACTGATAATGAATATTTTATTAGATTTGTATAAACATTATAAAATTTACGTATGAAACACCTTTTACTTTCCACTCTTTTGCTAGTAGTTTTATTAACGAATGCTACTACGTATACAAGCGTTATGAACGGAAACTGGTCCAGTCCTTATACTTGGGGGCAAACTACAGTTATTCCTTTACCTGGCGATGATGTTATCATTAATCACACCGTTACTTTAGACGATCAGTTTACAGTTGGTGGTTATTGGTCTGTAGATGCCGGGAGCATAACCATTGGAGCCAATGGCATTTTACAAGCAGGAGCAAACGTGTTAGGTATTGCTATCCAAAACAACGGAACAATTACCAATAATGGTCATTTTAATATGCCTCAATTAGGAAATTATACCGGATCATTTATTAACAACGGCACTTGCTCTTTTACACAATTAATCTTTAATGCCGATTACATTGAAAATAATGGAAATATATTCGACTTAGACAGTGTATTAACAACAGGTCAGTTTATCAATAACAGTACTTGCGAATTCCACACAGACAGTTTATGGATAGAAGGCATTTTTACAAACCATGGTAGTATGTATTTACACGAAATAACAAATAATGGAACCTTCACTAATAATTCATTTATGGAATTTCGCAGAATGACTAACTTGGATCATTTCGACAATATTGGATTTATTACAGGACAAATAGATATGACCAATGCCGGTTATATGAAAATGTGGATTGGTAGTACTCTAAATCTCACCAACAATTTCTTAAATGCCGACACGACTAATCATTCTGCATTATTACTAATGGAAGGCACTATTAATATTGGCAATAATATTTTAAACTTAGATACCATTAAAGGCGTTGATGGTGAAATTAACGTACAAGATAGTTCGATGAATGCCGGCTGGTTTAAAGGTAGTTTTATCTTTTGCGATGCTACACCACCATCTAGCTCACCTTTTATTGACTATAACATAGGTACTATCGAAAGCAGTGTAAGATATTGCACAAGTGAGTCCATCGAAAATATTTTTGATAAAACACTGGTTATATATCCTAACCCTGCAACCCAATTTATAACCATCAATAAAAATAATATCACATTAAATATTAACGATATTACCGGAAAACTTGTTTTGAAAGCACAAAACAAAACAACAATTGATATTTCAAAATTAAAACCGGGCGTTTATTTTGTTAGCATCGAAAATTTCACAGAAAGTGGAGTTCAGAAACTAATTGTAAAATAGTTCTGAATAAATATTCTCGAAAAAATTAAAGCTTCCATAAATTACGGAAGCTTTTTTTATGCACAAAAAAAACGGGCAACTTTGTTGCCCGCCAAACCCAAAAATAACTAATTATGAAAACGTAACTTTAACTGAAAAGAACTCTCAACTAAGATTACGCAACAAATATACGCATGTTAATATAGATAATCCAAATAATTCTCTATAAAAGATGTTAAAAATAATCTTATCGCATTAAAATAAAGGGCTTTAGCTAAGTTTTACTTGAAAAATGGGGCAATCACTTTTGATTCTTTTTCATTAGGTTTTCTTACTGAAACAAGAAACGCTTTCACAGTTCCAACCAATATCTCGCTTTCGATTTTTAAAGGAATTTTATTTCGGTCGCGACTAACCCATACATGAATTTCTGAATCTTCGTCGAATATAGAGCCCGCTACACCTTTCGACTTCAATTTAAATGCAGGTAATACCGTACCATCTTTCATTGTTACCGTTGTTTTTCCTTCGTATGTAACATTTATTAAAATAAGTTCATTATCCATTACCGTATGGATTGGTATAACATCGCCTACTTTATAATCATTGGAATAATCAAGCGTACGTAAGTAATAAACAGCCGAAAGCACATCTAAAACCTTATTGCTTGTGTACTTTAATGTATCGTTTAACGGTTCTTTTTCATTATCGTTAATAAAAGAATAAATGCTTTTATTAGAATTTGAAAAATAATAACGATTATCTACCTTGTGTGAACCTTCACTGGTTTTTCTTCTGTAATAATATGATTGAAAATTATACGGATCTATTATTGAAGTAAAATAATCTCTAACCCTAAAAATCCAATCATAACTTGGCTTTGAGGCGCCATAACTTCTTAATAGTACAACTGGTTTGTTCTGAAAAACAGTATCGTTTATACTGAACTCTACATTGGCTGCTTCTACCCAAACCCAAGCTAAATTATAATAGACCTTGTAGCTAACCGTTTCGCCCGATAAAAACGGCCAAGATTCAGAATTTTGAGCATGAACAAACCCTTGATAAAAAAATAATATTAGAAATATTAGGCGTTTCCAAAGCATTACGAATTAACTTTACCAATATGGTTTTCTATAGATTTCACTTTGCCATTTAAGCGGTCTTTAGCTCCTTTACGAATATCCATTTTAATTATGCTATAAACTCTCTGGCTATCCGGTTCTAAAGTTTTGTATGCATTCTCAATTAGTTGATGAGCTTCTGCCAATGTTTCTGTTTCGAAAGTAGTTCCCATTGCGCCTAGCTTATATGGTACGCCACTTTCTCTAATCATTTCGATAACTTTACTAACGTACGGGCTTGCACTTTCTCCTTTTTTATCGGTAGGAAACATCGCAAATTCTACTAAAACTGACATGTTTATTCGTTCAAATATTTTTTTACTACTCTTATTTCTATTCTATTGTTCTGAGCTCTTCCTTCCGGTAAGGCGTTCAGTTGAACGGGCTCTTCGGAACCGATGCCTACTGCAGACATTCTTTCTTTTGCGATTTTATTTTTCACAAAATAGGCCATCACTGACTCGGCTTGTTTTTGAGTTAATATTTTAGCACAACTTGGCGAGAAACTATTGTCGCTGTGTGCTGCAATTACAATTTCCATTTTAGGATTGTTGGTCATAACTTCAAGCATCATTTCCAATTCAAGCATTAAATCATCTTCAATTAATTCGCCTTCATCGTTAAACGACAAACCTCTTAGAAGCACCATATCGCTTGGCTCAAACATAATTTTAACATCGAATGTAAACTTGCCTAGTCCTCCAGGCACTTCTATAATAGAATGTTCAACTTTTTCGATAAGATCGCTATATTTAACTTCGTAAGATTGTCCTTTTGGAACTAAAAGTTGAGCTTTACCATCGCCTTCGGTTGTAATAGCGTATTCTTTTTTATCTTTCTGAGATATTAGAATGATGAGCTCATTAGCAATCGGATCTTGCGATAATGTTGTTACCGATAAATTTACAAGCGCCTGAAATTCTGAAGGCTTCAACTGTTGTGCAGATAAACTGAACATTTTAACAATCAACAAAAGACTTACTATTCTTTTCACTTTAACTTATTTTAAAATTGGTTTGTAAATTTAGTTTCATCATTAAAACATTGCTAGACTGATATATCGCCCTTAATATGCGGATGAGCTTTGTATTCTTCTAGAGAAAAATCCTCGTATTTAAAATCAAATATAGACTTAACCTCGGCATTTAATTTCATTCTTGGTAGCGCAAAAGGTTCTCTCTTAAGTTGAATATCTACTTGTTCTATATGGTTTAAGTAAATATGTGTATCGCCTAATGTATGTACAAATGTTCCTGGTTTTAAATTTAATTCTTGAGCCATCATCAGTAGTAAAATAGAATACGATGTTATATTAAATGGAACACCTAAAAAAACATCTGCACTACGTTGATAAAGTTGACAAGATAATTTCCCTTCAGCAACATAAAACTGAAACAGTATATGACAAGGAGGAAGAGCCATATTAGGTATTTCACCCACATTCCATGCACTCACTATATGTCTGCGAGAATCCGGATTATTTTTCAAACTGTCTAAAACTTGTTTTATTTGGTCTACACGGCCACCATTTGCTGTTGGCCACGACCTCCATTGGTAACCATAAATAGGCCCTAGATTTCCATTTTCGTCGGCCCATTCGTTCCAAATCCTGACACCATTATCTTGTAAATATTTTACGTTCGTTTCTCCTTTTAAAAACCAAAGTAATTCATGTATTATCGATTTTAAATGCAATTTTTTAGTCGTAAGAAGTGGAAATCCGTCGGCCAAATCGAAACGCATTTGATAACCAAAAATAGATTTGGTTCCCGTGCCGGTTCTATCCGTTTTAGCAATTCCTTCTTCTTTTATTTTTTCCAGTAAATCTAGATATTGACGCATATTAAAATGTGTTATTTTCGTAGATGTAAAGATGCAAAATTTATCTTAGAATTGATTCAAAAGCAAATGATCAATTGATAAGTCTCATTTTTTTAAAGATAAAGTTTTTAAATTACAAAAAAACCTTTTATATTCGTTATCCTAATTGAAATAGATATAAACGACTAACTGTGGTAGTAAAGAGGATATTAACAAGCTTATTTGTTGGATTTATCGTTCTGTCGAGTTGGGCTCAAGAGCTCAAGCTTAACGGTGTATACCAAGGAGACAATCTATACGTGATGAACCCCTTTGCTTCTACTGGCGTTGGGTTTTGTATCCAAGAAGTAAGAGTTAACAATAAAGTTAGCACCGACGAAATTGCATCGAGCGCTTTCGAAATCGATTTATCACAATACCATTTCAAAGTAGGCGATCCCGTCGAAATTACAATTAAACATAAATCGGGTTGCAAGCCTAAAATTCTTAATCCAAATGTTATTCAGCCCAAAAGTACTTTTGTTATTTCTAGGATTGAAGTAGGAAGAGATAAAATTTTGAGATGGTCTACAACCGATGAATCTGGTTCTTTAGACTATATTATTGAACAATACCGTTGGAATAAATGGGTAAAAGTAGGCACAGTTAAAGGAGACGGAAATAAATCGGGGAATCAATATTCAATTAAAGTTTCCCCTCACTCTGGTCAAAATAAATTTCGTGTAAAACAAATCGATTACAGCAAAAAACCTCGTTATTCACAAGAAGCCATTTTTAGATCGATGGCACCAGCTGTGAGTTATAAAAAAACGAATAACGAAATAAGCTTTACTCAAGCTACGCTCTACGAGATATACGATTATTATGGCAATGTGGTCAAAGTTGGTGACAGCGATAAAATCGATATCAGTCAATTAAAAAGCGGAGATTACTTCTTGAACTACGACAATAAAATGGAAACTTTTAAAAAGAAGTAACTTTTGTTTGTCTTTTCACGAATGATGATCCAATTACCTAGTCAATTCTCAAATACATTTTCGTTATGAATCACAACTATTGTGTAATAATGGCAGGTGGCATAGGAAGCCGTTTTTGGCCTCTAAGCAGAACCAATTATCCTAAACAATTTATCGATATTTTAGGCACCGGCAAAAGTCTAATTCAACAAACATACGATCGCTTTTTATCTCACGTTCCTAAGGAAAATTTTTTAGTAGTCACTAACGATTTATATAAAAATTTAGTCTTGGAACAACTTCCCGAATTGACAACCGAACAAGTGCTTTTAGAACCATTTCGCAGAAATACTGCACCTTGTATTGAGTATGCCAATCAACTTATTCAACGAAAAGATAGTAAAGCCAATATAGTTGTTACACCTGCCGACCATTTGGTACTAAACACCGAAGAATTTAAACGAATTCTTGGACAAGGATTTGAGTTTGTTAATAATAACGACTCACTTTTAACCATTGGCATAAAACCAAGCAGACCTGACACAGGTTACGGATATATTCAAAAAGACAACGATAGCCCAACAGAAGTGAACGAACTTTTCAAAGTAAAAACATTTACAGAAAAACCGAACTTAGAATTGGCCAGATTCTTTTTAGAAAGTGGCGAATTTTCTTGGAATTCAGGCATTTTCTTATGGTCGCTAGAATCTATACAACAAGCTTTTTATAAATACTTACCGGACGTCATTCAGCTGTTCGATGAGCACAAGTTATCGTATGGAACAGCTAACGAAAAAGATGCTGTAAATGCCATTTACGCTAAGTGTGAGAACATCAGTATAGATTATGGTATTATGGAAAAATCTAAAAATGTTTTTGTGCTTTTTGGCGATTTTGGCTGGTCAGACTTAGGAACTTGGGGCTCGCTGTACGCCAACTCAGATAAAGATCAAAATCAAAATGTAATTAATGGGGAAAACATCTTTTTATACGAAACCAGCAATAGTATAATAAATGTTCCAAAAAAGAAAATAGTTGTAGCACAAGGCTTAGAAGACTATATAATCGTAGAATCGAACGACACCTTACTCATTTGCAAAAAAGATGAAGAACAACACATCAAACAATTTGTACAAGATGTAGTTGTAAAATTAGGCGATAAAATTATTTAATAATGAACATTCCCTGGAAAAGTCTTTGGAAAAATAAATACGTTCTAGCTATTGTTATTTTCTTAATATTAGTCCTGTTTATAGACGACAACAACCTAATGGAACGATTAGGTTTAATCGATAAACGTAACGATCTTAAAGAACAAATAGAATTTTACGAAGAGGCTATTTCTGAAAATAATCGTAAATACGAAGAATTAATGTCCGATCCCGATAATTTGGAAAAATTCGCTCGCGAAGAATATATCATGAAAAAGGACGACGAAGATGTTTATATTATTGTGGAAAAAGACGAAGACTAATTCTCAACATTCGCTGCAATAGTCTCTCTCACCATTTCAGCCAATTGATCGGTTGTCATATTTTTAAAATGCTCATAAGGAATAGCATCTAGTACTTTAAGCTTTACATTCGCCTTAAAGTTTAATTTCCAATCACCTTTTAACATAATATCTTTAGTACCCGATAAAGCTATTGGCTGAATATCAACTTTTGCACGTTGAGCAATAACAAAGGCTCCAGAAGCCATTTTTTTAACTAGCCCATCCAATGAACGTGTACCTTCTGGAAAGATAAAAACTGAACTGCCATTTTTTATATTGGCATCGCAATCTTTAATCATTTTAACGATACTCTTGCGGTCGCCTCTTTTCAACTCTATATAGCGATTCATTCTCATATTCCAACCAATGATTGGATACTTAAAAACTTCAGATTTCGAAACCCACTTAAAGTGTGAAAATATCCTAGAAACAACAATTATATCGAATTCAGATTGATGGTTCGAAACAAAAACATGAGGTTTTTTATTGTTGATTTTTTCTTTTCCTGATACACTTATTTTCCAACCCGGCACGATAAAAAATAAAAAACTACTCCAAAGTTGAGTATAAGCATGCGAGATAAACATTCGACGATCCCACCAGAAAGTAAATAACCAAATTGCACCGGCAATACTTATTAAGACCAGTCCGGTAAAAAAGAAAAACAAATAATATAATATGCTACTTATAGATTTCATTGATAAGACAAAAATAACATCATTTTTATTTTTACTTAAAACAAGAGGCTTAAAAAAGAAATTTTATTTCGCGAATTTTATAAAAAATCTCATCACAAGCCTTATTTAGAATCTGTTTAAGTAAAATCGCATAATAATCACCTGAAATACTGCATCTTAAACATATCAACAGCGTGTTAAAAAAATAAAAAAAAGGAAAGCCATGTTTTTTAAAAAAATTAACTTTACAGCTGTTTTTGAGCGGATAGGGATATATGATTATATTTAGATGCTTGGGAATAAAAACAAAGGAAATTAGTTAAACTTTTCTATATATAAGAAATATTCATATGGATAAAAAAGCAAATGTCGTTGAAAAAGAAGCGGTCGTAATCCGATTTTCGGGCGACTCCGGCGATGGTATGCAATTAACAGGTAATTTATTTACAGATGAATCGGCATTATTTGGGAACGATGTCGCCACATTTCCGGACTATCCGGCAGAAATTAGAGCTCCACAAGGTACTGTAGGTGGTGTATCTGGTTTTCAAGTGCATTTTGGAAAACGCAAAATTCATACTCCCGGTGATTATGCCGATGTATTGGTAGCAATGAATCCCGCTGCATTAATGGCTAATCGTCGTTGGATTAAAAAAGGCGGTACAGTTATTACAGACGTAGATACATTTACAGAGAAAAACTTTCTAAAAGCTGGTTTCAAAACTGATGATCCAATCACAGAGCTTAAATTAGAAGATTATAATGTGATTTTAGCTCCAGTTTCAACATTAACCAAAGAAGCTTTAAAAGATTCTGGTTTGGATAATAAAAGCATCTTACGAAGCAAAAATATGTTTGCTTTAGGTATTTGCTATAACTTATTCGACAAATCATTCGAAAATACTTTCAATTATTTTGAGAGAAAATTCGGTAAAAAACCACAAATCGTTGAAGCTAATAAAAAAGTTTTGCAAGCTGGTTACGATTATGCATCGAATGTACATGCATTACCATCGTATAGAGTAGAACCCGCAAAAATAGAAAAAGGTAAGTACAGAAGTATTAGCGGAAACCAAGCTACAGCATGGGGTTTACTAGCAGCAGCCGAAAAAGCTAATTTGCCTTTATTCTGCGGTTCATATCCTATTACACCTGCTACAGAAATTTTACAATATATTGCAGAACGTCAAGATTTAGGCGCAAAAACATTCCAAGCAGAGGACGAAATTGCTGGTATTTGTACTGCAATTGGAGCTTCTTTCGCTGGAAATTTTGCTGTAACAACGACTTCAGGCCCCGGCTTAGCTCTTAAAACTGAGGCTGCCGGTTTAGCTGTTATTACTGAACTTCCTCTTGTAATCGTCGACGTTCAAAGAGGTGGCCCTTCTACAGGTCTTCCTACAAAAACAGAACAAGCCGATTTATTACAAGCGCTATACTCTCGTAACGGAGAAAGCCCTCTTCCTGTTATTGCAGCCAGCTCACCAGCCGATTGTTTTGAGTATGCGTTCCAAGCAGGTAGAATAGCATTAGAGCATATGACTCCGGTTATTTTATTAACTGATGGTTTTATTGCCAATGGTACTGCTCCAATGCGTATTAAACCAATGTCAGAATATCCTACTATTACTCCTAGATTTGCCAAAGAAGGAAACAGCAATTACCAACCTTACGGTAGACCAAGCGATGGTAGTATGACTCGTGAATGGGCTATTCCTGGCACAAAAGGATTAGAGCACCGAATCGGAGGTTTAGAAAAAATGGCTGTAACAGGTACTGTATCATATGTTCCTGAAAACCACCAAGTGATGACTGATGAGCGTCAAGCAAAAGTAGATCAAGTTGTCGTTAAAGTTCCTGATCAGGAAGTAATTGGCGATGCTAGTGGCGATTTGTTAGTTGTTGGTTGGGGAAGCACATACGGTCACTTACACGATGCAGTAGACGAACTACGTACAGAAGGACACAAAGTAAGTTTTGCAAACTTCAATTATATTAATCCGCTTCCTAAAAACACAGCTGATGTCTTAGGTCGTTTCAAAAAAATTGTTGTTGCAGAATTAAACAGTGGTCAGTTTGCTAATTATTTAAGAATTAACTTCCAACAATTCGAGTACAATCAGTACAATAAAGTTCAAGGTTTACCTTTTACTGTAGAAGAATTAAAAGAAGCATTTAAAAAATATTTATAATCGGAAATCATGTCAGAAGCAAATATAAACGTACAACAGTACACAGCCGCAGATTTTAAAAGTGATCAGGAAGTTAGATGGTGTCCGGGTTGTGGAGACCACGCCGTTTTAAATGCCGTTCAAAGAGCCATGGCAGAATTAGGAAAACCTAAAGAAAATTACGCTGTGATTTCAGGTATCGGGTGTTCTTCTCGTTTCCCGTACTACATGAATACCTATGGTTTTCATAGTATTCATGGTCGTGCCGGAGCCATAGCATCAGGAACTAAAACTGCAAATCCTAATTTAAGTGTATGGCAAATAACTGGTGATGGCGATGCTTTAGCTATCGGTGGAAATCACTTTATTCACGAAGTTCGTCGTAATGTTAACTTAAATGTGTTATTATTCAATAACGAGATTTATGGTCTAACTAAAGGTCAATACTCTCCTACTACAAAATTTGGTAAAAAAACCAAAACTTCGCCTTACGGAACCATAGAACAACCTTTTAAAGTTGGCCAATTAACACTTGGTGCAGGTGGTACTTTCTTTGCCAGAGCTTTAGATAACAACATCAAACACGCTACACAAACTTTTATTGAAGCCGAAAAACATAATGGTACTTCAGTGGTAGAAATTTTAGTTAACTGTGTTATTTATGCCGATCAAACTCATGCTTTAATTACCGACAAAGAGCATAAAGAAGATCGTCAGTTATATCTAGAGCATGGGAAGAAAATGATCTTTGGTAAAGATAATAATAAAGGTATTGCTTTAGATCATGGTCGTTTGAAGATTGTTACCATTGGAGAAGATGGAATTACTGAAGCTGATGTTTTAACACACGATGCTAAAAATCCAGATCCTACCATTCATATGATGCTATCGAATATGCAAGCTCCTGAAATGCCTGTGGCATTCGGTGTGATTCGTAGTGTTGATACTTTCACATACGAAAAAGCATTAGAAGCAAGAATTGAGGAGACAAAAGCAGCTTCGAAAATCCACAGCATGGATGAATTGCTTAATAGTGGAGAAACCTGGAAGGTTGAATAATAATTCACCATAATAATATTTAAGGCTATTTCTATTGGGATAGCCTTTTTTATACAAAAAAAATAGCGCTGAATTCAGCGCTATTTATCAAATATCGTTTTGTTTTACGAATTGGCTTTGAAAGCTTTTAAAGCTTCGTTAAGTTTTGGCATTACTTCCAATGCATCGCCAACAACACCATAATCGGAAGCTTCGAAAATAGGAGCATCTTTATCGGTGTTAATAGCAACAATTACTTTAGACGAAGTAATACCGGCTAAATGTTGAATGGCTCCTGAAATACCTACGGCTATGTACAAATTTGGAGCTACAACTTTTCCGGTTTGACCCACGTGCTCTGAGTGAGGTCTCCATTCTAAATCGGCAACAGGTTTTGTACAAGCAACAGTAGCAACTGAGCCTAAAATATCGGAAGCCTCTTCTAACAGTTTAAAGTTTTCGGGTTTCTTTAAACCGCGACCACCCGAAACTAATATTTCGGCATCTAAAACCGACATTTTTCCACTATTTTTACTCACTTCTACAACTTTTGCTTTCGAAGTTTCTAAAGCACATTCAAAAGATACAATATTCGCTGCTTTAACATTTTCTTTTATCCCAAAAGCATTTTGATTTAAGCTTAAAACTTTATTGTCTTTATTGATTTTTACTCTAGCAAAGGCTTTACCAGAAAATGCTTTTTTAGAAACCACAAAAGGTTCGATACTTTCTGGTGCAGCAACGCAACCCGAAACCATTCCTGCATCTAATTTAATAGTTACACGAGGAGCAATAGCTCTAGTTGTTATATTATTGGCAAAAATAGTTACCTGAGCATGCTCAGATTTTGCTGCTTCTGATATGGCTTTAGCATAGTACTCAGCATTAAACTCTGTGTATGCAGCATTGGATAAGTTTAATACTTTATCGGCACCATACTGCGATAATTTACTTAACTCTGCTTCGTCAACATTACCGATCGAAAGGGCAACAACATTTGTGTTATATGATTTTGCAACCTCCGATGCGTATGAGATTAACTCGAAACTTAATTTTTTAAATTGGCCATCCCAATTTTCTGTATATACTAATACTGACATAATTTTCTGTTTTGTAGGTTAAAATTTAGATGACTTTAGCTTCTTCGTGTAACAATCGAACCAACTCGTTCATATCGTCTGCACTAACCATTTTACAAGAGGCTTTACTTGCTGGTAAACTATGTTCTAATACCTCGGTAGCATTGTCAGATTGTACTGGTTCAACTACAATTAGAGGTTTTTTCCGAGCCATCATAATACCTCTCATTGCAGGGATTTTAGGTTCTGCAGCTATTCCTTTTTGTCCGGTAATAATCAATGGAAAATCGCATTCAATTTTTTCATACCCTCCATCAATTTCTCTTTTAAGAATTGCTTTTCCGGGCTCTAAATCCATGTCGTTAACGCCAGATACAGAAGGATAAATTAACCATTCTGCAATCATCTCGCCAACTTGTCCACCATTATAATCTATGGCTTCGCGACCAGTTAGAATTACATCGTATTGATTAGCTTTTGCAACTTCAGCTATTTGTTTTGATACATTAAATGCATCCTTTGGATCCATATTCACGCGAATTGCATCGTCTGCGCCCATGGCTAATGCTTTACGTAAAGTTGGCTCAACTTCGGCAGAGCCTACTGTTAAAGCGGTAATGTTACCCCCTTTAGCTTCTTTAATATCGATAGCTCGAGTAAGGGCTAATTCTTCGTTGGGTCCAATAATAAACTGCTGACCTTCTTTGTTATAGCTTTTGTTGTTGTCCACAAAAGCTATTTTAGCAGTGGTATCGGGTACGTGACTTATACATACTAATATCTTCATGGTTGTAAATAGTTTTTAGCTGATATACAGCGATTAAATAAATTCAGATTCTAGACAAATATAAAAAATATCGCCTAAAATTTTGAATCATATGTTTTAGAATATAAAGTGGACTCGATCTGGCAAAAAAATTGTTAATAGCCTTTTATCAATACTTATCTGTTAATATCTAATCCGATGTATACTAAAATGGCACATAATAGCTTGTTATCTTTGGAATAAGGTTCAGATTATAGTCAAAATAATATTACAATCATGAAAATTAAATATTTTATCGTAATTGCGTTATCTGCAAGTTTTCTTAGTTCTTGTGTAACTCCTAGAAAAGTAGAGGACGAGAGAAATCGTCGCATTGCATGTGAAGAAGAAAATAAAAATTTTGCAAAAGATAATAAAGAATTATCCGAAACAAATAATGAGCTTTCACAAAAAAATAATGAACTTACTCGCACAAACGATCAGTTGAGTAGGGATACTACAGTAATGGGAGCTAGCTACCGTCGATTGGTTGTTCAATACGATAAAGTCAACGATTTGAACGATGAACTTTTGGCTAAAATGAAGGAAAAAAATGCCATGACAGATGCTGAAGCTCGACGTTTATTAACTGAACTTCAGATTCTTCAAGAAGACCTTCAAAAAAGAGAAGATTCGCTCAAATTGGCTCAATTAAAGTTAAGCGAAGAACAGAATAAATTGGAGAAAATATCTAAAGATTTGGATAACAAACAAGCTATGCTTGATGAAAAAAATGCTAGAGTTTTGGAGTTAGAACGAATGATTGCAGCAAAAGATTCGGCTCTTACCGCTTTTAGAGAAAAACTGAGTCATGCATTACTGGGTTTCGAAGGCGATGGTTTAACCATTGAGCAAAGAGATGGTAAAGTATATGTATCGTTAGAAGAGAAGCTTTTGTTTAAATCGGGGCGATGGGAGGTAGATCCTAAAGGTCAATCGGCACTTAATAAACTAGCTCAGGTATTGGTAGACAATGCTGATATTAATGTAATGATAGAAGGGCATACCGATAATGTTCCTTACAAAGGTTCGAATGGTATAGATGATAATTGGGATTTGAGTGTAAAACGTTCTACAGCTATCGTTAAAATATTACTCAACAATAAAAATCTATTACCCGAGAGAGTTATTGCTGCCGGAAGAAGCGAATTTGTGCCTATTTCTGCAAACGACAGTTCCGAAGGTAGAGCAAAAAACAGACGAACAGAAATTATTTTAACTCCAAAATGGGACGAAGTTTTTAAAGTTCTAGAAAAGTAGTTTATCAACTTATCATATTATTTCGCTGAGCCTTAGCTATTTGCTAAGGCTCTTTTATTAACTACTGCTAACTAATAGGCAACCTTTTAACTATAGGTATGTCTTTTTAGCAACACATAAAATATTTAATCATGAAAACTAATGTAAACACCCTACTAACAACGCTATTATTGTTATTCGTGCTATCGATTTCTGCTCAATCGACTTATAATTTTGAAAATACTACAACAACATTAGCAATACCTACAAGTCAAACTAATTATGGAAACATTTGGTACGAACCTCAATATGGCGATATCAATTTTCAGTCTAAATATTTCGATTATTCGGGATTTAACGACGAAGGATCTGTATATATTCAAGATGCAACAACGAATGGCTATAGCGATGATAATTCTAATTTTTATGGCAATATATTCTTTCAAGGCAATGCTATCACAAGAATAAATTATTTCGATTTTGGTTATGGTGCAGAAAACCCTTTAAGCTTTAAATTCGATGTCAATTATATTTACGAAGAGGGTTCTGCGAATCCCTTTTATGTGAATGATTATCCTTCAACTACATTACCTTCAGGTATTGAATACACTATTACAGACTTAGCCAATGGAAAACATGTTGAAATAACCGGATTTATCGATAATATTGAAATCAGAGGTTTTGAAGCTGCTATCGATAATATAGAAATCGATACTTTACCCGCTAATACCGCAATTAATGTGTTGAATAATGCCGATTATATGGTTTTCGCGAATCGTTCTAAACAGGTTCAAATAAGATTTTCAAGCAACACTCATACACACCAAACTGTAGTTATATACGATCTAACCGGACGGGCTATTAAATGTAGCTCAGATATTCAAGGCTTAAGCTTTGTGAATATCGATCTTGCTTTTGCAAATGCAGGCATTTATATTGTAGAATTATTAGATAACGATGGTTCTAGAACTAGTCGAAAAATTATTCTTGAATAGAATTATTCTATTTTTTTGTAACCTGATATAGATTTGTTGAATCTTTTTTCCCTTTTAGCTCGATGTTACCAATACTTTTAAAGGTATAATTTTTATCTTGATTGAGTAAGATTTTAAGATCTTCGAGACTAGACCCTCACTGTTATTTTGCCGCTACAAAATAGTACTCATCATTCTTATCGAAATGGGTAGAAAACTGTTCTTTTGTAAGCGCATCCCTATTATCGTAATAATCTTGCAATGTAAATATATCTAATCCAATTTCTTCGTTAATAAAGCTAAAAATGTCATCTGGTGTTGTTCCATAATAATCACTTCCTCCTTTACCACACTCAAACAATAAGGTAGGTTTATTTTTAATAAGTAATTGTTTGCCTCCTTTTAACACTCCAAATTCTGCCCCTTCGACATCAATTTTTATAAAATCAATTCTTGTAGATTCAGGAATTAATTCATCTAGTGTTTTAAGTTCAACTTTGATTTCTTCAATATCCGGATTGGATATATCGTAACGTCTTTTTTTTATTCCGCTATAAGCTGGGGCATTCTTAACAAACTGAAAAGTCGTTTCTCCACTTTCGTCCGATAATGCATATGGGTAAATAGTTGCTTTTTTGGAATAATGTTCTATTAAGTTTTGGTACATATGAGGTATTGGCTCAAAAGCATAATGTTTCCCGTTAGGGGAAAATTTATACATTAAGTCTAATATTTCACCTTTATGACACCCTATATCTATGCAATTGGAATTTTCTTTTAGATCTTTTTTTAATATTTTTCTAGTTAGTCTATCGTATTTTAAATTTTTGGTAATATCTATATGTAAAGTGATTAAAATCTCTCTCAAGGTGTCTTTTAAAATACTCATAAGCTTTCTATTAATTGAATTCTACGAATTTCGTATTATTTACTTGCTAAAAATACATATTATTAAGCGATGTAAAGTTTAGATTAAAAAATTAATTTAGTTTGTGCTCTCATTAATATGCTACTATAACAAATTCTGTTCGGCGGTTTTGAGCTCTTCCTTTTTCTGTTTCGTTTGTTGCAATAGGTTTAGACTCTCCAAACCCTTTATAAGCAGTTACTCTCGAAGGATCTATACCTTGAAAGACAATATAATCGCGTACTGTTCTTGCTCGTTGTTCAGATAATTTTTTATTCGATCTGCTACTTCCTACATTGTCGGTATGCCCATGTATTTCTATGCGAATGTTTTGATTTTCTTTCAGGTATTGTACAAAGTTATCGAGAATAAATAAGCTTCCTTTCATAAACATTGCAGAATTGGTTGCAAAGTGGATATCGTTTATTTGAACGGCTTTGCCTACTTCTAATTTTTTAACTTTTAAATCTACCTTTATAGGTTCGTTTACGGATTCTTTTTTTTCATCTACTTTGATGTATTTCGAAGTAAAAGCATGATTTTCTTTCTTCACTGTAAGTAATACTTCTTCGTTTTTTTCTACAGCAACGGCTATTGCATAATCCCCGGTTTGTTTATCAACCATTCCTTCTACAACCGTATTCGATTGTGCCGAATGTATTTCAACTTTGGCATCGGTAATAACATCTCCTTTTTCGTCGACCAGCTTACCTTTTGCAAAAAACACCTTTTCCGGACGAGCTTTTTCGTATAGGTTAAACGAATAAATATTCCAGCGCTTGTAGTCGTCTAATTTATCGGAAGAAAAATAGGCTTTCTTCCCATTGGTGCTCACGAAAAAACCTAAATCGTTATCTTCTGTATTGATTGGATAACCAATATTAACAGGCTTCGACCATCCATCGGTTGTTTCTTTTGAATAAAAAATATCGTACCCTCCTACGCCCGGATGTTCATCGGAACTAAAATATAATGTTCGGCTATCGGTGTGCATAAACGGTGATTTTTCGTTGCCCAAAGTATTTATTGTTGGTCCAATATTGATGGCTTTACACCACCTGCCATTGGCATCTTTTATAGAATAGTAAATATCGGCGGTTTGATTATTGTTAATATCAAATCCTATGTTCTCCGGACGTACACTGGCAAAGTACAATTTTTTCCCATCGGCAGATATCGATGGTTGACTCTCCCACGAGTATTTTCCGTTGATGTTTGTCCCCAGATTATAAAGATCGCTCCACTCTCCGTTTCTGTTGTACGATACATAAATATCGCAGTTTTTATGTGGCCCCGAACTGGTTTGAATAAACTGACAAATCGTAATATATAGCTCTTTATTATCGATGGTTATACTCATCGCCCCTTGATCCATGTCTTTCTGATTAAATGGATTTGTCATTCTTTTTCCCTTGCTGAATAATTCATTTAAATCTTTTGAACTACTCACCTTACGACTTAAAGATAATTCATCGACAGTAACAGCTTTGCTTAACTCCGGATCTTGAAACACGTAGCGGTGGGTGTAAATAGCCAGTTCTCCGTCGGGAGAGATAATGGGTAAAAACTCATCGTCGTCAGTGCTTATTCCTTCAAGTTTAACTGGTTTAAATTCGACAGGGTTAGCTTTTAAATAAAAATAGGCTCTGAGCTTTTCAATTAAACGATCCAATTCTTTTTTAAATTCTCCCTCGGTATTATTTTTTTCGTACACTTCTAACGCTTTCAAAGCATCGGTGTACGACAAACGGCTGTATAAAATTTTGCCTATATAATAAAACGATTCGTAGTCTTTATTCGATGGACATTGCTCTTTAACTTTTTCGAAATATTTGATAGCTCTATTTTCCAGCTGTTCTTTTCGTTTTGGTTCTAAAGCTAACAACGACTTTTGATAATTTATATCGGCTAAGGCAAAGTTTGCATCGGCATAATTTTCGTCAATATTAATTGCTTCAACCAACATTGAATATGCTTCTCTCCTTTTTTCTTTTTGTCCGGAATTGAGAAGTTCGATCGATTTTTCGTACAATCGATGTGCTTTACTGCTCGTTGTTTCGCAATTTCCTCCACCATCGGCCACCATTGTTATTGGCCACCATCCTATCCATAAAATAAACAACCACTTCAGATTCATTCTTTCTCCTTTATTCGAGTCTTCTATGGTTTTGATTTACATTTTTTCCGCATCGGCAATAAGTTTATCGCCTTCTTCTTTAGCTTTTTGTTTGATGTTATCGGTTTGTTTTTTAGTTTCTGCAACTAGCTGATCGGCTTTTTTATTGGCTTCGGCTTGCAGCTGATCGGCTTTTTTATCGGCTTCGGCTTGAATTTTTTTGCCGGCTTCTTGGGCTGCTACCTTTTTTATTGGATTGCTTCCAGCTTCAGCAATTAATTTATCGATTTGTTTTTTAGCCTCTACTTTAGCTTGATCGGCTGCTAATTTACCGTTTTTACGAATTTCTGTAGCTTGTTTTTCAGATTCTGCAATCAGAGCTTGCGACTGTTTTTCTGCTTCTGCCATTAGTTCGTCGGCTTTTTTGCGAGCTTCGGCTATCGCTTTTTCTTTGGTGTCATCAATCACTTCTTTCACCTTTTCTTTAACTTGCTCTTTTACCTGATCGACAACATTTTTTGTTGTGTCTTTTACTCCTACAGAAAAATGCGGTTTTTCTACTGTTCCTGTAATAAATATATCGGCTTTAATGGTTTCTCCTAAATCGATATTCTTGGTATAATCGCCACCTTGCGCCATAAGGCCATCGATCAGTTTATTGGCATCGCCTAAATCGGAACGTGGAATATTTACATTCAAGGTATAATCGATTGTTTGATCAACCCCTTGTTTACCACCAAAAGTAGCTTTCGAATTGTTCATTTTAATATCGACCGGTGAAATGATAATGTTGCCATTTTCGATTTTAAAACTACCATCAATATCTTTTAAATCGACCTGTTTGTATTTATCATTTTTTAGCAAATCGGCCAACTGTTTCATTGCTTTCGAACCTCCAATAATAATATTTTTAGATTGAAGACGTCCATCACCGTTCATGGTCTCTTGCACCGGCTCCATATTGGCATCGAGAACAGCAGTTAAACTGAAATCGATATTAACCTTTCCATTGCAATTTTCTGCAATAGGAGCTAATTTCTGAACTGTATTAAAAGTTTTAAATGTTTTAGCTATATCGAAGCCTATCATTTTTAATTGGAAATCGATTTTTGGTGCTAATATATCTCTGCTATCATAAGACCCTCCTAATACAAGAGTTCCATCGATAATATTCATGATAACGGGTTGCATTTGAGCAACACCTTCTTTTAAACTTACTCTACCATTAAAGTTCTGGATGTCGTATGTATCGTATAAAATTTTATCAATTTTAGTATTAAGTGCGAAATCGATGTTTCTTGGAAGTTCTAAAGCGCCCATTGGTTCTGCTGTCGAATCGGCAACTTCTGTTGTTGCGGTTTCTGTACTGCTTTCATCTCCGGCTAACTCGTTACCATCTACCAATGCAGATGTCAAATTAAATGTTCCGGTTAATAGCTCATCGTGGAAATAGTATGCCAAGAAATTATCGATTTGTCCATTGGCATGGAAATCGCTTTTACCCACAAGTGCATCGAAATTCTTTAGTGTGAAATATTTTGGAGCTACTTCAAAATTAGTTGATTCAATTTTAACCGGATAATCTAGATCCGATGCTTCGTAAACAAATTGCTCAAGACCTATTGTTCCTTTAGCGTCGAAGTTTTCGTAGTCTTCTTTTTCGATGGTCGATAAATTACCACGCATTTCTAAGTCCATGGTCATCAAACCTTTAATACTCATGCTATCCAATGGAATAGCGTCTTTAAGTTTGTCAAAATCAATTTTACCCTTTATATATCCTTCGATGTAAGGATCGCTAACAGGTGTTTTAGTTAGATACCGCGCCGAAATAGGATTGTCTGCAATTTTAAGATCGAATCTTTTTAAGTCAATTACTGTATGATCGTCGATGCCATCTTGGTTATCCACTTTGAGATCGACATATATTTGTGTAATAGCAGTCGGTAAATCGGGGTACTGTACCGAAGCGTTATCTATGTTTAAATCGATATGAAATGCCGGAAGTTGGGTGTCGCTGTATGTGCCTTTTGCCATACCGCTCATTGTTAAAGCTCCAGATGTTTTAATATTGGCAAAGTCTTGAGTGTAAACTGCTGGAACTAGCGACAGTAAGTCTTTGAATTGATTTTTATTTGTATCGAACGATAAATCCATATCGTAGCTTACTTCGTTCATCTGTACAAAGCCTTTAAAGGCTAAAATCAATTGATTCAATTGAAATTGATTATCGAGTAAATCGAAACGCATTTTATCTAAATCGGCTTGGATTCCTGCTTGGTAATCCATTTTAGTTTGGTTTAAATATTTGATGCCTTCCATTTCTACGGTGATGGCTTCGATAGCCATGTGCATTTTTAACTCCGCTTGACTTAAACTTAAATCGCCACTAAGCTCGTAATCTAAGTCTTTAATAATAGCGGATAAATCGCCACTTTCGTCGATATATTTAATTTGTGCTTTTTGAATACTGAAAGTATTTAAAGCCATTTTAAAAGAGGCATCATCGCCAAAAGTTTCCGAAACTTCTTCTACTACTTCTTCTGTGGCTGAACTGTCGGTTTTTGCTATATCCCAGTTGGCTGTGGTGTCTCGCAACACATGTGCATAAATTTGAGGTTCTATCAAATGCACGGCTTTCACTTTTATCTGATCGCCGAAAACAGACATGATATCTACTTTGGCCGTAAGCTGTTTTAAGTGCATTAATGTGTCGCCTTCGAATTGATTAATGCCACTAACTGTTACATCATTAATCTCAAAATTCAAGTTTGGAAAATATGTGAATATCGATAAATCGAATTCACCAAATTGAATTTTTGCATTGACTTGATTATTGATTTCTGTTTTTGCAATTTCTATCAGTTTATCTTTGAACACAATAGGAATTAATATCAATAACACTAAAATAACTAAAATGCTAATGCCTGTAATTTTTAAAAACTTTTTCATAAGATTGGATTCTATTTTTCGACCTTAATAGTGGATAATTTTTTTTACAATAAATAAACGATAAAAATAATAAAGAATTGTGAGATTTTAGGTTCGAAAATAATTATAATAATAAGCTCTATTTAGATAAAATTATTGGCTATTAATTCTTATTATTTTAATTTCTAACCCAATAGATTTTACTCTTTGTTTTTATTATTCTACAACAATTTTTTGTGTTTGGATTCCAATTTTAACAAAATAAATTCCTTTTGGCAAATTGGAGATGTTGAGCCCCTTTTCCGTTTCCCCATAGGGGAAAGACTTTACGACTTTGCCTGTGAGGTCTAAGATTTGAACGGATTCTTGTAAAGACA
>JAFGXI010000008.1 GCA_016936665.1 Bacteroidales bacterium
AAATATCCTTAGATAAGCGTTATATTATTTCTATAGCCTCGGCAGGGTTCCATAGAACTTTGTCGAGGTTTTTTATGCAATTATTTTTTTATAGAACGGACTGGCAATATAGAACTAAATTATTGTAAATATTTGACAACCAAATCCGAAACATTAAAATTGAGAGACTGTTCATTTAATGCCTTCATTTCATCGTTATTCAGCTTTTGTTCTACAATCTCCTCAACCATTAACAAAGGCTTTTCGTCTGGAGGTTCGGGAAACAAGTTTTGTTGTTTAAATAATCTGCGAGTCACAATAGACACTTCGTATGCCCCCTTATAATTTCCTTGCTGTTCTAATAAATAAGCAATAGCTATTAATCCATATGCATCTTCAATTTCGGGTTCTTCTTCTTTTCTTAGTTGATAATATTTTTTAATTAATTTTTTTGCAGTAACATAATCCCCTTTTGCAATTGACACAAACGATTTATTAAAATGGTCGATGGTGTACATACCTTTAACACCAAGCAATGAGCTTAACTCAAGGCTTTCGTTATAAAATTGTTCAGCTCTTTCCATATTCCCAACCAAACGCCACATTTCTGCATTCATATGAGCTCTATACATAAGCCAGCTTTTGTTTCCTGTATTTTCAGACAATAATTTAAGCTGATCACTTAAATCGGCGAGTTTATTGGTATCTAGCTTACGCTGAGCATTTCGGCATAATGAAGTTAGTGCTCTACCAATTAGTGTGTCGTTTTGTGTTTTTCTTCCAAATTGTAGAACAGTATTTGCTAAATGTTCGGACTGCACATCGTCTCCCTCTTTAAAAAGTTGATATGATTTTACAAGCATCTCTTTTGGAGAAAGAGTATCGTTACTAGACACTTGTACTGATGTATCTTTATGATTATCAGAATTTAATAATTGTGTATTGTTATCACATCCCAAAAAAATGGATAACAATAAAATACTTGAAAGGCGAAAAGAATTGCTCATGTTTTTTTTAGATAAAGTTAACGAAATTTTCAAATCTTTATTAAAAATAAGTTTTTGTTTGAAAATAGAATTGTTGTAATTTGTTAGAAAATTTATTGACTATGATTAAATATCTTATAACAATACAGCTTGCAATATTTGCATTTTCGATTAATGCACAAGTCGCAGACGAATATAACGCTTTACTTAATGGCTTGGTAACCGATTACTCCGAAAAGGTAAAGGCTAATGAAGAAGTGTCTTTTTATTCGCATAACACAAAAGAAACAAAGCGAGTTAAAACAGACGCTCAAGGAAAATTCAAAATATTATTATCAAAAGGTGACACTTACAGTGTAAAACTATTGTCGTTTGACCAAGATATTGTTTTTAGCGACATTGAAGTCCCCAATCAGCCTGGTTTAATAGAATTCGAATATCAAATTAAATATCAGTTGCCACAAACATATATCCTAGAGAATGTGTATTTCGACACAGGAAAAGCAAGCCTAAAAGAGTCGTCGTTTCCTTCGCTCAACAATCTTGTAAAGGTTCTAAAACAAAATAAAAATTTAGTAATAGAAATCGGAGGTCACACAGACGATGTAGGCTCTTACGACAGCAATATGATCTTATCTAAAAACAGAGCAGAATCGGTTAAAAAATATTTGATAACGAAAGGGGTTGTTGCAAATCAAATACAAACCAACGGCTATGGTAGTTCTCAGCCTATCGATAGCAATGAGACTGAGGAAGGCAGACAAAAAAACCGAAGAACTCAAGTTACAGTTTTAAAACAGTAATTTTTAGAATTTAAAAAACAAAATATATTTAAATTAAAATAATACAAACTATGTCTGATTGAAAAGAGATACACACAAGTTTAATTAAATTGTGTGAAATAATTCAAGCATAGGTCTAAATTTAAAAGATATGAAAAAATATTTATCAAAATCAGATATTGTAATCATTATTATCACGTTTATCTTATTCTCTTTTGCTTTGTTTTTGAAAGGGCTTACTCACGATATGCTATTAGAAGCAGGAGTATTATTGGTATCAATAAAAATAATTATAATGAATTATAAGAATAGTAAATCGTCGGAATTAATAATTGAAGACTTAAAAAAAATTAAGAGCTCTATTGAAAAATTAGAAGAAAGCGATAATTTGAAATCAATGAAGTAGAGCTATAAATAGTAACTCATAAACAAAAATTAAAACAATTTTAATAGAAAACCAACAATTCGATGCTTTGAAATTAGAATTTAGAAAAGGTTCCTAAGTATTGTATTTGCGACATATTTTTGAAAAACAAAGATGACAAAATCAATATCAACACTAGAAGTGGTTCTTAATGGACTAATGAAACGCTATAAAGAGCGCGTATCGGATGTTCAAAAAATTATCGATTTAATGATTGAAAACCAATTAATTAAGGCTGAAAACGAAATCTTAAACGATCATATTGCATTTCGAACATTAGGCTTAGAGCATCTTGGCATTGCTTCGTTAGAAAAGATATTTTTACATTATGGCTATCAAAAGAAAGACGCTTACGAATTTCCACAAAAAAAGCTTAAAGCTTTTTGGTTCGCCCCTCCACTACCCCACTTTCCTCGCATTTTCATTAGCCAGCTTATGGTAGATCAGTTATCAGAAAAAGCTCAATCAATTATTAACAAATACACAAGAACGATAAAGAAAGATCCGGTAGATGCCCTAAATCTAAATGATGCTAGTCAGGTCGATAATTTTTTACACAGTCCTTTGTGGCAAACGCCTACATTGGAAGACTACCAGTATTTAGAGGAAGAAAGTGAATATGCCGCTTGGGTTATCTATAACCGTCTGTTTCTCAATCATTTTACAATAAGTATCCATCAACTTCCGAAAGGATATAATACCATCGAAGACTTCAATCGATTTTTAGAAATTAATCATTTAACACTCAATAATTCTGGAGGTAAATTAAAAATCAGCCACGATGGTTTATTAAAGCAAAGCTCTACGATTGCAGGAATGATTAAAGGCGAATTTATTGCTACAGATGGTTCCTCCATTTCTAAAACGATTCCTGGTTCGTATGTCGAATTCGCCGAACGAGACCTTCTTAATCCTAACGATAATACATCCGGAAAAAGACGCGAAGGGTTCGAAGCCAACAATGCTAACCACATATTCGAAAGCACCTATAAAAATCAAACCCAACGAAAGAATTAATCAACACAGCTCTCAATTTAGTGTGTTTGAGTTAGGCTTCGGACAGA
Source organism: Bacteroidales bacterium (assembly GCA_016936665.1). GTDB lineage: Bacteria > Bacteroidota > Bacteroidia > Bacteroidales > JAFGXI01 > JAFGXI01. The sequence continues at coordinate 3,236 of JAFGXI010000008.1, forward strand.
TAATTCTGTACTTTTGTTTAGAGAAAAACAAATGACAATATTACATAAAATACACCGGTCAAAAACCATCGACTTTTATAGTGTTAGTACAGTCACAAAGCTCGACCTTCCACTTATCGAAAACGGGATTAGTGCAGGTTTTCCTTCACCTGCCGACGATTTTATGGATGTGTCTATCGATTTGAACAGAGATCTAATTAAAAATCCGGCATCGACTTTTTTAGGGAAAGTAAGTGGAGACTCTATGCAAGATTTAGGCATCAACGATGGCGATTTAATTGTGATAGACAAAAGCTTAGAGCCAAGCAACGGAAAGATAGCAGTTTGTTTTATCGATGGAGAATTCACTTTAAAAACCATCAGAATAGAAAACGACAAACTATGGCTGGTTCCTGCTAATGCTAAGTACAAACCTATAGAAGTTACAGAAGATAATCATTTTGTCGTTTGGGGCATATTAGTACACGTCATTAAATCGTTTTAAAATGTTTGCTTTAGTCGACTGTAATAACTTTTATGCTTCGTGCGAGAGGGTTTTCCGTCCCGATCTTAATGGAAAACCGGTGGTTGTGTTATCGAACAACGACGGTTGTATTATTGCTAGAAGTAACGAGGCTAAAAAGCACATTCCAATGGGAGCACCAGCCTTTAAGTTCAAAGATGTTATTCAAAAAAACAAGGTTCATGTTTTCTCGGCTAATTTCTCACTTTATGGCGACATGAGTCATCGAGTGATGAGTATTTTAGAAGACCTTGCTCCCGAAATCGAAATTTATAGTATAGACGAAGCCTTTCTGAAATATGGACAAAGCCCTTATCTCAACTTCCAAGCTGAAGGCGAAAAAATTTCCAACCGCATAAAACGCTCTACAGGTATTCCTGTTAGCGTGGGTTACGCTCCTACCAAAGCCCTCTCGAAAGTGGCGAATGCTATTGCAAAAAAATTCCCCGAACGTACCAATAGCGTTTATATAATCGACAGTGAAGAAAAACGCATCAAAGCATTAAAGTGGCTCAAGATCGAGGATGTATGGGGTATTGGCAGAAAAAATTCTGCAAAACTAAAACTCATTAATGTTTACACGGCTTTCGATTTTACACAAATAAGCCCGCTTTGGGTAAAAAAACACTTAAGCATTACTGGTCTACAACTTCAGAACGAATTATTAGGAATACCTAATTTAGACTTAGATGTTTACGGCACAAAAAAAAGCATAGCGACAACACGAACCTTCGAACGAAATTATTCTGATTTTGATCAGATTAAAGAACGAGTTAGCACCTTTGCTATTAAAAATGCCGAAAAACTCCGCCGACAAAAATCGGTATGCAATACCATGATGATTTTCGTCCATACCAACGGATTTCGTAAAGATTTACAACAGTACGCCCAAAATATCGTTTTTAAACTCCCCTACGCCAGCAATTCCTCAATAGAACTATCAAAATTTGCAGTAGAAGGTCTTAGAAAGATATTTAAAGAAGGATATTTATACAAAAAAGCGGGTGTAATTGTAATGGATTTAGAAGACGAAAAACACTTACAAATGCGATTGTTTGATAATTCAAACCCAAAGCACAAACCCTTAATGGAGACTATGGATAGAATTAATCATCGCTATGGCAATGCCAAACTTAAGCTCGCCAATCAAGATTTAAAACGGACTTGGAAAATGAATCAAGAACAACTTTCTCCCCAGTATACGACCAAGTTATCCGACATCATCACAGTAAAATCTGAATAATTATGTGTTTTTGGATGCAACAAAGTAGCGATGCCCAAAAGCTTGAAAATCGTTTTGGAGCAAAAATTAAAGACAGAACACAATTTGCAACAGCAGAAAAATATTCTGGGTTTGAGCACCCAAATACACCCGTAATAATTGATAGCGAAAGAGGTTATATTCAACATTTTTACTGGGGGTTAATTCCTCAGTGGGCCAATAATGATGATATTAAAAATTACACCCTCAATGCCAGAATAGAAAGCTTAAAAGACAAACCTTCTTTCAAAGATAGTGTAAATAAAAGGTGCCTCGTTATTACAAGCGGTTTCTACGAGTGGCAATGGGAAGATAAAAAAGGAAAGAAAAAGACGCCCTATTTTATTACAACAAGCGATGACGAGCCTTTTGCTTTTGCCGGAATATACTCTAACTGGCTCGACAAAAGCACCGGAGAAATTATAAAAACTTATAGCATTGTTACAACAGCAGCCAATGAACTAATGCGTAAAATACACAACTCGAAACAGCGTATGCCCGTCATTTTAAATCGAGGAAACGAACAGGAATGGCTTAACGGCATGTCGTTACAATCGTTCGAAAAATCAGATATAGAACTAAAAGCAACCAATCTTCAGATAGTGTCTTAATAAATCCTAAACACAAAATAAACTATGAATAAAACAGTAATCATAATAGGTGCTGGATTTGCCGGTATCAATTTAGCACGAAAGCTTGATCCGAATTTTTTCGATGTTCTTCTTATTGATAAAAATAACTATCACCAATTTCAACCTCTACTTTACCAAGTAGCAACAGCACAAATAGAACCAACGACAATATCCTTCCCTATTCGGTATATTTTCCGAAAAGATAAACATATCAGCATCCGATTAGCAAAAGCATTAAGCATCGATACTCAAGAGCAAAGCATAGAAACAGATAATGGTACTTTCAAATACGATTATCTAGTTTTAGCTATGGGTGGAAAAACAAACTTTTTCGGACACGATGAAATTAGCAAATATGCTATATCTCTCAAAACAACAATGGATGCTCTCGAAATAAGGAATCATATTTTAGAGAATTTTGAGGCAATCGTTAACCATACCTACGAAAAAAACGAATCGTTATATAATATTGTGGTTGTGGGTGGTGGCCCAACCGGAGTAGAACTTTCGGGGGCTTTCGCAGAAATAAAACGCGACATTCTTCCGAAAGATTATCATAGCGTCGATTTTTCAAAATAAAGATCATATTAATCGAAGGCACTGCCAATACCCTAAACTCGATGAGTAAAAAGAGTCAAATCGACTCACTACATTATCTTCAAAAAATGGGTATCGAGATCCTAACCAACACTTTTGTTGTGTCGTACGATGGCGAACTTCTTAAAACCAACAACGGGAAAACTATTAAAACAAAAACTGTAATTTGGTCGGCAGGTATTTCAGCAAATACTATTCAAGGTATTCCAAAAACATCAGTAGGCCAAGGGCAACGTCTGTTGGTCGATCAGACCAACGCCCTTGAATATACAGAAGCTGTTTATGTGCTCGGAGACATGGCACTAATGAAAACACCTAAATACCCCAACGGACACCCGCAATTAGCAAATGTTGCCATCAATCAAGCGAAAAATTTAGCTAAAAACTTAAAACGAAAAGAACAAGGTTTAGAACTAAAAAAATACGAATACACCGACCTTGGAACCATGGCTACTGTAGGTAGAAATAAGTCGGTGGTCGACCTGCCTACAGTACATTTAAAAGGCTTCTTCGCATGGGCTATTTGGATGTTTCTTCATTTAATGCTAATTTTAAGTGTGAAAAACAAATTGATAATATTTATTAATTGGGCATGGGCATATATTACAAAAAACTCTGCTCTTAGAATTATTATCAAAGAACATTAAATATAGAAACGATGGCAAATAACAATCAACGCTTCCTTGTATATGTACTTTGAACAATCTGGCTTAAAAACACTTCACTTTTGACTAATTCGAAATGTAGAGGATTTATTAATGGGCCAAATAATGGACTACCACCCCCAAGTAGAAGTGGCATGGTAGTAATTGTAAGCTCATCAATTAAATCGTAAGATAAAAATTGCTGAATCGTATTTCCGCCATCGATGTATAGTTGATTGTAGCCTTTAGATCGAATTGTTTGAAGTATATTATTTGGGCTCCCTTTCATCAATTCAATTTGGGCATTGAGGTTTGGCAATACACTCGTCAAACGTCGACTAAGTATAAATACAGGAACCGCATATGGCCACTCTATATCCATTTTAGCAATTGTTTCATATGTTTTCCTTCCCATAATTATCGCATCTACATTAGTCATAAAGGAAGCATATCCCATATCGTTTTGCTCAGGATTAGGAATTGAGTTTAACCACTCTAAGGAATTTTTAACATCGCTAATATATCCATCTATACTACAAGCAATAAACACTTTATTTTTCATAAAATATTCTAAACCAATTAATTATAAAAAAGCAAAAAAAGCAAAAATTTCTTAAAATATCAATTCTTTAAATGCACAACGAGTTATAAATACTATATTTATAGTCTAAAGTGCCCTGTTAAACAAGCTTTAATGCTGCACAATAAAAAAAGAGAATAGGTCTAGATTTACTCAAGGCCTTCTTTTTGGTGTGTTTATGCACATATACAGTATAATGTAGATATCTGATAATTTGCTACAGTATCCAAATCTACATAGGTTGTATCTGCTTTTGCATCATTTCCTAGAAATGTGATGAAGCTGATAGGTAGTACTAAAGTTATAACTAAATTTTTCATTGTTTTGTTTTTTTCAAATCAGTAATTTTTAGAAGTACCTAATACAAAAAGCCAAACAGCCATAAGGGTATTTTATTTTTAAAACCATATTCTATATCGTCAACAGCTAAATACGATTGCTCCATGCCGGCTATTTGTTTTTGGGTTTTGTTTTTGCCGCCTACTTCAAAATAGTATTGTTCGTCCACTAAAAAATCGGCCTGCTTTGGGTAAGTTATAGCATGCTTTGCCGAAAGTTGGTTTAAGAAAAAACTCTCTCTTATATGGCCTAAATTTTCACTCCCCGGTGCTAATGTATAACTTAAATTGGGATTTTCAAGAAATATTTTATCTGGCTTCTGCAACAAACTAATACCATGAGCATCAGCATATAACACATTAATTAATTTACTATCTGCTAAGTGTTTAATGTATTCCACCAAGGTATTTCGGCTTATGCCTATTCTTTCGGAAAGCTTAGATATATTGGGCTTAAACGGTACAGAATGAGCAATAATGTAGAGCAACTGTTTCATTTTATCTATCTTGCTTTTATCTACATCGCGCAAGATAGGCAATTCTATTTCTATAACCATATTTACAAGCGATTGTAAACGATGCCTGTAAAAATCATTGGATTCGTTAAAAAATGGATAATAACCCGCTTTTAGGTAGGTTTTAAAAAACTTTAAGGGCTTTATACTTTGTGTTATTTCGGAAGCTATTTGCTGATGGTTTTCTAATATCTCGTCTAAAGCATAAGCCGTAAAAGCGCTTTGTTGAGTAAAGTTAATGTACTCTCTAAAAGACATGCCTTGCATTGTAAAAACAAGGGCTCTTCGGCTTAAATCGGCTTTTGAGTTTAAAATTTCCAACAAAGAAGAGGCCGTAAATGTAACTTTAAGGTTTTTATGTAAATCGTATATATTCTTAAGCTCTACCGGCCAATTGCTATACTTATGCACCTCGTCGATAAACAAATGCTCGCCGCCATTAGCCACAAATTCTTTTGCTAATTGCACCAAGCTGTTATCTGAAAAATACAGGTTATCTAAACTCACATACAAAGCCGTTTGATCGTATGCATAGGTTTGTTTAATGTATTGTAGTATCATGGTTGTTTTACCAACACCTCTAAACCCTTGTATACCCATTAGGCGGGCAGTCCACGGTAGTTGATCGTGCAGATACCTCTTAAAACCTAAATCGGTATTATCTAATAAAATTCTATGTTCGTCGAATAATTGCTCCATTTATTTTGCTTAATATACAAAGCAAAAATACAACATATTGTTTAACACACAAAGCAGAATATCTAATTTTTGATTAATATGTATAGCTTTTTCAGAATTAGTTTTATTGGCATTTTCTTTCATATTTTTTCGTTTTAGCTTTTCGTACATTGGTTTGTACGATTTACAGGAAGTTAACAAAAAGCCTAATAACAATCGTTATCAGGCTTTTGCGTCTTTTTGCTTTGTGTCTCAGTGGAGCTGCGGGGAGTCGAACCCCGGTCCAAACAAGTGACAAAAAAGCTTTCTACATGCTTAGTTTGCGATTAATTTTCGAGTTGTGCCCGGCTACAAACAACCTAACATAACCTTAGTTTCTTTAGTCTTATTCCTGCCACGAAACGAAACAGGAACCAGTTTCTTCTTTACGAGCACCCCTTAATCCAATCGGCGTGAAACTTTCCTTGGAGAGATGTCTTGTCCCGAAGTCTAACCTCAGGATAAAGCTTATCTACTATACTTCGATTAAGCTGCAAGAGCAAAATTATTTTCGCCAGTTATAATTGTGAAACCCAGTTTTACGGGATATGTTCCCTTGCCCGACATGCTTACTTCCCCATCATCCTTGCTGTCAAATCCATGTCAGCCCCTTTAAGAAAAGTGTTTGCAAATTTACAGTTTTTATATCGCTAAACAATAAAAAAATCGTTAATTTAGGTGTTCTATTAAAAAGATTCGCAATGAAAAATATTAAAGTAGGAATATTAAAAGAAACAAAAACGCCACCCGATAAACGCGTAGTACTAAGCCCAAACGAAGCAAAAACATTAACCGAACAATTTCCAAATGTTGAATTATATATTCAAAAGTCGGAAAACAGATGTTTTAGGGATGAAGAATATGCAGAACTCGGACTAAATTTAGTCGATTCAGTTGATCATTGCGATATTTTAATGGGCGTTAAGGAAGTTAAAATTGAAGCTTTAATTCCAAATAAAAAGTACCTTTTCTTCTCGCACACTGCAAAAGAGCAAGAGTACAATAAACCTTTATTAAAAGCCCTACTAAATAAAAAAATTCAAATCATCGATCATGAATACCTAACCGATGAAAACGGCGCTCGTTTGGTTGCCTTTGGTAGATGGGCAGGTCTCGTTGGGGCTTATAACGGGTTACTAGCATATGGTCTTAAAACTAAATCATATCAACTTAAAAGAGCGAACGCATGTCACGACTTGGAAGAGCTTAAAATAGAACTTAATAAAGTTAAATTAGACCCCGTTAAAATATTAATTACCGGCGGAGGACGAGTCGCGCATGGTGCAATGGAAATTTTAAACGAAATTGATGGCATTGAAAAAGTAACCGCTCAACAATTCTTAAAAAAAGAATTCGATCATCCGGTATATTGCCAAATAGATCCTTGGCATTATTTAGAAAGAAACGATGGTTTACCATTCGACTTCAAGTACTTTGTTAAACACCCATGCAAACACACTTCAACTTTTAAACCATACACTAAGGTTACCGATTTATTTATCGCTTGTCATTTTTGGGATGAAAAGTCACCTGTATTTATGACTAACGAAGATATGTTGGAAGATGGTTTTAAAATTAATTTAATTGCCGATGTAAGTTGCGATATTCATGGGCCTATTCCTTCTACAATTAGACCTTCGACCATTGCAGAACCACTATACGGGTACAATGCAAAAACCAAACAAGAAGTCGGCGCATTTGATAAAGAAGCAGTTACTGTGATGGCCGTAGATAACCTTCCGGGAGAATTACCCAGAAATGCTTCTAACGACTTTGGCAATGGCCTACTGGAAAAAGTGTTCCCATCGTTGTTTGGAGAAGATGATAAAGGCATTATTCATAGAGCTTCCATTACTACTTTAGAAGGAAAATTGAACGATCCTTTCTTATATTTAGAAGATTTTTTAAATCAATAATTTAAATCAATACAACATGCTAAACACAAAAGTTGAACAATTTTTAAATCGACAAGTTGAAAGAGAAGAATATTCTGCCAACTTATATATTTCAATGGCTGTTTGGGCCGAAGTTAATGGGTTTTCCGGCGTTGCAGACTGGTTATATGCTCAAGCTGAAGAAGAGCGCTTGCACATGCTTAAATTTGTGAAATACATTAACGAAAGAGGCGGGAGAGCACTTATAGGCGCTGTAGCACAACCTCCTTCAGATTTCAAAAATGTTAAAAGTCTTTTCGAAGAAGTTTTAAAACATGAGCAATTCATTTCGCAATCGATTAACGAGATTATTGGTGTATGCATCGACGAAAGAGATTTTACCAGTCAAAATTGGTTACAATTCTTTGTTAATGAACAGATTGAAGAAGAAGCATCAGTTCAAAAAATCATCGATAAATTGAAATTAATTGGCGATGGTAATCTATACATGCTAGATAGAGATATTATGAGCTTAAGAACAACAACTGCTCAATAAAATTATTTCATTTTAACAAAATGGTTGTGAGGTTTTATATCTAACAACCATTTTTATTTTCAAGACTTTCCCTTAATTTTCTGTATTTAAAGACAAAAAATTTGTTTTAATGATGCCCGCGGGCTTTTATTTCTAAATACTTATTGATGACATTAAGTGTTAAATCTTCGGGTTTGGTTAATATTGTAGCCACACCTCTTCTTCGTAATTCTTTAACTATAAGACGCTTTTCGTAAGTAAATTTTTGCGCTATCGTTTTTTGATATATATTTTGAATCCTTTCCGATTTTGCATTCAACAAGATTTCGAGCTCTGTGTTAACAAAAAACACTACAACTAAAACATGTTGCTTTGCTATTGCCTGAAGATATGCTAATTGACGTTCCATACCATCGAGTGTTTCGAAATTGGTGTACAAAAATAAAAGACTACGCTGTGTTATTTTTCGTTTTATTTCGCCATATAGCACACCAAAATCAGACTCACTGTAATCGGTTTTAATATTATATAGATTTTCTAAAATTAAATGCATCTGCCCCGATCTTTTAGCTGCTACAATTCTGTTTTCCACTTTCTTAGAAAAGGTAAACATACCTGCTTTATCATGCTTTTTAAGTATCGTGTTGCTCATTACTAGGCTCGCATTTATCGAATAATCGAGCAAGCTCAACTGATTAAAGGGCATTTTCATTGAACGCCCCTTATCAATAATAGAATATACGGGTTGCGACTTTTCGTCTTGAAACTGATTAACCATCAGTTGGTTTTTCTTGGCTGTTGCGTTCCAATTAATCGTGCGCATATCGTCGCCCAAAACATAGTCTTTTATTTGCTCAAACTCCATGGTATGGCCAATTCGTCGTATTTTCTTTAAGCCAAACTCATTGCGATAAGCACTAACTATTAAATCGAATTTTTTAAGCTGAACAAAAGAAGGATATACTGGTGCCATTTGAAATTGATCGAAAGTATATCGTCTAGACACTAAACGTATAGGGCTACTAATAAAAATAAGTAGTCGACCAAAATGGTACTCACCTCTTTCGCTTGGCCGAATATGGTACGTTAACTGGGTTTTCTTACCTACGTCGAGATTGCGTTTTATTAAAAAATTCCGTTCTTGCAATTGCACCGGCAATTCGTCGATAATTTTAGCATGTATTTTAAAGCTATAATAGTTTGCTAATTCGATTTGTATTGCATTAAAATCGCCATTCGATAGTTTTTCGCCTAACTGTCGATGTGCTTCTACACCTTGCTTTTTTGAATATAATAAAACCACATCAGCAAGCGTCAACAAACTCAAAGCTAAAATTAAAATGAGACTAGGTAAATAGAGTGCCGGCACTAAGTATGTAAATACTAATAGAAACACAAGGCTTAACCAAGTCCAATAAAATAGAGGTTCAATATAAAAGCTTTTGAAACGTTTTAACATTTGAACCTATCTTGGAATTTCTATACTTTCTAAAATTTGCAAAATGACTTGTCTTCCGGTTAAACCCTCCATTTCCCTTTCCGGAGTGACAATTACTCTATGCTGAAGCACCGGTATGGCAACATATTTTATATCTTCTGGAGTTACAAAGTCTCTTCCGTTGATGGCTGCATATGCTTTAGATGCCGATAAAATTCCTAACGATGCTCTTGGTGATGCTCCCAAATATAGCATAGGGTTATCTCTGGTTTGCGTTACAATCTGTGCAATATATTTAATAAGATGTTCTTCTACCACTACAGACTGAACTAAAGATTGAAAGTGAGCTAATTCCTCTTTAGTTACGACTGTTTTTATTAAATCGAGCTGTTTAGTTATTTTATTCTGATGCTGACGTTCTATAATTTTTAACTCTTCGTCTAAATTAGGATATTGTGCTTCTATTTTGAATAAAAAACGATCGAGCTGAGCTTCGGGCAATCGATAGGTTCCCTCCTGCTCTACAGGGTTTTGTGTTGCAAATACAATAAAAGGAAAATCCATTTCGAAATGATGCCCATCGATTGTAACTTGTCGCTCTTCCATGACTTCGAAAAGTGCCGCCTGCGTTTTTGCAGGAGAACGATTGATCTCATCAATCAAAATAATATTTGAAAATATCGGTCCTTTTTTAAAATCGAACTCACTGGTTTTAAGATTAAAAACAGATGTCCCTAAAATATCGGAAGGCATTAAATCGGGGGTAAACTGAATTCTACTAAAGCCTACCGACATGGTTTTAGCCATGAGCTTCGCAGTAATCGTTTTTGCAATACCGGGAACCCCTTCGATAAGAGAATGACCATTCGACAATAGAGAAATTAGTAAAAGATCTATCATCTCTTCTTGACCGACAATAACTTTTGCCATCTCTTCTCTAACGCGCTCAACCCCACTTTTAAGAGCCGATAAATCGATTCTGCTTTTAAATTCTATCTCAGCATTATTGCCGTTTTCAGACATTTCGTTTGTTAATTTATTCTCTTCGTCCATATTCTATTTTGCTTTTTCTTGAAAATTCTCAATTTTTTTAATTAAAGTAATCAACACTTCTTCTTGCGTCAGATTGCGCTTGGGCAAGTCAATTATATACAGAATTAGATCCTTTGTTAAGGTAACATTCACACCCGATTTTTGTGATAATCGATTTATAAAATTCTGATCGAGTTGCTCGGTGTTTAAAGCATATTTACTTCTGATTTCTTCTAAAAAGAAATTTAATTTCATGTAAATAATATCTTCTGTCTGACCTTCTTGATAATACAGATTACTAATGGTTTTTACAAAATCTAACGATGTGTTTTGCAAAGGATCAATTTTAGGAATTACCCTTTGTTTTCTTTTTGCAGAGAATAATACAAAAATCACAAAACCTATCAATAATAATCGCCATGCCCATTTAAGCGAGTCGTTGGCAAATATATAACGTAACGGATGCGAGGAAGAAGCTAAATCCGATTTGTATCTTGCATCCCACAAAATACTATTCCCCCTCACATACGATAGCACATTGCTTACATAAATGTGGTGATCGTTTTTCAGCATGTGATAATTGGTAAAAGGATAGGCTTGTGTATTAAAGTAAAAATCGCCATTGCCATAAGGTACTTTAATAAAATTGACATAATCCTCGCCATCGAGCCAACGACGACCTAAAACAACAACTCCGGTATCGGGATAATCTGAAAAATAATTACCATTAATGCCTTTATCGAAAGAAATGTTTGGTTCTGAAAAAATGGGTTCTTCCATGCTCAATTGCATATCGAAAGTGTCGCGCATATTGAAGTTATAACGCGTAACAATGTTTAACGAGTCTAGAATTCTATAAGGTAAGTTATTAGAAATAAACACAACATCGTTACCATTTTGTACAAAATCGTAGATTTTCTCTTCCGACTTTTCATCCAAATTAATGTAATCGTTTAAAAAAACATAAGTATTATAAGTTGTTGAATACGTCCATACGAATTTAAGCCTTTCGTATACGGTTTCTTCTACCAACTCAATCTGTTTATCAGAAAACAATTGGTCTAGTTCGTGATATAGAACATAAGTGCCCCAAGGTTTTTTATGTTCGTGGTTGAAAGATGGTCGCCAATCGACTTTTGGCGGTTTTGAAAACTCAAAAATGAAAAGCAAAATGAGCATCAAAACAAAAAAGATGATATATATTTTTAAAGTTTTATTCAATTTGATACCAATTGATTTAATGAATTAAATGCTTTTTCGACTTCGACAAACTGTAACTCGTCTACTTGAAATTTACCATACCAACAATATGAATATAAATAAGACAAATATTTAAATTGATTTTTAATTGCTCCAGTCGGCAATTGGTTTTGAAAGTCTTGATTGGTTTTTTCTTCTTCCCACCGAATTAGCGATTTTTGATCGAGCATTTTTAATGCCTTCAAATAATAATAACGTATTGCCAATGAATAATCGTGTTCTTTTATGGCTTCCGAAATCAGTTGATCGAGATTAGATTCCATCAAATTTGAGTCGGACTGGCCATCGGTAAAAAACAGTTTTTTATTGCTTTTAGCAAAAAACAAACCGCCCTCTTTTTTAACTAAAGCCCGGATTACAAAAAATAAAACCACAAACACAATTAGTACATACATAATCTTGATAAACAAGCTAACTGCATTTTTAGCTGCTTTCGGCGTTTTATAATCGAACCAATCCTTAAACAATTGTTCTAGCCAACGATTGAACGCATTCCAAAAAGACTCGCTCTCTGCATCTTTATCGAACGCATAGGAAAAGTCTTTGCCTTGGTATTTGCTTTTGAAATTGGCGTCGAACGAGCGAACTGTATCGGTTGCATTGTCTGTTATATAAAATTGATTCTTCTGTGCCAAAAGCGACACAGAAAAGAAAACAAATAATATGAAAAAGAAACATTTACTCACCTAAGCCAATTTGCTCGATTTGGTCTAACCCAGAAATATTTTCTTTTTCTTCTTTTGCACTGAAGTACACAATCATGTTAGAAATCTGCATTAAAATCTGCATAAAAACACTAGCCAATTGATTGGCTAACAATATAAAAAAAGATAAAACTAATTGCCCTTCCAGCAAATCGCCGGAAGAAAAACTTCCCACAACTAGCCCGGTGATAGTGGTTAAAACCAAAGAAACGCCATAATAAATAACTAAAGCTAAAAACGACAACAATAATACCGCACCAACATGATCCCAAAAACGAATCCATAACAACGAAAAAGCACGGCCTAAAGCTTCAAAAACATTTCTATCGGAATTTAGATATTCTATAAAACTCATACTAAACCACAAATTAATTATAAAAATTGGGGCTAGCCAACCAACAATCGTAATCAATAAAATAACAATAGCAATACCTGCTATTATTGCAACCGGAATGGTTATCAACAAAATAGCAAGAGCAAAAATGATTATCTTACCCAGATATTTGCTAAAAATACCGTTAAAAATATCTTTGGCCGTAAAATTCGTTCCTCCGTTTTCTTGGTACAAAGTAAAATAAACCGGAGTATACGAATACTGCACCAGAGATGCTACAATTGCTATAACAACAACCAACACCAAATAAACAATCATTGAGTTTAATTCGATATTTTCGAAAGGATTTGTATTGTATGAGCCGGGCGAAAAACCAAGATTTACAGAATTAAAGATCGTACCGGTTAAAAAATAAATCGACAAAAGCAGTAACAATATGGGGATGCCATTAACAATCAAATAATTTAAAAAATAATGGCCTCCATGTTTTCTGATAAAACCAAAAGTATCGTTAAAAATATCGTTAAAATTGCGTTTTTTGAGTAGTTTCAGCATATTGAGTAAGTTTTCGTTTTACAATAAATGGATAAATTATGTAATAAAAAGAAATAATTGACAAAGTTGATATAATAATAAAAACAGAAATCCAATTGGGCATCGCTCCACTTAATCGAGTAATATATCCTTCTAAAAAACCGGCGGCAATCGTAAAAGGAAACGTGCTTATTAAGATCTTTAAAGAATTAATCGCCCCAATTTTAAAAGATATTATTCGAGAGTAGGTTCCGGGAAATAAAAAACTGGCTCCCAATACAAAACCAGCCATAGCTTCAATCACAATAGCAAAAATTTCCATTGCACCATGAATCCAAATACTTCTAACACTTTCTAGAAAAACACCATGTTGATAAAAAAAATATTGAAAAGCGCCTAACATAATACTATTCTTAAACAAGATAAACAGCGTACCAACTCCGGCAAAAATCCCCAACACATAGTTGTAAATACCAACTTGTAAATTGTGAATAGTAATACCAATATGGCTTCCCCAAGTCGATCCACTTTTATATATTGCCATCGGATCACCTTTTTCTATATTTTCGAGCGTTAAATTCACATAATAATCACCTAATATTAATCGTACAAAACCATCGTCGTTTCGTGCCGAAATAACGCCAATAGCCACAAAAGCAAAAAACAAGATAAATGTAAAAGCCAAATATTTTCTATACTGATGTACCAATAATGGAACTTCTGTTTTAAAAAAGTGAATTAATCTGTTTTTTTCAATTTTCTTATTCCTATAGATTTTCAAATAAGTTTTTGCAGCCAAATTGTTTAAGTAAAAAGTTGTTTTACTTTTTGGATAAAAAGTTTGTGCGTAAGCCAAATCATTCATTAAATGAATATATAACTTAGAAAGATCATCAGGATTTGTTTTTGAATTTCCTAATAGCTTTGTTTCAAAATCAATCCATTTTTCTTTATTTTGCCTTATGAAAGCTGCTTCACGCATAGGCACAAATATATAACAAATGAGTTATATTAAAATTACAAGTTCTCAAAATGTTAAAATTCACTTTAAACTGGCAAGTTTGGGGGAAAGAGTTCTTGCAGGCATTATCGATCTGGTTATTGCTGCAGCCTATTTATATGTTGCCTTTAAAATTGAAGACACTTTAAACATTGCCAATCGATTCGACGACCATTGGTCGAAAAATGCTGTTTACGTTATTATAAGCTTGCCTGTTTTATTGCAAACACTAGTTCTCGAGAATCTTTTCGATGGACAAACATTTGGAAAAAAAGTAATGAAAATAAAAGTAATTAAAGAAGACGGCTATGGCGTTTCTTTTCTAGATTTACTCATGCGTTGGATTTTAAGAATTGTCGATGTATGGGTTTTCTTTTCGTTACCTATTATTGGAATCATCAGTATTTCAACATCTTCTAAAAGCCAAAGAATAGGCGATAAAGCATCGGGGACTGTTGTAATAAGTTTAAAAGATAAAAAGCAGTACAGCCAAGAACTCTTCAAAGAAAAAGAAGACACCACAAAAGTAACCTATTTATCGTCGGTTTATTTGAGCGATAACGACATAAGAATAATTAAAGAAACCTTCGAAAATGCGAAAGTCAAACAAGACTATGCAACAATAAAGAAACTACGAGAAAAAATCGAACAAGTCACTAAAACAACCAAAGGCAATAAAAACGATTACGACTATATAAATACTGTTTTACAAGATTATTATACCATTACAAAAGAAATGTAGCCGTATTTCAAATTAAAACCCATCCAACTTTTTTAGCAGCTTTCCTCCTCTATTTTTAAAACCTGCTTTTGCAAACTCGATGTTTTCTTCTAGAATTAATTTTAATTCGCTTAATAAATCAGGTTCAAAACGTCGGCCATACTCGAAAATAATTTGCATGCAATGCATTTTAATAGCCTCATCCGTTTTACGATTCGATAACCAATTAAAACAAATATCGATGAGAATCCCCCAATCTTCTTGGTCGATTTCGACAAGCTGTAATACTTTAAGGTACTCTCGCTTTTGCCCGGGTGTTTTAAACGACTTTAGTCTTCTTATTATGGCCTTTGTGTGTGGTTGAATTAAAGCTCTAAAGTCGCGATTTTGTTTAACTAAATCTGAAATTACCCAAGCGGCACGCCACGATAATCTAAGATCGTCGCCCATCGATATTTCGTACAAAGCATCAAATTCGTTCGGATGCCTATAAATCCAATCGATAACTAACTGTTTTAAGCCAACTTGTTCGATTTGCAAAATATCTGCAACTTTTTCCATTTATTTTGAGATTTCTTTGCTATAAATAACAACCTAATTAAGTATATTTACGAATAAGAACAAAACAATCCAACAAAATTATGGCTACTAAAAACAACCTCTCGCTCGAACAACATGTCAAATCAGTCATTAAAGGTGAAAAAGTATTTGAAAATGTTTTTCAATCAATCACTAGAATGATATTAGGTCAACCCGATCAAATTCAAAAGGTTAATGTCAACGGCAAATCTACATACGATTTTAAAGTCTTCCGCGAAGGCAGGAGACATCTGGTAGGAATGTACGACGAAATCAACAGCTTTGTATCTTTCGTAAAAGACGCATCAGAAGGCGGATCTTCAAAAGAAATGGCTTTCGTATTAATTGGAGAGCCCGGAAACGGAAAGACTTTCTTTGTCGATTACCTAAACAAGATTTATCGCCAATTTATTGCCGAGCCTCTCAATATGAGATATACTTTCAAGTTTAAAAATCTAGATCAGATTGGAGGATACGGTAAGATCTTGGAAGCAGAATCTCAGACATACGAAGACCCTATGGTTTTAGCCATGAACCTTTTCGAAAACGAAACCGAGAACCAAAATTTTATTGCTAAGCTGGGAGCAAAAGATACTCAACTCGCCAAATTTTACGATAATTACCGTCCTTTAGGAGCTAGCACCGATTATATGTTACAGCAAATTAAAAGCTTTTGTGGTGGCGATTATAAAAAGATGATGGATTTTATCGAAATTATTCCTATCCCTATAAGCGAAACAAGAGGAACCCTTACCGGTAAATACGCAGCCAAAGATAAAATCACCTCTTCAGCAGTCGATTTGCTTGGCGAAGAATCTATAACCAGATTATTACATATTAGCGACACCAATAATCCTTACCGATTCGATTTAAGAAGAGGAGCTTTAGCAAGAGTTGCCGGCGGAGGAATCCATTTTGCCGATGAGATATTCAAAAATAAAAAAGACTTGATTCAAATTTACTTAGGAGTTATTCAAAACAGAACCATCGATTTAGAAGGTTTTAAATGGCCTTTAGACACTTTAATTATTGCAACCAGCAACAACGCCGAATTTGGTCGTTTCCTCGACGAAAGAGAAGAAGCCCCTATCGTCGACCGTTGCCGTTTGTCGTACATGTCGCACAACACCGATTATAATCTCCAAAAAACATTGACCGAATACGCCATAGGTAGCAACGAAAAAACCGTTTTTTCCGGTCAAAAACTGCATATCGATCCAAATCTGAATTACGCCATTTCTTCTGCAGTTACACTATCGAGAATGCCTAAATCCGATAAGTTAACACCGATTGAAATGATGAAACTTTCGGCTGGTGAAGTCGCTGGCGAAAAAAGTATTAAAACACTTTCCGAAGTTATTAACGAATTAAATCGCGATCCGGACATTACCAAACGCTTTGGGCAAAAAGGACTCGGACATCGTAATTTAGGAAGGTCTCTACAAGTTTTACTTGAACAATCGGAAACACAAGAAGGCGAATGCATGTACGCCGGCGATGTATTTCCTGCTTTAGAAAGTGTCATCCTCGATTATGTTCAAGACAACAACGATAGAGTTAAATATTTGGAAGACTTAAAATTAGCGAAAAGTTTGCATCGTAAAAATGTCATGAAAACCATTTTTAATGCCTACATGGACGAGCCCGAAGCCATTGAAAAAGATGTACTTAGTTACGTAAATATGATTATTGGAATGGACGCTAAAAATATTGGAGCCGATAAAATATGGACGTACAAAGATCCTCAAACCAACAAGCTGGTTGCTATAAAAATAGACGAAACTTATATCGATAGTGTAGAAGGTCGTTTAGGGCTTAAAACAAACGAGCAAAAGCAAAGTTTCCGTACAACCATTTCGAAAATTTACGGGCAAAAAATCATGCAAGATTCCAATTATAATTTTATGGATAACAACGACTTAGTAAAAGCTGTTACCGACGTGCGGTTGAAATCGGATATTGCCGGCGCAGGTAGTTTGGTTGGTGCCCTATCGAACAGAACCAACGAAGACAACCAAAAGCTATACAATAGAATGATTAACACCATGATTGACAAGTTGGGATATTGTAAAACTTGTGCCACAAAAACGGTCGAATACTTCTGTACACAAGATGATGCCAGTTAAGCCATGCTTAAGCAAAAGTGGTATTAACTTTAAAAAACAGGAGTATGAAACAAAAATTTTCAGAGGCTATTCAAGAATTACTTTATCTTGGCTTAACCTACGATGAAGCAAAATTGGTTTTGGAGAATAATCAATACGAAGTCATTTTTAACGAACATCAGTTAAATAAAAATATTTATCTCAACGATGATTTCGATATGCTTCAAGACCGATCTGTACAAAGTCGGCTATCTCCTACTTCGCTTAAAACGCTTGAAGACCTTATTGAACAAGATAACCAACGTGTAAAAGATGGTTTCCCAAGGCGAATCAGAATAGGAAAACTTGTAAAGCCAACCAAAGATAACAAAGGGCAAGTTATTATTGTCCCAACCACTACAGAGCCCAAATTCTATCACGACAATAGAATTACCGAAGACCCGAACGATTTGGGAGAAACCGGTGGCACCGGCGACGAACAAGAAGGCGATATTTTAGGCGAACAACAAGCCCAGCCACAACAAGGCGAAGGCGAAGGGCAAGGCGCAGGCGAAGGTGGTGGCGAAGGTCACGATATTTCGCAGGAAGCATTCGACTTGGGAAAGGTGCTGACCGAACAGTTCCAACTCCCAAATTTGAAAGACAAAGGACAAAAACGTTCATTAGTTAAATACACCTACGATTTAACCGACATCAAAAAGGGCTTTGGTCAATTGCTCGACAAAAAGGCCACCATGAAGGAATTAATTAAAAAGAACATCATGTTAGGAAATATCGGAGAATATTTTAATGCCGAAGACCTAATTATTGCACCATCCGATCATGTATTCCGAATTATGTCGAAAGAACAGGAATTCGAATCGCAAGCCCTAGTGTTTTTTATTCGCGATTATTCCGGTTCAATGCAAGGTGGGCCAACAGAAGCAATTAGTTCACAACATCTTTTAATTTACAGTTGGCTAATGTACCAATATCAAAACAGAGTTGAAACCAAGTTTATTTTACACGATACCGATGCTAAAGAGGTTGAAGATTTTTATGTCTACTACCAATCGAACATTGCGGGGGGAACAAAAGTAGCACCAGCATTCGAACTCGTCGATAAAATTATAAACGAAGAACAACTTGAAAAAGATTATAACATTTATATTTTCTATGGTACAGATGGCGACGATTGGGAATCGGACGGTAAAAAAACGATTGAAATGCTGAAGCACCTAGTTGGCAAAGTAAACCGCATTGGTGTTACTGTTGCTAAAAATTCATGGTCGTCGAGCAAAAAAACAACCGTTGAAACCTATCTCGATAAATCCGAGCTACTGAACACTCACTCCGATGTGATAAAAATTGATGCTTTTAAAGCCGATGGTGTTACACAAGATCGAATCGTCGAAGGAATCAAAAAACTAGTTTCTTAATCATTAATCTAAGTATTGTGTATCATGATATTGATAGATCAACATAGTAAAGCCATCATGGAAGAATGCAAACGGCAAGCAAGAATTGCAGGTCTTTCGTTTAGCCAAGAAACTCTCGAATATATTGTCACTAATAAAGATATGATCGAATTATCGCCTAAAGTGATGATTCCAACTTTATACGACTATTGGGTCAACGACGTAGAAGTACTTAAAGGCAAAGGCAAATACTTAGTTTACCCTTCAAACCCTTACGAAACCGTTATAAACACCAGACCAGCCATTTCGTTTTACAACGATAACAATCCGGACTGGCTCAATGTTATGATTTATTACCACGTATTAGGTCATATCGATTTCTTCCAAAACAATGCGCTTTTCGAAAACACTTGGAACGACGATTTTGTTGGCCAAGCGCTTTCAGACAAACGATTAATTGAAAATTTGAGAATTAAATACGGTCGTTGGACCGATTATGTAGTTGAATTTGCAAGAGCCATCGATAATCTTTCTGGCTATTTTCAACAATTATCTGTTAACAATTATCCCGAAGAAAAAGAGTTAAGTAGTAAACTCGACTACTATTTTCAATTTTTTTTACAAGAAGAATTAAAGGTTCCCGAACATATTATATTTAATGAAATTAGTAGGTATAATAACTTGTTCGAAAAAGACCCACATGTAGCAGAAGCATTATTTTTCACCAGTATAAAAGAGAAGCACGCCAACTTCCTATCGCTGTACGAGAAATATTTATCTAAAAAACAAAGTAAACCACAAGCAAAAAAAGATGTTATCGAATTTATTTTAGATCATTCATTGTTTCTAAAACAAGAAAATAATCAATGGATGAAATCTATTATAAGCATCGTCCGATCGACTTCGTTATACTTCAATCCTCAAATAAGAACCAAAATCATTAACGAAGGTTGGGCTAGCTACTGGCACGATAAATTGTTTCGAAGCGACGACAGAATGAAAACCCACGAGGTAGCCTTTGCTAAAATAAATGCCGGTGTAACATCGATTAGTCGCGTTGGGTTAAATCCTTATGCCATCGGTTTAAGATTGATAGAATATGTAGAAGATTTAGCAAACAAAGGTAAAATGACTTGGGGTTACCAAAAGTTATTGAACATTGCCCAGAAAGAAGATTTTAACATTGGTTTAAATAAAGGACAAGAAAGCATCTTTGCGCTGCGCAAATATTTCTCAGATTTTACCCTTATAAACACATTTGTCGATCAAGATTTTGTCGACCGACACGATTTATTTGTAACCGGAAAACGATATAACCCACAACGGCAGACCATCGAATATTACGTTAAAAGTCGTAAAGCCGTAGACTATAAAAAAATGCTTTTAGACTCCCTTTATCACCCACCGGTAACAGAAGTAAACGAAAGTAAAACTAACGAAAAAGAGCTATATCTCAATCACCTTTTTGAAGGCAAACAACTCGTCAAAGAATTTATTCCTGATGTAATGGTGGCCCTCGAATTTCTTTGGGGAGGCGAAGTAAAACTAGAAACCACAGAAATAATTGCGCCTCAAAAACAGGGCGGAGAATTAACTTACAAATCTGTTATTTACAGCATTAAGGATAGAAAAGTAAGTAAATCCGACAAAGCTTAAACTTAAAAAAATGCGATTATGACATTAAAAAATAACGACGAACTAGAAAGGCTGGAGTCCGATTTAATTGCACAAGGAAAAAGATTAGAAACCCTAATTCAACTAAGCAACGACATCAGTTTTCGTGAACGAAGAAAAGCCATCAATTTCGACGAATTTTTAAATCGATCTATTCGTACACCTAGATTGGTTTTTAGAGATATTTTCCAGCTTATTCACGACGCAATTCACTACTATGTTCCGGAAGGCACCGACGAATATCCTGAAGATAAAAACTCTATCGGTTTTTTAAATTACAACTTTTCCAAGTTATTCGAAGAACAAGTCGATACACCATTTTTTGCAGACCGGTTATTTGCTAATCGTCTAATCAAACTCTTCAATAGTTTTAGAACCGGGACACAGAAAAATAGAATTTATCTGTTTGAAGGACCTCCTGGAAGCGGTAAAAGTACTTTTCTGAAAAATTTACTCTACAAACTCGAAGAGTACTCTAAAGAATCAGAAGGAGAACTATACAAAACGCATTGGCGCATCGACATTAATAAATTGCATAATATCGAAAACATTAGTCATCTAATTCAGATTAAAGACGAAAAAGGAGAATCTGTAGAGTTCGAAAGATCAGATAATTATTTATCTTTTTCTTGCCCCAATCACGATCATCCAATACTACAAGTTCCTAAACAATTTAGAGCGAACTTCCTTCAAGAGCTTATACCGGATAGCAAATTTAAGAAAGATCTATTTTCAGAACCTCAATACGAGTGGGTTTTTACCGAAGAGCCTTGTAGTGTTTGTAACTCAATACACCATTCGTTACACAATATAATCGAAAATCCGGTTGATATTTATAAGATGATCTACGCTAAACCTGTCCTTTTCAATCGACAGCTAGGCGAAGGTATTTCGGTGTTTAATCCTGGCGACCCGGTTTATCGTCAGTTAATAGAGAATTACAAACTACAATCAAAACTAGATCAGGTTTTCGATAAAACAAGCATTAGTTACAAACACTCGTATTATGCAAAAACCAACAATGGAGTGTTTGCGTTAATGGACATTAAAGAGAATAACATCGAGCGACTACAAAATTTGCATGGGATAATTAGCGATGGTATTCATAAAGTTGATCTGAAAGAGGAACGGGTAAAATCTTTTTTTGTTGGGCTAGTTAATCCATCCGATAAAAAATATTACGAAGATATTCCTTCGTTTAAAGATCGTGTAATTACAATTAAAATACCATACGTATTAGACTATAATACCGAAGTAAGTATTTACATCGATAAATTTGGTGAACATATCAAACAACGATTTCTCCCAAAAGTTTTAGAAAATTTTGCAAAACTGGTTGTCGCAACTCGATTAGACATTAACACCCCATCTATAAAAAAATGGATTGTAAACCCGACTAAATATTCGCAAAATACCGATAAAGATTTGTTGCTTCTTAAAATGGATATTTATACCGGTTACATCCCCGACTGGTTAAAAGATGAAGACGCTTCAAAGTTAACGGCATCAATACGAACAAGCATTATTTCAGATTCTATAGAAGAAGGCTTAAAAGGGATATCCGGCCGTTTATCAATCAATATTTTTGAAAGTCTAATAAGTAAATTTAAAACTAAAAAAGCCTTAATATCTCAGGAAGATATTCAATCGTTTGTAAACACAAACGATCATTTTAAAGGTTTGCTCACCGAAGGATTTTTAGTTGCTCTCGAGAAATCTTACGATTATTACACTTTACAAGAAGTTAAGAATTCTGCTTATATATACAACGATAGAGAGATAAAAGACAAAATAGCCAACTATTTATTTGCTTTGAATTTTGAGTTTGGCGAACAAAAAAAATCGCCTTACACCAATCAACTAATCGAGATTTCTGAAGCTTATCTGGAAAATTTCGAAAAAGAAATCTTAGAAATAGATTCTAGTAAAATAAAACAAATTCAATTTCGTAAAGAACAACATAAAACATATATCGTTCAGACTTTAACGAAAGACATTAAGATTGATAACCTACCGCTAGAAAAAACAGAGCAATTCAATTCACTTTTCGAGAAATATTCTAAACGACTTCGTGAACAAAGTCTAACGCCATACTTTAGCAATGCTGCCTTCAGGCGAGCCGTTAGTGAGTTTGGTAGCAAAGAATTTAATGCTAACGATCCAAAAATTAAAAATGTAATACAGCTTACAATAAAAAATCTGATGAAAAAGTATGGTTACGATCAAAAAAGCTCACAACAAATAATTCTGTACTTAATCGATAAAAAGATAATGTAAAAAATAACTAAAGTCTAGTTAGTTTTGAACTTAAAAAAAGCGGTCTAGATAATTTCCAGACCGCTTTTTTCTACTCTATGATTAGCTTATGTACTTCGTCTTTTCCGTTTTGTGTAACTTTCAAGAAATAAACAGCAGGCTTAAGCTTTAAACTTAATTGTACTTTATTTAACTGATGGAAATTAGAATTGTAGACTAATTTACCATAGACATCTGTGATCTCGACTTTTTCTATCGACTCTCCTTCTATACTGAAATTACCATTGCTTGGATTAGGAAGCAACACAAAAGTTAAAGACTCCGATAATTCAACTAATTGAGGATTATACGTCGTAGCTCTTCCATTATAATCGACTTGTTTTAATCGATAATAATTATCCCCAACAACTGGGTTTAAATCTTCCGACTGATATCTATGCAATTTCGTACTATTTCCTTGCCCATCGATTTTGTTAATAGGAAGATAATTAATCCCATCTGTAGAGCGTTCGATAATAAAATAATCGTTGTTTATTTCTGAAAAAGTTGACCAATCTATACTAACAAAGGCTGGCTTACCTTCTTGTAATTGAGCTGTGAAATCGATTAATTCTACAGGGAGTACATTGGTCGTGGATCCTGTTGATGATATATCTACGTTAGCCGCCCCTGTGCTACCTCCACCGCCTCCAATTCCATCGTCTTCCACATATAAACCATCCTGAAATCCCACAACAGGTGAACAGGTGGGATCTACATCTGCAACATAACAAAACTGATATAAGTTACAGGTATAGCCGGCAGATCCATTATTACCATCGCCCCAAGTTGCATTTTTACTATTTGCAAAGGTGTAAGAAATTTGCCTTGTTCCGCTATTCCAACTAGCAGTCCAGTCGCCATCGACATTATAAAAGCCTGTGTTACTGCCATTCGGAGTTATATCTGTAACATTTGTCCAACACTCTCCTACGGTAACCACTGCATCTTTTAACCACTCAAAACCATTAGGATTTTTCAAGTAGATATTCTCACAAATTTTATATTTACCTCCTAAAGCAGGGTCTTGAGTTGCAGGAGCTAAAGACTCCGCTCCTATAGGAATACCTAAACCATCCAATTCCTGCCATGTACAATACACTCCAGAGTTTGGATTTGAAGCATCGAAAGCACAACCTCCACTAGCCGCTGTAGTATTATATAAAGTGCCTGTATTGGGACTTGGCACCTCGAAATGTAGAATCACATTTCTACCATCTCTGAATATAAATGAATTTTCAGTTTCATAAGAGCCCGAGTTATAATCTAATCGTAAGGAATTACCTGAACTTACAGGAAACGTTGCAGATGTTGAATATCCACTTGCAGAATACGGGCCAATATTGGTACCGTTTACATACATGTCGATATTTCCACCATTCCAACCGTCACCGTACGAATCAAACATATCCAGTTTATAATTACAAGGTTCGCTACTTCCTCCACAACTATTTGTTTGATCGAGCTCAATGCCTGTTGCATAACAAGTCACCTCTAAATCGTATGTATCTACACCATCGTTTTGGCTGTCGATTACAAAATAATGATCTTGCACACCTGCAGGAACCGACACATCTATGTAAGATAAAGATGAACCATTTACCGTTCCAGCAACAATATCGTATTGAGCATGGTACGAACAAGTATTAGGAGTACAAGCTGTTCCTAAATAATAAAATTCAAAATATAAATCGTTTACGTCTGACACATTAGAAAATGCAAATCGGATTGAACCACCACTAGCTCCATCCGGCCAATTGACAACATAAAAACGATCTTCGCCCGGTGTTGCATTGGCACCCCAAGCAACAGGAGTACAAGACCAGTTATCTTCTGTATCGCCATTTCCAATTGTAGATTCTCCTGCTAAAACAGGATCTCCACAATTAATTCTTATTGCGTTGGCACAATCATCGCCATTTCCACTTACAACAGGTGCTGATGAAATACACAAATCACCCGTCATACCACTACTACTATTATAACGCTGAATTCTAACTAAATAAATCGTTCCTAAGGTGCTTAAAAAAGTTACACTTTCGCTCCCACCGTTACCAAAATCGTCTGCACAACCTGTTAACGAGATAGTACAACCGGTAGAAATAGCTAACACATGAACAATAGCATCTCTAGAATCAGGGTTATAAGTTACTGTGACAGAGTTTCCATCACCAACAAACCAAGCCCATCCGTCATCTCTTGCATCAGAATTACAACTACCAGGATTGTATAAAGAGGTGAATGAAGTTGGCAAATCGAAAGGATAACAAACGCCATCTAACGGCCATTCTGCACCGGCAGGCAGATACGTTGGTGCACATGGATTATCAACCGGGGCTTGTGAAAACGCCTTAAGATTGACTAAAACAAATCCTAACAGAATAATTAAATACCTATTCATAACTTGCCCTCCTAATGAATTTTAGTCGCGATTTTAACGTTTTTATTTCTTTTTTAATTTGATTTTTTTGTACCTCGTCGGTCGTAATTTTATGTTTTAACTTTAATAAATCAATTTCTTCTTCAATTTTTTCTTCATTCAATTCTATTTTCGGATTTACTTTATGTACAGAAATATCTACTAAATCCTGATGAGAATTTACCGATAATAACTGTACGTTTCCTTCAAGAGCTTTTACTTGCACTTTCTCAGAAAACTCTTGTGCTTTTAGAATGTTTACAGCAAAAAGAATTAATAAAAATAAAAATATTCTCATATTGTATATCTCTTCATATTTTATGGCTCTACAAATATAGCATCAAAAAAGGTTTAATTTCCAAATAGTTAGGCTTTTTTGATAAACCAACAATATTGGAAGATTAATTTCTTGTATTGCAATACTTAATTTCCAAGACATGAATAAAATTAATACTTTTATTCTTTAAACATTTTTTATGGGAAAAGCAATTTTTATTTCCGGCATTAACACCGATAGTGGAAAAACTATTGTTACAGGCTTATTAGCTAAATTTCTATTAACAGAAGGCTTTAAAGTTATTACTCAAAAATACATTCAGACCGGATGTATCGAAATTTCTGACGATTTAAAAATTCACCGTCAGATAATGCAACTCGATTGGTTAGAAGAAGACCTAAGCAGATTAACTTGTTCCTATCTTTTTAAATACCCTGCGTCGCCTCATTTAAGCGCATCTATTGAAAATGTAAAAATTGAAACCGAAAAGATTACTCACGCCACCAACACCTTGTCCGGTAAATACGATTACGTTCTTATGGAAGGGGCAGGTGGTTTAATTGTTCCCATTAACGAAAATACAACCATTTTAGATTATATCCAACAACAAAAATACCCTGTAATTTTAGTCAGCAATGGTGTTTTAGGAAGTATCAATCATACTCTTTTAAGCTTGGAAGTATTAAAACACAGAAAAATCAATTTAATTGGAATTGTTTACAATCAATACCCCAAAGGAGATTTAATCATTAACAAAGACTCTGAACAAACTATAAAAAATTTTATGCTTCAATATTTTCCTAACGCCGGCTTCGTCTCTATTCCTGAAGTTAATTTAAATTCATCGCCCGTTATTAATTTTAGTTCTATTTTAAAACAATAATTAAATCTTGATCAACTTAAATACCGACATACAATATTTAAAAGGTGTAGGAGAAGCCAGAGCTAAAGTCCTAAAAAAAGATCTTGATATTTATACAGTCGAAGACTTACTGTACTTTTTCCCTTATAAACATATCGATAAAAGTAAAATTTATCTAATCTCCGATATTCATTCTCAAATTGGAAGTATCCAGCTCCAAGGCAGAGTCAGCAGAATTGAAACGATCGGACAAGGAAGAGGACAAAGGCTTAGTGCACGTTTTACCGATCGTACAGGAAGTATTGAATTGGTTTGGTTTAAAGGCATTCGCTTTTTAAAATCCAGTTTGAAAGAAGGCGAACATTATACCCTATTTGGAAAACCAATTCTATTTAACGGTCGTTTCAGTATATCTCATCCCGAAATGGAAAAAACGGCTGCGGATGCTGTAATAGAAAAAGGTTTGATGCCACAATATTCTATCCCTGAAAAAGTTAAAGATAAATTCGTGAATTCGAAACTGATTACTAAACTTGTAGAAATTGTATGGCAACTCCAACCACAAATACCCGACCCTCTCCCCTCATATTTAAAACAAGAACAAAATATTATCGACCTCTGCGACGCCCTTAAACACATACACAAACCTCAGAGTGAAGATTGGTATAAGAAAGCCGAAGAACGATTAAAATTTGACGAATTATTCAATATTCAACTCAAATTATTATTCCAAAAACACATTCAAAAATCGACAATAAAAGGTCATATATTCGGGCATGTTGGTCAATATTTCAATCGTTTTTTTAAAGAATTACTTGAATTCGAACTAACAGAAGCTCAAAAGCGAGTTGTTCGAGAAATACACAGCGATGTTAAAAGTGGCCTGCAAATGAACCGATTAATTCAAGGCGATGTGGGAAGTGGGAAAACCATAGTTGCTTTTTTTGCAATGTTGATGGCCGTAGACAATGGCTTTCAAGCAGCCATGATGGCACCTACAGAGATATTAGCCAATCAACATTTCGAAGGATTAAAACCTTTTGCCGATGCCCTCGGATTAAAGATATACTTGCTCACCGGAAACACAAAAAAATCGGAAAGAGAACAATTGCATCAAGATCTGCAAAATGGCGTTGCGCATCTTCTAATTGGCACTCACGCCTTAATCGAAGATACAGTTCAATTCGACAATTTAGGGATAGTAGTTATCGACGAACAACATCGATTTGGCGTTGCTCAACGCGCGAAATTTTGGAATAAAAATAACGTCCCTCCACACATCCTCATCATGACGGCCACGCCTATCCCTCGAACGCTTTCGATGACAATTTATGGCGACTTGGATGTTTCTGTTATCGATGAATTGCCTCCGGGCAGGAAAACCATTCAAACACAACATCTTTACGATACGCAATTTTTAAAAGTTTATAAATTTATTCGAGATCAAATTGCATTAGGCCGACAAATTTATGTGGTTTACCCCTTGATTAAAGAATCAGAAAAACTCGATTTCAAAGCCCTCGAAGAAGGGTTTTGGCAACTGTACGAAAATTTTCCACCCCCAAAGTATCACATTAGTAAAGTGCATGGCGATTTAAAAGCTAAAGACAAAGCATTCGAGATGCAACAGTTTGTTAAAGGCGAAACACATATAATGGTGGCCACAACAGTTATCGAAGTTGGAGTAAATGTACCAAATGCTTCTGTTATGATTATCGAAAGCGCCGAACGATTTGGTTTATCGCAGTTGCATCAATTAAGAGGACGAGTAGGAAGAGGAGCCGATCAATCGTATTGTATTCTTAAAACCTCACATAAGCTTTCGAAAGAAAGCAGAACCAGAATCGAAGCTATGGTCAACAGCAACGATGGTTTTGAGTTGGCAGAAATCGATATGCAACTCAGAGGTCCGGGTAGCATCGATGGAACACAGCAATCCGGGATGCCTTTCGATTTTAAAATTGCAAAATTAACTAGCGATCAAGACATACTTCAAAAGGCAAGGAAAGCCGCTGAAAAATTATTAAGTAAAGATCCTGACTTAAATGCTTTATTAAAACAATGGTTAAAAAAACAACTCCAAACAACCATCGACTGGAGTAGAATTGGTTAAGTTCTTGACTTTTTCTTTCCCCCTTATTAACGATGTTTTATATCTTTGCATGCTAATTTCGAAACGAATGCGAATTGCCATCAACGTACAAACACTGGTTAAAGATCATTTAGAAGGTTTGGGCTGGTTTACTTACGAATCTATTAAACGTATCGTACAAGCTCATCCGGAACATGAGTTTTTGCTTATTTTTGGTAAAGGCATTGATGAACGCTTTGTTTTTTCAGAAAACATTAAAGCGGTTAATATCGGTCCTCCTGTTTTCCGTCCGCCGGCTTGGTATTTAAAATTCGAATGGCTTTTACCTCGATTTCTCAACCGACAAAACATCGATTTATACATCAGTTCAGATGGCATGTCAAGCAAAAAAATTAAAGCAAAGCAACTCAACATAATTCACGATTTAAATTTTGAAGCCAATCCACAGTGGTTGCCAAAATGTTTTTCATTTTACTACAAAAAATATTTTCCTATTTGGACCAAAGCATCCAGTAGAATAGCAACTGTATCTGAATATTCTAAACAAGATATTCATGAAAGGTATGGTTTCGATTTAGATAAAATTGATGTGGTTTACAATGGCTCTAATGCGCTATACCAGCCAATCGATGTAGCCTCAAAAGAAGCTACAAAACAAAAATACACATCGGGTTCCGATTATTTCGTTTTTGTTGGAAGCTTGCATCCGAGAAAAAATATTGAACATCTGCTTTTGGGATTCGATCGATTTAAAAAAAACAACACCAACAGTATTAAACTGGTTATTGTCGGAAGTAAATATTATTGGAACGGCACCATTAAAGAAGCTTTCGAAAGTATGAAATTTGCAAACGATGTTATTTTTACAGGACATTTGCCAACGGAAGATCTTAAAAATATTGTTGCGGCTTCTTTAGCACTCACATACCTCTCTTATTTCGAAGGATTTGGTATTCCTTTAGTTGAAGCCATGAGCAGCGAAACGGCAATTATAGCATCCAATGCAACATGTTTGCCCGAAGTGGCCGGAGATGCAGCTCTATATGTACCTCCAAAAGATGTAACAGCCATTGCAGATGCCATGCAAGAGCTCGTTGAAAACCCCGAATTAAGACAAAAACTGATCGAAAACGGGCGACAACAACGAAAAAACTATTCGTGGGATCTTACCGCCCAACGACTCTGGCAATCGGTTGAAAAAACACTAAATGTCTAGTTCCATCTCATTTCTTATAAATTGTTCGGGTATTGTTTTGTAAATATCTATTAAAACTGGATTTTTGATTTTAAATTTTCCAATCACATCTTTAACAAATTCATCGCGAACAGCCAAAACCATTACTTTTACATTAGATTTCATCAACAGGTTTATTGCATTAAACCAGCCCTCTTCTTTCAGCTCTAAACGGCCAACTTCATCAATCATCACAAGGTCAATATTATCGGAGATAGCACGATGCAATAAAGACTCTGCCCAATCAAAAGCACGCTTTTCTACGTAATATTTTCCAATTTTTAATAGTGGTTCAATAATTTCTGCTTCTTTTTGATGCATTAATAATTGACTGTGACCGTTCTTAATATCTACAACCCTATAAGCTACAGTACGTCCGTCTTCTATAACTCTTGGAGAAATAAACCCGGCTACAGATTTCTCTTCGAACTTTAACAAATTTGAAAGTTCGAGCAAAAAACTGGTTTTACCGGATTCAATGCCTCCGTAAACAATAAATATCTTGGGACAATTGCTGTCCTTTAATGTTGATAAACGAAATTCTGCATGATTGATCAACATGCGAATAACTTCCGCAGGGCGCGTTAAAAAAGTTCTAGCATCGGGCAACTGGCCTATAACGGCAGGTAAAACATCGAAAGCCAATTCCAAAGCAGCACTAGCTTGTTTGTAAGATGAATTTGATAGATAATTGCGTATTTTAGGATGAAACAACTCCGTCCCTATTACCGAAAAACCCACAATTACAATCGCTGCTCTGGTGTTCATTTCTATGCCCATCCAAAGACCATCTAACCATGTTCCATTGGAGCCATTAATGGAGTTGATGAGCATGGCAGATAAAACCGTAATGATGATAAACGAAATCCAAAACTTTGGTCTAGAAAGTTGTCGCATCCCTCGCTTATAACGAGCAATCCAAATTATAATAAGAACTAAAGACCATGGCAACCAATAGTACCATTTCACTTGACCTATGATGATTAGAGTAAAAACTAAACTTATAAAACTCATAGCCAGCCAAAGCAAAGAATGCGGGAAATTGCTCTTTTGCTTCTTTTGATCTAACCATTGTCTTTTGTTTGAGTTTTTAGAAAAACTCGAATTATGGAGCATCTGCCTTCCAATTCTTAGACCTAAAATGGCTGTAAAAATACCAAACAAAGCATAAATACTAAGCAAGGCTAACAGTGGCAACCAAAAAAGTTCTGTATTCAGGTTCAGTTGTTTTTCTACAAATTTTAAAATATTATCGTAAATCTTGACAATGTTAAAACCATAATACAATAAATAGTTGAAAATTTTCTGAAATAAAACCCAAGACATAGCCAGTACAGCGCCTAGAGCAAAACCCAATAAATTACGTCCGAAAATGCGTACCGAAAATTCGAAAAGCAACGATTCAATAAAAATGGCGATCATCGGGCCAAATATAACTGCGCTAGGTGACATTGTTTTCATCAGAGCGCATATCAAACCACTACGCCAGAACAAACCTCTATTGTTCCATCGGTAAGATGCAGCTATCATCAGAATAAGACCAATTGCTGTTAGAAAATTGCCTTTAAAAGGGATATGAAGATTGTGCAGAAAGCTTCCGAGAATAATTTCAGAAGCAGCCCATGTTGCTCCTAAAACCGAAGCTTTTAGCCAAGTATCGTTGAGTATAGTGTTTGAATTGGTCAATTTAAAGAAACAATAATTTATTTATTCAGTCTGAAAAATAACGCAAAGTATAAATTTCTTCCCATTTCCGGATAGCCTTCTTGAATAGTATAATTGTTGTCCATCAAATTGTTAATACCAAATTCTGCTTTTAGACTTTTAAATTGATAAGACAATTGAGCATTCAATACATAAAAACTTTTCGAAACTCGACTACCGTCGCTAGCATTATCCCGATCGGAATTGAACTCTGCTAACAAGTTAATTTGCAAGTCTTTAAACGGATTAATCATTAAAGTGGTTAGAAATTTATGATCTGGTACATCAGTAAATAAAATATCGGGATTGCTTAAGTTTTTACGTTGAATGTAAGCATAAGCCATTTGCAACTGCACTTGTTTTAAGATTTGATAGATCATGGAAAATTCAGCCCCTTGAAACTCGGAAGAACCTGTATTTTGCATCTGATACTTATCCTCTTCCACATTACTGACTTGTTGAATCGTATTTTGCAAGTGACTGTAGAAATAAACTGGTTCAAACTTTAATTTTTTAAACAAATAAACACTTGTTCCTAATTCGATATTCGTTGAAGTTTCCGATTTTAAATCCGGATTTGGAATTGCTCTTCCCAACTTATAAGAGTATCGATCTTTCATTGTGGCATAACGGCTTTTCTCTGCAATTGTCGCATGTAGCTCAATGTTTGAATTCAGTTTATAAAAAGTGGCTAACTGAGCATTGAAAGCGTCGTTATAATTATACGGATAATCGCTGATTTCTCCATTAACTAACTCCTGAGCCATTAAGCTTTGACGATAGGTGTACGCAATACCGGGTATTAGTTTAATTTTCTGAGTCAACTGAAAAATATCTTCGAAACCAATAAAGTATGTATTGTCGGCAAAATTAATTTTCGGATCCCCTTCGTTATACTCGCTGTGATTATCGTTTTTAAGTTGAATAGTGGCTTTAAAGAGGTTATTTTCATTCCATTGTGAAAGCCATAACACATTTCCTCCTAAAGTATAATCGTCGTAAAAACTTGTAAATGCATAAGGTTTATTTTGAGTGCTGTAAGTATTATCGTCGAAGCTTTCTAATTTATTTTTAAACTGATCGAAATACCAACGGGTTTGCAAATTTGAGTTTTTCGAAATCTTAGTTTTACTTAGTAAATAAACACTTTGCTTATCCCAATAAGGCCAATCCCAATATCTAATTTTAGTATAAGGATCGTCACCTAAATAAATTGGATTTCCTTTGCTTCCATGCGAATAACTGTAATTGAGACTGTATTCGTCACTTTTGTTTGGTGTGTATCCCAATTTAAAGTGAGCTTTCCAATCTTTTCTGTAAGATTGATCTCTTCGGTAATCTGTTTCCAATGCAGAGGTATCGAAATCGGCAGACAATGGCATGAACTCCCTACTTAATATAGAAAAGCCACCCTGAACAAAGAATTTACCTAATCGACTGCCTGCACTTACCGAAGCTTCGTAACCCCTACCACTCATCACGCCCAATTTCGAATTTAGCTCAAATTTGTGCGTCGGCTTTTGACTAATTAAATTGATGGCTCCTCCTATTGTATTTGCACCGTACATTATCGATGAGTAACCTTTCGAAACATCAATTCTCGACACATCGTAAGTGGTAAACCTCGACAGGTCAACATACCCATCGTAAGGCACATAAACAGGCACACCATCTATAAAAACAGGAACACTTCTTAAGTCAAATCCTCTAAGATAGATTACACTTTCGTTACGCGCTCCACCTGTTGTTAAACTGATCGATGGAGTGAGGTTTAAAGCATCGGCGGCATCTTTCAAATTGAAGGCTTGAATTGTATTTATGATCACTTCATCGCTAAGTTTCGCTTCTTCAATTACAACCTCTCCTAATTTATTTATATTACTAAACGATACTGAATCGTTTTGTGCATTTACATTTATCTGCAACACAATTAATAATAATGCTAGTAATTTAATTTCTTTCATATAAAATTTTTATCGTTATTCTTATTTTGTATAACGAAAGCAAAAGTAAAAACAAAAACTGAAAATTAATAAATATTAACCTAAATATTATTTTGTTCTGACAAAAATTTTTGAAAAGTGGATTGTAGTTCTTTATAGCGTTTTAAAATTGACTTACCATAATTGGTAATTTCGGCAATGCCACCTTCCTTACCACCACGTTTGAGGATTATAAGAGGTTCCGGAGCCGAAGTATTCATTTGATTGATGCTGTACCATGCTTGACGATAAGACATTTGCATTTCTGTAGCAGCTTTACGTAACGATCCTAATTTAGCTGTTTTATCTAATAGCTCGGCTTTACCACCTCCGATCATACTTTGCTCGGCAAGCTCAATCCATATTCTACCTTTAACCTGCATAATGTTTTTTGTAAAAATAAAAAAAGCTTAACGTTTCCGCTAAGCTTTCTTTGTGTTTAAGAAATGTTATCTTATCAGTTGGATGGTTCCATCTTTTTCGTAACCAATGCCATAAATATCTTTGTATTCGATATGATAAATGTAAGTGCCGGCTTTTGAGAAATCGCCACCTTTTGCTTTACCATTCCAGCCTTCGTTGATGTCTGATGTTTCAAAAATAGGCTCTCCCCAACGATCGTATATAACCATCTTAAAGCCTTCTTTTAGTATATTGCTTCCTTTAGAAATAAAAAATTCGTTGTGTGCATCGCCATCGGGAGTAAAAGCCTCTGGAACATAAAAAGCGACTTCTGGTTTTACTTCTACAAATTTGTAAACAGTATCTGAGCATCCATAAGTTGTAAATCCAACCATCTGAACCTCATAATTTCCAATGTTTTTGTAAAAATATTGTGGAGATTGTAGATTTGATAAATCTCCGGTACCGAAATCCCAAACATAAGTTAATGAATCTTTATTAATCGAAAGATTTTCGAATAGTACTTCTGCATCTAGAATACTAACTACAGAAGGTTTTGCCACGAAGTCTAATTCTGGCTTAGGTTCGATATGAATTAAGTCGTATTTTGTAGTATCTGTAATACAACCGTGAATGGTAGTGACTTCTAGGGTTACATTGTAGTCTCCTTTGTTATCGTAATCGTGCGATGGTGTTGGTGATAAAGATAAATTATTATCATCAGTATCACCAAAATTCCAGCGATATTGACTTATCATATCGGCAGGCGAGCTAATCGATGTAAACCTAATGGTTTTGGGCATACAACCAGCATAATCGTCGGCAACAAAGTCAAGGTACGGAATTGGGTAAGTGTAAATTGTAATTTGATCTGTCACCGTTTCGCAACCATCACTAACTTCTAAATCGTAAGTATAAGTAGTCTCGGGAATAACTGTTAGGATGTTATTCGAGAAGTGACCATCGAATGCAAATAAATACGGATAACCCGTTCCGCCAGATATAGAAGCGTTAAATAAGACAGGATCGCCCGGGCAAACAGTATCTTTATTGATATAAGGTTCTATAACAAGGGGAGGATAATTCTGATAAGTAGTTGATTTCGTAATGATACAGCCATTATCATCAACACCAATCAATTGCAAATTGTTAACAGTGTCAATATCTAAAGTGATAGACGAGGTTGTGCTTGTAGCAGGTAGTCCATTAATAGTCCAACTATATGCATAAGGAGCCGTTCCTCCGGTTACAATGGCAGATGCTGTTGCTGTAGTTCCTTTGCAAAATAGTTTATTCAAAGGCAACGTAAAATTAAATTGATCCACTTCTACATCGACTTGTATGACCGACGAACATGTTGTTCCTCCCAACGCATTGCTACCTGTAACAGTGTACACCGTAGAAACCTCTGGCGAAGCAATGACCACAGAACCTGTACTCGATGATAATGCATATGAAGGAAACCAAGAATAAGACGAAGCCCCATTTACAGTAAGGTTTATTGAAGAACCTTTACACAAAACAGTGTCTTCAGGAATGGCCACTAATGCTGGTACTTCAACGCCGGTAATAGAAATTGTACCTATTTCTGTACACCCTAGAGCATCGGTTAAAGTCACATAATAATCGGTAGTTGTTAATAATGTTGCCGTAACCATTTGATTAGTCCCTAAACCATTGCTCCATGAATAAGAGCCTCCAGGACCGGCTCCGGTAACAGACAAATTAAATTCATCGCCAATACAGACATATTCTTTCGATGTTAAAATATTAGGAATAATCTCCGGGTTTTGAGTAACTGTAATCGAATCGACACCTTCACAACCCTGTGCATTAATAACAGTAACATAATACATTCCGGAGGCTGTAACCGTGGTAGTCTGTGTTGTATCTCCATTAGACCAAGTATAATGAGAATAGCCTGAACCTGCATCTAATATGGTATTTGAGCCATAACAAAACGCTGTACTTCCAGTAATATTTACGGTTAAAATTGGCAATTCTGTAAAAATAATATTATCCGTCGCTTGACAGCCTTCCGGATTATTAACAGTAACCGAGTAATTACCACTTTGAGAAACCGTAATAGTTCTTGTTGTTGCTCCTCCCGGACTCCACAAATAACTCGCATATCCTGCGCCTGCGTCGAGAATACCCGACTCATCGTAACAAACTATACTATCGCCAACTATTGTTAAAGGGGCTGGAGAAGGATTGCAAGTTATTGCGATACTTGCTGTGTCTGTACAACCATAAGTATTGGTTGCAGTAACGTGATAAACGGTTGAAACATTCGGGAATACAGTATTTGAGCTATTCGAAGGCAAGGCATTATCCCATGTGTAGGAAACGCCTCCATTAGCAGTCAATGTAACACTAGTACCCGCACAAATAGTTTGATCGGCCGAAGTTGACATATTGAATGAATGATCCAAAACAACAGTATCTTGAACTACACAAGCCCCAAATTCGGTATATGTTACTTGATAAGTACCAGCAGTACCTCCTATACTCGAAACATTTAGGTTTTGATTGGTTTCTCCGACAATAGCAACACCTTCGTAATACCACTGGTAAGTCCCTGAGCCGGATGATGTAGCACTTAATACTAAATCGTTTGTACAAAGAGCACCTGAAAGATTCATCTGTGCGGAAAAAGAAGCAGACTCATTTAAAATTAAGTTGTCAACATAAAAAATTGTTATTTCACCATCAGAAGGATAACCATTATAACCACATCCATTCGGTATATTACAAGGCCCTCCTATTGCAATTGCATATACATCAAATGTAGGAGTAAAGTTAATTGTGACAACACCCCAACCTGCAGTTGCATCTGGAGTATAACTCACATGTCCAATTTCAACAAAACCACCAACACCATCTGGACAATCATGACCAGACCAAGGAATATCAGAAGCATTTGGTGATCCAAAAATAGTCAAATCAATAGGGCATGTTGGATTTGGTGGTAACGGGCTTGGCGAATTTTCTACACTTGCATCAGTAAAACCAAACGCAACGTTCATTGTTAATTGATAAGGCGTTCCATTGACCAAAGGAGAAGTAAAAGTTGCTCCCAAATACTCTAAATATGTACCCAACCCTAAAAAAGTTTCATCATTGTAAATAATAAAACCAGCAGCAGCATCACCATCAGGAAAAGGCAAAGGTGCAGGACCAGTATAATCGCAAGTATTGAAATAATCAGCTGTAGCTGTCGATGGTTGATTCCATGTATCAGCACAATTCGTTAAAAAATCCGTATATTCACTAAACTCTGTAGGGCAACAAGTATGATCTTCGAAAGAAGGATTTGGGATTAACGATGAAGGGGTTGTTCCTGCTCCTGAACAAGCACAGCCAGGATCGTTCAAATCGATTAGGCCATTACCATCGTTATCTATGCCGTCGTCGCATATTTCTTGTGCCATAAGGGAGGTTGTTAGCAATATTGCTATGGCTGAAAAAATTGTACGAAATTTTATCATAAGATTCATTTTGTTAAAAAAATAGTTCTATTTAATAAACTAACGCTTTACAGACGACTAATATCTGTTTCGGTTGCTTAATTAGAACATTCAAAAATAGCTTTTTATCCACTATTTTAAGAACGAAAATAGGCTTTTTTTGAAGCTCTATCTGTTAATAACAAAATTAATATAAGAGGGTATCGACAATTGCCAAGCCTCCAAAAATAACGCTAGCAATTCCGTTAGTTGTGAAAAATGCCAAATTTACTTTGCTTAAATTCTTTGGAGAAACTAGGGTATGTTGATAAAACAATAATGCTGAAAATACAGAAAATCCGAACCAATATAAATACGAAATAGACAAAACCGAACCAAGATAAAACAATAACACAAAGGTAATTAAATGAAAAAACAGAGACAATCTTAGGGCTCCTCTAGCGCCTAATAAAACCGGTATCGATTTTAAATTTTGTTGTCTATCGAATTCTTCATCTTGCAAGGCATAAATAATATCGAAACCACTTACCCAGAAAAAAACAGCAAACGAAAGCAATAATGGAGCTTGCGAAAATACTCCACTGACGGCTAAATATGCACCAATTGGCGCTAAGGCCAATCCCGCTCCCAAAACCAAGTGACATAACGGTGTAAATCGTTTTGTATAACTATACCCTAAAACAACCAGCATGGCCACCGGAGCTAAATAAAAAGTTAAAGTATTGATAAAAAAAGTAGTGACAAAAAACAAAATAATATTTATTACAACAAACCAAAAGGCTGTTTTTGAAGATATTTTCCCTGCGGGAATATCTCTTATTTCTGTTCGTTCGTTTTTAGCATCAATGTGTCGGTCGATATAGCGGTTAAAAGCCATGGCAGCGTTTCTAGCAAAAATCATATCGAGCAAAACCAATATCAACAAACGATAAGACCAATCGAAACCATCGTGAAAAGTTGCTATAGCAAAGCCAAACAAGGCAAATGGTAAAGCAAATACCGTATGGCTAAATTTTACTAGCGATAAAAAATCTTTAAGCTTACTCATTAAAGATTAGTGCGTGGTTGTCATATTTTCGTTCACCACGATTATAAAATCGGCTAAAGCCTTTTCTTCTTCTCTTAGTTTCGAAACATCTGAAGAAGACACCGTCGTAATTGTTATAATATCTTTCGACTTTATCATTGGTTTCAAATAATAAATAATGCCTTGATATTTATCGGAATGATATGCTCCATTGTAATGGATAAACAGCTCTCCTTTCTTTAAATTTTGAGCAATAAAATACGCCATAGTAGCATCTTTTATCGCTTGAGCTTTTGGCAAATTCTCATTAACATGGCCGGGCATTCCTCCCATGGTTAACATACTTTTGTATGCGTCTTGTTCGGGATCGTATTGAATAGGAAGTGGAGCAATATACTTTTTTGCCTCGCTGCTTAATCGATCTAAACCTTCGAAACCGGAATAGTAAACAACAGAAGCATATCTACGTGGAACATTGGTTGCTATAAAAGAAAGTTTATTTTCCATAGCTAAATGCATTAAAGGCTTATAATCTGTTGCATAATTAGGCCAAAGGCGACAGTCATCTTCAA
This sequence comes from Bacteroidales bacterium, assembly GCA_016936665.1. Lineage (GTDB taxonomy): Bacteria > Bacteroidota > Bacteroidia > Bacteroidales > JAFGXI01 > JAFGXI01. The sequence goes on from JAFGXI010000008.1 coordinate 42,545, forward strand.
ATTTCTTTTCTTTAATTAAACTGTCTAAGAGCTCATTAATAACAAGCTGATTGTCAGCCTCGAACATTTCCGCACCAAGCTTAACCTTACCTTCTTTCTTTTCAATTAAAGCTTTAGTTAATTCAAATTGCATCCAATGAGAAATCGGATTATTATGTAATTCTCCAAAAAATAAGACATCGGCTTTTAAACTAGATTTAACAACATCTTCAAAACTAACTTCTTTGCCTTTGTTATTATAAATCTTATAAGCCATTGTTTCCTGAGCCATTATAAAGCTAGAAATCGAAACTAAAACTGCAATTAAAATATTTTTCATCTGTTAAATTTTTTTTTTTGACAATGCCTAAAAATAAAGAAAAACATAAATTACTTACTTGTATATCTTTCTAATAATTCAGACAAGGTCTGTTAAATTTTTATTATTATTAGCATGTTCAAACTAAATTTTCTCTTAGATTCAACCTTAAAAGTGTTTTGAACACATTCTGTTTCTATTTATTCGTTTATATAATAAGTGATTTGCGAAGGTAATATATTGTGAAAAAATGGGTATAAGAAAAAATAATTTATTTTTGTGCTTTACAATGCTAAAGCTTTTTTTAACATATAGCTTAATTATCATTTCGCTTGCGTCTTTTTCGCAAAGTGCAATGAGTTTAAACGTCAGAACCTTTGGAATTCATCCTTTTGGTATCGATCAAGATCCTGCTATGTTCGAAAACAAGCTAACCGAAGATGGAAGTTGGATTTTTGAACCCGGTTATGAACTGAATTACCAAAAATTTTTATATTTGACTACAATTTCTTTTGAGTTAAAACAAGGATTATTTAGCGATGCTGCCGCCAAATTGGGGGGCTATTTTGGCTTAGGCTTTAGAATGAAGTTTTTTCATTTAAATCGACATTCATTCAGCATTTCTTTATCTCCGGTTTATTCTTTTAGAGAAAATTGGAAGAACATTATTCAATATGAAGAAAAAGGGGATTATAAAGATAACGGAATGTATCAATATCGATTTTTACTTTCTTCTTCTTTAACCTATAACGTATATATTGGCAAAAGACACGACCTCGCCTTCACCCTTCATTATAACGATTATTTAAGTACGCTTTCGTTGAGTTTAGGCTACCGATTTTGGTTTAACACCACTGTCAAATTTAGAGACAAAAAGTGTGACACTTGCGGAAAGCAATTCGACCAAGGTAAATTTAGAAGATTTTGGAGAAAAGTTTGGAGATAAATACTTGAGGAGATTATGAATATTTCGAGAACATTTGATTTACTGGAACGTTTGCACAGCGAATTTCCTAAGAAAGATGCACTAGTAGGCAAGATTAATGGAGAATGGCAGTATTTCTCAACCGAAGACTATGTAAATTACGCAAATACACTTAGTTACGGGCTCATAGCATTAGGCTATAAAAAAGGAGATAAAATAGCTACGGTTTCGAACAATCGTCCTGAATGGAATTTTATGGATATGGCTATGAGCCAAATCGGTGTTGTTCACGTACCTATTTATCCTACAATTAGTTTCGAAGAATACGAACACATTTTATCGCATTCCGATGCTCGTGCTGTAATTATTTCTGATAAAGCCTTGTATATTAAAATCAAACCTATTATAGAGAGAACAGCTAGCATGGAAGATGTTTATTCTTTCGATCAGCTCGATGGAATTAATAACTGGCGCACGATATACGAATTAGGAAAAGAAAAAGAAGACGTATACAAAGAAGAGCTTGTTAAAATAAAAGCATCTATTAGTTCGGGAGATTTATTATCGATTATTTATACCTCCGGAACAACAGGTTTATCGAAAGGTGTTATGTTATCTCATAACAATATCCTCACCAACGCAATTGCCGCATCTGGAAGAATTGATTTAACTCACGAAGATAAAATGCTTAGTTTCTTACCCTTGTGCCATGTGTACGAAAGAGTGGTGAATTATGCATATCAGTATTTAGGGCTTTCTATATACTACGCCGAAAACTTGGGAACTATTGCCGACGATTTAAAACGATTTAAAGTAAACGGATTTGTTACGGTACCAAGAGTCTTAGAAATGATTTACGATAAAATAATGACCAAAGGGAAAGATTTGGATGGTATTAAACGTAAATTGTTTTTTTGGGCTGTCGATTTGGGGTTGAAATTCGACTTTAAAAAAGTCCGAACAAATGCATGGTATCGTTTTCAACTATCAATTGCAAATAAACTAATCTTCAGCAAATGGAGAGAAGCGGTTGGGGGAAATGTTAAAACCATTATTTCCGGTGGCACAGCCTTGCAACCAAGACTGGCTCGCGTTTTTTGGGCTGCCGGCATTCCTGTTCAAGAAGGCTATGGATTAACCGAAACATCTCCTGTTATTGCAGTTAATGGCAACAACGAATCCAACAATCGTATCGGCACAGTAGGTCCTATTCTCGATGGCGTTACTGTAAAAATTGCCGAAGATGGTGAAATTCTTGTTAAGGGGCCAAACTGTATGTTGGGCTATTACAAATCGCCAGAACAAACCGCCGAAGTTATCGACAAGGATGGTTGGCTACATACAGGCGATGTTGGGCAGTTAATCGACGGGGAATTTCTTAAAATAACCGATCGAAAAAAAGAAATATTCAAAAATTCTGCAGGAAAATATATTGCTCCTCAAGCCATTGAAAATAAATTTAAAGAGTCGGAATTAGTAGATCAAATAATGGTTGTTGGTGAAGACGAGAAATTTGCGAGTGCTCTAATTTCTCCTAATTTTAATTATCTACACTTTTTTGCAACTAAACACAAAATACACTACAGAGATAATATCGAATTGGTTAAAAATCCGGAAATTTTAAAACGATTTCAAGAAGAAGTTAATGAGTTAAATAAATCTTTGGGGCAAGTGGAGCAAATCAAACGTTTCCGATTGGTCTGTGAGCCATGGACTAATTCTACAGGTGAGCTTTCGCCCACATTAAAACTCAAACGTCGTGTCCTATACGACAAGTACGAACATATTTTGCGTGAAATTTACCAATACAACGAAGGGGAAGAGTTAAGAGCAAAACGCAAGTGATTTAAATATTATTAAAATAAAGAGGCTTTTCAAAACTTAATATTGTTTTTTGGAAAGCCTCTTTTTAATTGTGTTCGAATTCGATAAAGCTATTTTAAAGCTTTAGGAGAAAATCCATATGCAATCCCTACCATCGCTCCAATGTGCGAACGCTTCCAAGCATAAATCGGGCTATCTTTCCAAATAGAGTTGATTCCGGTTATATAAAAAGGATCGACAACAATAAAAAAGTTATCTTTAACGACATACCGCAGGCCCATTCCTATAGCCAAAGCAGCTTGAAACGCTTGATAATTATCGGCAAGGTCTATTACTTTTTTCTCTTTAAAATCGTAGGTCAATCCATCTTTACTTACGCTAACATTGAATTGTAAACCAGCTCGTAAATCGATCTGAAAACGCTTTAAATAAATTACATACGATACAGTTAATGGAATTGATAAATAATTATAAGTATTTACGCCTTTAATTCTATCGATGGTGGTTAAAGAATCTACGCCTACCAGCTTACTGTTCGATTCGTAAACCACAAAATTTTCCTTTAAAGGGAAATATGACAGCCCACTATGTATCCCCCAATTTTTGCCATAATATGCCAAACCCAAATGACTTATCACACTCATTTGAGGATCGTACATATTATTGGGACTTACTTCGTGCGTGTAGCTTTCGTATTGTGTCTTAGTGTAACTGTTAAACGTAAACAATGGCGAAGCTTTTAGTTCAATCATCCAACCGGTATAAAACGGAACAATTGTGTCTGTTTCAATATTTTCTACATCTTCGAAGTTTAATTCTTCTTGAGCTAAAATGTTTTGATTCAATCCAAAACAAAAAGCGAGCACTAATAAAAACGATAATAATTTCATTTGATGTATCTTATTAAATTCAAAAATTGCGGTTTACTTGTTAATGAAGAGTTACTTTATATTTGATTTTATGTAAAACTATTAAAAAAATTTAATGATCGGTTGCCCAGTTGAACATCAGAATAATAGAAGATTGACAAATGGGACAAAACCCCGATTTTAAAGATTTCATCTCACAATTCAAATATGGCCTGTATATTCCCTTTTCAACATAGCCTCCTCCTTCGAAAAAGCCTATGGATTTTGCATACTCTTTAGCCTCAGGTGTAGGAATTGGTGTTTCTTTTTCGACGCGCGATGCCCATTTCTTTTCCGGCTCTACCATTGTAGAAATATTGGGGCGCCATGGTTCAGTGCTTAAATCATACATATCGGAAAAAGCAACCTCAGAATCGTAGTATTCATCGGCCAAACCGGCAAAGCCATGACCAAATTCATGAATAAAAACCCATGGCGACAGAGCATGCGAAGATGAACATAAATTATAAAAATTAAAAATTCCGCCACCGCCATATTTACTTGTATTTACCAAAATATAAACTTGGTCGTAAGGCACTTGCTGTGCTACATTATGAACGGCTCTTAAATCTTGAGTCGTTAAATATCGTTCGCTACCAAAAGTATAAAAATGACTGTTTAGAATTGTACTTTTCCAAATACTATCACCCGGAATATCGGTTCCACTCTCAAGAGATTCCGAAAAAACCAGATAAACATTAAATCCATCTTTGAGGTCGCCGAATGGTGACGAATTAAACAAATGCTCGACCATTGATTCAGCATCTTTTTGAAATTTTTCTTTTTCGCCTATGGTATATCCTTCTGCTATTATTGCCAAATCTACAGCTTGCTCCATCGGTTTACTACCCCAAATCTTTAGGGTATCAAACTGATAAACAAAACCGTTCTTTAATCGGTAAGTTTTTGGATCAATGTAAAAATGTTTCAATTCGTGAAGTTGATTTTTTTTATCTCGTTTAAAAATTGTTACACTTATTGTGTTGTAAGGCATTGGCATTCGAAGCACTTCGTCGAAAGCGCGTTCGTTTTGTTCTGCTTCACTTGTTTCTTGCCACTCTCCAAATAAAGTATTATAAGGTTTTGAAAAAATCAAAGTTTGGCTGGCCGAATCTCTTACTTCGAAAAAATACATCCCATAACCCGAAGTATCGATAAGATATTTTTTGGGGCCTGCCCAAACATCCTGTTGGTAAAATGCAACAGAATAATAAGCTTCTTGACTCTTACTACCAACATGCGACATATCGATTCGTAATGCAGAGTTTTTAAACCACTTTTGATACTCAATTTGAGAATACAAACTTTTCGTTAGACTTAATACAATGATAAGAATTAAATATACTCTACGGTCGTTCAACTTAAAGACTTTCATTTAACTTTGCGAATTATTAGAATGCAATTTTATTAATTGATAAAGATATGAAAGAATACTTAATTGATTTGTTAAAACCACTAGAAATTTCTTATCATACAAAGGATTACATAGTACTTATTACCATGCTTATTGCACTATTAGCAATCGTATTAATTGCCGATTTGGTTGTCAATAAAATAATTATCAAAATAGCTTCTAAAGTTGCAAAAAAAAGCAAAAATAGCTGGGACGACATATTGCTTGAGAAGCGTTTCTTTCATAGACTAACACACATCATTCCTGCTATACTTTTTTATCATTTGGCCCCCGAAATACTAGATGGTTATTCTAAAATTGCATCACTTGTTTCGATGTTCACCGAGCTGTATTTTACATTACTTTTCGTTTTAATAATTTCGGCATTACTCAATGCAATAAACGAAATATATATTAGTTTGGAAAAAGCCCGCCATAAATCAATAAAAGGTTACATTCAAGTCGCTAAAATCATTCTTTATTTTATTGCAGCAATTTTAATTTTTTCCATTCTTACCGGTAAAAATGCCTTAACTATTATTGCCGGACTAGGTGCTTTAGGTGCAGTTCTTTTGTTGGTTTTTCAAGATGCAATTAAAGGTTTGGTCAGTGGCGTTCAGCTTTCGGCCAACGATATGGTTCGTATTGGCGATTGGATTTCTATGCCTAAATATGGTGCCGACGGAAATGTAATTGAAATTTCACTAACCACAATTAAAGTTCAAAATTGGGATAAAACAATTTCCATGATTCCAAGCTACGCACTTGTTAGCGAGTCGTTTAGCAACTGGAGAGGCATGGAAGAGTCTGGTGGAAGAAGAATTAAACGATCAATCAATATCGATTTAAATAGTATTCATTTTTTAAACGAGGAAGAAAAAACGGAACTGTCTAAGATAATTCTAATTCAACCTTATTTGAAGCAAAAGCAATTAGAACTGGCCGAATATCATCAAAAAATGAACATGATAGAGCAAATCAGTATCAACGGCAGACGTTTGACAAACATAGGAACCTATAGAAAATATCTCGAAGAATACTTAAAAAATCATCAAGCCATTAACCACGAAATGACCTTTATGGTTCGTCAACTCCAAAGCACAGAAACAGGATTGCCTCTCGAAATTTACTGTTTCAGTAAAGTTAAGGAATGGATTGAATATGAAGGAATTCAAGCCGATATTTTCGACCATGTATTTGCATCTTTAAAAACCTTCAATCTGAGTGTTTTCCAAAACCCAACAGGCAACGATTTTAAAGCGCTTAAAATATAAAACTTTAAAACCCAAAGTATAAAAAGATAGACAAACATTGTTTGGCAATGATAGGCCATTTAGTTATTTTTGAGCTTTCGTATGAGCAAAAAAGAAAAAAAAGAAAAAACAGATTCTAAAACGCCCTCGTGGTTAGTTTTTTTAAAAAGTGAACAATTTCGATTTTTATCGGGTTTGTTACTCTTGGTTTTAGCTTTTTATATTCTACTATCGCAAATCTCATATCTTTTCACATGGAAAACCGATAATATTGAGTGGATTACCATTTTTTCCGGCTCTGATGTAATTGTTGACAATTGGGGAGGTAAATTCGGTGCATACATAGCAAATACACTTATTTTAAAGTGGTTTGGAATGGCCTCTTTTTTATTTCCTGTTGCATTAGTAATAATAGGCACACAACTCATTCGCAAACCCATATTACCGCTTTACAAATCGCTCATTATAGGTATGCTAGCCATGGTTTTAGCTTCGTTGGTTCTTGGTATATTCGACAATCTATCCAGCTCTACCAACTTCCTTCTAGGAGGGCTTCATGGTTTTATAATAGTTGCATGGCTCAAAGCCTTTTTAGGATGGTTTGGTACCATAGGCTTAATTGTTGTTTTAGTTGTATCATTCATTGCTTTGGTTTCTGCTCAGGCCTTCAAATGGATGTTAAAACACATCCAAAACCCTAAGAATCTTTTAAATAAAGAATCCGACGACAATTCTACTATTGAAGAAGAAATTCTGGATAAAAATTTAGATACTAATGCCTCTGAAGATATTGATATTTTAGAGATTCAAGATCAAAAACCGGAAAATGAAATACCTCTCGATATTAGTTCAATTGAGTCAGAAGAATCGGTGGAGGCTGACGAAATTGTCTTTTCAATCAATTCAGAAAACGAAACAGAAGAAGATTATATTGAAGATAATTCAACCGATATCGCAGAAACCATCGACGGGGAAGATGATTCAGCACAACAAGCCGACGATTTTTCGGAATTAAACGAAGAAGGAGAAATCGACCTAAGAGTAGAAGAAATGAAAGCAGAGGAAGAAGGCGATGTCGACGAAAACGAGCTTGAGGTTTTAAGCGATTACGATCCAAGAGCCGATTTATCAAATTATCATTTTCCCAACAAAGAAATTCTAGTCGATCACGAAGTTAATAACACCAAGGTTACTCAAGAGGAGCTCAACGAAAATAAAGATCGTATTGTTGATACTCTAAAAAATTACAAGATAGAAATCACCAACATTACAGCAACAATTGGTCCATCTATTACACTGTATGAAATTGTTCCTGCGCCGGGTGTTCGAATATCAAAAATTAAAAATTTAGAAGACGATATTGCTCTAAGTTTATCAGCTTTAGGAATACGTATTATTGCACCAATGCCGGGTAAGGGAACTGTTGGTATCGAAGTGCCCAACAAAAACCCGCAAGTGGTTTCTATGCGCGCTACTATCGCTTCGAAAACATTTCAAGAATCGAAATACGAATTACCAATTATTCTAGGTAAAAACATCTATAATAAAACACATGTTATCGACTTGGCCAAAACGCCACATATGCTCGTGGCTGGGGCCACAGGGCAAGGTAAATCGGTTGGTATCAATGCAATATTAACATCTTTACTATACAAAAAACATCCTGCCGAAATAAAATTTGTACTCATCGATCCCAAGAAAGTAGAACTTTCTATCTATTCGAGAATCGAAAAACACTTTCTGGCTAAAATACCAAACGAAGATGAGGCTATTATTACCGATGTACAAAAAGTTGTTGCGACTCTAAACTCATTAGCCAAAGAAATGGACGATCGTTACGATTTGCTTAAAAATGCACATGTACGTAACATTATCGAATACAACAGCAAATTCATCAATCGACGATTAAATCCACAAAAAGGGCACCGATATTTACCATATATCGTCGTTGTTATCGACGAGTTTGCCGACCTAATCATGACGGCAGGTAAAGAGGTTGAGCACCCTATTGCTCGTATTGCTCAGCTAGCTCGTGCCATTGGTATTCATTTAATCGTAGCAACACAAAGACCATCAACCAATGTGATAACCGGTATGATTAAAGCTAACTTCCCTACTCGTGTAGCTTTTAGAGTTACCCAAATGATCGACTCAAGAACCATTTTAGATAGCCCCGGAGCAAACCAATTAATCGGACGAGGCGATATGCTTGTTAGCCAAGGTGGTGGAGAAATGATCCGTTTGCAATGCCCTTTTGTTGATACGCCTGAAGTTGAAGAACTAGTTACCTATATCGAAAGTCAACAAGGATATCCAACCGCTTTATATTTGCCAGAGCCCGATGCCGAAGCTCTTGGAGGCGCTGCAGACGTAGATCTTAAACAACGCGATGAACTGTTCGACGAAGCGGCTCGTTTAATGGTACAAACCCAACAAGGTTCCACATCCAGTATCCAACGAAAATTTTCTATTGGCTATAACCGTGCAGGTAGAATTATCGACCAATTGGAAGCCGCAGGAATAGTTGGGCCATACGAAGGGAGTAAAGCTAGAAAAGTTAATTTTGGCGACGAATATAGTTTGGAACAATTTTTGAAAACTCTTGAATAATCTAACAAAAGAAACACAGCATATGAAATTTTATACATTAATTATTACATTATTAATCAGCTCTTTAACCTACTCACAAGACGATACTAAAGCTAAATCTATATTAGATGCAATGGCAAAAAAATTCCAAGCTTACAAAGGAATGGTCATTGAGTTTAGCTTAACCATGGAAAATGCTCAAGAAGAAATTAAAGAAACCGCCAAAGGAAAAGCCTGGGTAAGTGGCAAACAATATAAAATTGATCTGATGGGCGTAGAAACTTATTTCGATGGTACTACTCAGTGGTCTTACATGAAAGATGCAGAAGAAGTTAACGTGACTACCCCAGACCCAAAAGATAACAACTCTTTCGATCCTTCAAAATTATTTTCTACCTATACCGAAGGTTATAAAATCAGATATATACAAGAGGTTTTTGAAAATACAAGAGCATTGCACATTATCGATCTTTTACCAATCGATGTTAAAGGCTCAGAATTTAATAGAATCAGAATTAAAGTCGACAAAGATAAAAATATCATTTACCAAATGATTCGTTTTGGTAAAGATGGTAACGATTACACTATCACCATCACTAAAATTACAGAAGATTCTTCTCTAGTTCCTGCAATGTTTAAATACGATCCTAAACAACATCCGGGCGTTGAGATCATCGACTTAAGAGACTAAAAAATAAAACCGTTTTAAATAGCGGTTCTATTATGCATTATATTTAAAAATTTTAGCACTCGGTAGAATTTCTTAATTTTGCAGTTCAAGATTAGAATATGTCAACAACTGAGGTTTATAGCAAAAATATTATTGAGTTTGTTACGGTAGCTGCAGAATATTGCAACTTTATAGAAAATGTAAGCTCAAGCGAAAAAAAAGATTTTTTTGATAAATCGATTAAATTACTTTCCGTTATCTATTTAAAAGCTTGTTTTTTACCTAAGCTCGAAAATATTTTCGAAGAAGGAAACGAGAAGTTTGTAACCGAAGAAGATTGGTTAAATATTCAAAATAATGTGAAACAAAAGCTAGGTAAACACGATGAATTTGTCGATGCCTATGCTCCGTTTATGGCACAAGAAATGGACGCTGTAAACATTAGTATTTCAGAGATTTTCGCAGACATTTATCAAGATTTAGTGGATTTTGTTACATTGTATAGAATCGGACACGAAGAATCCATGAACGATGCCATTTGGGAATGTCAACAAAATTTCGAACAATATTGGGGACCAAGACTACTGGCCGCTTTATCGGCAATGCATCCGATACTTTACGGGAATACAGATTGGAGCGAAACCAAAGTAGATGAAGAAAACAAAGACAATGAACCCAATACCGTAGATTGGATTTTTACACAACGAAAAAAGGAATGGGGATTAGACTAAAATGAGTTTTGAGAAAAGTATTGATAACGAAAGTTTAAAAGCATTACCTATTAAAAGGTTTAAAGGTGAAATAATTTTAGTAGAAACCGAAACCCAAGTCGACGAAGCCGTCGATTATTTAAGTCGCTTCCCGTATATTGGCTTCGACACCGAATCTAAACCTATCTTCGAAAAAGGGAAAAGCAATAAAAACCCCATTTCGCTTGTTCAACTTTCGACCAATGACAAAGCGTATATTATTCGAATTCCAAAAACAGGCTGGACCAATACACTAATTGATCTGATGGAAAACGACAAAGTTTTAAAGATTGGAGCTGCTATTCATGGCGATTTTAATAAAATAAACAAAAGTAAAAACCAAAAAGGAATCGAGCCTAGAGGATTTGTTGATATTCAAAAAGTGGCTAAATCTCAGGGCATTTTAAATTTAGGATTAAAAAAACTCACCTCTATCCTACTCGGATTCAGAATTTCTAAACGTTTCCAAGTTACCAATTGGGATGCCGAAGTGTTATCCGAAGGTCAATTAAATTATGCTGCCACCGATGCATGGGCATGCTACGTGATTTACGAAAATTTTATACAACGGGGCTTTGTCCCACAAATACATTAACAAACAATGCGTTCATTGGCACAAGTTATTTTAAAATCGGGCAAAGATGCCTCATTATACCGTTTTCACCCTTGGGTTTTTTCCGGAGCTATAAAAAAAATTACTGCACCTGTCGAAGAAGGAGACCTTGTTGAGGTCGTCAATAATAAATTCGAATTTTTAGGATTAGGGCATTACCAAATCGGCTCTATCGCTGTTCGCGTTTTTTCGTTCGAAAATAGATCTATCGATCTTGATTTTTGGAAAGAAAAAATTGAGTCTGCTTATCAATATCGTTTAAAAATAGGTTTAATAAAAGAAGGTAAAACAAATATTTACCGTTTAATGCATGCCGAAGGGGATGGTATCCCCGGCTTGATAATCGATGTGTACAATGACACTGCCATTATGCAATTTCATTCTATTGGCATGTACTTAATAAAAAATGAATTGGCCCAAGCCATAGTCGACACGATTGATGGAATTACCGCTGTTTACGATAAAAGCGAAGCCACCATGCCGAAAAAAGGAAGCATTGTTGCGAAAGACGGTTTTGTTATAGGTGAAAGTCAAGCCCAATTCGCTCTGGAAAATGGTTTAAAATTTTATATCGATTGGTTTAGCGGACAAAAAACCGGATTTTTTATCGATCAAAGAGAAAATCGTGCATTGCTAGGGCAATACAGTAAAGGACGTCGTGTACTCAATATGTTCGGTTACACCGGCGGATTTTCGGTTTATGCTATGCAAAATGGTGCTTCATTAGTTCACTCGGTTGATGCATCGGCTAAAGCCATCGACCTTACAAACCAGAATATTAAAGAAAATTTCCCTGAAGCTAATAATCACGAAGCATTTGCCGAAGATGCCTTTGCTTTCATGTCTAACATAAAAGACAAATACGATTTAATTATTTTAGACCCACCGGCATTTGCAAAACATCAAAACGTGCTTCATAATGCGCTTCAAGGTTATAAACGTTTAAACCAAGTTGCATTGGAGCAAATCGAAAAAGGAGGAATATTATTCACCTTCTCTTGTTCGCAAGTGGTTACCAAAGAAAATTTCAGGAAATCTGTTTTTGCAGCAGCAGCCAACGCTAAACGAAAAGTAAGAATCATGCATCAATTGAGCCAACCGGTCGATCATCCTATTAATATGTACCATCCCGAAGGAGAATATCTTAAAGGATTGGTTTTGTATGTTGAATAAGTCATAATCAATAAACATTATATGATTAAAGAAGACATTACAGCATTTATCCAAAACGAGCAGTATTTAGAAGCCGAAAAATTAGTAGAGGAGGCGCTGGCTCATGATGTCGATAACCTTGAACTTTTGTTTTTAAAAGCTGATGTTTTAAAAAAACTTCAACTAAAATCTGAAGCAGTCAATTTATACAACTATATACTAAGTATCGATCCGGACAATAAACGAGCCGAAGTAGAACGCGATTTAATTCACATGATCATGTTGCAAGAGAACATCGACAAATTCGAATGTACCAATTTATACGACGATCCTTGGCTTTGAACTTCCGAATATTAAATATTTAAAATTATAATTATGAAATATTTTTCGCTAATTACCTTTTTACTCATTCATTTTTCGTTATTATCACAAGAAAAATGCGATTGGGAAGCCGGTGTTCCGGAAGGTTGTACTTCAATTACCGTAGGAAAAAAAGCAAGTAAAGATGGTTCCGTTATGACCTCACATACCGACGATAGCCATAGAACAAGATCATGGATGGATATCGTGCCTGCAAAACAATACTCAAAAGATTCTAAAATGACGATGTACAAAAGAGAGTCGTGCGATTCATTAGCTATGCCGACTTATAAACATACGCCAATAGGATCTATACCTCAAGCACTACAAACATATCGCTTTTTAAACACGGCCTACCCTGCAATGAACGAAAAACAATTGGCTATTGGCGAATCGACCTTTGGTGGTAGAGACGAATTACAATCGAATGCAGGATTGATCGACTGCCAAAGATTAGTACAAATTATGTTAGAGCGTTGTACAACAGCTAAAGAAGCAATTCTTTTAGCCGATAGCCTAACAAAAATGTACGGGTGGAACGATTACGGAGAATGCCTAACCATAGCCGACAAACAAGAAGTTTGGCATTTCGAAATTGTGGGACCCGGAAAAGGAAAGATTGGTGCAATTTGGGTAGCACAACGCGTTCCTGACGATCATATATCTGTTAATGCCAACGCAAGCACAATTAAAGAAATCGACCTAAACGATCCCGACCACTTTATGGCTTCCAAAAATTTATATGAAGTTGCTAAAGCAAACGGATATTATTTTCCTGAAAAAGAGGTTTTTCGCTTTGCCTACGCCTATGCACCACACAGCCGTGCTTCTATGGCTGCCAGACGAAGAGAATGGAGAGTTTTTAACCTTTTAGCTCCAAGTCAACATTTTGATCCTTATGCCAGCGATTTCCCTTTTTCAATTAAACCAGATAGCTTAGTTGATGTTCAAGATCTTATCGATGTTTTTAAAGATTACTACGAAGGAACCGACTTCGATATGACCAAGGATTTAACAGTTGCTGACGACAGCGGAAAAGTAATTATATCGCCTCTTGCTAACCCATTTATGCCTTACGATGCAAACAAACTACACCATATTAACGGCGGTTGGGGTTGGTTAGGTGAACGCACCATTGCCAGATGGTATACCATGTACGGAACCATCATTCAATTGAGAAGCTGGCTTCCGGACGATATCGGAGGAATAACATGGTTGGCTATGGACAATATCGCTACATCGGTTTATATACCAGTGTATGGAGGAACTACAGATTTACCTTCTTCTTACAAAACTCCGGGAAGGCCTAATGGTTATACTACAGAATCCGCTTGGTGGGCGTTTAACCGAATGAGTACTTTAGCTGCACAACGATGGGGAGATGCCCGACATGATGTAGATGCCGTATTCATTCCTATGCAAAACGAACTTTTTATACAACAAGCTGATTTTGAGAAAAAAGTCTTACTTGAGAAAAACGCTAAAAAGAGAAGCTCAATGCTAACCAATTATACAATGTTGTGGGGCGACAAAGCCGTCGGTGCAGCTTGGAAACTCGGCGATTTTTTATGGACAAAGTATGATGAAAAGTTTTAAGTATATCGTTTATTAAAAAAATATCAATCTGATGAAAATACCCAATGAGTTTGTTGGGTATTTTTTCAATAATCTATTGCAACATTGATGCATTTGTTATAATATTGCATTTAAAACATTGTTGTATATGAAACCTATTGAAATTTTACATCAATATCAACTCAAAAGAACCTCTTGCCGAGAAGGAATCTTGTCGGTAATTATCAATCACAATGAAGCTTTAAGCGAAAATGAGATTAGAGATCAATTAGAAAGCCATTACGACAGAACGACCTTCTACAGAGCCTTTAAAACTTTAATAGAAAGTAAAATCGTTCACAAAATTGTGGTCGATAATCAGCTGGTAAAATATGCTTTGGACAATCATATCACTCAAAAAAAAGAGCATGCTCATTTTTATTGCGAAGCTTGCCATGCGGTTCTTTGTTTGGAAACAACTCCGCTGCCAAAGCCCAATTTACCTAATGGTTTTCAAGCAAACAATTTTGAATATGTTATTAAAGGGCTATGCAAAAAATGCAGCCCCAAAGCTTAATTGAATGCGAAGAATTACTTTTATAATATTATTCTTTATTACTTCTCTATTATTTGGGCAGAACACTTTAAGTCTTAACGGCCACGTACTCGACGAAAATGGGCATGGACTACCAGCCGTAAATATATGGATAGAAAACACTTCGATAGGCACACAGACCAATCAAGAAGGCTTCTTTTCCTTAAGCAATATTAATAAAGGCAAGTATAATTTAGTAATTAGCTTTTTAGGATATCAAACGCAAACAAGAACAATCGATCTTAATGAGAATACTCATATCGATGTTCAGCTTAAGCCCGATTTAAAAAGCTTGCATGAAGTTACAATCACAGATAAAAGCGACGAGGAAAATCAAAAACATCAATCGCTAAACACAGAAATAGTTGACCAAAACTATTTACAAATGCAATCGGGAACCAGTCTAATGAAGTCGCTATCGAGAATGCCCGGGGTAAGTACAATTGATATTGGTTCTGGTGTTTCGAAGCCTGTAATTAGAGGTCTAAGTTTTAACAGATTAGTTGTTATAGAAAACGGAAGCATTCACGAAGGTCAACAATGGGGCGCCGATCACGGTTTAGAAATAGATCAGTTTTCAACAGAAAAAGTAGAATTAATAAAAGGCCCTTCAGCAATTATGCACGGACCGGATGCAATTGCAGGCGTCATTAAATTAGATCAATCTGCTATTCCATCGCAACATACTGTCGGTAGTAAAATAAATTTAGGCTACAAGAGCAACAATCAATGGTTTGGAGGCTCAGCAATGGCCTATACCAGACTAGAGCATTTTTTTATAAAATTTAGAATCACAAAAATTAATTACGCTGATTTTAGAGTGCCTACCGAATCGGTTGATTTATACAGTTACAAAGTAAATTTAAACAAAGGGAATGTAAGGAATACCGCCGGAAAAGAAGATGATATTCATTTATCGTTCGGCTATTTAAAAGATCGGTTTCAAACAAAAATTTATTTCGATCATGTACACAATAAAACCGGTTTTTTTGCCAATGCCAGTGGTTTGGAACCTCTCAATGTCGATGTTATGCTTCATGATGCCAGCCGTAGAGATGTTCAAATGCCATTTCAAGATGTAAAACATTTTAAATTGTCATCCATTACTAATTACCGAATCAATCGCTTAAAATTTGAGCTCAATTTATCAGCACAGCAAAACTTGCGCAACGAATGGATTTTATATACACCACACGATTATATGCCACCACAAGTCCCTGATGATGTAGGTTTTGATGAAAATTTGGATAAATCGTTTAATAAAATAACTTATGCAGGGCATTTACATCTGGATTTTCGCTTACTAGAACAATTAAGAATTACGAGCGGTATACAATCCGATTATCAAAATAACAAAATTGGAGGACGAAGCTTTTTAACACCGGCATACCAACAATTAAGAAGTGGAGCATTTATTCAAGCAAATTACGAAATAAATGAAAAGCAAAACTTCAATGCAGGCGTGCGATACGATGTTGGCCTATTAAATACAGAGGCTTATTACAACTGGTATTTATCTCCTATTGTAGCATCCAACGATACCCAATGGGTAAACAAACAACGTGCAGAAGCATTACACAAACAGTTTAACAATTGGGTGGCTTCTTTAGGGTACAGCTACAACACAAAAAAAACAGCCTTAAAAATAAACATTGGAAAAACTTTCCGAATGCCGATTGCCAAAGAATTAGCAACCAATGGAATGAACAATCATATGTTCAGATACGAAATCGGCAATTCTAATTTAAAACCCGAGATTGCGTATCAAATCGACTTCGGTTTCGAGACACATCAAAACAAATGGGCTGCAGGTATTAATCCTTTTGTAAGCTATTTCCCCAATTATATTTATTTAAACCCTTCGTATTATCAAGATAATTCCGACGACATTAAATTTTTACAACCTTATTATTATACCGAAGCAGAGGTTTTAAGAGCCGGAGGAGAAATTCACAGTCATTTTTTTCCTATCGAAAATCTTAAATTAGGGTTTATTGCAGAATACATCTATGCCGTTCAGATATCTGGTACTAAAAAAGGCTTTACGCTTCCTTTCTCCCCCCCAACCAATTTTATTTTGAATTTATGTTATCAACTGCCAAATTGGAAATGGATTGGTCAATCGAAGTTCAATATTGACTATAAAATTGTGATGACACAAAATCAAATTGTACCGCCGGAACAAGTTACTAATGGATATCAACGTATTGATATTTCTTGGTTTAAACAATTCGACTTCAAGAAGCAAACCATGAGCTTGGGCATTATAATAAGAAATTTATTAAACACCAAATATTACGAACATACCAGTTATTACAGAATGATAAATCTGCCTGATCCCGGAAGAAATATAAATATACAGTTACAAATACCATTTAGTAAATCAATTAAAAAATAAAAATATGAAAGACATTATTAAATTAATAACAACTGCGGCATTAGCAGTTATTATTGCCAGTCAAATTAGTTCTTGTAAAAAAGATGATGGCAACTCAGAACCTGTTATTAGCAACTTCGAATTGGGTTACGAAAATTCAAAAATAGCCTATATAGGAACCGATTTACACATCGAAGCAGATATAGAGGCAGAAGCTCAAATTAGTACAATCGAAGTGAAAATTACAGCTGGTAACGTAAGCAAAGGAAGCGTTGATGAGTATTGGTCGATTGATTCGGTTTATACCAAATTCGATGGACTTAAAAACAGCAATTTCCATGAGCACTTAGACATTCCGATGAATACTATAATAGGTAGTTATCAGTTCACATTTATAGTTACTGATAAAGATGGACAAACCGGCAGTAAAAGGTACACTTTAAGCATTGAGGAACCCAACGATACGGAAGCACCCTTCATTACAATCAACTCTGCACCTTCCAATGTCGTATATCAAACTGGAGATAAAATCAAAATAGAAGGAACAATAGACGACAATATTGCTTTAGCAGGCTTGAAAATCGCTTTAGTAAGGGTTAATCAGAATTTGAGCGACGACGCTGTAACCAACAGCAACACAATTACATTATTACATTTACATGAATTCGACATGCCTACTCACCATATATTTACTACCGAAATAGAAGTTGGTGCTTTGAACGATCACGATGTGCCAGCACAAAATATAGAAGGAAGTATTGCATGGGAAAGTGGTGAATACTATGTATTAGTCAAAGGGAAAGATGCATTTGGAGGTAACTGGGCTTACTCTTCGCATTACCCTTTAACAATTAATTTGAATTAATAATGAAAGTTGCAAATATTTTTATTCTTATTGGATTTGGACTAATCTTTTTTCAATGTAGAAAAGAAGAAGTCGACGATCAAAAACCGGCAATAGACTCGAACTATACCGAAGCTTTTCCAAAAGCATGCGACACCTTATATATTGGTGAATATTTCATATTTAAATCGCACTTTACCGACAATGAAGCAATCGGAAGTTACAGCCTCGACATTCATAACAATTTCGATCATCATTCACACTCAACAGAGGCAGCTACTTGTTCGCTTGATCCTGTAAAACAGGCCATCAATCCATTAATTTATCTAGAGAACTTCAGCTTTGCAAAAGGCCTAAAAAGCTACTACACCAACGATTCTATTTACATACCAATGGGTGTCGATGCTGGCGACTATCATTTTCATATTGCCGTAACCGACCAAACAGGGTGGCAGAGTATTAAAATATTTTCAGTAAAAATTTTAGAAAGATAAGAAACCGGAGCTGTTTATACTTTATTCAGCTCCATTTCTCCTTTTGCTATTTTAAAATAAATTTGATTCAACAAAGCCATCAGCTTAGATAAATACTCAACAGATTCTTTAGTTGCATCGGACAATTCTCTTTTTTGAAGTTTGAGCATTAGCACACCATACAAACCATTTAGCACAGCTTCTATTTCGTTAACGTTTTCTTCTTTCGACTTTTTTTGAAGCTCGGTTATATGCGACTTTGCCCAACTGTAATATTGTAAATACTCTTGATTTTGTTTTTGAATTAAATACAGATGCAAATCGTTTAAATCGAAAATTAAATTTCTAATAAATTGGAAATGACCTTTAACTTGGATTTTTTCTAACTTCATTTGCTGAATTAACCCTTCGTACCATGCCTGCATTTCTTGAACAATCAGATTATCTACTTTAAATTGACTGATAATATGTTGATCGATCTTTTGAATATCCAAATCGAAAGAGCGAATAAGGTCTTCAATTTGAAACATATAAATGATATACTCAATAATATTTTTGGCTTTTTTTTCTTTGGCAATAAGCATTATTCATCCCATATTTGGTCGAGTAAACGGCGATCTCTTTTGGTCGGGCGACCTGTGCCTTGAGGTCTGTAGTAGTCTACTTTCGACATTTGTATTTCTTCTAACTTGTCGTACTCACTTTGAGGAGTGAGATCTGTTAAATAATCGGGGACCAGTTTGGCCCCCACTCTATTCTTTATTAATTCTTTTACTTTAAAAGTATGCTCGATAGGCGGACGATAGATAGCAATTGTATCGTTTACATTTACCAAACGAGAAGGTTTTGCTTTTTCGCCATTAAGCGATACTCTTCCTTTTTTACAAGCATCGGTTGCCATACTTCTTGTTTTGAACAAGCGTACAGCCCACAAAAATTTATCTATTCTTTGCGGTTCGATCAAATTTATTCTTCGTTATAGTTTTCATTTTCAGATAAATAATCAACATCAGAATATTCATCTTCGTACTTTTCGCGAACACTTTTCTTCAAGCTACCATCTTCGTAATCGTCGTCTAGTTCAATAATTTCTTGAGCTTTTATATCCGACATTTTAATGAGGTACACTTTCTCATCGGTTTCGAAGGGTAAAGCGGATACTAATTCCCCTTTAGCATTTGTAAATTCTATCAAATGCTGAATATAACCTTCTGGGTAAACTAATTTAATTTGCTCTCTTAATTCCTTAGAAAGCTTTTCATAGCTTTGGATAACTTTTGGTTTATCTTTACGGTCCATCGTTAAATTATTATAAATTCAATTGAAATTACCAACCTAAAATATATGCGAAGATTAATGGCGCTACAATAGTAGCATCGGACTCTACAATATGTTTTGGAGTATCGATATCCAACTTACCCCAAGTGATTTTTTCGTTTGGCACTGCACCAGAGTACGAGCCGTAACTAGTTGTAGAATCGGAAATTTGACAAAAGTAACTCCAAAATGGGGTATCTGTTCTTTCCATATCTTGATAAAGCATAGGCACAACACAAATAGGGAAATCGCCCGCAATACCTCCTCCTATTTGAAAGAAGCCAATGCCTTCTTCTCCGGCATTTAAGGTGTACCAATCGGCTAACCAAGCCATATATTCAATGCCCGACTTCATTGTCGATGCTTTAATTTCTCCTTTAATAATGTAAGAAGCGAAAATGTTACCCATGGTCGAATCTTCCCAACCCGGAACAACGATTGGTAGATTTTTTTCTGCAGCAGCTAACATCCAGCTATTTTCAGGCTCAATTTCATACTCTTCTTCTAACACACCTGAAAGCAACATTTTATACATATACTCATGTGGGAAGTATCGCTCGCCTTTTAAATCTGCGTCTTTCCATATCTTGTGAATATGTTTTTGTAATTTTCGGAACGCTTCTTCTTCCGGGATGCAAGTATCAGTCACTCGATTAAGACCTTGATCTAGAAGTTCTCTTTCTTCTTTTGGTGTTAAATCTCTATAATGAGGCACTCTTTTATAGTGAGAATGCGCTACCAAGTTCATGATGTCTTCTTCTAAATTGGCACCAGTACAAGAAATAATTTGAATTTTATCTTGTCTAATCATTTCAGCTAAAGATTTCCCCAACTCAGCAGTACTCATTGCGCCTGCAAGCGTAACCATCATTTTTTTGCCACTATCGATATGCGCTTCGTAATCTTTGGCAGCATCAACTAACGCTGCAGCATTAAAATGCTTATAATGCTTGGTAATAAACTGACTTACCGGTCCTTTTCTTTTCATTTTTAATACTTTAAAATATCGTCTAACAACATAACTAACTAAATATCTTCTGCTTAAAAGCAAATATTAAATACATTGTGTTGGATCTTTTCAAATTATTTTTTCAATTCGAATTTATACGAAAGTAATTTATAATATAATTTGGAGGTTAAAAAAACAGGTGCTTTATAACCTTCTATTGGAGCTAATTCTACTATATCGAATCCAACAATATTTTTTTGTTCAAAAGCTTTTCTCAAAAAACGGATCACCGTATTCCAGTTCATT
Organism: Bacteroidales bacterium; assembly: GCA_016936665.1. GTDB lineage: Bacteria > Bacteroidota > Bacteroidia > Bacteroidales > JAFGXI01 > JAFGXI01. The sequence goes on from JAFGXI010000008.1 coordinate 63,694, forward strand.
CCTCCAGGTTCCGGAGTACCTGTTGTCGGCATAATTGAGCCATCGAAAACATCGAGATCGATGGTTAAATAAACATTCTCGCCTAATTGATCAATTGCTTTTTGCATCCAGCTCTCGTCGCCATAAATATCTTCGGCAAAATAGGTTTGATCGTAGTTTATGTATTGCTTTTCACAAGCATCCATGCTTCGAATACCTACTTGAACCAAATTGGTGTTTTTAGATGCATCGTGCAATGCACAAGCATGGTTATAGTGCGAACCTAAATATGATGCTCTCAAGTCGGCATGTGCATCGAGATGTAAAACACTTAAGTTTTCGAACTTTTCGTAAAACGCTTTGATCACACCTATACTTACAGAATGCTCTCCTCCAAAAAATGTTAAAAACTTATCTTTTTTGAGTAAAGATTTGGTACTCTTATATACTGCTTCGAACATTGCTTCAGGAGAGGCATCTTCGGTGACAGATGGTAATATATGAACTCCGTGTAAATATACTTCGGAGTCTGTTTCAATGTCGTACAACTCCATATTTTCGGCAGCATTTAAAAATGCGTCAAAGCCTTTATCAGCTCCTTTTCCCCACGTGCTTGTACCATCGTACGGAATAGACTGTAAATATATTTTAGCAAAATCTGCCGTACAATATTTTTCATCAATGCCTGCGTACTGTCTCATAACTTACTGATTGTATCCTAAAATTTTAAACATTTCTTCTCCAGACTGCTCGTTTCGATATACATAATCAACCACATTTCCTTTGGCATCTCTATCGATAATAACATGCTTTGGCGAGGGGATTAAACAGTGCTTAATTCCACCATAACCGCTAATTGCATCTTGGTACGCACCAGTATGGAAAAAGCCTAAATAAAGCGGTTCGGTGTCTTTATCGTCGTATTTTGGCAAGAGGACTTCTTGATTCAAATCTTCGGAATTGTAATAATCGGAATGATCGCAAGAAATACCTCCAATATTTACTCTTTTGTACTCATTATTCCACTTGTTGATAGGCAATAAAATAAATTTTTCGTGTATCGACCAAGCATCTGGAATGGTATTCATTAAGCTGTTATCTATAATGTACCAACTTTCGGTGTCGTTCTGTTGTTTCTGTTCTAGCACTTTAAAAATAATAGCGCCACTTTCTCCTACCGTGTATTTTCCAAATTCGGTATAAATGTCGGGTTCTTCAACACCTTCTTTATCGCAGGTATCTTTAATGTTTTTGACAATTTCGTTGATCAAGTACTCATAATTATATTCAAATCCTAAGTGATTTCTGATTGGGAATCCACCACCTAAATTAAAAGAGTCTAATGTTTTACAGTTCTTTTTAAGCTCAACATATAACGATAATGCCTTGGTAAATTCGCCCCAATAATACAAGCTATCTTTAATACCTGAGTCGACAAAAAAGTGTAGCATTTTTAGTTGAACGCGTTGGCTATTTTTGATATTATTCAAAAAGAAATCCATCATTTCAGTATGTCGAATACCTAGTCGAGAAGTATAATAGGCCGATTGAGACTCTTCGTTAATAGCCATTCTCAAGCCAATTTTGATTTTCTTTTTGCTTGATAATTTATTAGTAATTTTTTCTAACCTATCGATTTCTTTAACGCTATCGAAAATAATAATAGAGTTTTCGAATCCTAAAGCTTGTAATTCGAGAATTTTAGATAGGTAATCATCTGTTTTATAGCCATTATGTACAATGATTCTATCCTTTTTAATTTTCTTTTCATTGTAGAGGTTAATTATCAAATCGATGTCGAAAGTCGACGAGGTTTCTAAATTAACATTGTGCTTTAATGCTTCGCTAACCACATGATGAAAGTGATTACATTTAGTACAATAACAATAATGATATGTACCTTTATAACCATTCTTTTTAATAGCTCTATTAAAAAGATTTCTAGCTTTTTTAATCTGATCTCCAATTTTAGGCAAATAGATAAATCTAAATGGAGTGCCGTGTTTTTCGATAAGATGTTTTAGGGAAATACCATGGAAAGTTAAGTTTCCGTCACGTAGATCGAAGCCTTCTTGAGGGAAGTAAAAGCTCTGATCAATCAAATCAAAATAAGTATTTTTCATCTTTACATTTTAACCTTAGAATACATTTGTTTTTCGATTGATGTTTTAAATTTTACTAGTTATACAATATGTTCCTTTCTCGATAAAGGCAGACAAAAGTAAAAAAAATGTCAAATATTTTGTCTGCAATAACAACTAATCGAAAATCATTCTGCAAATGAACTCAGGACTAGTGTTATACATCGATTATATTTTTCAATATTAAATAAATTTTCAAGAATAAATACCCAATGATGTAATTAAATATTTTATCGTATTTTTAAGGCACTAAAAAATGTTTAATTTAGTACAGTAAATATATCTATTCTATGACTAAACAGCTACTTTTAATTACACTACTATTCTTTGCTTTTATTGCAAATTCTCAAGAAATTAAACCGGAAAACAGTCAAATTGACGGTTTTGCATTCAACGATTCTCTTTTTGAAAAATTATTGTTGAAAAAATTCAACGAAAGACGGATTCAAATAGACGCAGACTCTTTAAGGGTACAAGCAATACTGCAAGCGGCTTCCGACGATCAAGTTGCATTCATGGCCAAATACGGAGAGGCCGAAGTATTACAATCGGGCAAAATGAAAACAACCGGACAACGCATCGAGCATTATGGAGGAGCCCAATATGGTGAAGAATTAGTATTAAAATACTCACTTAAAAGTGGGGATAAAGCGCCTACGTACGAAGAGCTAGCAGACGAGATAGCAACCAAATGGCTAAAAAGCAAAAAAACCGCAATATTTATTGAAGATTCAAAATTCATTTTCACAGGTATTTCTGCCGGTTTAAACGAAGACAAATCAAAATTATTTATTTCGGTTGTTTTTGGTAATTACCGTTCTCTTAAGAGTGGGGCCGAAAGAGTTGCAGAACTCGACAAACCCTTTTCGAAAAAGAAATATGGCCTCAAACCATACGATGCAAAAGCTTGTAAAAAAGTAGAAGATTACAAAGGTCTTTCAACTTTACAAAAAGGGCTTTCTTTGGAAGATGGAACAATCTATTTCGAAACTCAAAAATATAAGAGTCTCAAAAAAATTATGAAAAAACCAAAAGATGCTATCGCTGTAGACATCGTGCAGAAGGATCAATACAGTTGTGCCGGTTTAAACATTATCGACAACAATACGTCATGGAAAGGTATTATGCTTAAAAGAGCATGGGCTCCAAAAATGGAGAAGAAAAATATGTATACCGATAAAAAGGATCGTAAATCGAAGCTTAAAGTAGCTATTGGTAAAATGCCAGAGGGCTTAGGCGAAGATATTGAGCTTAATTTATTAATCATTCAAGACAAACATGTTTGCGCAAACATTCCTCCAAGTTATGTAGAAGCTGCTGCTCTCGAAAATAGTTCAAAACTAGATTACTTAGCCGATACAGTAACAACTGAAGCCGACATTGAATACACGCCTATTGCAGAACAAACGACTTTATCGTTTAGAGTTCCTTTCGAAAGAAATAAATCGGAATATCAGAAAAGCGATATTCAACCCATCATAAAACAACTAAAGGAACCTGATTTCATTATCGACAATATTAAAATTAATGCATATTCATCTATCGAAGGTGATAATGAATCCAATAAAAGATTGCAGAAAAAACGTGCCGAGAGTATCGAAAATGCGTTAAAAGGTTTTATTGCCACACATGAAAATATAAAACAAGCAGAAGTAAACACAGACGAAAACTGGGATGACTTCAAAAACGACGTTGCAAGTACAGAATATAGCAATATGGGCGGAATGAGCCTCGAAGAAGCACAAGCCTATATTAAAAGCGAAGGTTTAACAAAAAAATTAGAACCTATTCTTCAGAACCATCGTTATGCCGAAGTTATTTTACAAATCACTTACGATATAAAAGGTAATAAAGAACAAGCCTATGTCGTGAGTCGATTCAATAAAGCTGTAAAAGCATCTGACCGTGAAAAAGCCTTACAAATTCAAAAATTCATTTTCAAAAAAGTTCTTTCAGGAGAATATGATAAAGAAGCTGTAACGGGGCAAGAAATTCCAGAGTCGGCACAATTTGCAGGAATTATGATGAATAAAATTTGGTTACTCAAATATCTTAAATTGGAAGAATCGGATGGCGAAATTTGCGAAAAAGTTCATACTTTATTCCAGCTCGACAGCTCAAACCCTTATTTATTCTTCAACGATGTTTTCTGCGATGTAAAAGAAGCCGATTTAGCAGATGAAAAAAGAGTGAATGACATTCGCCAAAGAATAGATAAATTGTACGAAACCAATTTACCAGAAAAAACAGTCGATGCTCTTAATTTAGAATATTTGTTTAGTGTTATAGAAGCTGTCGATACTGTTCCCGAAACACCAGAGCTTGCCGTAATAAGCTTACAAAAAATTAAAGATTTGGTCGATATTCAAGAAATGAACTGGAAGAATGCACTTAAACTTTCTTACTTATTTATCGAACACAATGATTTTAATTACTCGGCAAAGCTTTTAGAGCCTTTCATTCCAGAAGAAAATGTTTTTGAAGAGATTATATTTACATATATTAGTTTAGCTACACACTCAAACGTTAGAATAAATTCCAGCACCATGAGTTTAGCTGTAAAAAAAGCGATAAAACAAAATCCGGAAAGATTAAAAGAATTATTTACTACACAGAGAATTACAGTACAAGTCTTCGACAATCAGGAAGTCAAAGATTTATTTTGCAAAGAATTAAAATTATAAAGCCCACAACCTTTACACAATTGTTAATTGAAGAAACCATACATTTAGTAAACATTAAATAATAAAAACGAAAATTAAGATTTATTTAATGTTGGAAGCCATCAATTAATTTAAATTTGTAACGTTTAACTTAAATTATAAAAGAATGAAGAAAATTTACTTGTCGATTATCGCTTTAGCGATTATGAGTTTTACAACGATGGCTCAAGAACTTGTTGTCAACGGTGGTTTTGAAACATGGAGCCAAACAACTAACCCAGACAGTTGGACTTATGAATCAGGTACAAATTTAACTCAAGAAACTTCTACTATCCATAGTGGATTATCAGCTATGCATGTAGAGTTAACTACTCAAACACAAGGCAATACAGACTTTAGACAAACAATTTCTGTAGTGGCCGGTAAAACCTATGATATTTCTTTTTGGGCTTATCATTTAGACAATAAATCATATGTTTCGATGTATGTTGAAGGTGAATCAACAAATAGCGGGTATGTTGTGTCTTCGGACGGTAATATTGCAAACCAATGGCAAGAAGTTACTTACTCGTTAACAGCATCGGCTACCGGCGATTTAGCTGTTGGTTTAAGATTCTACGATATTTCAGCTAACTGGGCTGGTGGACCTTCTAACATTATTATTGATGATTACTCTGTGTACGATCCTAACTTTACTACGGATCCTGAAATTCTAATTTCTAATCCGGCTGATGGTTCTTACACCATGAACACCGATGTAACTGCTGAATTTGTAGTAAATAACTTCGTTGTAGCAACTGCCGGTAATGGCAATGGACATATTCACTGGTACATCGATGGTGCTATGACTATGAAATATGATACAGATCCTATTGACTTAACAGGTCTTTCTAATGGGCAACATCAACTAATCATGAAATTAGTAGATGATTCTCATGCCGATTTATCGCCTTCTGTTGCTGATACTGTATATTTCAATGTAGCTTCTAATCCAATGAACGCTAACATTGGCGATATCGCAATTATCCAGTACAGATCTGATGCTCCTGACGGAATTGTTATTGTAGCTTTAAATGATCTTCCTGGCAACTCATATATCAACTTTACCGATTGCGGTTGGCAACATGTTGAAGCTGGCGTAGACACTTTCAGAACTGGTGAAAACTTATTAACTTGGTTCACTCCAGAAGGAGGTGTTGCTCGAAATACAATTGTTTCTATTCAAGATGGTATCGGCGTTTCTTTAGGTGGATTTGAAGGTGCTCTCGATGGCATTTCTGCTTCAGGCGATCAAATTTTCATTTTCAACGGAACATTAGAAAACCCTACTTCTTTTGTATTTGGTATTTCTAGCGCAGGCGCTTGGGTAGATCCAACAGCTTATCCTGACAGTACTATTTCGTCTAACACTTCATATTTACCTGCTGGTTTAGTAGATGGACAATCAGCTTTACATTTCGATCCACATGTAGATAATGGATATTACCAAATCACTCCTCTAGTTGTTGCCAACGCTAATGAAGCTTTATTAAGCATTTGCGATTATGCAAACAATTGGTTAACAGAGGATGATGGTACATCTTGGCAAGAAAATACTTACTGGATGTTTAACGTTAATGTTCCAGAAGTAAACGTAAATCCAACTGAAGCGTTTTACCCAAATCCTGTAAACGATATTCTTAATGTTTCTGCTAATAAAGTTCAATCGGTAGAAATTCTTGATATCAATGGTAAAACTGTAAAAACATTAAACAACATTAAAACTGATGCTCAAATCAATGTTTCAGATTTAAAACAAGGTATTTACTTTGTAAAATCTACTAACAACAATGGAACAACAGTTTCTAAATTAGTTAAATTATAAGATATTCTTATTATTGTGAAAAGCCTCTTCGATCTGAAGAGGCTTTTTTTATTGTATATATCTTTCAGCATTAATCGCAATATAATTTTTGAAATTAAACAAAAAAAAGCTGACTCAAATTGAATCAGCCTATTCTATAAATTTTATTTTTGATTAGAATTTTTCTACATGGACTTGACCATCTTCTTTTTTGGAATGTTCTTTAAAACCATCCTTTTCTAAAAGTTCGGTCATCGTGTTAGTCATGTTAGGGTTACCGCATAAAAACACATGTGTATTTTCAGCTGTTGGTTTAAATCCCCATTTTTTCTCAACAACTTGATCTTTCCAAATATCTTGAATAAATCTCACATCGCCATTCCAGCCAGCAGGCTCTTTTTCGGGAACTGTAATCGTTGGATAATAATAAAAATTATCGAACATTGTCTCTAACAAATGTAGTTCAGATGAATATCCTAAATCCCACGAATTGGATGCTCCATGAATAACCATGACCCTTCCTTTTCGCGACAAAGCATTCGATCGTAACATGCTCATATAAGGAGCAACGCCTGTTCCTGTAGCTATAAGTACAACGTTTTGGCTTTCTTCAACTTCATCGAGCGTAAACATTCCAACGGCTTTCTTTCCCATCCAAATTTTATCGCCAATTTCTAAAGCAAAAATTCTAGGAGTTAATGAGCCAGAATGTACTAAGGTGATATAAAACTCAACATAATCTTGTGTAGATGATGAAGCAATTGAATACGCTCTTTTGATTAATTTATCAGGCTCTTGTTCCTTAAACTCATCTGTAGCATTATCACACTTTGGAGCTGAACCAAACAAGCCTAATGCAACAAATTGTCCCGCTTTGTATACTGGTAATTCCCATCCTACAGGCTTCACTCGAATAATTTTCATAATCGGAGAAACCTGAATAATATTAGTTACTATACAATTTAAATCTTCCATTGGTATTTTTTAAGCGTTATTCTATGCCTCCAAAGTATTTCATAAACTGAACACGCTCAAATGCTACAGCATTATGTACGTTTTTATAGCTTACGAGTCCTCTAAAGTCTTCAATTGATTTCTTATTTTGTTTTTTCATCCACTCTTGAACATCGTCTAACATGGTTTTCACAAAAGAAGACCCATGTTTATAAATAGCCGACACAACTTGAACTGTTTGAGCGCCTGCTAACAATTGTTTTATCACATCCTCACCCGAGTGAACTCCTGTTGTTGCAGAAATCGGAGTTTCGATTTGGTTGGAAAGTATTGCAACCCAACGCAAAGAAGCAGCGAGATCTCCCTCGGTACTAAAAACGCCGGAAGAGGTTATCTTCATTGTGTTAATGTCAATATCCGGGTTATAATATCGGTTGAATAAAACGAAAGCATCTACATTCTTAGTCCAGCTAAGTGTTTTAATCAAGTTTAATAAGCCTGCAGAATAATGGCTCATTTTAAGAGCTACTGGGATTTTTACCACTTTTTTAACCTGTTCAGCAATGGTAAAATATACTTTCTCGTTTTCTGCAGAAGTTTTTTCAGAATCTGAAGGCAACAACGACACATTCAATTCGATAGCATCAGCACCTGCATTTTCCATTTTTTTCGCAAACTCTAACCATTGACCGGTTGTTACGCAATTTAAGCTGGCGATAATCGGAATTTTAGTTTCTTTTTTGCAATCTTCTATTAGCTTCAGATATGCGTTGATAGTGTTATCTTTTGCATACGATTTAATATAATCAATAGCTTCCGGGTAATCGTAGTCGTTTTGCTTTCCGGCAGCATCAGCTTCAAAATGTATTTGCTCTTCGAACAACGACTTTAAAACTACAGCTCCGGCTCCAAAGCTTTCTAGTTCTTTTACTTTTTCAACGGAATTGGTTAAACCTGAACTTCCTACAATGATTGGCGATTTCAGATCTAAGCCCATATATTTCACAGATAAATCCATGTTCTTGTGCTTTAAAATTTGTCTCAAAATTATCTAATTTTTTCCTTTATCATTTCAATTTAATTAAAAGAATTGCTTATAAAGAATCTTTTTAAACAACATAAAAAAAAGCCCTTTCAAATATTGAAAAGGCTCGTTATAAATTGATATTCTAAAGTTTATTTACTTAAAAATTCGTGAATCGATTTAACGGCAATGAAACCATCGGCAATAGCTGAAATTGCATCGGCTGTTCTGTTAACCGCATCTCCTCCAGCAAACACCTTCGGATCGTCGGTCTGGCGTGCTTTATTGGTTAACATTCTTCCTCTATCTACTTTAATTTTATCTTGATAGGAAGTTGGTAACCAGCTATAGTCAGCCTCTTGTCCGATAGCTCCAATAATGGTATCGCATTCTAAAATAGTTTCTGAACCTTCTATTGCCACCGGTCTAGGTCTACCGCCATCGGCATCTGAAACCATTTCGGCTTTAAGGTATTCAATACCAATCACTTTATTATTTTCATCTTTGATAACACGCGTAGGAATAGTTTGTATTGCAATGTGAACACCTTCGTGTTCAGCTGCTTCAATTTCTTCCCAATCGGCAGGCATATCTTCAACTCTTCTTCGATAAAGAATGGTTACTTCAGCTCCATATCGGCGAGAAACTCGCGCGCCATCAATCGCCACATTACCCCCACCAATTACAGCGACTTTTTTACCTACGTCGTAATTATCGCCACGGTTGATAATATCTAGATATTCGACTGCCGCAATCGATCCTTTAGCTTCTTCGCCTTCTATACCGAGTGTCCATGCTTTTTGGAAACCAATACCAACAAAGATTGCATCGGAATTGTCATAAATTTCGTCGAACATAATGTCTTTTCCAACTTCTGTATTGAAATTGATTTTAACACCCATGGCTTGCATGTAGCCAATTTGTTTATCTAAACTGCTTTCCGGTAAGCGATACTTAGGAATTCCGTACATCACCATACCTCCTCCTTTGGCTTTAGCCTCGTATATCGTTACATCGTAACCTTTAAGTGCTAAATAATAGCCTGCTGTTAAACCTGATGGCCCAGCTCCAATAATGCTAATTTTTTTGCCATTGGGTTCTGCTACTTCGTGATTGATAATTTCTTTCATCAACTCAATGGTTGGTGCTGTTTCGGTTGCATATCGTTTTAGCCAACGAATGGCCACAGCGCCTTTATCGTTCGGATCGTTTTCGACACCTCTATGAGTCAATGCACACACTTCTTCGCAACGGCGTGTACAAACCTTTCCACACATTTCGGGAAGTGGGTTATTGTCGTAAATAATTTTTAATGCGTCGTCATCGTTAGCTTTTGCAATGGCATTGATATATTCGGGAATATGCATGTGATCCGGACAAACTTCGGTACATAAACCACAAGAAATACAACGTGCTGCTTCTTTTCGAGCTTCTTCTTCTGTGTATCCTAAAACAACTTCGTCGAAAGTTAAAATTCTTTCTTTACTATCCATCTCTTTCATTGGCACACGCACGTAGTCGGAAAGCGAACCACTGGTAGTACTAACAAATGAAAGTCTGTTATTTTCTTCAGCTTTAGGATTATCTATACCGGGAATCCATAAAAAATCTGAGCTTTTTTCTGATACAAAAATGTAATCTTTAGTCAAGCTTAAAGAACCTGTAGGACAAACCTCTACACAAAGTGCACACCAACAACAACGTCCATTGTCGACTCTTGGTCTTAATCCGCTATCGCCTTGTTTGCCTTCGATGTTTTCCAATTGAATCATATCAATCGCAGCATTTTGACAAATTGTAGAGCAATTACCACAACCTATACAAGCGACTAAATCGTTATAATGCAAACCTCTATATCGGTCTGCAGCATCGCGATTAAGATCATCAAATTTAATCGTATGTGGATTTTTACCAAGTTGCTTAACAGCTCCCAGTGGTTGTAATAATCCTTTTAAATCGAAAAAACTCATATTTTATAATTATTTATTATCGATGATTTTTATTGACTTACCTTTGTTTTCTCTAATCGGTGTACATTTATAAAACCTCATCAATTTTTTAATTTTTTATTTATTTCGCTCGATATCTGTACCTTAAGTTCAATATATCTTTTATATAAATATATTCACAAATACTATCGTTCAATTTCCGGAGGACAAACTCCCATGCTATTCAAGATGAATGAAACATCTGCAATATTTTGTCCTACAAGAATTTTTTCGGTAACAGTAACGCCATTGGTATACGCTGCTCCTTTAACGTGCACTCTTCGTGGATATTCCGATCCGTCGCTAACAACATAGAACCCAACTTCTCCCCTTACACTTTCTGTCTTAGCCCATGCTTCACCTGCAGGTATTTTCCATTTCATTGGGTTAGGAACTTTGTTGTAAACTTCGCCTTCGGGCATTTTATCTAACATTTGACGAATAATGCTTATGGACTGGCGTGCTTCAATTCGACGGACTTGAGCTCTTGCCCAAATATCGCCTCCTTCGAAAGTAGGTACGATAAAATCAGCTTTATCATATGCTTCGTATGGTTCATCGATACGAACGTCGGCTTTTATTCCACAACCTCTCAATGGTGCGCCTACAACGCCCCATTCTATGGCTTTGTCGGAAGGAATAATTCCGACACCTTGCGCTCTTTTTTGAAAAATTACATTGTCGAATAACAATTTATCGTACTCGTCTAAACGTTTTTCGATGTAATCCATTGTTTTAAGAGCTTTATCTTTAAAGCCTTTTGGCAAATCTCTTCTCACACCACCCGGCCAAATATACATATGGTAAATACGACCTCCCGTTAAATCTTCGAAAAGATCTAACAAATAGTTTCTATCTCCAACAGACCATTGCCCTAAAGTGTATAAGCCTGATGAGCCGGATTGCCCTCCATACCACAGCATAAAAGACTGTAAACGTGCCATTTCCATCACCATCGTACGAATGTACTTTGCTCTTTCGGGCACTTCTCGTCCTTCAATTTCTTCAACGGCTCTAGCATAAGTTAGCTCCATCGGATCGGGTTCTGGAACGCAGAAACGACAAAGAATAGTGAAAGATTGTAACCAGTTTCTTCTTTCAATTAACTTTTCAAAAGCACGATGTAAATACCCAACATGCACCGATGCATTAGTAATTGTATCGCCTTGCACTTTCACTTTGACCATCATATTCCCGGTTATACCAGGGTGCTGTGGCCCTATATATAAGGTGGTTTCTTTTTCTCTTGCCATCAGTCTCTCGAATATTTTTTTGCAAACTCTGGAATTTCTTCTCCACTACGCTTGGTAATGGTTTCTCTTACATCTTGAGCATCTTCTCTGCCCGGTTGAGCAAAGAAAGTTTTTTCAGCATACACATCGGTTTTGAAATCGCGACGCATTGGAGGCATTTCATCCCAATCTTCTAAGATAAATTCTTGATCTCCTACTAAGCCGGGGAATTCGATACCGTACATTTCTCTTAACTCGCGTTCGTAGGTATTGGCTTGATCCCAGATATCATCGATATTAGGCATGATAGCAGGATCTCTATCTATTTTTGTTTTAACAAATAAAGTAAGTTTGTCGGTGTGTGAGAAGACCGTATAAACTAACTGAAATTTTCCTTCTTCCAACCAATCGATACAAGTGATATGATTTAGATGTTTGTATCCTAATTGTGTTTTAACCATCAACAGAATTGCCGGAACCATTTCTTTATGGTCCCAAATTTCTACACGTCTGTTTCGGATCACTTTGCCTTCGACTTGAAAAGCCGATTTCAAGATTTCGAGTAATTTTTGCTCTTTTTCTAACATAATTCTTCGGCTCTTAGTTTACCAATTATAGTCGGGCATACGCCAATTTTTAATCACTCTATGTTGATTGGCTCTATACCATTCTAAATTTTCTTTATATCGGGTTCCATTATCGGCTTCGCCTCTTGCTATTTTATCTTGCAACTGCTGGAATCCTGCAATCACAGCTTCCGGACGAGGCATACAACCATTTATGTATACATCGACAGGAATGTATTTTTCCAAAACATTGATGGTGTTGTATGAGTCATAATACATCCCACCATTAATAGTACAAGAACCAAAAGCTATAACATATTTTGGGTCTTGCATTTGTTCGTAAACACGAATTACACGTTTCAATGTTTTTGTAGCTAAATAGCCTGTTATAAGAAGAACGTCTGCTTGTCGTGGTGTTGCTGCGCCACGAATTCCTAGTCGTTCAGCATCATATCTTGAAGTTAATGTTGCCGGTATTTCAATCGCTCCACAACCGGTACCATAAGCCATAATAAACAGTGAGTGTTTCCTAGACCAGTTTTTAATGTACTCGGCAATGGTTTGCGAATTTCTTTTATTTTCCATATCTCTTTCTGAAGTAAAAGTCAAAAAAAATTAAACTACCAAACGGCTATTATTACGCCTAAAATGCCTAAAGCAGTTGGCCATCCCCAAAAGTATCTGATAGCTTGTTCGGTTCTATATCGAGGGCTAACCCATCCATAAAATACAGGAACCATATATAATGCGAATGTTTTAATCAATAATTCGGGTATTGAATAAGCTCCGCCCATAAATAAATCGACATAAAGCGTAAGTTTGATAAAAGCGAAGATTGAACCACCGGTCATCATTACTCCTAAATACTTACCTCCAAATTCCGATACAGGACCTGATGCTAACTCTGCAGGAGCACCAACAATGTCGAAAGGTGAATAACGGAACATTCCTAAACTTGCAAATAATGCGGCCAAGAATGAAAATGGATTAGAAAACATCATCCAAACTCCAGATTGATCTTGAATGGCCATTATGTCTTGAATAGAGGTTGTTTTGTATTGTACCATCAAAGCCACTAATGCCAAGACAAACGGGATTTCGAATCCTACCATTTGACTTAAACCCCTGGTTACGCCAATAGCAGAGTTAGGATTACCGGTTTGTCCTGCACCCAATGCCATACCTAACGAACCAAACACCATCATGTAAAGTAGGAAAATTAAATCACCATGAAATGTTAAGTTTGGAAACCATGTGCTATACCATGTTGAATTTGGATGAAGCACCGGAATAAACATCAAAACAGTCATCGCGGCAGTAATTATCCACATTGGAGCAAAGTGCCCCATCACACCATGATAGATATTTGTTTTTTTACTTTGTAATTTAACCAAGTCAATAAAGTTTTGCCAAATGGTTGGCCCGACTCTATTTTGAACTCTGGCTGTTAATTTTCTGGTGATTCCACCATAAGTCATGCCTACGGCAAAAGCCATGATGGTTGTTAAAAGCGCACCTAATATTTTTAAGCCTATACCTTCCATTCTGTTATAACATATTTTGAACAACAATCAATAAAGTCACGAGAAAAGCCACAACGTATATTGCGTATGTTTGACCATTTCCTGTATATATTTTTCGAGTAAAATCGAATAATGCTTCTAATCCGTTGGCTACATCTTCATAAATCTTAGTTATAGATCGTTTATAAAGTGGGGCTGCAGCACGTTCGAATGGCTTGAAAAAATCTAACTGAAAAGTTAAATTTTCGTGCTCTAAAGGAATCTCCCCAGAGGTGCTAATATCTTTGGTCGATACACCTCTTGTTCCTTTTCTTCCTTTAAAGGTTAGGAAGATTAAAGCTAACATAAAGGCAACTCCAATAGTGGTTGACACATATTGTAAGTTAACTGAATCTCCCCAAACGTTCGATAACACAGTCATGTTCCAAGTAACATCTGTAAAGCCTAAATATTCCATTCCGTGAGCAATTGGCTCAAAAACGATTCCGGGATATGTGCCTGTAACAATTAAAAACAAGGCTAAAATAACCATTGGTATAACCATTGTAGCCGGAGCCTCCTTGACATGAGCGGTATCGTCTTCTTCTTGACCTAAGAATAATCCAAATAAAATTCGATATGAATATAAAAATGCTGCGGTACTAGAAAAAAAGACAACGACAACTAGGAAAAAGTTTCCGTTGGTTATTAACGCTTCATACAACATCCATTTTCCAACAAATCCCGATAATGGTGGGACGCCTGCAAGGGCTATAATCGATACTAATGTAACAAAGAACGTCCAAGGCATGCGACGAATCAAGCCAGAAATTTTAGTCATATCGGTTGTTCCAACTTGTCTTTCTACAGCTCCTACAGCCATAAAGAGTGCTCCTTTAAAAACCGCATGCATAATTGCCAAAAACAATGCAGACATTACGGCCAACTTTGTTCCTATTGCTAAACCAATAACGATATATCCTAATTGAGCGATAGACGAATAAGCTAATAATTTTTTGGCATCTTTTTGAACTAATGCATACAAGGTGGCAATTGCGGCTGTTATACCTCCGAGCCACGCCAATACATGACTTGTAAACTGACTAACTAAAGCATAATCGAAATTATCTTGTAAACCACTAAACCTAAATACTCTTATTAAAACCAAGCCCATTCCAAAAACACCCATTTTAGATAATGCTCCGGAAAAAACAGAAGTATACGAAGCGGGGGTGTTGCTATAAGCTCTGGGAGCCCAAATATGCAAAGGCATTAATGCTGCTTTTACAGCAAAGCCTATTAGAAGTAGTATGCTAACCAACATTAAATTATCGATGGCATTTTCTTGAACTGCATTAAAGAACGCTTGTAATGAATAAGTACCTATTTCAGAATTAATTAAAACGATGGCTGTAAGCATTGCATAAGCTCCTATAGCACTCATTGCCATGTACCAAATTCCATTTTTTCTGAATCCTATACCATTCCAAACCACTATTAGGAAAGAAGACCATGTCATTATTTCCCAAAAGATAAAGAACGAAATAAAGTCCTTACTTATAATGATACCG
This sequence comes from Bacteroidales bacterium, assembly GCA_016936665.1. Lineage (GTDB taxonomy): Bacteria > Bacteroidota > Bacteroidia > Bacteroidales > JAFGXI01 > JAFGXI01. The sequence goes on from JAFGXI010000008.1 coordinate 79,157, forward strand.
AACATGGAGCCTATACTAAGTAAGAAATTCGCGTAAAAGCTTCCTTGTTGCGATTTATTTTGCATGTATTGAACAGAGTACAAACTCGCCAATATACCTAAACCAAATATGATATGAGCAAAAAGTATTGTATAATTATCTAAAGCCCATTCTAAGTTTAAGCCAATAATACTGAACGATAAGGCTTGCTCGTTCTGAAAACTCATATAAAACAAAACGGTTCCAGTCATGGTGGTCAACAAAGCGACCCAACCAGGTAATTTATTGCTAATCAACGACGACAAATAAGCTAATGTCGCCCCCGAAAAGAAAATTAATATTATCAATGCTAAAGTGTTCATATCTTATCGTGGCAAGTTTTCTGTTAATACATTTTGGATATAATTTGATTTGTTGACCAAAGCATCACTCGCATGATGGATCCAATCAGTGACTAAATCAGGATATACACCAATAATTATAATTAGAGCGCCTAAAACCGTCATTACCAAAACACTGTTTATGGTTGGTTTTTTGGGTTCTAATTCGGAAGTTTCGTCTTTACTATATATTTTACCAATTACTCTGAAGTAGTAGATTATTTCTATCACACTCACACTTAAAACCGTAATAATAAGAAGCACCATTTGAGCATCGGCAGCTGCCATTAAGAAGTACAATTTACTCCAGAAACCACTGAATGGAGGCAAGCCAACAATTGCAAATGCACCTAATGCAAAGATGAACGACACAAATGGTAAATGCTTGGCCATACCTGTTAATTCTTTAATGGTTTTAGTTGTTGAGTTGTAAAGTAAATAACTGGCAGAGAAGAATAACATGCTTTTAATTAAAGCATGGTTCAACATAAGGAATAAAGCTGCAAAAATAGCAGTGTCGGTACCAATTCCAAAAGCAATTAGCACAACACCCATTTGGCCAATACTTGAATAGGCCAACATTCTTTTAAGGTTATCTTGTCGCAGTGCCGCTAACTCGGCTATGATCATAGTAACTAAACCTAGAGCAATTAAAATAGTTCCTACTCCCGACAAATCGAAAATGGTATAAACGACTCTAACTAAAGCATATATTCCTCCTTTAACCACAATACCAGCAAATACAGCCCCGATTGGCCCCGGTGCTTGCGAGTAGGCATCTGGCGCCCATCCGTTTAGAGGGAACATTTCGGCCTCAATTCCAAATCCTACTAAAAACAGTACAAAAATAATGACCTTGAGATAATGAGGAACTTCGTGCATTTTCACGGCTAAATCGGCCATGTTCAAAGTACCCGTTTGCGTGTACAAAATCACTATTGCCAGTAATATTAATGCTGAGGCAAAAGAGCCTACCAACAAATATTTGAAAGCAGCTTCTGCGCCATCGCGACCAGGATAAAAAGCAGTTAATGAATAGGCACTAATGGCTACAATTTCCAAGAAAACAAACAAGTTGAAAATATCGCCTGTGAGTACTATACCGATAGAGCCTGTTACCAACATCATTAAAAGAATGAAGTACTTTTGAGCCGGCATATAGTCGATCTTTTTAAAGTGATAGCTATAAACCCAAACCAAAAAGCCGATAAAACTCATCAAGCTAACCAAAAAGCCACTAAATGGTGTAAAAACCAAATTGATTCCCCAAGGAGCACTCCATCCTGCAATGACTTCAGAAATCATGGGCTGAGTCTCTAAACGCTGCATTAATACAACAGAAATTACAAGAAAATATAGGAACACTAATCCAGGCACAATACGTGCTAACTCTTTATGCAATTTTGAAAGCAGCGGAATTAAAAAGGCGGCTAACAAGGGCAATGCAATATAATGAACCGGTGATATATTCATGGTGTCTATTTTTTATATCTTAAATTACCATTTTAATGATTTAATCTCGTCGATGCGTACCGTACCGTGATGTTTGTACAAACGAATGACTAAAGAAAGAGCCACTGCTGTTACAGCAAACCCGATAACAATAGCTGTAAGTACCAATGCTTGAGGTACAGGATCTACCATATTTGTAGCAGCATCTTCGTATCCGGGAGAAAATATTGGTGCTGTTCCATTATTAATGTATCCAATGGCGACAAACAATAAGTGTAATCCTGCATCAACCAAAGACATTCCTATTACGATTTTTATTAAGTGTTTTTTTATTAACACTGCATAAATACCTATCAAGATTAATGCTATGGCTGAGCCATAAACACTAATGGTTACTATATTTTGAAAATCAAAATCCATCGTTCTATTATTTTTCGTTTTGATTAGAAGGAACAGATTTCTCTTCTTTTGTATTTAAAAGAATATCTAACACACCTGTCAATTCTGCAGCAACTTTAAAGCCTACTGCAATGTAAATAATAGGTATTGCCCCTCCACTGATTAGACTATTTAGGACTCCTTTTGGGAAATAGCTATTTTCGAGAAAAGTTCCTCCTGTAATTAATCCCCAAAGTCCTATCGATACAAAAAGAACCCCGGCTAAACTTTCTACCCAAGTTAACATACTATGACTAACATGGTATTTTTGATAGGCAATCAGCATAAGCAAGAAGCCTGTAGCTATGATGGCTCCTCCCTGAAAACCGCCACCCGGCGTTAAATGACCATGGATAAATACATAGATTCCCAATAATACAACCAATGGGAATAAAAATTTAGAGCCGGTTTGCAATAATGAACTTGAAGGCTTGTTTATTCGTTCAACTTCTTCTTCTTTTCTTCGATACAAAATACTGGCTAAGCCTGTAGATGCTAAGAAGAGAACGGTAACTTCGCCTAAAGTATCGAAACCTCTGTAGTTAACTACAATAGCAGTTACGACATTAGATACGGCCGACTTTTCTTTAGTATTGTTAAGATAATAAGCGCCAACAGTTGCTTCATCTTGTGGCTGACCTAATCGATTTTGACCAAAAGGTATTTGCAAAAAAGCAATCGTTAAGTAGAATCCTAAAATTGCCAACAAGGCTATAACAAAAAACTTTTTCATGCCTCTTATTCTTTTTTATTATTAAATCCAGACTGAGCATTATCGTTTTCGTATCTGGCTGTATTTCGAATTGTGATAACAAAAGCAATCGTTGTTAAAGCAATACCTATTGCCGCCTCTGTAAGCGCAACATCCGGAGCTTGCAACATTAAAAAAACGATTGAAAGAATTAAACTGACTACACCTGTTGCTATTACTGCATAAAGCAAATCTTTTTGGCGAATTGCATAAAGCGCAACATAAACCAAGAGCATAGCTAGGAGCACAATCGCTCCTGTATAAACGTAAATCATAAACGGTCCTCCTCTTTTGGTAATATTTCAGCTACTTTTTCGTAGGCATCCATTTTCTTTTTCATAAATGGCTTTAAATTGTTTTTATATGCACTACGTCCAAGCGCATGAGAGCTAAGTGGATTCGCTACAGCAATAAATACCACAATAATTAATGACTTAATCATCCATTCGGGCTGGATAAATCCGACTCCCAGAATAAGACTCATAGCTCCTAATGTAGAGGCTTTTGTTCCTGCTTGCAAACGATTGTAGAAATCCGGCATCCTAAAAATACCTAAAGCTCCTAAAAATAAAAACAAGCTACCGAATACGATAAGACCTTGTCCGATATATTTTAAATATTCCATCATAATGCTCTTTCTAAGTATCTGGCAACTACAATAACTCCAATAAACCCAAGTACACCATATATTAATGCAACATCGACATAAATGTAGCGATCGAAGTAAAGAGCCATTAAGGCCAGTGCTGCTGTAATAATGATAGACATTGTATCTAAAGCGACCACACGATCGGCTGCCGTTGGTCCTTTAATTAGTCTTATAAAACCTAACAATAATGCTAAACTTATAAAGACAATTGCTATAAGGTAATACCATTCCATTATCCGTAAATTTTAAGTAGTATCTTTTCGAAAGGTTCTGCCACTTTCATATATGCTTGTTCAGGGTCTTCTGTTTCGACATCGATCCAATGCACGTAAAACATATCATCGATAACATCGATTGTTACTGTACCTGGTGTTAGAGTGATGCTGTTGGCTAAAACCATTTTAGCGAATTCTGAAGTTAATTGTGTTTTAAACTCGACAATTCCCGGATTAATAGGTAATGATGGCGAAATAACTCTTTTGGCAACATCTAAATTCGCTTTGATTAAAGCAAATAAAAACACAAAGAAGTACTGTACAAGATAAATCAGTTTTAGCGGAGAATAAATAGTCATTCCTCCTTTCGACATTTTATATGTGAAAAAAGCAAGAATTGCGGCTACGATTGCTCCAGTGATTAACTCTGCCCATTCTAGCGATGTTGTAAAGGCATACCATACTACGAAGAAGAGTAAAAAGGCGTATACCCATTGACTGATGGCGGAAGGCTTTCCAGACATAATATCAATATTTTGATTTCGGAACAAAAATATAGATATCTATATGTCTGCTTCGCTCATTTTCTAATGTTGTAGAACATTAAGAAAACATTTATATAGAATCTAAATTGCAAAAAAAACAAAATGTATTTGTAGAATATAATTATTGTCTAAATCAAAAAAAAATGATTTAATCCCAACTCAACAATACAGAGAACATATTATCGTACAAAGGGTAAACTGTTTCGAAAGTTACATTTTTACAATTGGCTAGTTCCAAAGCTCTCACACACCATCCTATAGTTCGATAATCTAGTATATCATCTTTATCAGAAAGATGGTTAGTACTTAAAATCAGCGATTTTTTCTTCTCTTCATCGATGTGAACATCTACATTATCGTAATACAAAGAAATTATACGCTTGGCTGCTTTCATTAAAGCTTTTGGTGTCGCAATTAATAAAAACACTTTATAAACACCTTTAAGACCAAAATCGGCACTGAACTGCCCTAAATCTAGTGCTGCTTTCTTGTAGTCGCTATTGTAGGCTAGGTCTGCTAAGACCTCTAAAGGCTTGTGGTAATACATATCTACATCGTACCAAGCTGTTGTTTTAATCAATCCGGAGTATGTAACCTTAGCTTCCGGATGGATGCCGTTTAACCATTGTTGGTACTTTTGTGGAAATTTTTCTTTAACAAAATTACGGGTAGAGTTCAAGCCCGTTCCTTTAACATTCATAATATTAGTTTTTTATAGGTCTTCAAATTTAAACAATTTTACTTTCCGATACAAAAATTCGCAAAAATATATCCTAGTAAATCGTCGTGTGTAATTTCTCCAGTTATCGACCCAATATGGTGATTAGCTTGTCGTACATCCATTGCTAATAAATCGGTTGGCATCTGGTTTATCAAGCCTTGTTCTGCTCTTTCTAAAGCTAATTTAGCATCGCTCAATGCTTCTAAATGTCTTAAATTGCTCACTACAACTGTTTGTTGATTATAGTTAGATTGTATTAACTCGACTAAAGTTCTTTCGAGTTTATCGATATTTAAATTACCTTTTGCCGATAACAGAATAGAATTAATGTCAAAATTTAGTTCTGCATTTATCTTTTTTTGTTCCTCATCGCTGAGCTGATCGGCTTTATTTAAAACTACAATTTGTTTTACATTTTCTCCGGCATGCCGCCCTGTTTCGTTTAACCATTTCAAGTTTTCTTTTATCGACTGCGTAACATCTAGCATCCAGATAACTACTTGCGCTTTTTGTAATTTCTTTTTGGCAATATCGATGCCTAAATTTTCGATATGATCTTTTGTTTCTCTAATACCGGCAGTATCAATAAAACGAAACAAAATACCTTCGATATTTATTGTGTCTTCTATAGCATCGCGAGTGGTTCCCGGAATATCGGAAACAATAGCTTTATCATCTTTAAGCAGTCGATTTAGCAAAGTAGACTTCCCCACATTAGGTTGACCTACAATAGCAACCGAAACACCATTTTTAATTGCATTACCATAATCGAAAGAAGCAATCAAACCTTGTACAAAAGATTGTAATTTGTTAAGAGCCTTTAAGAGTTCTGTTCGATTGGCAAACTCGACATCTTCTTCGCTAAAATCTAATTCCAGTTCTAATAAAGAAGCAAACCGGATCATTTCCTTGCGAAGCGCTTGTAATTCTCTCGAAAAAGTCCCCTTAAGCTGATTAATGGCTACTTGATGCATTGCACGACTTTCGGAAGCAATCAGATCGGCTACACTTTCTGCTTGCGCAAGATCCATTTTACCATTGGCAAAAGCACGCTGCGTAAAGGCCCCCGGACTTGCTAAATCTGCACCATTTTTCACCAATAGTTGCATTATTTTCTGTTGAATGTATGTAGAAGCGTGGCAAGATATTTCGATACTATCTTCTCCTGTGTATGATTTTGGGGCTTTAAATACAGTAACAAGGACTTCGTCGATGAGTGTTTGATCATCCCAAATTTCTCCATACCAAACGGTATTGCCTTTTTGCTGGGAGAGCTGTATTCCTTTTTGAATTGGCCTAAAAACTTTTTCAATAATTGAAAAAGTTTCGGAGCCTGACATTCTGATAACAGCAATTGCACCACTCCCTCGAGCAGTAGCAATAGCACATATGGTAGAAGGACTTAAAAAATGCATGCTTAATTTAAATATTTACAAAGGTAATGTTTTAATCAAATTCTATAATAAAATAGATAATCGTAGTTTCTATTTCAAAAGGAGAAAAAAAAATTATTACCTTAGAGCGTTTTATTATGCATTATTAAATTATTAGATATGATTAAAAAGATTTTAAGTATCGTATTATTGGCAGGCTTGTTTCTATATAGCCCAGCATGTACAAATTATTTAGTAACAAAAGGCGCATCGAAAGATGGTTCGGTTATGGTATCTTATGCTGCCGATTCTCATTTATTATTTGGCGAATTGTATCATTGGCAAGCTCAAAAATGGCCCAAAGGTTCGATGTTGGATATCTACGAATGGGATACCGGTAAATATTTAGGTCAAATAGGTCAAGCTTCTGAAACATACACAGTTAATGGAAACGTGAACGAATACCAAGTCGCTATCGGAGAAACAACGTATGGAGGCCGCCACGAATTGGTAGATACAACTGCAATCATGGATTATGGTAGTTTAATCTATGTTACATTACAAAGAGCCAAATCTGCTAGAGAAGCCATCAAAATAATGACTGATTTGGTTGCCCAATACGGGTACTATAGTTCGGGCGAATCTTTTTCTATTGCTGATCCTGAAGAAGTATGGATTCTAGAAATGATTAGCAAAGGACCATGCAACAAAGGTGCAGTTTGGGTTGCTCGAAGAATTCCGGACGGTTACGTTTCGGGACATGCCAATCAGGCTAGAATTACAAATTTCCCATTGAAAGGAAAAAACACAATCTCGTCGAAAGACATGAGCAAGATATTTGATAAAAACATTGAAAACGTTTATGCTACCGATGTCATTACTTTTGCTCGATCAAAAGGATGGTACAACGGAAAAGATGAAGATTTCTCATTTTCGGACACCTATGCTCCAGTTGACTTTGGTGGTGCTCGTTTTTGCGAAATCCGTGTTTGGTCTATGTTCAATGATGTTGCCGAAGGTATGGATCAATATTGGGAATATGCTAAAGGAAACATTCAGCATGCCGATCAATTGGCCAACGGACATTCGAACACCGACAAATATGCAACCAACAGAATGCCTTTGTGGATAAAACCTAAAGATAAAATATCTGTTTTAGACATGTTCTTTTTTATGAGAAATCATTTGGAAGGCACAGAATTAGACATGAGTAAAGACTTAGGAGCCGGACCTTTTGGCAATCCATACCGATGGAGACCTCTAACTTGGAAGGTTGATGGCGAAGCCTACTGCAACGAAAGAGCAACAGCGACTCAGCAAACCGGATTTTCATTTGTTGCCCAACTGCGTTCTTGGTTACCTTACCCAATTGGTGCCATCAATTGGTTTGCGGTTGACGATGCTTCAAGCTGTGTTTACATGCCAATTTACGCATCTATTAGCAAAGCTCCTCACTCTTTAGAAGTTGGAAACGGCGATATGATGACTTGGTCGAACGACGCCGCATTTTGGGCTTTCAATCAAGTGAGTAATTACGCATACACCAGATATAATGCTATTCACCCTGAAATTGAAGCCAAACAAGCCAACTACGAAAAACAATACGTAGAAACTGTTCAATCGATTGACGAAAAAGCTCAAACGCTTTTAAAAGAATCGCCGGAAAAAGCCATTGCTTTTTTAACAGATTATTCTACAAAAACAGCAGATCAGTTAACCAACGAATGGAATCAATTCTATCAATATTTATTTATGAAGTATATGGATGGCAATGTAAAAACAAAAGTTGCAATTCCTAAAGGTTATAAATATCATGCTCCTGACATGGAACAACCCGGTTATGGACAAGAATATTTAGAAAAAATTGCTAAAGAAACCGGCGACAAACTTAAAATGCCGGCATCAGCTGCCCATTAATAAAATTTACAGATGATAAAATCAGGTCGGCTATTAAGTCGGCCTTTTTTATTGAGCCATAGCAGAGCAAACTACAGCGGTGGCACTCGCTATATTCAAAGACTCTGTAGGCAAACCTATTGAAAAATTAGGGATTGTAATTTTATCATCAACCAAAGCCTCGATGGCTTTCGATATCCCCTGCCCCTCATTGCCTAAAACAAACATATCGTTATGCATAAATGGAAACTCGTAAATTGATTTACCTTCCATAAACGTACCTAAAACTCTCACGCCGATGCTTTTAGCTTTATTAATAAACTCACCTAAATCGGTATAAATCACCGGCAATTTAAAGACTGCCCCCATGCTTGATTGAATGGTTTTTGAATTGTACAAATCGACAGAGTCCCCCGAACAAACAATTTGCTCAAATCCAAACCAATGCGCCGTTCGAATAATCGTTCCCAAATTGCCCGGATCTTGAATATTCTCAATAATGATGGTTTTGAAATGATAATCAGGCTTCTTTTGCTTGGGTATTTCAACTATAGCCAATATGGAAGATGGCGTTTTAAACGATGAAATTCTAGACAAGGTCTTGACATCAACTGGCTCAACAGATGCTATATGACCAGGCAACTGAGCTATTTCTGAAGCAGCTCCTAAAATAATTTCGATTTTTAAATTAGAAACCAACAACTCCTCAACCGATTTCAAGCCCTCAACCACAAACAAACCCAATTCCTTTCGGTATTTTTTCTGTTTTAAAGAAGCATATTTTTTTATTTGAGCTTGTGAAATCATCGATACAAAAGTAGATAAAAAAGCAATGATGAATAGTAAATGATTAATTATTAATTGACTAATAACTTTATCATCTTCTTCATTTTAACAAGATGCATCACTTTATTCAGCATGACAAAAGAAGTACTGTTATGTCATTCTGAGAGTAACGAAGAATCCAAGAAGAACACAAGGTAATAGATTCCCTTTTCACCGGAATGACAAAAAACATTAAAAACTACCTCTCAACAGCAAATTCGGTATCGACCAATTTGTAGATTTTATCGGAACGCCGAACTATTTCATCAATTCGGATTGAAAACAATTCGCCTTTGACTGTTTTTTCGACGGTTTGTCTATCGACTTGAATTTCTTCAACTTTGGTTTCAATTACGCCAGTTGTTGGGCCGGTAATAATAATCTCATCGCCAACTTGCAGTGCATCGCCGGTTTCAGCCAAAAATTCTGCAACTTGAATTTTTGAGAAGTAATTTGTGCCTTTGCCAATGTAAACTTTCTTTTTAGTGGCTTTAGAGCCATACACTTCGCTCCACTCTCCTATTTTGCGTCCCATGTAGTAGCCATCCCAAAAGCCTCGATTAAACACGGTACTTTGTTGCGCTTCCCATTCTTTAACTTTGTCTTGATTATATTCTCCAGCTAAGTATGCTTTTATAGCTTCGTCGTAGGAACGACAAACGGTTTTAACATACTCTCCGGGTCGGCCTCGTCCTTCAATTTTCAATACTGTAATACCTGCTTCTAATACTTTATCTAAAAACGGAATGGTATTCAGGTCTTTGGCCGACATAATATATTCATTGTCGACCTCGAACTCGACGCCCGATTCTTTTTCGGTAACAATGTAAGGTTTTCGGCAAGTTTGCAAGCAAGCACCTCTATTGGCCGATGAATTTTGCTCATGTAAGCTTAGATAACATTTACCTGAAATGGCCATACATAGAGCGCCGTGAGCAAAAATTTCAATTTTAACAAGTTCACCAGATGGACCCGTAATATTTTCATTATTAATGGCATCGGTAATAGCTTTAACTTGTTTAAGATTAAGTTCACGTGCTAAAACCATAACATCGGCATATTGCGAAAAGAATTTAACCGCTTCTATATTACTAATGTTTAACTGCGTCGACATATGCAATTCCATGCCTTTGGAATAAGCATACTGAATGACCGCAATATCGGAAGCAATAATAGCTGTTACATCTTCTTCGTGGGCTGCATCGATAATACGTTGCATTAATCTGATGTCGTGATCGTACAAAACCGTATTCATTGTCAAATAGCTTTTGAGGCCATTTTCCTTGCAAATATGTACAATTTCACGCAAATCTTCGATTGTAAAATTATTCGACGAATTCGCTCGCATATTGAGCTGTTCAATGCCAAAATAGACAGAATCGGCGCCTCCCTGTATCGCTGCTCGTAAACTTTCAAAACTCCCTACCGGAGCCATCAATTCAAAATCTTTTCTTGTTTTCATTTATCTCTATTGCTCAACGATTCTATTGATATATTCTTAAACTATTATAAAACTTTTCAACCTTACAACCCCACAACCTTATAACTTTACAACCTTACAACTTTTCAACCTTACAACTTTTCAACCTTATAACCATTTAACTATTCTACAATCTCTCCTATCAAAGTAGCCTGCGTTGCCGAATTAACTTTTACCAATACGTAATCGCCAATTTTAGCATCTTTTCTTGGGAACACTACCGTTTTATTTTGCGAAGTTCGTCCATGTAACTGTTCCTCAGATTTTTTTGAAACGCCTTCGACCAATACTTCAAATGTTTGACCGATATCTTTTTGTTTTACATTTTCCGATACTTTATTCTGAAGGTCAATAATTTCTGTTAAGCGACGCGATTTAACATCCTCGGGCACATCGTCTTTTAATTTTCGATGAGCGTATGTATTAGGTCGTTCGGAGTATTTAAACATAAAAGCCAAATCGAATTCTGCCCATTCCATCAAAGACAAGGTATCTTGGTGTTCTGCTTCACTTTCCGAACAGAAACCGGAAATAATATCTGTAGTAATAGCGCATTCCGGCATGTGTTTTCGAATGGCTTCGACACGACTCATATACCATTCGCGCGTATAACCTCGACGCATCAGTTCTAAAATTCGAGTATTACCCGACTGGGCAGGAAAATGAATGTGCTTACAAATATTATGATGCGAAGCCATGGTTTTAAGCACCTCATCGGTCATATCTTGAGGATAAGAAGTCGAAAAACGAACGCGCATTTGCTGGTTTAACTCAGCAACCATCTCTAATAACTTAGCAAAACCAACTGCTTCTTCGCCTTCTTTTTCCCATTTATATTTATCTACATTCTGCCCCAAAAGCGTCACTTCCTTAAAGCCATTATCGATGAGTTCTTGTACTTCGTTTAATATGGTTTGAGGATCGCGACTACGTTCTCTACCTCTAGTAAACGGCACAATACAATACGAACACATATTGTCGCAACCACGCATAATGGATACGAATGCAGAAATGCCATTGCTAGCATATCTTACGGGTGAAATTTCGGCATAGGTTTCTTCTCTAGAAAGTAGCACATTAATGGCTTTTTGTCCGGTATCGGCTTGTGCAATTAACTGCGGTAAACTTCTGTAGGCATCAGGGCCAACAACCAAATCGACCAACTTTTCTTGCTCAACCAATTGTTCTTTCAATCGCTCTGCCATACAACCAATCACGCCTATCATTACCGATTTTTTTTGCTGCTTAACACGACGAAACTCACCTAAACGGCCTCTCACACGTTGCTCTGCATTATCGCGAATAGAACAAGTATTAATGAGCAATAAGTCGCCCTCTTCCATCGTTTCTGTTAAGCTAAAACCCTCCTCCGCTAGAATAGACATCACCACTTCACTATCGGCCACATTCATTTGGCAGCCGTATGTTTCGATATAAACTTTCTTCTGATTATTATTTTTTAATAATTGCTCATGATCGAGCGTATATTTTTTAGCTTGAATCATTCTTAAAAAATTTGAATTGCAAAATTACATCATTATTTGGAATGATTATTAATAAGATGATGATAATCTGCTTATAAAGTTTCGTTGTAATCAAATTTTAACTATATACCATCTTTTTAAACAATAAACGATCAACAAAAGAGATTAGGACATTCTTTCTTCCTGAACAGGACAAAGAGGCCGAAGGAACAGCTTGCAAAGATTGGCACAAAAAGAAAACGGAATATAGAAATTATAAATATACAGGCTAACATTAATAAAAAAGTAAAGTTGTTTTCAAAAATCGCATTAAGTCGTGGCTCTTTTTCTTTTTTTAATCTGATAATTGTAGTATTTAATGCTAAAACGTTTATTAGAACAATACTAAATAAGTATATTTGCGAGTTACAAATCTATCTCAATGTCACAAGAAGTATACATCAACATAATGAGCCGTTTTTTACCTAATAATCCCATTTCCAACGACGAAATGGAAGACTACTTGGGTAAAATACACGGTGTTAAATCAAAGGCAAAAAGTTTAATTTTAAGAAATAACGGCATAAAAACTCGTTATTACGCAATAGATAAAAATCAAAAATCTACTCACACAAATTCAGAATTGAGCCTTGAGGCCATCAAAAAATTAAACATCAATATCGATCAATTAGAATTGTTATCCTTAGGCACTACCTCTGCCGACCAAACTTTACCCTCGCATGCAGCTATGGTTCATGGTTTAGTTGGAGGACAAGCTTTGGAGGTTATTTCTCCACAAGGGTCTTGTAATTCCGGTATGTTGGCCTTACGTTATGCCTATTTATCCATTAAATCGGGAGAAATTTCAAACGCGATAGCAGGAGGCTCAGAAAAGCTTTCAACATGGATGCTTTCCGATCGATTCGAAGAGGAAGCTGCAAAACTAATGGAACTGAAAAACCGCCCTTATATCGCTTTTGAGCGTGAATTCCTAAGATGGATGCTTTCCGATGGCGCTGCTGTTGCCTATCTCGAAAATAAGCCAAACAAAAACAGTCTTTCGCTAAAATTAGAGTGGGTTGACATTAAATCATTTGCCAACGAACTAGAAACTTGTATGTATTCAGGCTGTGTTAAAAACGAAGATGGCAGCATTACCCCTTGGCGCGACTTCGACAATGCTACAATATCTAAAGAGTCTATAATGGCACTACAGCAAGACACTCGTGTTTTAAGTAATAATATTGTTGAGTACGGAGCAAAAGGTTTAAAATACGTTTGCGACAAATACCATTTTTCTACAGATAAATTAGATTATTTCCTGCCTCATATGTCGTCTGAATTTTTCAGACAAAAAATTGAAGACTTAGCAGCAGAAGTAGGTTGCCCAATTCCGCAAACCAAATGGTTTACAAACCTCACTAAATTCGGCAATGTAGGTGCTGCCTCAGCCTATTTAATGCTTGAAGAACTATTCAATAGTGGTCTATTGAAGAAGGGACAAAAAATATTAATTATGAGTCCGGAAAGTGCTCGTTTTTCTTATGCTTACGCCTTGTTTACTGTCGTATGATTTTAACTAAAGAAGACGTATTAAAATTAATTCCTCAAGACCATCCAATGGTTCTTGTAGATGAGCTTTTGTCGATAAGTGATGATGGTTTACAAACCTCATTTTTTGTTGAAAAAGACCATTTGCTGGTAAAAGATGATTTTTTAATGCCTGCTGCTTTAATCGAAAACATGGCCCAAACAGCAGCGGTTCTCTCCGGCTACGAAGCAAAACAAGCAAAAAGAAAAGCTAAAAAAGGTTTTATTGGAGCGATAAAAAACTTCGAAATACATCATCCGGTTTCTGTAGGAAGTTTGCTTACTACCGATTTAAGAGTGACTTATAAAGTATTCAACGCAAGCATAGTGGAAGGCATAATTAGAAGTGGAGAAAAAATAATTGCAGAAGGTGAATTGAAAATATTTTTATTGGACGAATAACAAAAAACAATGAAGATTAACGAAGTACCTCAAGATAATGCCAACATGCTCGAAGGAAAAACCAAAGAGATACAGTATGCTTTAGACGAAAATGGCAACTATCAGCAAGTTAAAAGTGTTGGTTGGGAACCTAAAAATATAGTCATGCAGCAGGCTTGGGACGAAGTAAACGAAAACATTGCAAATGCTCTAAAAGAAGTTAAAAAAGGCGCTAAAAGCCCAATCTATTACTTCATGCATAAAAACATTATGGATTTAAAAATATTATCTGAATATACAGGATTCTGGAAGATTAGCATAAAAAAACACTTCAACCCACAGCACTTTAATAAACTTAAACCTGAGCAACTTCAAAAATATGTTGAGGCATTCAGATTAACATCAATTAAAGAACTTACAGAATTCAATGCAGAACAAATCTAACATCGACCTTCTACCATTTGAGCACAGCATGTCTGCCCATTGCGAAAATGGGGTAACAGGAAATTTGTTGCGTTTTCATAACATCAACTTAAGCGAGGCTATGATTTTCGGTTTAGGGTCAGGATTATTTTTTTCTTACCTACCGTTTATTAAAATGAATGGAGCACCGGTCACTTCTTTTAGACCTTTGCCCGGGTTAATCTTCAAACGAGTAACTAAGTACTTAGGAATACGCTCAAAAAGCATGAGATTCCCCAGACAAGAACGTAAATCCATGCAAAAACTCGACGATCAGCTTAGCAAAGGTATTCCTACCGCCATGGTTGTTGGAGTGTATCATTTAACCTACTTTCCTGCTCCATATCGTTTTCATTTTAATGCACACAATATTATCGCCTTCGGGAAAAAAGACAATAAGTACGTTGTGAGCGACCCGATTATGGAAACCGAAGAATGGATAAGCTACGATGACCTTAGAAGAGTTCGATATGCCAAAGGCGCATATAAACCAAAGGGGAAGATGTATTGGATCGAATCTTCGCCAAAAGAGGTAGATATTAACAAAGCAATTGTAAAGTCAATAAAACGAACAGCCGAACAAATGGCTATTTGGCCCGGGCCAATTATTGGAACGCGAGGGATGAAACTCTTAGCCAAAGACATTAAAAAATGGGAACGTAAATACGAATCTAAAAAAGCGGCTAAATATTTGGGTTCTGTGGTGAGAATGCAAGAAGAAATTGGCACCGGTGGTGCCGGATTTCGCTTTTTATATGCCGCATTTTTACAAGAAGCCGCTGAAAAACTTAACAGCAGCGAACTACGAATGGCTGCCATCGAATTGACTCTAATCGGTGATCTTTGGCGTGAGTTTGCAACCAAAGCTGCTAGAGTTTGTAAGGCAAGAACACAAGAAGGAGAAACATACCACTCTGTGTCGGACTTACTGGTTAAAATTGCCGATAAAGAAAATCTATTCTTCAGAAACTTACTTAAAACCATAAAAGCTTTATAAATTGAACGCTATAGCTCTTGATATTCACAACTTAAAAAAAACCTATGCAGGGGCAAGCACACCAGCTGTCAATCAATTAAGCTTAAATGTAAAAGCAGGTGCTATCCATGGTTTATTAGGTCCTAATGGTGCAGGAAAAACCAGCACAATAAGTATTGTAGCAGGCATTGCAAAATTTGAAGGAGGAAGTGTTCAAATCTTCGATTACCCGTTAAAAACAGATATTCAATCTATAAGAAAATTAATTGGATACGTCCCTCAAGATATTGCAATTTACCCTCAACTAACAGCTGTAGAAAACTTAATTTTTTTTGGAAGACTTCATGATCTTCCTATTAAAATTTTAAAAAATAACATTGACGATTTACTGCAAGCCTTGGGCTTATTCGAAAAAAGACACGAAAAAACCAAGCATTTTTCTGGCGGAATGAAACGAAGAATCAATTTAATAGCAGGCTTACTTCATCAACCTAAATTACTTATTTTAGATGAACCTACCGTGGGAATCGATGTACAATCGAAACAAGCCATCCTTTCTTTTTTACAGGAAATTAATCGACAAGGAACCACCATACTATACACATCTCACATGATGGACGAGGCAGAAAAGTTGTGTCACTTTGTGTCTATTATCGATCAAGGGAAAGTAATTGAGGAAGGCACTCCTGACCAACTAAAACAAAAATTTAATCAAGCTAACTTGGAAGACGTATTTATTCATTTAACAGGTAAAACATTAAGAGACTAACCATGAAAAAAAGATTTTTATTATTATCTGCATTGGCTATACTTTTAACAAATGTTATAGCTCAGAATCCAAACAGCAACGATGGCGATAATTTCATAGAAGACCCTCAAGAAATGAGCATCGGATTAAGAGGCGGTTTAGGTTTTGGAATTACAAACGGAGGTATAGGTGGCGTGCAATTAAGCGGATTATTTAATCAAAACATAGAAGCTTTTGTTGCGGTTGGGTACGGATATATTAAAGGCGCATACACCCTTGGTATGTCATTATATCTTGGCACAAAAAGTTACACTGTAAAACCTAAAGTAGTTGTTATGTATGGGACGAACCGATATTTAATTGGTCAAGATAAATACGCCAATCAGTTCGATGGATTTTCCGGAGGATTTAATCTTGAAATCAGATTAAAAAAAGAGTACAAAAGCTATCTTTCCATAGGAGCATATTATTGCCATGCTTCGGAAGAATATCGTTCTAAACTCGACGAACTTAGCAAAATTCCGGGAATATCGATTCAAAAAAGCAGGTTTCCTTTCACTTTTAGTATATCGTATCACTTTCATCTATTAAACTTTTGATACTCTTCAATCTGATATATAAAGAAGCGTTATTGCTGTTTCGCGATAAAATGGGTTTAGCCTTTTTAGTCGTAATGCCTATAGCACTTGTGTTATTAATGACACTTTTACAAGATTCCACTTTTAAGGCACTCGAAAACGAAAAAATTGACGTCATATTAGTTAACTTCGATCAAGATATTTTAGGCGAAGCCATGATTACCGCTTTAGACTCTGCCGAAATTTTCAACGTCAGCGTTTGTCAAACAAAAGACAGTACAGCCGTAAACAGAGCAAAAAAATTAGTAAACGAAGGAAGCTTTAAAATGGGAATTGTTATACCCACGGGAGCAACCAAACAAATTCGAAAAGTTATTTCCGGAGAAATAAAAAAACAAACCCCAATGGCTCAAAGCAATAGCATTTCTAAAGAATACAAGGCCAACATACAATTGTTTTTCGACCCGATAATAAAAGCCTCGTTTAAACAAGCTGTGAGCGGTGCAATTCGTGAAATAATGGCCCAAATTCAAACCCAAATGGTATTTAAATCATACACGAAAGCACTAGAAAGAATTACCGGTAAACCCAACGATAGCGATTTCCCATTAAAAACCTTAGAAATACATGAAGAAGTGAGCGGTAGTGTATTACAATCCGACCTACCAAATTCTTCGCAACATAACGTTCCGGCGTGGACTGTTTTTGCCATCTTTTTTATGGTAATCCCATTAACCGGACAGATAATAAGCGAACGAAACGAAGGTACACTTGAGCGATTAAGAACTTTCCCAACCCCTATTTTTATACATTTTTCAGCTAAAATTTTGGTTTATACTTTTGTGGCTATCCTGCAAGTTTTCTTATTATTTGCCATGGGTTGCTGGCTAATGCCTTATATGGACTTACCAAAAATCGAAATGATCTATTTTGGAAGAATTCTTTGGTTTACTGTTTTTGTTGGCTTAGCGGCTTCGAGTTACGCCATTACCGTTGGAATCCTGTCGAAAAGTGCCCACCAAGCCGCAATTTTCGGAAGTATTTCGGTGGTAATATTGGCCGCCATTGGAGGCATTTGGGTTCCGGTATACATTATGAACGACACCATGCAAAACATAAGCCTGATATCGCCATTAAACTGGGCACTTTCAGGATATTACAAAGTTCTTTTACACCAAAGCCCTTGGTTCGATTTATGGCCCGAGATCTTGCTTTTATCATTATTCTCGGGAATTAATCTAGTGCTGGCAGTGCACTTTTTTAGACGTCAAAAAAGATAAATTATCAAATTGAAACTGACCATGTCTGAATTTTTAAAGACACATACGAGCTTGATCAAATGGTGCGATATATTTCAGGCATTGTCATAATTTTTAAACACTTGAAATAATAGAATTATTATAAAATATTGAATCGTGAAAAAAAGAAGAAAAAAAGACCATCAGTTTCCACAGCTTATACACCGCGTGAATATAAGAGTTCGGTTTAGCGAAGTAGACGCCATGCGAATTGCCTGGCATGGAAACTATGCAAAATATTTTGAAGATGGCAGAGAAGCTTTTGGCGAAGCGTTTGGAATTGGATACTACGACTATTATCGCGAGAATATTGCGACACCAATTGTTAACTTAAATATCGATTATAAAAAACATTTGAATTTTGGAGATGAAATTATTGTCGAAACAGAATACATTTATTCTCCGGCAGCAAAAGTAATTTTCGACTATCGAATTTATAGTGCAAAAACCAATGAGCTGATGGCTGAAGGCAGCACAACACAAGTTTTTATTCAACCCGAAAGTGGTGAGCTTTTACTATTCGAACCGGAATTTTATACCCGTTGGAAAATAGAACATGGTTTTATTAAAAAATAAGTAATTTTGAACAAAGTCAAGTTCAACTCAACTATGAACGTTTATTACGTCTGTCAACATATTGTAACTTCTTTAGGACTCGATACAGAAAGTAATGTTGAAAAGATATTAGCAAACCAATCGGGTATACAAATAAATAATAACCCTGAGTGGACAACAGAGCCTACACCGTTATCTGTATTAGATAGAGAACCAATTTACAATACGATTCAAAAAGAATACACTTTTTTTGAAAAACTGGCAGTTTACTCCATCGAAAAAGCCTTATCGAAACAAAATTTATTTCCTATTTCAAGTGCAGAAACGCTCATCATCCTTTCAACTACAAAAGGTAATATTGAATTGTTAGATACAGCTAAGGCCGAAAAATTTGAAGAAGGGAGAATCAATCTGGCTAGTTCGGGCGAAATTATTAGGCAACATTTCAAGAACCCAAACCCAGTTTTAGTGATATCCAATGCATGTATTTCGGGAGTTTTAGCACTCATTGCCGGAATGCGAAAAATTAAGCAAGGCCATTATAAGCACATTGTTGCTGTTGGCATCGACGTTATGAGTCATTTTGTTGTATCGGGTTTTCAATCGTTCAAATCTTTGAGCCCCACTATATGTAAACCATTCGATGCAAAACGAGATGGACTAAGCTTAGGCGAAGGTGTGGGAACAATTTTATTAACATCCGATTGCAATTTAGCCGATTCTTCTAAAATTATTCTTGTAAACGGAGCAACGGCAAATGATGCTAACCATATTAGTGGCCCTTCCAGAACAGCAGAAGGACAATTTTACGCCATGCAACGCACCCTGTTCGATTGGCACCAAGCTATCGATTTTATTTCTGCTCATGGAACAGCAACACCATACAACGACGATATGGAATCTATTGCCATTCATCGCCATAACTTAAACCATGTAAAAACAAATAGTTTTAAAGGTTTTTTTGGGCACACGTTGGGCGCAGCAGGCATTATAGAAACGGCACTAAGCATATACGGACTTCAGAATAAAATAATGTTTGGCACTTACGGACTTGAAAACGAAGGTACAGTTGAAAAAATTACGGTATTAAAACAATCGATAGATAAAGAATACCAAACAGTGCTCAAACTAGCATCTGGTTTTGGTGGTAGCAATGCGGCTTTATTAATTCATCAACTTAACTCTTAAGCCATGTATATTTCTGCATACAGCATCGTTACAGATAAGCAATTAATTACAAACGGAAGCCTAGAATTTACCAGTTCTTCCGACGATGCCAAATCTATTTTCAAAGACATTTATAAGCATTTAGAACTTAAATACCCTAAGTTTCATAAAATGGACATGCTTTGTAAATTAGGGTTTATTACTGCTGAAGCTTTGTTAAAAAACAGCACACTAAATCAGAATTACGAAGCTCACGAGCTTGCTATTGTTTTAGCTAACAAGCACAGTACAATTCATATCGATACCGAATATTATCAATCTATAAAAGATAAAGAGAACTACTTTCCAAGTCCGGCTCTTTTTGTGTACACATTGCCTAATATCGTCATTGGAGAAGTAGCAATCAAACAAGGTTTTAAAGGCGAAATTGGCTTTCTAGTTCAAGAACAATTCGATGCAAAAGCAATCTACGAATATGTTGCCGATGTATTTACCGATCCACAAACAAAAGCATGCATCACAGGTTGGGTAGATATCGATGCTGAAGAAAATTATAAATCGGTGTTGTTTTTAGTAGAAAAAGTAAATAATTCGAAGGATAATATTACTTTTGAAATTCAAAAATTAATAGACATTTTTAATACGATACAACTATGGAAGAATTAATGCAAAACCTTAAAATACAAATCATTGAGCAACTAAACCTCGAAGATATTGAGCCAAATGAAATTGATGTTGATGAAGCGCTTTTTGGTGACGGCTTAGGTCTCGATTCTATCGATGCTCTTGAATTAATCGTCTTATTAGAGAAAGAATATGGTATTAAAATAGAAGATCCTAAAAAAGGAAAAGACATTTTTTATTCTATTAAAAGCATGGCTGAGTATATCACGGCTAACCGTTAATTAGCCTCTCCTAACCCAACAATACAGCATTGATGAGCAAAATATTTATTACAGGAATGGGAAGCATCTCTTCTATTGGAGATACCGTGAATGAAGCTTTTCAGAATTTAAAGAATATGCAACATGGCGTTGCTCCCATTCAGTATCTTAACACTGCTCACAAAGACGAATTCGTACTAGCGGAAGTTCTTCATTCGAACGAAGATCTGGCCGAAATGTTAAATATCAATTTAACAGACCGAACTTATACACGCACTGCTTTATTAGCAATAATTGCTGCTAAGGAGGCTTTTGAGGATGCGCAAATCGACCTAAAAGATGGTTTTCGCACGGGAATTATCTCTGCAAATACCGGCGGTGGAATGGACACTACCGAACGATATTATAAAACAGAGAAACACGAACAAATCGTCGACTTTGCCATCACACATTCTTGTGGTGACAGCACCGAAAAAATAGCACAATATTTAGGAATTAATGGCTATTTATCGACTATTAGTACCGCTTGTTCCTCATCGGCAAACGCCATTATGAAAGGTGCCAGACTGATAAAAAATGGAAGGCTCGACCGCGTTATTGTTGGCGGTGTAGATTCAATGTCGAAATTTACCCTTAACGGCTTTAACACTTTGATGATTCTCGACCATCAACATTGCCAACCTTGGGACGAAAACCGTAGAGGCTTGAACTTGGGAGAAGGAGCTGCCTATTTAGTTTTAGAGTCTGAAAGCATAGCAAAAAATAAAAAAATATATGGAGAGCTAAAAGGCTATGCCAACGCCAACGATGCGTATCATCAAACCGCCTCTTCGCCGGAAGGTTTTGGTGCAACTTTAGCCATGAAACAAGCATTACAATCGGCCAACTTAAAACCCGAAGATATTTCGTACATCAACGTGCATGGTACAGGTACATCCAACAACGATCAGTCGGAAGGGGCTGCAATGAGAAATGTTTTTAAAAATGTGCCTCCTTTTTCGAGCACTAAAGCTTATACTGGTCATACTTTAGGAGCGGCAGGAGCTATAGAAGCTGTAATTTCTTTGCTAAGCATAAATCATAATATCATTTTCCCTGCATTAAATATCGAACATCCAATAGATGAATTCGATTTTAAACCAATTCAAACTGTTGTTAAAAATATTGAAATAAACAACGTATTAAGTAATTCCTTCGGATTTGGTGGCAACAATACCACTTTGATTTTTTCAAAATATTAAAAAACGCAACTATGCCAATATACATCAATGGTTTAAGCAGTATTACCCCGCAAAACACATTCGAAAACAATGCGTTTTTAGACCAAATCATTGACCATAATCAACTATTTTTAGAGATTCAGAAACCCGAATATAAAAACTTCATCAATCCTAAATTACTACGTCGAATGTCGAAAATTATTCGAATGGGCGTAACAACAGGTATGGCCGCCTTGAAAGAAGCCGGTGTTGAAAATCCGGATGCAATAATTACAGGAACAGGTTTAGGTTGTATTGAAGATACCGAAAAATTCTTAAATGCGCTTTTAGAAAACAACGAGCAATTGCTCACACCTACCTCATTTATTTTATCGACACACAATACCGTAAGTGCACAAATTGCAGTAATGTTGGGATGTAATAATTACAACTATACTTATGTACATTCGGCCGTTTCGTTTGAGAATAGTTTAGTAGATGCCATTATGCATTTTCAAGAAGGACAAATGCACAATATATTGGTTGGAGGTATCGACGAAATTACTCAAGAAAACTACGACACAAAAGTTTACAGTGGAATCTGGAAAAAAGAAGCGTCTTCCATTTTAAACTTATTCGATTACCAAACACAGGGATGCATCCCTGGCGAAAGCGCAACATTTGCCGTTCTTTCAAATATTGAAAACAACAACTCCTACGGGCAGCTAATCGATGTACACACCTTTTTCGAAGGCGATCTTTCTATAGTTGAAACAGAATTAGAAACATTTCTTAAAATTCAAAACATTGCATTAAAAGATATCGATGTATTGCTGGCCGGAATTAATGGCGATGCACATTACGACCAAATGTATTACGATTTACACGAATCTAAACTAAGCCATACGGCTTTAGTTTCGTTTAAAAATGTGTGTGGCGAAAACGATTCATCTTCCGCATTTGCATTTTGGGTGGCTGCTAAAATTGCTAAACATCAAAATATTCCGGAGTTCATTTCTATAAAGGACTCGAACAAAACTTCGTTTAGGTACATTTTAATATACCATTACAATTTTATCCACCGAAACAATCACGCATTTAGCTTGATTCGAGCTTTATTTTAAGCTGTTCAAATTATATTAAACTATTTTTTGAGTATTAAAAAAATACTTATTCGTTACTTTTGATATATGAATAAGCAAGTAAGAATGAAGAAAAAGATTAGTTCTATAAACATAGTCAATGCCTCTTCAAATAATCTTCAGAATATTAGTTTACAAATTCCTCACAATCATCTTATTGTAATAACGGGAGTATCCGGTTCCGGTAAAAGCTCATTAGCATTCGATGTCTTAAATCGATACGGACAACATCAGTTTTTAAGTTTACTTTCGAATAATAATCCTAAAATTCAAACACAAATAGCTCATGCCAAAGTCGAACGTATAGAAGGCTTAAGTCCTACGATTGCATTGAGTCAGAAAACAGGTATAAGTAATGAACGTTCAACAGTCGGGACTTTAAGTGGTTTGTATGATGATTTAAGATTGTTGTTTTCTCGATACCATCAAAACGAAGACCCACATCTAAGTAGAAGTCATTTTTCATTCAATCATGCTAATGGAGCCTGTCCACACTGCAAAGGCATAGGTTTAGAAGATAAAATTTCAGTTGATAAACTTATCGAAGATCCATCTAAAACCATTCGAGAAGGCTGTTTTAAAATCACAAACCCCGATGGTTATATCATCTATTCGCAGGTGACCATGGAGTCGCTAGAAGAAGTTTGTAAAGCCAATGGTTTTTCGGTTGACATTCCATGGAACGATCTTAGCGAGCAACAACAAGATGTTGTTCTTAACGGCAGTCAGGCCATCAAAATATTATACGGTAAGCATACTTTGGAATCTCGCATGAAATGGTCTGGCATCAAAATAAAGCCCCGCGAGAAAGAGTTTTACAAAGGCATCTTGCCGGTAATGAATCAAATTCTAAACAAAGACCGAAACCCAAATATTTTACGTTTTGCCAGCACTCAAACTTGCTCTATTTGCAATGGACAACGATTAAATGACCGAAGCCTGCAATACAAAATCAATAATTTATCGATCGCAGAATGGAGCGAATTGAGTTTAGATAACTTATGGCATCAGTTACGTTCTATCGAATGTGAAAATTCATCGTTAAAAAAGATGACCGATGCTGTTGTTAATAGCATGAGTAATAAAATTAAAGTACTTCAGGAACTAGGTCTGGGTTATTTAAGTTTAAGTCGTCGTTCTTCTGGTCTTTCTCCGGGAGAGATACAAACCATAAGAACAGCCAATTTGCTACAAACTCAGTTAAGTCGCGTTACCTATATTTTTGACGAGCCTTCGGTAGGCATGCACCCAAAAATTCAGTCAAAACTAATTGATATTTTTCGTAGATTGGTTGCTCAAGGAAATACCGTAATTGTTGTTGAACACGACCTGCAAACGATACAATCCGCCGATTGGATTATAGAAATTGGGCCTAATGCAGGAAGAAATGGCGGACAGTTAATTTTTAATGGAAAAGCCGATGATTTCTTTAAATTGGAACAAAAAGCCAACGAAAACTTTTATTCTGAGACTAAAACGCTGCAAAAACAAACAAAACCTATCGAAAAGCATTCCTTTTTCAGCCTTAAAAATGCATCCATTAATAATTTAAAGCATATTGATGTCCGGTTTAAAAACCAGTCGTTAAATGTCGTTACAGGCGTTTCCGGAGCCGGTAAATCTTCATTGATTCATCAAACATTAATTCCTTTAATCCGGAACGAATACTACGAACAGATACATGCCAAAGGCTATCCTTTGCTTGTTGGTTTCAATATCGACAAACTTACTGTTTTAGAACAATCGCCAATCGGGAAAACGGCGAGGAGTACACCTGCTACTTATGTGAAAATATTCGATCAGATTCGAAATTTGATGGCATCACTTCCGGAAGCTAAGGCTTGTAAACTGACAGCATCGTCATTCTCTTTTAATACCAAAGGCGGACGATGCGAACATTGCGAAGGAGCCGGAAAAATTGAAGTGGGAATGCATTTTCTTGGTCAGGTCGAAACACTTTGCCCTGTTTGTAGAGGGAAACGCTACGAAACACCCTTACTCGAAATTAAATATCAGAATCGTTCCATAGCCGATATTTTAGAAATGACGGTTAATGAAGCTTATGAGTTTTTTGATAAAAACCAAGCAAACATTGCAAAAAACTTAAATGTTTTACGTGCTATTGGATTGGGTTATTTACGCTTAGGACAATCTTCAAATACATTATCTGGTGGCGAAGCCCAGCGTATTCGTCTTTGCGCTGAGTTGATAAATGCCAGCCCGAAACCTCATTTGTATATTTTCGACGAACCTTCAACCGGATTACATCATAAAGACATAGAAAAATTAATCTTAGTCTTCGATTCGCTCATTCAAAAAGGACATACGATTATTATTATTGAGCACAACGAACAACTGATCTACGAGGCCGACCATATTATCGATTTAGGACCGGAAAGCGGTGAGAATGGAGGAAATCTTGTTTTCGAAGGCTCTTGGAATGAATTTATAACTTCTGAGCAATCGGCAACTGCTAAAGCAATTCGCACGATTCCATATTATAACAAACCCAAAGTCACTGATAAATTTCCCGATAGTATCGAATTGAAGAATGTCTCTACGAATAATTTAAAAAATATCAACCTAAAATTTCCGCATGGCAGACACACTGTTGTTGTGGGACCATCTGGATCTGGTAAAAGTAGTTTGGTTATCGATACCCTTTACACCGAAGCTCAAGCAAGATATTTAGACAGTTTCCCTTCATATTTTCGTCAGTTTAACTTAAAACACAGCGACTCAAAATTTGCATCTATAGAAGGATTGAGTCCAACGTTGGCATTATCCCAAAACATCAGCATCAAAGACCGGCGTTCTACGGTAGGTACGCTTACCGGCTTATATGAACAATTTCGATTGTTATTTTCCAGATTCGGAAAACGCTTATGCCCTCAATGCCATTCCGTTATCGAAAATAATAATTGCAAGCATTGTAACTATAAATCAGAAATTAGTCGGTGGTCGTCTGCTTTCTCGTTCAATAGATCAGAAGGAGCTTGCGAAAACTGTAGAGGCTTAGGGAAAATTCTAAATGCTCCGCCACATTTGTTAATTAAAGACCAATCGAGAAGCTTTCTCGACGGTGCTTTATTTAATCATCCTTTTGTTAATAGTTTAGTGGATATTAACGATCAGCATTGGGCTAGTTTGCTTGCTGTAGGCAAAGCATATTCCACCGACTTTTCCAAAGCATTATCAGATTTAGCACCAGAAGCGATAGCTCTAGCATTCGATGGAACCGGCGATAAAATTTACGATATTGAGTGGGAATTCAAAACAAAAACCGACCAAGGAATGCATCGATTTAAAGGTGTTTGGAAAGGTTTTTCTCAGCTTATTTTAGAAGAGTATTTTAAAAAGCATCAAAACGGAAAAGGCGAAGATTTATCAAGCTTTCTGGAATATCAAACATGTTCTTCTTGTGCAGGAAAAAGACTTAAACCGGAGGTTTTGTCGGTGTATTATCAAAATAAAAATATTGCAGAATTTGCTGAGATTAGCTTTAAAGAGCTTTATCAAATACTTCCAGAAAAGACTAATAATGAGGCAGAAACGGTTTTACTCCAACAAACTAAAAAACAAATCGAACACTTAATCGATTTTCGACTTGAACATTTGTCGATGAACCGCGACAGTGTTAGCCTTTCTGGTGGCGAAATCCAACGCCTAATGCTATCGAAACAATTAAAAGAAGGCTTGGTTGGTTTAACCTATGTTTTGGATGAGCCCTGCTCCGGTTTACACCCTGCGGACATTCCCGAAATTTCAGCTCAAATCAATTCATTAGTCGAGCAAGGACAAACAATTATTTCGATCGAGCACAACCCTGCCTTTATCGCTTCGGCAGAGCATCTTGTTGCACTTGGTCCAAAAGCAGGCGAAGAAGGTGGAAATATTGTGTTTCAAGGGACAACAACGGATTGGTTAAAAAAACCCAAAAATATTAACCTGAAGCGAATCAGAAAATCAACATTAAAATTTGATATAGAAATAAATGCTGCTCATGCCAACAACTTAAAGCAAATCGATGTAAAATTTGCCGATCAAGCTTTTAATATTGTTTGTGGACGATCCGGAAGTGGAAAAACAAGCCTTCTGAAAGACGTTTTGTTGGCAAGTCGCCAACATGCTAGAAATTGTTTTTCTGTTAAAGGATTAGAAAAATACAGTGGTGTTGTTTGGCTAAGTCAGAATAATCAGAAACTGAACATCGTCAGTACCTTAGCAAGCTTTTTAGGGCTTTACGATGATTTAAAAAAATTGATGTACAAAGATTTAAAATCTAAATCTTTAAAATCAAACATATTGTCATATCACCATCCTAGCGGCCAATGCCCGGAATGTAAGGGAAAAGGATATCTTTTAACTAAACTGGACTTTATCAACAACGTAAAAACAACTTGCGAAACATGTGGCGGGCGGCGATTCAACAACACGGCTTTAACTGTAAAATGGGGTGCTTATAACATGGCAGACTTTTTAAATTTTAGTATTGATGAGGCTATTCATGCGTTCCCTGAAAAAAGTATATTACATAAAAATTGTTTAATGCTTCAGCGCTTAGGCTTAGGATATTTAAAACTAGGACAAGATGGGCAAACGTTTTCCGGCGGAGAACTGCAACGATTATATTTAGCTAAAACTATCTTGCAAAAAGAAAGCAACCAACAGTTATTTCTTTTAGATGAGCCAACTCGTGGACTGATGGACGATGATTTACCTTTTGTTTTGAATATCTTCGATGAATTAATCGGCAATGGCCATACAATTATAGTAATAGAGCATAGACCGGAAATGATAAAATTGGCCGATCATGTTGTTGAATTGAATAATGGAGAATTAGTATATCAAGGAAAGGTGAGCGAGTTAATACAACAAAACAAGAGCGCAACAGCACCTTTTCTGCTTTAACGGCTACATTCTTTAAGTAAATACTCGTCGGCTTTATAATAATTCAGAAATGAGGCTTTTTTAAAATATTTGCAGGCTTGATCCTTTTTATCTTGATAGAAATAAGCTAAGCCTTTATAATACCACAGTTCTCCATTCTGAATATCCAAATCGATGGCAATGTTAAAGTCCATTCCGGCTCTCTGGTACTGTCCATCGTCGAAATAAGCTTTACCTCTTGCAACTAACAAATCGATTCTTCGACTGTTAATGTACAAAGCGTTGGTCAAATATTCTATTGAAGGTTGATATTTTTCGGCATCGTAATAAATTAAACCGGCCAATTTTAATGTTTCAATGTTTCTATCATCAGCTTTCAATAAACGATCGACATAACTTATGGCCAAATCGTACTGTCCCATACGCTGAGCCGACTGAGCTAGGTAATAACAGACATTGTTTCGGTATGGTTCTATTTTATCGGCCTTTTGAAAATATTCGTATGCCTTTTTATTTTTAAATGTTTCTAATTGATATTGAGCCATTAGAAAATTATACTCAAACTTATTAGGTTTTAGTTTTAAAGCTGTTTTTAAATCGCCCAAAGCATATTTGTAATCTTTGTTCAACTGAATAATATACTGTGCTCTATAGAAATAAGCTCGATCGTTATTTTTATTTTTTTCTATCAACTCGTCTAGAATATCTAAAGCCAAACTTAACTGTTTATTTTCGGCATAATATTGGGCTCTTTCGAGCGATTTCTCATCGGCACTATATAAATCTCCTTTCCAAAACGACTCCCAGTACGGACTATTTCTAAATTTTTTTAAATCGTCGTTAAATTCTATTTGATTAGAACTGACTTTATAGTCCGATTTTACGTTAGAGCGTAAATAATAATCGACAGAATCTAAGCGATTTACATTGGCGAAACATAAAGCTAGATTGAAATCGGTCTGACCAGAATTATCTTGATTAACAAGTCGATAAAATTGAATAGCCCTCTCCCATTGGCCAACATAATAATAAGCTTCAGCCTTTAAAAACAAAATTCTAGTATTGTTGTTACTAGAAACAGAATCGGCTTGCTCAGCAGCTTGTGCGTAAAGCTTCTTCTGAAGCAAATCATCGATCTTCATGGCCTGTTCTTCGAGCGTCTGAGCACAAAGAGCCTGAGTAAATAATGCACTAAAAATTAATAACAACCACTTACTCATTGGTGGCATTTTCAGTAGGATTATTCAATTGGAAAAAGCCGGTTAAGTTGCGAACCTCGATACCACTTAAACGACGTTCATACACATCGCACGAATAATAGTAAACACCAGCATTTAATAGCTTTCCGTTCTCCATAAATCGACCGTCCCATTTAATATCCGGATCCTCGGTTTCGAAAACTAAAGTTCCCCAACGGTTATAAATTTTCATATCTACTTTTTCGACAAACTTATATGGTCCGGGGATTACTAAATCGTTGATATTATCGCCATTAGGAGAGAACACATTGGGTAATTCATAATAAGTACAATTATCGATACAGTAGCGTTGTGTGTTCGCACTTTCATTAGCAAAAGAATCCACTGCTGTTAACGAATAACAACCGGCAATTGAATAATCCGGATAATGTAAATACACAGAATCGCTTGCCGGAATTAACGTTTGAAGGATTTGCATTTCGCCTTCGGTGGTAGGAGAATAATAAATGTTAAAATAAGAAATATCAGCTTTACACGAATCTACAACATGCCATTCAATCGTATTATAATATTCGTCGCAACTAGATTCCAAACGCAAATTTGGCTTACAAGGCGGAATGGTATCTATTGGTGTAACACAAGTTTCTTGCGACCAATTGTAAAGTGTTTTGGAATATTCTTGTGGAGGGTAATGGCCGATACTAAGTATTTTATAACAATACATTAAGCCATTCTCCAAATTAAGATCTTTGTAATTGGTAGTAAGTGTAAAGCCAACAGAATCGTAGACTGAAGCATTATAATTCATACGATAAACCACCATAGTATCGTTCAACCAAGGGGTGCTTCTTTTAAGTTTTAAAGTCACACTGTTATCGCCAGGATATGCTTTTAAAAAAGATGATGACGCCAATTGAGGCGTTCCAATTAATAATCTATTTCCCGGAGTGTTATTGTACATCTCAACACTATAAGAATAAATATTGTCTACTGTATTCAACAAAGAGTCAAGATAAGTGGTATCGTTAATGCTTAATGTAGAGTCGATCAAAACTAAATTTTGACCAATAATATCTTCCGATCTATATATCAAAAAAACATAAGGACCGGGCAATGCTACCGTATCAAAATCGAGATATTTAGCCCAAGACAAATCAATTTTACCATTATTTTCGTCGGTCGTAGCCACACTAACTTTTGTAATTAAAGGATATCCCAATTCCAACTCTGTGCATACTTCTTCGGATGCGTAGCTTTCAGCGCCATCGTCGAACCAAGCCACTACTCTATAGCAATATTCGAAGCCTTGTTCTAATCCTTGTCCTTCGTTATTATCGATAAAAGTGCAATTAGAAATGCCATACAGCCTACCTATATTTTCGAAACCAACCGATATGGGTATTCCGGTTTCGCAAGAAGAAGGATTCCACCCCGAAGGCGATATTTTTCTGTATACATCGTAGCCCATTGCTTGGGAGCAAATAACAGGATCCCATTGCAGAGCTATAGAATTAAAAGTGGGGGTTAATAATAAATTTTCAGGAGCCGGAGAAACCACTGTAATGTAATTCGATTTAAAATCGACCAGAATAGGCGTTTTACCTGAGTCGGTTGCTTTGTAAACCATTTGATATGGCATATATCGCACATTGCTACATTCGGTATTCCAATCGAACATATAGGCCGATTGACCATAACCTTCCGTAATGACAGAAAAAGTTGCAGCAGGCAATGTTTCAAGAGGACCACCGGTTGCTTCTACTGTTACAAAATTCCCATCAGGTTCGTCGGCAACTACCGAATAATTAATGTTTTGCCCTGCTTCGACGCAATAGTCTTGGACGGGTTGAATCTGCGGTTTTTGATTATTTCCATTTTGGACTTCTATTTGCATATCCCGAATGATCTGACCAATTTTAATTCCATCGCGCCATTCTTCGATAAGCATAGCAACATTGTATGAGCCTACTTGAATTGGTGCGTCCCAAACTAAATCGCCAGTAATAGCATCGACATAAAAATCGTTCGAAGAGGGAGGAAAAGTATAATCGGGAATTTCGTCTCCATTTTCCTGCCTACAAATCGTCAACTCATAAGATATAGAATCACCCTCGGCATCGTATGCTGAAGGGTTATGAATAAATGTTTGACCAACGACAGCTTTATCTAATGGAGGATTCAATAACACAGGTGTTGTATTAAAACCCACTGTAGCATCAATCTTCAATGTAGTGGCAATCGAAAAAATAACATTAACAGAACCGGGGATATTATCAACTCCTTCATTTCGATTGGGGTCTTCCATCACAATTCTATAAATACCCGGGCCTGGATATGAATGTTGCATTTTGTATACATTCTTCTGGTAATCGTCGGGTAAATAATTGACAGAAATTCTAGGAATTAAGCTGGATGTATTATCGCCCCAAGAGATGTCTAAATAATCTCTGGTTTCGTTAGCCGCCGAGGGGGTGTAAGTATAGGTTACAAGAGTAATTTCGTAAGTTAACTCATCGATTTGTCGATAGGTAATCTCTCCTGCCCTATTGTGTGTTGCCAATAAAGTAAGTGAAAAAACTAAAAAAGCGATAATTAACCCAACCCGTTTCATAGCACAAATTTAAAGTTTTGATTCTTGAAAGTAAAGCGATTGGCCAATTCTTTCCCTTTATAAGACAAAATCATCAAATTAGTTTGATCGTCGAACAAATCGCACATTAATTGGTTACTTATATTTAAGCTTTGAATGTTCGTTGCTTTTGGTTGTACCGTAAAGTATAACCAAACTGCATTTTCTTTAAGCTCCGACCGATCAACCTTTGAGATTGAATAGATTTGGTTATCATCATCTGATATTTTAAAATTTTTATCGATATAAACTACAATTGCTTTTTGATATTTTTCTATATCGGATACTTCTGAGAAGGTGATTGAACGTTTGTTCTCTTTCGATAAAATAGTTCCAAAATCGTCTGCAAAAATTTTAACAGAAAATTGAATCACACCTTCGTTTGTGATATCCATATTAACAACGGTAACATGTATTGGATGGGCTTGAAGGCTTCCAAACGAAGCTAAAATCAAAAAAACTGATATCAGTAAAACACATTTACTCATTCTACAAATTTACATTCCTTTATCGAATAAGGGAATTAGAATCGTTAATTTATCGAAAAAAGAAAATGTTAAAATATTTGAATATTAATTTAATTTTGAAAATAAAAAATGTCCACTTTTTACATGTACCTAGAGCTTGGCGTAACCCACATTGCCGACCTCAATGGGTACGATCACATATTATTTTTAATTAGTTTGGTCGCTGCATATCAGTGGAGCGATTGGAAAAAATTACTTAAACTAATCACCGCTTTCACTTTGGGGCACTCTATTTCTTTAACATTATCAGTTTTAAATGTTGTTCAGTTTTCAACAGCTTTAATCGAATTAATAATTCCATTTACAATTGTAATTGGTTCTGCGGCAAATTTTTGGAGCAAATCTAAATCGCATCAATATTATAACCTAGAATACAGTGTCAGTGCTGTATTTGGGCTGATTCATGGTTTAGGATTCTCGGTGTTATTGAAATCACTATTAGGTCAAGAAACATCGATTTTAAAACCTCTCTTTGCCTTTAACTTAGGTCTGGAGCTTGGGCAAATTACCATTGTAAGTATCATCTTAAGTTTATCGTGGGTTATTGTTCGATTTTTCACTCTAAGAGCTTTTTACTGGACGTTGGCTCAGTCTATACTAGCTCTGGCTTTTTCCATTAAAATGATCTGGGAACGTTGGTTGTGGTAATCTTAAAAATTCATAAAGGATTTTTGTGCAGTCGTATTAATTTTATTTTTGCAATGAATAAAAATTGAGCAGTTTATGAGAATTGATATTTTAACCATATTCCCGGAAATACTTGAAGGTCCTTTTTCGCAATCTATAGTCAAGCGAGCAATCGATCATCAAATCGTTGAAATTCATTTGCATAACATTCGCGATTATTCGACCAACAAACATAAAAAAGTGGACGATTATGCCTACAGCGTTGGTGCCGGAATGGTAATGACCATCCAACCTATTGCCGATTTAATCGATAAATTAAAATCGGAACGATCGTACGATGCCATCATTTTTACGACGCCCGACGGTATTCCTTATCAGCAAAAACAAGCCAATCAGCTTTCATTGTTTGATAATATTATAATTCTGTGTGGCCACTACAAAGGCATCGACCAAAGAATTAGAGATCATTATATTACTCATGAAATTAGCATTGGCGACTATGTTTTAACCGGTGGTGAGTTGGCTGCTGCTGTAATTACAGACAGTATTGTTCGTTTAATTCCGGGGGCTATGTCCGACGAAACCTCTGCGTTAACCGATTCTTTTCAAGACGGTTTGCTTTCTCCACCCGTGTACACAAGACCTGCCGATTACAATGGATGGAAAGTACCCGAAATTTTGCTTTCGGGCGACGAAAAGAAAATTGAAGCATGGAAACACGAACAAGCCATTGAAAAAACAAAAACCATCCGACCGGATTTACTTAAAAATTAGATTATGAGAATTTTCATTATCCTACTCTTAACCAATCTATTAATTGCCTTGTTGGATTTTTTCTCATACAAAGCTATCAATACTTCATTCAACCATATTTTGAGTAAGTCGCTCACTGCTAAGTTGATTTTCTTTTCGAGCACAATAATTCCTCTTATTACCTTAGCTTGGGCATTCATCCACGCATACAGATTCCCTGAAGACATTTTCTTTTATAATAAATTTTATATCTTTTTCGGTTTGTTTGTACTGATTTTCCTGCCAAAAATCAACCTTAGTATTTTTTACGGTCTTCAACAACTAATTATTTTTATCACAGGAAAATCTTTTGGCATTCAATGGATTGGAATTGGACTGGCAATTTTAAGTTTTTTATTCGTGCTTCATGGTCTGACCATCAATAAAGATCGATTTGAAGTTAGAACTACACAAATTGTTTCGAATAAAATCCCCACTTCTTTTGATGGTTTTAAAATTGTTCAAATTTCCGACTTACATATTGGCAGTTTTCATAAACAAACAGCTTCAATCGAAAAACTGATTCTTCAAATTAATGAGTTAAAACCCGATCTCATCGTTTTTACGGGAGATATGGTGAGCAACTATGCAGGCGAAACGGATGAGTTTATTCCAATATTAAAACAATTAAATGCTTCGAGCGGGAAGTATGCGATTTTAGGGAATCACGATTATGGAGAGTATGTTAGGTGGAAATCAGAATCCGATTATCAGAATAATCTAAATCAGCTGATGGAGAATCACAAAAAGATGGGCTTTCAGCTTCTTAATAACAACTGGGTAAAAATTCAAAAAGACAGTTCATACATTCAATTGCTTGGAGTGGAAAATTGGGGTTTACCACCATTCCCACAATATGGTGAGATTGACAAGATAATTCCTCAAATTGATTCTACAAAGTTTTCCATTTTATTATCACACGATCCTTCGCATTGGCGAGCTCAGGTATTAAATTTCCCCTTCATCGATTTAACGCTTTCCGGGCACACACACGCTATGCAATTTGGCTTAGAGATAGGCTCATGGCAGTGGTCTCCTGTAATGTGGAAATACAAAGAATGGGGCGGGCTATACGAAAATCAACAACAAAAACTGTATGTCAACCGAGGTACCGGTCATATAGGATTACCCGGCAGAATCGGAATACGCCCGGAAATTACTTTACTTGAGTTAAAATCTATTTCTTAATCAGTAATTCTTTAGCCAGTCCCTTAAGATCGACACCATCGAAATTTCCGGAAGTCATTAATAATAAGTTACAGTTTTTATACTCGACCGTTTTTAAAAACTCGACA
The DNA here is from genome assembly GCA_016936665.1 of Bacteroidales bacterium. Taxonomy (GTDB): domain Bacteria; phylum Bacteroidota; class Bacteroidia; order Bacteroidales; family JAFGXI01; genus JAFGXI01. The sequence goes on from JAFGXI010000008.1 coordinate 114,263, forward strand.
ATTTTTGACGCATCGGTATAAACTTTAAGTTTAGGATTTTCAAAAGCATCGAAAACCTCTTGCTCGCTAACCGGTTCTAATTTTTTATGTTCAACAGTGTGAGGATTAAAATACACAACAGCAACATCTGCAACATCCATAGAATGAGCATATTGAGGTAAAAAAACTTTTTTCAGACTACTAAAAGTGTGAAGTTCCATGCATGCAACAAGCTTTCTATTTGTAAATTGATCTTTTACAGCTTTGGTTGTGGCTTTTAATTTAGATGGAGAATGTGCAAAATCAAGAAAAACTCGCGAACTGTCAGTCTCTGCAATCGTTTGCAAACGTTTCGCGGCACCTTTAAACGATCCGATAGTTGCATAAAACTCTTGGTCAGAAATTCCAATTTGTTTACAAATATTTAATGCTCCACTTATATTTTGCAAGTTATGCTCGCCAAACACTTTCAAAGGGACTTCCCCGTTTTGTGTATTTAAAAATGACACCCCATCTTTTAATAAATTGGGATGTGTTGAATAGGGTTCAATTATTTTATCTTGATGTTGTTTTGTAATCAGATTTAAAGTTTCATCTTCTTCGAAATACGTTAAATAAGCCCCTGATGGCATAGAAGTTAAAAACTTATTGAATGTCTCCACATAGCTTTCCCAAGTAGGAAAAACATTGATATGATCCCACGCAATCCCTGTTAAGAGTGCAATTTGAGGTTTATACCAGAGAAATTTAGATCTTAAATCTATGGGTGAAGATAGATATTCATCGCCTTCTAGAATAATGACAGGAGCCTCTTCCGTTAATCGAACCATAGTTTCAAAACCATCCACTTGTGAGCCAACCATATAATCGAAGTCCATACCTAAGCGAGAAAGGACATGCATAACCATTGACGTTATGGTAGTTTTGCCATGACTGCCTCCGATAACGACTCGAATTTTATGCAAACTTTGCTCGTAAATATACTCCGGATAAGAATAAATTTTCAAACCCAACTCTTGAGCTTTTAACAATTCCGGATTATCTTTTCTAGCATGCATCCCTAAAATAACTGCATCTAGACCTCGAGTAATTCTGTCCGGATACCAACCAAATTGTTCAGGCAACAAGCCTTCGGCACTTAATCTCGATCTGGAGGGTTCAAAAATCTCATCGTCTGACCCGGTAATATAAAAACCTTTCTTACGCAAAGCCAAAGCTAAGTTATGCATAGCTGCACCACCAATAGCAATAAAATGTACTCTCATCAAAAAAAACAATATTTTGTGTAAAAATAAAAAAAAAGATAAAACCAGCGATTTCAATATCTTTCGCAGATCTAAAACAAATCTTTATTTATTCGTCAAAAATAAATACATATTCATCATAAAAAAATCACATTTACTTAATCCCTATTGAGTTTAAAATACATTTATTGTAAATTACGCTTTAAATAAACTTAGAGACACTCTCTAACCAAATAATTAAAAATTAAATATTTATACTTATGAGAAAGTTTACATTTCGATGGCTCTTATCACTTATTGTGATTCTAGGGTTTACTTTTAATTCCAATGCACAAATTTTCCAAGATGATTTTAGCACTGACCAAGGTTGGACGTTAAATGGTTCTTGGGAAAGGAATACAGCTATTGCTGAACCTTCTGCTGATTATGGCGGTGATGGTTTTATTTTAGCTAATCCTCTAGGAAGTGATTACTTTAATTACGCTGCTAGAGAAGAAGTTTTATCACCTGTAATTGACTGTAGCACAAACACAACAGTTGTAATTGACTACATGAGCTTTTCTGGTTGCGAATCAAGCTCTTATGATCATATGGGCGTTGAAGTTTATGACGGTGCCACATGGCATACAGTATGGACTAACGGTGCTTCATTTCAAGAGAATGCTTGGACTAATTACATTATAGATGTAACAGCTTATGCTGCTGGAAATGCTAATTTCCAAGTCAAATTTTATATGGGCACTACTGATGCTAGTGTACAGTACTCTGGTTTTGCTATTGATAATTTTGTAGTAAGAGAACTGAGTACTGAAACTGATTTTTTAACATTCTCATTCCCTTCTGACGAAACTGGTCCTGCTACAATTGATGCTACTGCTCACACTATTGATATAGAAGTGGCTGCATCTACAGATTTAACAACATTAGTTGCAAACTATTCACTTTCTCCTGGTGCTTCTGCCGACATTTTGGGTACAGTTCAAACTTCTGGAACAACTGTAAACAATTTTTCTGCACCTGTTACATATACTGTAACGGCCGAAGATGGAACTACAACTCAAGATTGGACTGTGACAGTAAGTCAAGCCATGATTAGCTCAGAAACTGATTTTACAGCTTATTCATTTGCTGAAGAAACCGGAGCTGCTACAATTGACGCAGGCGCTCATACAATTGACATTGAGGTAAACTGGCAAGCTAATATTACCAACCTAACAGCTTCTTTCATCGTATCTGTTGGTGCTTCTGCTGATATTGCAGGTACACCTCAGATTTCTGGAACTACTACCAATGATTTTTCTGCACCTATTACTTATACTGTAACAGCTGAAGATGGAACTACAACTCAAGATTGGATTGTTACTGTAACTCAAGAAGCTATTCCACAGGGCTTAGCTTGTTCAAATCCATTTAACTACGGTAACATTAACGATCCAGCTGTTTCTGGCACTGTTCAAATAGCTACATACAATTGGTATTCTGTAGTACTTGATCAAGATTATGTAAACGTTTCATTCAACACTTGTGGTGGTGCTGGTGGAGACTCTAGATTATGGGTTTACGATGCTTGTGGTGGCACAGTGTTAGGTTATAGCGACGATGATTGTGCAGCACTTTCAGAAGTTACATTTTCTACATTAGCCGCAGGTACTTACTATGTTGCAATTGATGAATTTGGCCAAAATGCTATTTTAGATTACGTTCTAGAAGTAACAGGTAATATTCCTAATTCAGAAGCCAATATTCTAACTTATAGTTTCCCGGAAGCAACAGGTTCAGCGTTAATAGACGACATAGCTCATACAGTAAGTATAGAAGTCGGCATTGGAACTGATTTAAGCACTTTAACTGCCAATTTTACTTTATCTGCAGGAGCTACAGCCGATGTTTCAGGTACTCCTCAAACTAGTGGAGTAAGTGTTAACGACTTCTCTGGTGGAGCTGTAAATTATAACGTAACATCTGAAGATTTATCTACATTAAATGTTTGGTCTGTAACTGTAACTGTAGCTGCAAGTTTAAATAACGAAACTGATATTTTAACTTACAGTTTTGCTGAAGAAACAGGAACAGCTACTATCGACCCAACAAATCATACTGTTGATATTGAAGTAAACTGGCAAGCAGACCTATCTAACTTAGTACCTACATACACTTTATCTTATGGTGCTACAACAACTCAAACCACCAACGATTTTACTTCTCCTGTAACATACACTATCACTGCAGAAGACGGTACAACAACTCAAGATTGGATTGTTACTGTAACTCAAGAAGCTGTTCCACAGGGCGTAGATTGTTCAAATCCATTTACTTACACTAATATTAACGATGCTCCAGTATCTGGTACTATTCAAATTGGCACATACAATTGGTATTCTGTAGTACTTGATCAAGATTATGTAAACGTTTCATTCAACACATGCGGTGGTGCTGGTGGAGACTCTAGATTATGGGTTTACGATGCTTGTGGTGGCACAGAATTAGGTTATAGCGACGATGATTGTGGATTGCTTTCAGAAGTTACATTTTCTACATTAGCCGCAGGAACTTACTATGTTGCAATTGATGAATATGGACAAAATGCTATTTTAGATTACGTTCTAGAAGTAACAGGAACGTTAGCTTCTGATGCTGAGATTACTGCATATGCATTACCTGGTCAAACTTCTTCTAGTATAGTTGCTGCCAGCGATTCAATTATGGTATTAATGCCTGCTGGTACTACTTATCCTATCACATTAGCTGCCGACTTTACTTTATCTACAAATGCAACTGCAACTGTAGGAGGTACAGCTCAAACATCTACAGTTACCGACAACACTTGGAACGATAACGTAACTCCTGTTGACTATGTTGTTTTAGGCGAAGATGGTATTACTACAAGAACTTGGTCTGTTTATGTTGATGTAGCTCAAGGTGTAAATAACTTAAATGCTAGTAACATTAAAATTTATCCTAATCCTAACAATGGTTTATTCAACTTAGTATTGAATGGACAAGAGATTTCTAACATCGAAATTGTTAATGCTCAAGGTAAAGTTGTTGCTAACTTAACAGAAGTTATTCCTAATCAAGTAAAATCTATAGATTTAACTAATCAATCTGCAGGTTTATACTTTGTAAGAATAACAAACAACGCTAATAGTTCTGTTCTTAAAGTTAATATTGTAAAATAATATTAGCATCTAAATAAAAAAAAGAGGCTGTCTAAAAAAGACAGTCTCTTTTTTTTGTATATCTACGTACATAAATCTTATACTTGAAACAATATCTTTATCTTTGGGGTCTATTTGAAAATTTATAACATTATGAATATTGCTAAAGCCGGTAGTTTGGATACTAAAACAAGGTCCGATTGCGAGGTTCAAATTGAGTTAAAACAAAGTGGAGGCATTAACATCGACTTAAAAAGCAAGGTCGATGTGATGTTCGGAAAAGCTAACCGTCAACTAATAAATGATGTGTTAAAACATTTCGAAATTGAAAATGCCAATATTACGATTACAGATAAAGGGGCTCTTCCTTTTGTTATCGCGGCAAGAATAGAGGCTGCTATTGTACAGCTATTAAAAACTGAGAAATCGTATTTGCTAGATGTAATTGAACCTAACAAAACAATTACAAAAAAAGATCAATTTAGATTTTCGAGATTATATCTTCCCGGAAATTCGCCAAGCATGATGCTTAATGCTGGCGTTCACAATCCAAATGGAGTTATTTTGGATTTAGAAGATGCTGTAGCTCCCGATAAAAAACACGAGGCTCGCTATATTGTTCGCAATGCATTGCGGTCTGTAAACTTTTATGGTGCAGAGCGAATGGTTCGTATTAATCAAGGCGAAAAAGGCCTAGAAGATTTAGAATATATTGCGGCTCATAATGTCAATTTAATTTTAATTCCTAAATGCGAAAGTGCAGAAGAAATTAGAAAAATTGATAAAAAGATTGATGAGCTTAGAAAAAAACACAATTTCGATTACCCCATCTGGTATATGCCAATTATTGAATCGGCAATGGGCGTGGAAAAAGCTTTCGAAATAGCCACAGCATCTAAAAATGTTAGTTCAATGGCTATTGGGTTAGAAGATTTTACTGCCGATTTAGGTGTTCGTAGAACTAACGAAGCTACCGAATCGCTATATGCTCGTACCCGAATTGTAAATGCTTGTAAAGCAGCTCGCATTCAACCTATCGATTCTGTTTTCTCTGATGTGTCGGATATGGAAGGTTTGGCTAAAAATGTGCAAACTTCAAAGTCGCTAGGTTTCGAGGGAATGGGATGTATTCATCCTCGTCAAATTCAGGTGATTATGGAGAATTTCGCTCCCGAAACGGTAGAAATTGAAAAAGCACAAAAAATTGTAAGAGCTTTTAACGAAGCCAAAGAAAAAGGCTTAGGCGTTGTATCGTTAGGCACAAAAATGATTGATGCACCAGTTGTAAAACGTGCAGAAACCACGATAAACCTTGCCATTAAATTGGGTTTACTTGAGGAGAATTGGATAAAAAACTAAATATTAACAAACTTAATTAAAGATTAAAGATTAAAGATTAAAAAATCACATTGTGAAAAAAAATAATCTTATACAAGAAAAATCATTTCAATTTTCGCTGGATATAATAAAACTATATAAATATTTAAAGGAAGTTAAAGAATTTGATATCGCACGACAAGTTCTTCGTTCAGGAACAAGTATTGGAGCTAATATTGAAGAAGCTTTGGGAGCTCAATCGAAAAGAGATTTCCTTTCTAAAAAAAATATTTCACTAAAAGAAGCCAGAGAAACTTATTACTGGTTAAGATTATTAAAGCAAAGTGATATGTTACCAAATCAATTTCATTATTTATTAGATGATAATTTTTCTATAATTAACATTTTATCTTCAATTGTTAAAACTATAAAAGAACAACTAAATCTTTAATTCTTAATCTTTAATATTTAATTATTTAAAATCATGAATTTAGAAAAAAATATACTCGGCCGCTTAGTGCCAACAGAAATAAACGGAGAAAAAGCCGTGCCTTTTCAGGGTGTAGGAAAATACAAACCCGAAGGAAGACGATATGCGCATAAAATAACATCGAACCGCGATTATCCATCGGATGGAAATAAACAAGTCGCATCTTTAAAAGAAGCTTTAATTAAATCTGGGTTAAAAGATGGCATGACCATTTCGTCGCACCATCATTTTAGAAATGGAGATTTAATAATGAATCAGGTCTTCGATATAGCCAAAGAACTTGGCGTGAAAGGTTTGCGATGGTTTCCTTCGGCATCTTTCCCTTGCCACGAACATTTGATTCAGTACTTAGAAGATGGCACTATTTCGCACATCGAGGGGTCAATGAACGGCGCTTTGGGGCGTTATACATCGGAAGGTAAAATGAGTAAAATGGCCGTTTTACGTTCTCATGGTGGTCGATACCAAGCCGTGCAAGATGGCGAGGTCGAAATTGATATTGCTATTATTGGAGCAGGAACTGCCGACCCATTCGGAAATGCTAACGGATTGTACGGCGACAGTGCCAGTGGCTTATTGGGCTTTGCATTAGCCGATTCGGAATATGCCGACAAAGTAATTGTTGTAACCGACAATATGGTGCCTTTTCCTTGTGTCCCATGGCAAATTCAAGGAAACAATGTTGACTTTACCGTAAAAGTGGATAAAGTTGGTGAACCTGAAAAAATTGTTTCTGGAACAACTCAAATAACTAAAAGCCCCGATAGACTTCTGCTAGCCGAAATGACAGCAAAATTTTGCGATGTAACCGGCTTAATAAAAGAAGGTTTCTCTTTTCAAACCGGAGCTGGAGGAACATCGTTAGCTGTAAGCGATTATTTCTCTAAAATTATGAAAGAGAAAAATATTAAAGCTCGTTTTGCACGTGGAGGCTCAAATAAATATTTGGTTCGAATGTTAGAAGAAGGTCAAATCGACTATATTTTAGACGGACAAACTTTCGACTTAGATGGCGTACGCTCCATGGCCGAAAATCCTCGTCATACTTGGACCAGTCCTTTTACCAGCTATAATTACCATAGCAAAGGTAATTTTGCCGATTTAGTGGATATTGTAATTCTTGGTGCTACTGAGGTCGATGTAAACTTTAATGCTAACGTGGTAACTCACTCCGATGGGTATTTGCTCCACGGTATTGGAGGCTGGCAAAACTGCTTATTTTCAAAAACAGTAATCCTACCCATTCCGTTGTTCAGAGACAGGATTCCTGTAATTATGGACGAAGTTACGACTATTTGCGGGCCCGGAGAACTTATAGACGTTATTGTAACTGAAAGGGGTATTGCTATTAACCCGCTTCGTAAAGATTTGATTGAAGCCGTAAAAGGTTCAGGCTTACCAATTAAAACTATTCAAGAACTAAAAGATGAAGCCGAAGCCATTTGCGGTGTACCTGATAAACCTGTTTTAGGCGACAAAATTGTTGCTGCCATTAAATGGGTCGATGGAACTGTAATTGATTGTGTAAGAGAAGTTAAAAAATAAAAAACACTTATAAAAAACAAAGAGGGTGTCCCAAAAGGTCATCCTCTTTTCATTAAATAATGTATTCAGGAGTATGTAACCCAAAAATTATTCTGAAATATTTCCCAGACATTATATCTCAATGAAAGTTTAAAAAATTAGGTTTAATTATTTGTACCTATATCTAAAAGGGAATTTTTAGATAGTTTGCTTTCGATAAAACTATCGTACATCTTTAAAAAAGCGTTGAAAAACAAATCGCCTTTTAGTAAATAACCATCTTTTGTAAAATGAATTCTGTCGTACTTCATCAAACCATAGTTATACCAGACTTGCGAGCTATTGAAGCCTCCCATAATTTTGTACAAATTCCAAACCCCTGCATGATATTTTTTTGCAAGCAAATAGATTTCCTTTTCTTGTAATGCAGTATGCGGATTGGGTCGTCTTTTGTATAAATAATCGTCGTTAGGAACGGTAATCATTAGAGCAGTATTTGGAACTGCTTTTAAAATACGTTGTATTAAAGTATCGTAGTTATTAAAATAAACTTCAGGGTCGAAGGTTTTACCATAAGCATCGTTTGTCCCTATTGAAAGGATAACCAAATCGGGCGACAACACAGAAAGTTGTTGTTCGAACAACTGACATCTCAAAAACGACGGAATGGAGGCTCCATTAATACCTATGGAATGATAAACAACGCCTGGATCATTGGTTTGCAAGTCAGCACCATAAAACACAAACGGCCGTTGAAAGGTGTCAACTTTTTCCAGACTTAAAGCAAAGGTATCGATGTATTGCTTGTAATAAATGGTCTGAAATCCTCGAAGTGTATCAGAATAAATCGAATCTATTAATTCGGAATAAGCTAAAACAGGGCGATAAGAACTTGAATCGAGATTGTAAAATAAGGTAATGTGATTAAAATCGTAAGAATGATAACTTTCGTATGAATAGATTTTAAAAGAGGCTGACGAATCGCTAGTTGATACCGATATTCCTGCCAAACCTAGAAAGCATGTTTTATTTTTCTGAACATTTCGGCATCCATCCCACTGTCCGGTATATTCAACTTTTATATTAACAGGATTATTCGTTTTAGCTATGGCGTACGGAAATACAAATCCTCGGCCTGCATCCAGCCCCGGATAGAAGTGTTGCAAACGATACCTTGCCACATTAGAATAAATATCGGCTTGTATGTGAGAGCCACCTATTTGCAAAATGGTAAGTTTTCCTTCTCCTTCCAATATCATACGATTCAATTTTTGAGAAATTATATCGAACTGGTTGCTATCCGATGGAAAATCGATAACATTGTGTTGATAATCGATAAAAGGAAATTGTAAAATAGAATAAGGATAACTAATATCCTGTGCTTTAGCCTGATGTATAAAAATCAAACCTAAAATTATTATCCAAGTGTTTATATTCTGAATGATCGTTGTTAACTTCAAGTTTTAATTATTTTTCGGTGTATTTTTGATACTCATACATTAGCGCATTATAAAACATATTTCCCATAATTTGAGCGCCTTTAGTTGTAAAATGAGTATAGTCGTCGGTTGCTAACTTAGGCTCAGCATCGACCCACTCGGGCATAGAATTTTCTCCGCCCATGGCTTCGTACATATCCCAATATGCAGCTCCACTATTTAAGGCGGCTCGCTTCATCGCATCTCGCAAAGGTTCTACATAAGGATAAGTAATCATTTTATCTTTTTCTTTTTTAGACATATCGGCCACACCCATAACTATAATCGGAACATCGGGAACTATCTTTCTCAATGTTCTGATTTGACTTTCGAACCACCCTTCGTAATTAGTAATGCCTTGCTCTGTTTCGATAAAAGGAACAACATTTCCTCCGAACTCAAGTAAAATCATACCAATATCTAAACTATGGTAAAATTGGCTCAACAAATTCACATCCATTTGATTAAAAAACGTACCGGAACTTCCTCGCATTGGAATATTATCGACCACCACTCCCCGATCTGCGTCGATGCTTATGGCATAAATATCAGGGCTGTCTTTTCCGGAAAATTTTATATCAATAGATTTTGGAAGAGCGTTAAAACGATATTTCAACTTTGAAAATTTGGTATTGGTTTGTAGGTACTTTGCAAATTGCATCTGGCCATCGGTGTAGATTTCGTTAAGCACGTGTTCGCTCCCATTGGCATAAAATATTGTTAAATTTCGCATCGGACGATCGGTTGCATACGCAATTTTCGATTCTGACAAATTCAAACTCCCAGAGTAAACAGAATCGGCATTGGTGGTTTGTGTGCTGTCTTTAACAACAGGCAAATAACGGCAAAAAGCGCCCAAAATACCATATCGTTTGTGGTTAACTTCGCCATCTTTAGCACCAAAAATTGGGAAACGCATCCAATTTTCTGTGTATGTCTGGTCGATAGCAAAAGTGTTTACCAAAGGTTTAGGATTTATCAAACCCACGCCTGTTCCGCCAAATTTTTTCTGCAAGCGATTTCTGAGAAATGACGTGATTCGATCGCCTTCTATTTGCGAATCGCCATAATGTAAAATTCTAATTACCGATTTTGGATTCTGCAAACGATCGAACAATTGATGCAAGCGGCTTAAACTTGCTTTTGAGAAACTAATCTTCTCTACTTTTACTTTTAAAGTATCGATATGGATAATCTTTTGTTTTACAGGAATATCCAACAAACTTGCCAAGGTGTCGTTTCTCAAAACGGGTTCGAAACTTTGTTCATTTATGGTATCGGATAGCACTGCTAATTGTGCTTGTATTAAACTGTCTGTTTTTTTACTTCTAGGGTTATCTGAATTCAGAAGTTCTTCGACTGTTGGAAATTGGAAGGTAAAACCGTCGGCAATTCGTACACCATCTTGGGGGATAATAAAGGCGATGCCCAAAAGTGTTATCAGTATAAGAATATAAAATATTAGTATCTGAAATGGTTTCACAGCTTATTTTACGATTTCTTTTTAATCTTTAAAACCTGCCCAGGCTTCAAACTAGTAGGATTTGTAATGCCATTTAATTCCATAATATCGGTGTTCGAAACACCAGGGTATTTTTGCGCGATACTCCAAAAATTATCACCTTTCTTAACGGTATAGTACACGTATTTTGCATTTTTATCGAAAGTTGTTTTTGGTGCAGTATCTACACTTGAATTGTTACTTACACTGGCAGATTTTCCAACTCTGGCTTGCTTTTCTTCGAACGATAAATCGTTCACTTTTGCATAATACGATGCTTTCTCTTTAGGCACATAAATGGTAAGTGTTTTACCCGCTCTGATATTGTTTCGATTTATATTATTCCAGTACTTTAAATCGTTCACACTTACATTGTACCAAGATGAAATAAAGCCTAGATTGTCGCCAGACTGGATAGTATAAGTTAGGGGCGTCGTGTTTTTAGAAGAAGGAGGATTTACACCTGTAGGTTCATATTTTTGAGGGGCTATCACTTCTTTTTCGGCAAAGTAAATAGTGTCTTTGTGTCTATATAAAGTATCTTCGAGATCGACAAAATTCATAGCGAACTCTTGAGGTATGACTAAAGCATAAGTGTTGTTTTCGCGACCGGGCACGATGTCTTTTTTATACTGAGGATTCAATTCTCTAAGTTCTTCAACCGGTACGTTTAATAAATCGGAAACCTGACCAAAATGAAGATTTTGAGAGATTTGCATCGTATCTGTCATTATTGGCAATTCCATTGCTACCGGTTTAATATTATATTCTTTATGATAATGAAAGGCATAGGTGGCCGCAATAAATGCAGGAACATACCCTCTTGTTTCTCTGGGTAATCGATAGTATATTTCCCAATAATTTGTTTTTCCTCCCGAACGTCTAATGGCTTTATTTACATTGCCCGGACCGCAATTGTAGGCAGCGATTACAAGAGTCCAGTCTTTATATATTTTGTATAGTTGACTCAAAAACTGGGCTGCGGCCTCAGTCGATTTAATCGGATCGCGTCGATCATCGACATATGAGTTTATTTCCAATTTATATATTTTTCCGGTCGAATACATAAATTGCCACAAACCGGTGGCACCGACTCTCGAAACTGCTCTCGGATTTAACGCCGATTCAATTATAGCTAAGTATTTCAATTCTAAAGGAATATCGTATTTGTCGAAAATTTCTTCAAATATTGGAAAGTAATATTCGCTTAAGCCGAGCATGTACGATAATTGTTGCGTACGTTTGTTCAAATATAAATTAATGAAAGCTTTGACTTGTTCGTTATAATCTAACGAAAATGGAGATGCTATTTGCGATAATTGCCATTTAATGATTGAGTCGTTAAGTTCGACCGTTTGAAAGCCTTCGAGTGTAAAACTATCGATGGCATTCGACTCGTAATTCTGAATGTACCACGATTGTAATAAGCTATCGAGATCGTCGGTAAAATCGACTTGCTCTTCTTCTATTCCGAATCGATTCTCGGTGGTATCCGGCACAATAACCAGAGCTTTTGAATAGCCTGAAAAAAATAATAATACAACGATTAAAACCTGAATGTTTTTTTGAATCAATTGCTTCATATCTAGGGTATATTTTTCGTAATTAAAAATGAATCGTACACTTTAAACCAATTTGTTGATCTGCTCTATACTGGTTTTGTATAACGTTAGGCTCGATTCGTAAACTTAAGTCGTCGCTAATATCGTAATCGAACAAATAACCATCGACAGCGGCATCGACAATATTGAGCACATAAAGTAAACCTAAACCAATAATGCTCATATCTCTATACCGTCGGTACTGATCTTTTATCGATTTAAGCTGATCGCTGCTGTAGAGAGCAAAATCTCCAACGCCATATCCTCCTTCCGTACTGTTAAAAGCATCTCTAAACTCTATGTAATATTTAGTGTTGTATAAAGTTGAATAAACTAAAGCCCCCCCGCCAATATAAATGATGGGCACTTTCCAGTATTTTTTATTGTAAATCTGACCACTACCGGGCAAAACAGCAGACATAGCCATTGCCAGCCTTGGCGAATATTTTGTAGGAACAACTGTTATGGTATCCGATTCGGTCAATTGGTCTTCGTTTTGCGAATACGAAGACCACGAAAAAAGTAATAAGACTGATATCAAAAGTAATTGTCGCATGAATTACTTTTCGAGTTGATCAAAAATAGCAATTATTCTTTCTAAATCTTCGCTCGAAACAAAAGGAATAACAATTTTACCCTGTCCTTCTTCTTGCACTTTAAGATCGACCTTAGCATTGAAAAATCGTCCTAAATGAGCTTTCAAGCTTTCGTATTCTACCGGTGTTTTTGCTTTTTTAGTAGCTACAGCAGGTTTTTCGATGTGACCTTCCTTAAGCTGTCTTACAATATCTTCAGTTTTACGAACCGAAAAATCGTACTTTAAAACCTGCTCGAAAATCATTAGTTGCGTAGGCTCATCGTCGATACCCATAATAGCTTTGGCATGCCCCATTGAAAGCTTCTTTTCTCGTATGCCGATTTGAATTTCGGGTGGTAATTTTAGTAACCTCAGATAATTGGTAACTGTTGCTCGTTTTTTACCAACCCTTTCGCTCAGGCTTTCTTGTGTTAACTGGCATTCGTCTAACAATTGCTGAAATGAAATTGCAACTTCCATCGGATCTAAATCTTCTCTTTGAATGTTTTCGATGATGGCCATTTCGAGCATACCTTGCGTATTGGCTTCTCTTACATATGCCGGAATAGTTTCTAAGCCTGCCATTTTTGAGGCTCTCCAGCGACGTTCTCCAGAAATAAGCTCATAGCCCGTTCCATCTTGCAATGCACGAACTGTAATAGGCTGTATAACTCCAATTTGAGCTATAGAAGCTGCTAATTCTTCTAGTGCTTCTTGATTGAAAACCGTACGAGGTTGGTAAGGATTGGGTTTAATTGCACTTACAGCAATTTCGTCCACACCTTTTAATACTTCTTTGGTTGGTTTGGCATCTTCGATAAGTGCCCCTAATCCTCTTCCTAATCCAGATTGTTTTTTTGCCATTAATCTATTTCAAATAAGAATGAATCTTAAAAATTCTAATTAATAATTTTTTCTTCTTCAGAAATTTCAGTCATCTGATTGCGTTGCAGCAACTCACGAGCAAGGTTTAAATAGTTTTCGGAACCTTTTGAAGTTACATCGTGCAACAGAACTGGTTTTCCGTAACTTGGAGCCTCACTTAGCTTCACATTTCTTTGAATGATGGTATCGAAAACCATGGTATCGAAATGTTTACGAACTTCTTCAACCACTTGATTCGATAAATTTAAACGTGTATCGTACATGGTAAGTAAAAAGCCTTCTATGTCTAAACTTGGATTCAATCTCGATTGAATTATTTTGATGGTATTAAGGAGTTTACCTAGACCTTCTAAAGCAAAATATTCTGTTTGAACAGGAATTATAACTGAGTCGGATGCTGTTAACGCATTAACAACCAGCAAGCCTAAAGAAGGCGAACAATCAATTAGTATAAAATCGTAATCGTTTTGGACTTTTTCCAAGGCTTGTTTAAAGATTTTTTCGCGATTAGGCATGCTTAACATTTCAATTTCTGCGCCTACCAAGTCAATGTGTGATGGAATTAAGTCTAAGCCTTCTACTTCTGTTTTAAGAGCAATATCTTTAGGGTTTATTTCGTCAATTACACATTCATAAATACTTGTTTTGATGGTATTCAAATCGAACCCTAGACCAGATGTCGCATTGGCCTGCGGATCGGCATCGATAAGTAATACTTTTTTTTCTAAGACTGCTAAGCTGGCTGCTAAATTGATAGCCGTTGTAGTCTTTCCTACGCCTCCTTTTTGGTTTGCTAAGGTTATAATTTTAGCCATTGATTTCCAATTTTATTGTGTAAACACAAAAGTACAATTTTATCTTTTTTGTAAGCCTTTTCAGATATTTTGATTTTAACAATATTACGACTTATTAACAATTTCAAGCATAATACTTTGATTATCAAATCAATTTTAGATCAACATTTCGTTTTTTATAATTCGTATTATTTGTTCTTTTAAACTGATTAATAATTAATTGACAATTGATGAACGAGCTATTTAATAATGAATTAGTTAGCCTGTTAAAAAAACGCATCAATTTTAGGTTGATTTTTTTAGAAGAAATTATTTCAATCCAAATATTATTATTACTTTTGCATCTCGTTTTAGACAGAGAGTAAAAATATTAAATCATAAAAGTGATGAACTTATTAGATGCCATAGAGAAGGAATTAGCAGTTGAAAATAACTTTCCCAAGTTCAGTAGCGGGGATACAATAACTGTTCATTATAAAATTAAAGAAGGTAACAAAGAAAGAATTCAGAAATTCAAAGGTGTTGTTATTCAACGTCGTGGTAAAGGGAACACTGAAACTTTCACTGTTAGAAAAGCAAGTGGTTCTTTTGCTGTTGAAAGAATTTTCCCAATTTCTTCTCCTTTTATCGACCAAATTGAGCTTAACAGTGTTGGTGCTGTTCGTAGAGCTAGAATTTTCTACTTGAGAGGCTTGCAAGGTAAAAAAGCTAGAATTAAAGAAAAAAGAGTTAACTTATAGTTCTCTGAATAAAATAAAAAAAGAGCTGATTAAATTTAATCAGCTCTTTTCTTTTGTGTTTACTTATCGATTATTTTCGAAAGCTTTTTTAAAATCGTTTGCCCAAAGTTTACTCAATCCATCTAAACCATAATCGAACCATCGTTTCTCATTATCTTCCGTGGTCGGCTCGAATGCATATAAATCGTCTTTTTTCTGAGGTAACAGACAAGCAATTTCTTCGAACACTTCAAATGGCGAATCGTATTTCTTAGCTAAAAATTTCTCGTGCAAAGAGTTCAGCTGCTCAAATGTTGTATATTCTATTGCCGATGGCCAAACGCCTTGCAGTTGTTGTAACACTTTGTATGTATTGGTTACAGAACCTATGCTTTCTACTAAAAAACTTGACGGTAATACTAAATCGGCCTTTTCTGCTGTTTCGGTCATAAAAATATCTTGCACGACTAGAAAGTCAACATCGAACCATTTATCGCTAATTTCTTTATTTAAACCACAGCCTACGGGATCCTCTCTAAAAACAAAAATATTTTTAATCTGCTTTTGACTTAAAGCCTCCATAGGTTTAATCTTCATCGGTGATGGTAATTGATTGGTCTCCCAAACATTTTTTAAATTTCTTACAAAATCTAAGTCATTCCATTCTTGATGAGCCACTCCAAACCTAGGACAGATTCCCATATCGCTTAAGCCATGCGAGTTAGCCGATTCTTTTATGGCTAATATACCGTTAGCTGTTTTTCCAAACTTGCCACAAATCAAACTTAAATTATAAATTTCGAAAGCCACATTTCCAGAGACATCTGCTTCGGAATATACTACGATTGCTCGATTAGTATTGTTGTATTCCTTAGCAAACGCAATTATATTTTCGATTTGAGCGCCCGATTTTTCAACCAATTCCAAAAAATCTTCTGCTAACAGTTCTGCTTTGTAAGCTTCGAACGCACGCGTTCTATCGTTTATAAAAATTTGATTTTGCAAGCCTTGCGACAATAAATAATGATTTGCAGCTTTCACAAAATAATAATACGAAATAACTTGATATAAGCGATCAAAAGAAGAGTTAACATCTCCTGTTTTTGTAATCCAGTTTACTTTCGTTCCATGCACTGCTTGCGCATTTCTAATAAATTGCGATGCTACATTCTCCAGCCAATTATCGCCAAAATAATAGACAGAATCGGAATCCTTTATATCTTCGAATTTAGCATTTGAGCGATTGTTGGCATGATAACCTTCGCCACGAGCCATATAGCTCAGACTTCCCACATTATGAGTTTTAACACCTGCGCGAGCTATTTTTTGTATTAAATACAATTCTTCGTTAGTTAATGAAGCACCGGCAAAAAAGAAATTCTCGTAAGGATTTACATATTTTATTTTATCATAAATAATTCGAAAAGCTTCTTCAAAACCGATTCTTTTCCACTGTCCATCGACCTTTAGCATTGGTGTTTGGATACGGTTTGGGTTGTTCAAATATGGATAAGTAAATTTTCCGGAGGCACAAATAAACCCTCCGTTAACTAAGCCATCCGATGCTGTTGTCTTCATTGCATAATGCTTTCGATGATGCACTTCCAGCTCGCAGCCAATTGAACAATACTGACAAATTGTTTTCGCCGTTTCCAATTTAATCGGTCCGGGTTTAAACTGAAAATTTTCGCTTATCGCACCTGTTGGACAAGTGTCGATACATAATCCGCAAGTTACACAAGGTGTTTCAGTAAGACTATCGCCCATAGCCGGTGCTACGATAGTATCGAAGCCCCTTTGTACTAGACCAAGTGCTTGTGCTCCAACCACTTCGTCGCATATTCTTACGCATCGTGAACAAAGAATGCATTTGTTATTATCAATTTCGATAAACGGATGAGAGAAGTCGAGTTCATGCTCTCTAAATGCGCCTTTATACACACCTTGCTGTGCACCGTATTCACTTGAATAAGCTTTTAACTGACAGTCGAAATATTCTGTACATCCACACTCCAAACAGCGCTGAGCTTCGGTTTTACATACTGCTTCGTCGGCATATCCTTGCTCTACTTCTAAAAAGTTCATGCGCATATTTGCATCTAGCACAGGCATTTCTTGTCTATCCTGTCTGGCAAATTTTCCAACATAATCGCCGGAAACCTGTTTTTTAAAATGATCTTTCTTACTTAAAAATTCTTTTTTTAGAGGAACAATTTCTTCATTCTTTAAAAACTGATTGATCGAATGAACCGCTACATTGGCTTGTGCAATTGCTTCGATAAGTGTTGCTGCACCTGTAACACCATCGCCGGCAGCAAAAACAGATTTAATACCCGTTTGTAATGTTCTTGGATCAGCATCTATATCGCCCCATTTGTTTACTTTAAGTTCTCCTTCATCGGCAAATCGATTGATGTCATCAATGAAATTAACATCGGTTTTCTGTCCAATTGCTGCTAAGATGTAATCGCACTCTAAATCGAACTCGCTTCCTGCTTTAGGAACCGGACGTCTTCGACCCGAATCGTCTGGTTCTCCTAACTCCATCTTGATAAGAGTAACCGACTTCAATCTCCCTTCTTCGTCTTTATTGACTTTAGTAGGATTGGTTAATACCATATATTCGACACCTTCCAGCTTGCTTTCGTGAATTTCGATTGGATTGGCCGGCATCTCTTTTTCTGTTCTTCTATAAACGATAACCGTTCTTTTAGCTCCCAAACGTTGCGATGTTCTTATACAGTCCATAGCTGTATTTCCGCCACCGACTACAACAATGGTTTTCCCCGAAAAATCAGGACGTTTGCCCGTACTTTCCATTTCATTCAAAAATTCTACACCAGCATAAACGCCTTCAGCATCTTCTCCATCGACACCTAAAAGCGTTCCATTTTGCGAGCCAATGGTTAAAACAGTGGCACTGTAATTTTCTTTTATTTTTTGATAAGAAAAATCGACCCCTAATTTTTTATTGTAAAAGATATTTACACCCAACTCTGTGATGGTCGAAATTTCGTGATCTAAAAGATCGTTTGGCAAGCGATATTCCGGAATACCATACCTTAACCAACCACCGGCATGAGCTTTAGCTTCAAAAATATCGACCTGATGTCCTTCTTGTTGCAAATAATAAGCAGCCGTTAATCCACCGGGGCCTGCGCCTATTACAGCAATTTTTTTACCTGTAGATGGTTTTACATTTGGTTTATAATGCTGGTTGGACTTTAAATCCCAATCTGCGGCAAATCGTTTCATGTAATCGATTCCAACAGGGGAACCTTCTCCTAGCAAATTTCTTCGACAAGCGTCTTCGCAAGGTCTTACGCATACTCTTCCGCAAATAGCTGGTAAAGGATTCACTTCTTTTATTAAACTAACTGCCTCGTTGTACATTCCTTTTTCGATTAGCGAAATATAACCTTGCACATCGACACCGGCGGGACAAGTTTCTTTGCAAGGTGCAACACAATCGGCATAATGGTCGCTTACAAGCAACTCTAATGCTGTTTTTCTTGATTTATAAATTGCTGCACTATCGGTAACCACCTTCATGCCTTCAACAACCTTTGTTGAGCAAGATGGTTGATGCCCTCTCATACCTTCCACTTCAACAACACAAACATAACAAGAAGAGTATGGTTGCAAGCGAGGATCGTGGCATAATGTGGGAATATGAATTCCTTCGCGTTTAGCAACATCTAATATTGTTTCGCCATCGTTGGCTTGCACATTTCGATGATTGATTTCTATATTTATCTTCTCCATTTTTCCTCAATTAAATGACACATTTATGTCGTGTGCTTGGATTTAATTTATCTAATGTAATTGCACTAAAATTGCATTTCGTAACACAAATTCCGCAGTGTATACAAACGGATTGCTTTATCACATGTGCTTCTTTTTTATTTCCTTTAATCGCATCTACTGGACAGGCTATTGCACAAAGTGTACAACCTGTACAAGCTGTTTTATCGATTTCAAATGTGATAAGCGGTTTGCAATTCAGCGCTGGACATTTTTTCATTATAATGTGCGCTTCGAACTCGAAGCGAAAATATTTTATGGCAGTTAGCACCGGATTAGGGGCCGTTTGACCTAAGCCACAGAGTGAGTTTTCTTTGATTTGCTCCCCTAGTTCAAGCAACTTATCAATGTCACCCGATTCACCTCTGCCGCATATAATTCGGTCTAAGATTTCCAACATTCGTTTAGTTCCCACTCGACAAAACGTGCACTTCCCGCAAGATTCTTTAGCTGTAAAATCGAGAAAGAATCGAGCCATATCTACCATACAAGTATTTTCGTCCATCACAACCATTCCTCCAGAGCCCATTATTGCTCCGGTTGCATTAACACTATCGTAATCGATAGGTGTATCGATAAGGCTTTCAGGAATACATCCTCCGGAAGGACCTCCTAACTGAACCGCCTTAAAAGGTCGATTATGAGGAATTCCTCCGCCTAGTTTAAAAATGACATCGCGAATAGATATGCCCATTGGCACTTCTACTAATCCTCCTCTATTGATTTTTCCTGTTAAGGCAAAAACTTTGGTACCGGAGGACTGTTCAGTTCCATATTTTCGGAATTGTTTCGAACCATTTAAAACAATCCAAGGAATATTTGCCAAAGTTTCTACATTATTAATATTGGTTGGCTTTTTCCATAAGCCTGATGCTGCCGGGAAAGGAGGCCGTTTTCTTGGCATTCCTCTTTCGCCTTCAACAGAAGCAATTAAGGCTGTTTCTTCTCCACAAACAAAAGCACCGGCACCTTCTTTAACATATAGATCGAAATTGAAGTCTTTAATTCCAAAAACAGACTGACCTAAATATGTTTTTTCTCTAGCTTGTTGTATTGCAATATTCAACCTTTGTATTGCCAAAGGGTACTCTGCTCTACAATAAATAACACCGGCACTAGCACCAATAGCATACGCGCCAATAATTAGGCCTTCGATGACAGAATGTGGGTCACCTTCCAAAATTGAGCGATCCATAAAAGCGCCGGGGTCGCCTTCGTCGGCATTGCATATGATATACTTTTCTTCTGATATTGATTGATTAGCAAATTTCCATTTTAGGCCAGTAGGAAAACCTCCTCCTCCTCTACCTCTTATACCACTATCGATAATTATTTTGATAACATCTTCTTGTTTAATATTTTCGTTAGCAATTTTTTTCATAGCAGAATAACCTTCCTTGGCCTCATATTCTTCGATTCTCTCAGGATTGATATAACCACAATTTCTGAGTGCTATCTTTACCTGTCCTTCTATAAACTCTTGCTCTGCGGTTTCGAATAAATCGGTTTTCACAACCCATTCTGTAATCACTTCTTTCCCTAAAACATGAGAATTAACAATTGCCTCCGCTTTTTTTTCATCGACTTCGCCGTATAAGTACGAGCCTTTATCGTCTACAACCTCAACCAAAGGTTCTTTATAGCACATGCCAATACATGATGTTTTATCGAGATCGAAATCTACTTTTGTACTCTGCAATTCAGCGAGTTTATTGTAAACTTTATTACCTCCGGCAGCAATTCCACAACTACCCAATCCAACAATTACTTTTGTCATTTTTACAACATTTATATATTAGACAATAGAGTTTGGAGCTTACCAAATCGTTTATCGTAATTCATGTTTTTTAATTTCTTTAATCACTTTGACTGCTTTTTTACCATCTAGCTTCCCGTAAGTTTCATCGCCAATCATCATTACAGGAGCTAAAGAGCAACATCCTAAACAAGCCACACTTTCTAAAGTGAAGAGCATATCTTCCGTGGTTTCTCCATCTTTTACATTTAAAAAATCTTCCAAAGCCAATGTTAATTCTGGAGCATTTTGAACATGACATGCTGTTCCGTGACAAACTTTAACGATGTATTTACCGACAGGATTTAACCTAAACTGAGCATAAATGTAGCAACGCCATACAGTTTACTGAGAGCATGACCTGTTTTTTGAGATATTAACTCAAATGCTTCTCTGGGTATATAACCAAACAAGGCTTGAGTAGATTGCAACAATGGAATTATGTTTCCCTTTGTGTATTTATACTTTTCTATTATTCCATGTAAATCGCTTAGATCGACTGCTACTGTTGGTTCATCGACTTTTTGATTTGAGTACCTAACTACACGCATTTTTTGCTTTAAAGATCGTCTTTTAAACAAGTTTCTGAAATGATTTTTATCATGTTGATAAGTATCTATATTAGTATGTACATAGATAAATAGTAATTAAACGAATTAATGGTGTTCAACAAAGATTAAAAGCGCCTTGAGTTATCTTTTTTTAAATGTATCGAATAAAAGGCTTATCAAAATTGGAGATGAAGAAATATTTTTTAACTTTGTTTCTATACATAACTAAGTTCTAAATAAGAGATGGAAGATTTTAGTAAAAGAGAAGACATATATTCTCAGTCGGTAAGAGCAGGAAAAAGAACCTATTTTTTTGATGTAAAAGAAACTAAAAACAAAGAACTTTACCTAACCGTTACTGAAAGTAAAAAACAATTTCAGGAAGGCAAAAAGCCTTTTTTCGAGAAGCATAAAATCTTTTTATATAAAGAAGATTTTGAAAAGTTTGGAATTGCATTCAAAGAAGCTATCGCTTTTATAGAAGAAAGACAACCCTATATCCCTAGCGAAGAAGATGAACAGCAAGATGTTTACACAGATATTGAGTTCGAAGATTTAGAGAAATAAAAAAAAGGATGCTTTCGCATCCTTTTCTTATTCAATAATATCCTTAATATTATCCTCAATTCTATGCAGAATATTTTCTGCACTTTCTTTAATAAATTTTTCGCCGGTAATAATTTCGTAAAGTTCTATATATCTGTCAGAAATCTGCTTTACTCTATCTTCATTCATATCTGGAACAACTTGGCCTTCTTTACCTTGAAATCCATTTTCCATAAGCCATTCTCGTACAAACTCTTTTGAAAGTTGTTTTTGTGCTTCTCCTTTATCGAAACGTTCTTTGTATTCGTCGGCGTAGAAATATCTGGAAGAGTCTGGTGTGTGAATTTCGTCAATTAAAATAATTTCTCCATCGCGTTTTCCAAACTCATATTTGGTATCTACTAAAATCAAGCCTTTTTCCGCAGCCATTTTAGAACCCCGCTCGAACAATTCGTAAGTATATTTTTCTAAAAGTGCATAATCTTCGGCACTTACTAGGCCTTGCAACAATATTTCTTCTTTAGAAATATCGGCATCGTGTTCGCCCTGTTCGGCTTTTGTTGTAGGCGTTATAATGGGTTTAGCAAAACGCTCATTTTCCTTCATTCCGTCGGGGATTTCGACACCGCAAATCGACCTTGCTCCACTTTTATAAGTTCTCCACGAGCTACCTGTAAGATAAGCTCTGATGATCATTTCAACAGGAAACGGTTCGCATTTATAACCTACGGTAACCATTGGGTCTGGTGTGGAAGTTTTCCAGTTTTTAACGATATCTGAAGTTGCATCTAAAAATTTTGATGCTATCTGATTTAAAACTTGTCCTTTATAAGGGATTCCTTTAGGAAGTACAACATCGAATGCAGAAATACGATCGGTTGCAATCATAATTAAAGTGTCGTTGTTAATTGTGTACACATCTCGTACTTTTCCAACGTACTTTGAAGTCTGGTTTTTAAAATTAAAATCGGTTTGTTTAATTGATAAATCCATGATATACAGGTTTTTGTATTATTCTAATTCACTCCTTTTCTTTTGTTTGTTCTCCTAATTCGAACGCATCTACTATCTTTTTTACTAAAGCATGACGAACGATGTCTTTTTGATCGAATATCACTTGTTGGACTTCATCAATACCTTTGAGCCAAAGCATTGCCGTACTCAAACCAGATAAATGTTTTTTTGGTAAATCGATCTGAGTCACATCTCCAGTAACCATGAATTTTGAGTTTTTACCCATTCTGGTTAGAAACATTTTAAGCTGATTGATGGTCGCATTTTGGGCCTCGTCTAGTATTACACATGCATTACTAAGAGTACGACCTCTCATAAACGCTAAAGGTGCTATTTCTATAACTTTTTCTTCGAAATATTGATCCAATTTACGTTGAGGTAACATATCGAAAAGGGCATCGTAAAGCGGTTGTAGATAAGGGTCGAGTTTTTCTTTTAAGTCCCCGGGCAAAAAGCCTAATTGTTCTCCAGCCTCTACTGCTGGTCTGGTAAGTACAATACGTTTTACCTCCTTATTTTTTAAGGCCGCAACAGCCAATGCAATGGCGGTATATGTTTTTCCTGTTCCTGCCGGGCCTACTGCAAAAAGTAAATCTTTATTTTTATATGCTTCTGCTAAAACTTTCTGATTGGGTGTTTTTGCTCTAATCTGCTCGCCCCTGTTTCCAAATACGATAACATCTTCAGGCATTCCGTTTATAATTAGATCATCGTCGGACAATAAATCTTCTATCACTTCTACAGAAAGAGAATTATATCTATGATAATAATCGAGTAAAAAATTAAAACGATCGGTAAACTGGTGCACATCTTTTGTTGAACCAAAAACTTTAATTTCATTATCTCTTGCAATAAGCTTTAGCTTAGGGAAATAACTTACGATTTTAGAAAATTTGATGTTTTTTACACCTAGAAAATCGCGAACATCAACCCCCTCTAATTTGATGATTTTATCGGGTTTTAACTCTCTATTCTGGCTTTCTTTATTTGTCTCTATCATATAGGCTTTACCAGCTTCGATTTAGATATGCAAAAATAGCACTTTGCTTTTTATTAACTATCATTACAAGCTTTTCTGATTTGAAAAATAAATGTACATTTGAAATGCAAAGTAAAACAATTTCAGCAATAAAAAAACAAAAGAATGCCCATTATAACACTTCTCTCTGATTGGCAAAATAACGATTATTACGTTGGAATTGTTAAAGCAGGTCTATTAGCAAAAAATTCACAAATTCAAATTATCGATATTTCTCATCAAATAAAATCGTTTCACTTAATAGAAGGTGCTTTTATTTTACGTTCGTGTATCGATTTATTTCCGAAAAATACAATTCATTTAGTATCTATAAAAACAGTTGTCGATAAAAACAGCCCTATCGTTGTTGCAAAATACAAAGAACAATGGATTATTTCTTCCAATAATGGATTTATCGATGCTTTAGGCTTATCGTACGACAATGTTTGGCAAGCAAAAAGCAATGATAGTTCTTTTCCTGAACTAGATTATTTTGTTCCTATTGCACATCAAATATTAGTAAACTCGGCTCAAGAATCTTGGGAAACTTTTTCAAATTATAAAAAGATGATCACGGCCAGTCCTTTCGTCGATTCTGAAAAAATGATTTTACAAGTTCATTTTGTCGATTCTTACGGAAATATTATGATAAAAATCGACCGTAAACAGTTTGAATTGGCACGAAACAACAGACGTTTCGAAATTATGATAGGTAGTTTTCGACATAAAGTTAGTTCGCTACACACCAATTATTACGATGTGCCCGAAAGCGAAATTTTCGCCCTTTTTAATAAAGCCAACTGGATGGAAATAGGCATTAGAAACGCAAACATTTCGCAGGTCTTAAATCTTAATACAGAGTCGAATATCATTATTAAATTTTTTGAGTAGAAAGTATTTCTTGCTGAGAACTTATCAAAAAACTGATTTAAATTATAATTGAGCAACATTAAATTTTGTATCTTGCCGAGCTGTTTTCAAATAGAAAAGCTATGAATTTACTTGATTTTGAAGAACCAATTGGCAAGTTGCATGAACAACTTGAAAGCTTAAAAAAGACAGAGCTAGAAAGCGATGTTAAAATGTCTCAAGCCATTGAAGAGGTTGAAAATAAAATTCGTGAGAAACGCGAAGAAATCTATAAAAACTTAAGCTCGTGGCAAAGAGTTCAAGTATCGAGACATCCCGATAGACCTTATACCTTAAGCTATATTGAAAATATTACCAAAGGTGACTTTATCGAATTGCACGGCGACAGAACTGTAAAAGACGACAAAGCAATGATTGGTGGCTTTGGTAATTTAGACGGAAGAACAGTTATGTTTATTGGTCAGCAAAAAGGTATAAATACCAAAATGCGTCAATATAGAAATTTCGGAATGGCAAACCCCGAAGGTTATCGTAAAGCCTTGCGTTTAATGAAATTAGCCGAAAAATTCAATAAACCTATTGTTACATTTATCGATACTCCCGGAGCGTTCCCCGGACTAGAAGCCGAAGAAAGAGGACAAGGCGAAGCTATTGCACGAAATTTATTTGAAATGTTTCGTTTAAAAGTACCTGTAATCTGTATTATTATAGGAGAAGGAGCTTCTGGTGGCGCTTTAGGCATCGGTATCGGCGATCGCGTTTTAATGCTAGAAAACACATGGTATTCTGTAATTTCTCCAGAATCTTGTTCATCCATATTATGGAGAAGTTGGGAACATAAAGAAGATGCCGCAGAAGCGTTAAAACTTACTGCTGATCACATGAAAAAACATGGTTTAATTGATGGCATAATTAAGGAACCTATTGGTGGTGCTCATGCCGATAAAGACAAAATGTTCGATATTGTAAAAAAACGCATTAAGAAAGAATTAAAAGAGCTCGATGAGCTTAATAGTGAAGAACGCATCGCTCAGAGAATTGAAAAATTCTCTAGCATGGGTGTTTATGCATAATAAAAAAATTAAAAAGCACCTTTTTGGTGCTTTTTTTATTTACCAAATAATTGCATCAAAACAATCAAACTATAAGATTTTTCAATCCTACTGCCGAACTAGCAATTGCCAATGGATTAATTAGTTATCAGCCAAATTCACTTTTGAAAAGATTCGAAAGTGATTTAGCGTATTTACCCTATGTGCTATCTTCAAACGAAGATTTAATATTGGTTGATAAGTACGAAAATTTCGAGCACGTAGATTTGCTTAAATCATGCGGATTCAAAACACCCGGACAGATTCTCCAAACCGATTTTTTTAAATATCCGCCAAGGGTAGTTGACAAAAACAACAATTTTATACCTTGGTGTTGGGCGCCGAACATTGAGCATAAACTTACCAAATTCGGATATCTTGAGCGTACTAACGTTCGATCGATAGAGTCGAAATGGACCAATCAAAGATATTTTTACAGCAGAGCATTTGCTCTCGATGTATTAAATAAGATAAAACCTGAACTCGATCCAAAAATCACAATCGACAATAACGACAGTCCTCAAATAGTGAACTCAATTGAGTCGGTAAAAGAACTCCTCGAAAGATATAAAGCATTAGTATTAAAAGCACCGTGGAGCTCTTCGGGCAGAGGGCTTATTGTTTTGAAAAAAGCTCTGCTACCGGAAAACATCATTCAACGTATCAATAGTATTTTAAAGGAGCAAACATACCTAATGGCAGAGCCTTTATTGAATAAAAAAATGGATTTTGCAATACAATTCGAAGCAAAAAATGAATCGATAACATTTGCTGGAGAATCGTATTTCGAAACCGATTCTGTCGGGCAATATCAGAAAAATTATATCAATACATACCCCGACAAGGTCGAGCAAGAAGTCATTTTATTTTGGGAAAGCATTAAGAATGATATCATAAACAAACTTACTAAAACTTTGATTGATAAAAAGTTGTACTTGCAGCATCAAGGTTTTTTTGGTGTTGATATGTTGATTTTTACAAAAGGAGATCAGCTTAAAATACAACCATGCCTAGAAATCAACTTAAGACAAAACATGGGCATTGTTACAAAAAAAATAATCGACACGATACATCCCGAAGCTAAAGGCACTTTTAACATTTTCTTTGAGCCAAAACTTTCGTACGAAACATTCATTGATCATGCGTTCAAAAAACCAACAATGGCCGACGATAAGTTAATTAAAGGCTTAATACCTTTAACATCTCATCGCGAAAAAAAGTTTGGGGCATACATCGAACTCCATTAAACAAATCTATCAGAATGCTAATGTTTTCAATCTAAGCCCTATATTTGCAATTGTAGTTGTAAAATAGTATGAAGCTTTATTTATTACTTTTCATTTTCTCATTAGGTATCATTTTTTCTGCTTGTAATAGCACAAAGAATATTCCTCAAGGCCGTCAATTATTGGTTAAAAACAATGTAATTAGCCTTGATAAAAAAATTAGCAACGAGCAGATCTACAACTACATTAAACAAAGAGAAAACACTAAAACAGCCATGTTTTTTAACTTTCATTTATGGATTTACAATATGGCTGAGGATGGAAAAAATAGATTTTGGAAACGATGGTTAGGGATTTATAAAATGGGCAGAATCATTGGCGAACCGCCTGTCCTTCTAGATACTGTTTTAATTAAAAAATCGAGAGAACAAATTGATAAATATCTAAAAAACAAAGGCTACTACGAATCAACAATAAGCGACTCCATAAAAATCGGAAGGAGAAATTTAAAAAAAGCAAAAGTCTATTATATAATTGATGCTGGCGAGCCAACCACGATTAAGAATATTAAATACAATATTCAAGATAGCACAATTAGGGAAATCGTTTTTGCCGATACACTAAACAATTTTTTAAAAAGAGAACATTTTTTAGATGCTGACCTTATGCAATCCGAACGTATAAGAATTAGCTCGATTCTTAAAAATAATGGCTATTTCGATTTTTCCAAAGAATACATTTATTATCAAGTCGACACAAATATTGGGAATCATCAAGCTAATATTGAGCTTAAAATAATAAACCCTGATTTTGGAGTACATCAACAATACGCCATTAATGAGATATACTTTTTCAACGATTTCAATCCACAAGTATTTATGCGCGAAAAAGAAGCGTACTACCAATTATTCGATACCACTAAATATAACAATCTATTTATCCTCAATAGAAAAGAGCCATTTGTTAAACCTAAAGTCATCGAAAATGCAAGCTATATTGCAAGAGGAAATCTATACAATAGTAACGATGTACAAAGAACCATTAAACGCTTATATTCGCTTAACGAATACAAATTAGTGAATGTTCGTTATAACGTACTGCAAGACACTTCCAAGCTAGATGTTTTAGTTCAACTCAGTCCTTTTTCTAAGTATAATTACATTGCCGAAGTAGAAGGAACAAACAGCTCAGGAAACTTTGGTATAGGAGGCCGTTATACCTATCAGCATAAAAGCTTATTTAAAGGTGCCGAAATATTAAATATCTCTGCCTTTGGCAAAATTGAAGCGCAAAATGCATTAACTCCAACTGAAGAAGAAATTGTATTTAATAGTACTGAGTTTGGGGGCAATATGAGCCTTCACTTTCCTAAATTCATTTTACCCTTCAGATCTGAACGGTTTATTAAAAAATATCACCCTCGAACAGCTATCGAAACCAGTGTTAATTATAAGAACAGACCGGAATATCAACGCTCAATTGTTGGGGGGTATTTGGGTTACTATTGGAATAGCGAAAAATATTTTAAGCATCAATTTAAACTAATTGAGCTAAATGCTGTGAA
The DNA here is from genome assembly GCA_016936665.1 of Bacteroidales bacterium. GTDB lineage: Bacteria > Bacteroidota > Bacteroidia > Bacteroidales > JAFGXI01 > JAFGXI01. Next base: position 143,009 of record JAFGXI010000008.1, read on the forward strand.
AGTTTTTAACATGGATGAAGATTATGCCAACAGTATAAAAAATACTTATCTCGAAAAATCATTCGATGATTATTTGATTTCAGCAACTAATTACACATTGTATTTTACCAATGAATCTGAAAAGAAATCGAAAAACTTCTTCACATTTATTGCCGTTGGAGAATTGGCAGGTAATACCTTAAATATGTACAGTCATATTGCCGGAAAAGAAAAAATTGATAACTCATACGAAATCTTCGAAAATATTTTTGCGCAATATTGGCGTACGGAACTCGACATTCGTTACAACATTAAATCGAAAAAAAAAGACCAATTAGTATATCGGCTTTATGGCGGGTACGCACATCCCTATGGTAATATTACAGCAATGCCTTATGTTAAGCAATTCTACTCCGGTGGAGCCAACGGCATGAGAGCATGGCCTGCAAGAAGCTTAGGCCCTGGCTCCTATTATAACGACGATAGAATATACTACAACGAATCTGCCGATTTTAAGTTAGAAGGAAACATCGAGTACCGTTTCAATATAATAGGTGTTCTTAATGTTGCTTTGTTTGTAGATGCCGGGAATATTTGGTCTACCAGTTCAGAAGACCCAAGGCAAGGTGCAATCTTCGAAACCGAAGATTTTATAAGTGAAATTGCTATTGGAGCCGGACTTGGTATTAGACTCGATTTTTCGTTTTTCATCTTTAGAATTGATTATGGATTCAGAATTCGAGACCCAAAAGAAACACCTAGCGAAAGATGGATTATTACAAATTCTGCATTCAATCCATTAAATGGCGACTATTCTATGTTTAACTTTGGTATTGGTTACCCTTTTTAATACATTTGCTATTCCTTTTTGTGCGATCATTAGGGATAACAACAAGAAGAAACATACTGTAAATTCAAATAAGTTGAATAAAATTATTTTTAAATACATGAAAAGAAACTGGTTTTTCATTGTAACATTATTGATGATAATTAGCAATACAACCTCAGCTCAAGTATTTTTAGGAGGCCGCGCTGGATTAAACATGAGCCTATTAGCACTTTCGGACGAAATCGCACCTTATTCTGAATTAACCCAGCCTACTCCTAAACTAAACGCAAATTTAGCGCTTAATGCTTACTTCGAAATTGGGCCTTATTTTTCTATTCAGCCAGAGTTTATATATAACAGAAAGGGATTAAAATCGAAGGCAGCGTTCGATACTGGTAGTAAGCAAGACTCTTCTATTTACGGAGAACTTCAATATTCTTTCGACTATTTCGAGTTTCCTTTAATGTTAAAACTTTCTTTAAACAACGAAGGGTTTGACCCTTTTTTTGAATTTGGGGCTTATTATGGTTATCTTATTCAAGCCAAATATGTGTCAGACATATATCTAAACGACGAAAAATTCATTTCAGAAGATTATAAACCAAGTCTGACAAAGCCTAACGTATCTGGTATTTCATTTAACAGAAACGAATGGGGTTTTAAAGCAGGAATTGGGGGCATGTTTAAAACAAACAGAGGAGCATTCTATTTTTCAATCCGTTATTCTCAAGGATTAACCGATATCTTTAATTATACTGAAAAAACATCAAGCTACGAAAAAAGCTATAACAGAGTATTTCAACTAAATTTCGGTTATTTATTGGAGTTAAGAAAAAGTAATAATAACAAAATTTATTACTATTAAAGATGTCGATTAGTGTAAAAAATGTAAGCAAACTTTACGGAAGCCAAAAAGCACTTAACAACGTAAGTTTCGAGATTAAAAGCGGAGAAATTGTTGGTTTTCTTGGTCCTAATGGTGCCGGAAAATCAACCATGATGAAGATAATCACAGGGTATATTCCTGCCAACAGCGGCGAAGTTTTAGTAAACGACATAGAAATCGATGCCGACGCTACCGAAATTCGTAATAAAATAGGTTATCTCCCAGAACATAATCCGTTGTATCTCGAAATGTTTGTAAGAGAATACTTACTATTTGTTGCCGGAATGTATCATGTTTCCTCTGCTTCGAAAAAAGTAGAAGACATGATTAACCTCACCGGTTTATCGAAAGAAAGTAACAAAAAAATCGGACAATTGTCAAAAGGTTACAGGCAAAGAGTTGGCATTGCTCAAGCATTAATTCACGATCCGGAAGTTTTAATTTTAGATGAACCAACATCGGGTTTAGATCCGAACCAAATTATCGAAATTCGAGAGTTAATTGCCAAAGTAGGAAAAGAAAAAACTGTAATGTTATCGACGCATATTATGCAAGAGGTAGAAGCCATTTGCGATAGAGTCATCATTATTAATAATGGCGAAATTGTTGCTAGCGAAAACACCAAAGAAGCTTCCAAAATGTTGCAAAAGCAAGATTTCGTTATCCAATTAGAAGTAGATACAATACTTCAAAGTTCGTTGTTCGAAAAACAATTCAAATTAACTGAAAACAAGCAAGTTAACGAATTTACATGGCTTTTTAAAACGGAAAATGATATTAGACCGGAGCTATTTGAGTTAGCCGTAAAAGAAGGATTTAAAGTATTATCGCTTCAAAAAATTGAAAAATCTTTAGAACAAATCTTCCAAGAACTGACCAAAAACAAATAATCCGTTTAGGTTCATAAAATTCCTTAAAATGTTTTGACTGTATTTTTACAGCCATTACCTTTAGTTTTTCATTAGTTAAACTTTGAAAACACAACTGCTACTTCTCTTTTTACTCATCAGTACTTGGGGTTTTACCCAAGATGAAGGCTTATTGTTTGGCCAAATCAAAGAATTTGGGAATGAAGCTCCAATTGCCACTGCGCATGTACTCAACCTTAAAACACTAAAGGGAACAATAAGCAACACCAACGGTTTATTTATGATTCCGGTCGAAATAGGCGATTTTGTAAAAGTTTCGTTTTTAGGATTCAACGACAATTACTATTTGGTTCAAAAAATCGATAAGGATACAATTCAATTAAAAATGATTCCAAAAGCTTATCAAATTGAAGAAGTCGATGTCTATCCTTGGACCAAAGAAGAATTTAAATACGAATTTGTTAATCACGATTTTAAAAAAGATTCTATCGATCAATTAAAAGACAAGATAACACTTAGCGAAGAAGATATCGAGGCTGCCCAAATGGGGAAAGGTTATATTGCTATTCCTATTTTTGCAAATTACAAAACCAAAAAAGAAAAGCAAATCATAGCCCTAGAGGAGTTAAAAAAATGGGTTGCTAAAGAAGAAGAATACCGAAAACTCATCCAACGAATTACAGGCTATAAAGAAGCTGAATTAAATGCATTTATCATTTTTTGTAATTTCAGCAAACGATATATAATGTACGCCAGAGAATACTACTTAGGTTTAGCCATCAGTAAAAAATATTTGGAATTCGAAAAACTAAAATCCAAACGTTGAAACAAATCAGAGTTAAAAACGGTAAAATTCCGTTCCTAAATTTTAACTTTAAAAAACTTAACATTGATAAATTTCATAGTCTATTTTCTTGAAAATATTTTAACTTTGAAACCCATAGTTAAATTGCGGTTAGTGTTTTTTAATTCGTAATTAATTTCTACTAATAAGCGTTTTCAATGGCCAAATTTTAATAAAAACATTATCAATATATAATTTATAAAGTATGAAACGAGTTTACACGTTCGGAGACAAAAAAGCAGAAGGTAAAGCAGATATGAAAAACCTTCTTGGAGGGAAAGGGGCTAACTTAGCAGAGATGAATTTAATCGGGGTGCCGGTTCCACCGGGGTTCACCATTACCACAGAAGTTTGTACAGAATACAATCAAATTGGTCAGGATAAAGCTGTTGAATTGATTAAAGCAGAAGTTGAAGCTGCCGTTGCTAATGTAGAAAGTATTATGGGCGCAAAATTTGGCGATTCTCAAAATCCTTTATTACTTTCAGTACGTTCAGGGGCAAGAGTTTCTATGCCTGGAATGATGGATACTGTCTTAAACTTAGGTTTGAATGATATTGCTGTTGAAGGTATTGCAAAAAAATCTGGCAACGACCGTTTTGCTTGGGATAGCTATCGCCGATTCGTTCAAATGTATGGCGATGTCGTTTTAGGAATGAAACCCGAAAGCAAAGAAGACATCGACCCATTCGAAGAAATAATGGAGCATCTTAAAGAAGAAAGAGGCATCGAATTAGACACAGACTTTACTGTAGAAGACTTAAAAAGATTAGTTGTCGATTTTAAAGCAGCAGTAAAAAAACAAACAGGTAAAGACTTCCCCGATAGCCCTTGGGAACAACTTTGGGGTGCTGTTATGGCTGTTTTCGATAGCTGGATGAACGACCGTGCAATATACTACAGAAGAATGAATAAAATTCCCGAAGAATGGGGAACTGCTGTCAACGTACAAGCTATGGTATTCGGTAACATGGGTTCTAACTCAGGAACTGGTGTTGCATTTACCCGCGATGCTGCCACAGGAGAAGATATTTTCAATGGCGAATATTTAATTGATGCACAAGGTGAAGACGTTGTTGCCGGCGTTCGTACACCTCAAGAAATCACATTAGAAGGATCTAAACGTTGGGCTAAATTACAAGGCATCTCCGAAGAAGAGAGGGCTTCGAAGTTTCCATCATTGGAAGAAGCGATGCCAAAAGTATATGCCGAACTTAACGAAATTCAGCAAAAACTAGAAGATCATTATAACGATATGCAAGATATCGAGTTTACAATACAAGATGGTAAACTATGGATGTTGCAAACCCGTAATGGTAAACGTACAGGAGCTGCTATGGTTCGTATGGCTATCGAAATGTTAGAACAAGGACGCATCGACGAAAAACAAGCTGTAATGCGCGTTGAGCCAAAGAAATTAGACGAATTATTACACCCTGTATTCGATAAAGCAGCTATGGCAAGTGCCACCGTATTAACTAAAGGGTTACCTGCATCTCCGGGTGCTGCAACCGGTCAGTTAGTTTTCTTTGCCGACGAAGCTGCAAAATATCCTAATTCAATTTTAGCACGAATCGAAACATCTCCGGAAGATTTGGAAGGAATGAATATCGCAAACGGCATTTTAACAGCTCGTGGAGGAATGACTTCGCACGCAGCTGTTGTTGCTCGAGGAATGGGTAAATGTTGTGTTTCTGGTGCCGGCGAACTAAAAATTGATTATAAAGCAAGAACACTTACTATTAAAGGACAAACTTTTAAAGAAGGCGATTGGGTATCGTTAAACGGATCTACTGGAGAATTATACAAAGATCAAATTGCAACTATCGAACCTGAATTAAGCGGTAACTTTGGTAGATTAATGGAATTGGCCGACAAATATTCCAAAATGTATGTTCGTACCAATGCAGATACACCAAACGATAGTAAAGTCGCTCGCGAATTTGGCGCTAAAGGCATCGGTTTATGTCGTACAGAGCATATGTTTTTCGAAGGCGAGAAAATTGTGGCTATGCGCGAAATGATTTTAGCAGAAGACACTGCCGGTCGCGAAATAGCATTAGAAAAATTATTGCCTATTCAACAAAAAGACTTCGAAGGTATTTTCGAAGCTATGCACGATCTACCTGTAACTGTTCGTTTATTAGATCCTCCTTTGCATGAGTTTGTTCCTCACGACGAAAAAGGACAACAAGAAATGGCTGATGTAATGGGTGTTTCTATTGCAGACATCAAACGTAAAGTTGAAGATTTATCAGAGTTTAATCCTATGTTAGGTCACCGTGGTTGTCGTCTGGGAAATACTTATCCTGAAATTACAGTAATGCAAACCCGTGCTATAATTGGTGCAGCTATTGCTCTTAAAAAACGTGGCGTAAATGCAAAACCGGAAATTATGATTCCGCTTACTGGAACCTTAGCTGAAATGAAAATGCAAGAAACTATTGTAAGAGATACTATTAAAAAAGTTTTTGCAGAAACAGGCGAAACCATCGATCATTTAGTTGGTACTATGATTGAAATTCCTCGCGCAGCTTTAACAGCTAACGAAATTGCAGAAAGTGCTGAATTCTTCTCGTTCGGAACTAACGACTTAACGCAAATGACATTTGGATACTCTCGCGACGACGCCGGTAAATTCTTACCTATCTATATTGAAAAAGGCATCTTAAAACACGATCCTTTCGAAGTATTAGACCAAACAGGCGTTGGACAATTGGTTGAAATGGCATGTAAAAAAGGGAAAGAAACTCGTCCAAATATTAAATTAGGTATTTGTGGAGAACATGGTGGAGAACCAAGTTCAGTAGAATTCTGCCATCGTACAGGATTAGACTATGTTTCTTGTTCGCCATACCGAGTGCCAATTGCTCGTCTAGCTGCTGCTCAGGCAAACTTAAGATAGTTACAATATAAAACTATATACAAGGTCATCCCATTTCGGATGACCTTTTTATTTTCACAAAATGCTTTATTATTTTATCAGATTCGCATTAAAAGAGTCTATTAAAAGAGTAATATAGACATCAATGAATTTAATATTATTTCGAACCAATAAACAAATCAAACAAAAGCGTGTCGTATCATTTAATAATTGGTAAAGTATAAACGCGTAAGCGCAAAAACACATAAGCGACTGATTATTTGCATTTTAGAAAATCGTTTATAAATATTTACAAATTTAAATGCGAATCTCTAAGTATATTTTTTAATGTATTTTACTGAATTTCAATAATATAAATGACCAATTATAAAGTTAAGCCTTATATACTAGGGATTAACACCAAATTGCACATTCACGTAGTATTAAAAAAATCATTAAACATCTGATATAAAGCACATTAGTATTTTCTAAAAAGGTTACATTTTTTATATACTTTTTTTTCGAAGAACACGTGTAACTATGGCTGCGTAAATATAAGCAACAGAAACACTAAAAAAAACAAAGTCATGAAACGCTTATTTATTATATTGACAGCTTTAACCGCCCTAAACGCCTCAGCACAACAATACGATCTAATGGGTATTCCTGTTGATGATGAAAATTATGCAAGACCAGAAGTTCAAGCTTCTTACAATAAAACAACTGTAGAACTTGAAGAAGCAATTATCATCAATGTAATCCCATCTCCTACTTTATATACGGCAGATATCGCCTTCGACGGTGAGTTAATTTGGGTAAATGGATATAACACATACCAGTTGTTTGGTGTAGATCCTTTAAATGGTGATGTTGTTGAAACCATTGATATTTCTGTACAACGCCCGTATGGCATGACCTATCATGAAGGCTATATCTATTTAATTGATAATACAAATAAAACTGTCGTAAAAATTAATAGAACAACAGGCTTAGAAGAAGAAGTTTTAGCATTGCCAGAAAATAACAATACTTATCCAACAGGGTTAGAAATCTCCTCCGGTGCATTTTGGTATAACGATCCTTTAAGTCCATACGCTGCATTTCCGGGCGATTTAACTAGACAATTTAATTGCACAGGAGAATGTTACAATACATATGAAGCTGTAGGAGGATATCCTTCAGGAATTGCTAGCGATGGCGATTACTTATGGTCTACAGATAATGTATCTCAGACACTTTATAAAGTTAATAAAAATGATCTTAGCACATCTAGAGCCATTGCTGCTCCCGGAGGTATTTACCCAAACGGATTAACTTCCGATGGAGAGTTTTTATGGATCTCAAATAACGATGCAGACTCGATATATCAAATTAGAGTAAACGAACCTACTATTGACACTGGTATTAAGCTAATAGAATCCGGTTCCGACTTAGTATTGTATCCTACCATTGCAAACGAATACTTTAATGTAGAATCGAGTATCGAAATGAATAATATTACCATATTCAATATTAAAGGCCAAGTAATTGAAAAATTAGAATCTGTAAATGAAAAACAATTAACAGTAGATACCAGAGATGAATGGAGCAATGGCACCTACATCTGCTTGATTGAAACTGAAAAAGGAATTATACAAAGGAAATTTGTTATCAATAAATAAATAGGTAGTTTTAGTAGTTAGTTGTTAGTCTAAAAACCCCTCATATTGGTTGAGGGGTTTGACTTTTTATATTGTTCTACTTACATCGAAATTCTCAATATAATCGGAAACACGTTTTAAAAACATTCCTCCCAAAGCACCATCAACTACTCTATGATCGTAGGCTAAAGATAAAATCATTTTATGTCTAATACCTATAAAATCGCCATCCGGAGTTTCGATAACAGCCGGCTTTTTTTGTATTGCACCAACTGCTAAAATAGCTACGTTAGGCTGATTAATAATTGGTGTACCTGTAATATTTCCAAAAGTACCCATATTCGTAATTGTTATTGTAGAACCCTGTATTTCATCTGGTTGCAATTTGTTTTTGCGAGAGCGATTAGCTAAATCGTTTATCCTCTTAGCCAAGCCTACCAAATTCATTTCATCGGCATTTTTTATAACCGGCACAATTAAATTACCACTTGGTAATGCTGCTGCCATTCCTACATTAATAGCTTTCTTTTTAGTAATATAATTTCCATCAACAGATACATTAATCATTGGGAAGTCTTTTATTGCTTTAGTCATGGCTTCAATAAAGATGGGCATGAATGTCAACTTCTCACCTTCATTTTTTTCAAATCTAACTTTATTTGCATTTCTCCAGTTTACAACTTTTGTTAGATCTGCTTCTACAAATGATGTAACATGAGGAGCTGTATGAACGGAATGAACCATATGTTCAGCAATCAATTTGCGCATCCGATCCATTTCAATCAATTCATCTTGTCCTGAATAGACTTTAGGAGCTTCTTCCTGCTTCTTGATATGTTCTTGTTTTGATTGTTCTTGTTTTAATATTATTGGCTTTTCTGACGTGCCTTTTTGCTTTATAAAAAGTAAAAGATCATCTTTTGTAACACGCCCGAGTGCTCCTGTTCCTTGAATTGAACTTACTTCTTCGAAAGAAATATTTTCTTTAGACATTATACTTCTAACAAGTGGCGATAAAAATTTAGATGAATCAGACTTCGATTTTAATGATTTTTCGATAGCAACGTCTTCTATTACTAGCTCTGCTTTTACATTTTCAAGAATAGGCTCTTCTATTGTAACCTTTTCAATTTGAATACTCTCGCGTTCAACATTAGTATCTTCTTCGCCATTGGTTTCAATGCGAGCAATAAGTTGACCGACTTTGGCTACATCGCCTTCCGCTACTAAAATTTCGGTTACAACGCCATCTTCAGGAGATGGTATTTCCGAATCTACTTTATCTGTAGCTATTTCGAACAATGAATCATCTTCGTTAACTTGCGATCCTACTTGAACTAATATTTGAGTTATTGTGGCCTCTATAACACCTTCGCCCATAGCTGGTAAAATAATGTCGATAACGCTCATATTTATTTTTATTTAGTCTAAATTACTGGCAAAAATAATAGATTTTAAGCAAATCAAAAAATCAAAAATAATAAAAACATGGTTTACAACATGTTTGGATAAATCAAGACGTAAATCGTTTTGAGCCACGGTTAAAAAAAGCTAATTTTGAAGTAAAACTTGCAATCTAATTACGATGCTAAAACAATTAATATTTCTTGCTACTGTACTTATTGCTCTTGGAGTATTTGCTTACTCTGTTCGTAATATTTTATTGAATATCAGTTTTTTAAAAAAAGCGTATCCTCTCAATCGATGGGGCGAAAGGTTTGCCCGTTTACTCAAAGTAGGTTTTGGTCAAACTAAAATTTTGCGTTTCCCACTTATAGGATTTTTACATGCATTAGTGTTTTGGGGGTTTTTAGCTATCCTTTTTGGTTCATTCGAAATGCTGATAGATGGGCTTTTTGGTCTTGAAAAATTTCTTAAAATCTTAGGGCCGCTTCATCATTTCTTTATGATAAGCGGGGATATTTTTGCAGCCATTATTCTCATTTTGATTATCGTCTTTTTATTCCGAAGAATTGCCCTTAACATAAAACGATTTAGCGGGATAGAAATGACACACAAAGCACACACAGATGCTAACTTTGCTTTAACTCTAATCCTATTATTAATGGTTTCCCTTTTGGGAATGAATATGGGTTATTCGGCTCTAAACCCAAGCGAAGCACATTTGTATCCGGTTAGCAAGGTTCTATCCTATTTAATAGTCAATCAAAACGAAAGCTTTCTTCATATCTTTGAACAAATTAATTGGTGGGCACATATTTTATTAATTTTCTTTTTTGCCAATTATCTTCCTTATTCTAAGCACTTTCACGTATTTATGTCATTGCCAAATGTGTTCCTAAGCAAGCTGGAACCTCTTACACAAATGAGTAATATGGAAAGAGTAACACAAGAAGTGAAATTGATGTTAGACCCATCTGCACCCATACCAGAAGAATCTAACGATTTAATAGAACGATTTGGAATGAAGGATATCGAAGATGGGACTTGGAAGCATTACACCGATTCTTTAACCTGCACACAATGTGGTCGTTGCACATCGGTCTGCCCTGCTAATTTAACAGGCAAACTCCTTTCTCCTAGAAAAATGATGATTGACTTTCGAAGAAGAATGAACGAGAAATCTCCTCATTTAAGAAAAAACAAACAATACGACGATCAAAAGTCTTTATTAGACGATTATATAACAAGAGAAGAACTATGGGCTTGCACTACTTGCAATGCATGCGCTCAAGAATGTCCGGTAAATATCGATCATCCTTCGATGATTTTAGAAATGAGACGTTATCTATTTATGGAAGAGTCTGCGGCTCCTTCGGCACTAAATACCATGTCGACCAATATCGAAAACAACGGAGCACCTTGGCAATACCCTCCTTCCGATCGTTTAAAATGGGCAGATAACTTATACATCAACGAATAACAACTAAGATAAATGCAACAAAGACTAATAGAAGTTCCTGTTTTTTCGAATTTAGCAGCTGAAGGCAAAACTGCTGAATATTTATTTTGGGTTGGTTCGTCCGGCAGTTACGACGATAGAGCAAAAAAGATTACGCGCGATTTTGTTAAAATACTCGAAAAAGCAAAAGTAAATTATGCTGTATTAGGAGAAGAAGAAACCGACAGTGGTGATTCGGCCAGAAGAGCAGGAAATGAATTCCTATTCCAGATGCAGGCCATGCAAAATATCGAAACATTTAATGCTTACAATATAAAGAAAATAATTACTTGCGATCCACACGATTATAATACGATTAAAAACGAATACCCTGACTTTGGTGGGGAATACGAACTATGGCATCATACAGAGTTTATTCTAAAATTAATAGAAGATAAAAAACTTATAGTTGACCATAGCACTTTTGCAAACCAGAGAATAACGTACCACGACCCCTGTTATTTAGGAAGAGGGAACCAAATATACGAAGCCCCAAGAAAAGTTATTGAAAAAACAGGTTGCCAGTTGGTCGAAATGAAACGAAACAGGAGTCGAGCTCTTTGCTGTGGAGCAGGAGGCGCTCAAATGTTTAAAGAACCGGAAAAAGGAGATATGGAAGTTTTCGAATTGAGAACAAAGGATGCTTTGGAGCTCAATCCTAACATTATAATTACGGCTTGTCCTTTCTGTATGACGATGTTAACAGATGGCGTAAAATTATTTGAAAAAGAAGATGCTATTAAGGTTTTTGATATCGCAGAAATAATAGCAAAAGCTAATGCTTTGTAAATCAAAAAGGTAATTTTATTTATTTGATTTTCAACACTTTAATTTTTTTTATTTTTTTTTATTTTGTAAAAAGCTGATATAGTTAACCATAGAAAATTTTTAAAAAATACAAGAGTTAAACGATTTTTTTTTTACTTTTTTTTTTGACATCTTGCAGAGAATTTAATACGAGTAAAATATCCAAGAATAGATTAATTAATAACAATGGCAGATAAAGTAATAGACATATGGGGAAGATGCCTGCGAATCATTCGCGATAATGTTCATGATGCCAGTTACAAGACATTTTTTGAACCAATTATCCCGATCGACTTAAATGGACAAATTCTGACCATTCAAGTTCCAAGCGCATTTGTATATGAGCATTTAGAAGAGAACTATATAGATCTATTACGAAAAACTATTCGAAAAGAGATTGGCCCCGATGCAAAACTAGAATATAGTGTAGTGATGCAAAACGAGTCTGTTAACGGGCAAGAATCCGTTACCATGAAAATGCCCGGAAAAGAAAATACAAAAGTATCCAACAAACCGGTCAGCTTACCTATCGAAAAGAAAAACATTAATCCATTCATAATTCCCGGAATAAAAAAATTACATATCGATCCGCAATTAAACGAAATTTATTCTTTTGAAAATTTCATTGAAGGAGAGTGTAATCGATTAGCTAGAGCGGCAGGCTATGCAATAGCAACCAATCAAGCAGGCTCAAGTGCATTTAATCCGCTTTTTATTTATGGCGGTTCCGGTTTAGGAAAAACACACCTATCTCAAGCAATAGGGATTGAAATAAAAAAGAATTTCCCGGAAAAAACAGTATTATACGTAACTGCCCATAAGTTCCAAACACAATACACCGATGCAGAACTTAATGGAAACCGCAACGATTTTATCAATTTTTATCAAATTATTGATGTTTTAATTATTGATGATGTTCATGAATTTGCTGGTAAAGAAGGTACCCAGAACGTTTTTTTCCAAATATTCAACCACTTACATCAATCGGGCAAGCAACTAATAATTACTTCCGACAAGCCTCCTATCGAAATGCAAGGTCTTGAGCAAAGATTGCTTTCGAGATTTAAATGGGGTTTAGCTGCTGATATTCAAATACCAGATTTTGAAACCAGAGTTAAAATTCTGAAACACAAGATTTACAACAGTGGTATTGAGTTAAGCGAAGAAATTATTGAATATATTGCTTCTCACTTAACCACAACAATCCGCGATTTAGAAGGAGCCATGGTTTCTTTGTTAGCACAATCAACATTAAACAAAAAAGAAATCACTCTTGAACTTGCCAAACAAATTGTAGACAAATTTGTAAAAAACACCAAGCGTGAAATTTCTATCGATTACATTCAAAAAGTTGTATGCGATTATTTCGATATGCCGGTCGATGTGCTCAAATCCAAAACCAGAAAACGAGAAATTGTTCAAGCAAGACAAATTGCGATGTACTTTGCCAAAACAATGACAAAATCTTCGCTAACTAGTATAGGCTCTCAAATAGGAGGTAAAGACCATGCAACAGTTCTTCACTCTTGCAAAACAGTCAATAATTTACTGGAAACAGATAAACGTTTTAAGTTATATATTGACGAAATAGAAAAGAAATTGAAATTGTAATTTTGAACAATAAACAAAATATATCAGCAGGACTCTTTTTCGGAAAGATTCCTGTTTTTTTTAGATAATGATTTACATACTATTAAGCATACTGTCCTCAACAGGCATTTTCGTAATATTTAAACGAATTAACAGCCTTCAACTAGATATAGCACCCATTATTACAATTAATTATTTAGTTGCATCGGCCATAGGTATGGTTCTATCGCCATACAACCCAAGTGATGTAATACACGAAAATTGGTTACCATGGGCTTTTATTATTGGAGTACTCTTCATTATATTCTTTTTCATAATTGGAATAAGTTCTAAAATAGCAGGCATTGCCATTACTACAGTTGCTAGTAAAATGAGTGTAATAATTCCAATATTATTCTCAATTTTATATTTCAACGAGGTTCTAACTTCCGCTAAAAGCATTGGCATTCTACTTGCTTTGGCAGGCGTTTTTCTAACGGTTTACAGAAAAAACAAAAAAGATAAAAACCAAGGTATATGGCCCATACTATTGCCTCTGATATTATTTGTTGGCATGGGAATGATAGACAGTTTAATAAAATACACTCAGGCTACGTATATTTCAAACGACAAAAGCGCCTATTTTACTTCATCACTTTTTGCAGTATCCTTTTTCAGTGGCCTTTTTTACACACTTCCTAAAAAACAATACAGACCTCAGTACACTAAAATTAAAATCTGGGTATGGGGCCTTGTACTAGGCTTTGTCAACTATGGATCGATTTATTTTCTAATTAATGCATTAAATTCTAACTTTGCAGACAGTTCTATTGTATTCGGTATCAACAATGTAGGGATTGTAGTGCTTTCTGTTTTAACAGGAATTCTTATCTTTAAAGAAAAAATAACACTTATAAATAGCATTGGTATTCTCAGCTCTATAATTGCAATTGCAACGCTGAGTTTGGCATGATGAATCAAATAAAAGACAAATACCAAACAGTGGCAAAACAAAGCCAAGGCCTTTATAAAGAAAAAGGCAGTAAATTTTTATCCTTTGTCTTTCCGGTAAGTAATGAAGAAGAAATCAAACAACATCAAGCAGAAATAAGAAAAGCATATTACGACGCAAGGCATCATGTTTTTGCGTGGCGTTTAGGTGTCGACGAAAATAATTACAGAGCAAGCGACGACGGAGAACCTGCCAACTCATCGGGCATGCCGGTTTTAGGTCAGATTCGGTCTTTCGAATTAAGCGATATTTTAATTATCGTTGTGCGCTATTTTGGAGGCACAAAACTAGGTGTACCAGGGTTAATCAATGCTTATAAGACCGCAGCAAAAAACGCCATCGAGCAAAACCAAATAGTCGACAAAATTATTAACAATACCTTCAGAATTGCATTTAATTATGATGACACCAACACTATAATGCGATTTCTTAAAGAACAAAACATCGAACCTTATCATTTAAATTTTCAACTTTCTTGTGAATTAGATATCGATGTAAGATTGAAAGACTCAGAAAAAATATCAAATTTGCTAAGTGAAATTCCCAATATAAAACATAAACAAATCTCTTAATCAATACTTGTTCCCATGAAACACAAAAGCCTCGTTTCGATTGACGACTATACCAAAGATGATTATTTGAAAATCATTGAAAAAGCGGCACACTTCGAAAAAAATCCAGTGCAAAACATTCTAAATGGCAAAGTTATCGCTACTTTATTTTTTGAGCCATCCACAAGAACACGCTTAAGTTTCGAAAGTGCTGTAAATAAACTTGGAGGTAAAATAATTGGCTTTACCGACGCTGCTTCGTCTAGTGTTCAGAAAGGCGAAAGTCTAAAAGACACCATTAAAACTGTTGCTAATTATAGCGATTTAATTGTGATGCGTCATCCTGTAGAAGGTAGTGCAAGATATGCCAGCGAAG
Source organism: Bacteroidales bacterium (assembly GCA_016936665.1). Lineage (GTDB taxonomy): Bacteria > Bacteroidota > Bacteroidia > Bacteroidales > JAFGXI01 > JAFGXI01. The sequence goes on from JAFGXI010000008.1 coordinate 158,136, forward strand.
TATCTAATGTACCAGTTGTTAATGCAGGAGATGGGGCTAATCAACACCCTACTCAGACTTTGCTCGATTTGTACTCTATCTATAAAACCCAAGGCACACTTGAAAATTTAAATATTTTTATGGTTGGTGATTTAAAGTACGGAAGAACTGTTCATTCTCTATTGATGGCAATGTCGCACTTTAATCCAACTTTTAACTTTATTAGTCCTGAATTTCTTAAAATGCCTAAGGAATATAAACTATTCTTAGACTCAAAAGGGATTAAATATTACGAGCATGAAGACTTTACAGAATATATAAAAGAAGCCGACATCGTTTATATGACTCGTGTTCAAAAAGAACGATTTTCGGATCCGATTGAGTACGAAAAGGTGAAAGATGTGTACATTTTACGTAATGAAATGTTAAAAGGAACAAAAGAAAATTTAAAAGTGCTGCATCCGCTACCAAGAGTGAACGAAATTAATGTTGATGTTGACGACAATCCTAAAGCATATTATTTCGAACAAGCCCTAAACGGAGTCTATACAAGACAAGCAATCATTGCAACAATTTTAGATTTATAAAAAATAAAAAAACCGAAAATCATGAATAGCGATAAAAAAGAATTACGAGTAAACGCCATTAAAAACGGCACTGTAATCGACCATATTCCCGCTCAAGATCTATTTAAAGTTATTAAAATTCTTGGACTACAAAATATTACCAACACAATGACGTTGGGGAACAATCTAGAAAGTAAGACCCATGGTCATAAAGGAATTATTAAAATTTCAGAACTTTTTTTTGAAGATGACGACATCAACCGCATAGCTCTAGCAGCACCAAATGCTAAGTTAAATATTATCAAAGATTATGTAGTGGTCGAAAAAAGACAAGTTCAAGTGCCAGACAAAGTGGTAGGTATAGCTAAATGCGTAAATCCTAAATGCGTTACCAACTTTGAAGATAATATCACTACTAAATTTACAGTAGTAGATAAAGAAAACATTGCATTAAAGTGCCATTACTGCGAGAAGATTACCAATAAAGAAAATCTTCGACTACAATAGACAAATAAAAAAGGCTCTCTTAACGATAGCCTTTTTTATTTTATAAATCTCTGAATAAAGTCTGAGATTTTTTGATCTTGAGTTTTCAGTTGCAACAAATTCTTAATTTCCTCGTTTGTTGCATTTTCAAAAACGCCTCGCTTTTCTTTTAACGCTCCAGATTCTTCCCATTCTATTTTCCCATGGATAGCTCCATTTTTATAAAATGCAAGCTTTTTAAGTTGCCCGTTTTCGTACCACCAATAGTTTTTACCATCTAAGCGATCGTTTGTATAATTGTTTTTAATACGAATATTTCCATTTTTATACCACGATACCCACAAACCTGTTTTTTGACCAATAGCGTATGAAACAACCATTCTTTTCTGGCCATTCTCAAACCAATACTCCCACTGTCCGTCTTTCTGGCCTAGTTTAACAGATCCTCTCAATCCTTTTTTACCTGAATCGAAATATCCGTATACTTTCCCCTCATAAGGCGTTTCTGAGCTAGGTAAAAAATATACTTTGTTTTTTTCTTCTAACTGAGAAACGTTTACACCTTGTTCAAAAGTCTGGTCTAATATTTCCTGAAAATATCTAGAAATTAGCAACTTATACTCATCATCGAGCAAGATATTTTTATACTTGTTATTATCAATGTCTATAGTAACTGTAATATTATCTTCTAAAGGGCAATAGCCACAACGAAAGAACTTAAGCAACACTCTGGTTTTCCCTTCTACTCCGGGTATTTCAATATCGCGCCACACGTACGAATTACTTTTCTTTTTTCCCTGTCCAAAACGACCTTTGAGAATTAATAAAAAATTTGAAACATTTTGGATATTTTTCGAAACAAAAGTCAATAGATACTCTTGAGATTGAATTCCATTCGATTTCCAATACAATCCTTCAACATAATCGTAACAAAAAGCGACTACCTCATCGAGTAAAAACATGGAATCTTGAAGAAACACAGAAAAAGACGTTTCGGGGTAAAGTGCTCTTAAAGGTACTTCTTGCTGCTTATACCCTACAGCAGAAATGACTAAAGTATCGTTTAATAAGCTATCGGGAATAGCTAAAGTATAAGAGCCATCCTGACCCGAAGCAGTACCCAAAGTAGAGTTTCTAACAAACACATTGGCTAACCCTATCGGTTCCCGACTAATGTCTTCCTGAATTGTTCCTTTGATTTGATAATCTTGCGAAAAGCTATTCAGATTTAACAAAAGTAATATCAACCATATGAATGATAGATTTTTGGGCATATGGCACAAAAATAACAAAATAGACACACTTGTCATCTTTTTTATATTGAATTACGATTGATTTATAAAAAATAATTTATCGACAATTTTCAAAATCGACTTTTTCAATAAGTACAAAATACTTATCTTGTATGGCTTTATTGACATATGTTATAATGTTAAAACTCAATATTAAAATTTATTTATAAATGAAAAAAATATTAGTTGCCAACAGAGGAGAAATAGCCCTTCGCGTTATGCGTTCTATCCGCGAAATGGGATTACAATCTGTTGCCGTATATTCCGAAGCTGATAAAAACGCTCCCTTTGTTAAATACGCCGATGAAGCTGTTTGTATTGGCCCTCCGGCCTCTTCAGAATCTTATTTACGTGCCGATAAAATTATTCAAGTTTGTAACAATTTAAATGTTGATGCCATTCACCCGGGCTATGGCTTTTTATCGGAAAATGCCAATTTTGCAAGATTAGTTGCTCAGCATGGAATTACGTTTATAGGCCCTTCGCCGGAAGCGATGGAAATTATGGGGGACAAACTTTCTGCCAAGGCTGCTGTAAAATCGTACAACATCCCAATGGTTCCGGGTACCGACGAAGCGATTACCGACATACCGGCTGCTAAAAAAATTGCTAAAGAAGTAGGTTATCCTATTTTGATAAAAGCCTCAGCAGGTGGTGGAGGTAAAGGAATGAGAATAGTTTCGTCTGAAGAAGAATTCGAAGAACAAATGAAATTAGCCATCAACGAGGCCGTTTCTGCCTTCGGTAATGGTGCTGTTTTCATCGAACGATATGTTGGTTCTCCTCGTCATATCGAAATCCAAATTATGGCAGATAGCCATGGTAATATTGTCCCTATTTTTGAGAGAGAATGCTCAATTCAACGAAGACACCAAAAAGTTATCGAAGAAGCCCCTTCATCTGTTTTAACTCCAGAACTTAGAAAAGAAATGGGCGAAAAAGCAGCCGATGTGGCCAGAGCTTGCGACTACGTTGGAGCGGGCACTGTTGAATTTTTACTCGACGAAAATTTAAATTTTTACTTCTTAGAAATGAACACTCGCTTACAAGTCGAGCACCCCGTAACTGAAATGATTTCAGGTATCGATTTAGTTCGCGAACAAATATTAGTCGCTCAAGGGCATCCTCTTTCATTTAAACAAGAAGATTTACACATCAACGGACATGCTATCGAAGTGCGTGTGTATGCCGAAGATCCTCGCAACAATTTCTTACCGGATATAGGTTTGCTAAAAACATACAGACAACCTATCGGACTTGGAGTGCGTGTAGATGACGGGTTCGAAGAAGGCATGCAAATCCCTATTTATTACGATCCTATGATTTCTAAATTGATTGTACATGGAAAGGATCGCGAGCAAGCCATTGAAAGAATGATCAGAGCCATAGACGAATACAGAATTACCGGCATTGAAACAACACTTCCATTTTGCAAATTCGTGATGCGTCACGATGCTTTTGTCAGTGGTAAATTCGACACACACTTTGTAAATAATTATTTCAAACCCGAATTTTTAGATGTCGAGCTTCCTGAAAGCGCGCAAGAAGTAGCTGCAATATTCAGTGCTATCTTGGTGGACGAACAAAAAAACAAATACAAAGAAACCGAGAATCCAAACTCAAGTTCAACTTGGAAAGTTGTTAGACGATAAACCGATTTGTTAAATAAATAAAAAATATCAGCCTAAAGTTTATAAAATAACTTTGGGCTGTTTTTTTAATTTAAATTTGGAATAATACTTGTATTTTGAGGTTGATTCGTTTTTCATGCGTTTATTATTTGTAATCATATTAATAAGTATTTATTCTTTTGGGTTTAGCCAGAAACCTAATAAAGAAACCATTGTAACCGGAATTATAATTGTGGGCGAAGACACTATGCCCCATTTCGAATTGAAGGAAGTTATTGTTGTACCAGAATATAAATTCACTTCAGAAAAACAAAAAAGAAGATACTCAAGGCTAGTGATTAATGTGAAAAAAGTATATCCATACGCACAAATGGCGAATGCTAAATTAAAGGATATCGAAAAAAAAGTAGATTCTTTAGGAACAAAATCCATTGCAAAAAAATACATCAAGCAAGTCGATCAGGAATTAAGAGATCAATATGGCGACGAACTTAAAAAACTAACTATTACTCAGGGAAGAATACTCATCAAACTTATCGACAGAGAAACCGGAAGCACTTCTTATGAGTTAGTAAAAGAATTAAGAGGCACTTTCTCTGCTTTTATGTGGCAATCGTTGGCCAGATTATTTGGCGAAAACTTAAAAGAAGAGTACAATCCGCAAGAAGAAGACCGAATGATTGAGCACATTATTTTGATGATAGAAAACGGACAATTATAAAAAGCTTCATTTCAACCATTTTTTTATAATTTTAGCAAGCTTAAAACGCATTTTATTTCGGGTTGATATTGATCGAATTTAACAGCGATAAAAACAGGCCGGTTATTTCTTAAATTGAAAATATTGATTCTTTAAAAAATAAAGCTAATGAAGTCACTCTTACGACTACGAGGAAAATTCAAAGGATATTTCTTTTTGTTACATCTACACACCATTGTTCCTTCCAAAATATTTTCGTTCTTCGGTCATTTATCTTCTCTTTCGAAATGGATACAACAACACAGAGTTTTGGGTTATAACGACTTTTACAATCAAAAGTTTAAATACGCCAAACGCTTCGATATGTTTGAGTATTTAATTGAAAAAGAAGAACTTAACAAGGCAATCGACTATTTTGAGTTTGGGGTATCTAAAGGAGCTTCGTTTCGTTGGTGGGTATCGAAAAACAAGCATCCTGAGTCGAAATTTTATGGATTCGATACATTTACCGGTTTACCCGAAGATTGGGGTCCATTCAAAGCAGGAGACATGAGCAACAATAACGAACCTCCTAAAATTGAAGATAATAGACATCTGTTTTTTCAAGGCTTATTTCAGCAAACGCTAATGCCGTTCCTAAAAGAATATCAATCGAATCGAAAAAAAATTATTCATTTAGATGCCGATCTGTACACTGCTACTCTTTATGTTTTAAGTACAATTGCTCCTTATTTAAACAAAGGCGATATTCTTCTGTTCGACGAATTCAATGTTCCTTGTCATGAGTTTAAAGCATTTACAGAGTGGTCTCAAGCTTTCTACATCGATTACGAAGTGTTAGCGGCCGTTAATAATTACTACCAAGTGGCTGTGAAAATCAAATAACTGGCATTAATTTTGGTAAAGACTTTATCATTAACATTTCTTAACAAATTTAAAATTCATCGATTATGAAACAGATAGCTTTACTTTCGCTCATTCTAGTTGTTTTATCGTCTTGCATAAAAGAAGGGCCTATGGGTCCACAAGGTTATCCGGGAGAAGATGGCGACGATGCCTCGACACCTCAACTATACTACTTCGATATACCGGTAGCCAATTTTAACAAAGAGCTCTTTTACGAAGACAACAATTACTTTTACAACGATGCGTGGGTGGCATATGGATACATTCAAGGTGTTACAATTACAGAAAACGATTTGGTAATGGTGTTTATGCATCAGACTACAGACGGAGGCCCGGACAATTACTTTCAAGCCCTGCCCTATTTAGATTATGTTGATGGAACTGAAAATTTTACTCAGTACTCTTATGGGATAATGGACGATAATGGCGATCTTATTTTCACGATAAGAACCAACGATGGTAGAAATCCTTATGTTGATATGAATGCCACTTGGAGCATCGAATATAATGTTTATTTAGTAAAAGGAACAGAAAGCCGTAAAGCAGAAATTCCAAGCGATGTGAATTTTAAAGACGAAACAGCACTAAAGCAGTACTTAGGCATTTCGGAGCGAAAAAAAGTTGAGTTTATTCAACATTAAACATACTAAGCATTAATTTTACAAAATATTACACGATCGTATTTTTTAAATACGATCTTTTTTTTGTTAAGCATGAATCGATCGTTGAAAATAGTATTTCTTGGCTCTCCGGATTTTGCAGTTGCCAGTTTAAAAGCTCTAGTCGAAAACGGGCAAAACATTGTAGGAGTCGTCACAGCACCGGATAAACCAGCCGGTAGAGGCCAGAAAATTCAAGAAACAGCCGTTAAACAATACGCTGTACAACAAGGACTAAAAGTGCTACAACCTTCAAATTTAAAAGCTTCCGATTTTATTGAAGAACTTAAAGCTTTAAATGCTGACTTACAAATAGTGGTTGCTTTTAGAATGTTACCCGAAGTTGTTTGGAATATGCCTCGTTTGGGCACGTTCAATTTGCACGCGTCATTATTACCTCAATATAGGGGCGCTGCGCCTATTAATTGGGCTATTATCAATGGGGAAAAAGAAACCGGTGTTAGCACTTTCTTTCTTCAACATGCTATAGATACAGGAGACCTAATTTTACAAGAAAAAACAGCAATTGGCGAATCGATGTCTGCCGGAGAATTACACGATAAACTTATGAATATTGGCGCAAATTTAGTGGTAAAAACGGTTGAGCTAATCACAATAGGAAAAATCGAATCTACACCACAAAAACAAATATTGGGCAATGAATTAAAAATCGCGCCAAAACTATATAAAGACTTAGGTCGAATCGATTGGCAGGAATCCATCGATAGAATTCATAACATTGTTCGTGGTTTAAGTCCATACCCTGCCGCATGGACAGAACTCAATGGAAAAACGATTAAAATTTATAAAGGCCAAAAAGAAATTAGCAGCCACGAAGAACAATTTGGGGCAATATTTAGCGATGGTAAAAAATTTCTAAAAGTTGCCGTAAATGGTGGTTTTTACATCATTGAGGAACTTCAAATCGAAGGTAAAAAGAGAATGGATATCGACAGTTTTTTAAGTGGCTACCAACAAAGCATGGAATGTTTTAAGTAGAAAAAAGCTAACTCTTAAATCTATTTTTTTCAACATTTATAATCATTATTAGTGGTTGAAGTATACCGATTCCTAATAAATTGCATTAGCTTTAGAACCTTAACCGAACTCTAAATCCGAATAAATAAAACACAGATTTTTAAAAAAGGAATATTAAATTAAATTTATTTTTTCATCTCTCACAAGCGGACGCTTGCGAGAGATGGGGTTTATGGCAAAGATAAATTAAGCCTGTGCGAAAACCGTTTATTTAAGCTAGGTGTCATACTTTTTTCAAAGCTTAGACCTGTTTTTTTAATTCTTTTCCAATTCGTGCTCTATCATTTCTTCAATATCCTCTTTTGAAGATGAATCAAATACAGGACTACCATTTATTAGTATAGTAGGTGTTCCAAATAAACCATATTGTTTAATCAATTTTGAGTTATATTCAATATTATTTGGAATTTCAGGGCTATTAAAATCCTGTTTGAATTTTTGTATATTTAATTCTAATTCATCAGCAATATAATAGATTTCAGAAGTATCAAGTAGTGTTGGCTTATTCATAATTGCATCATGCATTTCCCAAAATTTACCTTGTTTTGCTGCACAATTAGTAGCTATTGCACTAAGCGTTGGATAAGAAGAAAAATGAGCAAAACCAAACTTGACTTTATCTTTGTACTTCTGATATATTTCTTTATAAACAGGGTAATACTCACGACACCTGTCGCATTCCATATCTGAGACTTCTAAAAGTGTTATGCCCGATTTTAAATTTCCTCTATAAAAAGTTTGTATTTGATTTAGGCTGATTTTAGGTGGTAAAGGCGGTTTAAGCTTGACTTGGATATTATGCTTTGTCTTTAGAGAATCAAGTAATTTTTCAAGTAAGCTTCTTTTCAATCCTTTCAAAAACAAGTCTTGACCTTTTTCTGAGTTAATATCATGATATGAGAGTGTTCTCTTTAACTCAGGTAATTTGTCAGAAATTAGTTTTTGTCTTTGGATCTTGATATATTTTTTTGAAAGTTTCTTTTGGTAATATTGATTCAGATAAGATTCTGCTGATAGATTTAATTTTTGAGTCTCATAATTTATTACTAGATCATTTATTTTCTGATCCAATGCAATTTTTCGAATCATATATATTCTTTGTAGTTGCTCATACAATTGCTGTTGAACACTGTAATCAATTTCTTGTATCAATATAGGTTTATCATCTATAAATGCAACAATTTCACCTTTGACTCTTTCTTCTTGCCTTTTTTTAGAATCGCAAGAAATGAATAGAGTTATTATATATAACAAAACTAAATATCTAACAATCATAAATTAAACATTATACCAATTGATAGTCCAAAAGAATACAGTTTTTCGTGAAGTATAATAATATTCTCTTTAGAGATTAATTCCCCTTCAATAACATTTCCAGTCCTACTTGAATAAGTTTGACTTTTATAAGGCGATAGCATTAAATTAAAATTTGTTTCAATATAAACAGAAAAGTTAGAACTAACTTTATAACTAGTGCCTAATTTCCCAACAGCAGACAAACTAAAAAGATTATAATTTGTTTCTATTAACTTTACATTTATGATTGAAAAAAAATCATTATCTGAGTCTCCAATAATAGATTTGTTTATTAAGATATGAGATAAGACACCTAAACCTGAATATATCTTAAATTTATTCATGTTAATATTATATCTTATCAATAATGGTACTTCAATGAAGTCATAATTGAATTTAGTAAATAGTTCATCATTTCCCGATAAAGAAGGTAATTCTGGAGAATTTTTAGGCACATGCCTTCGATAAGAATAAGAAGAGTACTTTAACCCAGTTTCCACTAACAAATGTTTATTAAATTTGTAAAAAAATTGGATGCCTACATTATAAGAAAAATTATGTTTTTCATACTTAAATCTATTAGAAGAAACCCAAGTGTCACTTCCTTTATCTGTAACTAAAACTTTACCTGTTTTTTGGGCGGAAATAAACAATCCCCATTTAATCTTTTTTTGAATAGAATCTTGTGCAATTATCGTAGTACTGTAAAATATTAATGATACAACTAACAAACTTTTCATTGGAATTTTTATTTAATTTATATGATTATGGATATGTGCAAACGTCTGAACTACTTATGTAAATTAAAGTATTACTTCCCCCTGAAATAATATTTGTTACTCCAGAAACAAGTTCATTGGTTTCTTCAGTTTCAGGATCAATATCATATAACAACCAGTTCTCATTTCCATACTCAAAATCCCAGAAATCTGCATCATCATCTTCATCATCAAAATAAATGTAACCTTGTTTAGAACCAAACCGCCCTAAAATACCATAATTAAATCCAATATATGGTAGACTATGTGGGCTATATGAAGTTTTAGGGAAAAAAGAAAATACAAGCCTTGTGTTTTCACCAAAGTAGTTATTACTACCATACCATCCTGTTATTTCTTCCCCATTAAGGCTTACATAATTTATATTTCCATCATTTTCATTATCAAAGAGACGAATTACTAAATCTGAAATGCCACCATCCCAGTCTATCATTAGAGTTGCATAGTCATATTCTGTTCGCCGAAAAATATTCATATCATCCAAATCATCAATTATACAAAATTTTAGAATTACATTTTTATTTGACGTGACATAGCTACCTCCTGTCCAACCTTTTTTTCTTGTTGTAGGGTTATCATCATCTTCACAATCCATGTATATTACCAACTCATCATAATCCCCACATGTGCAATCTTTGAAAACTCCCACCCTATCTCCAACTTCATTGACAGTTCTTTTAGAATAACTTAAGTCTATTTGTTTTTTTATTTTATACTTTAATTCGTCTGAAATTTCTAAAACTTCAATATTCGAATTTACATGGCCAGTATCTGGAATCATCAAGTAATCTCTGTTCAGTTTTTGAATTTCAGATGTTATGCTATTTAACTCTACCTGAGTTTTTTTAGTTGTAAAACTATAAATAATGGCAATTATTAGCACTGTTAACGGTAATAATAAATACTTATTCATAATGTCGTAGTTTTATTTAGTTAAAGTATATGAAATTTTTAATATTTCAACAGTATTTTCTGTTTCTACTTCTAAATAATATATGCCTGGCGCATATTTATCAATTGAAAAAAAGTGTTGAGGCTTGTTAATGTTATTATAAGTTTCTAATAACATACCCTGAGCATTAATTAGCTTCATCGAAACAATTAAGTGTGAGTTGCTGCTGACAGTAAATGCTCCATTATTGGGGTTAGGGTATATATTAATTGAGTTTATATAAAGTTGAGCATTGTTTTCTTGCTCATTCTCATATTGTCTTCTATACAATAATTCATCAAGGTAGTCGCTGTCCTCTTGTTGTTGCATACTCATATATTCTGCACTGAAGCAGTCATCTGTATTATTATTTTTTAAACATGGGTTTATTTGTAATACTGTCTCATTAACCCCTGTGGGTTCTATTGTTACATCTCCTTCTAAAATAATTTCATCACAGGCATTAACTTGTGTATTTTGATTATTAAAGGTACTTGGAAAACTAGATAAAGTATAACGACCTGAATAATACTTATAAACATTTCCATAATTACTATAGAAAGACGAAGGTAAATATGTAGAGGTTTCATTACAGTCCACAATTGAGAACCCAAACCAATATTCGTCACTTTCATAACCTGCATTATTAACAGCCCTAATTGAGGCAGAGTATTGACCTGGAGATGAAAATAAATGCTTAAACTTATGGCAATTACCTGTATATATTTTATTCTCATAATGGTGGCATGGAGGATTTGATAATCCACTACAATTCTTTTTGTCCCAGTATTCTAATGTTCCATCTTCATACCATACTTTTAATCGATGCACACCTGTAAAAGGACTAGAAATATCCTGAAAAGATACCCAAGATCCTAAAGGATATACACTACAATCATTGTCGTAAAAAATACCAGGTGTTAAAGTAGGACAGGGATATACAGGCACTTCAACACTTGCAAAATAATCTTCTCCTAAAACATTAACATTTACAGAAACAACATATGTATATGTAGCAATTTCATGACAAGGTAAAAATTCATCTGTAGAATATGAATATATTGAATACTCTAAATCGAACCCATTTGAATTAAAAAAACTCCAGTTATAGTCTGTTGCTCCAATTGGAGCATTCACAACCGTAAAATTATAGTATGAACCATAGATTTGATCAGGTACTATTTCCATCTGAATTTCTTTCATCTGAATGTCAACTGTAGCCTCTTCTGTAATGTTGTCTATAGGAATACCTTGTGACACAAGCATAGCATATCCAGGGTATACAACGACTATAGTGCCAGACCATTCGTACGGCAAGTCCATAGAATAATATCCTTGATAACCAGATGTTGTTGAATAATTACCATCTTCAGAAGTGTCTCCATTAAAGTATATAGAAGCACCAGAAAGTGTTATTTGATTATATGTGCCAAACTTATAAATTCGACCAGATATTTCAACATCATTAGGTGATACTTGAACGGTTTGTTCAACACTACTACTGCCAAAATCGTTTGCAACTTCTAAGGTTACTTCATATGTACCATATGAAGAATAGTCATGCGAGGGATTTGGGCTTGTTGAGGTGCTCCCATCTCCAAAATTCCATTGCCAATTAGTTGGATTATTTGATGATGCATCGGTAAAATTAACCGTTTTTGTTACACTTTCTACCGTATATGTGAAATTTGCTCCTGATGGAGAGCCCACAGTCACGTAATCTGTTTTAGTTTCTGTATTACTCTCGTAATCATTTTCTGACGTTAAACTTACATCGAATACTCCTGGAGTATTATAAGTTACAGTTGGGTTTTGTTCCGTTGATGTTGCAGGTGTACATCCTTCAAATGTCCATTGCCAAGATGTAGGATTGTTGGTTGATTCATCAGCGAAAGTTATACTCTGTCCAGTTGCTATTGTAGTATTATCTGCTGAAAATGCACTTATAGGGGCAGGAGGTTCTGTAACTGTAATATAGCTTTGCTTTAGTTCAACATCTCTACCATTAATATTTAATGCCATTAATGATACGGAATATTCACCTGGAGTATTATAAATGACAACTGGGTTTTGATCTTGTGAGGTTGAAGGAACCCCGCCTTCAAATGTCCAATACCATACAGTAGGGTTATTAACAGATTCATCAGTGAAATTTATACTTTGTCCAGCAACTATATTTGTATTGTCAACCGAAAAATCTGCAGCAGGTATGTTTATACCCACATTGTATAGTCTTAATTGTTCACAATTACCTGAATAATCAGCCCAGTTAGTTGGTGTTGGTGTTGTTCCTGGGTCATAAACGTAAAAATCTTCTTCATTTGCCCCATCATTATCATATCCTTTTATCAAAACAAAATGTGAATTTCCATTAACCCATGCTATTACAGGATTTCCCCCATCTATCTCTGCTCTTACAATATCTAATGTATATACCGAGTGTTGATTATAGTTAATTGTACTTCCTGGATAATTAGATACAGAGTTCCAAATTATATTACAACCTCCACTATAACCTGAATTGTTAGTCAACCATTCATTGAGAATTCCAGGGTCAATTTCTATACCAGTCCCATCCATTATCATAGTTACGCACGTCATAGCACAACCACTTGAACCAATTGTACTGGATGTGCATGTCCCTAATTGGTCAGGGCTCCACACTTCTCCAAACTGTTTAAAACTAGTTAAATTAAAATGGCCTCGTACCTCTGTTGAAATAGGTACAGGAGGAATGTAATTTTCTTCTGTCCAATATGGTTCCTCATACATTTCTGACTGATTAGTGGACTGTCCGTAAATTATAATACTTTGAGAAAAAAATAAATAAACTAAAATCCCAATAATATATTTAATACTTTTTAGCATTATTCCTATAAGTAATATTTTTCTATGATTAAATCACAATAATTAATAACATAAAGATTATCCTTATTTTCTTTTTTGATTTTTTTTATTATCTGCAAAACCTGATTATTATTTTTAATTTTTGCCAATGCATTTAATGTGGAAATTTTAATCTTATCATTATCATTTTCAAGAAAATAACTTAACAAAGCATCAGTATTTGGATAATTCATTTCAATTAAAACTATAAAAGCATCTAAAGCAATATATATATTTTTTGATTTCGACGCTACAACTAAAAAATCTATACTTTTACTATCCCCTATGTGTTTAAAGCCTGTGTGACACTCATATTTTTTTCCATAATTCCCTTCCCATATTTCTCTTAAAGTATTATAAGAATAATGTTTTTCACCCAAATAAGAAAGTGATAATGCTATCTCAATTTTAACTTTTATAGTGTCTTCCATCTTTAGAGCTTTAATTAAAAATGGAATAACAGGCGATTGACTGTAGTATTTCAATACTTTAGCACATTCACGCCTTACAAACACAGATGAATCATTTAGTAATAAATTTCCAATAATATCGATATCTTCTGGGTTTTTTATTACTCCAAGTTTTTTTATTGCTTTTTGACGTACATACTCATTAGTTGAAGATAAATCCTTTCTTGTGTTTTTCCATTGTTCAAAATCAAAATAGGTAGACTCTAAAAAGCTTTTCTCTTGAACATTGTCATTTTTCTTTTTCTTCCAATAATTAACATTAGTTTTAGGAGGAACATATGTTCTTGTAGTCCAAAGCATATCGCTTAATGCTTCAGATTGATTTGTTGATTGAGCATTGCAATTTAAGTTTAAAAAAGAACTAATCAACCAAATAAAAAAATGTAAATAATAATATTTAAAGCAACTTCTAAACATTATTTAGAGTTTTCTAGTTTTTCAATCCTTTCATTCTGCTCTATTATATATAAAGTTAATTCTTCAACTTTCTTCAACAACAATTGATTCATCTCTCCTAAATCGACATCGTTTTCTTCTACTTCGTTTGTTGTGGGGATTTTTGGCAAATGTTTTTCTTTTTGTATATATTCTTTCAACTCATGCAAGGGCATTAAGTTGTAATTATCTTCAAAAACATAATCGCACCACCCACTACCAGATTGCACTACTACTTTACAGAAATGGGCCCAGCCTCTAACATCTAATAAATAATTGGCATCGGGGCTAGTGGTACCAATGCCTACACTTCCGTTATATGCAATTCTAAGACGCTCTATGGGATAAGTATCTGTTGCTCCTTTTGTTGAAAAGGTTAAGTTCCCTTTATCGGTATTTGTAGAGATACCTCCAATTCTTGCCATATCCGGCATGTTACCTTGCGAAAACTATATCCATAAACCCTCGTTGGAGCCAGTCCCTGTATCGTGTAATTTTAACCCTACAGATGTCGCATAAGATGTACTCGACACTTCTAACTTTGCACTTGGGTTAATGGTTCCGATACCCACATAAGAGTTCAAAAGGGTCATTACGGTAGCATCTCCATACTTAAAATTAAAAGGGGTTCCGGAAGTTGCATAGGTATGTTGAATATATGCTTCTCCATTTTGCACACCAATATTGATTCTTCTTCTCGTAGTTGGATTATTCTCATATACTGCAATAAGGCCCAAATCTGTTTCTCCTTTAACAACGGCATTGCCTTTTACGTAAAATCTATCTGTTGAAGATGCTTGTACGCCAATCCCCACATTGCCAGAGAAATAAGTTTTATCCGACAGAATATGAAAAGCTTCGATGCTTTCATTGGTTTTGTTAAATCGACTG
>JAFGXI010000045.1 GCA_016936665.1 Bacteroidales bacterium
GAGCAATTTGGCAACCTCCAAGAACCACATTGCCAACTCCACTCAAAATACCGTCTTCTATGGCTTCGTAAATTTCGTCTTGTAATTGAACAAAATCACTTCCATACCATCGACGGACACCTGTCTTTTGTATTTGTTTTTTCATATCTTGTTTATGTTGATAATTCTAAATTTCTAATAACTCGCATCATAGATTCACTAAACCAATCTTGAATCTCATTAGCATCTTTATGAGCCAGTGTAGTATTTTGTGTATTAATACCTCCTTTGTTTAAGGCATCTATATTCACTGTAATGTTCTTAACTTGAGAACCTGCACCAACTACTTTTTCGATATCATCACCAACAGAACCGTCTCCAGTCCCTCCTCCAAATCCATTAGCACCTGAAGTTATCAATCCGTTTTCGTCTACTTGTTCTTCAGAATCTTTATCAGACTTCCATTTTAGTTTCCAAGCAGCTGTTTTTTTGGTCAATTCGGCATTAACTGCCATTTGAGTTCTTAGGTTCTTAATTTTCTCTTTTCGTAAGGCATCTTCTTTCTCAATGGCAGCAATATCCTTTTTGTATTGTGCATCGGAAAGATTACCAATTAAGTTTTGAGCCCATTTGTAACCCTTTACAATTCCGTTTTGTAGCCACATCCATTTGTCAAGCATAGAGGTTGTAAAATGCTCCCAAGATATCTTCATACCTTTCCACATTAAGTCCATAACTTGCTTAAAGTTTTCCCATTGTTCCCTCCAACCTTCGGTTGCTTGGACTAATGAAATAATTGCACCAATGATTGCAAGTATCCAACCAATAATAGGAATAGATTTAATGCCGTTTGATATTGCGGCAAACATGAATTTAAAACCTCCTCCTGCAAGCCATGTTGCAACTTTTACACCTATAAGTCCACCTGCAACTGTATATAAGACAGGAGCAATATATTCCCAGTTTTCTCTCGCAAAAACAATAATCTCGTTTAGAGCATCTAGCCCATATGCAACTTTTGGTAAAATAGCTTCTCCGAGTTCTGTCATTACAACATTCCAACGGTTTCCGACAATATCGGATAGTACATTAAAATCGCCTTTGGCGTTTTCTAATGCTTGTCCCATATCGAACTTAGACTCATCGAACTTTTTGAAAGTATCCAGTAAATCGTCTGCTCCAGTTTGCACTTTAGCCAACATGCCTTGTAATCCTTCGGGTCCGCCAATTTTAGTAATGGCTTCGTTTATTTCTTTGTCGCTCATAGATTGAAACTTTTGAGCTACACTCTCAAGAATCTTATCTGCTCCAAGCATTGCCCCTTTATCATCGTATAGGTCAATGTCTAATACATTCTTAAACTTACCTGCTGATTGTTTTAAGCCTTGAAAAAAGGTCTTAGCCATATTTGCTCCAGTGTCGGAGTTCTTTGCAATGGATGTAAAGCCTGCAAATATCTTATTGGCAACATCGACATTTTGCCCTGCCGATGAAGCTGCTCCTAAGAATTCGGTTTGCACCTTAGCCAGTTCTGCATAAGTGGTAATACCTGTTTGAACTGTTTTAGCATTTGAAGCTAAATAGCCATCTATATCTTTAACGCCCAACCCCATTGCTTTCATGGCTTTTACAGTGGCATTCATACTATCGTTGAGTTCTGCTCCTGTAGCTATGCTGTAGTTTCCTACTTTTTTAAACACTTCTACTGCTTTATCTCCAAACAAACCTGTTCCCGATTGTAAGTCGTAGAAAGCTTTTGTAGTATCGTTTAAGTCTGTTCCTACTTCGAAAGCTGCATCCTTAATGCTTTTTTTGTAAGCATCCATTTCGGCTTTCGGCTTTTCGAGGTTCATTTGCTTAATGTGCAGAAACTCATGATTAAAAGCAGCTGCTTTCTTTGTGGCCGAAAACATGAGTAAACCAATACCTGCCATAGCTGCTGCCATGAGCACATATTTATTGGTAATGAGCTCAATGCCTCTACCCAACATTGGGAACTGGTCTTTCATAGCAGAAAATGCTTTGATGTGTTCGTTTTTCATCGCTTTAAACTTGCTTTTCATTTTGCCTGTTGCAGAGCTTACTCGTTCCCTCGTTTCTCTCAAGCGTTTATTAAACAGCTTGTTTTTTAACTCTAATACCAGTTGTAACTTACTTTGTGCTGCCATCTTATTTAAATGCTTTATTCATATTTGCAAGAGCCATTCTCTCAATTCGTTTTGCTAAAACATCAGAATTACCCAAAAACTGCCTTTGTGGAATATTCAGTTTTTTGGTATGTGCTTTTACTTTAATACTTCCTGTTTTTTCTCGAACTGTCCGTGTCCTCTCTGTTCTGCTCCTAATAGAATAAACTCCAGTTCCTTTTTTTGTTTTCGAATAAGTCCCTCGTTTATGAGCTTTAACGCTTACCGTTCCTTTAAAGCCTTCGTTGTGAACTTGTGCATAAGGCACATCAGTTCCAATGATAATGACTTGATTTGAAACATAAATTTTTCGGATAGAACGCATTAATCTTCCTGAGTCAATCAAAACACCTCTTTTTTGCCTCTGTTTACTGCCTCTTACTGTTTTTCGCTTTGCCCAAACATGCGTTCTGTTATCGACCCAATTTTGCGACCTGAACCTTTCTTTAGAGAATAGAACAGCCTCCGCACCCATTTTACCGGGTAAGGTTTTTATAGCTTTACTAAAGCGGTCTATTTTATCGAAAAAATCAGTCTTCAAAATTGAAATCTTTTACAATGTGTTTGTCAAACTCCACTTCTGCTTCACCATCCGACCAAATATATGGGTCGACTTTATCCAAAATATCTTGGTAAGCACATTTGTAATTTAACATATGAGCAATGCCTACTCGATCCAATTGAATAGGTTCAAAGCTTATAGCTTCAAGTTTGCCTGTATTTTCGCTTTCAGCTTCATTTACTAACTCATGAATGCTATTCAGGTAATCGAAAAACTTTAAGGCAGCATCTTGAGACAAACTCTTGTTACTGGTGTCTTGAACTTGTTCGTAAACAAGGTGTAGATTAACTGTAGCTGTCTCGTCTTCATGATTGATACTCCAACCCATTAAAACAGCAGGGAGTGGCATAACATCGAATAGTTCAGGACTTAAATACTGACCTTTATACAAATCGACATACTTAACCGATGGCAGGTTGCGACTTGTCAATAAATCAGTCGCTTGCTGATTGGTTAGTTTCTCTGTTATTACCTGAAATATGTTCTTCATTCTAACTTATTTAAAGTTTTTGCGTATATTTGTATTAGGTTCTTATGATAGCCTGTAATATGCGTTCACTACAAAGCGAAGTATAACGGCTAATACAGCGTCTCAGACGAGGTTATCATTAGAGCCTTCGCTATTTTATAAGCAGTCCGTTTCTAATATACTTTTCACTTCTTCTCATTTGATACCAAGTTTTAATTTCAAGGCTTTCTCCTTTCAATTCTGCATCTACAACAAAAGCCATATCACCATAAAATTTAAGATACCTTGATTGAAATTTATTTGCTTTATAATTTTGCAACCATACTTCATCGGGTGCATCAAGAACCGACTGAATATGTGGAAACATTTTATGTCTGTTTTCTGTTGCTTTGATGTATTTCCCTTCAGTATGTGTTGTAAAAGTTTGTTTCTTGACTATTAACTTTCGTTTCAAGTAATCACTAAATCCCATAAACTCAGTATTACCTACTTTGCCATCGATACGGAACAACTCATTGGCATTGTCTGCTGTAATAGTATCGTCCAGTTTAATGGGCTTTAAAGTGTTTTTAAACGATTTATAGTCTGCTAAACCATAAGTGTCTTTATGATTCATTTTTGCAATCTTATCGGGTAAGCCTTTAATGGTATGGTAAAACTGTTTATTGGTAAAAACCTGCTTGGTATCGCCTCTGTTTATTCCAAATGCAGAGTTTGTAAATTGGTCTCCTCCTAAAAGTTTAACAGCTTCTTTACCTTTTGTAACCGTTTCTTTTGAAGGAATATGCGGATACTGAACCATACTACATCTACAGCCATAATCATTCGGAGGCCATACGGCTTGAGCTTCTACATCTTTTATATTAAAAATTCGTTTGTCTAATATTTGGTGCGATGACCTTACATTACCATCTCCAACAGTTAGATACTGAACGTAAGGAATACTATCTTTTTCGGATAAGGCTTTGTAAAAGGCAGAACCATTCTGACCAACCGCAACTGAAGTATTATATTCAGTTCTTAGCCAATTGGTGTTCATGCTATTGGTAATCTTGAAAGCTTCACGCTTAAAGTCAGCAAACGATTTTATTTGCAGTTTGTCCTTATCGATTAACAACTGAGATAATGAAGCCAAACGAGCCTCAGTTTTAGAAGCAGAAAACTCGAACAGATTATACTCCATTAGGCTTAATGCTAATAAATCAGGTTCATTATATGCTACAGATATGGCACGTTCACCCCAACCCGAACGAAGTGCTGAAAGCAAACGCAAGCCTTCCACTGCAATTATGCGAGCCTCTTGAGACAAGGTGCTTTTTTTGTTCCAGTAATTCTCGAAAAGTTCTTCGTGTAACTGGTCAATATAAGAGTTGTATGCTGCTTCAGGAATAAATGCATCGTGAGCAGCACAGCATGGCTCACCGTCGTAAGTTGGGAAATTTACACCATTACTTGCTAAATCTTCAAGCATTGCGGTTGGCAAACCTAAACCTGCTCCTCCAATAACAGCCACTTGTTTTAACTGAGGTTTTTTAATGTTTGAACCATCGGCAGGCGTAGTTTCTTTTTTACCTGTAATTGGAACATTAAAAGTTTTACTTAACCAGGTCTCATCAACCTCGTATTTTTCCAAGATAGCTTCAGTAATTTTCCAATGTTCATCTAAGCCAAGTTCTTGAGTGGTATCGTAAGAAAACTCATCGTCATCGGTAAAAGGCATACCGTTTCTTGCTAAAATCGGCAGCACCTTATCGTTAATACAAAATGTAATATTTCTTCTGTCCATAGGAGCGATACGCTCCTCTAAGTTACGCTCGTGTACTTCCGACTGGCTTCTACTTGAGCCATTGTCTGTTAGCATAGTAGAGCCTGTTATGGCTTTAGATACTTCGCTATTGTTACGATCAATCTTTTTGTCGAACACTTCTGAAGCATCAGTTCTGTTAGCTTCTTTAATGTCTACAGTTGTGCCTTCAGGGAAAACAGCTTGAGCAGCTTCGCCCAATTGTTCAAGCATTCTTTCTACAAGGTCTAAAGCATCATCGTCTAAACGTTGTGTTGTAGCTGTAACCATAGGAATACCAAAACGCTCGGCAAACTCTGCCCAAGACTGAAGCATGTTTCGTTTCCAAATGAGGTTAGGAATAACTTTATTAAGCTTTCCTAAATCGTCTGCTTCTCCAAATTCGAATAACCAAGAACTTTCGTCTGTGGTATCGTATTCGATGACGGTTTCTGCATCTTGAAAGTCGGGTATTACATATTTCTTTACAGGAACTACATTGCTTCTAGGCATTAGCTCTGCTATGGCTTTGCCGTCACCAATGCTTTGAAATTCGATTAATGAATGTCCGAAAATTGGCGTTTCGCTTAAAATTTCGAGAATCTTGTAAAACCAAGAGGTTCTTATCAGCCTTGTTTTTTCCTCATCGACTTCTCCAGTGCTTCGGCTTTTTATCTGAAACTCGGTATTAAGAACAGCCGATTTACGCATGTCGATTTGATTTTCTAAATGTCCATCGGTTCTTAAGTCATCGTAAATAGCATAAAGCAAGTCTCTACGAGGTTTTTCTTTTGATTCGGCTAGTTGTAATGCAGAACGCCATCTGTCTATGTCTTTTCGACTTCTATCCTTAAATGCATCAGCAATTTTTGCAATAATAGAACTTGGGTTCTCTCTCTTGCTTCCTGCTAAAGCCACTGGCCTTTTATATTCTCTACCGAATTTGTCTAATATCTGAGCCATTAATATTTATGATTAGAAGGTGTGTATTTTGATTTTATTCTTATCGATGTAGATACTTCCCCATCGTCATCTGTAAGCAATGGTAAGTCTGCTGCTACATCACCACGAGAAACATCTTTTAGCCACTCTAAAGCATCGCCATATCGTTGTGCTCTATGTTCAGGTATTCTGTCTGGTGCTGTTGATGTATAAAGGTGATACAAGGTGCAATCGATGGTAATCATAACAATATAGTGGCTTCGAGGGTCAGGATCGAGTAAAGGATCGTGACCTGTGAAAATTTGCTCTATATCATATTTGCCTTTCAGATAGTTTTTAATCTGAGAAATAGCCATTTGCTCGGCCTTATACATTTTGTCATGATTGTAATTTTCAAGCAAAATGCCAGTAATCTCATTTCTTATTAAGGCATCGTAGTCGTTATCGCGTATAAATCTTGCCATTTAATTAGTGTTTAAAAACGGTTTTTTCGTTCTTTAATCTTCTCTTTCCGAGACTTCATTCTTATCTTTCCAATATCGAAATGCATATGGTTGAGTTCGTCTATTGCAGATTGCAAACAATCGGGACCGTCATCATTTACCTTACTGCCTTTTTCAAAAGCTAAAATCTGTTCGACAAGGTTAATCATGTCGGAAGTTTCTTTTTCAACTGCGTTAAAAAAGACATTGCCACGCTCAAAGAAAGGCGACATACTTTCGATACGCTCTACCTTGTTGGCTTTTGCTTTTTTGTCGGGTGTTACAGGAATATAATAACCTCGTTTCTTTCCTTCATCGTCAAAGTCTGGAATGAAGATATCGCCTTGAGCAAAGTTGCCCTCAATCTTGTATTTGATGTTATACTTTTTGAGATTCCAAGATTCGTATAAATCGTATAACCATGAAGCAACATTGGCACGAGTGGTTTTTCTTACAAAGGATTTTAATACATGAAATTCTTTGTCTTTACGTCCAACCAATAACAGGGCTTTGTAATCTCCAATGTCGGAATAAGACAAATCGCCATAGACCATTAGAGCATCGTATTGATGCAACTGTAAACGTTGTTTATATTGTATCCATTCGTTCTTAAATACCGTTCCTTCCTCAATTGGGTTATCTTGATATTCTCTTTGGAACGCTAACTCTCCAATATCGATTCTTAACTCATTCCAATAATCTAAAGAGTAATTCTCTTCCCAACCACTTTTGCCATTGTCCATAATAGCTTTGGCAATAATGATATGGTGTTTGGTTTTTTTTCCTTTTTGTTTATACTCTTCCCGAACTTTATTAAAGTGTTCGCTAATTAGCTGAATGGTAGATACTTTTGAAAAACGATTATTGGACTGAACATACCTGCGTTTGCCACTGCCAAAAGTTCCCATAAGGTCTTCTTTAAGCCACTGAAATAATTCATTGGTAAGTTTCGGGTTCTTAGACTTCTTTTTAGTGTCTACATCGTCTACAGAAATATAGTCCGGGCGTTTCTCCATATCACGAACACCACGAGGTGACTGACCTATACCTAAAGAATAAAAATGCGTATCGTCTGAAGTAGAAAAATTACCGTCTGCCCAATCGCCATACTTAAAGCGTTTGCCATAGTCATTTTCTAAACGTTTATTATGCTTGAGCTCTGCTTGTAAATCGCTTAATAGCTTTTTAGCTTTATCGGCATTCTCTCCAATTAACAGCATAAAGCCTAAGTCTTTTTTAGCATAATACAAATACAAAGGCACACCCATATTGGCATGAACCGACTTAGCTCCACTTCTAAATATTCGTTGTATTAAGTAAACCTCATTTTTTTCTGTTAGTAGTTTAGCTACCTTTTTATGATACCAAGAACTTTTGCTTTTGGCATAATGAGGGAAGTAATACTCGAACCAAGAAATGTAATCAGCTTCTAGTTCCTTAACCCTGTGTGCTTTATTCCTAACACTCTCATGTATATCTACAGTAGTGCTCTTAAGAACTTTATTGCAGTGCTTTTCGAAATCACGATAATATTTTTCGTATTTAACCTGCATTATTGCTCTTTATCGATTTGCTCTTTGATAAATAATTTTGAAAGCTCAACTATTTGGGATAG
Source organism: Bacteroidales bacterium (assembly GCA_016936665.1). Taxonomy (GTDB): domain Bacteria; phylum Bacteroidota; class Bacteroidia; order Bacteroidales; family JAFGXI01; genus JAFGXI01. Next base: position 8,019 of record JAFGXI010000045.1, read on the forward strand.
TGTTTCCGAATCAATTTCTTGAGTAGTAATAAAATCGGTAAACATCTTCATTACAGAAATAGTGACTTGAACAGAAACGCCTTTATCAAGTCGCTCAATAGCACGAGTAATCTTGCTTACAACATCAGCGTTTAACCCAGTAACCTCACCGTCTAAAACTTTCTGAAGTTCGGACATGAGTTTTTGTCTGACCTTGTGAGGTGCAGCAGCTATTTCTGCTTTGCGAATCTTCCAATCGTATTTTTTAACCCAATTCGTTACCGTATTTTCAGATACACCAACAGTAGTAGCAATATCTTTTTGCGACCATCCTTCCTCAATATACAAGCGTTCGGCGTGTAATCTTTTATTAGTGTTCGAACTCATGCTCGCAAAACTAAAACTGAGCAATTCTAAAAAGAAGAAAGTATGACATTATGGTAATAAAGTATGCCATTTTGACACACTTAGTTTTTAAGACATTTCATCAGGTATAAATTTGAGACTCGATTTTTTGTCATAATTATTTGGATTTACCATTGCCCGAGCAATTGGGTGATGGTTTTCAAAGACAAAGTCTAATTTTTTACAAAACAGATTATGTTTATAAAGATTAAAGGAGATGTAGTTAAGTTATATGGTCGCATTTGGGAAGGTGATGGGGCATATATAGCCGATAAGCTAGAAGAGTTAGAAGGTAGCGATGAGCTTACTATAAGGCTTCATACTATAGGAGGTTCTGTACACGATGGCAATTTAATAAGAAACGCTATTGCTGACTTAGAACGTCCAACCCATATCATAGTAGATGGTTTAGCGGCTTCGATGGGAGCTATTATTTTGACAGCTGCCGATAAGTTGTCTATTAGAAGAAATGCCCAAATCATGATACATGAGCCTAGAGGTTTCTTATCAGGCGTTGCTAATGATTTTAACAATATGGCTAACACATTAAATGAGACTAGGAAAAACTTTATAGACGAACTGGTTGCTATTACCAATCTTCCTGAAATGCAAGTTAAAAAATGGATGAATGGCGATAATTGGTTTTCGGCCAAACAAGCCCTTAAAAATAATCTCGTTCATGAAATTTTGGATCCCATTTTTAAAGATGACCAAATGCAGGCATTCAATCAATTTAAGATGACTGCTTACTTAGAACTCCCAAAAGAATTAGAATCAACATTTAATCTTGAAGATGCTGAATGCAGAACACCACAAGCTGCTAACGATACACAACAAACAATTCCAAATAATTCTGATGCTAACGCAAATAAAAACAAAGAAAAAGAAATGAAACAAGCATTAATCGAAGCTTTTAAGCTTCAAGGCGTAACTGCTGAAAGTTCTGACACAGTCGTTCTTGAAGCAATGAGAACTGTTGTAACTGGACTCAAAAATAAAGTTACAGACAAAGAAACAGAGTTAACAGCTCTACAAGACAAAGAGAAAGCTAATATGGAAGCAAGCATTAACTCAGCTGTTAGTGCAGCGATTACAGCAGGCAAAATATCCGAAGCTCAAAAAGAGACTTATGTTTCTATTGGAAAAACTTCTGGATTACAAGCCTTAAGTAATGTTTTTGAGAATATGCAAGGACGCCAATCGTTACACGGTAAAGTTACGACTCCAAGCGGAGGTTCTGTAGCAGGTATTCCTGAAGCTCGTAAAGAGTGGACTTGGGATAAGTGGCAAACCGAAGACCCAAGAGGTTTAGAGGCTCTTGCAGAAAGCAACAAAGAAGCTTTTGAAGCTTTAGGTAAACGCAAGTATGGCGAAAGCTTTACTGCATAATAGTTAAAAAAAAGTTGAATTAAAATAAATATAAAAAATGAAAGCTATTAGAATTTTTATGGCATTGTTTGCCGTAGCATTATTCTCCTCTGGAGTGGCAGCAGCTACAGGAGCAGACTTTTTACCTGTAATGGGTATCACTACTGGAATATCGCTTATTATGCCACCTGTTCAAGGTGTTTTGTTCTCAGGTATTAACCAAGAAATTTGGACAGGAGCTCTTGTAGAGGAGTTCGATAAAGCTGATCAAGCAGGCTTCTTAAATGAAATACCTGACGAAAGTCAATACGTCATGTCCAGTAAAGGCGAAAACGAGGTTATACACTTAAACGATATTGGAGCAGACCCTGAAGTATTAATTAATAACACTACTTATCCTATTGGATTCTACACCCAAGTAGATGGTGATATTGCTATTTCGTTGAACAAATATCAAACTAAAGCAACCAAAGTTAGTGACGATGAAATCCGTTTTATCACTTATGATAAAATTAAAAAGGTTCAAGCTAAACATAAGAATGCTGTTGTTACTACAAAACACAAATTAGCAATTCATGCACTTGCTCCAGCTTCACATACGGCTGCCACACCAGTTTTAAAAACAACAGGAGCAGATGATGGAACAGGTAGAAAAAGACTTGTGCCAAAAGACATCATAAGTCTAAAGAGGGCATTTGATGCAGCTGAAGTGCCTGACGAAAAAAGAATCTTAGTATTATCTACTGATCACCATAACGATTTATTAGATTGGGATTCGGAACATGATACTGCAAGATACTCAGCCGATGCAAATGGAATGCTTAAAAGCTTAATTTATGGCTTTAAAGTCTATGTTTATGTTGCCAACCCTTATTTTTCTAACCTGAATTTTACCAAGTTAGCATTTGGCGCAACACCAACAGCAGAACATCACAGAGCATCAGTAGCCTACGCTGCTAAAGAGATGTTTAAAGCTAACGGTTCTACAAAGAACTATACCGATGAGCCTGATACACAAAATCAAGCTTGGATGTATAATGTTCGTCATTACGGAATTGTATTACCTAAGAAACAAAGAGCTATAGGAGCAATTGCTTCAGATGTAGCATAATAGTACTAAATAAGAGCCACTCTGTTGGCTCTTATATTCACTTCTAAAATCATAAGAGCATGAATATTACTAAGAAAAATCAAGAAGATGCAGCATATATCTTTGGGAAGAACCTTGAGGTTGATAAGTTGTATATGAACAGTAAAGGAGAATTCTTTACTCAAGAACATCTTGCCAAAGCCAGTGGCAAAAAAGTTCAACTAATAACTTTTGAACGCCCTGCAGAAAAAGCAACTGAATATACAGGCAATGACCTTCCAACTTTAGAAGAAATGAAAGCTAAAGGTGAAGAGTTGCCTAAGTTTTTAGATGCAATGGTAAAGGCTGACTTAACGAAAATAGCAGATTCTTTAGAACTGAAATTGGAAGGCAAGCCGACTAATGCAGTTATTATAGAACAAATTGTTAAAGTTGTAAACGAAGCTGAGTAATGGCTGATTTAAACGGTGAAAAAACAACCAAAGGTAAGCAAGGTGCTAATCTTTTAGCAGGTGGCGACAGTATATCAGGTTTGATTATTGAAACCCCTGAAGCATCAGGATTACTTCATTCGGTTGTGAAAGAAATCTATAATCCAAAAGATGCCGAGGCTCTTGGTATAGATACAGCATTCGATACAGCTAATGATATTGTCGCTTACAGACATATTACTGAGTTTTATCGCATGGCCGACAATGGTACTAAGCTTTTCATTATGCTTGTACCACAAGACACTGGACTCGTCAACATTTTTGCTGATTCAGATACAGCACCATCAAGAAAGTTAGCAATTAAAGCCAAAGGCGAAATTCGTCAATTGGCAGCTGCTGTTAACCCAACATCGGCTGGTGTTATCCTAAACGGTCTGACAACAGATTGTTATAATGGAATCCCTCTCGCACAAGGTTTTGGACTTTGGGCATACGAAAAGCACATGCCACAGCAAGTGTTACTTGAAGGTAGAGAATATTCAGGTCCAGCAGCATCAGTTGCTAACTTAAGAGATATTCCAGATCTATCTGCAACCAAAGTATCGGTTTGTATTGGTCAGGATTGGAACTATGCTGAAAGTAGAACCGAAGCTTTAAACAAAAAGTTTGCTGATGTTGGAACATTGCTTGGAACTGTAGCAAAATCGAAAGTTAACCAAAATGCAGGTGAACATGAAAGCTTCGATTTAACAGATGCTACTAAAGACATTTGGATGGAGCCTGCTCTTTCTAATCACGTTCTTAACGATGATCAGGAAAGCGATTTACAGACCTTAGAAGATAAGGGTTATATTTTCGGTTTAGAATATGTTGGTATGGCTGGCACACGTTGGAACAACGACCATGTATGTGCTCCTATTATTATAGATGCTGAAGGCAACATGAACGAGCATACTATTTCTTTAGGAAGGACAGTTGACAAAGCTGTCAGACTATTACGCACAGCCTATTTGCCAAAGGTAAAAACAAATCAGCCTGTAGACACTGAAACGGGTTTATTGCCGTCTGCTGTAGTTACCTATTTCGATGGTATTGGTAATACTGTTTTAGGCGATATGCAGAACCGTGAAGAAATCTCTAAGGGTGTAGCTAATACAGACCCTAACAGCGATTTGCTTATTGAGAAGGTGTTAAAGATAGATTACCGTATTCAGCCGAGAGGTACAATTGGGTTTATCGATGGCACTATAAATATTAAAAAGAGTATTAACTAGTAAATAGCTGAGATATGTCGATAATAAGAAATAAGAAAGCATATGATAGTGGTGATGTTACAGCTTTTATAAATGGGATACCTGTAGATATTGTAGACATTAACTACAGTAAAGAAAAGGAAAATCAACTCAATTATAAGCTTAACAACAAACCGAATTCGTGGTCGGAAGGCAAAGAAAGCTTTTCTGCATCTGTTACCATCATGATGGATGATATTGTGCCTATAGAAGATGCAGCAGGCGGAGATTTAACAGCTCTACAGCCTTTTGAAATCAATGTTGCTTTTACCAACAAATACAACAAAGTTGTAGTGGATAGAATTATTGCTAGGTTTTCGAAACAAGGTAGAGAGGTTACTGGTGATATGGGCTTGCAAATGCAATACGATTTGTTTGCCATGGATATTGAGTTCAATGTAAATAAATAAAACGCAGAGTTATATAGACAAAAGCTTCCTGCAGGAAGCTTTATTAAAACAATTAATTATTACTAAAAATTAAAGTTATGCCAGGAAAGGAAAACGAAAAAAATGTAAAAACAGCTAAAAACGAGGATACTAAAGTGATCCATAAATTAGGTGTTGAGAGAAAAGCCGAATTGGAAGAGCAATATGGTAAGCATCGTTTAAGAATACTAGAAGTTCCGATGGATGAGGTTGGACATGAATTTTTGGAAGTAGCAGCCATAGTTCCACCAAGAGATGTGACTGGCCAGTTGATTAAGTATTCGGAAACGAATCCAAAGAAAGCCGCCGATATTGCCATCCGAAACTGCTTATTAACCCATAAGGAGCAAATTGAAAAAGATGATACCTTATTCTTTTCGGTCTCCTTTATGATTATGGAGCTAATGCCGATAAGACAAGGTCGAATAAAAAACTTCTAAGCGTTGATTTCGGTCTGCATCACCAAGACGATAAACATGGTGAGCGAAAAATAAACGCTTTAATGTCGTTTTATTTCAAGATACCATTTCCTGAACAATTGTCTGATGAAGTATGGGCTGAGAAATGGCATCAATTAAGATGGCTTGCAGAAAAGAAACTATTATCAATCGACTTGAATACAATGTAATATGTCAAAGGTGTACTTAGATTTAACAGCAAGATTTAGTGCTGCTTTTGGCAGTTCTTTTGGTTTTGCCGTAAAGAACACAGTCGGAAGGGTTGGTCTCAACCCCTATCAGTTTGATCATTTTAAGGAAAGTGATGTCGATAAAGAGTTCGAAGACATTACTCTTATTTACGAAGACGTCACACTCAACTTCGCAAGCTTTCCTTTTGTTCAAGCTGTAAAGGCACCTTTTCATATTCCATTTTCTAAAACAGAGGATCCAGATACTTCAGATATTGTTGCACCACCTCCATCGATTAGTTTCAGTCGCTCAAAAAAGCTTACAGAAACAGAATTAAACGGGGAAGATGCAGAGGTCGTTGAGCGTTGGAATACACAAGCATGGAATATCAGAATACGTGGTTTGTTGGTAGATATGAAAGAACACCAGTATCCTTCAAATTTGGTTCAAAAAATAGACAAACTTTTTAGTCATAACGATATGGTTGAGGTTAGTGGAACACAATTTTTTGAAAAAGGCATTAGCAATATCATTATTAAAGATGTCGATATTGATGGCGTTGTTGGTTTTAAAGATACCATTCAATACTCTATTACTGCTCGTTCTGCTAGAGATGTTGGTTTTACACTTATAAACCCGAATGAGTAATGGCTTCACTTTACAAAAATATGGTCTGTAGTATTAGAATTGGCAAGGTTCTCTTCGATGTCGTTAATGCAGTTAGTATTAAGCAAAGCATTATGCTTTTAAGCGATACAGCTACGCTTACGCTTCCAAGAGAGTTTAAGAAAGCTATTGTAAACGGTAAAGCAGAATCTACTGAGCGAAAAAACATAAGAGACTTTATTGCTGAAGGCGATGAGGTCGAAATTAAGTTAGGCTATAACGATGACTTATATACTCGTTTTAAAGGCTATTTAAAGAAAATCAGTGCAGACGTTCCTTTGGTGCTTGAGTGCGAAGACGAAATGTGGCAGCTTAGAAAAGGCAAGCTTAATAAAACATTTAAGAAAGTTAGCCTAAAGGAATTAATAGAATTTATTGCACCGGGTTACGAAACCGAAATTATTGACGATATTAATTTAGGAAAATACATTGTAAAGAATGCTTCGCCATACGAAGTTCTTGAGGCACTTAGAAATAGTCACTTGATGCATTCATATTTTAGAGACAAGACTTTGGTAGTTGGTTTTCCTTCCGATTTTAAACCACAGATAAGTCATATGGTTAACTTATCCAGTGATGGCGATAAAGTTCATTGCAATGTTAGAAGCTCTAAAAATTTAAAGTTTGTTCGTAAAGATGAAATGAAGCTCGAAATAAGAGCTATTTCCACCAATAGCAATGGTAGTAAAGAAACGGTAACAGTTGGAGAAAGTGGAGGCACGACAAGAACCTTGAACTTCGCCAATACACCAAAATCGGAATTAGAAAAGATTGCAAAAAAGAATCTTGAAAGCCTACATTTTGACGGCTACTCAGGAAGCATTGATTTGTTTGGAGAACCTATTGTAAACGCAGGTGAGTCTCTCGATATTTCAGACCCAGCCTATACCGAAAGTGAAAGGCAGGGCAAATACTTGATTGAAGCAGTAGATATTGATTTTAAAGCAGCTGAATATAATCAGGCTGTTAAACTAAGCTTACCATTATGAGTAACGACAACGATAATATTGATTTAAACAAACTTTCTACTAAAGAACTTTTGTTACTGATGAGACAAGATATTAAGAACCTTCAAAAGAGCTATGCTAAAGTTGAAAATGTAAATGTTCAACAAAAGCTCTTGGAACTAAAATTAAAAATGTATGTCAAAGTATATGCCTCAGTTTATGGAGGTATTGTTGGCATTCTAACAGCATTAATATTACACTTTCTAACAAAATAAATTATGAATCAATTCTCAAATACATCTCAACAAAGAAAAGCAACATGTCATTTAGATTTACAGATTATATTGGATGTTGCTATTTCAATATCACCAATTGACTTTGGGATAGCTGAAGGTCATAGGCCTACAGATTTGCAATTAAAATACTTTAAAGAAGGTAAGAGTAAAATAGATGGTATTAATAAAAAAGGCAAGCATAATTACAAGCCTTCTTTAGCTGCCGATATTTATCTTTTTATTAATGGTAAGGCATCTTGGGACAAAGAATCATTAAGCTATGTTATGGGTATAATCCATGCTGTTGCTGAGATTCTTTACGAACAAGGAAAAATAACACATAAAATACGTTGGGGTGGTAATTGGGATATGGATGGCGAGATTCTTATCGACCAGTCGTTTGATGACCGACCTCATATTGAACTTATAAAACCTATTTAAGATGTGGTGGACTAAATTTTTTACAGGCAAATCGGTTGAAAAGGTAATCGATGGAGCAATAAGTGGTATAGATAAACTCGTATTAACCAACGAAGAGAAGACAGATGCTTTGAAAAAGGTGGCAGATGCTCAAGCAGAATTTGCTAAATCTATGCTTAATTCAAACACTGTAAGCAGTAAAGCCAGAAGGGGGATTGCTTACGCTATTGTATTTACGTTTTTAGCCATGATTATAGCCTCAGCAGTATTATACAAATTCGATAAAGATTATAGTCAGTTTATATTCGAAATGGCTAAATCTGAATTGTCGGTATTGGTTCTTATGGTGATGGGGTTCTTTTTTGGTGGTTACATGGCTTCGACTCATTTAATCGGAAACTTAAAAAAGAAAGATAAGAAGTAAATGTTTGACGAACTATTCATACAGGCGGTTAAAGGCATCATTAATAAAGAAATGAATGCCACTATTACCATAGGGACAGTTACCAGTGTTAACAGCAATGTTTGTGATGTTGACCGAAATAACTTGCCTGAGCTTGTAGATGTTCGTTTAAACGCTGTTCAAGATGAACTTGAAAGCTCTTTAACCATTGTTCCAAAGATTGGCTCTTATGTGCTTTGTGGTATCATTGAAGGTAAAGAAGAGGAGGCTTTTGTAATCTCTACTTCAGAAATTGAAAAGATAATCATTCAGTTTAAAGGAGGAGATGAGAAATTTGAGTTTTCTCAAGCAGGTTTATCAGTCGTTCTTAAGAGTGGCAAGTTTGATATTAAAAACGAGCAGGAAGATTTGAAAGGTATTATTTCCGATTTAATCGATACCATAAATCAACTTACAGTTACAACAGGAACGGGACCGAGTGGAACACCAATCAATGCTCCTGCATTTGTTCAAATAAAACAACGATTAGCAAACCTATTTAACTGATATGGCACTAGATAAAATAAGTTTAAAATCGAGTATTAAACAGGCGTTTAATGACCAAAGAAGTAACACGAATGACCCCGATGCTGCTCTTGACGATTTAGCAGCTAAAATAGCGGATGCAGTAGAGGTGTTTGTTAAAAGTGGAACCGTAAATACTACTGTTGAAACAACAGGAACAGCAGCAGCTCAGACAGGAACAGGAACAGGAAATATAACCTAAAATGGCTAGAGAAGATATTTTAACAGACGATAATAATGAGTTACAGATTGTAAATGGTGACTTCTCAATTGGAGTAAGTGATAATCAACATGTCGACACCATATTTAAAGCTCAGAAAGGAGAAATCCGATCTAGTCCACACTTAGGGTTTGGAGTAATACGATATATTAAAAAAACGGTTAATAAATTTCGAGTATTCTTGAGAAACTTGAAAGTAGAACTTGAAAAAGATGGGTATAAGGAGGTTGATATTAAGATTAATCAAGAGAGTGGAGAATTAGAAATTGACTTAGAATAATGGCGAACAAGATAATCAAACATAAACAAAATGCAGTTGATGCTTGCATGTTGACTTACGGAAAGCAAGAGGCTTTCTTTAAGCTGCATCAAGACAATGAAGATTTGATTACAGAAGGAAATGAGATTCCTATACCAGCAGTTTTTAAAACTGGAGACGTAATTAGTTATGATGAGAATGATATCCTGTTTGACCGTAATATTGCTAAACTACGAAGCCTAGAACCTATCGAACTGGCTACAGGTAATGACCAAGCCAATATAATTAGTGGAAGTTTCAATCAAAGTTTTAATAAGAGTTTTAAATGAGAACATTTGACGATATATTACAAGAGATTGTTGACAAAAAGAATCAACAAATACCTGAGCTTACAAGCACATCTCAAACAGCTGTATGGTGGATTTGGGCTAATATTGTTGCAGCAGCTATATTTACATTTGAACAAATTGTTTATACGGAACAAGCAAAGCTCGAAGACTATTCAAGAAAACAACGATATGGTACATTACTTTGGTGGCCTGTTGTTATGTTAGAGTTTCAGTTAGGCGATGCTTTGGAGTTCGATAATACTACAGGTGTTCACTCTTACCCGGTAATCGATGAAACCAAACAAATAATTAAGAAAGCTGCAATTGTCGAGGTTGGTGATGGTCAACTTATTATTAAAGTTGCTACTCTTGACAATGGTCTACTTGTGCCTGTCACACAATTACAGAGTGTTATTAATTACGCTAATGAAATTAAGCCAGCAGGAACTACGATTACAGTATTATCACAAAATGCAGATATTATTAATGGAGTTGCTGAAGTCTATTTTAACGGAAATTTACTTGAAGCTGATATTAAAACTAAGATTGATGAGGAGCTTACAAAATACAGAGATGGAATCAATGTATCGAATACCAATGGCGTTGTGTTACGCAATGAGATCATTGATGTAATTAGAGAAATTGACGGCATTGATGACGTTCATTTTACTACACTTACAGGACAAGCTCAAGGCGGTTCTGTTAACCCTATCACAAGAGAATACGACACTGTGGCAGGTTACTTCAATTATGAACCCAACTGGATAGACAACTGGACATTTACACCACGATTTGAAAATGCAGTAATATAATGAGCATCACAGATGCTTTTTAAAAGAAAAATAGTTCTATGATTTAGTAAACACTTGATAAATCGAGAAACAAAATATAAATAAATGAAATTTTTTGTATTTAACATATTAGGCTTTATTGCCAATTACTTAGGAACTTTATTTGGTAAACCAAAATGGCAACGTTGGATTTACAGCCTTTTAAACCCTTTAATTCAGCTTAAAGACAATTACAATACATGGAGGCGGAGACGGTTCTATCTAATCAATATAACATCACAAGTCATACGACTTGAAGGTTTTCTAAACGATGAATTTGATAACATTCAAAGAAGGATATGGATAGAACATTTTCCGGGTTCTTTTGCAGGTGCTTTTATAGCTCTCGAAGATGAAGTGATACCATATTTAGAAACACCTTTAGAATCAGAAGTAAACCCAATTGTCGAAGCTCCATTTATCGGCTCAGAAGCTGATACAGACTTCTTAATCAGCTTTGTAGTTCATATCCCAATATCTCTCAATGCTTATGAGAGCCGTATTATAGCAGCAGTAGAGAATTATAAACTAGCAGGTAAACAATTCGTAATCAGATATTTTTAACATATTAAACATTTACACTTATGAGTGATTGTAGCAAATCAACCAAATTAAAGACTCCAATAAGTTATTATGGAGGTAAACAATCCATGCTAAAGGAAATCCTTCCTTTAATACCCGAACACAGGATTTATGTAGAACCATTCTTTGGAGGTGGTGCTGTCTTTTGGGCTAAAGAACCAAGCAGAAGCGAAGTAATAAACGATGTGAACATGAACATCGTTAATTTCTATGAAGTCTTAAAACATAGCTACTTTGAGCTAAGAAAAAGAGTAGAAGCAACGCTTCATAGTCGAGAAACATACAAAAAGGCACTTATCATTTATGAAAGCCCTGGTTGTTTCCTGATGATGAAGTATTGAGAGCTTGGGCGTTTTGGGTAGTTACAAATCAAGGCTTTTCTTGTAAAATAGGAACTTGGGGTTACGATAGAGACAAAAGAGCCAAAACTATTCAGAATAAAATCGACCAATTTCAAGAGTTGTTATCCGATAGGATAAGATACACACAAATAGAGCAAAACGATGCTCATAAGGTCATAAAAAGCCGTGATAGTGCAGAAACATTTGCTTATGTTGACCCTCCTTATATTGATTCTAATCAAGGACACTATGGAGGTTATACCCATGAGCATTTTAGACGTGATTTAGACGCTTTAGCCAACATGAAAGGTAAGTTTCTGCTTAGCACATATCCTTCTGATATCCTTGACGAATATGTTAAGAAATATGGGTGGTATACTAAGAAACACGAAAAAATTCTATCCGCATCTAATGGAGCGAGCTTATCTAAGCGTAAGACTAAAATAGAGATGCTTACAGCAAACTATGAGATATAAAAGAACCGAGAGGGTGCTACAATCAAAAAAAGTCAGACCCTTTAAGATATCCCTCTCGGCAATTCTTTTAGTCTGACTTAATCTTGATTGTAGCGTTACAAATATAGTATTTAATTGCTAATTAAACAGTATTTGAATGGTGTGTGTATTTCTTGCACAATTCGTTTTATATTTGTGCACAATTCGTTTTTGCGATTATATTTGTTTTATAGGTTTAACAATAGTTTCTCCGGATCTTGCTCTTGAAAAAGCATTTGAGTAGGATGCTCTAGCAGCTCTTTTACTCGTACTAAAAATCCTACAGAATCTCGTCCGTCGATTATTCTATGATCGTATGATAGAGCCAAATACATCATTGGTCTAATTTCGACATTGCCCTTTACAGCAACAGGCCTTTCAATGATGTTGTGCATTCCTAAAATACCGGATTGAGGAGGGTTGATGATGGGTGTCGATAACATGGATCCAAAAATTCCCCCGTTTGAAATGGTAAATGTTCCGCCACTAAGTTCTTCTATACTAATTTTTTTTGATCTCGCTTTTTGTGCTAATTCAGCAATTTTTAACTCAATATCGGCTAATCCCATATTTTCGACATTTCTTAAAACAGGAACCATCAAGCCTTTATCGGTTTGAACGGCAATGCCTATGTCGGCATAATCGAATTTTACAATTTCATCGCCATCTATCATAGCATTTACTAAAGGAAACTCTTTTAATGCTAGAGCGACTGCCTTGGTGAAAAATGACATAAAACCTAGCTTAATGCCATGTTTTTCTACAAACGATTTTTGATGAGCTTGTCTTAATCGAATTATTTCACTCATATCGGCTTCGTTAAAAGTCGTAAGCATCGCGGTTTCATTTTTCACGGCAACTAAGCGTTGACTTAATTTTTTACGCAATGATGACATTTTTTCGCGTTGCTCTTCTCTTGAATTGCCTTGAGAATCGTTTTTTGCAGATTGAGGGCGATTTAACACCATTTCGACTTCCTTTTTCCCAATGCGTTTTAATCCATTGATAATATCGTCGATATTAAGCCCGTTAGCATTCATTATAGTTTCTGCTAATGGCGTAACTTTCGCTTTTTTGTTTAAAGTTTGACTGTCAGTATTTTGTTTTATTTCTTCGGTTTTTGTTGTTAGATTTTCGCTAGGCTTTTCATTCTCAACGTCTTTCTTTGCTACACTTGCAGCTTCCGTTTTTGGTTCTAGGGCTTGACCGGCAAAAGAAGTATCAATACGGCATGCTATTGCTCCAACCTCGACAGTCGATCCGGCCTCGAAAAGCAATTCAATTTTTCCTCCTTCTTGAGCAAGAAGCGGGAGCGATGCTTTGTCTGATTCTATTTCGGCTAATTCGGCATCTTTTTCTACAATTGCCCCGTTTTCTACGAGCCAAGACACTAATTCTACTTCAGAAATGGATTCTCCGGGGCTAGGTATTTTAATATCGATAATCATATTTAAATTGTTTGCTTTAGTCAATTAAAAAATAGTGATGTTGTTTAAGAATTTCTTCTCTACTTCTGCCGGCAACGCATTGCAATCCGCAATAATCGTTTTTAAGCTTACAATCGCATTTTCTGAAGACTTTCTGAATGATTTCGTTTTGTCCGATGAGGTGTAATTTGTTTAATCCAACAGCCGGACTACCACTAGCAATACGTGTTACAGGTTCTATATGTTCTTTTTTGAAACGTTTCTCGAAATGATATTTGAAAAACATCCAAGCACCCATATTTTCCGGCTCTTCTTGAACCCAAAGATGCAGCATGGCATTTTTATATTTTTTTAATATATGCTGAATTTCTTTTTCGGGGAAGGGAAATAATTGCTCTATTCTAACCAAGGCAATATCTTGTGCTTTTAATTCTTGTTTACGTTTAAGTAATTCGTAGTATACTTTACCGGTACAAAACACAATTCTACTCACTGTTTCCTGTTTGGTGTCGATGTCGTCTATAACAGGTAGAAATTCCCCTTTGGTAAAATCGTTAAGTGTCGAAACACATTCGGGATGGCGAAGTAAACTTTTTGGCGAAAATACAATTGCTGGTATTCTGCTATCTTGTTTAACTTGCAAACGCATTAAGTGAAAAAAATTGGCAGGAGTACTAGGTTGAACAATTCTCATGTTGTAATTTGCAGCTAAAGTCAGGAATCGTTCGATTCTTGCACTCGAATGTTCAGGCCCTTGGCCTTCGAAACCATGAGGCAGCAACATGACTAATCCACTAAGTAATCCCCATTTTTCTTCAGCAGAACTAATGTATTGGTCGATAATTACTTGAGCCACATTGTAAAAATCGCCGAATTGAGCTTCCCAAATTGTTAAACTATTAGGTGCATTAATCGAATAACCATATTCGAAACCTAGAACACCATACTCAGAAAGTAAGGAATTATGTATATCGAATCTTGCTTGCTCATTGCTTAAATGTTGTAATGGAATATACTTTTCGTCGGTATTTTCGACGACTAAAGCGGCATGGCGGTGTGAGAAAGTTCCTCGCTCAGAATCTTGCCCACTGACACGTACATTATGTTTTTCGGAAAGTAAGCTGGCGTAGGCCATTAGCTCTCCAATCGCCCAGTCCATCTTGTCCGATTCAAACATTTTAACTCTGTCTAATGTCAATTTTTCAATCTTCTTAAAGATGTCTTTACCCTCAGGTAAACGCGTAATATCTTCAAATAATACTTTAAATTGTTTTTCAGATATAGATGTATTGGTTTTATTTTCAATTGTTTCTGCGCTTGGGTATGCGATTCCTTTCCAAACATTGGCTAAAAATTTTCGAATTTTTACCTCTGTTGTTTTTTTAGAGGCTTCGAAATCTTCTTCTAAATGTTGATTGAAATTTTGTTCGATGGATTTCTTTAAATCGATAGATAATACTCTTTCATCTATCAATTGTTGTGAGTAGATTTGGTCAACACTAGAATGTTTGCTAATAGCTTTATATAGGGTTGGTTGAGTGAATCTTGGTTCATCGCCCTCGTTATGGCCATATCGTCGATACGATAAAATATCTATATAAACATCGGTCTGAAATTGTTGACGGTATTCAATGGCTAAATTAATGGTGTGAATTAAAGCTTCAACATCGTCGCCATTTACGTGAAAAGCAGGCGATTTGGTTACTTTCGATATATCTGTACAGTAAGTGCTGGAGCGACCTTCTAAATAGTTGGTGGTAAACCCGACTTGATTATTGACCACTAAATGGATAGAACCTCCGGTTTTGTAGCCGTTAAGCATCGACATTTGTGCTGTTTCGTACACAATGCCTTGAGCGGATACCGCCGCGTCGCCATGTATAATTATTGGGGCGACTTTGTTGTAGTTTTCTTCGTACGATTGAATTATCTTACTTTTAGCTAAACCTTGTGCAACGGCTCCAACCGTTTCTAAATGCGAAGGGTTAGGTACTAAGTTAAGTGTCACTTTCTTACCTTTTTGGGTTTCGATAACGGTGTCGTAGCCTAAGTGATATTTTACATCGCCTAATGCTATGTCTTCGCTATAGTACTCACCATTGAACTCGTTAAAAATATCTCTGTATGGCTTTTGCATAATGTTAGCCAAAACATTCAAACGACCTCTATGTGCCATTCCTATTACAAATTCTTCAATACCTAATTCGGAACCTCGCTCAATAATGGAATCAAGAGCTGGGATGAGCGCTTCTCCTCCTTCGAGAGAAAACCGCTTTTGACCGATAAACTTTTTATGGATGAATTTTTCAAACCCTACAGATTTTACCAGTAGGTTTAAAAAATGCATTTTTTCCTCAGGTTTAAATTTCGTAGTATTTTGATTGGCTTCGATTTTCTTCTGAATCCATCCTATTTTTTCAGGATGTCGGATGTACATAAATTCAGACCCAATGGAATGGCAGTAGGTTACATTTAAATAATCAATAATATTTCTTAAAGAACTTTTACCTATGCCAATAATTTTTCCGGCTTCAAATTCTGTATTCAAATCGGAATCTGACAAGTTAAATTCTTGTAATTCAAGGGTAGGGGTGTATGTACGACGAGTTCGGACGGGATTGGTTTTTGTAAACAGATGCCCTCTTCTTCTGTAGGCGTCTATTAGCTTGATAACTTCAAATTCTTTATCGATAAATTCCGAAAAACTTCCTTTTTCGTAACGAGTTTCTCCTAATTCGTATCCTTGGAAAAATGCTTTCCATTCAGATCCAAGAGTTTCGTTACTGTTTTTGTATTGCTGATATAACTCCTCAATGCTTGATAAGTCAAGATTTCCGGCAAAACTGATATGATCCATTTTATTATCTAAAAGGTTATTATTTAGAAACGTTCAAAATAAGATATTTTTTTCCAAAAACTGAAATTTATTTTTAGTCTTAATATATTTAAAGTCTAATATATATGTTACACTCTACTATTAGAATTTGTTTTTTTTTTACTTTGAAGAAAAAATTAATTTAGAGAGCGCAATAAGGTTTTTCTCATGGATTTTAATTTGTTTGCGATTGAATTGTTTTATGGCTAACATCCAGTATTGATCGGTATAGCTATTTTGCGATTCATTACTTTTAAATATGCTTTTTAAATAAGTTTCTATTGCTTCATTTTCTGGTTTTTTCTGAAGATCGTTAACCAGTTTTTCTCCTTGTGCCGGAGAAAACAACAATGGATATTTTTGACCTTCGATATAAAATTCGGCCAAACGATTTAATGTTTTAAAAGCTTCCTCATTTGATATTATATTTTCCGATATCTGCAAATTAGTGCTAGGGTCTATATTTAAAAGTAACGATTTAAGATTAAATCCGGAGGCTGATAAGGCTAAATGATTGATAAATAAAGAAATCCAGTTTTTTGAATTGTTTTTACTTAATCCGATTTCGAAACGATTTTTATTGTAAATATCACTTACAATACCTGTTAAGCGCAAATTACGAAGTGTTAAATTGATTATTGTTTTTTTTGCTTCTATATCAGTTGTCAGTTGCTTTTTTTGCTCAATCAAATCTTGAATACTAGAAGATATCGTTTTAAAATCGAGAATGCCTTTAGTTGCCAGTGGAAGTTCTCCTTTTGTTTTTAGTTTTAAAACGATAGAGTCGTTGTTTTCGTTTGAGTTTAGTAACAGATTTTTTATTTGATAGGTTTGAAGATTATTCAAATCGAACAGTTCAGTATCGTTTAAAAACTCATCGTCATCGTCGAGCTTTACTTTTAATATTGTTTTGTAGTAATATTTTATCGGATCTTTAAAAAAACGAATCAATTCGTTAATATCAACCGATATTGGATTACTTTGGGATGTATTCGTTTCTCTTATAATATTTTGTTCACTTGTTTTTACATCAATGTCGTATCGGACTAAAGCGCCACCCTTCAAATTATATTTTCGGCTGTAGTTATGAAAAGGGTGTTTTTTAATAAGTTTTTCTCTAATATCAACGCCTGTTTTTTCGGCCGATTGAAGATTGTCTAGGAGTTCGTCAATTATTATTGAAGGAGGAATTTCGCTGTTGTCTTTTTCGCTCTGACCAACATAACTTAAATATAACTTTTGACGTGCCGAAAGCATGTTTTCGAGAAATAGATATTTGTCGTTGTTTTTTGTGTTTCTATCACCTCGCTTGTGCTCAATTTTAAGTAAATCGAAGGCTAGAGCTTGGTTTTTTCTCGGGAAAACGCCATTGTTCAGTCCTAACATAGCTACAATTTTAAAGGGGATACTACGCATAGGAATCATGGAGCAAAATATTAGATTACCGTTGATAAA
This sequence comes from Bacteroidales bacterium, assembly GCA_016936665.1. Taxonomy (GTDB): domain Bacteria; phylum Bacteroidota; class Bacteroidia; order Bacteroidales; family JAFGXI01; genus JAFGXI01. The sequence continues at coordinate 25,728 of JAFGXI010000045.1, forward strand.
ATTCCCTGCTCTTGGATTAGAAAATAGAGCGTCGTTAAACGATTTTACAAAGACCTCGTAAGAAACCGGTTTTGGGTAATACTGTTGCATTTCATCCAAATCACCAAGTTGTTTCTGAATATATTTCAATTCAATGTCAAGAGAATCGTCGAGCTTAAAAAACTGATCGAGAATAAATTCAACATAAGCCTTCCATTCGATTAATGTTCGGTCGTGTTGTCTTTCGTTAAGCATTTGGTTTAATAAATCGAAAAAAGCTTTGAAACGAAACACATTATCGTACTCTAAACCTTCTATACTATCGGTAGGAATGATGTATTCTTCGTTAATATACAAGCCATTCGGAGCCGACATTGCGTAACCCAGAAAAATTTTTTCGAAACCATATTGCCAGCTCACCAAGTGGGTTTCGTCGTCTTTTTTCCCTTTTGTATCGAAATGGATATTGGCTTCCTTAATTAATTTGCGAATAGTTTCAAGGCTGTTAAGTTTAAATTGATTAGCTATTACTTCTGTTTCGATAAGTTCTAGTATTTGTTCGGGAACTAAATTTTCGCTTTGTAACTTTAATAGTTTTTGTAGCGAACCAACCAAAGTATCGTTGCCTTTGTAGCTCCTGTCGGCAATTGTATAGGGAATTGGGTAGGGGGCGTTTCCGAAAATCGACTTGATTATTGGAGTGTAAGCATCGATGTCGCTAACTTGTACAATGATGTCGTTTGGTTTTAGTAATTCGTCTTTTTCGAAAAAATTTAAAATTTGATGATAGAGCGCTTCTACTTCCCTTGTTTTAGTGTACGATGAAGCAATAATTAAACTTTCGTCGTTTATTAGTTGCTCGTTCAATTCGATTGAGGCAATCTTTTTATCGAGGAAAATTTGTTTTTGAATACTATTTAAAAGTGTTTCTTCTTCGGGTATAAGCATTTCGACATCTTCTATAGCATTAATAAATTCGTCGTGTTTAAATAATATGTTGAAGGTGTCTTTTGCTAGATTTGCGTATCCGGATAAAAACTCATTGCCGATGTATATTTTATGTTCCTCTGCCGATTTGCCGGTTCGTTTTTCAAGATAATATGCAAATTTTTCGTTTACGGTATCGTACCAATAAGTCTCAGGTGCGGGGTTCAAAAAATATAAGTCTACATTGGTCCATTTCGATAGTTGATAAAATATATCGATATGGTAGTCTGTAATAACGGACAAACCAAACAAGCAGATTCTCCCGAAGCTTTCTTTAACCGTTTTTTGAAATCCTGAGTCGTCGATGTGTTTAAGGAATTCGTTTTTGAGTTCGGCTTTATCCATTTCGCCCGAAGGAATCGATGCTTTAATTGCTCTCCATAAAAAGGCTTGCCAATTTTGATGTTTATCGAGCTGTTGTTGTCGGTATTTGATGGTGCTTTTTGGTAAATCTTCTTGAACTGTAATTTCTGCTTTTTTGTTGTTGTTCCACGCTTCTAAGTATTCTTGCCGGTACAACAAATATTGGTCAAATAAATCGGAAAGTTGCACCGATAGCTGCAATTTTTTGATATCATCATTTAAATAATAACTAGAAATATAGGGGAACTTGCTTTTAAACTCGGTTGTTTCAAGTATTTTGTATATTAGCCATTTAAGATGTTCTGTTTTAAATACATTGCTTTGTTTAAGCCCTATTATTTGATACAGTTGGTTTATAAATGCGTTGGGTTTGAACACTTGGTAGTTGGAATGTATTCCGTTTTTTTTGGAGAGTTCAATAGAAAGCCACTGTTCCATACCGGAAGTCTGCATAATGAAAGTATCCGGAATGTACCATTCGGAAGGGCTTGCGATGTTTTTGGCCAGTCGCTTGCTAAGTTGTTCAATTCTATTCGATAAATAAACTCTAAGCATATGGCTTTTAATGGGCTTCGAACCAATTTTTACCTTCTCCCATATCAACAATTAAAGGAACTGATAAACTAACAGCGCGTTCCATTTCTTCTTTTACAATTTGTTTAACAATATCTAATTCCGATTTTAGCACATTAAAGTTAAGCTCATCGTGAACCTGAATGAGCATTTCCGATTTTAACTGGTGCGTTTCGAATGCATTGTATATGCCAATCATAGCTAGCTTAATAATATCGGCTGCACTACCTTGTAGAGGTGCGTTTATGGCGTTGCGTTCGGCTACACCTCTAACGATTGCATTTTGAGAGTTGATATCGTTAAGCAATCTTTTTCTACCAAAAAGAGTACTAACAAAACCTTTTTGTCGGGCTTCGGCAATGCTTCTTTCCATATAGGTTTTTACTTTTGGATAGGTTTCGAAATAGCCATCAATCAACGCTTTGGCATCCGATCGGCTTATTTTTATATTTTGCGATAACCCGAAAGCAGAAATACCATATATAATTCCAAAATTCGCAGATTTGGCTTGGCTACGTTCTTCTTTGGTAACTAAATCGATTGGTTTTTTAAATATTTTAGCCGCAGTAGCAGCATGGATGTCTTCCCCCGATTTAAAGGCTTGAATCATATTCTCGTCTTGCGAAAGGTGTGCCATCAACCGAAGTTCAACTTGAGAGTAGTCGGCCGATAGAAATATATGCTCATTGTCCGATGTAACAAATGATTTTCGAACCTCTCTTCCTTCGGCTTCTCTAATAGGAATATTCTGTAAATTCGGATTGGTAGAACTTAAACGTCCGGTAGAAGCTACCGTTTGGTTAAAACTCGTATGAACGCGTTTGGTTTTGGGATTGACTAATTCGGGTAAAGCATCGACATAAGTCGAAATAAGTTTCTTTTGGCCTCGATATTTAAGTATCTTTTCTACAATAGGGTGTTCGTCCAAATATTTTACTAAGACATCTTCGCCCGTTTTATATTGTTTGGTTTTGGTTAATGGCGGTTGATCTGTAATTTTTAATTTGTCGAACAAAATAGGACCCAATTGTTTTGGAGATGCGATGTTAAAGACTTCTCCTGCTAATTCGTATATTTCTTGTTCTATTTTTTGAACACTTTCTGTCAGTATTTTTGAATAATTTTTAAGAAAATCGATATCTATGCTTACGCCTTTGTGTTCCATGTCAGTCAATACATAGATTAATGGCATTTCGATTTCGTAATACAGATCGCTTAAGTTTTGATTTTTCAAGTCTTTTTTAAAAAGCTCGCTCAACTGCCAGGTAATATCAGCGTCTTCGGCAGCGTATTCTTTTATGGTTTCAAGTTCTACATCGGACATAGAGCCTTGTTTAGCTCCTTTCTTTCCTATTAATGTTTCTATACTTATAGGTTTGTACATTAAATAGACTTCTGAGAGATAGTCCATGTTATGTCTTAAGTCAGGCTGAAGTAGATAGTGAGCAATCATTGTATCAAACAAATCGCCTTTAAGATTAATGCCGTATTGTTTTAAAATCAGCATATCGTATTTAATATTTTGTCCGACTTTTTCAATATCTGGGTTTTCAAACAGAGGTTTTAATTTCTCGAGGATAACTGTCTTTTCGATTTGCTTTCCATCGAAAGGAATGTAATAGGCTTGATGTGCTTTCCAAGAGAACGAAAGTCCGACTAATTCCGATGTTATAGGATCCAAACCTGTTGTTTCGGTATCGAAGCACCATGCTTTCTGTTTAGAAAGCTCATCTACAAACTGCTCAAATTCGTTAAGTTGATTTGTTAGTCGATAATTATGTTCGGTTGTTTCTGCTGTTTTAATGTGGGTATTTTGAACGGATATTTCTGTCGATGTGCCGATGCTGGCAAATAAGTCTAATTGGGTAGATTGAGGGCTGATTTTTGTCGTGGGTTGGTAATTTTGTTCGGCTATTCTTGTGTATAGAGATCTAAATTCTAACTCATCAAAAATGGATTTAATTTTTGATAAATCGGGAGATTCCATTTTTAAGTTATTGAGTTCTATCTCTACCGGAACATTAGTGTCTATGGTTGCTAATTGTTTTGAAAGTAGAACTTGTTCTATGTGAGATTCTAGGTTTTCTTTTTGTTTTCCTTTCAGGTCGGCGGTGTTTTCTAGAAGATTTTCAACACTACCGTATGTTTCGATTAACTTTTGAGCTGTTTTTTCGCCAATGCCGGGAGCTCCGGGTATGTTGTCGGAAGAATCGCCCCAAAGTGCTAAAATATCGATGACCTGAAGAGGGTTTTCTATTTTAAATTTGTTTTTAACTTCTTCAACTCCTAGAATTTCTATGTCAGAGCCCGAACGACCCGGTTTATACATGTAAATATTATTGGCGACCAATTGAGCATAATCTTTATCGGGTGTCATCATATATACATGATGTTCTGTGTCGGCAAAGCGTTTCGAAAGCGTTCCTATTAAATCATCGGCTTCAAAACCTTTTACCTCAATTACAGGAATGTTCATTGCTTCGATGATATTTTTAATATGTGGTACCGAAAGCTTTATGTCTTCTGGCGTTGCATCTCTATTTGCTTTATATTCAGGGTAAAGCTCGTGTCTGAAATTAGGTCCTGATGGGTCGAAGCAAACGGCCAAGAAATCTGGGTTTTCCTTTCTAATTAATTCGATGAGCGTATTTGTAAACCCAAAAATAGCTGAAGTATTCAAACCTTTCGAGTTGACTCTCGGGTTTTTAATAAAAGCGTAGTACGAACGAAAAATTAGGGCGTATGCATCTAAAAGAAATATTTTTTTCATGGTATGGCCTATCTAAATTTAGTGAAAAGGTATTTTTCTTTCAAAAATAAATTTTTGTTAGCCTTATTACAAACTTGGTTTTTCATAGTTATAAACATTACCCCTGTCAAACGAATCATATTGTTCATGAAAAATTATTAAAGATTTTAACAAATTTTAATTTTTTATATCTACATTGGCAAAAAAAAATCATATGAAATTGACTACGATACTTAGCTTTATAATTGTGTTTTTTTCTGTGTATAACCTTAATGCTCAGAAGGTTTACAAAGTTGATTATGAGTCTCAAGCCGACATTAAAGTATATATTGTGGATTATGAATCGCAATGCGATTTAAAAGTTTATAAAGTCGATTACGAATCGCAAGCAAAGGGCAATGAGGGGAAATGGTATTTTGTCGATTATGAGTCGCAATCCGATAAGAAAATTTACTTTGTGAATTACGAAAGCCAAGCCGATCTTAAAATTTACATGGTAGATTATGAATCCCAAGCTGGTTGGCGAAATAACTCGAAACAACATTTGTTTTTTTAAATATTAACTCTAAAAATTTAAACTATGGAAGAACAAGCAACTACAAAACAACGTCCCGGTTTATTAACCGTATTGTTGATTCTTACTTTTATTGGTAGTGGTTTAGGTACTTTAATGATGCTTTTATTAGCTGTTGCATTTACTGCTTTTTACGGAATGCTTGAAAGTATACCCGGTATGGCTGAATTGGCAAGTGCAGGAACAGGGTATTTTATTATTGCCCTTTTATTGTCAGCAACATCGTTATTTGGTGCTATAAAAAATGTGGGGATTAAAAAAAATGGGTTTTTACTTGTACGCAATCGCTCAAGTATTGATGATTATTTTACCTCTAATTTTCGGTATGCCATTTAGTACTTTTGGAACAATCATTACTTTGTTGTTCATTGTATTGTACTACATCAACGTAAAACATATGGATTAGTTTTTATCCAATCAAAAAAGCAAGGCAGGTAGTTTTACCTGCCTTTTTTATTGCCAGTAGGTTTGTATTCGTGCAATAATTTGAACTATTAATATATGTGATTTTTCTGTTATGGAATAATATTTTAATCAGGACTTTTTTTAACTTTGTTAGTTATGCGACTATTATTTAGAATAATATTATCAAATTTTATTATTGCTGTTTTTGTATTCTTTGGAGTTTACAAAATGTACAGCCCGATAGAAAAGTATCAGTGGCTTTCTAGAACTCAAAAAGAAGAAGTAGTTACTTACGATTTTTTTATCGATATCGACAACGATAAAGATGAAGAGTACTTGGTGATTTCAGAAAACAATCACATTTTCGGTTCTCTTACGTTATATAACGACGATAATTTACTACTCAATTTAACTAATTTACCCTACGATATTTATGTAGAAGGGAACGATAAAATCTTATTCGAAGATGCTAATAATAACGGGATCCCCGAAATTTATATGTTGGGTGTTAAAAACGATTCTCTTTATTTACTTACCATTGAGTATATTAATGGTAAGATTACCAAACCCAATGTAAGAGTTCATTTTTTAGATATTTTAAAGCGCATTCAAGGCAAGTATCAGTTTGTTAGCAATTTTATTTTCGAAGACATTGATGGTACAGGTAATAAAAGTTTGATAATTTCAATTACTTCGGGTTATTCAATATTTCCTAGGCGCATCTATGCGTATTACCCTTATAAAGATCAACTTTATAAATCGCCGATTGCCGGAGCCGCAATTATAGGAATGAATACCGCCAACCTCGACAGAGATGGGAAGAAGGAAATTGTTTTACAAACTCAGGCATATTGCAATATTTACGATCAGATCTTCGAAGAACTCGACCTAAAAGATAAGCACGATTCTTTGCTATTAGCTCATAAGGATGATTTATTGAATTTTGGTGATTGTTCAAGTTGGTTAATCGTTTTAGACCATCAATTGAATTTCAAATTCAACCCTTACAGTATACAGGGATGGACCAGTCGTTTGTCTACGCAAGTTATTCAAAATGAGGATGAAGTAAGATTGGTTTCTGTGGTTAGTAATTATATGGATACGCTTACTCCGCCGTCAATTTTAGTTTTCGACGCCGATGGGACTTTACTCGAAGAGGATAAACTAATCGGACCCGGTTTAAAAGAAGCTACTCCGCCATTATCACTAATAAAACCTAAAGATAACGATGAACTGTTTCTTATTGATAATAATAGTTTGACTTTCCGTTTATCAGAGGACTTCTCAAACATAACAATTGAAGCACTTCCTATAAGTTTCAATAAAGCAAGGCACGTAACAACAATTATAGATAATAGCGAGTTGTATGTGTTAGCCAATAACGAAAATATTAACATTTACGATCAGGATAAACAACTCCTTAAATCAATTGCTGTTCCCGGTGTTCAAGAATCATTATTATATGCTACTATAAAATCGTTTAGCGAAAAAGAAGATATTTTAATGATTGATATGGGAGAGTTTAAAGTTCAAATGCGATTATCTGAGAATGTATATTACAGTTACCGTTGGTTGATTTGGGCTTTAGCATTCTTTTTAGTTTGGGGGTTGGTTTACATTACTCAAAAAGTATTTTCTTTTAGAGCAGAAAAAGACCGCGCACGATTAAAGAAAATTATTGAAGAGAGAACTAAAGAAGTGGAGCAGCAAAAATCCGATTTAAAACGATTAGCAGACGATTTACGAGATAAAAATGATAAAGTTTATCAACAAAACTTAGAATTACAAAAACGTCGAAACCAAATAGAATCATTATACGGAAAGCTAACATCGAGCATTACATATGGTAAAGGGATTAAAGATGCGCTATTGCCTTCCGTCGAATATCATAAAACAATATTCCCAGAGTCATTCGTGTTTTTTAAACCCAAAAATGTAGTAGGAGGCGATTTTTATTGGTCTGTAAAATTGGGTAACAAGCGCATATTAGTTGTTGGAGATGCTTCTGGAGAAGGAATTTCAGGAGGTTTTCTTTCTTTGCTGGCTATCAATGTTTTGAATAATTTTAAACTGAAAGAACAAACCAAAGCCTCTGATGTGCTTAAATCAGTAAATAACATTTTATATAAACATTTGTCGGGGTATCTTAAGAACGAAGACGATGGTATAGAAATGGCTGTGGTTTTTATTGAAGAGAAGGAAGATAGTCACAACGTACAATTTGCCTCTGCGAATCTGCCTATTTATTTTTTCGATAGTCAGGCTATTTTAGGAATGAACGTTTTAACGGCAAACGATTATAGTGTTAGAGCTGATATTGATAATCAATCGTTTAAAGATGTTGAATTGAATGCAAATTTGGACTCAATGTTTTATCTAAGCACCAAAGGTTTCAGAAATCAACTTGGTGGCGAAAATGCTACACCATTCGAACAATATCAACTTAAGCTGGTACTGCAACGTGTACATGTTCTATCTATCGAGGAACAACAAACTTTAATTGTAGAAAAGTTCGATAAATGGCAAGGAGCGATGGAACAAACAGAAGATATATTATGCATTGGTGTGAAATTATAACAGAAAGGAGAATCTACTGATGAGTTCACTCAACGAATTGCATACCAAACTTGAGAAATTCTCATTCAAATATTATAGAAATAAATTGATTAGAGGCATTTTACTTTTGCTCCTTTTTCTAGTCTCATCGTATTTGTTAATAGTTGTTGGAGAGTACTTTGCGTATTTCTCGAAAACAGTACGTTTGGTTATAGATTTAACTTTTGTAAGCATTGCCCTACTTATTTTTTTTAAGCTGATTTTAAAGCCCATTTTATGGTTAATAAAAATCACTAAACCATTAAGTTTAAGTAAGATAGATAAAATATTAAGAAAGCATTTTCCGGAGTTAAAAGATCAGCTTAAAAACATTCTTGAATTAGAAAAACTTTCAAATCATCAGTATTCAGCGGAACTTATTCAAGCTGCAATAGAGCAAAAATCGGCTAACATTAAAGTGATTCCATTTAATAACGCTGTTAAAATAAAAGAGAACTTTAAATATATCAAGTACCTGAGTTTGCCTATAATAATTATTGTTGTGTTAATTATAGCATCGCCAGATGTTCTTTCCGAAGGTACAGAGCGATTAATTAATTACGATAAGCAGTATAAAAAACCTTTAGCATTTTGGTTCGATGTTGCTGACGAACAATTAATAGTTAGCCGAGGAGAAGACCTCAATTTAAAAATTAAGTGCGATGGAGCATATATACCTAATCCGGTAAAAATAAAATATGGAGGTGTCGAATACTTTTTGCCTCAAACAGAAGTTCAACTATTCGAATACGAATTTCCAAGAGTACAACAAGGCTTCCTGTTTTCAATATTGGCAGATCAAGAAACATTTGGGCCATTCGAAGTTAAGGTTTTACCGAATCCTCAAATAATCGGATTTAAAATTAATATAACGCCACCAAAATATACCAATTTGCAGAAAGAAATAATTGAAAATTCCGGCGACATCGTAGTGCCCGAAGGTTCTTTGGTTGAGTGGCAATTTGTAACTAAGGACATCCGTAAGTTATGGCTATCATCTAACGATTCTAGCTTTGTTTCAAATCTTAATAGCGACAATAATTACTCTGTAAGCATACACTTACTAAAAGATTTACCATATAGTATAAATGCGTCAGTCGATACCATTTTAAAATCGCAGATGGTCCAATTTAAAGCGCAAGTTATTCCCGACGAGTATCCGCAAATTGTTGTAAAGTCTATAGAAGATACCCTACACATGGGGCATTATTATTTTTATGGTCAAACAGCCGATGATTATGGAATTAGCCAACTTACATTTAATTATCAATTTGAAGATCAGATTGTTAAAAAGACACCTATCCCTCTTAGCTCAAGACAATCCGTTCAAGAATTTTATTATGCTTATAACTTGATAGATCTTATCGAACAAGGGCAAAGCATAAATTTTTATTTTGAAGTTTGGGATAACGATGCGGTTAATGGATCTAAAAGCTCTAAATCGCAAACCTATCGCTTCTATTTACCCAACAAGGAAGAAATAAGTGAGATGGAACAACAGCAAGCCGAAGAGATTCAAAATAAAGTTGACGAATCTAAAACTTTGGCAGATGAGTTGCGAAAAGATCTTAAAGATTTAAAAGAAAGTCTTATAAATAGTGAAATGAGCGAATGGCAAGCTACACAAAAACTTTCGGAAATTAGCGAAAAACATAACGAGCTTCAAAAGTTAATGGAACAAGCAGCCAAAGAAAACGAAAAAAATAACGAGCTTATTAAAAATTTAACTAAAGAACAAAAAGAGCTTGTAGAAAAACAGGAACAGATTGAGGAGATGTTGAGTCAGCTAATGGACGAAGAGATGAAAGAATTGATGGAAGAGATTAACAAGTTGATGAAGGATTTCGACAAAGATCAGTTTAACGAGTTATCCGAAAAACTAGATATGTCGTATGAAGATTTATCGGAACAATTAGATCGTAACCTTGAGCAACTCAAAAAATTAGAACTTGAAAAACGACTGGAGAAAACTGTTGATGATCTTCAAAAGCTAGCAGAAGAACATCAGCAATTATCTGATGAAACTAAAGAAAAAAAATCGGATTCGGAAAATTTAAAACAGCAACAAGCCGAACATCAAAAGAAGCTCGACAATATTGAAAAAGATTTAAACGAGAGCATGAAGAAAAATGAATCGTTAGAAAATCCTATGCCAATAGAAGAATTTAAGGAAAAGATGGATTCCCTTCAAAAGCAAATGCAAAACTCTAAACAATCGCTGGAAAACCAACAAAATAAAAAAGCATCGAAGCAACAGAAAGGAGCCGCTCAGCAAATGCAAGAAATGGCTCAACAGATGAGTCAGATGATGCAAGAACAATCTTTACAGCAGCAATCGCAAGATATTGAGGCGTTGAAACAAATTCTTGAAAATTTAAATGATTTTTCATTTCAACAAGAAGCTATCATGTTGAATTTCAGAAATATTAAGTATAAAGACCCTAAATACATGTATTTGTATAACCAACAGATTAAAAATGCTGAAAATTTTGAAATTATTAAAGACTCTTTATATAATTTAGCAAAATCTGAACCAATGATTGCGGCTCCTATCAATAAAGAATTATTAAAAATAGACGAGCAATTAACTCAAGCCCAAGAACAAATTAATGAGCGAAAAGTTGGTCAAGCGCAAGTTTCACAGCAGTTGGTCATGACTTCTGCCAATAACTTGTCTTTGCTGTTGTCGGAAATTATGGATCAGATGAAGAAACAAATGCAGTCGCAGTGTAGTAAACCGGGCAGTTGCAGTAAACCAAGCGGAACGCCAAAACCTGGTTTTGGACAACCCAAGCAACAAGCACAGTCGTTGAAACAGCAAATGCAAAAAATGCTCGATCAATTGAAAGATGGGAAAGGTCAGCAAAACGGGCAAAAAATAAATCAAGGTTTAGGGAAAATGATTGCCGAACACGATAAAATGCAACAAATGTTACAAGAATTGTCAAATTCGCAAGGGCTTTCACCTCAAACAGCCAAAGAATTAAAAGAGATTAAAAAATTATCAGAAGATATTGAGAATGAATTAATACAAAAAAATATTACACCGGAATTACTAAAACGACAAGAACTGATTCTTACACGTTTACTTGAAGCAGAAAACTCCGAGTTCAAAAGAGAACAAGATAAAAAACGAGAATCAAAGCCTAATATTAATGACCAATTAAGTAACCCCGAAGAGATTTTTAAGTATAAAGACAATATTGTAATCAGTGATGATCTAATGATAAAGACGAAACTTAAGCTTCGTTATTTTTATCAAGAAAAGTATAAAAATTATATATTGAATATCAATGAATAAAGCTGCAAAAGGGAAGATTGAAATTAGCTCAACTTTAGATGATGTTTCAAAAATTGAAAAATTCGTAGACGACTATTTACAACAAATACACATAAGTGAAGATTTGTACGGTAAAATATTTTTGGCCACTATTGAAGCTGCTAATAATGCTGTTACTCATGGTAATAAGCTTGATGCCTCCAAAAATGTTTATTTAGAATTAGAAGTTAAACACGATGAACTGATTATCGATATTAAAGATATGGGAGATGGTTTCGATTACGAAAATTTACCGGATCCAACTGCACCAGAAAATATCGAAAAACCAGATGGACGTGGAATTTTCATCATTTCTCAATTATCAGATAAATTAGAATTTAACGAAAAAGGGAATGAAATGCGTATTACTTTTAACATAGTTTAAATAATATTGGCAACATACTTTTACAATGATCGAGTTCCAATGCCTGATTTCTCTAAGCAGAAAACAAAGCAATGGATCAAAGAAGTTGTTCTATCTTATAATAAAAAGATAGGAGAACTTAATTTCATTTTTACCTCAGACGAAAAAATATTAGAAGTTAATAGAACATATTTGCAGCACGACTATTATACCGATGTTATTACCTTCGATTATTCTGAAGATCAAAAAATCAGTGGGGATATTTTTATTAGCTTAGATACCGTAAAAACAAATGCCGAAAAATATTCTCAAACGTTTGATAATGAGCTTTATCGTGTTATAATACACGGCGTATTACATCTTGTTGGATACCAAGACCATAGCGATGAAGATAGAGCTCAGATGAGAAAACTCGAAAACAAAGCGTTATTGCAATTGAATTAAATTGTGTTTTTTAACATATATTAAATTTAATAATTTAAATTTGGTATCGAAATACTTAAATATATAATTATGGCAAAAGTTGTAGTCTTAGGAGCAGGCATATCCGGCCATACAGCCGCCTCATTTCTTAAAAAAAAATTAGGAAGTAAACATGAGGTCGTAGTTGTATCTCCTAGTGCATATTACCAATGGATTCCCTCAAACATTTGGGTCGGAATAGGTCAAATGTCTGTCGATCAAGTTCGATTCAAATTAGAAAAAGTTTACAAAAAATGGAAAATTGAATTTAAGCAAGCTAAAGCTCTGTCTATTCATCCCGAAGGTAATAAAGATTCTGATAAACCGTTTGTAACCATCGAATATGTAGTTGGCGATAGACAAGGCAAAAAGGAAACTGTCGATTACGATTTTCTTGTTAACGCTACAGGACCAAAATTAAATTTTGAAGCAACAGAAGGCTTAGGTCCTTCAACCGGAAATTCTGTTTCGGTATGTTCGTACGATCATGCCGCGCATGCTTGGGTAGAATTGCAGAAATCTATAGCTAAAATGGAGGCCGGCGAAAAGCAAACTTTTTTAATAGGAACGGGTCATGCTATGGCTACGTGCCAAGGAGCAGCGTTTGAATATGCCTTAAATGTTGCGTTCGAAGTTAAAAAACGAAAATTAAGTCATTTAGCAGATATTATTTGGATAACCAATGAATATGAGCTGGGCGATTTTGGAATGGGCGGTGCATTTGTGAAAAGAGGCGGTTACATTACTCCAACAAGGGTGTTTTCCGAATCGATTTTATCGGAATATGGCATTCGATGGATTAAAAGAGCCGGTGTAAATAAAGTAGAAAAAGGACTCGTTCACTACGAAACATTGGCAGGAGAATATAAAACACAAGAATACGACTTTGCAATGTTAATTCCGGGCTTTGCCGGTGCAGGCATAAAAGGGTTTAACAAAAATGATGAGGAAATTACGGATGGTTCTTTGTTCAAGCCTAACGGATTTATGACTGTTGATGCTGATTATACCCAAAAACCGTTTGAGGAGTGGAGAGCCTCAGATTGGCCGGAAACTTATCAGAATCCTATATACGATAATATTTTTGCAGCAGGAATTGCTTTTGCTCCACCACATTCAATTTCAAAACCAATGTCGACCCCCAATGGAACGCCAATGTTTCCTTCGCCACCGCGTACAGGGATGCCCTCTGGTGTTATTGGTAAAGTGATTGCTTTAAATATTTCAAGAAGAATTAAAACAGGAAGTAAAGACTATAAACATAAAGCTAGCATGGCTAGAATGGCAGCCGCTTGTATTGTGTCTGCAGGATATGGCATACGTAGAGGTAAAGCTGCAACAATGACTGTGGCGCCTATTGTAACCGATTGGGAAAAATATCCTCAGTGGGGTAGAGACATTAACTCAACAGTAGGAGAGGTTGGTTTAGCCGGTCATTGGATTAAATTATTCTTACACTACATGTTTATTCACAAAGCAAAAGGATACCCCTTCTGGTGGTTATTACCCGAATAGTCGAACCAAAAATGAAATGAAAAATGGAAAATAAAAAGATAGTAGTCAGAAATTATAAAGATGAGTTTTATCCACCGGTTCCAACCCGGATGACTCGCTTTTGGAGAAGTTGTTTTATTTATCAGATATACAAATTCTTTCGTTTGAATTATAAAATTATGATGATGGTAGTTAAAGGTCACTCATAGTTCCCATTCGTTCCAAGATTTCTTTAATCTTAACTTTTGCTTTAGATAAATTCGATTTAGAAGTACCTATAGAAATGCCGAGCTCCTCGGCAATTTCTTTATGGCTTAAATCCTCAAGAACGTACATGTTAAAAACAGCTTTGTAAGCGGGGGTGAGCTGTTGAATGGCTTCAATGATTTGTTGCGCTTTATAATTGGTTAGCCTAATCTCTTCATGAACATCCTCATGGTCGTCGTATTTGTTCAGAAGATATTCGTTTTCGCCATCGAAATCGATAGTAAATTCTTTTTTTTTTCTCAAATAATCGATAGAATTGTTTACGATAATACGCCGAATCCACCCCTCAAACGATCCTTGGTAATTATAATGCGATAGTTTTTGATATACTTTAATAAATCCATCGTGTAACAAATCTTCTGCTTCTGCTCTATGACTGGCGTACCGAAGGCAGGCAACCAACATTTTGCTGTAGAAAGACTTATGTAGAATTTCCTGATACTTACGATTCCCTTTAATACATCCGTCTATGACTTCTTTTATGTCTTTAGGGTCGCTAAGATTCATCGATATTGCCTTTTATTACTCTCATAGACGATAAGATCTTCGATTCGTTGCTCTTTTATATACCGCTTTTTAGAATATTTTTAAATGCATTGATTTGTAGTGGATTGCCAAGAACAAAAAGCTTGTCGGTAGGTTTAATTTTCTGATCGGCAGGAGGATTAAAAATATATGTTTGAGCCTGATCTTTGAGCCCAATAATATTGGCTCCGGATTTATTTCGAATGCCCAAGCTCCCAATGGTTTTGTTTAAAAGGCTCTCATGTAATATGTTACAACTAATTTCTACTAAATTTACTTCGCTGGAGTTTTGAATTAAAATATTTTCTATAAATTCAACAATGTCGGGTTGTGCAACTAACTTAGCCATGCGCTGTCCACCAATCCTGTCAGGCATAATTACGTTAGAAGCTCCGGCGCGTTTAAGTTTTTTATCGGAATGCTCGTCGGATGCTCTGCTAATAATTTTAAGTTTTTTGTTAAGCTCTTTGGCCGATAATACCACGAACAAATTATCTGCATCTTTTGGTAAAGTTGTAATGAGTGCTTGAGCGTTGCCTATTTGGGCACTTTCCATAATTTCGTCGGCAGTGGCATCACCATGTATGTACAACATGTCGTCTTTAGCTCGGATTAGCTCAATTTCTTCCATGTCGTTATCGATAATAACGACTTCAACGCCATGTTCAAGTAACTCGTGAACTGCTTGTTTTCCTACACGTCCGTAGCCACACACTATAACGTGATTGTTTAGCTTGTTAATACGTTTTTTCACTTTGTTATCTTTATAATAGTTACGAAAAACTCCATCAATAATATATCTTGTAATTGTTGTAAGAGTATAACCGAAAGCCCCAATGCTAAAAGTGATTAGAATAACAGTGAAAATCATTCCAGCATCAGATAGGTTGTGCACCTCCTCGAAGCCTACCGTCGATACTGTAATTATAGTCATGTAAAGCGCTTCGATAAAAGTAAATTCTTCGATGAGCATATAGCCAACCACGCCAATAATAATTAAGAACGTGATTAAAAATGCAGCAAAAAAGCTTTGTTTAATTCCTATATGAAGCTTAGTGTTCATTCCACACTATTTTTAACATTTGATGCCCTAAACGACAAGATAAACATTGTTTCTGTTCGCAATATTTTTGATTTAGTTCAATCAATCCTTGAGAAAATAATGCATTCATGTTCTCGAATCCATAATCTTCGTATATTCTGGTAATTCTGTTATTTTCTGCAGGCATTTCTTCTAACCAGTTTAACACTCTTGCTTTAATATTTTCTTGTCGTGTTTGTTGACTGTAAATGTATAAAAAAGGAACTAAAATGTTGATGACCAAGTAATGAAAAGTGCTTTCACTAATTCGCTTTACACTTTGTTTTGATGTTTTACCTGGTCGATAATGATTTCTCCAATAATCTGATGCTTCTACTTGAAAAATTTTGCTTAAGTCTTTTAGACTGCTCAAATTTAGAACTTTAGAAAAAATATTGTGCTGATGATAAATTAGAGAGGCAAATAGGGCTAACTTAACAGAAGGAAAATTATATGGCCTAATCTTGCTGAACTTCCATAATTCTGCTCTTATGCCTTTATATCGATATTTTGAAGACAAAAAGCGATATTCATTCATTAAGCTATTTAAATATTCATCATCATT
Source organism: Bacteroidales bacterium (assembly GCA_016936665.1). Lineage (GTDB taxonomy): Bacteria > Bacteroidota > Bacteroidia > Bacteroidales > JAFGXI01 > JAFGXI01. The sequence continues at coordinate 42,030 of JAFGXI010000045.1, forward strand.
AAAATGGCCTACTTCTGGGTTCAACAAGCCACTCTGCCCAAAAAGTATGGCTTCTATTTGCATCCAACTATCCTTTTGTTTAAGAATGGTGTTGAGCGGTGTGTTTTTTGCTAACAGCTCGAAAGGTATTTTGTTTAAATGTCCGCCAAACCCCATCGCCAATGCTTGAAAAAAGGCTTCTTCAATATTATTTTGGTTATAGAAAATAAGTTGTTCAAAATCTTTGCTTTTTTGTTCAATTCTTTCGAATGCCAGAGCTTCCGTAAAATTATTTTTGTTGAATGTATCTAATTTTAAAATTGTATCTGAACAAGGAATGTTGTTCAAGGTATGTTCCCATTTTGAGTATTGTTCAAGAACTTCCTGTTTATATTTAATCTGGTAGGTTAGTATGCTCGATCCTTTTGAGTTAAAAACGGCTTTGTCGTTATCAAGAACTAAGTGTAAAATAATGTTGTCGTAGGCAGGGTCATTTTGGTGTTGATGTACGTACCAATCCGAGGCTTTCATGTGTATTTCTACATTACCTGCCCAAATTGTGTTCCCGATTTTTATTTTAGCATTAAAAAAGTCTGGGCCGGCATTAAGATTAATAGTCCCCGGAGAAATTATTTCAAACTCAGAATTTGTAATCAGTTTGTTCTCGAACAAATAGTGAAGAACATTTTCTTTCATATTTCAGGTTTAGCAATGAATTGTAAATTTAGATATTTTTTAAGGTGACTTCTAATAATTACTCCTTTCTGAGAAACAAAGATAGTAAATAAGATACAAGGCATAAATTTTTATTAATAGCCTAGCTATTTATCAAAATTTTAACGCAGTAGATTGTTTGCTATCTTTGTTCCCAAAGGGCTTTCATAATTCTTTTGCCTACTACATAAGAATTATTCAAGTTATCTCGATAGCTCTCATAATTTTTATTTGTATCCAAAATTTTATGAATGTCTCAGTTTGGACTAATTTTTAGAAATCCCCTTAAGCTTTTGCGTGATTTTAATAATAAAAAAGCCACCCCTAAAGGTGGCTACAGAAACACTTTGTATTTGTTTACGAATTTTTCTTTTTTACAATTTTACACTTTCAACTTGAATTATTTCACGAGTTAAATCGTTGTATATAATAATGATAAGTGTAAGGTTTTCGACATTCCATTTGTTTTGATCCAAAGTAAAGTTAAATTCTTTTTGAACAATGCTGTTTTGAGCAAATGGAACTTCTGTTAGGTCTTCGCCCCACAATCCATTAATACTGGCTCTAAGTACGTGGTTATGTTCGTAGTCTTCAATATCCGTAGGATAGGCATTATAATCAGTTTGCTTCGAGATAATACCATCTTCTAGTATAAATCCTTGGATTTTAACTAAAGTATCGAGTTGTTCGAACGCTTTAACATATACCGATGCAGATAATAAATTACTATTTCTGATGGCATCTATAACGACTCCTGCTTTAGCTTCTTTATTTTTTAATTCTAAGAATTTATTTTCCCAGAATGGGAAATCAATGGTTTTATCAGAATAAGAACCAATACGATTTACATAACCAATAGGATTGAATTGAACACCCATACTACTTCCTATTTCGTTGGCTATTTCTGTTCTAAAATCATCGGGATAATCTGCGGTAACTGATGTGAAATATCCAGAAGGGTCGTAATGAATTGCCATGGGAATAAGTTGGTGACCATAAAGATCATGCAATCTTGTTATCTCTTCGTGGGCTCTAGGGCAACTTCCACATAAATGTCCTGTAAAGTCTTCGATAAGAACATTTTGTGTTCTTGTAAAAGTTATCCCTGAAACAAACTGCTCGCTTGCTTGCAATATTTCGTAATTTGAATTGTTCGTTAAAACAACAATCATCGAAATCAAGTCTAAGTTATTGTATTCAGATAGGTCGATATTTAAATCGACAGTTTCGCTTTGCTCTCTTCTAAATTCTGAGAAATTTGCGAGTTCGTGAGCTTCTGTAAGTACATTGTTACAAACAATATTGTTGCATACAACACTATCTCTAACAACGTACAGCGTTAACTTTGTTTCGGTTTGATACCCATTGGTACATCTTACTTCAACTTCGCCAGCAAAAGTTTGTGTGCTTTGGTTTAATGAGCCATCGATAGACAAATTAAATATGGTCTGTTGAGAACTGGCATTGTTTAATGCGTCATTCCAAAAACTCTTTTGTACGCCATACAATCCGTTAACGGTTTTTCTATCGAACATTGCCAACGAGTCCTGCGTGTTTATGCTTAACATGCTAACAATGCTATTAGCTTCAGAGCTATTACCAGCAATATCTGTATTTCCAGAGAGTATCAGCATGGTAAGTGTGTTGTTATAAGCAGAGCAGGTATTAATAAAATCGTTGTAATTCGATTCATCAATATTAGAGGCATCAGCAACCAATTCCGATAAAGTTATTCTTTCGGTGTATACCGGCTTGAAATAAGGTTCTTCTATTTTGTCGCAAGAAGTCCAAAAAATACTAGCGAATACTATAGTTAAGAAAGTAATTGATAAATATTTCATTTTGCTCTTCGATTAAAAAGTACTTGATATTGATAACATAAACCCTTCGTATGCAGGAACATATCTGCATACACCACCCGCACAAACGACACCTTCTCTTTGTTTACCATAAGATAATTGAATACGATTGGCTTTTTTTGTATATCCGAACGAAAAATTATAAAAATGCTCAATTTCATCAAACGCTTCGATATTGTCGGTGTTACCAAATCCACCATAATTGACTTGATCCCATACTACAAAAAACCAATGAGGAGAAACTGTGTATTCTAGCATTGCCATAGCCCAGTTGCCTTTATCGTTTTTAGTGTATAAATGCTGTAACTCAAGACGTACAGCATTGTTGTTGTTAATTTTGTAGGTCATATCAGCAACAGTAATGTGCGAGTATATGACATGATGATAACCGCCAACATGAAAAATATTATTATCAAACTCTTGGTACATTTGAGTTAATGAACCTTTAAAGTTGTTCGAAAACTTTTTGTCTAACTTTATATTAAAATCGGTGTACCAATGGTCGCCTAAGGCAAAGAAATTACTATTGTAACCAAGTGTTCCCTTTTCACCAATGGCAGTATATTCATCTAAAGAATCGCGTCTAATATCGTAAACTTTAGATAAAGAAACATTTATTTTAGTTCCGTATTTTCCGCCTAAAGGTGTGTTTTTCTTAAATTTATAAGATACTTGAGATTGTAAACCCATTTCTCCATTAGCTTGCGTAGCAAATGGATACATTGCTGATAACGAATATGTGTGTTCTTGTGCTATTGCCGGAGGATTGTTAATTAAATAACTTGTTGCAGAGGCATTCCTATTGGAACGAAAATACATGTTATCCAATCTTTTAGCTGTTAGATACACGCCAAAGCCTTTTGTGCTGTATGTTGCATTTATTAATAAGCCCTGTCCGTTTTTGTATGTGTAATTATTGTCTGCAGAGGGGTCGTTGATTTTATATGCATATTCGCCAGATAAATTAAACCCTTTGTAAACAACAGATGCTCTTCCTGCTCCGGCAGCTACATTTCCTGGTAAGTTGAGTGTTGTGTTTTGTGGATCTTGATATTTACTTACAAAACTTCCTCCAATCGATAAATACGGAAGTTCAGTATTCTCAATTCCTAGTGCATCGTTTATAACAATTTCTCCATCAATCCCACGAACGAGTCCATCATAATCCCAGAAATTTCTTTGTCTAGCAAATAAACCTTTAAGGTAAACACCTTTGAATGGATTGTATTTTAATTGAACACCTTCTAAAGCATTGTCGTAGCCTAAAGTTTTCTCTTCGTACGATCTTAATATCATACCACTACCATATTGCTCGTAGAAGTTACCTACAGTAAATTCTAATTCGTCGGCTTTGTAGCTTAAATATTTATAGGGTATGCCCATACCTTGGTATTTAGTGTCGTAACCCATTAATGGTGGCTGATACAATTCGAATCGTAAACCAGCAGTAAATTTGCCGTAGTTATAATTGAAATTAGCATAAGAATTAATGCCAAATCCTTCCGGTCGTTGCGATTGGCTTAGTGAGTCTGTATAGTAGGCTCCATCGACTTGCAAATTGCCGGATAATATCCCTTTAGTGTTTGTTTCTTGAGCGTAAACAAGCGTCGTCGATACTACGACGAACAAAAAAAATGTTAGTATTTGTTTCATAGCAGGAATTCTGTTATTCTTTTCCTAGTTTGCGAATAAGTTCAAATAAATGCTCTTCATCCCCTTCGTTGTATGAAGTGTGTTGTTCAACTAAATTCCCGTTTTTGTCGAAAATAAAAACGTGAGGGACATTAATAACATTCATAGCTCTTTTAAAATCGCTATTAGCATCTAACAGAACAATATAAGGCCATTCGTTAGTATTAACAAAAGGAGCTACTCTTGCTGAGGTTCTTGCATTGTCGATTGAAACGGCATATATTTTTAAACCAGTCTCTTCTGCAAGTGCTTCGTATTCTTCTATAATAGCATTTAATTCTTTAACACAAGGCTTACACCATGTTGCCCAAAAGTCGATAATAACTGGACCATCGAAAACAATATCGGAGGTATTAAATGGTTTTCCATCAACTGTTTTTATTTGTACTGAAGGAATCGATGTTTGAGCGGTCATTAATAAACCGGTCATCATCGTTAGAATAAAGAATAAATTTCTCATGGTGTATTTAGTTAAAAATTTATGATTGCAAGATAACTTTTTTGTGTAAAAGAAAATTCCAAAGCAAGGTTTTTCTTAAAAACATTTGGGTAACAATCAACTTTTATACCATAATATCAGACCCATAGAAGTTTTGGAATTAATAAACAAATTGTCTGAAAAAAGATAAGGAATATGTATTTTTGCAACTAAGTAAAACCAACTTGTTGGTTAAGTTTAATATTTAACTAGAAAATCTTTCTTTATGAAGTTTGGCGTATTAGTCTTTCCCGGATCAAATTGTGACCACGATATGGTTTATGTGCTAAGAGATAAATTAGGACACGAAGTAATTGAGCTTTGGCACAAAGATACCGATCTTAAAGGAGTCGATGCAATAGCTATCCCTGGTGGCTTTTCGTATGGCGATTATTTAAGATCAGGAGCACTTGCTCGATTTTCTCCTATTATGGAAAAGGTGACAGAGTTTGCTAATTATGGAGGTTTGGTTTTTGGTGTTTGTAATGGTTTTCAGATATTATGCGAGAGTGGATTGTTACCCGGAACACTTTTACATAACGACAATCAGAAATTCATTTGTAAGAATGTTTACATTAAACCCGATAATACCGACAATCCTATGACGGCGTACTTAGATAAAGATAAAGCTTATAAAATTCCTATTGCCCACGGCGAAGGCCGATATTTTGCCGACGATGAGTCTCTTAAAAAAATGAGAATGAATGGTCAGATATTATTCCGTTATACTACTGAAACAGGAGAGGTTAATAGCCATATAAACCCTAATGGATCCATTGAAAATATTGCAGGAGTTTGCAACGAAAATAAAAATGTATTTGGAATGATGCCTCACCCGGAGCGTGCAGCTGATAATGAGTTAGGTAACGAAGATGGAAGGCTGATTTTAGAGTCGCTAATTAAAAGCTACACCAAATAAGAAAAACTATTTTAGAAAAATCACTTGAAACAATCAAGTGATTTTTTTTTGTAACTAATTTTTGAAATGCTCGTCCAATTGTGAGTCAAATAAAATTTTATGAAGAATATAAGTCAGATTATTTTAGTAAGTTTCACTACGCTCATTTTAGGAGCATGTCAATCGAACGAAAAAAACATGGAAAATAACAATACGATTCCTACAATACCTGTAGAGCAGTTTTTTAGAAATGCAGAGAAAACAGCTTTCTCAGTATCTCCCAATGGTAGTATGATCGCTTATTTAGCCCCGATTAATTCGAGAATGAATATATTCGTTAGAGCAATAGATAAAGATTCTGCTCAACAAATAACTTTCGAAACAGACCGAGATATTAACTCGTTTTTTTGGGCAAACGACAATCGAATTCTATTTGTAAAAGATAATGGGGGCGACGAGAATTTTAAACTATATGCTGTCGATAGAGATGGGAAAAATCCACTCCCATTGACAAATTTTGAAGGCGTTGTTACTCAAATTATCGACGACTTAGAAGAAAATCCGAACGAGTTAATTGTGGGTTTAAACAAACGTGTACCCGAAATTTTTGATCCTTATCGACTTAATATCGTTAGTGGAGAGTTAACCTTATTGGCAGAAAACCCCGGTAATATTATGGCTTGGATGACCGATCATAATGGTCAGTTGCGGATTGCTATTACAACCGATGGTGTTAATTCCAGTTTGCTTTACCGAGAAACTGAGCAAGATGAGTTTACTACGGTTATAACAACAAATTTTAAAGAAAGCTTATCGCCGTTGTTCTTTACTTTCGATAATAAAGAATTGTATGCTGTTTCTAATATTGGTAGAGATAAATCTGCTTTAGTACTTTTCGATCCAAAAACAGGAAAAGAAAAAGAAGAAATTTATACGAATTCTGAAGTCGACATTGAATTGGCCTCATATTCTAAAAAGCGTAAGGTATTAACTGCTGCAGTCTATGTTACCGACAAAAAGCAAATACATTTTTTCGATTCAATAAGCCAGTCAAGATACCAGTTTTTAGAGTCTAAATTACTTGGTTATGAGGTGGTTGTTACGTCCGTTGATAAAGCAGAAAATACATTCATCATTAGAACATATAGCGATAAATCTTTAGGCGCTTATTACGTGTATCGAGAAGATTCTCATAAACTAGAAAAAATTACTGATGTAGCGACTTGGATCGATGAACAGTTTATGGCCGATATGAAACCGGTTAGTTATCAGTCGAGAGATGGATTAACAATTCACGGCTATTTAACTTTGCCTAAAAATGCAGAATCGAAAAATCTTCCTGTTATTGTAAATCCTCATGGAGGGCCATGGGCTCGCGATGTTTGGGGTTATAATCCGGAAGTTCAATTTCTAGCCAATAGGGGGTATGCTGTTTTACAAATGAACTTTAGGGGATCTACCGGCTATGGTCGCGCTTTTTGGGAGGCTTCTTTCAAACAATGGGGACAAACCATGCAAAACGATATTACCGATGGTGTAAATTGGCTAGTAGATCAGGGTATAGCAGACTCATCAAAAGTTGCTATCTATGGCGCTAGTTATGGTGGATATGCTACTTTATCTGGGGTAACAGTTACTCCAGATTTGTACGCCTGTGCTGTAGATTACGTGGGGGTATCAAATTTATTCACATTTATGCAAACTATACCGCCATATTGGAAGCCGTTTTTAGAAATGATGCACGAAATGGTGGGCGATCCATCCAATGAGCAAGATAGTTTGATGATGCGCGAATTTTCTCCGGTATTCAATGTAGACAAAATTAAAACGCCCTTATTTATTGCTCAAGGCGCGAACGATCCACGCGTAAATAAAGCAGAAAGCGATCAGGTGGTTGAAGCTTTAAAACAAAGAGGAGTTGATGTTTTGTACATGGTTAAAGACAATGAAGGTCACGGATTTAGAAATGAGGAAAATAAATTTGAGTTTTATAATGCTATGGAACAATTCTTAAGCAAACACCTTAAATAGTCAAATACATAACTTCGAGTATTAAAAAAGTCGACTTAAAAGTCGACTTTTTTTTGTCGGGGTGAGAAGATTTGAACTTCCGACCCCACGCCCCCCAGACGCGTACTCTAACCAAGCTGAGCTACACCCCGAAATTTCCGCAAAGATATAAATTCAAAATGAACTATAAAACAAAATAGTTTTTCCAAGATATATTTTATTACAAAATCATATCTTTGTCCTGTTCAAAAAAAATAAGTAAATGAAAAATTTATCCATTGTATTATCGACTTTATCGTTTGTAGGAGTTGTTGTTTTATTGGTTTTGCATTTTACCGCTTCATCAGGAAAAAACGTAGAAATCAATTCTAAAGATGTAAATAATGAATCGGATACGCTTGTGGTTGAAAAAGTTGATTTGAATGCGTCAAATATTGCTTATATCAATGTCCAAAGAATTAATGAAGAGTATGGTTATTACCAAGATATTGCAGAGGAACTGAAAAGCAAACAAAAAAGAGCAGAGAATGAGTATATGGCAAAAGCTCAGACTTTCCAGAAAGAGTACGAAGAATATATGAAGAAAGCTCAAATGGGGTCTTTTTTATCTGCAGAAAGTCAGCAACAGCAAGAAATGGAGTTGATGCAAAAGCAAGAAAGTTTAAGGGTTTTAGAACAAGATTTAAGCATGAAATTGCAAAATGATTTACAGAAACTCGACGCCCAAGCAACAGATACCATCATGAATTATTTAAAAAAGTTCAATTTAGATGCAAACTATGATATGATCTTAAATTCTGTTATGATTTTAGATAAGGGTAAAACTGTAGATATTACAGATACTGTGTTATCACTATTAAATCAGAAATACCAAGAGCATCTTAATAAAAAAGCCATAAAAAAATAATAGGAGGGGTGAAAAGCCCCTCTTTTTATATGCGTGCCATCGATAAATATCTTCAAAAGCTTACTCCTTCGATAATACAGAAGAAGCCACATCCAAGTACAGAACTAATAGTAACGATTCCTGCTTTTAACGAGTCGGAAACGATAAAATCTTTGGAGTCCTTGCTCGCGTGCTCAACCGACAATTTTAATGTTGAAATTTTGGTGGGTGTAAATTATTCCGAGCTAGCTAGTGAGAACGAAAAGTTTTTTAATCAAACTTCTTTCTCTATTCTTGAACATTTTGCCAGTGCTCACTCTCAGTTGTCAATAGATATAATACCGGTTTTTCTGCCCGATCAGCCAATCAAAAAAGCTGGCGTAGGATGGGCTAGGAAACTTCTTATGGATGAGGCTTTTAGGCGTTTTTTAAGCCTTGGAAAAGAAGATGGGATTATTACAGGTTTCGATGCCGATACATTATGCGATGTCAATTATTTGAATGCAATATATAGTTTTTTTAATCTTGAAACTCAAGCAAAAGCATGTTCAATACGCTTTGAGCACGAGATGGAAGGGGAAAAATACCCGCTTGAATATTATAAGGCTGTGGTCTTGTACGAGTTGCATTTAAGATATTACATAGAAGGCCTTAAATATACAGGAACACCTTTTGCTTTTCAGACTGTTGGATCTTCTTTTGCAGTTAAAGCAAAGTATTATGCTCAGGTAAATGGCATGACGCCCCATAAAGCAGGTGAAGATTTTTATTTTTTACAAAAGATGATGGATTTAGGAGGATTTTATCAGTTGAATACAACATGTTTACATCCTTCATCAAGAATCTCTAATAGGGTCGGTTTTGGGACAGGCCCGTCTGTATCCCAGATTTCGGAAGAGGGTGTAAAATGGACTTTTAATTGGAAAACTTTCGTGATGATACAACAATTTTTCGGTACTGTTCCCGATTTTTATAAAGGTATTAGCCCTTCAGGCGTGCAGTTCCCGATCGAGTTTGTAAATTATCTATTAAGTATAAATGCTGATAATGTTGTTGCTAAAATGAGAATACAGCATAAATCGGAGCAAGCATTCAAGAAAGCATTTATGCAGTGGTTCAACGGCTTTCAGATCTTGAAAGTACTTAATTTAATGAAGCAAACACAGGGGTACGAAGATGTTAATGTCGTAGAGTCTGTTCAGAAAATTGGGATCGAAGAAGCGTTTAATAATCCTGTTGAAGCTTTGAAAAAACTAAGAGAGAAAGATAGTAGAGTTCCGTATTACACGGTTTAAAAAGAAAAACCTCATCAATTTGATGAGGTTTGTAGTCCGTAGGGGATTATGACTAATAAAAGGTTTACATCATTTAATAATAGTTATTAAGTGGTGCAAAATGAACAAAAACGAAATTTTAAAGTATTATTCAAAAGTAGCATTCGACAATTTTTATGAGTATTATAATAGTTGCCAAAATGCGAATAGATACGAATTAAAAAGCACGCATAAGCAGCTTTATAAATGGCTC
>JAFGXI010000009.1 GCA_016936665.1 Bacteroidales bacterium
ATCAAGATTTATCGACTTGTACCTTTGAGTGGGATTTTGGTAATGGAACAACCGCTACGGGTCAAAATGTTAATGTTACTTATAATACGCAAGGTTCATACACAGTCACATTAACGGTAACAGATGTGAATGCTTGCCCAATGGTAGAAACCTATACTGTAGATGTTGCTTGCGGTGGAGCTTGTCCGGTTTGTACAGATATTATTATTGGAGATCCTACAACCTACACATGTACAGGAACATTTTGGGATTCGGGAATGAATAGCGATTATAGTAATTCAGAAAGCTACACTACAACAATATGCTCAGATAACGGTGGATTTGCTAAAATACATTTTTTGGAATTTCAAAGCGAAAGCCTTGACCGTCTATTAATTTATGACGGGCCAGATAATACTTTTCCATTAATAGGTACTTATAGTGGTACAGCAATACCCCCAGATATTACGGCATCCGGAACTTGTTTAACCTATTCATGGACATCTGACGGATCTGTAGTCTATTCCGGTTGGAAAGCAGAATTAAGTTGTATGCATCCGTGTCAAGACTTCGACTTGAATGTGATTTCAAATCCAGTGGAAGAAGCTGATGGATATATTCATACTTGTCCCGGTACACCGGTCGATTTTACAGCTAACTTAAATTTCCCAAATAATAATATTAATTATTTTCAAGAAGATGCCAATACAACTATTTCTTGGGAAACAGCAACTGGTTTAACAGGAACAGGCTTAACTTTCTCTTTACCTGCTGACAGTGCATTTAGTACGTTAATTTTTGTAGACGCTGAAGATGTAAACGGTTGCCATGTGTATGATACATTATATGTAGTCTCAGAATGCCAACCAATAGATGTTTTTATCGCAACAGATGCTGCTGTTCAACAAAATGGTGAAATATTTTTGCCTTCGACTTCAGATGTTTTATCACTCGATGGCTCTCATAATTTTCCTACCGTAGGGGGCTGCTATACCCAAACGCTTGGTCAATACACTTGGACTTTCGGATACACCGATGGAAATGGAGGCGATATATATAGTTCTCACGCCGAAGACACTGTAATTACATTCCCAATGAATGGCGTTTATACAGTCGAGCTTCAGGTTTACGATCAAATGAATTGTTTCGACGAAACGAGTATAGAAGTTCATGTGGGTTGTCAACCTATTGATGTATCATGGACCGGTTCACCGGCTATGTTGGGTGATACCGTTATTGTTTGCCCTGGAGATTCATTCGATTTAACTATTTTTACCGATTATTTCGCAAACGATATTCTTTATCATCAAGAAGACGCAACCTCAGTTTTTAACTGGAATATGGCAGATGGAACACTAATTCCTAATACCATGGATTTCGGGACATATTCTTTTGCAGAGTCCGGTTTATACAATATCAATCTTCAAATACAAGACGCTCAAGGTTGTGTGGACAATACGAATATTCCAATTTTGTCTTTCATGGAGCCCTCTCTTGCAGGAACTACAATTTCAACAGATACAATTTGCTTTGGAGATTCCTTAATCTTGTACGGAAATACTACGGTTGATATGCCTACTTACAGTGCTCCACCAGTATTTTTACCAGACGGACAAGGTTTTGCTTTCACTTCTACTTTAACTTTTGACATGTTTGGCGATGCTATTTTAACAGACATCAATGATTTCGAAAGTGTTTGCCTAAATCTGGAGCATTCATATACTGGTGATTTGCGTATTCGTCTTTATTGTCCTAATGGACAATTTACAGAACTGCTACCTTATCCAAACGGATGCGGGAGTAATTTTTTAGGAGAACCCGTTGATAACGACGCTTCTAATACTTATGGCACAGGATACTACTATTGTTTTACACCTACAGCAACTGTCACTATACCTGGCGTTGCTGGCTTGAACACATACACTTACACTGATAATGATGGTACTACTTACACTAATCACATTTATATTCCAGCCGGTGATTATGCTCCAACAGGAACTTTTGAAGATTTAATAGGCTGTCCTTTGAATGGTGATTGGTCAATCGAAGTAACTGATAATCTTGGTTCTGATAATGGAATGATATTCGACTGGAATATCACCTTGAATCAGGATGGTCTTCTTCCTCCAGATACAGTTCAGCTACCGATGGACATGAGAGTGTGGACGGTTGAAACGGGCGGCGCAGCAATTATTAATACTTTTTTCGAAGATGATGCTTATGCCACGCCTCTCGACACAGGCTTATATACTTTTAACTTTACAGTTACAAGTCCTGCGGGATGTACATACGACACTATTGTAGGTCCATTGTATGTAGCTCCAATGCCAATAGTTAACTTAGGGAACGACACCAATTTATGTGCGGCTTATACTTACGAAATTCCCGGCACATTAAGTGGAGGTACAGGAACGTGGTCGTTTGTTGGCCCCGGAAACGCAACATTCTCGAACAACAATTCAATACCAACAACAGTAACTGTCGATACTTATGGGACTTATACTTTCTTATTTACACCTAATACGATTGCTGCTTGTTCTAATCCGGAAATGATAAATGTAACTTTCCACGAATTACCAATTATTGATGCTATTATAGATTCTACAAATTGTTATGCAAGTTGCGATGGAAGTATCACAACCAATGAACTAGGAGTTGAAGGACCTTACAATTATAATTGGTCGAATGCGGATATTACACCTTCAATTTCTGGTTTGTGTGCAGGAGTTTACGATGTAGAAGTTTACACGGCATATTGTTTAAATTATTTCTCGTACGAAGTTCTTCAACCAACTGAGTTGATGATCATCGATTCCGGTTATGTGGATAATCTTTGTTTCGGCGAATCAAACGGACAGGCTTGGATATCTGTAGAAGGAGGAACGCCAAATTATACTTATGCTTGGAGCAACAATGGAAGTACTAGCAGTTTAAATACTGCTTTGGCAGATGGTGTTTATACAGTTACAGTTCAAGATTATTATGGATGTGCAAAAACATCTCAAATTACAGTTAGCGGGCCTGTTGCTCCTTTAGCCATCGATGAAATTGTAGCAACCGATATTTCATGTTTTGGCATGACAGATGGGATGTTAGAACCTATTGTTAATGGAGGAACAGCTCCATATTCTTACCACTGGGTATTAACCGATGGTACAATTTCGAATAGTTCAACGATTAATAATTTACAAGCCGGTACTTATTTCCTAACAGTAACAGATTATAATAACTGTACAACAACAGGTAGTCAGATAATTCAGGAATCAAACCAGTTTATAGTGGAAGCATTCACAACAGGAACATCTTGCTACGGTTCGTCTGATGGACATGCTTGGGTGACTTCAAGTGGCGGTTCATATCCTTTTAGTTACGCTTGGAATACAGGTTACACCGATAGCTCAATTGTAAACTCGCCTGCTGCAAATTATAGCATCACAGTTACAGATGCAAGAGGTTGTTCCGTTTCTGTTAATAATATTCAAGTCACGCAACCCGATCAGGTTAACTTCACAATTATTCCTTCTGCTCCTATATGTATAGGGCAAACGGCTCAGCTTTCGATGTCGGTCACAGGTTCTCCGTATTCGCCATATTCGTATTATTGGAATGGCAATTTACAGGCAGAAACAATCCATGTATCGCCAACCCAAACAACTAATTATACTGCACAAGTTATCGATGCAAATGGTTGCGAAAGCGATATAAAGCAAGTTACAGTTCAGGTTTACAACCCAATCGCAATATCTACAGTTATAGACCCGATAGATATTTGCGAAGGAGAGACAGTATCGGTGCATGTAACCGCCACAGGAGGTAATGGAGAATATACATACCAATTATCAGATGGGCAAATGGTTAGTGAGTCGTTTATATTGCAACCAGGCAATACTAGCGAATACGAGTTAGTGGTTCAAGATAATTGTGGTAGTCCAAGCGATACCAGTGAATTTACAATTAATGTAGCACATACATATTTGCCTAGCTTTTACGCCGATATTAAAAACGGATGTGCTCCTCTAGAGGTTAATTTTATTCAGGATATTCAATCTCATGCAGAGGGTACGCGCTACGTTTGGACATTCAACGATACCGAAGAAGGGACAATTGCTATAACTGCCAATACTGAGCATTTATTCAAAGGCGCAGGAGAATACGATGTAAATTTAAAGATTATTACCCCCGAAGGTTGTGAATCAGAAAAAACAGCATACAATTATATTACGGTTTATCCAATTCCTAAATCTGAGTTTGTTGCTTTGCCTTCGGTTGTTACCAATGTTAATCCTTCGGTTTATTTCGAAAACCATTCTATTGGGGCTAATATTTGGCAATGGGATTTCGGAGACGGAGACTCAACCTTTGCTTGGAACGTAACGCATATGTACCCATCTGTAATGCAAAATTACGATGTTAGTTTAATTGTAATTAGCGATTATGGTTGTAGAGATACCTCGTACAAACGAGTCAAAGTAATCGATGAAGTTACGTTCTATATTCCTACAGGTTTCACTCCGGATAACGATAACCGAAACGAATTATTCCGACCTTATGGAACTTCAATTTTGGAAGAAGGCTATAATATGAAAATATACGATCGTTGGGGCGAAGTTATTTTCGAAACCAATGAGCTCGAAAAAGGTTGGGACGGAAAAGTTAAAGATAATAGTTTAGCTCCTCAAGGAGTATACCCATACATGATAAGATTTGTCGATGTTTATGGTGTTCCACATGAACGCACGGGCTATATCAATGTAGTAAGATAAATTCGAAGAGGTTGTTTTTTTCAAACAACCTCTTTTCTTTTCGGAAAAATTTCGCTTCTCGTTCAATTTTGATATTTTTGAATTCTAAATATTACAGATGAGTCAATTTATAGTATCAGCTAGAAAATATAGACCGGACACTTTTCGCTCGGTAGTTGGGCAGTTGTCAATTACAGATACTCTTAAAAATTCAATTTCTAGCGATAAATTAGCTCATGCTTATTTGTTTTGCGGACCTAGAGGAGTAGGTAAAACAACTTGCGCAAGAATTTTTGCCAAAACCATCAATTGTACCAATGTTAAAAACGGCGAAGCATGCAACGAATGTGAATCTTGCCTCTCGTTTAATAAAGGTACCTCGATGAACATCCACGAAATGGACGCCGCGTCTAATAATTCTGTAGAAGATATAAGACAGCTTATTGATCAGGTGAGAATTTTACCTCAAATGGGTCAATATAGCGTTTATATTATCGATGAGGTACATATGTTGTCGTCTCAGGCTTTTAATGCTTTTTTAAAAACCTTAGAAGAACCACCAAAGCACGCCATATTTATTATGGCAACCACCGAAAAGCATAAAATTTTACCTACTATTTTGTCGCGTTGTCAGATTTTCGATTTTAATCGAATTAAAGTTGCTGATATTGCGGAACACCTGAAATATGTAGCAGAAAGCGAGTCTATTCAATATGAACCGGATGCATTACATGTAATAGCCAACAAAGCCGATGGTGGGATGCGCGATGCACTATCTATATTCGATCAAATAGCCAGTTTCTCTTCCGGAAATATTACTTACCAAAGTGTAGTAGAAAATTTAAATGTTCTCGACGACGATTATTTCTTTCAGTTGAGTGAGGCCGTATTTACTGCAAATGTATCGCAAGCATTACTAATATTAGAAAATATACTATCGAGAGGTTTCGAAGGAGGACCGATTCTGGATGGTCTAGCATCTCATTTCAGACATATTCTTGTCAGTAAAGACGTACAAACAATTCAACTTATAGAAGCTAGCGAAAATATTCAGCAACGTTTTGCAGAGTCAGCTTCGAAAATGGAAACGGCATTTATATTCGATGCTTTAACAATTATAAACGAGTTTGAACTATCGTATAAATCCAGTCAAAATAAAAGATTGCATATAGAGCTTTGTCTAATTAAGTTATCCAATATTAAAGCTGAACAAGAAAAATTTGAGCTGTTAAAAAAAAAACTAGCTTAGAAAAGCAATTGTTCGTAAAACCGGGAAAAACTCCGATAAATTTAGATAAAAAAGTTGTTAAAATTGGCTTGCAAAAGGATAACAAAATTGTTCAACCAAATGTAAGAATACAACCCGTAATTCAGAAAGAAGCAAGTAATGCCATTGTGCACTCAAAAAATACTCAACCATTCAACGAAAAAGTAGTTGGTTCAGACCCAATTGTCGAAACAGATGTTCAAGAAAAATGGTTCGAAGTAATTTCTCCTTTCAAAGATACTTCTCCAAGAGTATACAATGCTCTTAAAAATGCCTACATCAGTTTGCAAGACACAACTATCATTATTAAAATTCAAACACCAAATGCACGTAAATCGATTGAAGATCAATTAACGATGATTACAAAGACAGCTCAAGAGTATTTCAACAACAAGCATATTCATTTTAGTTTCGATGTTGAATTGAAAGAAAAAACGACTAAGTCGCTGTATATGGCATCGGATAAATTAGCTTTTTTTAAAGAAAAAAATCAACAACTTTCATCTCTTATCGACGATTTAAATTTGGAGCTCTAAAACTGCCTAATAACATCTTGTAAACGAGCATATCTACACATCTACATTTGTTTTATTTTAGCTATTTGAGTAATTTCGTAGCAAGAAAATTTTTTCTGTAAAATCATACAAATTTCACGAGATATGGCACAAAAAATTGCAAAAATCATCTGGACAGATATAGATGAAGCACCAGCGTTGGCTACTTACTCATTTTTGCCAATAGTTCAGTCTTTTACAAAAGGCTCAGACATTGAAGTCGAAACCAAAGATATTTCTTTATCGGGAAGAATTATTGCAAACTTTCCGGAGCGTTTAAAAGAAGATCAAAAAATTTCTGACTATCTTTCTGAGTTAGGAGAACTCACCCAATCGCCTGAAGCAAATATTATTAAATTACCTAATATTAGTGCTTCTATTCCACAGTTAAAAGCTGCTATTGCAGAATTACAGGAAAAAGGATACGATATTCCAAACTATCCGGAAACAGCAACTAACGACGAAGAAAAAGAATTACAAGCTCGTTTTGCAAAAGTACTTGGTTCTGCTGTGAATCCAGTTTTGCGCGAAGGAAATTCAGATCGTCGTGCAGCTGCATCGGTTAAAAAATTCGGACAAAAAAATCCTCATAGAATGATGAAACCTTTCGAGTCAACTTCGAAAGCGCATGTTTCTCATATGAATGCCGGCGACTTTTACGGTAACGAAAAATCAGTTACAATGAACGAAGCTGCCGATTTCTCTATCGAATTCGTTAATAACAACGGGCAAGCTACGGTATTAAAAGATGGCTTAAAAGCTGTAAAGGGTGAAATACTTGATGGCACCTTTATGAACGTAAAAGCATTACAAGCCTTCTACCAAGAACAAATCGACGATGCTAAAGCTAAAGGTGTATTATTATCGTTACACCTAAAAGCTACAATGATGAAGGTTTCAGACCCAATCATGTTTGGCCACGCTGTAAAAGTATTTTACAAAGAAGCTATTGAAAAACACGCAGATACATTAAAAACATTAGGCGTTAACTTCAACAATGGTTTAGGCGATCTTTACAATAAAATTCAAATTCTACCCGAAGATCAACGTAAAGCAATTGAAACTGATATTCAAGCTATTTATGCCCAAAGACCTGAATTAGCTATGGTTGATTCAGATAAAGGTATTACTAATCTACATGTGCCAAACGATATAATTGTAGATGCTTCAATGCCGGTTGTTGTTCGCGATGGTGGTAAAATGTGGGGGCCAGATGGTAAATTGCAAGATACTAAAGCTATGGTACCAGACCGTTGCTATGCTACCATATATAAAGAAGTTATTGAAGATTGTAAAATAAATGGGGCTTTCAACCCTGCAACGATGGGAAGTGTTTCTAACGTTGGTTTGATGGCTCAAAAAGCTGAAGAATATGGCTCGCATCCAACTACTTTCGAAATGAAAGAAAACGGAACTGTTCGTGTAGTTAGCAACGGCAATGTTTTAATGGAACATAAGGTAGAGGCTGGCGATATCTGGAGAATGTCTAGAGCTAAAGATATTCCAATTCAAGACTGGATAAAATTAGCAGTAACCAGAGCAAGATTATCTCTAACTCCTGCTATTTTCTGGTTAGACAGTAAACGCGCACATGATGCACAAGTTATTGCTAAAGTCGAAAAATACTTGAATGATCATGATTTAACAGGTTTAGAAATTAAAATTTTATCGCCAGATGAAGCTATGAAATTCTCTTTAGAGAGAATTAGAAAAGGTTTGGATACAATTTCTGTAACCGGAAACGTTCTAAGAGATTACTTAACCGATTTATTCCCAATTTTAGAATTAGGAACCAGTGCTAAAATGTTATCGATTGTTCCATTATTGAATGGTGGTGGTTTATTCGAAACAGGAGCAGGAGGTTCAGCTCCTAAGCACGTTCATCAATTCTTAAAAGAAGGTCACTTGCGTTGGGACTCTTTAGGAGAATTCTGTGCGTTAACGGCTTCTTTTGAGCATGTTGCTAATGTGTATAAAAACGAAAAAGCACAATTGCTATCAGAAACTTTAGACGAGGCGGTTGGAATGTTCTTAGAAAACGAAAAATCACCTTCAAGAAAAGTTAATGAATTAGACAATAGAGGTAGCCACTATTACCTAGCAATGTATTGGGCTAATGCAATGGCGAACCAAGACAAAGACGCAGCGTTAAAAGACAGATTTCAAGCTGTTTACCAAGAGTTAAAAGAAAACGAAGGTAAAATTATTGAAGAATTAAACGCAGCTCAAGGTGCACCTGTTAATATTGGAGGTTACTACAGACCCGATGTTGAATTAACAACCAATGCGATGCGCCCTAGTGCAACTTTAAACAGAATTATCGATACAATGTAAATCGGAATAATAAGCACTTCAAAAGGTCACTTTATAAGGTGACCTTTTGTTTTAAATGCATTTGTATATATCAAATATTATCCTTATCATGCGCAAAATTAAAATTTAAAGCAAAGCTTTTAAATACATGAATTGGAAGGATAAAACTGTTTGGATTGTCGGCGCTTCATCGGGAATTGGAGAAGCATTAGCATACGAATTAGCTAAAAAAGAGGCTCGTATAATCCTTTCTTCGAGAAAAGAAGAGTCGCTTAAAGCCATTCGAGAACAACTATTACACTGGGTAAACTTCTGTGAGGTTTTGCCACTGGATTTAGAACAAAATTCGGATTATGTTAAAATGGTAAGCGATTTAATAGCCAAGGTAAACAAGATTGATGTGCTTATTATTAATGGTGGTATTAGTCAACGTTCATTAGTATTGGAGACCAGTGGGGAAGTTGATCGCAGGATTATGGAGGTTAATTATTTCGGAAATATTGCTATTGCAAAAGCTGTTTTGCCTTACATGCTTAAAGCAAAGTCGGGTCATATTATGACGGTTAGTTCGATTGTAGGGAAATTCGGATTCCCTTTACGTTCGGCATACTCAGCCTCCAAACATGCATTACATGGTTTTTACGAGACCTTAAGAGCAGAGTACCAGCATCAGAATATAAAAGTAACAATAGCAATACCCGGAAGAGTACGAACGCAAATTTCTATAAACGCTCTTAATAAAGAAGGGCAGGCTCATGGCGAAATGGATCCGGGACAAGCCACTGGCATTTCTGCAGAAAAGTGTGCGAAAGACATGATAAAAGCTATTGAAAAAAATAAAAAAGAAGTTTTAATTGGCGGGAAAGAATTGCTGATGGTAAATATTAGAAGGTTTTTACCATCGCTGTATTATAAAATGGTGACTAAAATAGAAGCGAAATAATGACAAGAGTATTTGCAGGCATTCAACAAGTAGGAATAGGTGTTTCAGATGTATATGAAGCTAGAGATTGGTATAAAGAAAATTTGGGCTACGATATTGTAATTTTTGATGAGGCTGCAGAAGCTAATTTGATGTTACCGTACACCGCTGGTCAGCCACAAAAGCGACATGCTGTTTTAGCATATAATTTCCAAGGAGGAGGAGGTTTCGAAATTTGGCAATATAAAAGTAGAACACCAGTTCCTCCTAAGTTCGAAATAAAATTAGGCGATTTAGGGATTTTTGCTTGTAAAATTAAATCGCCAAACGTGGCTAAAGCATACGAGGCTATGAAAGCCAAAGGAGTAAATTTAATCTCGACAGTTGTTGAAAACCCTGAAGGCAAAGATCATTTCTTTTTAAAAGATCCCTATAATAACATATTCGAAGTAGTCGAAGGTAACGATTGGTTGCTCGATTTAGGGAAACCGACAGGAGGCAATGCCGGTGTTGTTATTGGGGTAAGCGATATCGATCGGTCAATAGACTTTTATCAGAATATATTATCGTACGATGAATTGGTTTACGATAAAGAAGATGTTTTCGAAGATCTAAAAGAGATTGCCGGAGGGCAAGCTAAAGTGAGAAGAGCCCTTTTAAAACACTCAAACAACAGAAATGGCGCTTTTCATCCTTTAATGGGGAATAGCTTTATTGAACTTATTGAGACTAAAGATTATGCACCGCAATCTATTTTTAAAAACAGATTATGGGGCGACTTGGGCTACATCCATTTATGCTTCGATGTTATTGGTATGGATGTACTCAAAAAAGACTGTGAGACCGCTGGTCATCCGTTTACTGTCGATAGTGCAAATAGCTTTGATATGGGCGAAGCTGCAGGGCATTTTTCATACATCGAAGACCCGGATGGAACTTTAATAGAGTTTGTTGAGACTCATAAAATTCCTATTATTAAAAAGATTGGCTGGTATTTGAATCTGAAAAAAAGAGGTCAGCTTAAACCCTTGCCACAATGGTTCTTTAAGTTGTTAAACGCTACCAGAAAAATTAAGTAGATATAAGAATAAGAAAAGATTAAGGAGGGGAAACTCTATCCATTAAATTTTGCAAATAGAAAGTCATTCTGAAAATTTCAGAATGACTTTCTATTTGTACGCTTATTGGGATAATTCAGTTTTTAAGTATTTTATTATGAATAGTGCTTACCCGGCATTCTTTACAAAGTCTCTTTGTGCTTTAGCCAAATTTACAGTATGTAATAATAAGTTTTTAGTTTCATGAAGCAATCCAAGATACAACATCGAATTTTTCGAACCAACAACATCTTGTTTTAATCTTATCATTTGTGCTCTTCTAAACTTTTCTATGGTATCGATTAATTCATCTCTCTTTTTAAATACCTCAGTTAGTTTTTCGAATTGATTTGTTTCGATAATTTGTAACACAAATGCGTTAAAATCGCTCAACAATGCACTTACTTTTTTCAACTCGTCCCTTTGTACCGATGTAAATGGACGATGATTGTTATCGAAATATTCGTAAGATGGTTTTGCCATATAAGTAAAACAGTGCGCTGTTTCTCTTAAATAATCTAATACTTGAGCATAATGATGGCTTTGTGCAACAGAATCTTTTCTTAATCGCTTAAGTACGTTATAAACATTATCCTTTAACGACTTAGCCTGATGATTCAGCACTTGAACCTCTTTTGTAACCTCTTTTAATTTTTTTCTGTCTTCTAAATCAATTCCTTCAACTAAATGGCTATAAATATCCGAAACTGAGTACAACGTATTATAAACATTAGAAGTGCATTGTTCAATAATATTACCATCGTTTATTTCATTTAGTTTTTGGATATTGGTTGTATCTTCCTCTGAATGCTTTTTATGATAAATATGCGAACGATATATCAAGAAGATACCCAATATAATCATTCCTCCTATTGCATAAATACCGCCCCAGTTAATAATGTAAGCAATAATAAACGCAACCATAAAAGCTGAAAACGCCGTAAAAAACCAACCACCAATTACAGATAAAACACCTGTAATTCTATAAACAGCACTCTCTCTTCCCCAAGCTTTGTCGGCTAAAGAGGTACCCATAGCCACCATAAATGTAACATAAGTTGTCGACAACGGTAATTTTTGAGAAGTTGCAAAAGCAATCAAAATACTGGCAACAACAAGATTTACAGACGCTCTAATAAGGTCGAACGCGGGAGGATCTATTGCTTTTGCTTGTTGTATTTTATAATTTGTTTGGTCGAAGCCTTTGTCTATAAAATTTCTTAGACGAGTAGGGAGAAACATATTGATTGTCTCACCTGTTTTAATACTTGCTCTCACGAGATTTCTAGCAAATAAAGACGATCCGAAACGCTCCTCGCCTTCAGATTGCCTCGATAAATCGACTGAGGTTTTAACCACTGTTTTAGCTTTTTTAGATAGGTATAAAGTAGCAACCATTACTAAACCGGCAATCACTAACAAGTAGGCATCGGTATGTACTTTGCCGGAAAGAGAGGCCATCGAAAAAGTATCTGGATCTGCACCCGGTATAGCAGAAAATGCTTTATAAGATTCAAAACTAGCTAAAGGCACTCCAATAAAGTTAACAAGATCGTTACCAGCAAATGCCATAGCTAATGCAAAAGTTCCAACTAAAGTTATGAATTTTAATACATTAAAACGCTTGAAAAATATAGTGAAGATCTGAAGTATTACAGACCAAAAAACAAAGCTCCCTATTATAGTTAAATACCAATGATCTTTTGTATATTCTTGAATGCTTGAACTCATAAAAGTTGCGTTCTTTGCACCTTTAATCAAAATAAAATAAGTGATTGCTGTAATTGCTAAACCTCCCCAGATTGCACTAAAAAATTTGATGTTTTTTTCGTAGTTAAAAGTAAATAACAATCTTGTGAACCATTGTACAATTGCACCAACTGTAAACGAAACAACCACCGATAACAATATACCTGAAATGATTAAAAGTGCTTTTTCTGTATTTATATAATCAATTAGCGTAGCTATTTTCTGAGAACCGTTTTCTAATGTGATTATCTGGTCGGCATTAGCAATTTTAATTAAAGACATCGCCACCGCAGCTCCTAACAATTCAAATACTATCGAAACCGTTGTTGAAGTCGGTAATCCAAGCGTGTTAAAAGTATCTAACAATATAATATCAGTAATCATAACAGCTAAGAATATAGTCATGATTTCAGAAAAATAGAAATACTCAGGGTGAAAGATCCCTTTTCTGGCAACTTCCATCATGCCGTCGGAAAACACAGAGCCAACAAGCACACCCAAAGCGGCTATTGTCATAATAAGTTTAAACGACCCCGCTTTAGCTCCTAAAGCCGAGTTTAAAAAGTTAACAGCATCATTACTAACTCCCACAATCAAGTCTGAGATTGCTAAAGCAAACATTACTGCAACAATTACCAAATAAATATTATCCATTGCGATGATCTTAAAATTCAAAACAAAGAAAAGAAAGATATTCATCACCACATTCATTAGGATGTTAAGTTAATGTTAAGTATTTGTTAAGCTATTGATTAGTATGATTTTCAAGCAATTATTATTTATATTTTCGCATCGATTAATATTTCAATAACATTTAGTTCACTTTATGGTCATGTTAAAAAAACAACTATCTATTCTAATTTTGTTTACATCTTTTACACTTTTAGGGCAAAATAGTAACAATTTTATAACTAATGGCACTCCGATATTAAGGGTGTTTGCTAAATACTCAAGCAATCTAGGAGGGAATTCAACTATAGAACCCTACGAGGGCATGGAGTTATCTAGAGCGTATTTAGGTTACAAAGCTCAAATCGACTCTTCTTTTCATGTAAAATTGGTTATGGATGTAGAAAATAAAACTGGTCGATTCGATACCTATTTAAAAAATGCCAGTTTATCTTATAATAAAAATCAATTTGAAATAAATATTGGTCTAATTTCTACAACCCAATTTGCCATTCAAGAAAAAACGTGGGGACATAGATATATTCAAAAATCATATCAAGACCAATACAAATATAATTCAAGCGCCGATCTTGGAGTATCAATATTTTATAATTTCAAGCCTTGGTTAAATTTAGATTTCATTTTTCAAAATGGCGAAGGTTATAAAAATGTTGATCCTACAGGAACCTACAGAGGAGGCTTTGGACTTACCGTAAAAATATTAAAATCTATAACATATAGAGCATATTACGATTTTAGCATTAAAACCGATATTTCGAGAGAAAATTACGCAACATTTATTGCATATAACTTTAAAAAAACATTCTCTATTGGCGCAGAATTTAACTACCAAAAAAACAATAATTTTATAGAGAATCACAACTTATATGGCTACTCAATTTTTAGCACTTATAATTATAATAACCATTGGTCTATAATAGCGAGATATGATAACAGTATGTCGAACACTATAACTACAGATTTGACAAGAATCGAACCTCAGCCATGGAATGCTAATAGAGATGAACAAATGATATTTGCTGGAATTCAATATAAACTTAGCAACAAAGTTGCAACATCTATTAACTATAGAAGAACACTTTCTGCCGTACGTTACTCCGATTGGTTAAATTGGTTCTTCATCAATATCGAATTTAAACTATAGTTTAAAGCAATAAGTTCTGATTTATAAATTAACACATTTAAATAATTATAAATCAGAACTATTTTAATATGTTTGCATCCAGTAACTTGCGAAAGTTAATTAAACTATAAACTAAATTTACTATGCAAACCTTTCTATTAACTATTCCAGATTATTGTAGTGTTTAATCGTTTTACCCACTAACCTAAACCTTTTTATCAACCCTGAAAACAACTTTAACACTACTAACATGAAATCTAAGTTTTTATTATTGGCTGTGCTTTTTGTATTGAGCTTCAGCGTATTTAGTCAGACTTATCTGATTAACAATTATAATGGAAGTACTCTGACGGCCTGCTCAGGTACTTTATACGACAGCGGTGGGTCTTCCGGAAATTATGGAAATAGTCAATATTACACAATGACAGTTGCTCCAGGCACTGCCGGTCTTGCTGTTCAACTCACTATTTCTTATGATTTAGAATCCGGATACGATTATTTATACATATATAATGGCACCAGTACTAGCGCACCATTACTTGCAACTTTAAATGGTTCCGGAAATATTACATTGGTAGCTACCAACTCCACAAATTCATTGTTTTTAGAGTTTGATACAGATGGTACAGTTACAAAAACAGGGTTTAGCGCTGTTATCGCATGTACAAGCCCCCCTGCACCCACTCAATTTGATTGTTTAGGGGCTAAGCCAGTTTGTGGGAGCTCGTATACTGAAACTTCACCTACTTATGGTGTTAATAATGGCCAAGGATATTACCTTAATGAAATATTTGACGATGGAAACGATTGTCATACAGCAGATAATCAGCCTGGTATATGGTATGTCTTCACGGTACAAACAACAGGGACTTTACGATTTACCATCGATCCTGTAAACGATGCTGATGACTATGACTGGGTTTTATTTAATTTGACCAATTATACATGTGCCGACTTAGCCGTGGAATCAACCCACGACGCTGCTGAAGTTAGTTCTAACACAGCAGGAGAAAGTTACGACGGCCCAACGGGTATCAATAGCGACAACTCCGATTACGATAGCGATTGTACAGGGCCAGGTGATTCATACGGTAACCAGTGGAATGGCGATATAACAGTAACACAGGGGGAACAGTATGTTTTATACGTGGCTAACTACGAACAAACAATCGATGGCTACACTGTCACTTTCAATCAAGGTTCTTCTAATATTATCGACGTTGATGCACCTCTGTTAGAAGCCATTACATCTTCACCTGCTTGCGGGGAATCGGAAATAACATTCGATTTTACAGAACGAGTTCTTTGTAGCAGCGTAAACAGTGCCGATTTTAATGTAACTGGCCCCGGTGGTACATATAGCGTTACAAGTATCGACTGTAACTCTGGAGCAGCCTATAGCGAATCGTTTACTATAACGCTCAACACAGCTTTAACATCAGGAGGGACTTACTCTTTAAATTTAATAGGTCAGGTGGATGACGCTTGTAATAATAGCGTTAGCGGAAACAGCTTGTCATTTTCTGTAACAGGAGTTACAGCTTCAGCATCAGTTACGCAAATTGTTAGTTGTTTTGGAGGCAACAATGGTGCAGCAACAGTAACCGCAAGTGGTGGAACTGCTCCATACTCATACTATTGGAGCAATGCAGCAAGCACACAAAGCATAAGTGGGCTGTCTGCGGCAAGTTATCAAGTTACTGTTACCGATAATATTGGCGTGTGTCAAAATGTTCAATCTATAACTATAACTCAACCTACGCAGATAACGTCAACATTTACAACAAATCATGTCGATTGTTATGGAAACGCAACAGGTTCAAGTACAGTTAATCCTGCCAATGGAACACCTGGATATACATATTTATGGGATAGTAATGCAGGCAGTGTTAATACGGCAACAGCGTCAGGCTTAACCGTCGGATCTTATCAAGTTTCTGTGTACGACAGCCATTCTTGCTTACATACTAATAACGTTAATATTACAGAACCTTCTCCTTTAGCAATCGATAGCGTTCAGTTAATTCAACCTTCATGCTATGGAGGAAGCAATGGGCAGATTATTGTTCATAATACTCACGGAGGAACTGCGCCTTATAACATTACATGGAGTAACTCTGCAACTGGAGCATCAATTAGTGGTTTATCAGCGGGAGATTATTACGGGACCATTACCGATGCGCACGGTTGCTTTATCACGAACTCTCCAACGCCTTTTGTTTTGGCTCAACCATCCGATATTTCTATTTCAGAATTAATAACTGACGCTTTATGTTATGGAGGCTCAAACGGAAGCGTAGCTTTGACACCTTCCGGAGGAACTCCTGGCTACACCTATACATGGGGAGCAGCAACTGGTGGACAAACAACTTCTTCAGCAATAGGTTTATCTGCAGGAACATATTTAGTGACAGTTTACGATAATCATATGTGTTCTAAAAATACAAGTTATACTGTAGGTGAAGCATCTCAAATTAGCGCAAGTGTGTCTTCTATTAGCAATGCACATTGCGGATTACCAGATGGTTCGGCTACGATAACTGCTTCAGGAGGAACAGGCACATTAACTTACACATGGAACACAACGCCAACTCAAACCGGTTCAACAATTTCTGGTGTGTCGGCAGGAACTTATACCGCTAGCATAGAAGATGAGAATGGTTGTGTTAGAACATTTCCTGTAAATATTTCAGATGATGGAGCTCCCTCTATCAGCTTAGTAAGCCAATTTAACGTTAGTTGTTTTGGTGGAAATGACGGTGCAGCTACAGTTTCTGCATCCGGAGGCACTGGCACTTTAGCGTACAGTTGGTCTAGCTCTACAAACACCACCAATTCAGAAGCTAATCTTAGCCAAGGCAGTTATACTGCCTACGTTACTGATAGTGCTGGTTGCGTTAGCTCAATTGATGTTAATATAACTCAGCCGAGCAATTTAATTGCCGTTATAAGTAATGAATCTGATGCTTTATGTAATGGTGGAAACTCTGGCTCTGCTACTGTAGATGTCAGCGGTGGTACTGCCCCTTATAATTATACTTGGGGAACAACTCCGTCTCAAACACTAGCTACTGCAAATAATTTATCGAATGGTTCATACACCGTTACTGTAACCGATAATCATTCGTGTACGACTATAGCTGTTGCCAATATATCTGAACCAAATGCCGTTAGTATCGACTCAATAAACTTCACAAGTCCTATGTGTTACGGGGAAAACAACGGTAGTGCTAGAGTTGTTGATATAACCGGCGGCACTAGTTCCGGGACGTATAACGTAAATTGGTTAACCAGCCCTACACAAAATGGCTATCAAGCAGTAAATTTAGGATTTGGTACATATACTGTTGTAGCTTCCGACGATAATGGATGTTCAGATACGGCATCAGTTACTGTTATTCAACCTACACTATTACAAGCAAATGTGTTAGGTATTGATGTTTTATGTAACCAAAGTAACGACGGGTATGCTATTGCTAGTGCTATTGGAGGTACCATATCTTCAGATTTTACATATACTTGGGATGCTAATGCGGCAAACCAAAGCAATGATACCGCTTTTAATTTATCTGCAGGTCATTACCTTGTAGCGATAAGCGATGATAATGGCTGTGTCGATACCGCAAGTATTGACATTTCGGAGCCCACAATTTTAAACTCAATTATCTCTTTTCAGAATGTAAGTTGTTATAATGGATCCGATGCATTTGCTACAGTATCTACTACCGGAGGCACATCGCCGTACTCTTATCTTTGGAGCTTTAACTCTGAAACAAATGACACCCTTAGCAACTTAAGTTTTGGTAATTATTATGTAACAACATACGACAATAATGCTTGTTTTGCCGTTGATACGATTTTAATTAATCAACCTACAGAATTGACTGTTTCGGCCAATTCTGTTAATGCTACTTGTTTCGGGCAAGACAATGGACAGGTAAATTTAATTGTTAGCGGTGGTACAAATCCTTACACATACACATGGTCTAATGGCTCTACTAATCAAAATATTGTTGATGGAGCAGGAACATACTCTGTAATTGTAATCGATAATAACAATTGTTCCGATACGCTTAGCTCAATTATTAATCAGCCTACCGCACTAAGTAGCTCCTTTACTATTAGCCAACCGAACTGCGGAAACAACGACGGTGTTGCAAGCATTAATCCAACTGGCGGTATAGCTCCATATCAATACTATTGGGAAACATTGGTTGGAAACGATACCCTTTCGCAAACTGCCGATTCTTTATATGCCGGTAATTATTCTGTAACAATTTATGATGATAATGGTTGTGCCTTCGATACAACCGCCAGCTTGACAGATTTAAGCGCTGCAACAATTAGTTTAGATAGTATCGTACATAACAGATGTTTCGCCGATTCTTTAGGTTACGCTCAAGTTACTGTCGTTTCCGGGGGTACTGCTCCTTTTATGTACACTTGGAAAAAATCAGGAGTAATCATTCAAAATGGGAACGAGGCCAATATAGATAGTCTATCAGCAGGTTCGTACTCTGTAATTGTAACAGACGACAATGGATGTGCTTCTAGCCAATCTTTTAACATAGAAGAAAACGACCAGTTATTGGCAAGTATTCAGATAATTGATGCTATTCAGTGTTTTAACGACTTAAATGGAAGTCTTCTTGTTAATGCGACAGGCGGAACAACTCCTTACTCATACAATTGGAGCTACGGAAGTGTAACTACAGCTGATCTTAATAATATCGGTGCTGGACAATATACTGTAACTGTTACCGACGATAGTTTATGTACTTATGTTAAAAATATTACCATAAATCAACCAAGTGCCTTATCCATTTCGCTAATAGACTCAGTTATGGCAACTTGTAATGGCGATAGTAATGGTAGCCTTCATGTGCAAGCCATTGGCGGAACACCTGTTTATTCTTTCTTATGGAGTAATTCTTCATCAGGAAATACTATAAACTATTTGTCGGCAGGTAGTTATACCGTTTCATTATACGACGACCATAACTGTTTATTAGAAGAAACATACACAATTACAGAACCAACAGCTATCAGCTCAGATATTACTATCACGAATTCCATTTGTGGTGGACATTCTGGTAGCATTCTGATATCACCAAATGGAGGAACAGGGTCTTATACTTATTCTTGGCAACACGATATTATGCTTAATAATGCATTGGCAGAATCCTTAACAAGTGGCATATATTATGTCACGATTTATGATAGCTTGATGTGTTCTCACGATACCCTAGCGCAAATTAGCGACAATGGTTCAGGAACATTAGCCATTAATAATATAAACGACGCTTTATGTTACGGTAGTTATAGTGGTTCTGTTAATATAGATATTGTTGGAGGAACACCTGGCTACAACTATTCAATCGAATTGCTTGGCGCTGGCACAACCAACGGATCGAGCGCAACAAGTCCATTTACAATAGGCAGTCTGAGTTATGGTAGCTACAGCATTACTGTTGTCGACGGAAATAATTGTCAATCGGACAGTACATTTACAATCGGGCAACCCGAGTCTATTAGCGCAAGTTATGTGAGCCAAAATATCAAATGTTATGGCAATGCTAACGGGAGCATTGATATCACCGTCAATGGAGGTACTCCAGGTTATAATTATTATTGGAGTAACTCAGAAACAACTCAAGATATTAACAACCTACCCCCAGGTACATACCACGTAACTATTTCTGACCAAAATGCTTGTCCTAAATTGTTATCTAATATCCATATTACAGAACCTACAGAATTAATAGCCAATCTTGATAATTATAACCACTTAAGTTGTTACAATAATAATACAGGTTCGATAGAGGCTTCTGCTGAAGGTGGTATTGCTCCATATCAGTACATGTGGTCTAATGGCTCTCAAGACAGTAGCTTAGACAGTTTATCAGCCGGAATATACATTTTAACTGTAACAGATCAAAACAATTGTACCGATACCATTATTTCAAATATCAGTCAACCCAACATGTTGTTTGTTAACGATAGCGTGTATATGGAGAATAACTATCAAACAATAGAACTTAATCCGTCGGGGGGAACGCCTTCTTACGCATACGTATGGTCGAATGGTGAAATTTCTGACAAAGTAGATCATCTATATTCTGGCTATTACGAAGTAACAGTTACCGATATCAACGGTTGTACTGCTTATAAGACATACAAAGTTGAAATTGAGCTGATTATTCCTAGTGTAATTACACCGAATGGCGATGGTAAAAACGATCGTTTTGATATTGTGAATATTGAATCAATCGATAATCTTGATATTAAAATTATCAATCGGTGGGGCGATGAAGTGTTTGCGTTCTCTGGTTCGGGGCTAGAATACAAAGATCCGAATAACCAATGGGATGGTACTTTCAATGGTATAGAACAAAACATTAGCACCTTTGTTTACATCATAGACCTACACGACGGAAACTCATATAAATCTGGTACTTTAACAATAGTTCGATAACCCCAAATAATAATACAATGAAACGAATATTAACCACTATATTAAGTTTAGCGCTGGTCTTTCATATTTTTGGGCAGCAAGTGCCAATTTACAGTCAGTATATGCTCAATCCTTTGTTAATCAATCCTGGCACAACAGGCGGTGAAGATTTTATCCCTCTAAGACTCACAGCTAGGCAACAATGGATGGGTGTAGAAAATGGACCTTCTACACAAGCCTTAAGCGCACATATGTTGCTAAATAATAAAAACATGGGTGTTGGAGGCTATGTTTTTGCCGATCGATTTGGTCCAGAAACAAAAATAGGCGTTCAAGGTAATTATGCCTATTGGTTAGATTTACCCGGAATTGATTCTAGGCTCTCATTGGGCATTGCTTTAAAAGCATTCCAATACGGATTAGACTACACTAAAATGACTCAAATCGAATCCGATGACCAAACATTATACGAAAACAGTGAGACAACGCTTGTTCCGGACGCTGATTTTGGTGTTTATTTAAAAAACGATAATTATTTTGCCGGCATTTCTGCTACTCAACTTCTTCAAATTCCAATTAATATCGCAGGACAGGATATTAAAAAGAACAGTATGGTTCGCCATTATTTTCTTTATGGGGGTTATAATTTTAAACTAAACAACGATTTCAACATTGTTCCTTCTCTAATGGCAACTGCTACAGAATTTACAGCTTATTCTGTCGATATCAATATAAAAGGTGTCTACAAAAAAGATTATTGGCTAGGGGTTTCTTATCGAAGTGGAAATCAGATTGTTGGAATGATTGGAGCTACTTACGAAAATATTGTATTTGGATATGCATTCGACTACGACCTTTTCAATATGAAAGCATTAAAAGGAACTCACGAGATTATGTTAGGTTACAATTTTGGCGATACTAAAAAACGAGGCTCTAGTTTATTATAAAGTGCATAGTGTTTAAAGTTTATATAAAAAAAAGCCATCCGATTTGGATGGCTTTTAATTTATATCTAATTTAAACTTTAGTTATTCAAAGAATAACGTTCGAATTTTTCAACTTTAAGACCAGCATTGATACCTTTTAAGTATTCTCCAACAGAAATTTTACCGTCTTTAACAAATGTTTGGTTCATCAAAGTGCTATCTTTAAAGAATTTAGACAATTTACCTTCGGCTATTTTATCTAACATCGCTTCTGGTTTGCCTTCTTCACGAGCTTGTGCTCTTCCAATTTCTAACTCTTTTTCAATAACATCGGCAGGCACATCGTCTTTGTCGATAGATACTGGCGACATTGCAGCAATTTGCATAGCAACATCTTTACCTATTTGTATATCTGCTGCTTGGTTAAAAGCCACAATAGTAGCTAATTTATTTCCAGGATGAATGTAAGGAACAACGAAACCTGCATTAATATTAAAATAAGCCGATAAATCGATTTTTTCACCAATAACACCGGTTTGTTCAGTAACATGATCTCCAATTGTTCTGCCATCCATTTCAATAGCTTTCAAAGCTTCCAAATCTGAAGCGTTATTTTCTAAGGCTTTATCGAGAATAGCATCTGCAAATTTTACGAATTCATCATTTTTAGCAACGAAGTCAGTTTCGCAATTCAAAATAATCATTGCTCCAACAGTTGCATCTGCATTCGTTTTAGCAAGAACTACACCTTCGGTAGCATCTCTATCTGCACGCTTGTTGGCAATTGCTTTACCTTTTTTTCTGATTTCTTCAATTGCTTTTTCAAAATCGCCATTAGTTTCCTGTAATGCCTTTTTGCAATCCATCATGCCGGCACCGGTCACTTTTCTTAATTTTGCAACATCAGCTGCTTTTATATCTGCCATTTCTTACTTAATATTAAATGTGATTAATCTTCGATTTTTTTAGAAGGCTTTTTAGCAGTTGGTTTTTTAGTAACGGTTTTTTTCGCTAACTTTTTATCAACTACTTCAAAATCATCGTCTTCGTTAATGACAACATCTTTTTTAGCTACTTCTTTTTTAACAGTTTTACGTGGCTCTACATCTTTCTCTCTTTCTACTTTTCTTTCGCTTAAGCCTTCTTTAATAGAATCTACTAAAACTTTAGTAATTAAAGAGATTGATGCAGAAGCATCGTCGTTTGCTGGAATTGGGAAATCGACCAAATTAGGGTTCGAGTTAGTATCTACAATTGCAAACACAGGAATATTCAAACGTTTTGCTTCGCGTACAGCAATGTGTTCTTTGTTGATATCAACTACAAACATAGCAGCAGGTAAGCGAGTTAAATCGGCAATACTTCCTAAAGTTTTTTCCAACTTAGCTCTTTGACGAGCAATTTGTAATTTTTCTCTTTTCGATAAAACATCCATTGTTCCATTGGTAGCCATTTTATCGATAGAGTTCATTTTTTTAACGGCTTTACGAATAGTAGGAA
This sequence comes from Bacteroidales bacterium, assembly GCA_016936665.1. Lineage (GTDB taxonomy): Bacteria > Bacteroidota > Bacteroidia > Bacteroidales > JAFGXI01 > JAFGXI01. The sequence goes on from JAFGXI010000009.1 coordinate 23,317, forward strand.
AGTTAGTTAACATTCCTCCTAACCAGCGCTCGTTAACATATGGCATGTTGGTGCCTTCTAAATTTTGGGCAACAACTTCTTTGGCTTGTTTTTTTGTAGCAACAAATAAAATCTTTTTACCAGATTTTGCTACTTGCTTCAACGCATTAGCGGCTTCATCAATTTTAACGACTGTTTTATTTAAGTCAATTATATGGATGTCGTTTTTTTCCATAAAAATATATGGAGCCATTGCTGGGTTCCATTTTCTTTTTAGGTGACCAAAGTGTGCACCTGCGTCAAGCAATTCTTTAAAATTTGTTCTTGGCATTTTAATACTTTTTTAATTTGTTTACATTCAGTAATTTGTTAGGCAATCAGTGAGTAAACTAGAATTTCGAGTGTCTCACTAATTTTGATACTAAACAAATCGCCATTAATAATTCTAACGTTTTGAAAATTGGAATTTCTTACGGGCTTTTTTCTGTCCTGGTTTTTTACGCTCAACAACACGAGAATCGCGTGTTAAGAAACCGGCCTCTCTTAAAGCTTTTTTACTCTCTTCGTTTACTTTAACTAGAGCTCTGGCAATGCCCAAACGAATAGCATCGGCTTGTCCGTTGAATCCACCGCCATCGACATTTACGTTAATATCGTAAGATCCTTTAACTTCTAATAAGTTTAAAGGTTGAGTTACTTTATATTGTAAAGTCTCTAGTGGAAAATATACTTTTAAATCACGCTTATTAATGGTGATATTTCCTTTTCCTTCTTTTAGATAAACACGAGCAACTGATGCTTTTCTTCTTCCAACTGAATTGATAACTTCCATGTTTATTTAATTTCGTTTAATTTAATTGTTCTTGGTTGTTGTGCCTCATGATTGTGCTCTGCTGAATCATAAATGTAAAGATTGTTTATGATTTGATTACTCAATCTGTTTTTAGGCAACATGCCTTTTACAGCTTTTCTCACCATCTCTTTTGGTTTTTTTACCATTAACTCTTCAGCTGTAATGCTTCTTTGCCCACCCGGGTAACCAGTATGGCTAATGTATGTTTTGTCGGCCCATTTACTTCCTGTTAATTTGATTTTATGAGCATTCAAAACGATAACATTGTCACCGCAATCAACGTGAGGAGTAAAATCTGGCTTTAACTTGCCTCTAAGCAATTTCGCAACTGTTGAGGCTAATCTACCTAGGACTTCTCCTTCTGCATCTATCACCAACCACTCTTTTTTTACAGTGGCTTTGTTGGCCGATACAGTTTTGTAACTTAATGTATCCACAGTTAATTTAACTTTTTATGATTATATAATTGACTATTATTCCCCTAAAAAAGGGAACTGCAAAAGTATAAAGATTTTGTCAATCTGCAAATACTCTATGTGTTTTATTTTCAAATATTTGTTGCGTAACTAACATGGCTTGTTAAAAACTTTCTTTACAGCCACTTATGGCCTCTTTTTGGTATGTTTTATTAACATTTAAACTATCGACATAGAGGTTGCAGACAAACACTACATACTTTAAAAAGCATTATAATTATTAATGGAGATTAAACAGGAAAGAAACAACAGTAATGCTGAATATTTAAGAAATTTTAGGGATTAATTTATCGATAAGAAGCTTTTGTATACTCATTAATAAATGTAGTTCTATATATTTGCAAAAGAAAATATTAAAATGAGTCCGACAAGACAAAAGCAAACCTTTTGGCAGAAATACCGCAATAAATATCGTTTATCGATTTTAAACGACACTACCTTCGAGGAAGTATTTAGAATACGACTTTCGAGAATGAATATCATTAGTGTATTAAGTGTCTCAGGCTTAATCTTTGCTGCCTTTATTTTTGCCTTAGTGGCTTACACCCCAATTCGAGAATTTATTCCGGGTTACCCCGATGGCGAAACTAACGCCAACATAATTAAAAATGTATACCGGCTCGATTCAGTCGAAAATACCATCAGATTAAACCAACAATACATCGACAATATAAAGCGAATTTTTCAAGGAAAATCTCCTAAAAATTATGGGGAAGACAATGCTACAGACTCCATTACTGTTAAAAAAGACACCATTTCTCTAACCATTTCGGAAAAAGACTCACTTTTTAGAGTAAGAATGGAGCAAGAAAATGAATTTGATTTTTTAGCTGCTAATTTCGAAGTTTCCGACGACATGTCTCTCTTCCCTCCAATCAAGGGTTTGGTTTCTAACAATTACAACCCGAAGAAAAAGCACTTCGGCATCGATATCGTTGGAAAAAGCAATCAAGATGTTTTTGCATGCTTTAAAGGTACTGTAATAAATACTTCTTGGTCGATGCAAACCGGATACACTGTGCAAGTTCAACATCCAAACAATCTGATTAGTACATACAAACACCTTCAATCGGTTAATGTTGAGCAAGGTCAAAAAATATCAACCGGCAAACTGATTGGCAAAATTGGCGATGTAGGAACACTTTCCACCGGACCGCATTTGCATTTCGAACTGTGGAAAGATGGGCAACCAGTAAAACCGGACGAACTAATCAATTTTAATTAAGCCAATTTGTCGACAAAAAAACACATTGCCATTCTTGGCTCAACAGGCTCAATAGGAACGCAGGCTCTAGGAGTAATTGCGTTAAATCCAGATCGCTTTGAATTAGAAGTGCTTACGGCCAATAATAATGTTAGCTTATTAATTGAACAAGCCAAGCGATTCATTCCTAACATTGTAATTATTGCTAACGAAGATCATTACGATTATTTACAAAAAGAATTAAGCGAATTACCAATTAAAGTTTTTGCCGGTTCTAAAGATATTGCAGATGTCGTTAGTTTACCAAGCATCGACATTGTTTTAACAGCAATGGTTGGATTTTCCGGCTTATTACCTACCATCAATGCAATTAAAAATAAAAAAACTATTGCTTTAGCTAACAAAGAAACCTTGGTGGTTGCCGGCGACCTGATTAAGCAACTTGCTTTAGATTTCGGCGTTTCAATACGTCCAGTCGATTCTGAACACTCTGCTATTTTTCAATGCTTAGTAGGAGAATTCGACAACCCTATCGAAAAAATAATTTTAACAGCATCTGGTGGTCCGTTCAGAGAAACGCCTTTCGAGCAATTCGATAAAATAACTTTAGCGCAAGCACTAAAACATCCGAATTGGTCGATGGGACACAAAATTACTATAGATTCGGCAAGCATGATGAACAAAGGCCTAGAAGCAATAGAAGCGAAGTGGCTGTTCGATCTAAAACCTCATCAAATTGAGATTTTAATTCATCCACAATCGATAGTTCATTCTATGGTGCAGTTTGCCGACGGCTCTATAAAAGCTCAGTTAGGATTACCCGATATGCGTTTACCCATACAATTTGCTTTAAGTTACCCCGATCGACTATCAAATCCATTTCCTAGAATGAATTTTAACGATTATTCTAGTTTGAACTTTTATCAACCTGATTATGAAAAATTCAAAGCCCTTAAACTTGCTTTTATTGCGATGGATAAGGGGGGGAATGTGCCATGTGTGATGAACGCCGCTAACGAAATTGCTGTTGATGCTTTTTTGAAACAACAAATTAAGTTTATCGATATTCCAAATATTGTAGAAAAAACAATGGATAAAATAAATTTTAAAGATAATAACTCGCTGGATGACTTACTTGAATTTGACCATCTAGCTCGTAAGCAGGCTTTTTCAATTATTACAGAAAACAACAGATAGAAATGGAAGGATTGATTATGACTTTACAGCTCATTTTGAGCTTATCAATATTAGTAACATTGCACGAACTCGGGCATTTTATTGCAGCCAGAGCTTTTGGAATTAGAGTTGAAAAATTTTATTTATTTTTTGATGCTTGGGGCTTCAAACTTTTCAAGTTTAAAAAAGGTGAAACTGAATATGGCATTGGATGGTTGCCATTGGGAGGCTATGTTAAAATTGCCGGAATGATTGATGAGTCTATGGATAAGGAGCAAATGAAAAAACCTGCTCAACCATGGGAATTTAGATCGAAACCTGCATGGCAACGTTTAATTGTAATGGTTGGTGGTGTAGCGATGAATATCATTTTAGGAATTGCCATTTTTACAATGAATATTATTTCTTTCGAGAAACAATACTTACCCATCGACGAAGTGAATAAATACGGCATTTACGCAACGGAAACCGCACAGAAAATAGGCTTCGAAACCGGCGATAAAATTATTGCAGTCAACGGTCACTCCATCGAAAGATACAACGATGCAAACTCAATAGAGGTGCTATTTGGCTCAAAAATTACCGTTGAGCGAAATGGACAAGAATCAATTATAAATGTTCCGGATACAACTTATCGGGCTTTCAAAAACGGACAACGATTATACAGTATCGAAAATTTTCCTACTATTATCGACTCTCTATTGCCCGGAAGAAACGCCGAAGTCGCAGGATTTAAAATAGGCGACGAACTTATTGCTGTAAATAATATTCCAACAAAAAGCTTTGGAAAATTTTACGAAACCATCCATAATCACACTAACCAAAAAGTTGATATTACAATTTTACGAGATCAGGTTCAGGACACTTTAACTGTTGCCGTCGATTCGTTAGGGATGATAGGTTTTGCTCCAAAAAAACCCGATTTCCAACCCGTATCTTATACTGTTGCTCAAGCTTTTAAATATGGTACAAGCGATGCCATTGGCAGCATGATTGTTAATATAAAAGGTTTAGGTAAAGTATTTAACGGACAAGAGAAAGCAACTGAGGCTTTGCAAGGCCCTATTGCTATCGCAACCATGTTTGGCCCGGTATGGGATTGGGAACGGTTTTGGCGATTAACAGGCTTACTTTCTATGATTTTAGCATTTATGAACATTTTGCCTATTCCCGCTTTAGACGGTGGACATGTTATGTTTACCTTATACGAAATGATAACCCGACGCAAACCTTCTGATAAATTTTTGGAATACGCTCAAATTGTGGGCATGGTTATTTTATTAGCTTTAATGGTTTTTGTTTTTGGTAACGACATTTATAGACAGTTTCTTTCGTAATATCTCTGTAGTTATACTCGTTTTATTGATTGAGTACTCTTTTGATACTAAGGCTCAAAACATAGAGCCCGACTTTAAAACTAAGCTCCCTATAGAACTATTTGAATCTTCGGGATTAGCTGTTGGGCTCAATAATACTGTTTGGACACATAACGATAGCGGTGGAGAAGCCATACTTTATCAGCTCGATAGCATGGCAAGAGTCATAAGAAAAGTAAAAATTCTAAATGCAACAAATAGCGATTGGGAAGATCTTGCTAACGATTTCGAAGGACATTTATACATCGCTGATATTGGTAATAATGGCAATAAAAAACCAAATTTTATAATCTATAAAATTGCACACCCGGACAGCATTAAAGAAGACAGTATTACCGCTGAAATTATCAGTTTTCGGTATGAAAACCAATACAGTTACCCGCCAACTCCTGATAAAATGAATTTCGATGCCGAAGCAATGATTGCCTACCACGATTCTTTGTTCATTTTTACTAAAAACCGGACACATCCATACTCGAAGAAAACATACATCTATGCCTTAGCAAACGAAGCAGGAGAACAAACAGCCATTTTGTACGATAGTCTATATTTGGCTCATACGCATCGATATCGTTCATGGGTAACTGGTGCAGCACGAGATCCAATGAATGATAGAATTGTATTGCTTTCACACAAAAAAATATGGTGGCTCTCTGATTTTAGAAAATCAAAAAGCCGAATCGCAGAAAAAGGCAAAATTAAAGGCATCTATTCACAAAAGGAAGGCATAGCCTTAACAAACGATGGAGATGCTTGGATAAGTAACGAACGTTTTAAATTTCTTAAAGCTAAACTTATACACGCCAAAGTTCGGGCAACGAATAAATAAAAAAACTAATACCTTGCTTTACCTTTGTTTAACAAACTTATAGGTATTATTGTCTACTTGAATAAAATAAATTCCGGGTGCAAATAATTCAATATCTATCGAGTTATCATTTTTAATTGCAAACTTTTGTAATCTTCCAAAAGCATCCGTAATTCTTATCTTTGAAACTTCGCTTAACTTTTCTACGACAATTTTAGTTTTTGCCGGATTAGGATAAATCTTTAGATGATCGTTGTTGAATTGATTCATTTTCAACGATGTTATAGTTTCTGAAAACGATCTGTATTCGCATCCTTCATTGTCGAATGCAATAAGATAATAATTTCCAATCTCGACTATTGTAAGCTCATTATTAACTTCATTGGCAACTAACTCTCCATCTTTAAACCACTGATATGTAACAAAAGCATCTTCAACAGATAAAATGTTCCCACTTTGAGTTATAACTGGCGTTGTTGAAATCAAATTTGTTATTAACATACTATCTTGAACTGTTTCGAAAGCAATATCATTAAAATAATTTACTGTAGATGCCGGTAAAGAAGCAGTATAATTAAGCGATTCAATTTTTTCTTTGAAAATTGAATAATAAATGTTCAATGCTGTTAGGAAACTACCTGATAATGAAGGATGAGCCTCATCGGCAGACCATAAATTAATAGAGCTTTGATCTTGAATGGTTTTAATCCATGTTGGTCCTATTGGTGCAATTATTTCATTTAGACTATCATTCATAAATTTGTAATTTGCCCAAATTCTTTCAATACTTTCAATGCCTGTATCACCATAAGGAGGATAACCATTTTTTAGAGCCCAGCCGGCAAACCAAATCATATGAGCACAGGGTTTATAGAACTTAACACTATCTCTAAGCATATCGTGTCCTTCTATTGCTCTGGTATCCGGATGAAAAACACCATAATCGTATATGAATCGGCCCTGATTATCTTGCACAACTACATAATCCCAATTATTAGACCTGATGTAATCGTAAACAACAGGGTTATCCATGTGCGCTAATGGCCCTTCGATGGGGAATGTATCTCCAACAGCAGTGCCCCCGGGCGCATACATTTCTGCATAAATATCGTAACCGGCATCGCTACCTATATTTTCCAAAATGGATGGCAAGTCGTTGTAATAAGTAAAGCTATTTCCAATAAATAGCACTTTGGCATCTTGCGATAATGCAAATAAAGGCATTAGAACTATCAAAATTATCAAGTATTTTATAGACATAGTATTAGTACTTATTAATTCGTTTAGCAATTGCAATAGCAAAGCATCTTTATTTATTTGCAAGGACATTGATGTATCGTAACACAGAACTATGCCACTTTGTTGCAACCAACCTTTTGCAAAGATCCACTTTCAAAATCTTCAGATAAAAACATCTATGCATTTACGTGATTTGTCAACATTAGAATCAACAATATAAAAATTTGAGTTGTTTTCATTTTGATATTTTTTTTACATGAAGATTTAATCAAGCTATTGACGAGAAAAAATCCAATAGGTTGCTTTTTTCATGGGGCATAAAGGAAACATACGAAATTTTCCGACAACAAATAAAATCCATTTAAAGAACAGAATCAGGTAACTTTATAAATTAGTATTAACCCGTTGTGCTTTTAGGATTTAAAGATAAAAAAAGTTGTTCACCACACTAAAAAGTGTTATATTTAATTGATTACCAGGCGTTAAATAAATAAACATCTTTAGCGAAAGTTACAAAAAAATATTGGTTGTTTTAAGAGATTTAGGATTAGATTCTAACTTCAGAAAACCAATAAGGCTTCCAAAACTCAGCGATTTAGAACTCATTGCAGTCAATCTTACAAGTGAATATTTAAGTATAGGTATTGAATATCTGTTGTTTAGGGTTTTACCTAACAAACTATATAACAAGATTGAACGCTCTGTTTACAACCGTCGAAAACGAAATCTATTACCAATTATAGAGGAGGTCAGAATGAAGCTCTCAGATAAATTTAATGAGTCCGAAACGTATTTTATTGTTGATAGTAAGCCTTTAGAAGCAGCCAAATTATCAAGAAGTAACCGCTCTTTTATTTGCAAAGAATCTTATTATAGTGTACCTAACAAAGATTACTGTGCAAGCCAACAAATGCATTATTATGGCTATAAACTTCATGCTGTTTGTTCTGCAAATAGTATTTTCAAGAGTATTGATTTAAGCAAGGTTTCGGTTCAAGATATTCACTATCTTAAAGATATTAAACAACAGTTTAGCAATTGTACTATTATTGCTGAAAGAGGCTAAGTAAGTTCTGATTATCAGATAGATTTATTTGAAAGTTGCAACATTAAATTAGATGTACCGATGAGATTAAATCAAAAAAACTAACAAAAACAAGCTTATATTTTTAGAAAAACTAGAAAACGTATTGAAAATCTATTTTCACAACTCTGTGACCAATTTATGATTAGGCGAAATTATGCTAAATATTTTAAGGTTTTAAAACCAGAATACTATCAAAAATAACTGCTATGACTATGATTCAGTATATAAATGCTTTTCTCCTAAATAGAAATATTAATAACATTAAAGCTCCTATTTCCTAAATGCACAACGGGTTTGATATAATAAATAATTACATTTGTATAATGAAACGAATCGGAGCGAATTATATCATTACAAATCAAGGAGAACCATTAAAAAACGCATACTTGGAGCTCGAAGACGACGGTACAATTATTCAAATTGTTCATACCAATGGGGAACTTAAAGAAGTTTCGGGGCTCTCGTTTTACAATGGTGTTTTGGTTCCCGGTTTTGTTAATGCACATGCTCATCTTGAATTGTCTCATCTCAAAAATTTGATAGAAACCCATAAAGGGCTTCCTCATTTTATTCAGAAAATCAGATCCTTACGATCTCAGAACGAAACAGATGACAAAGCAATGAAGCAAGCCGATAAAACAATGCAAGTGGAAGGCATTGTTTTAGTAGGCGATATTTCTAATGGCCCGGAATCGATTAAAACAAAATCGAAAAGCCCTATTCGGTATCATACCTTTGTCGAAGTATTTGGGCTGGACAAATATAAAGCTCACGATATTTTTGAAAAAGCAGAAAATTTGGTCTCATCTTTTCAAGATGCAGGATTAAAAGCTGGCATTGTTCCTCATGCGCCTTACTCTGTGTCCGAAAAATTATTTGAACTCATCAGTGGTTCGTCTTATGAGCACAATACCACTTTGAGCATGCACAACCAAGAGACCGCCTCAGAAAATCAAATGTTTATCGACAAAACAGGAGAATTAGTCGACGGATTGTTATCGAGTGGTATCAAGTTAGATTATTTTTATCCAACGGGCTTTAATTCGCTACCTTCTACTTTAGTGCAACTTCCAAAATGCTCAAAAATTAATTTAGTTCACAACACTTACACCGAACAAGCCGATATTGATAAAACAAAAGCATACACTCAACATGCTTTTTGGACATTGTGCCCCAACGCAAATCTATACATCGAAAACAAACTACCGAACATTGACTTATTATTACAAAATGATTTAAAAATATGTATTGGCACCGACAGTTTAGCGTCCAACGAGCGGTTATCAATTTTAAATGAATTAAAAACCATTCAAAATCATTATCCCGAAATTCCATTTGCAACACTTATTCGTTGGGCTACTTTAAATGGCGCAGAGATGTTAGATGAATCTTTTAAATACGGCAGTTTCGAAAAGGGCAAAAAACCGGGCATTAATTTGATTGAAAATTTTGATTTTAAGAATTTTAAATTAAACCCGGAAAGTAAAGTTAAAGTTCTACTCTAATTTTATACATTTATTGTATGCAAAAAAAGAGTTTCATTTTATTACTAATTTTAAACGCATTAATTGGCGTTCTTTCCTGCGAAAAAGAAGTGAAATGGAATGCTCCCACAAGCGATTCTCACCAGTTGGTAGTTGAAGGCATTCTAACCAACGAACTCAAAAATCAAATTATTATATTAAGCTATTCCAAAAATAATTTAAATGATGTTTCGACAAAAGTTAGCAACGCTACAGTTAAAGTAAAAAGTGGAGACGAAACTTATAAATTTATTAACATCGATAGTTTACCCGGTTATTATTTCAGCGAAAAGCCCTTTGCTGCATCAGTAAGTAAAACTTACTATTTGCAAGTTTCACTAAATGGGAACATCTACACGGCAAGTACACAAATGACAGCAATTCACCCTACCCCTGAACTTATAGTGGCCCCAAACGAAGATTCATCTTATTTTCAAATCAACTACGTATGTTCAAATTACAGTCCGGACGAAGAAGCTTTGTATGAAATTCAAATTTTTGCCGACACGATTATTTCATCCACAGACACCTGTGCAAAAGCTCTTCAATATTATTATACATTTAACACCGTCGATATAGGAGAAATTTTTGCGCCAGATAGACCTGCATTGCTTTTTGATTCTTCTGCTGTTATTATCGAAAGAAAATATTCGCTCACCCCAGATTATGCAGATTTTGTAAGAGCAATGATATCGGAAACCCAATGGCAAGGAACTTTTTTTTCGGAATTTCCAGCCAATATGCCAAGCAATTTGAGCAATGGTGCTTTGGGATATTTTACAGCTTGCACCGTACAAAGCGACACAATTGAAATTAAAAAAGTTTTACTGAACCAGTAAATTACATCCTCTTACATCAGCATTATCGAACCTGCCTAACACCGAAAAACTTTCGTCGGCGTTAAATTTCCCCAAATCTTGAGTAGCAATAAAAGCACAACTGTCGATATTTGCTAAATCGATAATATTGATGCCGCCTGTTTGTCCCTCTTTTAAAAATGCTTTTGGATCGTTTACATCTCGAATTAAAATCCTCATCCAAGGAGGGCAATCGTAAAAGCCATGGCCTTTTGAATAAGCCTGCGATAGTAATTCTGTCATGCCATACTCAGAACAAATTGTATTAACACCTAAACCTTGTTTTAAACGTTGATGAAAATCTTCCTTGGTCATTTCCTGTCTTGTACCTTTCATACCGCCTGTTTCGATAACCAAAGTATGTTTCAAATTCAATTGTTTAAAGGCTATCAAATCGAGTAAAGCATAACTAACACCCCATAATATTGTTTTTTGATGCTTATCTTCGAGTTGTTGCAGTTTATTTGTCAATGCTTCGTAATCTCGTAAATAGTACCCGTTCTCCGGATGCGAAGACGCCTGCATAAGCGCATCGACCATATAAATTAGCGAAGATCCCTCGCGCTCAAGATAAGATGGCAATAGGGCAATAAAACAATAATCTTTAGGTGGCCCAAAAAATATTTGAAATGCGTTTAAAAAAGATGCTTTATATATTTCTAAATCTGCAACATAATGTTTCGAACTGCTCATACCGGAAGTGCCACTGCTAGTAAAACAAATTTTATTACTTTTATTCCGATCGAAAACTGTATGCGTTTTAAATAATTCTATGGGTAAAAATGGAATATCTTCAATTTTTGATATTGTTTTGGGATCAATCTTTAAGTATTTTATAAATTGCTTATACGTCTCAATTCTAGCCGACTGATCGTAGAATAACGCCAATGCCTGATCCTCAAAATTGAGCTTGCTTGCCGACAAAAACTTCATCAATTATTAATTAAATTGCTTACTTATTTTTGTGGTTTTGTTATAGTCTACCGGAATCTTTTTATTGAAAAGGAATTTACGTGCTTTTACATAGCCATGCACTTCCACTTTTGCTCTATTGGTCAATAAAGAAGGAACGATCAACAAGCCCCCTTTGGCTAATTTATCTAATTGTATTCTGAATACCAAATGTTTAACTTCATCCGAATTAGCATCAATTTTTACATTTTTAACCTTGTTTATTTTACCAAGAGCAATCCCATTAAAAGTAATATCTAAATCTACATCACTAATGGTAAATCCGAAATTATTAGGGTTTTTAATGGGTGCAGCAAGAACTACTTCGATATACTCTTTAGTTATTTCATTGATATTAAAACTCTGTAAGTTGCCAACTTCTACTTCCTTTACTTCGCACGAGTAAAGAAAAAAAGTAAATACTAAAAAAACGATAGTCCAAACTCGATTCATATTAAAAAATATTAAAACACAAAAGTAAAACATTTAAGCTTAATAATATTCTTAAAGCAAAGAGATCGAAACACATAAAGGCAAGAGAAGCACGCCAAATATTAGTTCCTAGTTAATGATGAAATCACATTTGTAATTCTAAAAAGAAACAAAAAATCAACATCGATTTTAACAATCAACAAAAATTAATGTTTTATAAACAAATTTATCCAGAGTTATTAACATTAGAATATACTTTTATCTACTTGTTTTACTGTTATTTACAAATATTTTAAAACTGTTATAAACAAGACTGTTTAAAGTATTTAACATTTGTTGAAAACTATACTAATACTATAGTGTAGTGTGTTTTTTTGCTATGTAATTTTGGTAAAAACTGGATAATAAGCATGTTAAAAGCATATCTAATTGGTGTATATTCAATCGTGGTCTTCTTCCTGAGCTGGTTTACCAATCCGGTTGAACTAAAAATGATTGCGCCTCAAGAAGTTGTTGCTGGCGTACCATTCGAAGTTGAAGTTATAATTAATAAAGGAACAATCGATGGTTTTGCACGCTTCCAACAAGAACTACCTAAAGGCTTTACTGCAGAAGTCATCGACCCCGCCACAGGCGATTTTAAATTCGAAGATCAGTTAGTTAAATTATTTTGGCTAATCATTCCGAACAAAGAAGAAATTGTAGTTAGGTATAGAATTAATACAGACGTTAATGTCAGTGGTAAATACAGCCTAGCCGCCATTTTTTCTTACATCGATGGTGATAAAAAATATGCCGAAATGCCACTCCACGAAATAAACATTACGCCCTCTCCTCTAGCTAATCAGTCGACAGACAGCTCCAAAATAGAAATGCAAGCTCCACCACAGGTCACTTGCCAACGACACTCGGTTAAAATTAATGCTCAAGGAGAGATCGAAATCGAATTGCTCGTTAACAGAGGTGAGTTAAGACCAGATCAGTTTGCTAAAATTCAAGAAATTGTACCTCGCGGGTTTGATGCTAAAAGCCTTGAAACCAAAGGTGGTATATTTACGTTCATGAACAACGAAGCTAAATTTTTATGGATGACTTTACCCACCGAACAAGAATTTTTGGTTGCTTATAAACTTATTCCTGAGAAAGATGTTAACCTGAAAAAATTAGAAATAAAAGGTAATTTCTCATACATTGTCGACGGACAAACTATTGAGGTTCCTCTAACAGAGATGGACAAAACAGTTGCCGAAATCGTTTCTGAACAATTAGCATATCAGCAAGGCGACTGGAAATCGGCTACCGACACAAACGAAACAACTGTAAGCGACGTTGCCGATAACACAAACAATACAAATAACAATGAGGTGTCCGACAATAACCTAGCCGACAACAATACACAAGAAGATAACATTGAGGCATCGAACAACACCAATCAGATCATTTCTATACCGCAACCCGATGCCGCAGTACATTACAGAATTCAAATCGCAGCCGGTCATAAAAAAATCGATACAAAACCATATTTCAAGAAATTAAAAGTTAAAGAATCTGTGAATGTCGAAATGCTGGAAGGTTGGTATAAATACACTATCGGGAGTTACAGTCAGTACTTACAAGCTCGAAATAAACGCAACGATATTTGGGCTCAAACCCCCATCACCGACGCCTTTGTAACGGCCTATAATAACGGGCAAAGAATCACCGTACAAGAAGCTTTAATGATAACCAATCAAACTTGGTATCAATAATATTGTACTGATTCGAAAGATTTATTATCTTTAGCAGGTACACTCATGCAATGAAGAAGTACCTTTTAGCAATATGGCTCACATGGTCTATTACCTTGTCTTTTAGTCAAGTAGATACTTCTTTTGTATCTCCTCCAGACACTTCCGACAACGGATTTGATTACTTTTATACCGAAGAAGAGCGGTCGAAGTACCTCAATTACAAACCAATTATCAGTGTTGGAACTGGCGTTTTAAAATTTTATGGCGATGTTCGCGATGTGTATGGGAAAAGCCCAATTATGGGAAACACAGCAGTCAATCTGGGGATTTCAAGAGACTTAAATAACTTTCTTACCGTTCATTTTAATGCTACTTATGGGAATTTATCTGGTCTAGAAAGCTCAACAGACAGAAATTTGAATTTCAAAACAGAAATATTAAATGGTGCACTGTTGTTATCTTACAATTTCTATCATTTGCTCAAAAAACCCGATATGCTTTTAGAATACAAAAAGCAAAGAAAACTGATACCTGAAATTGCAATTGGTTTAAGTGCGTTTAACTTTTCTTCTAAAGCCGATATGAAAGATGCCTACGGCAATACCTATCATTATTGGAGCGATGGCACTATAAGAAACCTACCTGAAAACCCTCAGAACGAAACAAAAAGCCTTGTTTTACAACGCGATTATAGTTACGAGACAGACCTCAGAGAGCTCGATTTAGACGGACTAGGTAAATATACCAAAGCAGCTTTTGCTGTACCGATTGATGTGAGCATAAACTACCAATTGCACGAACGTGCCATGATTAAATTCGGATCTACATATTATTTTGTAGTAAACGATAATATTGACAACGTTTCTCCTGCAGGAATTGATAACAGAAAAGGTAAATCGGGTGGCGATAATTACTTATACACATATGCCAGTATTAAACTCGACTTGTTCTCGAACGAAAAAGAAGTATACGAAGACGCAACTTACTACGTCTCTCCAGAAATTATAGATGCCTTGTTGGCTGAAGATGAAGATGGCGATGGTGTTGCCGATATTTGGGATAAATGCCTCGAAACACCTAAAGGGATAGCTGTAGATGATTTTGGTTGTCCGTTCGACGACGACCAAGATGGGTTTGCCAACTACCGCGACAAAGAACTCAACACAGAAAAAGACTCCATTACAAACATGGAAGGTGTTAAACTAACACCCGAAGAATGGCAAGCCTATAGCGACACTTCAGATGCTATTGCATACTACGAAATTTGCGACTATTACCCCAGCATGTGCTACGACCACCCATCCGAACGCTATCGTAATATGTTCGTGAAGATACCCGATAAATTTATTAATTTAGACGAAGACAAAGACGGTTATATTTCGATTGAAGAAGTTAGCAAAGCTATTGATGAATTCTTTAACATGACATCGAGTTTAACCATCGACGATATTTACGAGCTAACAGAATTCTTCTTTAGTCAGTAATCATATTAGTTCATCTAATTTGTAAGAAATCTACAATTTTATTAAATAGTACAATTATACGTACCTAGTACTGTTCACTTCTTTCGTGTGAATAGTTTATATTTCAATTTTACATTTCGACGACAACTAAAGGTGCTTAAAGGAATTTAGTATGGCTTATTCTTATCTTTCAATAAGCAAACCTAACTGTATGAAAATTTTTTATTTTGATTCAGCTAAAAAAACAACTTGATATACTCAGGCACAAAATTTTATAAGATAATTGTAAAATTATATAACACATCCCCTATGGGAAGCTTATACATTTGTAATGTTGCTTTCAAAACTGACGGCAACAAACATTCAGATAAAAAATAAATTTAAGAAGATGAAAGTACGATCCAATTTAGCTGTTAGCGAAGACGGTTTTGTGTTCGATCCAAAAACCGGTGAGAGTTATACCGTAAACGAAGTTGGTATTTCAGTCTTACAACACCTTAGTCGTGGTACTCAGATAGATGCTTTGGTAGATGCTCTGGAAAAAGAGTACGATGCCGATCGATACACTTTAGAAAAAACTGTGGGCGATTTTGTTCAAATGATGAAAGAATATAATTTGTTAGATCATGAGTAAAAAAGCGATTACGGTAGCCGTTACCGGTTTAAATAATACCGATAATCCCGGGCCGGGCATTCCTGTCATTAGAGGATTGCTCGACAGCGATTTTTTCGAGGTTAGAATTATTGGACTGGCATACGAAAATCTTGAGCCCGGTATTTATATGGATTTAGTGCATAAAGTATATAATGTACCTTATCCTTCGACTGGTACCGATGCTTTGTTGGCAAGAATAGCATACATCAATTCAATCGAAAATATCGATTTGCTCATTCCAAATTTCGATGCTGAATTATATTCTTTTATGCGTTCAAAAGACCAACTATTACAAATGGGGATTCACACTTTTTTACCGAGTTTAGAACAATTCGAAGAGCGTCATAAATCAAATCTACCGGAGTTCGGAAAAAAATATAATGTTGATGTTCCCAAAAGCAAAGCACTAACTTCAACTTCAGAAATTTACAGTTTGAAGCCCGATTTTCAATTCCCTTACTTAGTAAAAGGTAAATTTTACGATGCCTACGTATGTTACAGTCACGAGCAAGCCACAACACAGTTTAACAAATTATCATCGAAATGGGGACTCCCTGTTATTGTACAAGAATTTGTACACGGTACAGAAGTGAATGTGATAGCCTTGGGCGATGGTACAGGTGAGACAATTGCTGCTGTTCCAATGCGTAAACAGTATATCACAGATAAAGGTAAAGCTTGGGGAGGTATTACTATCGGCGATGAGGAGATGATGAGTTTAACTCGGCATATCATTCGAGAAACCAAATGGAAAGGAGGCATGGAACTGGAATTGATTAAAACCAGCGACAATAGATATTATCTTATCGAAATTAATCCTAGAATTCCGGCTTGGGTGTATTTGGCAGTTGGAGCAGGGCAAAATATCCCGGAAGCACTAGCGAAATTAGCTTTAGGATACGAACAAAAACCATTTACACATTACGAAGTAGGAAAAATGTTCATCCGTTATTCTTACGATTTAATTACAGATGTAAATGTATTTCAACGTTTGTCGATGACTGGGGAACTTTAACAATTTACCATTAAACATTAAAAAAAAGATGGAAAAGAAAAGATTTGAACGGCCTATAATAACAAAACTAAATACAGGAATGCCTAATAAAATAGGCTTAAAAACAGAATATCAACCCATACGTTCTATCGACGGAGTTGCGGTTAAGGAATTAATCGAAAATTATGGCTCTCCTGTTTATGTTATTTCAGAGAATACTATGCGTTCGGTTTACCGACAAGCATACCAAGCGTTTTCTACCAGATACCCAAAAATACAATTTGCATGGTCGTACAAAACCAATTATATGGATGCTGTTTGCAAGGTTTACCACCAAGAAGGCTCTTGGGCAGAAGTAGTGTCCGGCTTTGAGTACGACAAAGCCGTAAGAAACGGTGTGCCGACAGAGCACATTATATTTAACGGACCAGATAAAAGCATAGAGGATCTAGAAAAAGCAATTCGCAACAAATCTTTAATTCATATCGACCATTTCGACGAATTGTATACCATTATTGGATTGTGCGACCGAATTAAAGAGAGGCCACAAGTGGCCATTCGTGTGAATATGGACACCGGGATTTACCCGCAATGGACTCGATTTGGGTTCAATTACGATAATGGAGAGGCATGGGATGCCATTAACCGAATCATGATTTCCGGGAAAATCGATTTTATTGGTTTGCATGCTCATATTGGCACTTATATAATGTCGGCCAACGCATACAGGATTGCAGGAAATAAATTAGCAGATTTAGCAGTTAGAACTAAAGCTAAGTATGGTAAAGCAGTTAGTTATATCGACTTTGGAGGAGGCTTTGCTTCTAAAAACACCTTAAAAGGCGCCTACTTACCTGGAACAGACACCACTCCAAGCTTCGACGAATATGCCGATGCTATAACTTCTTCGATTATCAATTCAGAAATAAAGCCCGAAGACATGCCAACTATAGTGTTGGAAACCGGCCGAGCACTTATCGACGATGCCGGATACATTTTGGGAACAGTTTTAGCTAACAAACGCATGGCCGACGGTACAAAAACATTAATTATCGATGTTGGCGTAAACATGTTATTTACTTCGTTCTGGTACGATCATAAAATTACACCGGCACAAGATTTTAGTCACCATACTGAAAGTGCAAAAATTTACGGCCCCTTATGTATGAACATCGATGTTATTAGAGAGTATGCCGATTTACCACCTTTAAAAAAAGGCGATCAGTTTGTGATAAGCAGAATTGGGGCATATAATATGACTCAGTGGATGCAGTTTATTACCTATCGTCCTAAAATAGTAATGATTGACCAACAATCGAAAGTACATGTAATTAGAAACAACGAAAACTTAGATACAATAACACAATTGGAGAAGGTTCCGGAACATTTAAAATCAATAAAAAAGTAATAAATATGTAACTTTATCGCACCTATGCGTCAAAAAGAGCTTATAATATCGTTTATAAAAGGTTTGGTTCATGCCTATGGCCAAATCTTTTTTACCAATCAGCGTTTCTTTTCGATTCTATTAATAATAGTATCTTTTTTTGATTTGTATGCCGGACTATGTGGCGTATTGGCGGTGGTGAGTGCTCATATTGTAGCTTATACTTTTGGTTTTAACCGAACCCATATTCAAACAGGCATGTATGGATTTAATGCACTCTTGGTTGGACTGGGATTGGGAATTTATTTCGACATGTCGTTGGCATTGGTTTTTATAGTTGTGGTATCAGCTATATTAACTTTGTTCATCGCCGTGATGTTGGAAGGTGTTTTATATAAATATGGATTGCCCTTTTTAAGCATCCCTTTTTTGCTAGTTGTTTGGGTACTCAATTTAGCAGCATCTGAGTTTACAGCGTTAGGTGTAAGCGAAAGAGGACTTTATACTTTGAATGAGCTTTATGCTAGTGGAGGTAGTAATTTGGTACAGTTTTACCAGTGGTGGAACAATTTGGTTAATAACAATTGGTTGACGACCTATTTTATTTCACTCGGCGCTATTTTTTTTCAGTACAACGTTTTAGCAGGCATATTAATCGCATTCGGCTTGCTTATATATTCGAGAATAGCATTTAGCCTTTCATTATTGGGGTATTTAGCAGCATTCCTCTTTTACAAGATGATAGGCTCCGATATTTCTGCTGTAAGCTATATGTACATTGGTTTTAATTACATTCTTACGGCCATTGCACTAGGCGGTTTTTTCATCATTCCTAAGAAAACATCATATTTTTGGGTTGTACTACTAACCCCACTAGTGGCTATTTTAACTATCAGTTTAAACAAGATATTTTATAACTTTGGCATCTCCATCTACTCTCTTCCTTTCAATATAATTGTGTTACTGTTTTTATATGTGCTAAAACTAAGATATAAGCCGGCTACCAATTTATTACCTACTGTTACACAAGAATTTGTGCCCGAGAAAAATCTGTATTCACATCTGAACTACAAAAATAAATTCAATCTTTTCGATCTTAATATTCCGGTGCAGTTACCTTTTTTTGGTCGTTGGACGGTTTCTCAAGGGCACGAAGGTGAATTTACCCACCAAGGCGAATGGCGACACGCTTGGGATTTTGTGATTAACGATAGCCAATCGAAACAATTTAAAAACCAAGGCGATTTTGCAGAAGATTATTATTGTTACGGGAAATCAGTTTTAGCTTGTGCCGATGGCTATATCGAAGAGATTCTCGATGGTATCGACGACAATGCCATTGGAGAAGTGAATTTGGATCAGAATTGGGGAAATACCGTTGTAATCCGACATCATCAGCAGTTATTTTCAAAAGTCAGTCATCTGAAAAAAGGAAGTATCAAAGTGAGTAAAGGGGAATATGTGAAAGCCGGACAAATTATTGCTGAAGTGGGAAATTCCGGCCGGTCACCATTTCCGCATATGCATTTTCAACTTCAGGCCACACCATTTATCGGTTCGAAAACAATTTCGTATCCTATTGTTAGCTTTTTGTTGTATTCCGGAGAAGGTACTCAACTTAAACAATACGACTACCCTAAAGTAAATGATGTACTCGAAAAACCATTGAGCGAAAAATTACTGTTAAACGCTTTTAAATGGGCTCCGGGCAGAGTTCTAAGATTTGAAGATGAGCATCGAAAATATGCATGGGAAGTAAAAATTAATTATTTAAATCAGACATACCTCGAAGATCAAGACACAGGCGATAAAGCTTATTTTCAATACAACAACGATATCCTTATATTTACTAATTATCTAGGATCTCAAAAGAATAAGTTGTTCTATTTTTATTTGGCCTGCCAAAAAGTTTCGATGTATTTTTTCGAAGGTTTAACGCTTAAATCGACAATTCGCCCAAATGAGATGTATGGAAAATGGATGATGTTTTTTCAAGATTTTATCGCCCCTTTTTACATATGGTTAAAACCTCAATATTCGATTGTATATCAAAGTGAGCGAGCTAGTTTTTTGCTCAACAAGATGGATTTAAGAGTCTTTATTAAACATAGAAAATCGAATCGCAGTCAAGAGCATTTTATCGAAATTAATGAGCTAGGAATAAGCGATTTGCATTTCAATATTGGTGATAAATCGTATCATTTAAAAGCGCAAACAAACCACTTATAAACTACTATGAAACTTAAATTCCTGATTTTATGGTTTGTCTTATGTATAAGTGTGCCATTGTTGGCTCAAAACGATACTTTGACATTTAAAATGGTCGATGCTCAGACCTCCCAATATTATTTGCAAAAAGATTGGCGAAACTTAATTTCTGTGGCCAAGGCCGCCATCAAACAAAATATCGATTATTACTATTTAAGGCTACGTTTGGGAATCGCTTATTTCGAAATTCAACATTACGGGCAATCGATTCCTCATTTCGAAAAAGCACTGGAAATGAGTCCAAACGACGATTTAAGCACAGAGTATTTATATTATGCTTATAAATATACTCAGAACGATATTGATGCGCTAATAGTGTTGAATAATTCTACGAGCAAGTGGGCGAAGAAATTGATAGATGATCAAAGTATTTTTGAAAACTTTTTTATGTTTGGTGTATCGAGAGTAAGTCAAAACACAGGCTTATCAGAGCAATACAAGCAGTCGTTTCATAAAGCTCTACAAATGGCTAAAAGCCCTATTTACAGCGAGCAATTTACTGCCGAAAAATATTTTAATATCCAATTAGGTGGTACTATTCGCCTATCTCCTAAATGGCGAACAACAGTAAGCTTTCAGAACTTCCGATTAGAAAATCATCAAATTGTATACGATCCTTTTTTAATGCACGAAAACACCAACAAAGTACGACAAAACCAAATTCAGTTGAATAATTATTTTCGCTTGGCTGATCGATTAAAAATGGGGGTTTATTTCAGCTACCTTTCCTCAACGTTTAATTTTATTGAGGTGAACAGTAAAGTTGCTCCTCCGATTTTCGAAAATATAGACGCTAATCTTAAGCAGTTTTTATTGGGCTTATTTGTCGATAAATCTTGGAGCCATTTGGAATTTTATTTTGGTGCAAATCTACTCACTACTCCAGAACGACCAAGTTTTCAGTCCGATTTGTACCTCAGCTATTTTCCTATGGCTAATCGTAAGTTATTGTATACTACTGGTATTTCGTATTTAAAAAATAAGCATCCCGAAAGCTCCTTTGTGTTGCATCAAAAACTGAAAGTACAATTATTAAAACCCTTATGGCTAGACTTGGAAGCCCATTGGGGCGATATGAGCGATTGGTCTTCGGATCAAGGCTATATTATTTATAACAGTATTTTCGATGTGAACACGGTTTATCACCTTGGAGTCAACATCAAATTAACAAAAAAAATGTATCTTAATCTCGCCTACGAATATCTCACGCAAGGAAGCGAAATTAAAACCAAAAGTTTGCTGATCGAAAATGCAGATGATCAGCCGGAACTATACGAAACGATTAAATTTAACACACATTCAATAATTGGAGGACTAATATGGAATTTTTTAAACAATGGCTTATAATAGGAGCAATTCTTATTTTTAGTCAAATCTCGATGAGCCAAACGCAAGAACAGCTCGATGCCTTTACACAATCGTACACTAGCGAGTCGGATGGCGACTATAGTAAAGCAATACAGGGCCTAAAACAGATATATAGCGAAACAAGTTATCCGATAAATTTACGTTTAGCATGGTTGAGTTATTCTGCCGGTTTATTTACAGAAAGCATGGCTTATTACAGCAAAGCCATCCAATTAATGCCTTATTCTATTGAAGCCCGTTTAGGAATAACCTATCCTGCCAGTGCTGTCGGTAAATGGCCTTTGGTTATTAAAACCTATCAAGAAGTAATTGGTATCGATCCAAAAAATTATACCGCTAATTACAATTTAGCTAGCATTTATTACGGTAAAAAAGATTATAAAATGGCCGCTCAATACCTCGAAACAATAGCCAATTTATACCCTTTCGATTACAGTACTACCTTACTGTACGCTTGGAATAATTATCAACTTGGGAAAACGCGCGAAGCCATGTTGCTATTTAAAAAAGTATTAATGCTTTCGCCAAACGATGCCTCAGCAAAAGAAGGATTGTCTTTGGTTGAGTAAAAACGACTGAGTTTTTTAAAAAGAAGATATAATTTCAATCCGATATTAAATAACCATCTCCGTTCCTTACAAAAGAATATTTTTCGGGTTAAAGTAAAACATCCATATATTATGATATATGTCATTTTAATGTTTGCGACGTAGTTATATTTTAGTCGAGTACAAGTGCAATAGTAATTTTTATGGCTATCAACTTAATATCGAACATTAGGAATAACTATATATCAAGCTTATGTTAGAATCGTCATTATCTGCGTTAAACATACCAGAAACGCACATTACAGAAATTGATAAACAATATCAAAAAATCAAATTAACCATCGAGCAAGTAAATGCTTGCATTATTGGTGGCGGTTCCATGGAAAAGTTATCTCCCATTTTCTACAGCTTAGTATATATCTACGATCATTATTTCACGCAGGAACAAATTACTCTAGCCAAATATAAGTTCGATAAGCTAGAAACGATAAAAAAAGTGCATCGCAATTTTATCGACGAAGTTATTAGCTATCAAAAGAAAATCGAAAACCACCAGTTGGATTCATGTTCGCAATTGGCCGAGTTTTTAAATCAGTGGGCCGTTGGTTATTTTAACGATAACCAAATTGCAGTTAGCTTTTTAAAAGCAAAAGGCGTAAATTAAATACACCCTTTTTTTAATTCGACTTAAGCAATTTTTTCAGAGTAATACTGCCTTCACTGCTAATGGCTAGCCAATACACACCTTTGCTCAAAGTTTCAATATTTATTTGAACACTATTTTTTTGGTCGAACCGATAATGATCTATTAACTTACCATCCGTACTTAAAATATCGATTTCATCGATTTTCTTTTGCGTTTTACTGCTTTCTACTCGAATGAAATCGGAGCCCGGATTTGGAAATATCTGCCAAACATCTTCTTCAGATTCAATACTACTTTCTCCAACATGATGATCCCAAATAGCAAATGCATAATCGCCACGTTGTATTTGATTAACGATCATATATCCGGAGTAGGTCGATCCGCTTCTGATATGTGGGATAATTTGCCAAGGGTGTGCTGCATTTTCGCGATATAACACTACAATTGAATCGACATGAGTAGTTACAAATTCATTGTCTAAATGTACACTACTCGTTTTAGAATACATAAACTCAGCATCGGCGATAAAATTTTCGTTCCAAACACCGGAGACTGTCCAATACCGTGTAGGGTGTATATATAAATTCGGATCGATAGGCGTTTCCATTTCGCCCGGGCCAACCCAATGCTGCTCTACTCTTAAAAGGGCTGAGCCATCGACTTGAGTTACATTCGATTTAAACAAAGCATTGCTGTATATAGTTAAGCCAGTTGAACTGATAGTAGAATAATAATCTGTTGTCGCATCGGCTACCTGCTCTTCCATATCGCACGACACAGAGATAGGTTCAAATGGTATGGTAAAACTCTGCGATCCGGTTTCTCCATCGAAAGTGATTACAGTATCAATTCTTTCGAAATTCGCTCCTAAAAACTGAATGGGTATTCTATTACTGTTCGCAAAGCTGTCTCTTCCTTTCATTCTTTGTCGCATTGCTACTTCAACGTCGAATTCGGTGGCATTGTTACTCACATGAAACGAGTCAATCGCAAAATGAGGCCAGCCGGTTTCGAAAACCCATGCATCGAAAAAGTCGTTAAGATTATAATTGGTATTAGCTGAAAGAAAATCTCGTAAGTCGAAAGAACTAACCGCCTGATATTCGAATAGATTTAAATAAGTTGTAATGGCTGCAAAAAATGTGCTGTCGCCAAGGTAATTTCGCAAAGTATGCACAACATCGTGCCCTTTTTCATAAACATGGCTACTATAGGTAAGTTCGTCCGGGATGTTATATAAGGCATAATAGCCCCCTTCGTTGTAATTCAGATATTGAATGTTATCTCTATGAATAGCTCTGTTATAGTTCTTCATGGCTTCATAACCCTCTACGGCTTCTGTAAAAACAGCTTCGTAATAATTAGCCCAGCCTTCGTTTAACCACATATCGCCGGCAGTGCTGCAAGTCACCAAATTCCCAAACCAATGATGCGATAATTCGTGGGCATATAATGTTGCATAATCGTCAGTTCCATCCACTGCAAAATTTGGGTAGCCTATATTTTCGGCATGCTCCATAGCTCCACCATTAAAAGGCACACAAACATAACCTACTCTCGACCATCGGTAAGCACCGTATTTTTCTTCTAACGTATTAAATGCATCTTCTAAATGAGCAAATGAAGCCGGAACATCAGGAAATTCCTCGGAGCGAGCATATATTGCTACCGGAATTTGTCCATTAATACCATCGAAAGTATCTCTATATACCTGAAAATTGCCCACAGCAACAGATGCTAAATAAGTCGGAATTTCTTTATCAAGTAACCAACTGTAAGTTTTTGTACCGTCTCCATTATTGACTTCATTAATTAAGGTGCCTCCACAAACAGCCGTTCTTGCTTCTTGGCAACGAATGTTGAAATTGTAGGTTGCCTTATCGGTAAAGTTATCGATGCATGGGAACCAAATTCTTCCATATCCATGAGGCGATTCCGACATGCTTACGCCCATGTTGTATGCGACTCCAAGCGAAGAATAATAACCGCCCCAACCCGATGGATCTTCTTGCCCATAACCATGGTAATAAACTTCGACATCGATTAAATCGTTGGTGTTATATCCTTGATCCAACTGTATTTGCAGAATCGTATCGTTATGAATAAAAGTTAAATTTTGATTACTGAGTTTAACAGAATCGCAAGTTAGTGATTGAAGCATCAAGTCGATTGCATTGACATTATTGCTTAATATTTTAATACTAACCACAGCTTGCCCCTCTATGTACTTCTGATAAGAATTAGGAACATAAACATTGAGTTCGTAATGTTGCACATCGAAAGTTTGTGCTTTTAAAGAGCCAAATAAAAAAAGCATCAACGAAAGTAAAAATAGTTGTTTCATGTAATTTTAGTTTAAAAATGAATAAAAACGCTCTCTGTGCATTGTTCTGTTCAAAGTTACAAAAAGATTTAAAAAGTATTTTTATTCTTCTTTCATCAGCTCTCATAATTTGAATAAAAAAATGAAATTCGCTTAATTTATATTTTAAAAAATTGTTGAATCTACTATTTTAGTCAAGCCCAAAAAATTAATTTAACTTTGTTGCTAAAGTATAATGCACAATAGGATTTAAACTATGATAGACAATTATATATTTTCCGGGATTGGACATGCATTTGGTGAATACGAAATTGATAATGCCACGCTCGAAAAAGCCATTCAAACAGAATATTTAGACGCATTCAATCAAAAAAGAATTGAGTCGGGAGAAAGTTTTCAGAAATACAGAAAATCTCACCCAAAGGCATCGGCTTTCGATTTTATGGCTGAAT
Organism: Bacteroidales bacterium; assembly: GCA_016936665.1. Classification (GTDB taxonomy): domain Bacteria; phylum Bacteroidota; class Bacteroidia; order Bacteroidales; family JAFGXI01; genus JAFGXI01. The sequence goes on from JAFGXI010000009.1 coordinate 49,112, forward strand.
ATAAAATGGGCTTCAAAACACGTAATCATGTGGTGCCGTTTCCTCCCAACCGATCTAAATATAAATCGGCAGCCAATGCTCTAGATTTGGCCGTCGATGCTGTACAAATGGCATTAGACGACGCTGGCATACACCCCGAACATATAGGCGCATGGTTGGTAAGTACTGCAACGCCACATGAACAAGCACCTGGGATTGCTGAAACTTTAAAAGCATATTTTGTCCATTTCGATAATACTTGCGAAACTATGACTCTCCATTCGGCTTGTGGCGGGTTCAACTACAACTTAGAAAGAGCATTAATTTACCTCAAACAACACCCTGAGGCCGAACACGTTGTGGTTTGTCATACCGAAGTGATGTCAGAATTATTGGTCGACACTACCGAATTTGTTCCATACGTGACCTTCGCCGATGGTGCGGCGGCTGTTATTTTATCGAGAATACAATCCGAAGATAAAGAAGGCTTGCTCGATATTGTAAATTACGAAGATCCGCAGATGATAAACTTTTTAGGAGCCACGCCAAAGGGTAGAATGTATATGCAAGCAGGAATCATAAAAGACAGAGCTACTGAAAATTTAGTAAGAAATAGTAGAGAGTTGCTAAGTCGCTATCAACTTAAAGTAGAAGATATCGATTTAATGATTCCTCATCAAACGGGCAATGCTATTGTTCACGGAGTCGTTGAAGCACTTAAAATTGATACTTCCAAAGTATATCAAGAAGTTCAATACCGACATGGCAATTTATCCGGAGCATCCATCCCGGCATCCATCAGTTTATTGAAAAAAGATAATCGCTGGAAAAAAGGCGATTTGGTTTTAACTGCTACAGCAGGTTTAGGAGGCGAAAATGGAGCTTTTTTATATAAAATACCTCAAAAAAATCCAAAACACGAGCATTTGCCAATATTAAAAGGTAAAACAGCTGTGGTTACAGGAGCAAGTGGAGGTATCGGGTTCGAAGTTGCCAAAATTTTAGCCGAACGTGGCTGTAATTTGATTTTACAGTATAAAACACAATCGGAAGATTTAAAAAAATATGCTCCCATTTGGGAGAAAGAATTTGGTGTCGAAATAGAATTAATGGAAGTCGATTTTGCCAGCGAGTTTGCCACATTAACTATGGCGGATACAATTTTAAAAAAGCACCAATCTATAAACTATATTGTTCATACAGCAGCCACAACAGGAAGCTTAAAAAGAGCTACAGAAGTTAGTTCTAAAGAATTCGATAAAGTGTTTCAAATCAACCAATGGTCTCCAATTGTACTCACTCAAAAATTATTTCCAATTTTAAAAGAAACGATTTTATACGTTGGCTCTGTTGCCGAAGATGCTGAGTTTTCCGGCTCAGTAGCTTATGTGGCATCGAAAAGAGGCTTGCATGGCTTTGCAGGAAGTTTCGCTCCGGAAGCTGCTAAAAAAGGATTGAAAAGCATATACTATATGCCAGGCATGGTCGATGGAGGTATGGCTAAATATTTAGATGAGTATCAGATTCAAGCAAGCTTAATGGCTATCAAACAAAAGCAAGCGACACCACTCGATGTAATAGCAACCCGAATAGCACAATCCTTATATATCCCAAAAGTTTCAGGAACTTATAATCATTACGAAGATGTGCTAACCGTACGTCGAGATAGTTACCAAGGCGATAATATTCATTATAGCATACAATAGATGGCTAAACCTTACGATTTTGTAATTATTGGAGCAGGCATCAGTGGATTGTCTTTGGCCTCTATCTTGAGCAAAGAGGGATTTCGTGTAGCATTGGTAGAAAAAAACCGTTTCTTGGGAGGTAATTTGTCATCATTTAAAAAAGAAGGCGTTATTTTCGATACCGGCATACATTATACCGGCGGGTTCGATGACGGTAGAATATTGGATATTTTCTTCAAATACCTGGGCATCAGATCAAAAATTCAGCTAAAACGACAAGATTTACATTGCTTCGACGAAGTCCAGATTAATGAAGATAAGTTTGAATTTGCTCAAGGATATGATTTACATATCGATAAAATGTGCAATTACTTTCCCCAATATTGCAAGCAAATAAAAGACTATTACAACGAAATTGTCAAATATGGGAGTTTAACAGACATTGATTCCATCTTTTCAAAAGTCATTAATTTTGAGTCTTTATCCATAGGTGTTTATAAAAAGGTCTTTCAAACCATAGGTAACGAAAGAATTACAAATATTCTAACGGCAACCAATGCTTTATATGCCGGAAAGAAAGGAATTACGCCATTTGTAATTCATGCACATGTACTTGATGCATATATTAATGACTCATGGAAATTTGTAGGTGGTGGACAGCATTTAGCCGATGCTATGGCTGAATTAATAGAAGCCAACGGAGGTAAAATATTTAAAGGTTCTGCTGCAACAACTTTTAATTTCGACGACAGAAATATTAAATCGGTAAGTTTGTCTGATGGAGAGTGTGTTGAAGGCAGACGATTTATAAGTACTTTACACCCTCAAGTTACTTTAAAAATGCTACCTGAACAACAATGGAGAAAAAGCACTGTCGATCGCATCCAAAGTATTCCCAATACAATGGGGATGTTTTCTCTATATTTAGTAATGAAGCCCAAAAGCTTCCAGTACATCAATCATAATATTTATCATTTCGAACATTACGACACATGGATGGCCGAAAGATACGATCCCAATAAGTGGCCCGAATCGTTTTTAATATACAGCCAAGTGAACGACCCTAACCAAGAGTATGCCGATGGAATTGTGGTAATGACTTATATGGATTACAGCGAAGTTACACAATGGAGCGGTTTAAGGATAAATAATCGTGGCGAAGCTTATCAAGCATTTAAAAATGAGAAAACAGAACTATTACTAAAAAAAGTAGAACGATCATACCCGGGTATAAGAGCAAAAATACAAACCGTATATAGTTCAACACCTGTAACTTACGAAAGTTATTACAACATGCCAGAAGGAGCAAGTTACGGTATACAACGAAATTGCAACGATCCCATTATTAACACATTAATGTCTGTTACAAAAACTCCCAATCTTTTTCTAGCCGGACAAAGCGTAAGCATTCACGGTCTATTTGGTGTTATTGTTGGCTCGGTAATTTTAGCCAGTTATTTTATTGGTAAAGAACACTTAATTAATAAACTTAATCAAACTACTTAAACAGTTATGAAACGCCTTTGGAAGTGGTTACGCAATATTTTTATCATACTCATTCTATTGATTTTGGGTCTTTTAACTTATGCATATTTTAGAATTCAGATTGATGAACCGATTTTAGAAGATCGTTCCGCTTTTAATTTGGAACGGCATGCCACAGACGATAGTGCTTGGACTTGTCAAGGCGATTGGCTTCGAGAAGATGCCTCCGGCTTATATGAAATGCATATTTCCGGAAGCCCTTTAGAATTAGGAGTAAAACATGGTCTGTTGGCAAAGGAGTTGATTGCTTATCAAGAAGATGCTTTTGTGGCAGAGATTAAAAATAAAATTCCATCCGACTTTTACCTTGGATTTTTAAAATATTTTATAGGTTGGTTCAATCGCGATATGACAGATTATGTGCCACGCGAAAATCAGCTTGAGATTTATGGTGTTTCGCAATATACCGATGAACAATACGATTTTATCGCTCCTAAATACCAAAGAATATTAAATTATCATGGAGCGCACGATATTGGCCATGCACTTCAAAATATGAATTTAGTGGCTTGTACCGCTTTCGGTGTTTGGGACAGCATGTCGGCAGATGGGCAGCTAATGATAGGAAGAAATTTCGATTTTTATGTAGGTGATCAGTTTGCCGAGAAAAAGATCGTTGCTTTTGTCGAACCAAATAAAGGTTATCGTTTTATGTTTATCACTTGGGGTGGATTAACAGGAGTGGTTTCCGGGATGAACGACGCTGGCTTAAGTATTACACTCAATTCTGCTAAATCCGATATTCCAACAGCAGCATATACTCCGGTTTCTATAGTGGCACGACAAATTCTTCAGCATTGTTCTACCATCGACGAAGCTTTTGCTAAAGCAAAAACGTTCAAAACGTTTGTATCTGAGAGCTTTTATATCGGATCGGCCAAAGATAGAAAAGCGGCCATTATAGAGAAATCGCCCGACACCTTGGCATTGTACACAACAAGTAAAAATCACTTGAGCTTAACCAATCATTTCCAATCCGAGGTTTTTAAAAACGATCTTTTAAACATAGAAAATATTGCAGAAAGCGCATCGATGTATCGATTGCAAAGGGTTGAAGAATTACTTGCCTATCAAGATTCTTTTGGGGTTGCCGATTTTGCTCGTTTATTGAGAGACCAGAAAGGGTTACACAATGCAGATATTGGTTTTTGCAACGAAAAAGCCATTAATCAACTTATTGCACACCATAGTATTATATTTAAACCCGAAAGCCAGCAAGTGTGGGTTTCGACTCATCCTTTTCAGTTAGGCGAATATATTTGTTACGATTTAAATAAAGTGTGGTCGGGACAAGCAGATTACAAAACCAATTTACATATCGACTCGTTAAAGATCGATGCCGATCCATTTCTATTTACAAAAGCATTTGAGGAAACCCAAATGTACAGAAAAGGGGCAAAAGCTATACAGAAAGCCAGCTCAAATGGCGAAGAAATTGAACCCTACTTTATTGAAAAATTTCTTCAGTCCAATCCAAAGTTTTTTCATGTGTACAAAGTTGTAGGCGATTATTATGCCTCAAAAGGGATGAAAGAAAAAGCGATAAGCACCTACGAAAAAGCTTTTTTATGTGAGTTTCCGCGTATTATCGATAAAACCGACATCGAAGAAAGCATAGCGAAACTTAAGGAGAAATAGCACAAAAACAAGATTAATAACCTGCTTAGTCTACTTTTTTAACGATAATACGACCATCTTTTAAATGTATTTCGAAATTCTCTTTAAGGTTTAATTCCGAATGCCCATCAACGAATCTTTGATGCTGATTAACCATCGCAAACCCTCGTTCTAAAATTCGTTCGGGACTTAATACATGTACCAAATGTTCTGCTTGTTGTAAACGGTCTTTAGCTTGGTTCAAACTTGTTTTTATACGCGAAAAAACAGCCGTTTGAGTGTCGGATATTTGGATGCTCTCTTGTTGGAAATAACGAGATATTGCATTCCTTGTTTTAAGCTCTATATGCCTAACTTTACTTTGCTCAGTCTGATTTCTAAATTGGATAGAATGCTGCAAAAGCGTCCATTTCAATTTCAAAAGATGAGATTTATCTTTTAATAAATCACTTGTATTATTTTGTAAGGCACGAATAGTTTCCTGTAAATTTTCGTTTTGAGCGGTCAACATTTGCCGACTTGCTAAAGCAATATCTTCGGATAATTGGTCGAGTGCATTTTCGAAAACATTACATTGCTCAATTAAAAAAGCGGCCACTGCTGTTGGTGTTTTAAACGATTGATAAGCCACCATGTCGGCAATAGACTCGTCCCTCTCATGACCTATTCCTGTAAGAACTGGCAATGGAAACTGTGTTATATGAAACACCAATTCGTAATCGTCGAACGCCTTTAAGTCCAACTTTGCCCCTCCACCTCTAATGATTACCACCACATCAAAGTCATTTATTTTTTGGTAAATCTTTTCTAATGCACTAACCACAGAAGAAGCTGCGTTCTGTCCCTGCATTTGTGCATCGAATAACTCCCATTTAAAAATATAAGCCGAAACATTTTGCTCAAGTTGATGAATAAAATCACCAAAACCGGCAGCCGTTGAAGAAGAAATAATTGCAATGCGTTGTATCACTCCGGGTAAAAAAGTGTCTTTGTTCATATCGATTACCCCATCCTCTTCTAGCTTGCGAATAATTTTTTGTTTTTCGATTTGCAACTCTCCAACGGTGTATGCCGGATCGATATCTTTAACATTTAGACTTATACCATACAGCTCATGAAATTCAACCGATACTTTAAGCGATACTTTAATTCCGGATTGAAAAGGCATTCCGGTAGTTGTTTCGAAGTACGGTTTTAATAAGCGGAAAGTACTGCTCCAAATCGTTGCTCTGGCTTTAGCTACCAATTGTGTAGCCTGTTTTTCGGCTAACTCAATATAGCAGTGCCCATTTCTATTTTCCATTACCTCATTTAGTTCTGCATGCACCCATACGTAGTCGTTAAAATTAATTTCTAACGCTGTTTTAATCGACTGCTGCAATGCTAACAAGGAAATACTTTCTGTATGACTCATCCTTCAAAAATAAATAAATATGCTGATTTAAATATTGCTGTTCTATATATTGTAAATCTGTAATTTTTTGATAAACATCTACATAGATAAACAAATTAATTTCATAAGAACAAAAGAAAATACTTTCTTTGAAGAAAATTTTAAACAATGCTTAACAATTCATCTATCCATTCGTTTTCTATTCCGGTGATGGGCATCGGTTATACAATAAACAGTGCCATAAAAGTTGCTCCACTAGGTATTTCTTCTGTATTATCTTTAGTCGACGATATATTAATCGAAAAAATGCGAGAACTTCACAGCATGGAATTCAAACTCCCTTTTCAGCCTATTTCAACAAAAATTGAAGATTATAGGGCTAAAAGAATTACAGCTTATCTCGACATGTTAGACGATATTGTAAAAGGGAAGCTAGAAGATGTGAAAGACTCTATTGCTAACAAAAAAAAGGAGCTTCACGATTATTTCAATTTATTACCAAACTACTCTAAACTAAAGGAAGATTTTATTTCGTTAGTTGATAAAAATGTCGACTTAAAAAAAATAAAAACTTGGCTCGACCAAAACATCAGTGCAGGCTCTATCGATGTTAATATTATGACCAAGCTAAACAAAGTCAACTATAAGAATGGTGAAGCTTTGCCACAAGAACACAACGATGCTTTTTCTGCCCTTAGAGGGTTTGCCAAAAGTAAATTGGAATCTTCTGTCGTATTTTCGGCAGGAATGAACTTAAATTTATACAGCTACATCGAAAAGTTTAAAGACTTCTATCCCGATAAAGATGGACATATCAAGAAAAAAATCATTCTAAAAGTTAGCGATATAAGATCTGCTGTTGTGCAAGGTCAAATATTAGCTAAAAAAGGTTTATGGGTTTCGGAGTACAGAATAGAATCGGGGCTTAACTGTGGCGGGCATGCATTTGCTACCAATGGTTTATTAATGGGTCCTATTTTGGAAAGTTTTAAAACCAATTTTCAATCGTTAAAACAAAATACACAAAACTTACTCAAAGAAGCTTTAAAAGCGAAAAAACAAGCTGTTCCTGAGCAAGATTTAAACTTAAAAATTACAGCCCAAGGTGGCGTAGGAACACATCAAGAACATCAGTTTTTATTAGACCATTACAATCTAGATTCTGTAGGTTGGGGCTCTCCATTTTTATTAGTGCCGGAAGCTTCTACCATCGACCATAACACTGCTGAGCTCCTGGCCGATGCCAAAGAAAATGACTTATACCTTAGCGACATTTCTCCATTAGGCGTAAAGTTTAACTCGCTCCGACAAAACACAAAAGACATTGAAAAGCAACTCCTTATAGATATTGGCGAACCGGGATCTAACTGCCCCAAACGATATTTAGTTTCGAACACTGAATTTTCTGAACGTTCTTTGTGTACTGCATCGAGAGCCTATCAAAAGAAAAAAATTCAAGAACTCGATTTAAAGCGACTCTCATCGGTAGAGTATCACCATCAATATAAAAAGATAACAGAAAAATCTTGCATCTGTGTAGGACTTGGAACTACTGCGCTTATTGCAAATCAGTTAGATACAAAAATCGAAGGCAGTGGCGTATCGGTTTGTCCGGGGCCAAATATTGCTTACTTCAACAAAATCACCACTCTAAAAGCTATGGTCGGACATATCTATGGCCGAAATAATTTAATAGATCACCCACGCAGGCCACATATGTTTATGAAAGAACTTAAAATGTATGTCGATTACTTTAAAGAAAAAGTAGAATCGTTGGAATGGCCACTTGACAAAAGTGATTCAAAATGGCTCGAATCTTTCGAACAAAACATGAAAGAAGGTATTGCTTATTATAAAGATCTCTTTACAAAATATAGTGCGCATTATTCCAATATTATTCAAGATGTCTTTGAAGACCTGCACGAGCACGAAATCAATTTTAATAAGTTGACTCAAAAAATCAGTCAGCATCAACCAAAAACGGTATCAATTTTAAAATAAAAGTCGCTAAGAATGAGCCATGTTTTATACTTTTGTAAAAAACATGAAAAACAAATGAACATTCTAATTTTAGGCTCAGGGGGTAGAGAACATGCTATTGGTTGGAAAGTGGCACAAAGCGAGCTTGTATCGCAGCTTTACTTTGCTCCGGGAAATGCTGGTACACAATTGATTGGGCAAAACATTAATGTAGATCCGGAAAATTTTGAGGCTCTCAAACAAGTTGTTCTAGAAAAGCAAATTGAACTGGTCGTTGTTGGTCCCGAAGCACCCTTAGTTGCTGGAGTTGTCGATTTTTTCAAAAAAAATATCGATTTAAAAAATGTTCGAATTGTAGGGCCGTCTGCCGAAGCGGCTCAGCTTGAGGGTTCAAAAGATTATGCCAAAGCATTTATGCAACGACATAACATCCCAACGGCAAGATATAAAAGTGTTCAAACTCAAAATTTAGACGAAGCCTATTTGTTTTTAGAATCACTGAAGGCGCCCTATGTTTTGAAGGCCGATGGCTTAGCAGCAGGTAAAGGTGTTTTAATCATCGATAGCCTTGAAGAAGCAAAGCATGAGTTAAAAGCAATGTTAGACGGAAAGTTTGGAGCGGCCAGCCAAACAGTTGTTATCGAAGAATTTTTATCGGGCATTGAGCTTTCTGTTTTTGTACTTACCGATGGCCAATCTTACTTAACACTTCCCGAAGCCAAAGATTATAAAAGAATTGGCGAAGGCGACACCGGGTTAAACACAGGAGGCATGGGTGCTATTTCTCCGGTTCCGTTTGCCGACAAAACATTTATGGATAAAGTGGAAACTCAAATTATTCAACCTACTATCGAAGGCTTTAAAAAAGATCGACTCGACTATACCGGCTTTGTGTTTATTGGCTTAATGAACGTCGAAGGCGAACCTTATGTAATTGAATATAACGTAAGAATGGGCGACCCCGAAACAGAGGTTGTCATGCCTAGAATAGCATCGGATATAGTACCGCTTTTAATGGCCGCAGCCGATCAAACGCTCGATCAAAAATCCATCGATTTCCACAACGATTATGCTTGCACAGTTATGTTGGTTTCCGGCGGTTATCCCGAAGCTTACGAAAAAGGATTTGAAATATTGGAGAGTGAAAACTGCACAGATTCAATCGTTTTTCATGCCGGCACCTCAGAAAAAGACGGACAAATTGTTACTGCAGGAGGTAGAGTCATTGCGATAAGCTCAATTGCAGCATCGATGGACAAAGCTCTTGATTTTTCTTTTAAAAACGCTGAGCGCATTCAATTCAGAAAAAAATACTATCGAAAAGATATTGGAGAAGACCTAAAGCAATACTTATAAAAAATTTGTACCTTGCTTAACTAACAATTAACATTCAACGCAAATGCTCCGTTTTTTTAAAAGTAACAGTATCGGCTTAGTATTTATATTGCCATTATTAGTGCTTTTAATTTGGAGCGATATTTTTGGAGTAAAGGAAGATAATTTTGTACCTCTTCCCTATTCAATGCCGGCCTACGCCTTGGTGATGAAAGTTATGCCAAATCTAATTGTTTCCGGCATCGTTGCCATGTTGCTGATAATTGTTCAAGCCTTTTATTTAGTTTATATCAATGTCGTTTACAATTTCATTTCGCAAAGAACTTACTTAACCAGTTTGCTTTTTGTGCTAATTTCGAGTGCTTTTCTCAATTTACACTACTTACACCCTGCTATTATTGCAAATATTTTTGTACTCTTTACCATTGTAGAGATTTTTTCGAGTTACAGACAACCCAAAGTATATAAAGCCACCTTTAACGCAGGCTTTTGGGTCGCAGTAGCCGGACTGTTTTATATCAATGCCAATTTTCTTATCTTATTTGTACTTATAAGCCTTCTGGTTCTCCATACATTCAATTGGAGAGAATGGACGGCCGCCCTTATTGGTTTTAGTATTCCATATGCTATCACATTATTTTTGTATTATTTTTTTGACAAATGGACCGATTTAGAACACATTATCGACGCCATTGTTGAGTTTCATAGTCCGAAATGGCATTGGCCTTTAGCCTACTATCTATATTCCGGCTTATTATTGGCTTTAGGCATCATCTCAATATTAAAACTTTCTTCAACCTATTCCAATAATAAAGTAAGTACTAGAAGTTATTTTACTCTTTTTACCACCCAGCTAAGCTTGCTAACACTGGTATTTATCTTTGTTCCTTTCGCCTCCATAGAAGTTATTGTATTAATGGCTGTTCCTCTTTCCTATTTGATGTCGAACTACTATTTATCTAAAGGTAACAACTGGATACAGCAAATTTCTTTCAGCATTTTACTTGTTGGTTTTATATTCTTTTACCTAGAAAAGTTTTTTAATCTTGGCGCTTAATAGATTCCTTGAAGCCGGTAGAACAGAAGTAGGAACCGACGAAGCCGGGCGTGGTTGTTTAGCCGGGCCAGTGGTAGCAGCCGCAGTGATTCTTCCCGAGGGATTTAACAACGAGATACTGAACGACTCTAAACAAATCAGTGAGAAAAAGCGATACGCCCTAAGACCCATTATTGAAGCATCTGCTTTAGCATATGGTATTGGGTTTGTCACAGCTCAAGAAATTGACGAAATTAACATATTAAATGCCAGCTTTTTAGCTATGCACAGAGCTATCGATCAACTTAAAATTGATTTCGATCATATTTTGGTAGATGGTAACCGGTTTAAAGCTTATCCGAATAAACCACATACATGCATCGTAAAGGGCGATGCCAAATTCCAATCCATAGCAGCGGCTTCTATTTTAGCTAAAACTTACCGCGACGATTATATGCTTAAAATTGCTCAGGAATTTCCTTATTATGAATGGAATCGCAATAAAGGCTACCCAACCAAAGCGCATGTCGATAGTATTTTAAAAAATGGGACCTGCCATCATCATCGTAAATCGTACCATATTAAAGCTTATTAGCTTAGTTTAAATTTCTAAAATTTAGACTTGTTGAAATCTATTGAAAGAAATTATATACTTGAGCTCATCTTCCTTTTTTGATTATTTTATTTTTGAAACTTAATTCAAATTGATAAGAATGGCGAAAGACAAACACATCGTGGAAACCCCACTCATGAAGCAGTACAATCAAATTAAATCTAAACATCCGGATGCTATTTTGCTGTTTCGCGTTGGCGATTTTTACGAGACTTTTTCCGACGACGCCATCAAAACCAGTCAAATTTTAGGCATTACATTAACCCAAAGAGCCAATGGTGCTGCTGCCTATATTGAGTTAGCAGGCTTCCCTTATCATGCTTTAGACACCTACCTCCCAAAGTTAGTTCGTGCCGGGCAACGTGTCGCTATTTGCGAGCAACTCGAAGACCCTAAAAAAACAAAAACTATTGTTAAACGTGGTGTTACCGAACTAGTAACTCCAGGCGTTTCGCTTAACGAACAGGTTTTAGATCATCGGCAGAATAACTTTTTAGGTAGTGTTTTCATTCACAAAAAGATGCTTGGCGTGGCTTTTTTGGATATTTCTACAGGCGAATTTTACGTTGCTGAAGGTCAAGCTGAGTATGTAGATAAACTTCTGCAGTCGCTACAGCCCAAAGAAATATTGTTCGAAAGAGGCAAAAGTCAATTGTTTTACGAGTACTTTGGTAAAAAACATTACACTTATCAGTTAGACGATTGGGTTTTTCAAGAAGATAGCGCTAAAGAACGTTTACTAAAACAATTTGAAACCCAGTCTCTAAAAGGTTTTGGGGTTCAAGAACTACAATATGGTACTGTTGCCGCCGGAGCAATTTTACACTATTTAGATCTTACCGAACACCGGCAAACACAACACATCAGTAAATTATCGAAAATTGATGAAGAGCAATATGTAGGTCTCGACCAATTTACAATCAGAAACTTAGAGTTATTTTACGCAGGAAGCGAAGATGCTAAAACACTGATGTCTGTAATGGACAAAACCATGTCGCCCATGGGAAGCCGTTTACTTAAGCGCTATATGGCAATGCCACTTAAAAGTATTCAACGCATTCAAGATAGATTAAACATTGTTGAATTCTTTCTTAAAAATCAAGATGAGTCCGGTTCGCTTAGGGCTGAAATTGCTAAAATTGGTGATTTAGAACGCTTGATCTCAAAGGCGGCTGTAAACCGAATTTCACCTCGCGAGGTTTTGCAGGTCAAACGAGGCTTGGTCGCTTTAGAACCAATTCGGCAAATTATTAGTCAATCTAAAGAACCAGCTCTTTCGCGTTTGGCTGAACAAATCAATTTATGTACAAGCATACGCGAACGAATCGAAGAAGAGATTCAAGAAGATGCTCCTAATTTAGTTAGCAAAGGCAACATTATAAAAGAAGGCATCTCCAAAGAATTAGACGAGCTTAGAAACATTGCTTTTTCGGGCAAAAGTTATTTGGAAGAGCTTCGCGAACGAGAAAGTGAAAGAACAGGCATACCTAGTTTAAAAATCAGTTTCAACAATGTTTTTGGTTATTACATTGAGGTTAGAAATACGCATAAAGACAAAGTACCCGAAGAGTGGATTCGAAAGCAAACCCTAACTTCAGGAGAACGATACATCACCCCCGAATTAAAAGAGTACGAAGAGAAGATATTAGGCGCCGAAGACAAAATTCAACAAATAGAAGTTCATCTTTTTAATGAATTAATTTTCGAGCTAAGCCAGTTTATACCAACCATACAAGTCGACGCCAATATTATTGCCCAACTTGATGTTTTGCTGTCGTTTGCCAACATTGCAGAGCACAATCAATATTGCAAACCCGAATTAAACGATTCCTATAGCATCGACATACAACAAGGTCGCCACCCGGTAATAGAACAACAATTATCAGTAGGAGAAAACTACATTGCCAACGATGTATTTTTGGATACAGAAAAACAACAAATCATTATTATTACCGGCCCTAATATGTCGGGTAAATCGGCTTTACTTAGGCAAACCGCATTAATTACTCTGATGGCACAAATGGGAAGTTATGTGCCTGCTAAAAAAGCTGTTTTAGGTTTAGTAGATAAAATCTTTACACGTGTAGGAGCTTCGGACAATATTTCTGCAGGTGAGTCAACTTTTATGGTAGAAATGAACGAAACAGCGAGTATTCTCAATAACTTATCTGAACGTAGTTTAGTGCTTTTAGACGAAATTGGGCGTGGTACCAGTACATACGATGGCATTTCCATAGCTTGGGCTTTAACAGAATATATTCATGAGCACCCTCAATATAAAGCTAAAGTATTATTTGCCACTCACTATCATGAGTTGAACGAAATGGAAGCGCAATTCCAAAGAATAAAAAATTACAATGTTGCCGTAAAAGAAGTCGACAACAAAGTTTTATTTATAAGGAAATTAATACCCGGTGGAACTTCGCACAGTTTTGGTATTCATGTGGCAAAGATGGCCGGAATGCCAAAATCGGTGGTTAAACGTGCCGATGAAATTCTAAAAGATCTGGAAGGTAACCACAAGGGCGATTTGGCTAAACCTGTCCAACAAATTGCACAACATAGAGATGGCTATCAATTAAGTATATTCCAGTTAGACGATCCTGTTTTAACTCAAATACGCGACGAAATAGTTGACACTGACATCAATAATCTGACACCGGTCGAGGCCCTCAATAAGCTTAACGAAATTAAAAAGTTAATTAAATAACCTAGCTATGTCGTCTATCCCAAAAATAGAAACTCAGTCGCAAGCTCAAATTCGAGCATATCAAGAGGCTCAAATACCGAATTTATTAGCTTATCTGCAACAACATTCTAAGTTTTACCAAAAGCATTTCGAGGCTCATCAAATTGATATAAGCAAAGTAAAAACCATTGAAGATTTAGCGCAAATCCCCGTTACAACAAAAGATGATTTGCAGACCCATAATGATGATTTTTTATGTGTTGATAAAAGCAAGATTTTTGATTTTGTAACCACCTCCGGAACGCTTGGTGAGCCTGTAACCTTTGCTATGACAGACAAAGACATCCAACGCTTAGCTTATAATGAGTATATCTCATTTGCCTGCGCCGATGGAAATGATTCAGACATATATCAGCTGATGGTAACCATGGATCGTCGCTTTATGGCCGGATTAGCATATTATAGTGGCATTCGAAAATTAGGCGCTGGAATCGTTAGAGTGGGACCGGGCAACCCCGGATTACAATTCGACACAATAGAACGAATTAAACCAACAGCCTTAATTACTGTCCCTTCTTTTATTTTAAAATTGATCGAATATGCCGAAAAAAATGGTATCGATTATAAAAAGTCGAGTATAAAAAAAGCCGTTTGCATTGGCGAAAGTTTGAGAAATGCCGACTTCAGTTTAAATACACTCGGGCAGAAAATTAAAGACAAATGGGATATTGAATTGTACTCTACCTACGCCTCGACTGAAATGGGAACGGCATTTACCGAATGTTCTGCCGGACAAGGAGGACACCACCACCCGGAAATGATAATTGTCGAGTTTCTCGACGAAAACGATCAAGCAGTTGGAGAAGGCCAAGCTGGAGAAGTTACCATTACTACCATTGGCGTAGAAGCCATGCCTTTGCTTAGGTTTAAAACCGGCGATATATGCTATCATTATACAGAGCCATGCACATGCGGTAGAAACACCATGCGTTTAGGGCCAGTTATTGGTCGCAAAAAGCAAATGATAAAATACAAAGGAACTACCCTTTACCCTCCTGCTCTCTACGATTTACTCAACGAAATTGAAGATGTAGAAAATTATATTGTTGAAGTTTCTACTAACGCCATAGGAACCGACGATATTTTAATTTATGTTGGCACTCGCAAAGCCTCTGAAAGTTTTGAAAAAAAAATCAAAGATTATTTTAGAACAAAATTAAGAGTAGCACCGTCTATCATTTTCGAAAATCCCGAAATTATTCATCATAAACAATTTCCGGAAATGAGTCGCAAACCAATTACATTTATCGACAAACGTTAAACCTGCATGCTTTTAACATTTTTTATCAAGCTATTCTTATATTAAGTTTTAATTTTGCCAAATTGTTATTCGAAACTGCAAATCGTTTATTATTAATAGCATTGCTTAAAAACAATGCGGGTTTATCAGACTGATAAACTTTATGTTGAATCTAAGAAAAATTACATGAGAGTTTTATTAAGCTTATACATTTCGCTTATAATAATATTAATTACCGCTTGCGATCCTAAACCAAATACCAATGCTGCAAACAATGAGCTTATTAAAAAAGATTCTGTTATAGAAATTCCGAAATTATACAATATTGCTTTAGATCAATACCAAGTTGAAAAAAGTACAGTTAAACAGAATCAAACCATTGGCGATATATTAGGCGACGCAGGAATTGACTACCCTTTAATTCTTAAAGCATCTGATATGGACAGCATTTTTGACATCAGAAGAATTAGAGCAGGGCAAGACATCACTTACTTTTACAACAAATCGGATAGTGCAAGATTAGATTATTTTGTTTACGAAATCGATCGCCAACGCTATGTGGTGTTCGATTTTAAAGACAGTGTTAATATGTACGTTGGCGAAAAGCCGATCGAACATCGTTTGCGCCAGATTTCCGGCAGAATAAAATCATCGCTTTGGAATGCCATGACAGAAATACATGTCGATCCGATGCTAGCAATTGAACTATCGGAAGTTTACGCTTGGAGTATCGACTTTTTTGGTTTGCAAAAAGATGACCATTTTTCGGTGATTTACGAAGAAAATTATATTGATTCTACATTTTATAGTATAGAAAAAATCGATGCCATTCGATTCGATCATGCCGGACATTATTATTATGCTTTCCGATTTAAACAAGACAGCGTTTGGAGTTTCTACGATGAAAAGGGGAATAGTCTTAGAAAAGCCTTTCTGAAGGCCCCTTTAAAATATTCACGAATCAGTTCAAGATTTTCGAACAGCAGAATGCATCCTGTGCTAAAAATTCGTCGACCACACCACGGAGTCGACTATGCTGCCCCAAAAGGAACTCCGGTATACAGTGTTGGCGATGGTAAAGTGATTGCTAAAGGTTGGGATAAAGGCGGAGGTCGATATGTTAAAATCAAGCACAACTCGGTTTACACTACCGTTTATATGCACTTTTCAAAATTTGGAGATATCAACGAAGGCGATTTTGTTCACCAAGGCGAAGTAATTGGCTATGTTGGCAGCTCAGGGTTGGCGACAGGTCCACATTTAGATTTTCGCTTTTTCATGAACGGAAAACCTATTGACCCTCTCACAGTTAAGTCACCTCCTGTACAACCAATCAAAGACAGTTTAAAAGAAGAATACTTAAAAGTGGTTGAAAAATATCAAAAAACATTAGATTCGCTTATCCATAGTGTAGAAACCGACTCCATACCAGAATCGCCATCAGAATGAAACTTAAACTTATATTGATAATATTTTTTGGCTTTTCGGCGATGGTTTTTGCTCAAAACTACACGCTCAATTTAGCAATATCGAGAGGCGATAAAATTGCAGTTGACGAATTATTACGAGAAGGAACGCCTGTAAATGGTAGCGATGCCGATGGGCTTACACCTCTGAATGTTGCAATTTCTTATCGTCAATTAGATATAATAAAAATGTTGATACAATACGGCGCCGACCCAAACAATCCGGATGGGAAAGGTAGGTACCCGCTTATGTTAAGTGCTGCTCAAAACCTGTACGATATGGTCGACTTTCTCATCGACCAAGGGGCAATTGTTAATCAAACCGACGACCACGGCAGAACCGCTTTAATGTATGCAATTATTAAAAACCAAGGGTTTGCCTTAGAAATCGTCAAGCTTTTATTTCGATATGGTGCCGATCTAAATATAACTGACGACTACGGGTATGCAGCTCTCGACTTGGCAACAGATATCGATTTGAAAGACTTTCTTCAATTCAATGGAGCATACAACGCTCACTAAGAAAAGCGCATTTTAATTGCAGTAAACTTCTAATAATTGCTCCTGCCTAAGCAACAAAAATAAACCTTTGCTTAACTACTCCTTTAGTTAAAGATAATTTCTTTATTTTTACTAGTTAATTCCTTCCATGGAAAGTTCAAGATAAAAAATCTTGGCCATTATATAATTTATTAATATTTCTTACCCTCAGTAAGAGCGTTGAAATAAAAAAGAAGAGAAAATGTATAACATTAAATTTGGCACAGATGGCTGGAGAGCCGTTATTGGAGAAGATTATACAGTTGAGAATGTAGTAAGACTAACCGAAGGTGTGGCTCAATGGCTTCATCAGAATTATAAAAATCCTAAAATTGTAATTGGTTACGACTGTCGGTTTAACGGACGAATCTTTACCGAATACGTAAGTAAGGTATTAGCAGACAAAGGTGTACATGTGATTATGAGCCATTCATTCACATCGACACCGGCTGTATCTTACAGTGTCTTAGCATTAAAGGCAGATCTTGGTATCGTTATCACGGCCAGCCACAATCCTCCGGAATATAGCGGTTACAAACTTAAAGGCCACCATGGGGGCCCATTGCAAGAAGAATATTTAAGAGCCATCGAAGCCCTAACACCCGAACAAACCAGCATCGATTATAAAACCCTTTCGTTCGAAATTTTAAAAAATGAAGGAAAAATAGAAATTGTCAATTTAGATTATTTGTATTTGGATAATGTTCACAAAAAATTCGACATCCCTGCATTTAAAACCAGCGATTTAGAATTTGCTTTCGATTCGATGATGGGCTCCGGACAAGCTATTATGCAACAATTACTGCCTAATATCTATCATATTAATCAAGAGGTTAACCCTACTTTCAAACAAATTCCACCTGAGCCCTTAGCGAAAAATTTGCGATTATTTTCTGAGTTTATAGCTGCAGAAAAACATATCGCATGCGGCTTAGCCGTAGATGGCGATGCCGACAGAATTGCGCTTATGGACTCTAAGGGCAATTACATCGATTCGCACCATATCATCCTTTTATTGATGCATTATTTAGCCGGATATAAAAATGAAAAGGGTAAAATAGTTACCGGTTTTTCATCGACAACAAAAGTAGAAAAACTAGCCGCCCATTACGGATTAGAGGTACAACGCGTCAAGATTGGTTTTAAACAAATTAGTGAGGTTATGCTCAAAGAGCACGTACTTGTTGGAGGGGAAGAATCCGGCGGAATCGCCATTGCAGGACATATTCCAGAACGCGATGGCATTTGGAACGGATTAGTAATTTGGCAATGGATGATTGAAAGCGGGAAATCGATTGAAGATTTAATTCAAGAAATTTACAACATTACAGGTTCGTTTGCATATGAACGTAACGACCTTAAAATCAACGAATCCTTAAAACAAAAAGTTATCGATTATTGCGAGAAAGTCGATGTAAAAAAAATTGGAACCGAAAACATAATAAGAACAGAGACTTTAGATGGTTACAAATATTTCATCAACGAAGATGAATGGATGATGATTCGCCCTTCGGGAACAGAGCCTGTATTAAGAACTTACGCTGAAGGCATAAGCCATGAACGAGCACATTATTTAATTGAACAACTAGAGGCATTTGTGTTCAGTTTTGCCAATTAATGATGTTTTATAAATACTTCACAAATGAAAATAATACGATTTTTATCCAGCCGACAGTTTCTTATCAATCTAAGTATTATATTGGTATTGATGGTGGCATTGTATTTTATATTAATCTACAGCTTAAATAGTTATACTCACCATGGAGAAAAAATGACGGTTCCCGAGTTGGTGGGTTTAACATATAAAGATGCCCTTGAGCTTGCACAGCAAAGCAACTTAAAGGTAATAGTTACCGATACCACTTACGGCGACGATTCGCATAGAGGATTAATTGCAGCTCAAATTCCT
Organism: Bacteroidales bacterium; assembly: GCA_016936665.1. Classification (GTDB taxonomy): domain Bacteria; phylum Bacteroidota; class Bacteroidia; order Bacteroidales; family JAFGXI01; genus JAFGXI01. Next base: position 68,202 of record JAFGXI010000009.1, read on the forward strand.
GTACAAAATGCCGAAGTAAAATCGGATAGAACAATTTATTTAACAATAAATGCAATGACTTCCGAAATGGTTAAAGTTCCGAATTTTGTAGGCACATCACTACGTCAAGCTATGGCCGATGCCGATATTGTTGGTTTAAAAATAGGGAACTTAAATTATGTACCGGATATTGCTAAGAACAACGTACTAGAACAAAGTTACAATAACAAACCAATTCCGGCAGGAACCTATGTAGAAAAAGGAACTTTCATTGATTTAACTTTAGGCATGGGCTTAAGCAATGAAAAAGTATTTATTCCGTTGTTAGTGAATAAAACTTTTGTTGAAGCTGATTCTTTGCTTCGCTCAAAATACTTAAATACAGGAGCTACGTTTTACGATGTCAATATAAAAACAAAAGCAGATTCGATGATGGCAAAAATATATAAACAACAACCGGAACCTTTCAATAAAAACTTTAAACCCGGCGATTTTGTAGATATTTGGTTAACTATCGATACGAGTAAAATTTTTATAAAACAAGCTTGGAAAGATTCGCTTCGTGTTAAAAGCGATACTATTTTAACTGTACAATAATGAGACTACATGAAAATTAAATTTATCATTTTAAATATTATCCTAAGTTCAATAGTTGCTACTGCTCAGGTAAAATTTGTTGGTGTTCTATCGAACCCAAATCTTGAAGCACAACAAAACAATAAGCCGACCAGCTCTCGCGCTATTAAAACAGATCGTTATGCTCTTTTTTTCGACGATTTTGCTCAAAATGATGCTTATCCAAATTCGTACAATTGGCTAGATAGTAATGTTTATATTAACTCACATTACCCATATAAACCACCTTCGTACGGCGTTGCTACTTTCGATATTTTAGATAAAAATGGACAAATGTATAGTAGAGCCGACATCGGTCAATTTATTGCTGATACACTTACGTCCAGATACATCAACCTATCTGCATACAACTTATCAGACTCTATTTATTTAAGCTTTTTCTATCAACCTAAAGGATATGGATGGGACTCCCCCGACAGCAAAGACTCTTTAGTTTTGCAATTCAAAGACAGCTTAAACCTTTGGCACTCTGTATGGTCGGTAAGCGGCACAAGCTTACATCCCTTTAAACTAGTATTAAAGTCTCTCGACAATCTAATTTATTACCATAGCTTATTTCAATTTAGATTCTACAATTATGCAACATTAGGCGATCCTGTTAATCAAGAAGACGCTATTACAAACGACTTTTGGCATCTCGATTACGTGTTGCTCGATACTGCCAGATCTATAAACGACACATCATTCATAGATGTTTCACTGTATAACTTTGAGCCAACCTTATTTCATAACTTGTATTCGGTGCCATGGTCGCATTACGATAAATCTAAAATGACATTAGACAGTGTTATCTACTTTACTAAAAACCTAAGTGCAACGCAACAACCTATCACTCAATCGTATTACATGTTAACACAAAACAGTGCCACACCAATCGATTATTTTGAGCCCGGGGCATATGATATATTGGCCTTCTCGGATACTATTAAACGATTTTCGCAAGATATGATGGCTGGGAATGGGAACGCAGATCATATTCCAAATTTGTTAAACGACAGTACAACTTTGGATGTCAAAATGTACATTAAGACAACTGAGCCTACTTATAGAAGCCAGAGAATAAACGACACTTTAACATTTCAGCAATGTTTTTATAATTACTATGCCTACGACGATGGTACTGCAGAAAGTGGTTTGGCTTTGGTTAGTTTCAATGCAAAATTTGCGTTCAAAATAATTCCGTTAAAAGCAGACACTTTAAGGGGTATTTCTGCCTTTTTCAATAGATATAAAGATTTTAGAACAGCAGATGATCCTATCTTTACTTTAGCTATCTGGAGTAATCTGGAAGGGAAACCCGATACTCTAATATATAGCGAAGAGCATATTGAGCCCAAATATGCTACAGGTATGCAACAATTCTCAACTTATAAACTGGAAACTCCTCTTTATGTTGACGACACATTTTATATTGGCTTCATAAGCGAAACCGAAAAATTATATAGCATTGGCTACGATATGCAACACAATAACCAATCGCAAGTTTACTACCAACTAAATGGAGGATGGAACGCTTTAGCGCAAGGCGTACCAATGCTTAGAGCCATAATGGGCGATGACTTTGAATTAGTTGGAATGAAAGAAATAAAAGCAAGAAATAATATTAAAATATATCCTAATCCGGCTAAAGATTATGTTGTCATAGAGACAACTCATGATGTAGAGACAATTCATGAATTGTCTCTACAGATCAAATCAGTTCAATTTTACGATCTTACCGGGCAACTTGTTAAGTCTAGCGTAATCGACACCTCTCAAGCTTTTACCATCGATATATCCGACCTTCAAAAAGGAATTTATATTATAAAAGTTGGTGAGCAAATCAATAAATTAATTATTCAGTAATGGTCGAAGATTTTTCAGAAGATCAAACCGAAGATCAGGAATTATACGAACATTATAGCTTTATAGTCGACAAAGGACAATCGGCTTTGCGTATCGATAAGTTTTTAAGCGACAGACTTGAAAATGCATCGCGCACAAAGATTCAACAAGCTGCCACTGCGAATTGTATTTTAGTTAATCAGCAAGCTGTTAAATCCAACTACAAAGTTAAAGGTGGCGATCAGATTTCTATTGTATTACCAGAACCTCCAAGGGTTTTAAAAATATTTCCGGAAAACATCCCCATAAACATTGTGTATGAAGATGCCGATGTAATTGTGGTTGATAAACAAGCCGGGTTGGTCGTTCACCCCGGCTATGGAAATTATACAGGAACATTGGTCAATGCTTTAGCTTACCATATTAAAGATTCGGAGTTATTTCACGAAGACAACTTAAGACCGGGACTTGTACATAGAATTGATAAAAACACATCGGGTCTTATGGTTGTGGCTAAAACAGAGTTTGCACTTACCCATTTGGCCAAACAATTTTACGACCACTCTACAGATCGGCAATACTTAGCAATGGTTTGGGGAACTTTCGATGACCCCGAAGGTGTTATCTCCGGTTATTTGTCCAGAGATAAAATCGATCGTAAAAAAATGCATCTTTACGCCAACGAAGAAGAAGGTAAGTGGTCGCTAACCCATTACAAAATGATTGAAAATTTAGGTTATGTCTCATTGGTTGAATGTCGACTAGAAACTGGCCGAACACATCAGATAAGAGCACACTTCGAGCACCTAAAAAAGCCTCTTTTTAACGACGAAAGATATGGAGGCAATGAAATACTTAGAGGAACAACATTTTCGAAATACAAGCAATTTGTAGAAAATGTCTTTCAGATTTTACCCCGCCATGCATTGCATGCACAAACGCTAGGCTTTACACATCCTATCACTAAAGAACGATTATTTTTTGAGTCGCCAATTCCAAACGACATACAAATGGCTATAGAAAAATGGAGAAAGTACATTTCCAGTAGATCTGAAAATTAAATCCTTCTACCATTTTTTACTTAAAATAACAAGAAGAAATGTCGCAAAAAGGCTTGTTTTGTTATGATATATAACAATGAAAAACTTTTTTAAAATTCTACCGTAAAGTTAGAGTATTCATTATTTTTACAAACTCAAAAGTACGTGTTTCAACTTAATTCACAGACTATGAAAATTACAATGGTAGGCACAGGGTACGTCGGACTTGTTTCCGGAACCTGTTTTGCTGAAACCGGCATTGATGTTACTTGTGTCGATGTTGACGTCAAAAAAATTGAAAATCTTAACAAGGGTATATTACCAATTTGGGAACCCGGTTTAGAAGATATGGTAAGCCGAAATGTTCAAAAGAACACCCTTAAGTTTACAACAAGTTTAAAAGAAACCTTAGAAGGAGTTGATGTAGTGTTTAGCGCCGTAGGAACTCCTCCTGACGAAGACGGAAGCGCAGACTTGCAATATGTTCTCGAAGTGGCTAGAGAAGTTGGCCGACACATGACCGACTATTTAGTGTTAGTTACAAAAAGTACTGTTCCTATCGGTACTGCTGAGAGAGTTAGAAAAGTATTGCAAGACGAATTGGACAAACGTGGTGTTGATCTTGCTTTTGATGTAGCCTCTAATCCAGAATTTTTAAAGGAAGGCAGTGCTATTCAAGACTTTTTAAAACCCGATAGAATAGTGGTTGGTGTTGACTCTGAGCGTGCAGAAAAAGTTATGAAGAAGTTATATCGTCCTTTCCTTCTCAATAGCCACCCGGTTCTTATTATGGATATTCCATCGGCAGAGATGACCAAATATGCAGCTAACTCTATGCTTGCAACAAAAATATCGTTCATGAATGATATTGCTAATTTGTGTGAAATAGTGGGGGCCGATGTCGACAATGTTAGAATTGGAATCGGTTCTGACACCAGAATTGGCAAACAATTTATATATCCAGGAGCCGGTTATGGCGGTAGTTGTTTCCCAAAAGACGTGAAAGCTTTAATTAAAACTGCAGATGAAAACGGCTATTCTTTAGAAATTTTAAAATCTGTTGAGTTTGTCAATGAAAGACAAAAGTCTGTTTTATATAACAAGTTGGCTCGCTATTTTAACCACGATCTTAAAGGCAAAAAGATAGCACTTTGGGGTTTATCTTTTAAACCGAACACCGACGATATGAGAGAGGCGCCTTCAATTGTATTCATTAAAAAAGTAAAAGACGAAGGCGCAGATATCGTAGCATACGACCCTGTAGCCATGGAAGAATCTGAGAGAAAGATTGGCCATGTGGTCGATTACGCAAAAGATATGTACGATGCTTTAATCGACGCAGACGCTCTTGTTATCGTTACAGAATGGGCAGAATTTAGAATGCCAAACTTAAAAATCATGGAAAAGTTGATGAAAAATAAAGTTATCTTCGATGGCAGAAACATATACAATATTAGCGAAATGGAAGAGTGCGGTTGGTATTACGAAACCATCGGTCGTAAAGCAAAAAGCTAAGTTTATACATTCATTAGCCTATATACTATGAAAAAGATATTAGTAACAGGTGGAGCCGGCTTTGTCGGCTCTCACTTATGCGAGCGATTACTTAAAGAAGGAAATGAGGTTATTTGTTTAGATAACTTCTTTACCGGATCTAAAAAAAATGTTGTTCATTTACTAGACAACCCTTATTTTGAATTGGTTAGACACGATGTTACCATGCCTTATTTTGTTGAAGTAGATCATATATATAATTTGGCTTGTCCTGCTTCTCCAATCCATTACCAATACAACCCTATAAAAACAATAAAAACTTCGGTAATGGGAGCCATTAATATGTTAGGTTTAGCAAAGCGTATTAATGCCAAAATTCTTCAAGCATCCACCAGCGAAGTCTATGGCGATCCTAATGTTCACCCTCAAACTGAATCGTATTGGGGAAACGTGAATACTTGGGGGCCAAGATCGTGTTATGACGAAGGAAAACGTAGCGCCGAAACTCTATTTATGGACTACAATATTCAAAACAAGGTTGATATTAAAGTGATTCGTATTTTTAATACATACGGTCCTAGAATGCACCCCAACGATGGTAGAGTAGTATCGAATTTTATTGTTCAAGCATTACAAAATAAAGACATTACAATATACGGCGATGGGCAACAAACAAGAAGCTTTCAGTACGTCGATGATTTACTAGAAGGGATGATTCGTATGGTGAATTCAAGAGATGGATTCACTGGTCCGGTAAACATTGGTAACCCTAACGAATTCACTATTTTAGAATTAGCCGAGAAAGTTATAGAAATGACTGGTTCTAAATCGAAAATAATATTTCTTCCACCATCGAAAGACGATCCTACACGAAGACAGCCGGACATCAGTCTCGCAAAAAAAGAGCTCGATTGGTCGCCTAAGATTCAACTAAACGAAGGTCTAGTTAAAACAATCGACTTTTTTAGGGAAATTGTTTAAATAGTAATAGATATTCCTACAGAAAAAGGCCTTAATTCGGGGCCTTTTTTGTTTCGAAACAAATCGGTGAGAGCGTAATAGGCAATTAAAGAAAACTTGCCATAGCCTAAACTGGAATAAACACCATATCGATAAGGCAACATATTGGGTATTTTGTACTCTTTAAATTTTACATCTCTTTCGCTGTCGCCCGATAAATTGTCGCCATTGTATTTTGAGTAGGATTGAATTAAATAACCAATCTTAAACCCAACCGACCATCTTACATTTCTTTTTCTTACAATTCCGGCTCTATTTGATGGGTTAGGTCTTGTGCGAATTCTAATTTCTATAGGAAGCTCAACATATACAGTAGAAAATTTATTTTTCTGATAAATTATTTCTTTGTTCAGAATTGAAAAAAATGTGCTATCGTAGCCGGTGAGCATAGCATTTGTTTTATAGTTTTGAACAGAAATACCAATTCCGCCAGCCATAGCAATAAAAGATTGTCGGCCGAGAATTGTGTACATCCCAGATAAATCTATACCCATCGACAAAGGCGAGATATCAACTTTTTCGGGCACTTCTAGCCAACTGTTATATGCCCAATTAAAAATTAAACTTGGATTTGGATATGAGGTAATCTCTTTAATTTCTGCATCTTGCGAGTACGATAATTTAGCAATTGCAAAGAGAAATATTAAATACCTGAAACGCTTCATTAAAAAATTTGTCTAAAAGTTATTCCATACAAAATTATCGAAATAATAACATCGGAAACGATAATTATATTTGTTCTTAGGTTAGAATTTAATATACGGATGATAAAGAACCGCATAAAGAACTGTATAAAAAAGAAAGAAAAAACCCAAATTGAAGCGGGGTTGTAAGCTAATGCGCTGTCGAATCTAAATCTAATTATTTCTGAAAAGGCTCTAGACAAGCCTGTACTTGAACAATTACCAGTAGGGCAAGCCGAAGGTATTGGATGATTACTTAATTCGGCAGAAAAAATGCCGGAATAAAGGAAAACCATTCCAATTATTCCGGCAAATAACAAGTTAATTATCTTGTAGTCTTTACGATTCAATGCAAAACTTATTCTTGACCTTCTTGCTCTTGGTCTAAATCTTCACCAAGTTGCTCTAAATCTTCTCCTAATTGTTGCAATTGCTCTTCGTTTATCTCTTCTAACTGATCTGCAATGCCTTGTAATTCACTAGCAGCTCTTGAAAGAACAGTGTATTGGTAAGCAGCAATACCTGTACCTATTACAGATACAACAATAGCGGCAATGATTAAACCTTTAGCGCCATTACCTTTGTTTGCTTGTACAAAAGCAACAATACTAAGAACAACGGCTACAATTCCTGGGAATAAAGCATACATTCCCAAACAAGGAATAAAAGAAATTACTAAAGCCACTAAGCCTAATACAAAACCGGCTATTCCTAAACCTTTTCCTGCACTTGTTACGTTTTCACTCATGTTGTTAATATTAATTTTACGTTTATAAATTTGGTTTAAATATATACAAAGTTTTGCTAAATTGAGCTTTAAATGTTAAAATGTATTAAAAAAAAGAAAAATCAACGCCCAAGATTAATTGCAATTGAAATCTCTTGGAAAGGGCATTGATTTTTAGGAATCTAAAAAATATACACTTTTAAGGTGTAGGTTTCTTCATACTAGTAGCTCGCGCAATATCCTTCGTTTTACTTTACAATGTTAATAATATTCGAACAACTAAATTTTGTTATTGTATAAATGGTATCGGATTTTGTATGAAATGCACGACTTATTGTATAAAGTGTTTTTTTTACAAATTAAGTTATTAGAAACGTTAATTGTCTATTTTAAAAAAATTGCTACACAACATGTTTTGGATCGATTTAATCGATAGTAAGCCATTGATCCATTTTTTCGAGAAACTCGGTTCTCTTTGATCGAGAAAGACCAACTTTTGTATGATCGCTCATTTCTATTAAGTTATCTAAAGCGTCGTATTTACTTACTTCTGAAAGATTAATAATGAACGACTTATGAGATCGATAAAAACAGGGGCTGTTAATTAGCAATTCTATTTCTCCAATTTTAAGCGTTGCTAACAGAATAGAGCCATCCTTTAAAAATAATTTGGAGTAATTACCGTCGGCCTCAACTTTTAGGATGCTACTTAGTGTTAAATATTCAATAGTATTTTTAGTGTTTATTTTGATCTTTCTTTCTTTATTAGTATTAAAATGGGCAACAAGATTTTCGATTGATCTAGAGTTTGTATGGACTTTGAAATTCATAGCTCGTTCTATCGACTTTACCAAATCATCAATATCTATTGGCTTTAACAAATAGTCTAAAGCGTTTTCTTTAATGGCATTGATAGCATACTGATTATAGGCTGTAATAAAAATGACCTGAAATGTTCTGTCGGGAATGCTTTCTAACAGATCGAAACCATTGGCATGAGGCATTTCTATGTCAAGTAAAACAAGATTTGGTTTCTTATGGTGTATCATTTTAATGGCATCGATAACATTATGCGCCGTACCTACAACTTCTACATTTGAAAAATTTTCCTCGATAAGTGAAGCAATCATTTGTGCGATCTTGCTTTCGTCGTCTACAACTAGAATTTTATACATCATGTAAGTATTTACGCTTAAAGATATTAATTATTTAATAATAATGGAATTTCAATATCCACTTTAGTACCAGCAGCTTGGCCTTTATCGTCTATTAAATCGTGATAAACCACCTGCATGTCGTTTCCGTATAAACGATTTATTATTCTTAATCGTGCCTCCGTAATTTTAGCTCCCATCGACTTATGATTTCTTCTTCGTAGCTTGTTAATTTCGGTAGATTTAGACCTTCCTACACCATTATCTTCTACCGCACAATTTATTAAGTCTTCTTTTAAAGTTATAGAAACCCGAAGCAGTCCATCGTTTGTTTCTTTATGCATTAAACCATGCCATATGGCATTTTCTACATAAGGTTGTATTAATAGAGTTGGCAGTACCGTTCTGGACTGATCGATTTCGCTATCAATATAAATTGTATAGGTGAACTTTTTATCGAAGCGCAACTGTTCTAACTGAATATATAACTCTAAAGCTTCAATTTCTTCTGCAATACTAACTTGTTTTTTAAATGAATTATCAAGTGTAATTCGCATTAACTTAGCAAACATTGCCAAATATATATTGGATGCTTTTTTATCGTTTATATTGATGTAGTATTGGATAGAGCTTAGTGTATTGAAGATAAAATGCGGATTCATTTGTTGTGCCAAAGCCTCTTGTTTTAACTCGCTCAAGCGATCCTGTAAAGAAGACCTCTTTTTAGCCTCAATTAATTTAATTTGGGAAATTCTGTAAAACACGAAAAAAGTCGTCCCGAGAATTAATACAATTCCAATCAGCTCGAACCACCATCTTTGCCATACAGGCTGAAGAATTTCGAACGAAAAAGTAGCCGGTTTATCGGACCAAACACCATCCTCGTTTTGAGCATAAACCTCGAAAAGATATTTAGCTGGTTGTAGGTTTGGATAGCGTATTGTACGAGAAGATGTTATCACCCATTCTCTGTCTGCACCCGATAGTTTATATTTATACATCACAGCTTTTGGATTGATGAAATTGGGAGAAATGTATTCGATAAATAATTGGTTTTGATCGTATTCAAGCACGATATTGCTTTCCCAATCCATTGGTTGTTCGTTGATTGCAACAGCGTTAATGTTGACATATGGTGTGTTGTAATTAACTCTAATACTATCCTCATAAAAATAACTTAACCCACAATCTGTACCTACAAACAGCTGATCATCTTTAAAAAATAAGCTTAATATGATATTAGAAGACAAACCATTATGTCGATAATATGTTTTAATTTCTAATTTATTACCTTCAAACGATATTGAGTTAAGACCATTATTAGACCCTGCCCATATTTTATTTTTCGTTACACAAATAGAAGAAATGATATTAGAACTTAATCCATTTTCTTCATTTATACTTTTCAGTTTGCCATTTTTATAATATAAAATACCATTCCCAGATGTGGCTAACAAAAGACCATTTTGGTATTTTTCTATGTCAATAATTTTTACTTTCAACCTATCATCATGAGGGAGTACTTCATTTAGCAGATTATTTTTTAAGGCTATTACACCACTGTTTGAAGCAATAAACATAGTATCGTTTAATATTGAAACAGCATTATAGTCTAATAGAGCTAGCGGTTCATGAATATTGTGTAATATAGTTGTTGTGTCGGAAAAATATGGCACGTAGCCAACTTGATGGCCACAATATATTATGCCAGAATCGACGTCTAATATATCGTTTATATAAACCGAAGAGTATTGATTTGTTGTGGGCATAAAAAATTTGGGTGTCTCTTCGGATTTATCACTTAAATGGCCAAACATTGTACCTCCAAATAGAAGTGTATTGAGTTTAAAAGAATATGCAATGCTATTAATTAACTGATTATTTACATTATACCAATCTACAACTTTTCCGGATTGAACTTCTATTAGCTTATCGTTTCCAGATAAAAGCCATACTCCATTTTTTTTATTCGAATCAGTTATTTCATTAATCTTTTTAGACTTTTCGTCGGAAAACAGTAAACTATTAACTTGAGTATTTTTTATAATAAATGCACCGTTTAGAGTTGTAAAAAGCAATGCATCGCTACCTAATTTTTTAACTGACGTAACTGTATAATCTTCTAAGAAGTGTTGTAACGGATGATTTAAATCCTTCTGATTGTATTTAAAGACTCCTTTATTATATGGACTAATCCATACAAACCCATCGTCGTCAACATCCATCCAAGCGATCTTATTCTTAGAAATCAACTCACTCTTATTTTCAGAAATTTTAAATAGCTCAAAACCACTAGAAAACAAAAACGAACTATCGTTTAGGCTGAGTATATAAATATTACCAACACTTTTATTTTCAATCTCATACTTAAAACTGTATTTTTTATTTTTTGTTTCTACCATTAACATCCAATGCTGGAAATTTTTCATATGCTCTAAATTGGTAGAATATCTGAATATGCTATTTGATATTTGATTAATAAATAAAAACGCGTTTAAATTATTTTGAAAAATATTACCTATTGAATCTATATAAATTTCTCCCTGACCTCTAGTTCCAAAACTTACATTGTCATTTTCATCAACATAAAAAGTATTGTTAAAGATGTGGGTTCGCTTCCAGAGCGTTTTAGATATTTGATCGTTGAACTTATACTCATGTATTTTATCATTGAAAAAATAGGAAAGTTGCGATGAAGAGGAAATAAACCAAATCCTGCCCTTAATGTCCTCAAACATAGACAGTATTACATTATCTGCCAACCCTTCTTTAATGGTGTAATTAATAAACTGAACACCATCGTACTTACTAACACCGTTGTCTGTAGCAAACCAAAGGTATCCTTCCCTGTCGATAAGAGTATAATAAATTTCGTTACTTGTAAGGCCTTCATCAACAGTGATGCTCTCGTATTCTTGTGCTTGAATTGGTTTAAATGAAGAAATTAATAAGAATAACACGACCATTCTTATCAAATTACTTTTACTTTGTACTAATATTTGTTGCAAGTATGGCACTTCGAGAAAGATGCTTTGATTTTTTATTAAATTATAAAAACAGTAAAATAATAAAAGATGTGTGGAATAAACGGTTTTTTTAGTAATAAAAATATTAATAAAATTGAAGAGCGAATTCGTAAAATGAATCATGCTATCTCTCATAGGGGTCCTGATGCTAACAAATATGAAATTTTCGATAATTATTCAGCCTTTGGTCATCTTCGCTTATCGATTATTGACACCGACGAGCGTTCTCATCAACCGATGTTCAGTAACAGTGGAAGGTATACAATAGTCTTTAACGGCGAAATTTACAATTTTAAAGAATTAAAAAAAGAAGTCGATTACCCATTTAAAACAGAATCCGATACAGAGCTCATATTAGCCTATATCGAAACTAAAGGATTAGATAATTTTCTGTCGAAATGTAATGGTATGTTCGCATTTGCTTTGTACGACCATGTTAAGAAGCAAGTTATTCTGGTAAGAGACCGACTTGGCATTAAACCTTTATATTACTACTTTGAAAATGGCTTACTCATCTTTTCCTCTGAAATAAATGGCATTCTAAATAGTGGATTAATAGAACCCGAATTTAACGAATTGGCAATTGACGATTATTTAGCATACAGATATGTTAGAGAACCTTATACATTCTTTTCGAACATTAAACAGTTAGAAGCAGGATATTTTATCAGCTTTTCTAAAGGTCGAGTTTTAAGTAAACAAAAATACTGGCAAATTCCGGATGAGCTTAATACAAACTCAAACTACTCTGAGAACGACATTAAGAAAGAATTTAAAACACAAATAAACTCGGCAATTAACAGACGATTGATGTCCGATGTTGCTTTAGGAACATACTTAAGCGGAGGTATTGATTCTAGTTTAATTACAGCCATTACTGCAAAAAAAATAAATAAACCGCTCAACACTTATACCATAGGTTTTGAAGATCTGAACGAATTTGAATATGCTAATATGGTGGCAAAAAAATACAAAACGAATCACCATGAAATTGTTCAAAAAAGAGAAGATTATTTTTCTTTAACAGAAGAAGTAATTCTTTATAAAGGTGCCCCTTTAAGCGTTCCTAATGAGATTCCTTTATCCCAAATGTCGAAAGTCCTAAAAAAAGATATTACGGTCGTTTTGTCCGGAGAAGGGGCAGATGAACTTATGGGCGGATATGGCAAAATATTCCGATCTGCATTCGATTTTAAAAACCATATTTTCGACCAATCTTTCTATAAATATTTCAGAGGATTATACGAATATACACCCCGAAAATTGAGAGATGAGTTTATCCTTTCAAAAGAAAACTACAGAACAGAATTCGACGATAAAATTAATTATGACTTTGCTAATCATTCCAATGAAGAAAATATCTTTCGTTTTTTTCATAAATATCATATAAAAGGCTTGTTAGGACGACTCGATACCACTACAATGTTGGCAAGCGTCGAAGCCAGAGTCCCGTTTTTAGATCACGAGCTCATCGAATTTTCGTACAATAATATCCCTTACAACCTTAAATTAAAATGGAAAAGTAATTCGAGTAAAGAAACCGCTAAAGCAAAATTTGCTAGAGAATATAGTGAGTTATTAGACATCCCCAAATATTTATTACGGGAACTCGCCTACGAGCACCTGCCTGAGAATGTAGTAGATAGAAAGAAAATGGGATTTCCGGTGCCTTTAAATAAGTGGTTTAATTTGATTTCTGAAAAAGCCTTAGTAACTTTGTCGGAGTCGAGTTGGTTGAATACAAAAAAATTAGATGAACTCGTATCCAAAACAAAAAGCAACGAAAGATTTGGACAAATCTTATGGATGTTTATGAATATTGAGGTATTTAAACAATTATTTTTTAACCGAAAATGGAAATACTAAAATGATTATAGGATATACAACAGGCGTTTTTGACCTTTTTCACGTAGGGCATTTGAATATACTAAGAAACGCAAAAACCTTTTGCGATAAATTAATTGTTGGTGTTACAACCGACGAATTAGTTGAATATAAAAACAAAAAAGTTGTAATACCATACGAAGAGCGAATCGAAATTGTTAGAAACATCAAATATGTCGATGTGGCTGTTCCTCAATATACCATGGATAAATTTGAAGCATGGGAACGATATAAATTCGATATGATGTTTGTTGGAGACGACTGGTTTAGAACCGAAAAATGGGATGAGCTCGATAAGCAATTTAAAAATCTGGGAGTGAAAATCATTTACTTCCCGTATACACAAGGAACATCATCTACATTAATCAACGAAACTTTAAAACAATTGCGAAATCGTTAATGTTTTTTTAAAAAATCCATTACTCTTTTCGAAGCATTTCCATCGTTATACAGGTATGCTGTATTTCGCATTTTTTGCCTTTCAGCAACAAACTGGTCATCGCCATTTAATACTTTAAGCAATTCTATTTCCAAATCTTCTTGCTTATGTATTTTCGAACCGGCTGTAATATCGAAGAAATCTGAACGGATCGGACGATCTTCTTGTAAATATTTATCGTAATCGAAAATATAAAATACAATTGGCCTATCTTGTAAAAAATAATCAAGATAAATAGAAGAGTAGTCTGTAATTAGTACGTCTGCTTGTTTTAGGATTGGGTAAATATCCAGATACTTATCGTAATATAAAATCCTATCATAATTATCGATGCTAAAATCATCGGAATAAGGATGTAGTTTGATAATGAAATAAAAATTATTAGCTTGACAAAACAGATTCAAACGTTCCAAGTCAAATGCTCCGTCTGCCAATACACTTCCTCCTTTATCTCGAAATGTTGGCGTGTATAAAATAACTTTTCCACCATCTTCTCTGATCGATTTAGCTATATTGTACACATGACGATCTGCTCCTATCAATTCTTTTTCCGTAATATTTCTATAAAAAATATCATTTCTGGCTTGTCCAAAATTTAATATATGATTGTACTTAAAAGCATTTTTATAAAAGTTTTCTTCGAAATATTTTGATGTGGAAATTAGGGCATAATATTTTGGAAAGGTGCCTAATAGAAACCCTTTTGTATAAATTAATGCCCTATATTTTGAATCTCTGATGCGTGGATTATCGCGCTCTATTCGTTTAAACCCGATGCCATGCCATAATTGTACTTTTTTTGTAAAAAACAAAAAATAATATTTCAAATTAAAAACCCATTTTATATTATCAACGATAACAAACTCCGCTCGCAACATTATAAAAAAAGCTTTCCACGACGGATAAGGCAGTATGTTAGTTATACCTTCTTTAATTAAAGTTTTAACAGTAGATGGTGAATCTGAAATAAAATACGCATTCTCATTATTTTCTATTAAATAATTAAAAAAATATTTTGTGTTATCGACGTAAAGCCCATCTCTACCAATAACTACAAATAATCCTTTCTTTTTTACAATAAAAAAGGCAGACAAAGGAATAATGATTGTCCACCCTATGAGAATTTGAAAATTTAATAACAATTTTTTTGCAGTCGTGTTTTGGCTATATATTTTTTTACTCATTAAACTTTATTTTCTTTCTCTTACTTGAATTACCTGTCCTTCAATAACATCGGACTGATCGGTTAACAAAAAGCTAACAATACCTGCCACTTTCGATGTTTGCATTATAGTTCTTGGGTCTTCATTAGGTGCTAATTTTCGCCTTAAGTCGGTAGCGGTTCTTCCGGGAGCAACAATAAAAACTTTAATATTATATTCTCTAAGTTCTTCGGCCATGGTTTCCGAGAAATTGATTAAACCGGCTTTGCTTGCAGCGTAAGCAGACCACCCAGGACGAGCAGTTAAACCAGCCGTAGATGCAATATTAACAATCTTACCTCCTGTTTTTTTCATAAATCGAACTACTTCTTTAGTCATTAAGAAAGCACCTGTTAAATTTACAGCAAGTGTTTTATTCCAGTCTTCTAGGCTCGTTTCGAATATACTTTTCGGTTCTACATAGCCTGCGTTATTGATTAAAACATCAATTTTTCCATACCGTTCTACAACTTGATTAACCATTAACTTAACAGAATCTTGATCTTCAACATTTGTTTTTATCAAACTGTACGATGTGTAGCCTTTTAAGTTCAACTCTGCATATTCCGGATTCCTAGACGCTAATACAACATAATATCCTGTTCTGAGTAAATCGAGTGCTATTTCTAAACCTATACCTTGACTTGCGCCTGTAACAATTGCAACTTTTTTATCTGTCATAGCTAAGACATTAATTGTTCTGCGATAATAATATCAAGGGGAGTTGTTATTTTTATATTATTCTCAATTCCTTCGATAAACTTAACCTTATGTCCATATTTAAAGGTTAAAATACTGTCTTCAGTTGCTAAGAAACCTTCCTTAAATGCTTTTTCGTGAGAAGATCTCAATACATCTGTTTTAAAGACTTGAGGAAGTTGAATATTGTGCAACTGGCTTCTATCCAGTATATCTGTCATATATTCGCGACCAACCGAAACCGTAAACGGAATTGGAATCGTTGGTACAATAGCTAATTCTTCAGGGTATTTTGTAAACTGCTCTAAAAAACTCTCGAAAATTAATGGCCGCGCAGCTTCATGAATCATTACACGATCTGTTGTAACGTGTTTCAATGCATTATAAACAGATTCTTGACGAGTTTTACCGCCTTCTACCAACGTTATTTTTGTAATATTATAATCTTCAAAAGCTTTTTCGTATAAAGATTTAAACTCTTCGTTAAACGTCGTATAGATATTATCAATCCATTCGATTTTTTCTAAAACTTCTAGGGCATAAACTAAAATTGGCTTCCCTTTTAATTTATAAAATTGCTTAGGGACGACTTGTTTCATTCTGCTACCAACGCCCGCAGCTAAAAAAATACAATCCATTGACTAAAGTGTTAAAAAATCAATTATTCGTTGCGAAGCTTTATCATCTTGAAATTCATAAGACAGATTTATAATTTCTTGTCTTTGTTCTGAGTAATCGTCACGCCCTTTAAAAAGAGTTGCTACTAAAACCTCTTCTAATTCGTTTTGTGAATAGCACTTTGTTCCGGGTGTAATGTCAAGATAATCGGCTCTCAAATTATTTTCATTAAGATGATATGCTTCATAGTCTGCAAGATAAAAAATGATTGGCTTATTTAATAATATATAATCCAAATAAATCGAAGAATAATCCGTAATCATTAGATCTGCTAGAGAAAAAAGAGGGTAAATATCTTTGGCCTTCTGATAATATAAAACATTAGAATAGCCGTTAAGCTCCGAAAGTGATGATAAACTATGAGGTTTGACGACGAAAAGTATATTGTTGTTTTTACAATAAATATCTAAACTTTCGTAGTTGATTAATGTTTCTTCAATTTTTGAGCGATATGTAGGCGAATATAATACCACTTTCGCATTATTTTTTCTTTTTTCTTCGACGAGTAAGTTAATAATCTTTTCGTCCGACCCGATAAGATCGAGCTCATTAGGCAAACGATATAATGCATCGTTCCTTGGTTGGCCAAAATTCTTGATGTGTTTATAGAAAAATGCTCCTTTGTAAAGATGTTCAGTATAATAATCCGAAGTTGATGCAAACAAGTGATATTTAATTAACTGGCCCCTCAGCAACCCATATAATATTCTGAATTTCTTCAGTCGAGACTTGGTAAACTGATCTGTTGCCATTTCAATTTTTTTTGATCCAACGCCATGCCACAACTGTATTTTTTTTGCTTTAATAGATAAATGATATTTAAAATTTGTAAACCACCCCGAATAATCTACAGCAATAACCGATGCTCTTAACAATACCCAAATAGCCTTTACACTTGGGTAATACAGGATATCTCTACATTGATTTTTTTTATTCCGAACATCAGAAATATGGTAACTGAGCCAATCTTGTCGGCTCTTCTTTAGGTAAATAAACAAATACTTAGTGTTGTCGGAAAATAAAACTTTATTTCTCGATACCGTTACAAATAATCGTTTATTTCTTGGGATTAGCAATGCTAAAGGAGCTACAACCAACCATCCGAAAATAATTAAAAACAATGAGCTTACTATATCAGTAATTTTACTTTTCGACATCGACTATTGCGTTTAAAAACCCAGCTAATTTTTGGGTTTGTTTATAATTCGAAAAACTCTCGATGTCTTTAGACTTTGGTGTAAAAGTTTTGTTAAAACACTCTAATATAAAGGTCTTCAATGATGCATAATCGTCGTATTCGAAGTTTTTTCCGTTACCTGTATTTCGAAGAATGACTTCAACATCGCTTCCTTTAGGACCCAAGCTTAAAATAGGATTACCTGCCCGCAGATATTCATAAATTTTACCCGGCAAACGTCCTTTTGCGTTATCTGCTTTATTAACAGGTAATAACAGCACATGTGAAGTTAGCATCAATTTTAAGGCTTCTTTTCGATGAATAAATCCTAAATCTTCGAAATAATCGTTCAAACCTAAACTAGCAATTGTTTCTTTTATAGTATAATCTACAACACCGGCAAACCGCAATTTTAGGCTCTTTTTAAAAGCTTCGTTTTCATCGAGCAATTCTGCAATCGCTTTTAAAAAAGTATCCGGTTGTCGGTCAATTCCCAGTACTCCGGCGTGACTGATCACAAATTCCTCAGTAGAAGGTTTAACAGTCAAATTCTCGAAATCTGTTTCGTCGTATCCATAATACACAACATCAACATTACTAGCACCTATCTGCTCTAGTTCTTTCTTCCAAGTCGGACTTGCAATGGTTATTTTTTTTGCAGTTTTAAAGGTTGCTTGCTCCAATCGGCGATGCTTTCTGTCGGCTCTTTTGCCAATTTTTAACATTTTGTAATAATCGACCTGAGTCCATGGATCTTGAAAATCTGCTAGCCAAGGTATGTCTGTTTTTTCGGAAAGTTGCTGTCCAATAACGGTGTTTGTGTGCGGAGGACCATCGGTTAAGATCGCATCTACAGGATAATCTTTTAGATATTTAGTTAAATATTTTACAGTTGGTTTTATCCATAAAAAACGTGCGTCAGGAATAAATAGGTTGCCTCTAGCCCAGATTGAAAGCTGATCTAATAGCCCTGCATTATTTTGTCTTACATACACCGGATTTGTTTTATCGGCTTGTTTTCGCCCGGTAAATAGCCTGAACAAACCAAAAGGTTCAACGATGGGCAACCTAATCACTTTAACCCCTTCCGGGATATCTTTTTCCAGATTAGGATCGATTTGCGCATAATCGGCGTTTTGAGGCACAACTACTATAGGCTCCCAACCAAAAGCTCGTAAGTACTTAACAAACTTTAAGTTGCGCAACACTCCTACATTGCCAGATGGTGGCCAATAATACGATATGATAAGTACTTTTTTCAAAATTAACTTGGGCTAAACTAAATAAAAAAAGCCAAACATTCGTTTGACTTTATATGCCTTATAATTGCTTTCAATTATTTTTTCTCTTCTGTTGCAGTTGGAGACGGTAATGCCGGTAATGTTTGCTCTTCCCAGTTGCCTACGCGACTATCTAATCTCGACTGACTACCTTGCGCATCTGTATCAACTCTATTGATAGTCATACTTGTGGCAATGCTTAATAATACAATTGAAATTGATAAAACCCAAGTTGCTTTTTCTAAGAAATCTGTAGTTTTACGAACTCCTAACATCTGATTAGACGACTGAAAATTAGACGCTAAACCTCCTCCTTTTGAGTTTTGTACTAAAACAATTAGTATCAATAAAACAGCTGCTATTAAGATTAATACTGTAAATAATACTCCCATAATTTATATTTTTAATTGTAATTGCTTGATGTTTTCAATTTGACTTGCAAAATAACTATTTTTTTTCGGATATTTCAAACTTAATTTTACATATGCTTCGATGGCTTTTTCGTAATGCCCCTGCTGTATATAAATTTTTGCCAAAGTCTCAGTCATAAAATCCGATGGCGATGAGTTTTCTATTGTTTTCGAGACTTCATTAATATCATTGTTTTCTTTCGGACGGATGGTTTTAGGTCGCTTATCTTTTAAAAATTTTTCGATAATCTTTTCTTTATCAATGTGTTCAATTTCTTCATATTCGGGTTTTATTGTAATTGGTTTTTTTTGTAAAAAGTTCAACCAATCTTCAAAGGAGTGCTTCTGAGTAGCCGATTTTATTTCACCTTTATTTTCATTTTGGGACTCTTCATTAATCGTTTTTACACCGAGTTCACCGGAAAAATACTCAGCAGGAGGTGCCACATAAACCAAGTCTTCAATTTCTTCACTCAACGGAGTATGCTCATCTTCCCATTTTTGGGTTAGGAAAGCAAAACGATTTTCATCTGGGTTTGTTAATATTTGTTGTTGTTTTTCTACTATATCTTCCTTTTGCTCAAGATTTTCTGAAGATTTTGCGCTAGCATTATCCTCAACAAAAGTTTGAGAAGATGATTGAATTTCCTTTAAACGTTTGGCTAGTATTTCTGATGGACTTAAAGTTTCGACGGTTTCTTCTTGCTTATTATTTGTAGTTTCATTTTCTTCGAAAATATCAGTTAAATGAGGTTCTTCATCATTCTCCTGAATAACTAATTCCGCAATTATTTCGGAATCTACCTGCGTTACAAGCGGTAACTCTTCAGTGTTATCATCTATTTCATAATCTTGTTCTTCCTTTGGTGTAACGACCTTTTTGGATTCCTCTATCGCATTAGTCTCAACCTTGATATCTGTATCATCATCAATTATTGGCTCTCCAATTTGAGCTGCTACATCTTTTTTTGCGTGCTCTACAACTTCAATAAGAACTGGCGTTTCCTCTGCGTTAGGCAAAGTAACTGTTAATGATTGTATATCGTTTTTAATGTAATACAGCAATTGCCTTCTGTTTTGAATCTGAATGGCAGATTGCTTGAGCTGGTCGTTGAAACGAAAATTATTTTGATTATATAAAGCCTTAAGATAAAGAAAATGAGCCGATTGGAAATACGGATATCGTTTTAGTATCTCTTGCAAATCTGCAATATGAGATGCATTAAGCGATTCCGGATGGTCGATATATTGCTCAAATTCTTGAATATTCATACTTTCTTTGTTACCAGTTTGCGGCAGACTTTAAAAAGATTTTTTCCATCAGTTTCTCTAAGATAGCACGATTCAGTTCTTCCTCCACAGAGGTAAAATCGCTATCGGCGTTGTAATCTTCAAAGTCGCTAAAGGTTTGACTGTAGCTTTGCTTATCGTCGATGTTGTTTTTAAACTCAACCTGTACACTGATGGTTAAGCGCATCATAGCGGCTTCGTTTTGCTGAATCGATACTGGAGTTAATGAGTATGCAGAAATGTAACCTTTAAACTCTAAGTCGCCTCCTGAGCTTACTAAACTCAATCCTGCATCGGATGTGAATTTATCTTTTAAACTTTCTGTGAAATTTTGACTTAAACCGGGATTAACCAAACTGGATCTGTTATCGAAGTAATCGACCGAAACGGTTTTTACATCTGGCGATAATGATGCTCCGGTAAACGAATACCCAATTTTACACGACTGCCATGCCAAAACAGACACTAATAATATTAACAATTGCTTTACACGCATATTATTGACTATTCTAATTCGTACTCTTTAATTTTTCTATAAAGTGTTCTTTCAGAAATACCCAAATCTTCCGCTGCTAATTTTCGCTTTCCGTTATGTTTATTAAGGGCTTTAATGATTAACTCTTTTTCTTTATCGGCTAATGATAACGACTCCTCAACAAATTCTTCTGTATCTTCAAATTGATCGATATCCTCCGATAGATAGGAAATATTTTGCTGATTGGAAATTGGTTTTTGATCGATATAGCTTACCTCTTTATACGAACTATGGTCGCGCATGTCTGCATTCGATGTTGGTTGACCGGACATTAATTGAGCCACAACACGTTTTAAGTCAGACATATCATTTTTCATATCGAAAAGGATTTTATATAAAATCTCTCTTTCCGACTTAAATGTTTTCTCGTCGACAGTACCCTCATTAAAAATGGCTGGCAAACGACTGTTCTCTTGAGGTAAATACTTCAATAGTGTTTCTATTGAAATTTGTCTGTTTTGTTCTATAATTGATATTTGCTCTGTAATATTTTTTAATTGTCGGATGTTTCCCGGCCATCGATAAGATTGCAAAGCAACAACAGCTTGATCGTCGAGCCTTAAAACCGGCATTCTGTATTTTTCGGCAAAATCTGCAGAAAATTTTCTGAACAAAATTGCCACATCCTCCTTTCGTTCTCTGAGAGGAGGAATGATAATAGGAACTGTATTAAGCCTGTAATATAAATCTTCTCTGAACTTTCCATTTTTCACTGCTTCTGCAACATTAAGATTCGTTGCAGCAACTACGCGCACATTGGTCTTTTCGACTACTGAAGATCCTACTTTCATAAATTCGCCTGTTTCGAGTACACGCAAAAGCCTTACTTGGGTTGATAATGGTAATTCACCAACCTCATCTAAAAAGATGGTTCCTCCATTGGCCACCTCGAAATAACCTTTACGTTTATCTACAGCCCCTGTAAACGCCCCTTTTTCGTGCCCAAACAATTCAGAATCGATCGTCCCCTCTGGGATTGCGCCACAGTTAACAGCAACATATTGTGCATGTTTACGATGACTAAAACTATGAATAATCTGAGGGAATTTTTCTTTACCAACACCACTTTCGCCTGTTACTAGTACCGACAAATCAGTAGGCGCAACTTGGACAGCAACCTCAATCGCTCTATTAAATGCCGGCGTATTTCCTATAATATCGAATCTTTGTTTGATACTTTGAATATCCATAAAACTGAATCATTTAATTTTTTAAATTGATGTTGAACCTTTTATTCGGGTATTTACTAATCTGATAAAAGCAAAGATACAATATTTTCATTTTGAGGGAATAAGAACACTGACAAAAAGACAGTAAAAAAGCTACTCTCTGTATTGCAAAAAGTAGCTTCTCTATATCGATTGATTGAAATCTAATAATAATCTCCGCTTGGTTTTTTGGTCTTAAACGAAGATTTCTGAAACTCGTTCTTTCCTATAAATACGGCAACGCAAGAGCCTTCAGGGTTAGAATCCATTGGCATAATAACATAAACAAAGGCTCTTTGAGTTTTGCTAACGCGTTCTTTCCATTCGTTTGCTTTTTTATTGTCGAAAATTAAACGTTCGGCTGCAACACGTTCGCTATTCCAAATTGTATCTACTGTAAAAGATACCGATTCGACAATATAATCTCCTGTTTCGTTGTCGACAATAAAGTCGCCATACTCATCCACCTTATAAGTTTTAGAGGTGTCTCTTCTAATTTCGGCGATCGATTTTTCTGTTTTTCTATAAGGTTCAACGATTTT
Organism: Bacteroidales bacterium; assembly: GCA_016936665.1. Lineage (GTDB taxonomy): Bacteria > Bacteroidota > Bacteroidia > Bacteroidales > JAFGXI01 > JAFGXI01. The sequence goes on from JAFGXI010000009.1 coordinate 91,129, forward strand.
CCAACTAACGCCTTCATGCTCAGAACAAACAGTAATATGGTATTCTTTATTTCCGTACAATACTGTTTTCACAGGAATTGTGTCGCCCGGGTACATAAATGCAAAAGCCGACTGAGAGCTGTAATCGTAATCGAGTAATTCTGCATCGCAATAACGATTATATTTATCGCAGCGTTGAGCTTCAGCACTTGTTGAATAAAAAATTGCAATGAGCCCAAGTATCCATAAATTCTTCATAACTTTCATTTTTTTCAGGTTCTTATTTTACAATTTGATTTCTTAAAGTTTTCACCTGTTCTTTTACCTCTCCGTATACTTCTTTGGTCATCAGTCCATCCTCAGACTCTGCCGATTTTTTAAATAACAAATCCAAAGAGTTAAGATCTTTTAGAATGGTATCGGCATATGCGTCGCTAACTTTAATTGCATTGAAAAATTCAATTAAATTTTCTAATAACAAGCCTTGATCGTTGATTCGCTCAGCAATTCCACTTTCCGGATTGAATTTTTTTACTGTTTGAGTAGCGATATACAAAGATTCTAACCAACCTCCATATACAATGTATGGCAACACTTCTGTTCTGCCTTGCGATTGTAAAAATGTCAACGTTTTCGAATAAGAATCGCTGGTGATACGATAAAGAGAGTCGCTGTTTTCAATATTTTTATCTATTCTTTCCAAAATAGATTGATCGAAACCTTCAGTTAAACCTAAATCTTCAGCTAACTTTTTAGTTGCCGAAAACAAGTTCATAGTTTCTTGGTTTTTATCGTAAACTGTACAATACGCTAAATCGGCAGAGTAAATACCTAAATTGAGCGATTTCTTTTTGGAATCAACGTATTTATCTACATTCTCGATTGGGTTTAAATGCGTGTTATAAAATGGAGCACCATCTTCCCACATAAACATAAACATTTCTACCGGAGAAGGAAGCTGATAAAATTGTTGAGGTATTTTTGTATCGTCAAGCTGGATTTCTTGAATGACGCTTTCATCATCTATTAGTTGGTTCTCATCTCCCGAACCACTACAAGCCCAAAAAGCCGAAAAAGCAAATAAGCTTATAAAGTAAAAAATTCGATTGTTTTTCATGAGTTTTTATTGTTAAATAACAAATCAAAATTATCGATTAAATCAATTATTACCAAAATATATTGCGAATCTTTTGTCAAATCTAAATTATTGACTTCAAAAATGTAACTTTGTCGCATAAATTAATACTATGAGTTACATCTTAAACATAGAAACATCGACTCATATTTGCTCGGTATCGCTTTCTAAAAACGGGCAATTGATCGAACTTGAAGAAAGCCATGAAGACAAAACTCACGCCGAACTTTTAACTGTATTTATCGATGATGTTCTTAAAAGAGCAGGTATAAAGGCCAACGAACTCTCTGCAGTTGCCGTTTGCGAAGGCCCCGGTTCTTATACGAGCTTAAGAATTGGAGCCTCTGTTGCTAAAGGAATTTGTTATGGTTTAAATATTCCTCTAATTGCCATTCCTTCTTTGAAAAGTATGGCTTATGGAGCCTCTCAAAAATACCCCGACCAATTACTTTGCCCAATGATTGACGCCCGCAGAATGGAAGTGTACACTGCTCTCTATCGAAATACCCTTGAAATTATGCAAGAAACTCATGCTTTAGTTGTTGACGAAACAAGTTTTTCTGAAATTTTAAAGTCCCAAAAAGTTTTGTTTTTTGGAACAGGAGCCGAAAAATGCAAACAAACAATTACTCACGAAAATGCTACCTTTGTCAACGACTCTTTTGTTTCTTCTCAACATATGGTTACCTTATCTTACGAAAGTTTTTTAAACCAATTTTTTGTTGATACTGCATATTTCGAACCATTTTATTTGAAAGAGTTCATTGCCGTAAAGTCGCAAAAATCATTCTTTTAAAATATCTTTATTTTCGAGTATAAAGTTTTCTAAAGCTAGCATATGCTTAAAGAAAAATTGAAAGATTAACGGCCAATTATCTTTATTTTTAAAGCTTAGATCGTTAAGCTGATAATAATATCTGTACACATATTTATCGCCGGCGAGAAACAGGTCTTGTTCTTCGAGTTTAAAGTCAGTTTTATCTTTTAATTCATCCTTCAGTAAATTAATTTTCTCGATGTAACTATTAGATATTGATTGTCTGAGATCTATTTCGATAGTTGTTAAACACGATTTTTCTTCTAAATCGAATTTTAATTCTATCCCTTTAATATCTGTTTTATATAGTAACCATTTTTTATCGAGTCCCTTTTTTTGTCTTTTTCGTTGGGAATAAATACCAAACTTAGTCCAGAAATCGACTTTTAACTGCTTAAATTCTTCTTTAGAATACATCGGATAAATTAAAAAAAAGACTATCCGCAGAAACTACAGACAGTCTTAATTTATTACTTAAATATTTTTACAGATCCATTTCTGGTATTTCGCCTTCAACAATAAGCTTACCTTCTGTTTTCGAGACAATTTCCTCTACAGAGACACCCGGAGCTCTTTCTAACAACTTGAAGCCATCCTGTGTAACTTCGATTAACGCCAAGTCGGTAACAATTTTTTTAACACAACTTACACCTGTTAGCGGCAAAGTACACTTTTTAAGCAGTTTAGATTGGCCATCTCTGTCGGTATGAGTGGTTGCTACTATAATATTCTTTGCCGAGGCAACAAGATCCATTGCGCCCCCCATACCTTTGACCATTTTACCAGGTATTTTCCAACTGGCAATATCTCCTTTTTCCGAAACCTCAAAAGCACCCAAAACAGTTAAATCGACATGTCCGCCACGAATCATTCCAAAGCTAGTAGCAGAATCGAAAAAAGCAGCACCCGGAATCGCAGTTACAGTTTGTTTTCCTGCGTTAATCAAGTTAGAGTCGGCTTTTCCTTTTTCAGGAAAAGGACCTATGCCGAGAAGTCCATTTTCGGATTGTAAAATTACCTCAACACCTTCAGGAATATAATTGGCAACTAAAGTCGGAATCCCAATCCCTAAGTTTACATAAAATCCATCTTGTAATTCTCTAGCTATTCTTTTAGCTATACCATTTTTATCTAAAGCCATAATGTTTTAAATTAGAGTTGGTTATTGTTTTTCGGTTACAAATTCGATTCGTTTTTCAAAAAGCTCGCCTTTGAATACTCTTTGAACAAAAATACCGGGCGTATGAACATGATTAGGATCTATCTCACCAACAGGAACAATTTCTTCGACTTCTGCAATTGTAATTTTACCCGCAGCAGCCATCATATTATTAAAATTGTTCGCTGTATCGCGATACACTAAATTACCATAAGCATCGGCTTTCCATGCTTTAACGATAGCGAAATCGGCTGTAAGAGCATGTTCAAGCAAATGCATTTTACCATTAAACTCGCGTACCTCTTTGCCTTCTGCTACTTCGGTTCCGTAACCTGCAGGCACAAAAAATGCTGGAATCCCTTCCCCACCGGCTCTTACTCTTTCTGCTAAAGTTCCTTGCGGATTTAACTCTACTTCCAACTCTCCACTTAATAGTTGACGTTCAAATTCTTTATTTTCTCCTACATAAGAAGAAATCATTTTTTTAATTTGATGTTTTCTTAAAAGCAGACCTAAACCAAAATCATCGACTCCTGCATTATTAGAAATACATGTAAGACCAGTTACATCGCTAGCAACCAATGCTTTTAAAGCATTTTCCGGAATACCGCACAAACCAAAGCCTCCTAACATAAGCGTCATTCCATTCTCAATGCCTTTTATAGCTTCTTCTGCGCTATTAACAATTTTATTCATTATTTGGAATATTAGTAGTTTAAAATTCAATGGTACCAAAGTTATTTAAAAAATAAGATATATGGATGTTTTAAACCTTTTAAACTATACTAAAAGATCTGATTTAATGCTTAATAATTTGTATTTCAAATACTTACATCAATTGCTGTAATAAATGATTAATTTTACCACTTATTAGAGAATATCGACCAAATATAAATCCATATATCCCGACAGCATATTAACTGAATAAAATGAGAAATTAGTCTTTATCTTTGAAATGTGTTTTTTGAAATGAATGAATGCAATTGTCAGCAGTAGTTGTTCTTTAAAAAATGTGAGGATGTCCTTTTTCATAGCAGTTTCCAATTAAAGCCTCACGTTAATAGTCCGTCAAACCAAACAGATAACAAATTTAGGCTGACAACTAACAAAAGCAATCCACCGCAGGGTTGCTTTTGTGTTTTTAAAGTATTTAATAATCTGTATATTTAACCTTAGATTTCTACATTTATTCCTACTTTTGTTTCCAAAATATTAATACAATGGATACAAAAAAATTAGGCTTCGACACCAAATTGGTTCATGCCGGCGATTTCGCAGATGCACACGGTAGTGCAGTAACTCCAATTTATCAAACATCGACTTTTGCTTTCAAAAATGCCGACCATGGTGCGGATCTATTTGCAGGTAAAGAAAAAGGTTTTATATACACTCGTATTGGTAACCCCACCATTGACGCTCTAGAAAACAAATTGGCAGAATTAGAAAATGGTTATAGAGGTATTGCCGTTGCTTCTGGAATGGCTGCTGTCACTACTGTATACACTGCTATACTTAAATCAGGTGACCATATGGTAAGCACAGGTGCTGTATATGGCCCTAGTCGCGCAGTAATGGAAAGTATTTTTTCCGATTATAATGTCGAATCGACTTATACCGATACTTCGGTTATTGAGAACATCGAAAAAGCAATCCGTCCAAATACAAAATTGTTATATTTAGAAACACCGGCTAATCCAACAATTCAACTAACGGACATAAGAAAAGCATGTGAATTGGCTCATAAACACAATATTTTAGTCTGTGTTGATAATACTTTTTCAAGTCCTGTACTTCAAAAGCCATTAGACCTTGGTGCCGACATTGTTTTACATTCTCTAACTAAATTTATAAATGGTCATGCAGATATTGTTGGAGGAGCAGTAATCGCCAAAGACGTTGACGTGTACAATAAATTGCGCAAATCTATGATTTACATGGGTGGCAACATGGATCCACATCAAGCTTACTTGGTTATTCGTGGTGTTAAAACACTTTCGTTACGTGTAGAAAGAGCCCAAGAAAACGCGCAAAAAGTCGCTGAGTTTTTAGAAAACCACCCAAAAGTTGAATGGATAAAATATCCGGGTTTAAAATCGTTTGCTCAACACGAACTCGCTAAAGAGCAAATGACTGGCTTTGGTAGTATGATAAGTTTTGGTGTTAAAGGCGGTTTAAAAGGTGGTAGAATTGTTATGGACAACGTCCATTTGGCAATGTTAGCCGTTTCTTTGGGTGGTGTAGAAACATTGATTCAACACCCTGCATCTATGACTCATGCAGGTTTATCAAAAGAAGATCGTTTAGCCGCTGATATTACCGACGAACTTGTTCGTTTCTCTGTTGGAATTGAAAATGTAGAAGATATTATTGCCGATTTAGATCAGGCTTTAAACAAAATATCTTAAGTATAAAAAATTAGTTTAATTTCTCGATTAAATCCTGAGTTAAACCATTTATTATAAAAGCATTCGCTAAAACTGGCGAATGCTTTTATTTATTTATAATTACCAAATCAGCCTGATTAATTTCTATAATCAGATTCAAATAAAAATTATATTTTAGCTCAAATTATTTTAAAAACAATGGGACAAACATTCGTAGAAAAAGTTTTAGGAGCCAAAACAGGCACTATCGTTTTCAAAAAGCCTGATATCGTACTAACACACGATAATACAGCAAGTATAAAAAACACTTTCGAAAAAATGGGAGGCGTAAGAGTCGCTGACCCTAATCAATTATTAATTGTTTTAGATCATAATGCCCCTCCAACTTCAGCTAAGTTAGCAACACAATATCAAACTGTAAGAGATATTGTAAAAGAACAGGGCGTCGAAAAATTTTATGATGCAGGTAGAGGAATTTGTCATCAGATAATGTCTTACCATGCCGAACCTGGGATGATCATTGTCGGTAGCGATAGCCACACATGTACTGCGGGAGCCTTTAATGCTTTGGCCGCTGGAATTGACAGAACAGAAGCTGCCGGAATATGGAAACGTGGCGAAACGTGGTTTAGAGTGCCCGAAACTATGAAAGTCACTCTAAAAGGCCAACTCAAACCTAATGTGTATGCTAAAGATATTTCTTTATGGATTATTGGGATGATTGGTTCTGATGGGGCAAATTATATGTCGATCGAATACCACGGCGATGGCGTTAAAAGTCTATCTATAGCAGACCGTATGACTTTAGCAAATTTAGCTTCAGAAATGGGCGCTAAAAACGCTGTATTTCCTCCAGATGAGGTATTATCTGCCTTTTACGGCGGACAACTACCTTTCCAACCCGTTTGGGCCGATGAAGATGCTGAATATATTAAATCCATAGAGATTAACTTAGACGAGTTATTCCCATTGGTTGCAGCTCCTCATCATGTCGATAATGTAAAGGCTCTCTCCGAAGTTCAAGGTACCGAACTGCATGAAGGTTTAATTGGAACGTGTACCAACGGAAGATTGGAGGATTTAAGAATCGCTGCCGAAGTTTTAAAAGGTAAAAAAGTAAAAGACGGTTTTCAATTGTTAGTAACACCTGCCTCCAGAGAAATTTATCAGCAAGCAATAAAAGAAGGTTTAGTTGAAATTTTTATAGAAGCCGGAGCAAACATTCTATCACCTTCCTGTGGGCCATGCTTAGGTACAGGACAAGGCATCCCTGCCGATGGCTACAATGTCATCTCTACAGCTAATCGTAATTTTAAAGGTCGGATGGGAAATCCAAACTCTAGCGTTTATTTGGCATCTCCAGCCGCAGTTGCAGCTTCAGCCATAACCGGTGTTATAACTGATCCGAGAGGCATTATAGCAAACGATGTTTATCCTTATCAGAAACCACAAACCAACACATTAGAAATTGTAGAGAATGACAACCGTAAATCGAATGGTGTTTGGAATTACAAAGATGCCGACAATCTAAATACCGATCAAATGTTTGCCGGAAATTTAACATATCAAGTACTCAGCTCGGATGCTGAAGCAATTATGCCTCATTTATTTGCCGGCTTTGATCCAAATTTTTCAAAGAATTTATTGTCGGGCGATGTTGTTATTGCCGGCGACAACTTTGGATGTGGAAGTTCTAGAGAGCACCCGGCTGTTGGTTTGGCTCATGCCGGTGTTAAAGCCGTAATTGTGAAATCTACCAATAGGATTTTCTACCGTTCGTGCATCAATCAAGGTTTAGCTCTAATTGTAAACCCAAAAATAGTTGACGCTTATAATATTGGAGACAAGGTAGATATCAAATTTGAAGCTGGTGAAATTATTATCAATAATAAAGTTTATAAATTCGCACCACTTCCCGATAAATTAATGCAAATCATCAATAAAAAAGGTTTAGTGAATTGGATTAAATCCGAAGCTTAAAAAAATATCACATAAAGTTTTCATAATTAAATAGGCTGTACACGATAGTATGGCCTATTTTAATTTTGGATTGTTTATATGTCGTTCCTTATCTCTATTGGTTTTCTTTTCGATGTTTTTATTCAATGCATCTTCTAGGTCAACACCGGTCTGATTTGCTAAACAGATTAGCACCCATAAAACGTCAGCCATTTCGTCTGAAAGACTTAGCGATTGTTCTGTTGATTTAAAAGATTGATCGCCATATTTCCTAGCCATAATACGAGCTAATTCTCCAACTTCCTCAGTTAAAATAGCCATGTTTGTTAACTCGCTAAAATAGCGAACTCCATATTGTTTAATCCATTGGTCGACTTGCTCTTGTGCTTGTTTTATAGTCATCGTTTTATTACTAATTTTTGATTACGAGTTCCGACCGTAACTATGTAGATTCCCTCATCTAAATCGCTTACATCAACCTTTTGGTTTTGATGATTGTCTATATATTCTTGCTGTATTAATTTGCCAAGCATATTGTAAATTTTAATGTTCTCGACACTTTTATCGATATATGATAACTCTATCGACTGATTGGCAGGATTTGGAATTATCGAAAACTGATTTGATTCTTTCGAGTCTACATGGTCTACCAAAGAACAGCTAATTTGAGCTTCCCAGCCCAAGCCTTCAACATAATCGTCGGAATGAAATTTAAAGGTTAAAGCTCCATCTAAATTATTAATCCCACTTACATAGCCTGGCGATTCTGAGCCACAGAATTTTCCTATTAAAGGTGCAGCAGTTGAAGCGCCATCGTAAATACTCAAATAGTCATAATTACAATCGCTTTCATATTCTAAATCAAAATAAAGAAACGATAACTCAATGAACGAATTCTCATTTTCGGGGTAGATGGTTATCGTATAATCTGAGCCTGAAGGATAATTCTCGGTGTACCCAGGGTCGAAGAACGTGCCTGAACATAAATATAAATCATCATCATCATCCATTACATAACGGCACTCGTTATTAATTTCTAAATAATTTTCTTCGGTAACCGAACCCGAACCAGACCCATTGGTTGCTGTAAGTGAAATGCTATATAAACCTGCATTTTGAAATACGATTATTGGATTTTGCGATTCGGCATTTGTTCCCAAAACGTATGTAAAATTCGATGGACTGATAGACCATAACCATTGCGTTGGATTTTTTGTTGAATGATCAATCAAATAAATAGTATCCGTTAAACATGCTACGGTTTGGCTAGCTTCGAAAACAGCCACTGGTTGAGGATCGGCAAACGCATCTGTTGTGAATAACCCTCTTCCATAAGTTGCTACAGCCACCATTTTATCGGAAGTTCTATATTTTATTTGATCGCAACGAACATTTGCTAATCCAGTATTTACAGGCTCCCATATTGTCTGTGTAGTTATGTCGTCGATAGACCAAACGCCTGTTTCGGTAGCTAACATAATTTGATTAGTGTTTTCCGGATTATATAATCCCCATCGAATTGGCATATCAGGTAAATTATGCTCAATATTACTCCATGTGGTTCCTCCATTTCTTGTTTCCCAAACAGAGCTAATTCCATAATTCGAATAAGTAACTAAAATTTGGTTTTCCGAAGATCCTAATTCAACAGACGAAATATAAGCCGAAGGTAATTGTTGATTTGGATCTAGATTTGTTGAGCTAGGAGCATCCTGAGCGTTAATAATCTTAAAAACATCGCCATAACTGGTTCCTACAAAAATAACATCTGTTTGGAATGGCGAAACTTTCACGGCAGAAATTCTACCGGAATTTAAACCGCCAGAAATTGGCAAGTATTCGCCATCGGCACCATCAACCAGAATTCTTGAGACATATATTGAATCCTTTCTTGTAGAAGCATATAACACCTTTTCTTCGCTATCGTAATCTGCCGGGTTAATAAAGTAACCATCTGATGTTGAGGGGTAATAACTAAAGCTGTTTCCTCCATTGGTGGATAATCTCCAATTGTTGTACACATAGGAAGTTATTTGATATTGCGAATTTGCTTGATCGATAAAACAAAAGCCGCCATCGCCACCTGTAACTCTAACTGTGTTACCTAATCCACTTGTATTAAAGCGGTGAGTGCCGTTATCTTGGGCTCCTGCCAACATATAGTTAGAGCCACTCTCATTTTCTATTGCAGTTCCATAAAACTGAGTAACATTATAACCATTGTTAAGGTGGTTTGTTGTCCAATCATAAGTATCGGCATCTTCTATTAAAAAAACACCCCCATCGCAACCAACAAGCATTTTTGAGGCGTCGTTCGGTACAAAAGCAAAAATATGCTGATCTGCATGAACATATGGCAAGCATCCTCCAGTCCAGTAACTTACAGCTTCCCACGAATTTCCACCATCCATAGACATATGCCAGTCTATTCCTCCTGCGTATAAAACATCTTCATCTTGCGGGTGGACCGCTAAGATTAAATCGTACCACGCTTGACCTCGTGTATAGTCGTAATATGTTGAAGGGGAACAAGATTGCTCTAAATACATTGGGATATTTAATTCTTGCCAGCTTGTTCCTGCATTATCACTTGAAGCCATCCAAGAAACTGCGGTTCCTACAGAAGCTACTGCATAAATTTTTAAAGGATTACTTGGAGCAACGGCCAATTCTATTCTTTCTTGAACAGAAAACTGAGGAGTAATATCGGTCCAAGTGTTACCATTGTTTATCGACTTATAAATAAATCCCTCCGTGCCATTTTTCCCCAAACTTGCATAAAGATAACCATTGCCGGCTTTTTCTATATCTCCAAAATAGCCTTCCATTAAAGTTGTCCAATTTGTACCATGATTGTCGGAAACCATAAGCCCATAACTTGTTGCAGCTAAAACTCTACCTGTTTCTGTTACAATAATTTTTTGCACATTATAAAACATATCGTTGTTCGTACTCGAAATCTGAGACCAAGTCTGCCCAGAATTTGTGCTAATCCAAATCCCTAGACCTCTAACCGATTTGCTGGTCCATCCTTCCCCTGTTCCTGCGTAAAATACGGTAGTATTGGAGGGGTCGCTCGCCAATGTAGAAACAGCAATATTGTCCCAAAAATCGTTGACATTTTGCCATTGTCCATTGTTTAACGCATCGGTATTATACCATAATCCGCCGGTAATTCCAGCTGCCCATACTTTGTGATTATTCGTATAATTAGGATCGAACATAATCGCTCTAGTACGCCCTCCTACGTTATTAGGCCCTCTCTCTGTCCAAATCACATCGTCGATGGCGCTTTTTTGCATGCTCAAAGATTTAGTATAATCCATAGCGAAGCGCAAGCGATCTTTAGGGACTTGTTGCGTATGGGGGTCTTTTGTTTTTTCAATTTCGAATTGAATAGCTTCTTCCGGTTTGTCGAATGGCACTTGTTGCCAATAGATTTGTTGTTCGTTACGAGCTTTCAAATGGTTTTTTGTCCATTGAGAAAATGATGATATACTAATCATCATAATAGATGCTAAAAATAAATGCCTCATTAATCTGTGTTCTTTTTGCAAAAATAAAGATAGTACGCCTAATAGACTAAATTCTATAAAAATAGTTGCATAAAAAAGGCTACCATATGGCAGCCTCTCTAAATTTTCTGACGATTTTAATTAAAGCCATTTTAAAACGCCAGAGTCTTGTTGATATTCTAAACTATCGCAAACAGGGAACATTCTAATGCCATAATTAATTCTACCTACTTCGTTTGGTTTAATTTTAGCTCTGAAGGTAATCTTACTTTCATCTTTTTTGTAAACATTAAAGTTGACAATTTCTACATTGTCGTTGTCTTCTATAAAAGGATAAGTAATAACCACCTGCAAACCAATTTCTTCCGGCTTAACATCGTTAAGATCTAATACCACTTCGATATGGGTATCGACACCTGCTTTTAAAATCTTTTGATCGTTTGTTGTTGAGCAAATTTTAAGGACTTTAATCTGTTCGAATCTTTCTGCAATTGTATTCTTCCATTCTACAAGCATTTTTAGGGCTTCGAACTGATTATCTTTTAATGCTGTAGATCGTTTATAAAGCTTATTATAAAATCTTTCATAGTAATCGTTCATCATTCTTTTCGTTGTAAACTGAGAAGCAACTTTAGAAATAGAGTTTTTAATAAAAGAAACCCATTCTACTGGGACATCCTCTTTATTGCGTTTGTAGTATTTTGGAATGATTTCGTTTTCTAGCAAATAGTATATAGTAGAAGAATCGAGTTGGTTTTGCATTCCTTGATCTTGAAACGATTTTTCTTCGCTTAACGCCCAACCTGCTTTTTCCTGATATCCTTCCATCCACCAACCATCAAGAACAGAGAAATGAAGACCTCCATTCATCACTGCTTTCATACCGCTGGTTCCAGAAGCTTCCAATGGTCTTGTAGGGGTGTTTAACCAAATATCTACGCCTTGGACTAACTTTCTGGCCAACTCCATGTCGTAATTTTCGACAAATAGTATTTTCCCTACAAATTCAGGCTGCTTCGAAATTAACACAATTTGTTTAATCAAATCTTGACCCGGCTTGTCGTTGGGATGAGCTTTGCCGGCAAATACAAACTGAACAGGCTGTTTAGGATTGTTTACGATCTTACTTAACCTTTCTATATCTGAAAATAACAAAGCAGCTCGTTTATAGGTTGCAAATCGTCGTGCAAAACCAATTGTCAACACATTACTGTCTAATTTATTAATAATGTCGACCATTGTTTTAGGATTATCGTAACGCTGTATCCAGTTTTCGCGCACTCTTTCTTTCAGATATTCGATTAATTTTATGCGGTGTTTATTTCGTGTATCCCATATTTTAGCGTCATCAATATCGTAAATTTTATCCCACAATTCTTGATGATCTTGATGGTCGATTAATTGATTGTTTGACACTTTTGCATATAAACTCTTCCAATATTTCGAAGTCCAAGTTGGGAAATGGACTCCATTGGTGACGTAGCCAACAGGAAGTTCTTGTTTAAAATAGCCTTTCCAAAGGTTATTAAACATCTCTTTTGTAACTTCGCCATGTAACCAACTAACTCCGTTTACCTCTTGCGATAAGTGCGTTGCAAGGTTGCTCATAGAAAATTTAAAATCTGTTTTTTCGGCTTTTCCTAAAGCAAAAAACTCATCCCAAGAAATGCCATAACTTTCGTGATAGTATGACAAATATCTTCGCATTAGATTTTCTTCGAACACATCGTGACCAGCCGGAACAGGTGTGTGAGTTGTAAATAAACTAGTGGAACGTACAAGTTCAACGGCTTGTTGATAAGTGAAATAGGATTCGTACATCAGTTTATTAATACGCTCAAGACCAATAAATGCCGCATGACCTTCATTTAGATGATATAAATCGGCGTCTATTTTAATAGCTCGAAGAGCTGTAATTCCACCTATACCTAGTACTATTTCTTGTTTTAACCTATTTTCGTTATTGCCGCCATATAAGTAGTGTGTAATTTCTCTATCTTCAGCAAGATTATCTTCGAAATCGGTGTCGAGTAAATATAATATGATTCTTCCTACATGGGTTTTCCAAAGTTTAATTTTTAGTTCTCGTCCGGGAAGATTTACACTAATAATTACTTGGTCGCCTTCTTCGTTTTTAACCTTGCTAATTGGCATTTCGGATAATAACTGTGCTTCGTATTTAGACAATTGCTCTCCGTTGTTAGTGATGGCTTGTTTGAAATATCCGTATTTATAAAGTAAGCCAACGCCCACCATGTTCACGTTACTATCGCTCGCCTCTTTCAAATAGTCACCGGCAAGAATCCCAAGACCTCCAGAAAAAATTTTTAAAGCATCATGGAAACCAAATTCCATACTAAAATATGCTATTTGAGGTCCTTTTGCATTTTTCTTTTCGTCGAGATATGCGTTGAAGGTGTTGACTAATTGATGGTATTTTTCTACAAATACTTTGTCTTTTGCTAACTTTTCGAAGGTTGAATAAGGTAAACTGTTGAGAAACTTCTTAGGGTTATAATTAACTTCGATCCATAAATTTTTATCGATATCCTTAAAAATATCTGTATGATGAAAATTCCAAGACCACCATAAATTATCAGCCATTTCGAATAAACCGGAGAAGTCTTCGTAAACATTACTTTCGACTTCAAAAGAACGCCAATTTGGCTCCAAATTCATTTCGATATTCTCCTCTACTTTGACTTCTGCGAGTTCATAAATATCGTCCGGATTAAACCTTTTAGATTGATGGTCTAGTGCAATATCGTACGCTTTTAAGTAGTAATCTATTAAATTAGTCCATAATGCCGTTTGCGAAACTTTTTCTGCATTAATACGATTTTCTTTTACGTCGGCTTGGCCTAATTGACTATAGTTAAGAACATATTTAGAAATTGCGTTAACAATATCGTTGTCATTGTCGTCGGTGCGGTTAATCACTTTAACGGCATTAGTTTCTGAGTAATGACTTTGCTGTACCCATTTTCCAAATCCTGCAAGTGAGGTTGTTACTGTAGGAACGTTGAATGCTAAACTTTCTAATGGAGTGTAGCCCCATGGTTCGTAATACGATGCAAATACGCTTAAGTCGAAAGCCGAAAGCAAATCGTAATATTTTAAATTAAACACGCCATCGTTGCCATTCAAATAAGACGGTACAAAAACAATCTTAACTTTTTTACTTTTGAAATTAGAAAACCGGTATTCGTCCAATTTTCGAATTATTGGATCGTGCTGAGGGTCGAGCAACTGATGGGTTAAAAACTCTTGTTCCATATGGTATGGCAAGCCATTGTGAATGGCGTCGAATATACCGTTAATAGGGCCATATATACCGGCAGGAACCATAATAAAAGCAAAAACATTTCGGTTTAGGTTATCTTCTTTTTCGAGTAGCATTAAAGCATCTAAAAACAAGTCGATTCCTTTATTTTTATACTCGTAGCGACCGCTAGTCACTATTTTCAAATCGTCGTCTTGTGGTTCTTGACCGGTAACAACTTTTGCCGCTTTATAAAGTATATTTTTAGCCGATTGTTTTCTTTCTTCCCAAGTTTCGTCTTTAGGAATTAAAAATTCATCGAATCCGTTTGGTGTTACTATATCGACTTTTGTTCCAAGTAAGTTTTCACTTTCTTTTGCAGTGATATCGCTAACCGTAGTATAAACATCGGCATGTTGTCCGGATAGTTTTTCGAGCGAAAATTTGGCCGAAATATTAAATTGTTTGGCTATTTCTTTGCCTTGATACTGACTTTGATTGGTATATAGCGGCCACCCATTTCCTGCTATCGATCGTCCTAATGCAGTTGCATGTGTGGTAAAAGCCGTACTTATATAGGGTGCATATTCTTTTAAAAACAATATTCCTGCGCCTGTCATCCATTCGTGAAAATGAGCAATAACTTTTGATTTTTTAAGTTGGTAAAATCTAACAAAGTCTTTTATCAACATACCGGCAGAATAGCCAAACATTGCAGGTTCTACATAATCCCATCCCCCCGAAAGAGAATCTAACTTATAAGACTCCCAAAAATGAGCAAAGATCTCGTTTTTATAGTTAAAGTAAGGGGTAAAATCGACAAGTATTACGATTGGTTTTGATGGAATATTCCAAAATCCGGTACGTACTTTAATTTTATTGTCGCCTAAGTTTTTTTTCCACTCGCTAAATAAGTTTTTATCTTCGATAAACTCATCGTTTTTTTGCTCTCTCCACACATCAGGCCCGATCAGAATAAAGTGATCGTTTAAGCGATCTTTCAAGGATTTTGCTTTGGTTGCTAATACCGTATGGATACCCCCAACTTTGTTGCAAATCTCCCAACTGGTTTCAAAAATGTAATCTGCTTTCATCCCTTAAAATTTAATTATTTATTGATTCGAGTAATAAAGTCGCTTAACACGTTCATGAAATTAATGTACGCGGCATATGGTGTTTGGTAAGGATTAAAATATTTGTGAACATCGCCATCGGAGAACCATTTAGTACACATATAATAAAAATGGTCGCTGGTTTGTAGATAAAGCCAATCTTTTAACAGTTTTTCATCGCCAAGTTCCTTGAGCTTATCTTCTAACTCGTACAATTTATCGAAGGCATCGTATTGTAAGTCGTTTCCTAACCAAGCCGTCAAGTCTCTTTCTTCGTCGGCCCAAGATATTTCGTAAGGTACATCTAAAGGAGAAACGACATCGTAATGTTTTACGACTTGATTTGGGGTTAAAAACTTGAAATCGGTATGTTTTAATACTTGCTCCGGTAAAGCCCTCATAAATTCGAATATACCAGAGTCTGCCCATTGGTGCTCGCCAAAAGTTTCGTAATCCATAAAAAGGTTAATTACCTCGTTGTCGGATTGCAAAGCAGAGTTGAGCCAGTCGGTATATTTATCGACTGTTAATGGCCACTGATCCCATGCTGAGTTGGAAAAACGGAAGGCGATATCGTCGCTTAAGGTATAGTTTTTAAGTAATAATTTTAATTTTGGGTTTATTACATTCGCATACAAATAGTTTGGGCTTTTCCATCCTAAAATATGTTTAGCTCCTTCTGTTATCATTCCTTTATAACCCATATTATGCACCATCTCTCCAATTCTGTTTGAGTAAATGAGCTCTGTATTTCTGAAAACAGTGGGTTTTTGTTTAAAGTGTTGCTCTATTTTTTTTCTATGCTCACTTACTTGATGCTCAAATTCCGGCTTGCTTTTAAGCGCAGATAATGAGTGTGCATAGGTTTCTGATAAAAACTCTACTTGACCGGTTTCTGCCAATGCGATAAAGCTATCTAAGACTTCTGGTGCATACTGTTCGATCTGATCGATAAATACCCCGGATAATGAAAAACTGACTTTAAAATCTTTTCCGTATTGTTTTATCAAGTCTAGTAATAAAGCATTGGTTGGAAGGTAACATTTTTGTGCAACCTTCTTAAGTATTGTTCTGTTTGAATAATCGTCGAAATAATCGTGGTCGCCTCCTATATCGAAGAAACTATATTTTTTTAGTCGGAATGGTTGATGAACTTGAAAATAGAAACAAATAGATTTCATGATAATTATAGTAATGAGTTGTATACTTGAATAACATTATATGCTGCATTTTCCCACTTCAAATGGTCAATTTCTGTTTTGCCATAGGTTTTAAACATTTTGGAAATACCATCGTAGTGCAAAAGAGCGTGAATAGAGTCTGCCATAGCGTCGATATCCCAAAAATCGATTTTGATGGCATGATTTAAAATTTCCGATACCCCCGATTGTTTCGAGATAATAACAGGAACCTGACTTCTCATTGCTTCAAGAGGAGATATCCCAAATGGTTCTGAAACAGAAGGCATCACATAAACATCGCTAATAGAAAAAAGCTTGTTGACCATTTCGGGTTTTAAAAATCCAGCAAAATGGAATCGATCGCCCATTCTTAATTTTGCGACCCTTTCTATTGATCTATGCAACATATCGCCTGTTCCGGCCATGACAAACCTAACATTTTTGTCCTTTTGTAATACTTTTTTTGCAGCTTCAATAAAATATTCCGGTCCTTTCTGGAAAGTGATCCTTCCCAAAAATGTAACTATTTTTTCGTCGAAATGTTTTGTAATGTTAAATTCTTCGAGTTCGACCGGTTCAACAGCATTGTGTACTGTAAAAACTTTACTTGGATCGATACCATATCTTTCGATTACAATTTGTTTGGTTAAATGACTTACAGTAATCACTCTATCCGCCTCTTGCATCCCTTTTTGTTCGATATCGAATACCGTTTGATTGACGTGCTCTCCACTTCTATCGAATTCTGTAGCATGTACATGAACAACTAAAGGTTTTCCACTGGCTTGCTTTGCAGCAATTCCGGCAGGGTAAGTAAGCCAATCGTGTGCATGAATAATATCAAACTCATGGTCTTTAGCAATTGTTCCGGCTACAATGGCATACCTTGTAACTTCGGTAATAAGATCGGCTCCATATTTACCCGAAAATGTAAAATGAGTTTCGAACGCTTCTTCTTTAATGTGTTCTTGACTTATTTTAAAAGATTGTTGAATATATTTTTCAAAAATTTGCGGATCGAGATAAGGTAGTAAAGTTGAATCGATTTGTAGATAAGTAATGTTTTTCCAAAACTCATCGAAGGATTTTCGCGTCTGAAAAATTGTTACTTTTTCTGCATCTGTTAATTCAACATAGGTTTTGTCTTCGTCGCCGAACAATTTTGGTACGACAAAAATAACTTCTGCCTTATGTTTAGAAAGTCCTTTAGTTAATCCATAGCAGGCGGTACCCAAGCCTCCGGTAATGTGAGGAGGAAACTCCCAGCCAAACATGAGTATTTTCATTGGTTCAAATTTGTGTCGATGTTCGATTAATAGTTTACTTTTCTATAAGGTCAAAGTAATATACACTGTGGTCGAACATGTTCCGTTTCATTAAAGTTACTTATGGTTATTTCTTAAATCGTTTATAATAGATTTTATTCTTAAAAGTTCTGCCACACTCCATGCTTGAGAGATCGTTCCTCCATATTGATGTGGAGGATCTCCATCGTATACTTCGGACACTGTACCTAAACCATGTTCAAGCATATCGGGTTCAAAATTTTTATAGATCTGCTCTACAAAATTGATTGCAGATTCGCCAGAATAAACTTTCAAATAAGCATCGACAAATCCTCCTAATAGCCAAGGCCAAACTGTACCTTGGTGGTATGCTCTGTCTCTTTCTTCTTGATTGCCTTTGTATTGGCCTTTGTATTGCTTGTTTCTGGGTGTTAGTGTTCGCAAGCCTTTAGGCGTGAGTAACTCTGACTTTACTTTATCAACAACACATTTAAAGCGATCTTCCTCTAAAATAGCATATGGCAAGCTAACTGCAAAAATCTGATTTGCTCTTTGATTAAAGTTAACATCTTCGAAATTAACAAAGTCGGCCACTCTTCTTTGCATATCGTCCCAAAAAATGGTATTAAATGTCGCTTTTGCTTTTGATGCAATGTTTTGAAGCTCTTCGGCTAGTTCTTTTTGCTTATTTAAGACTGCTAACTCAGCTGTGAATAATAACGCGTTATACCATAAAGCATTAATTTCCACAGCATAACCGGTTCTGGGCGTAACGGGTTCTCCAAAAACAACGGCATCCATCCATGTTAACCCATGTTTACTATCGCCACCGTAGATTAACCCGTTGTCGTGCAATGCAATATTATAGTGTGTTCCTCTTTTAAAGGTGTTAATGATACTTAACATACTATCTGAGAAGAGTTTCCAAATGGCTTTTGCATCATTATTTTTAGAGTAATATTGCTGAATACTCCAAAAATACCAAAGCGGGGCATCTATAGAATTATAACTGGCAGCATTATCTGCTCCAATGTTTGGAAACAAACCATCTTTAATTTGTGAGCTCATACTTTTAAGCACTTCCAAGCATGTTTTATTATCGCCTATAGCACAAGTTAATCCGGGCAAAGCAATAAATGTGTCTCTTCCCCATCGGCCAAACCAAGGGAAGCCTGCAATAATCTCGGTATGTTTGTTTTGTACAATAAATTGTTTAGCAGCATGAGTTAAACAATTGTCGAGGTCGTTTCTTGGAATTCGTTTTTTAAGTTCAGACTGGTATTTGAGCTTTAGCCCTTTTGTTTTTATTTCTTGTAGCCCGGCGGCTATGATAACAGTTTCTCCCTTTTTAATATCGAACTCAAACATTCCCGGCATTAGTAAATCCTCTTGGTATTCGTAACCTCTTGCTTGTTCTTCTTGGTATTCTACCTTATAATACCAATTAGGGAAATGTACATACTCTACTTTTTTTGAAGCTTGAATGTACAAACTGTCGTATGCAGGATACAACTTAAATTCGGAACCATTTTCTCTTGATTTAAAACCTGTATTTACTTCAAAATTAGCATGACTCAATTGATGAAAATTACGAAATGCTAAAAATGGTTTTACTTGTAGCTTTGTAGAGCTATGTGCTTCTTCCAAAGTATAACAGATTAGTATAGTTGGTTCGTTTTCAATTAATAAATACTCCTTTTTAAGAATTACCCCTCCGACTCTATAAATAGTGTGAAAATTAGGTTCTGCTTTGAACTCCTTGATGTATTTATGCCCTTTGGGCTCAAATACACCTCCATGATATTTTCTGATACCTAAGTTAAATGCCTTTCCATTTTGAATGACAGTTTCGTCGACCGATGATAAAAAAACATGTCTGTCTTGATCGATTTGAGGTTGAGGCGCAACTAGTAGACCATGATATTTTCTTGTGTTGCAACCAATAATAGTGGTGGATGCGTACGAACCAGACCTGTTCGAACGGATAATTTCTTTACTTAAAGAGTACGATAAGTTTATCAATTGACTTTTGTTAAGGTCAAGAAAGCTCATAATTAGATTTTTTTTGCAATGATAGACTTATTTTTCAGATGAAGAGTTAAGTTTACATTAAGTTCTAAGTTACGCTTATACGCTTAGAAATTTGAAAAGTTGTTTTTTATCTTAGAAATAGTATCCTAACTTTTTCATTACAGACACATTCTTTTCGTAAAATTCTAAAGCCAGCGTTTTTGGAATATAATTTTGCCATGCCCCGCTTTTCCCAGATCTGAAAAACTTTGATGATTTAATAGGTTTTTCTCTAAAACCATTTTGGTCTTCTTGAGTTTTTAGCTGATTAAAACTAGAATGTTTTATTGATGATAATAATTTTTCTTCTTCCAAGGAAATATCACAGAATTCTACTATTGACTTGAACATTTCTTCGGGTCGATCTAACAGATCTTCGTATCGAATTAGCAAGCGTGGAATTGGAGCATTTTCCCAAGATAA
The DNA here is from genome assembly GCA_016936665.1 of Bacteroidales bacterium. Lineage (GTDB taxonomy): Bacteria > Bacteroidota > Bacteroidia > Bacteroidales > JAFGXI01 > JAFGXI01. Next base: position 111,411 of record JAFGXI010000009.1, read on the forward strand.
ATAATGATTAGACCAAGTATCTAATACCTGTCTTAATTGATTGGTTAATTTTTTTTTATTACTTGCCAGTGTCTTTTTATGGTTATTTAAGTTTTGAATACTTTTTTCTATTGAAATATTTGAATGAAAAGCAAAAGATACTGCTACATCTAAAGGATGCCTTACAATATGAATTACCCCTTTTGAGATTTCGGTAGGAAATATTGGAAGATTATTATCATTTAAGCTATATGCGTCATGCGTTTTAATAAACTTTATACGATTTTCTTCCTCACTCATTTTTATATAAACATGAGGTCTTAAATTATCAATTTCCTCAGTTTTTAAATCTGAAGACAAAACAGCAGAATAACGATCGAAAACTTTTCTTGAACTTGAAATTGTACTGCTTTTAATTTTGTTTATATCAACTGGTTGCAAACTTTTTGATAAGTAGTTAGCCAGAAAAATTCTCACCCAAGTATTACCCGATTTTGGATAAGAAACCAACCATATTAGATTTTTACTAAGCATCAGTCTAAAACTACACTTTCTGCATAGAAATTAAAAGAAGACAACAACTTGATATTCGAAGACCGCTCTAATGTTATTAATTTTATTTGTTGTGCTAAGTGCTGTAAAACTTTAAAAACGATTTCTGTCTTACCAATAGCTATAGGGAATACAGGTCTGTATATTTGAGATTGTAATGCTTTTAGTTTATCGAAGCCTTGTAATTCGGAGTTTGAGAAATGATTTGAATTTTTACTACTTAAAACTATTATTTTTTTAACAGGTATCGCATAATTATAAAAATGATCAATCTGTTGCAAACGAAATTTAGATATTCCCGGCCTAACAGAATCTTCATTACTTATATCAATTCCATATTCTTCTACAACATCTTCCCATATTTTTGATGATGGATATGAAGGGTGGACATTTACTTTCCCTTCTTTTACAAACAAAGCAGACACATCGTCTGATAACATCTTATATCCTAATTCGACGAAATGTTGTAATAAAGTAGTTTTACCCGCACCAGAAATACCAGAAATTAAAACAGCCTCACCTTTATACTCGAATGCAGATGCATGAAAAGGAACAATTTCTTTTTGCAATAAGAGAGCAGCCATTGCTGAACCCAACAAAAATAATTCTATCTCTCTATTTTTTGCATCTTTACATACGTCAATAATTATTGTTGATGCATTTTCTATAAGGTAGTTCCCAACATTTTCTACTTTAAGTAGAAACTGGTGATCGTTGCTTTCAAAGTTGATTCCTTTATAACCAATATTTGCAAGAGTCTTAGGGACGCTATTTAGTACCACATCAACATCGAAAACTCCCTCATCAGGGCAAGATATTCCTTGAAGAGGGAGTTCTGATCGGATAATTAATCCGTATACTTTATAATAATTTTGCATTGCGTCTTACCATTTGTACGCACTCTTATTAGTGTTTCCAAACTGATAAATAAATATTAACTCGTGTGAACCCTGACTTACATTACCGATATCGGAAAGTGTTATGTCGTAGGCATAACCAAATTTAATTTTATCTTTTTGTACACCAACAGAAATGATAATGTCATTCGGGTCGAAAGCAAAATCTGAACGATAACCTAGTCCTAACCAAACAAAGTCTTTATAAGTTGTTTTTACGTTTAAATCCCACTGACCTTTGTTAGCTTCAATATATTTAAGTAATAAAGAAGGTTCTAATTTAAAATCTGATCCTAACTCAAAAATATAACCTCCATGCAAATAATAATGACGGACTTGTCTATTATCAAACATATCGTTCATTAAGCTAACTCTTCTTCCAAAAAGTTGAAAAGAAGAAATACCAGCATAATAATTTTTTGCATAGAAATAAATACCAAAGTTAGCATCGGGGACAATAAGCTTTTCGGAACCATTTAGCAATACTTGGTCGTTTGCATCTTCAACATTTTCAAGCTGACCTCTATCTAAATAAAACTGATATAAAGAGCCCGACAAACCAAAGCCGATTTTCATTTCATCGTTTAATTTAAGGTGATAAGCATAACTCAAATTCAAACCCGATTTGCTGATTGAGCCTGTTGAATAGTTGAAAATTTTTGCACCAACACCTCCTAAATCTTCACTAATTTTCATGTGAAAAGTTAAAAACTGAGAAGATGGAGCGTTATCAATTCCTGTCCACAAACGCTTATATCCAAGAAAGATAGGCATAGATTCGTCGGATCCAACATAACCTGGATTTACTAAATATTTGTTTTCAACAGTTTGCGAAAATGAACCCATTTGTTGCGCTCTTATTGAACTTAGGGCTACCGTTAAAACTATGATGATAAGAACTAATTTTTTCATATTATAATGTTTTTAGTTTTGTTATTTTCAGTAACAAAACTTATTCATAGTATTATTTTAATAAAGTTATTGAGCCAGACTGAGCATTATTGCCATCTTTCAAATCTATCACGTAATAGTAAACTGCAGCAGGCAACTCTTTTCCATTGCTAGTACCATCCCATACTTCGGCATAGCCTATCGATTCAAAAACTAAATTACCCCACTCGTTGAAAATTTTAATAGTACAGTCAGGAAATTTATCGATGTTTTCGATAGTCCAATAATCATTTACACCATCGGCATTAGGCGTAAAGACATCCATAGGGGTAATAATCTCTTTATTGGCCTCAAGTGTATAACTTGCTGTTGCACTACAGTTATTATAGTCGATTACAGTAAGGTTATAAACTCCTGAGTTAATACTCATCAAATCTTGTGTTAAACCGTTTGTTCCCCAGTTAAACGAGTAAGGTACTGTTCCGCCTTCCATCATTATGCTAATAGAACCATCATAAGCATCTGTTTTAGATTCGTTGGTAACAACGCCTGAAATGATAATTGAGTCTGGTTGAGATAATATTACACTATCAATATAAGTTCCACATTGATCCATAACGGAATATTTATAAATTCCTATTGGTAAACTATCTATATATAGATCTGAATGCGAGAAGTTATTCCAAGAGAAAGTATAAGGCTCAATACCTTGGGTAATTGTAATTGAAATGGTTCCATTGGAATCGTTATAACAAAGAGGTTCTGTGTAAACCGCTTCCACCATTAATGTAGGTAAATTAGAAACATATACAGAATCAACCACTGTGTCTTGACACATATCTACCACACTCACAAAATGCATTCCTACACTAAGATCATTCACATTCATTGCGTTATTGCCATTACTCCAAGCATATGTGTATGGCATTAAACCTCCGTTAACATCGACTTGTGTTTGACCATTGGAGCCTGATGCACATAGCAATGTGATACTATGGTCTTGAAGAGTAGCTTGTAAGATAGCAGTACTTATAATTTCAACAGAGTCAATCATTAGCATATTACAAGCATCTGTAATTGTAACATAATGCATACCCGACCATAGAGAATCCACATAATTTGTGTCTAACATCGAACTTGTTCCCCAGTTATAATGAACCGGAGCAACTCCGTTAGCAACAACCACATCAATAAAACCTAAACTATCTCCGGAACATTGCTCTGAGGTATTAGTAAATGAATATGTTAAAACCGGTAAATGATTTATCTCTACAGAATCAATTGTGCTTCCACATACATCGCTAACTGTAACGTACTGCGTACCAACAGGCAAGTCAGAAGCAATATTGCTTGTACTTGCACTATTCGACCAAGCAAAAGTATAGGGCTGAACGCCTCCGGTCGCAATTAACGAAGCTTGTCCATCGGCAGAACCAATACAAGATGCATCGGACATATGTTCGGCAAATGCTATTAATTTGGGGAAGTAATTAAACAAAATTGAATCTACAATTTGTGTTCCGCATTGGTCTGTTACAGTTACGTATTCTGTTCCTACAGATAAATCGTGAGCTATAGAGCCAGTACTTGAGGATGAGCTCCAAGTAAAAACGTAAGGCATTACGCCACCATTTGCAACAACAGTTGCAGAGCCATTCGAGCTTGTATCGCACAACAAACTGCCGATATGATTAGTAAAGCCTGCAACAAGTAGCGCATTTTCTCCAATTACTATTGAATCGGTAACAGACCCACATGCATCGGTAACTGTAATATAGTATGTATTTGCTGGTAAATTGCTAACCGTATCGTTTGTCGAAATTGGAGCTCCAGCACTTGGTAGAGTATCCCAAACATATGAATACATTCCAGAACCATTAGTTACAACAACAACAGCTTCTCCATTGCTCGAATTACAAGTTTCATAACTTGAGAATAATTGAACATCCATAGATGGAGTAACGCCAATTTCAACAGAATCAATTTTAGTTCCACAAGCATCAGTGACTGTTACATACTGCATTCCCTCTTGTAGTAGATACGCAATTGTTGTATCAAGCTCACCGGAAGACCACGCAATTGAATAAGGTTGAACACCTCCAACAACAAAAACAGATGCAGAGCCATCTGCATTTCCGGAGCATGTAACATCAGTATTTTCAGAAATACTAGCATACATAACAGGTAGATTCACAACATTTACAGAATCTACTATACTGATACAACCATCAGTAACAGTAATGTGATGTAAGCCTATTGCTAAATCTGAAGCGATATAATCGGTACTTGTAGAATTTTCCCATTGATATGTTATTGTACTATATCCATTTTGAGTATTCATCCAAGCTTCGCCATCCATACCCCCTGGGCAAGCTATAATAGTATTATGAGTACTTATTGTAGATGTTAAGGTTGGAATATGATCTACAACAATAGTATCTAGAACTTGAGTACCACATGCATCAGTAACAGTAACAACGTGAGTCCCGACTAATAAATCGTATGCTATAGAATCCACAAAAGATCCTACCGAAGCAGACCATTGATACACGTATGGGCGTTGACCTAAACTTGCTAACACAGTAGCACTTGGCAAAGTATCATAAAAACAGTTTAAAGTCACTCGATCTGTTAAAGAACTTACAAGTAGAGGATCATTGTCTAAAATTACTGAATCAACATAAACACAACCTTTTTCTGAAGTTGCAGTGAGAGTATATTGGCCTACACCTAAGTTTGATATAGTTTGGCTTGTTTCAAGAGTATTCCATAACCATTCGAAGCTGTATCGAACCGTATCAGCAGTAGCACTCGTATCTGAAAACACATAGGCTGTTACAGAGCCATCGTTACTGCTTGGACAAGATGTCAAATCTGTAACAAATCGAATATCAAAATCATTACACAATTTATGTTTAGCAATAAAAGCATCTGAAAAGGATGATGTAGTAATACCTAATGTTGTGTCATTACCATAATCAGAATCAAAAGTTAATGGATCCGAATAGTACGTACCTGCTATAAATAAATTAAAATTATTGTCCACATATGCCGTTACACTTTGATCATCTGCAGTCCCATAAACTTGATCTGCATATATTGGGTCTGCATTATTATCTGTAAAAATGTAAAGTACATCTGTGGTTGCAGGAGCAGTTGAGCTCAATGTTTCCGATCCTATATTGATGTCTCCACTAAAGCCTCCGGCAAATAAAATATTATTACCATGATATGTAGTAAAGTTAATTTGATTAGTTCCGTCGCCTTCGAACACATGAGAGTTTACATACTCGCCATTAAAATCGTATTTTAAAATAAAAATATCACTATTTGCTCCAACAATAGGTGTTGATACCGGTGTGGAGGATTCAAAAGTCAAGTTTGTACTATTAGTATATCCTCCTGCAAAATACCCATCCGGAGTAACAACACTGCTAGAAATATAGTCTAAGCTTGTTCCGTGGATACTTCTAGACCAAATTTCATTAAAGTTTAAATCTGTTTTGTACAAGAAAGCATCCTGGTCGCCCGAGGCAGAGGCAGTTAACAAACTTGTTCCTAGTTGAACTTGGTCGGTGAACTTTCCTGCCATATAGTAACTATTGTTGAAGTACTTAATACTAACAATGTTTCCTGCTCCCGTCGTATTAGGGAAAGAGAGATGCTCGTTATCGATATAGTTTCCATCTAAATCCATACTGGCAATAAATACACCCTTCCCTGTCCCCGAAGTAGCGTTGATAGTCGCTGTTGCTGATCCGATTGGACCAAAATTACAATCTGTAGCAAACCAACCGCTATAAATAATTCTATTTAAAGAGGGATCTATAGTTATTGCTCCAGAAACACTTCCTTTTGTCCCCCAAGCGGCATTTTGTGCCCAAACTAAATCTCCATCGGAAGTATATTTAGCAACAAACACATCGAACAAGCCCGTATTTGTAAGCGTAACAGTATTGGCAGGAGAAGGAAAAGAACAATCGCTCGATTTAAAATCGCCAAGGATATAAATATTGTTATTGTCGTCGAATGTAATTGCTTTTGGCACATCTTTTCCTGCACTTTGGATAAAACGCATCCACAATGGATTTCCATCAGGATCGAATTTTGCTAAAAACAAATCGTCATCTCCGGCAGAAGCAACCACTTGGGTTTCGTCGGTAATTAGAATAATTTCACTTGTGAAAAACCCGAAAGTATAAATATTGTTATCATTGTCAATAGTAGATTCTATTATCCCAATGTTACTATTTGCACCTCTAATGGCTCTTGCCCATGTCCACTCTTGCGCATAAGAGTTTTGCAAAAAGCTGAGCGTAATACTCAAAATAATAAGAATGTATTTCATATTGTAATTTTTTTAGTTTTTAAGAACCTGAATAATCCTCAGTTGTGTTATTAACATCCCCAGATAACGTCTTGGAAATCGATAGTATATTAAGCTCCGGCGTTTTCCAATTTAATTTGTTTATAAGCTCTTCATCAACTTCTTGAATTTGCTTTATGTCTTTGTTTTCTGAACCTTTTAAATTCATATATATTAGACTTTAGTGTTTGTACAAAAGGAACAAATTTATATAATTTTAGTTATTTTTGTTAATAATAGATAGTAATTTATTCTGAATGGTTGCCTTAATATGGTCTAAAATTGATTTAGATGCCGAAATATTTGATTTAATACATACTAATCATCAATTAAAAATTTATTTATTGTGGGTTAAAGAGTCAATTTCAGAAAAAATTGAAATAAAAGACACAAGCCTCCAATATGAATATAAAACGCATATATCTTCTCCATCAGGCATACACTCTATAACTGCTGACTTACTTAAAAATAGTTGCCAAATTTATAGAGGGGCAAATAGTCAAATACCAATTTACTATTATAAAAACGAGAACATCGCTTTAGTATCTAACAGCCTGAATGTTTTTTCGAAACTACCTGTTAATCTTACAATTAACTATAAATGGATTGCTTGTGGTCTTTCCGGAATTGCACCCGAAGCCCATGAGACTTATTACGAATCGGTAAAAAAACTCCGTCCTGGTTCAGGTTTGCAATTGAGCAACTGGGAATTTTGCATTTCTGATTTAAAAAAAGATACTGATTATCAATTCGATAATTTAGAACATGCGCTTTCTCAAACCGTTTTAAAATATATTGGGATCAATAATGGCTGTGAATTAAGTGGTGGGTTGGACTCTTCGGCAATTGCGGGTTGGTTATCGCACCATGTAAGTGGCAAACAAATTGTTTTAAATGCCTTTAATCAAGGTTTAAAACCGGGAATTCAAAAGCAGTTTTTTCCGTATGTTGATGAAAGAAATTTTGCAAAGCTTGTTGAGCTATTCCACAAAAACCTTAAGATTAATATTGTTGATAGCTTCGAGAACAATTTGATTGATGATATCAAACTTGCAGGCTCCATACTAGCCTCACCTGCATTGAACAGCTTAAGTTATTTTAATATACAACTGTTTCGCGATGCTCGACGATTAAACGTATCTACATTATTTTCAGGTTTTGGAGGCGACGAAGCGATAAGTGCAAGAACATATCAATACCCTCAGTTTCTAATTTCTCAGCACCAATGGAAAGAATTACTCCAACTTTCGAAAAAAAATCCAATTTATATTTCGAAATCCATCATTAAATATTTTGTAAAAAAACCTAAATCGATCCCTGCTTGGAAATTTGAAAAATGGGATAATACATTAATCACAAACGAACTAAAAAACAAAACCAAGTTCGAACCGTATTTTTTTAACAATTCATCAAAACTTGCTGAAAACTTTGAACAATTCTTATTAAATAAAATCAATCATCCTGCCGTAAAATTGAGAGTAGAAGAAAACAGCAGTGTTGCGCGTCATTTTGGAATCGACTATGCTTATCCGCTTTTAGACGAGCAATTAATCTATTATTACTTAAATATTCCTGATTATAAAAAATTTAATATCAACCCCGATCGACACTTATTTCGACAAGCCATAAGCAAAGTGGTGCCCCCCGAAATTAAAAACAGAACAGACAAAACCTCTGCTACAATTCCGAATGTGTATTATCGTCTTTTAAATGAAAAAGAAAATATTATCGAAATTATTCACCAAGCAAAACAAACGGAAATGGCACAAATAATAAATCTCGAAAAAATGCTACTTCTGTTGAAGAGAGCAGAACTAAAAAATAAAGGCATCCATAATGGAAGATTAGATTTAAAAAATCTGTTTTTCGCATTAGGACTAATTTTATTCGAAAAAAATTAGATTACATACCATTAGCTAAGGGGTTCTTAATAATTTTTTATATTTTTTATAAACTTACCCTCTATTTTTTCACATACAATATTATTATTTTTTATTTTTGTGAAAAATTTAGATCATGGCAACACTTCGTTTTAACGCATTAGAAAAAGTAATCTCTCGACAAGCAAAAGAAATTACAACTCCTTCGACTAAACCGTCGCAATATTTCTCAGAAATGGTATTTACTCGTGCTAAGATGCAGGAATACTTATCAAAAGAAGCCTATCAGAATGTGATGGATGCTAATGAAAAAGGTTGTAAAATTGACCGAAGAATTGCCGAGCAAATAGCAGCAGGCATGAAAGCTTGGGCCACCGACAAAGGAGCTACACACTATACTCACTGGTTTCACCCATTGAACGGCGCAACGGCCGAAAAACACGATGCTTTTTTTGAGCCTACAGAAAATGGAGGAGCAATTGAAAAGTTTACAGGATCGTTGCTTGTCCAACAAGAGCCTGACGCTTCTAGTTTTCCGAACGGAGGAATTAGAAACACATTCGAAGCAAGAGGTTATTCGGCTTGGGATCCTACTTCTCCAGCATTTGTAATGGGGAAAACACTATGTATTCCGACCATCTTTGTATCCTATACCGGAGAAGCTTTAGATTATAAAACACCATTATTGAAGTCTTTACATCAGCTAAATAAAAATGCTGTAGAAGTCGCGCAATATTTCGATAAAAACGTCACGAAAGTTATTGCGAACTTAGGATGGGAACAGGAATACTTTTTAGTAGACGAAGCATTATATTACGCCAGACCAGACTTAGCTCTTACTGGGAGGACTTTAATGGGACATGCCTCAGCAAAAGATCAACAATTAGAAGATCATTACTTTGGTTCTATCCCTGAACGCGTTGCTGCTTATATGAAAGATTTTGAGATGGAGGCACTTAGATTAGGAATTCCTGTTAAAACTCGTCATAACGAGGTTGCCCCAAATCAATTTGAATGTGCGCCTGTTTATGAAGAAGCCAATCTTGCTGTCGATCATAACCAATTGATTACTGAAATAATGAACAAGGTTGCGCTTCGTCATCACTTTAGGGTATTAATGCACGAGAAACCTTACAAAGGCGTAAACGGTTCGGGTAAACATAACAATTGGTCTATGTCAACCAATACAGGTGTGAATTTATTATCGCCAGGAAAAAATCCTAAAGCAAACTTGCAGTTCTTAACATTTTTAGTAAACACCGTGATGGCTGTTTACAAGCATTCGGATTTGCTAAGAGCCAGTATCGTTTCGCCGGGCAACGAACACAGACTTGGAGCCAGCGAAGCACCACCATCAATTATATCTATCTTTTTAGGAAAACAATTATCGCTACATTTGGATGAAATAGAGCAAAGAGTTCCTAATTCAAGTAAAATGTCGGCCGACGAAAAAACAGAATTAAAACTTGACATAGGAAAAATTCCTGAAATATTACTCGATAACACCGATCGTAACAGAACATCACCTTTTGCATTTACAGGAAACAGATTCGAGTTCAGAGCTGTTGGATCCAGCGCAAACTGTGCTTCGCCAATGATTGTATTAAATTCGATTGTTGCAAAACAACTTAAAGACTTTAAGACAGAGGTAGATCAAATCATTGAAACAGGCGTGAAAAAGGACGAAGCTATTTTTAGAGTTTTGAAATCGTATATTATTGAGTCAAAAGCAATTCGCTTCGAGGGTAATGGTTACAGCGATGAATGGGTTAAAGAAGCCGAAAAAAGAGGACTTACTAACATTAAAGAAATGGTTAATGCCATTCATTCTTTTGTGAGCCCTGAGTCGATTGCTTTGTTTGAAGAGTTGAACGTATTAAACAAAAGAGAACTTGAAGCTCGATTAGAAATTCGACAAGAAATTTTTATTAAGAAGATTCAAATAGAGTCGAGAGTTTTAGGCGATTTAGTATTAAATCATGTGATTCCTACAGCCATAAAATATCAAAATATTCTAATTGAGAACGTTAAAGGATTAGAATCTTTGTCTATTAAAATTAGCCGTTCTTCGCAAACTAAAATGTTAGAAAAATTATCTCTACACATCAATAGTGTTGAAGAAATGGTTGAAGAAATGGTTGAAGCTCGCAAAAAGGCCAATGCTATAGAAAACATGGAAGATAAAGCCAAAGCATACAATGTGGAAGTAAAACCATTTCTAGAGAAAATTAGATATCATATCGATAAACTAGAGCTTATTGTTGACGATGAGATGTGGCCATTACCTAAATACAGAGAGTTGCTTTTTATGCGTTAATATTATTTGAAAAATTTAATTCCACTAGAGTTAAAAACTTTTATAATTTTATCAGTCTAAAATTTAAAATATATAATAATTATGGCAATACATGTTACAGATGCCGATTTCGAATCGGTAGTAATCAATTCGGATGTTCCAGTTGTTGTTGACTTATGGGCTGAATGGTGTGGGCCTTGCCGCATGATCGCTCCGATAATTGAAGAAATGACATCGGAATATGAGGGACGAGCAAAAATGGTAAAAGTCGATATCGACTCCAACCCACAAACACCTGTTAATTACGGTGTTAGAAATATCCCAACAGTTCTTTTCTTTAAAGGAGGCCAAGTTGTCGATAAACAAGTTGGGGCCGTTCCAAAAAGTGTTTTTGTTGACAAACTAGAGAAATTACTCTAATTTGCCAAAATGAAATAAAAAAGCTGCCTGAATAGGCAGCTTTCAAAAGCACATGAGAAGTGCTTTACTAACCACAAACTACTACTTTATTTTCTTATAACTAACTTAACGCTGTATATATTGTCATTTTCAGATAATTTAACATTGTACATTCCTGCAACAATCGAATAATCGGTTATACTGAACTCTTCTCCTTCGAAATTAACTCTCACTGCATCAGAATAAATTGCCTTTCCGGTATTATCCGTAATATTCAAAATATATTTCCCTTCAGGCACATTTGCCTTAATTACTATCTCGTTTGATCCTGTTTGGAATGCAACAATACCAAACATTTTTTCCGACTGACAATCTACAGAAGTCATTGGGTGATACTCTGTTTTCCCATCGAAATCTACTTGCAAAAGTCTATAATATGATTTTCTACCATCGTTTGTATAATCTTCGTAAGTATATTTTGTTTCTACGTTACTATTTCCTGTACCTTCTATCTGAGCAATAAATTCATATTGATTTAAATCGTAACTTCTTTCAAGAACAAAATAATTGTTGTTGGTTTCTGTAGATGTAATCCAATCCACTTTTACAAAGTCATCATTGCAAGTAGCATTGAAACTTAAGAGTTCTACTGGCAAAGGCCATCCTGTATCTTTATGGATATAGAAGGTTGAAAAACTTGTAACCTCGACTTCTGCATAATAACCCGAACCAATTGGACTAACAGAAAATGTAGCAGCTGGCATCAACATACAATTCGACCATGTTCCGGAATCATCACACTTTGTAACTGTTAAATCGTTAACCGATAATATTGTCGGATCTGCCGCTTGCAGTGCAACGAATTCGGCATCGGTAAAATAAATTCTTACTGTTGCTGCCCCTTGAATAGAAGGTGTAATTCTAACCACTCGAGGCAAATAGGCTTGAGAATTATAATATTGAACAGCTCCGTAGATTGTAGCTTCCGCTTCGGTATCGAATAGACTAGTTCCTCCGGCAGCATCAAAAACAGAGGCTATTATTTCGTTGCTATTCGACTCGTTTACAATATAAACCCAATTATCCGGACTTTCTATGTTACATTCTCCAGATACGCCTGTGCTACTAACAATAGATGCAGGAATAGAAGGTCCACTCACCGTTACAGTCGTTGTAGTTGTACAACCAAAGGCATCTTCGATGGTTACATCGTAGTCACCTGCAGATAAATCCATAATTGTAGAAGTATTTTCGCCAGAATCCCAATTATATGTAAAAATACCTGCTTGTGGAATACCTAAACCATCGACGGCTAATGCAGTAGCTTGTCCATCGTTGTTACCATAACAAGACACAGCTAAACTGTTATCATCAGGGTGTAAATCACTAATCCCTGCATATACAACTGCTCTTGACGTTGGGCATGCACTTGCTCCACCGGCAGATATTGAAACATCATTAATATACCAACCTGTACTGCCTACAGAAGCATCGGATGTAAAAACAAATGCGATTTCTAATGTGTTTGCTGTTGAAACATCTATTGGCCCTGTATGGGCAGAATACGCAGATGAAGACCCGTAATACAGAGGCATACTAGATGAAGAACTACAAGCATTCCATAAGGGTTCATTATATTGTCCATCGTTACCGGAATAACTACCCGATGCCGGAGTAAATTGTACCCACGCACCACCGTCTAATCGGTAAGCAACATAGCCATGGTCGCAACACGATTCTGTAACAAATTTATGAGTATAAGAAAGGGTTACCGATCCAGCCCAAGTAGAAACATCAATTATTGGAGAGTTAATTATTTGAGAAGAATTGCTGGTTGGATCTACAGCAAACATAGTTCCATTTCCGCCATCGGTCGCCCATACCCAATTATATGAGCCAATACATGGCGCTGTGGTAGACCATCCTTCTAAATCCGAATCGAAAGTAAAGTTAACATCAGAAAATGAAGGAACTACTTCTGCTACATAAAAAGAATCTGGAGCCCATAAATTTGAAATATCATAAGAGCTTCCTGTATTCACCAAGGTTCCACCTGTTGCAGCATCGTACCACTCTAATGTTCCAACACCATTAGCCAACAAAGTAACAGGGTCGCCGGGAACACAAGCATGATCGTCGTTTACATTTGGTGTACCAATAATGTGTATATGAACTTGCGCAGTATCTGAGTTACCAAAACCCAAACCATCGTCAATAATAACAGTATAAGTGGTGCTAGCACCCGGTGATACATCTGCTGCCGGATCTAAATCGGTCGGGCCATAAGACCACGTAACAGTTTGTCCGTCGGTAGGACAAGAAATTTCTACATTATCTAAGCCCCAATGGTCAAATACAAAATCTGTTACTTGTTCTTGATGAAATCTAAATTTGGTAGCTGAAGAAGCGGCTAGATCAGGTACATCGAAACAATAGTTGCCCCAACTAACAAAATCGGACGATATGTTTTCAGCAACACTGGTTCCTGAACCTACGAATGAGTTTGAAGGGTATTGCGAACCATCCGGGCTAAAATAAGTAATGTCTGTCCATGTTGCGCCATCATCTGTCGACCACTGTAAAGAGACGCCTTCATCTTCTTCGTCAGGTCCTTCGCAAGGTGTCGCATTGCCTTGAACAGCCATCACAAAATCGAAACAAATCTGGCATTCTTCCGAAATAGAATAAGGTTGAGTTATTAAATCGCGAGGGAAAGTGGCGGCATCGCCAATCCATAAATAGGACGTTCCATCTTCGGAAGCAATACAAGGGTTATCGAATGCGGGATTAGCATTAGATTCCCATCCAACTCCCATTGATCCATCATCAAAATTATTATCCATTAAATAACTGCAACTACCAACTGCAGCAATATCTACAGATGTTCCTGCACAGATATTAAGTGTATCGTAAATGCCATCGGCTGTAGCCTCTATATGGCAAGGCTGACCAACAACAACGGTCACTGTATCGCATGCAGAAAAACAAGAGCCATTATCTACTGCAGCATAAAAAGTAGTTGTAATTAGTGGAGAAACATCGATATTTGTTCCTGTACCAAGCAAAGCCCCTTGGCAATCTGCCTCGAACCAAGTTAATGTTCCACCTGCATAACCACCTGTTAGTGTTGAGGTTTCTCCAGCTAAAATCGCACCAGGGAAAGCAGCAATTGAAGGAGCATTGGGCGTTGATAACATTGTAACGCTGACATCGTCTCTATTACTGGCACATGAGCCTGTAGAGAATGTTAAAGTTGCATCGGCATACCCTGCTGTTTCTGTTGTTCCTCCAAACTGACCTGAGCCTTCGTAATGAAAATACCATCTGTTCTCCCAAGGCGAAACCGTAAATGATGCCATATCCGACAAATTAGTAAAAGCACCAGCTACACTGGTTGTACCATCGCTCAAGTTTAATCTTACCAATTGATCGGTACTATTGTTAGCATACACCACACTGTAATTGCAGTTATCGTACTCTGCAACTCCCCAAGTCGCCCAGTTTTCTGAAGTTGATTTTCCGGGCGATGCCACTACACCAAAGTCTGTAACTTGACCTGTTGGTAAATCGATTCTCCAAAAATTATTGCTAGTTCCATCTTGCAATATCACAAAACCGTAACCGGCATATATTCCTGCATCGGTAACCGTATTGTTTAATGCAATAGCCGACGATAAATTAATCGTAACACCATCCCATGCTAAATCTTCATTAAGTAATCTTAACTGAGTAACGTTATATCCTGAAAAAGATGATCCATCGACAGAGGCTGAACCATTGTAAATCTCATATAATTGACCTGTTTCTAGATCGCTAAACAAACCGTCTTTTCTGGTTAAAACAGTAGCTGTAAGTAAAGATAACGGCAAATCCAAACGAGCTGTATTATTGTCTCCAACAACATATAAATAATCCTGAGTTATTGCTATACCTCCTCTGTCATCACCTGTTGCTGTATTATGATCGACAACATAGTAGTTCGTGTTTAAATAGGAAGCTCTAAATTCTCCTTGATTAACGGCCTCTACATAATAAGTAGCATCTGCAACAAGATTAATATCGTACGATTGACCGGTATGGAGGAGGTTTCCTCCTGTTGAAGCGTCATACCAATTATAGTCTAAACAATCGTCGCCATAGGCAACTAATGTTACATTGCCTCCACAAAGTGAGGTGTCGTTGATAGAAGGTGTAGAAGGCTGAGATTCGACAGATACTGTTACACTTCCTGCTCCAGTCGACCAACAAGATTGACCAGCATCGTATGCTCTTAAATAATATGTTCCAGAAGTTGTTACATTAAATGGGGAGCTAGAATTGCTCATATCAGTACCCGAAGCCGATGTCTGCCAAAACCAAGTAATGCCCGCTGCAGGTGATCCTGTAAAAGACAAATCCCTAGGACCACAAGTGTTTGCCGATGCCGTAGGATTAGCAGGATTGGCAGGAGGTGTACACAACTGAGTTCCAACAACTGTAAAATCGTCTATATTCCATCCTTTATAAGTTACAGAACCATCTGTTGTTCCGATTCCAAATCTAACTTGAAAATTAGCATTGCCGTCTGCATAAGCGCTTACACTATAAATTAAATTAGTCCATGCAGATTCTGAATAAGAACCCCCATTCGCCCAAACCGATTGCCACGAGGAACCATTGTAAACCTGAATATACAAGTGATCGTAACTACTACTTTCGCAACCTGAATGGCTCCAAAAGTTAAGACTTACAGAGGTATAGTTTGAACAATCTATTACCGGAGAAACCAGCCAATAAGTTGTAGATAAACTGTTAGGATAACTGGAATTAATGTATGTTCCAATGATATAATTATCGCTAGTTGCTGTATGATCAGCTGTAGGATTTGCAGCTCCACTAGAAGCTGCTCCTCCGGAAGTAGCATTACTTCGTGCCCATCCTCCACTTCCATACCCTGTCCAACCTAAATCGGTTGAAAAGTCGTCTGAAAAGACCGTTTGAGAATATGATTCAAACGAAAAAATAAGAATTACAAAAATGATA
The DNA here is from genome assembly GCA_016936665.1 of Bacteroidales bacterium. Taxonomy (GTDB): domain Bacteria; phylum Bacteroidota; class Bacteroidia; order Bacteroidales; family JAFGXI01; genus JAFGXI01. Next base: position 127,692 of record JAFGXI010000009.1, read on the forward strand.
AAAGACCTCATAAAGCAGTAGAATTTGTGTTTTTGGTTGTAGTTGTTTTTACTTTATTCCTTTATAAGTAAAATTATGTACTTCAATAGATTGAATGCGTTTCTTTTTAGAAGCCAATTCATCGCTTGATAACTCGCGAGAAATGGTAATTTGCTTATTTTCTTTCGCATCAATAAAGGCAGTCTTATGAATCATTACACTTTCTGTCTCTGAATAAAACACTTTAACATCCCACGATATCTCCATGGCATTTAAAGAAGAATTGTTTACTCTAAAAACTACATCGCTATTGTTTTCATTAAAAGAGTAGACTACTTGTGTTCCTTCAATTTGTTTAACAACAACTTCTTTAACAATTTTACTCTGTGCTGATAATGAAAATGTAAAAGACAATAAGACAATAAAAAGTAATAATCTGTACATTGTGTTTGTTTGTTTGCAGTTATGCAAGCAAGATACAACGCCATACGGTCATTTTACAACTTTATTTGCTATAGTTTGATGTATAAGCTTATCAGTATGGTCAATGTAATATATAATGCAAGTGGTATTGATAAACGGCTAATTTTCTTTGATAAAAAAAGCTACCGACCCTTAACGATCGGTAGCTTTTTATTTTAAAGAGGTATTTGTTAATCTATTCGATATTTAATTTTGATACAAAGTAATTATTTGCATTATAAATACTTACAATATAAATTCCTTGACTTAAATGAGCGTTTAAACCCAACACTTGCGAGGCATGAGAAACTTGATTTATTTTTTGAACTAAAACAACCCTACCCAGCTGGTCGTATAATTTAACAGTATATTCACCTATCGGAATAATTGTTTCGACTTGAATTTCGTCTTGCTCAGTTTGATATGACTTCACAAAGTAAGATAGATCATCTTTAGAGCATTGACAGGATTTTACGTTATAAATTGTTTGTTTACCATCCAAATCCAATTCTTTTAACCTATAATACTCAACTGAGGCATCGAATTGCTCGTCTCTTACTTGGTACTTTTTAGGATATGCTTGATAAAAGTCTGGTTGAATTACTTCTATTTCTTTGTAATTCTTGGCATCTATACTTTTTTCAATAACATACTCTTTTAACGAAACTTCGGAGGCAACTTGCCAAGAAATAGATTTAGCCTGACTGTTACAATCAACTCTAAAATCGATCAGTTCTATCGGTAATGGGAAGTCTCCAATTCCGATTGCAAAATCAGAAAATGAACTTATTCCGTACCTTGAGGCATAACCATCGGATAACATTCTACCTGCACCTCCATTGGCGTTTAATGAACCTATGCTTTCTCCATACCATTCAGACGCTAAATCGGATGTGTGATTGCGTTTTAGAAGTCCAAACTGGTTGTCAGCCAATCCTGTAAATGCATTACCAATTGGAATTCCTAAACCGTCGAACCCTTGCCCATCATCTACAGTTAAAAATATATCGTACGAACCTCCCGATGGTTGAGCATTAGGTATTATTTCCCACATGCCTTCTGTGCTCACCGAGACGTATGGTGTTCCAAAATCTATAGCTCGTGTAGGGTCGAGTGAGCCAAAATTGTTAAAACTACTATAAAAATGAATATCTAAGTAGGAACTGCCTGATAAGTTGTGATTTTGCAAATCAGCTAAAGCATATCTGTTCGATACTCCAACCGGGAAATGGTATAAATTAGTATTATTTGCAATGTAGGCTCTTAAGTTTCCATTGATGTAACTAGAATAATTCCCTTGTGTAATTGCGCTACCAGAGGTATTGAGCACTTCTAGCTTGTATGTACTAGTGTGAATAATACCGTTTGTGAAAGTAATTGTACCAGCAGTGTTAATTCTTATATCGCTGTTTAAATTTAATCCTGCACCAGAATTATTCATTGTAACATTGTGCCAAGTCATGACAGAACCAGGACTGTAGGCTTGCGCTGCATTTCCATTAAATACTAGTGTACTGTTTGTAATGCCTGTAAAACTAGTAGAACCGGATGCATTATTAAAATCGCCTCCTAAAGTCAATTTAAGATCATTTAAGTTAAAAACACTTGTTGAATTAGTGGTTGTAAAATCTCCTGTAACTTCTATATCCTGATTAGTCAATACACTTCCTGAGGATTTGGTCACAGTGAAATTATCGAAAGCCGAAGCCCCCTGCAAACTACCATCTAAGGTTTGAACCCCAGAGCCCATCCATATTACGGTTGAGCCCGGACTTGCATTTAAAATCCCTGAATTGGTATAGTCTCCATAAACTTCGAAAGTTTGAGTCGGGTCGATAGTTAAATTTGAACCTCCGCTAATAGTAAGCGATTTCACTCTTGCATTATCACCATTATTAGGATCTACAACATCGATTACCGGTTGATAAACTGAAGATGCGATGACGTTAGCATCTATATTTTCATCTGGATAATAGGCACAATCACCCCAGTTCATAGGATCGTACCAAGATGTGGAATTACCACCTCCCGTCCAAGTTAAACTTGTAGGAACTCCTCCGGGAATTGTAATAGGAGAACTTCCTAAGTCTAAATCGAAACCAGAAGTGCTATTCGAAAAGTTTTGTACAACTAAAAAATACTCTTCTCCCGCCAATACGTCTAATTGTGCTTCGAAAGCAGCTCCAAAGCCACTGTAAGCAGCAGGAGCTGTTCCATCGGAAGTGCTGTACATACCGGTAACTCCTAAATAGCTATAATTACATCTTACAGGAGCCGCAGTTCCATTGGCTATCTCTTCACAAGTTACCGCAGAGCTCCCTACCATTTGATATAATAAAAAGTCATAATCGGTTTCATCCGAACCATCCCAATCGTTAGGAACAAGCGTAAAGTCAAGAACACCATCCACACCTATTTGTATATGGTACCATACTGCACCTCTTTCTCCACTCGTACAATCGTTACTTCCGTCGAAATCGCAATAATTTCCAATTGCCTGAAAACCGGGATCTCCAACTGCAAAATGACTGTCGCAAACAGGAATTGCATTATCCACACCGCAATCTTGCCCATAAACTATAGGTAGTCCTGCCGAACCATCTGAAATGGTAATATTAAAATTACCAACATCATCATTTTCTCCATCAACTACAACATAATAAGTATTGCCGGAAGTAAGACCACTCACAGTAAAACGAGAGTTTTGATAGCTATAATCACAAGTTGGGGCATCTTGATTGCAATCTACATACGTTAAATTATCGCATGTTCCGGAGTAAATAGCAAGCTGTGTACTTGCTATGGTTCCCAAGATTGTTGAAATTGCAACTGAACCAGAAACTGGTGCTGTAAACGTATACCACAGTGTATTTCTTGTTCCAGTTGTCCAACACGATGGTACAGATGAGGGCTCATTGGCATCATTCGAGCATTGGTTATTTCCAGATGCGCTAGAGCCAATGGCAATAAATTCCGCATTACAAGGTTCGTCGTTTGCTGAGACATCTGACGTATTGGTTGTAAACGAATATACGGTACATGAGCTTGCATTTCCCGCAGCATTGTATGGAATAATTTGCCAGTAATAAGTGGTTGCCGGAGATAAAACTGTATAATATGACTGATCTGTTCCTAAATCCAAGTGGTTTTCTATATTGGTTGGCGGATTATCTGTACCCAAATTTAAGTAGTAGCCTTCAGCAGCTTGACCTGTTGTTGGGGAATCCCACGACAATTCTGTATTAACACACAAATTTGAACTACCATCTGAAGGAGACAAATTAGTTGCGCAATTTGGAGGTATAGTTGGTACAGAACTACTAATGGTAATATTATCTATTGCTATTGGAGGTTGTGTTCCCGATGACGCGTCGTTTTTCCACTGAAATACAATTCTTTTCGTTGTTCCTGCATATGCTCCATTTAAGCTTATGCTTTCCGATAACCAACCTGAACTAAAGTTGTACCATGTATCTCCGACTAAATATGTTGAGCTGTTAGTTGTTCCAGCAACAGGTGTTACTGATGTCGGCTCTACATAAACTTTTAAATTATCATAATCACTAGTTGTTCCTTCTCCTTCGCAATGCCAATCGAAATTTATTGAAATAACTGTTTGTCCTGCAGGGAAAGTATAATCGAAATAAAGATGAGAATAGGTTGAAGTACCTATAGAATATGCGTTACTCGAACCATCGTTTGTGATATAAGCACAGCGAGAACCTCCATTGTTAATAGCTGTACCAACAATCCAGTAGTTAGGAGTACCATTGGCCGAAGTAAACCCATTGCCTGATAAATCTGTAGCCGATTCGAACGTACCATCCCAAGTTAATGCATCAATTATCTTTCTATTTCCGGTAGGGTTTGTTGTGGAAGGTGTATGAGCAACTGAAGATACTGTAACTGACGTACATTGTGCATCAATATAATTATTTATTGTTGCACCCGATGGAACATCGTAGGTTAACCAAAAATAATTTGTTCCATTAGATAATGTTGATGTACCTGTTATTGTAAATGCACCACTTGGTGCAGCAACTACAGAACCAATTTGAGTAGTAGTTGTAAAAGTTCCAGATGTACCGGTGCTCCATAATCTTGCATTTGTTATATCTGTTGAAGGAGCTGTTGTTCCGGTAGTATTAAAAGAAAATGAAGTTGCAGACAAAGCACTTGAATATCCGGATGTAACAATCTGAACACAAACAACTTCTTGGTTAGTTGAATTTCTGTGTACATCTGATGTATTTGGCTGTGTTGTAGTACATGAGCTAAAAGCCATAGGAGTTCCAGCATTTACAATAAATGTATAATCCTCACCCTCTCCACTAGACGTTACGCCGCAAGCTTCTGGTGATGAGTCGAGATATTCTGCTACTATTCTCATTCTTGTACTACCCGTACTCGCACCTGTAGGTACTGTAATGGATCCCGAGTAAATAGATGCATAAGAACTGGAAACATAAATCTCCTCATTAGCGTCATCAAAATCACCATCTTGATTCCAATCCACCCACACGCCAAAACCAAAAGTATAAGACGATGAACTACCAAAACTTGCGGAATAATTGACTGAACCTCCTATAGTTTGGGTTACCGTTTGAGCTGTAAAATCGCCATATCCGCCACTCGAAAAGCCTGAAGCATTGTTTGTTATATTAGTTGCTCCGCCTGTAGTGGCAAAATTATCGATATAATAGGATGACGATGAGCCTGATACATCGCAATAAACCATATCAATTGGTCGATTTCCTGCTGGGTTAGTTACGGTTGGTGTTCTAGCTGTTCCGCCAACAGTTACTGACGTACACTGAGCATCAACTACATCTCCAATAACACCACCAGTTGGGATATCGTATGTCAACCAGAAATAATTTGTGCCTTCTGATAAAGTAACACTGCCTGTAAACGAAAATGTTCCATTTGGATTGGCCACAACCGTTCCAACTTGTGTTGTTGTTGCAAAAGTGCTACTGGTTCCTGTACTCCATAATTTTCCATTTGTAATATCTGTTGCCGGAGCCGTTGAGCCCGTAGTATTAAAAGTAAAAGAGGTCGCTGATAGTGGACTTCCTGCACCAGTAGTTACTACTTGCAATCCTACTATTTCATTGCTGGTTGAGTTAACACCTACATTTGAAGTGTTTGTTTGTGTCGTTGTTGAAGAAACATAAGTCATTGGAGATAATACAACACATGACCTGGAAATAGTAAATGTACCTGTAGTTGTTGATGAAGTCGACCAATTAGCAATATAAACATAATAATCTAAGCCAACGGTTGTCGTAAATGTGTAGGTTTCTGTACCGCCCGAAAGAGCAACATCTCTGCATGTAATATTCGTTAGTGATCCGCAGCTTCCACTAAATATAACCATTTCATGATCGAAAACAGCTGTAGATGATATTGTAGTTTCATTACCATCTCCCGTAAAAGTATACCAAACTCCATACGCGCTAGCGCATCCTGAAGGGTCGGTGTTTGAAGTTGTGTTTACTGTTGTTCCTGCTAAACTTGTGGTTCCACATGGCAATGCTGTTGCATTAGTACATAAATCGTTTGCAGGAGCAGAGGAGGTATATGTAACGATTATTTCAACTCTGTATACAGACAAATTACCAGAATTAGGTCTATATGTTTCTAACCTACAATCTAAATTTTGTACATCTGACCATGACCAAGTTCCTGGAGCACTTCCATCTAAAGTAATATTAAAAGAAGAACCATAAGCTGCTGTCGAATAATTTCCTACAGCATCATTATAATTTCCTCCTGCAGTCGCCCCATTGAAATATGGTATTAAACGAGGCACTACATTACTGGTTGTCTGAGAACTCGTCCAATTGTTTTGATGATAAGCTCTAAGTTCAACTTTTGTAATCGTTCCAAGATTAGTGCCCGAACATGTATTTGAATTTAAGTAAAGATAGTCCCCATTTTCATTATCTGCACCTAAAGTAGACGTTGAACCATCTACAACATTTGCAGGATTAGAATCCCAGCTACCAGGATTACTGGTGTTGTAACCATTGAAATAATACGTAACCGTACTCTGAGAAAACCCTAGTAAACTTAACGCTATTAGAATAAATAATAAATGTTTTTTCATAGCCTATTTCTCCTTAATGTATGTTTCGTAAAATGCAATTCTTGCTTTTCGGTTAGCGACTGCATCTTCTTTTGGGTTTCCGGTATTGATAATTCTAGGATAGTTAGGATGGTTTACAGCCCATTTTTCCAAGGCCATTTTGTAAGCTTTAGCATCAGCTTCACTTTCTGCTTTAGGCTTCTTTGGTTTGGAAGGATACTCAAGAATAGGATTTTTTATTTGATCGATAAACAACTTCCATTCTTGATAAGTAAATACTTTTAAATCTTCGGCAAAGTTGGGATTCGATTTATTCCACTCTTTTATTAATCGTGTTTTTTGATAATCTTCTATATCTTCGGAAAACAAAAACTCATCAGGATAATTTTTATACTGAACCAAATAATGATAAACTTCTGATCGAAATTTTAAATCATCAAATACTTGATTTCCTGTATTGTAATACTTTGGGTATGTAGCTTTTTGTGAATCTAAAGTCGCATTATTTTGAGCTAACGACCATAGGCTATAAAACGCCATTATCATCCCTAAAAGAACTCTCAATCTCATAGCACGTGTAGTTTGTGTTAATATCGCTTAAATTTAAAGGTTTTATCTAACATTATCAATATGTTAATAAGATGTTAACACCTTTAAAGCTTCAATGCTCATGCGAAATTGGCTAATCAACGTATAATAGTGACAAAAAGGCTTAAACTAACGACAAATTCTTTATGTTGCAAAACATGTATTTTGTTAATTATTGATGCCTTGATATTTATGCTCAGTTTTCAACTTTAGTCGAACGACATCTGAACTACAGTTATTCCTGCGCCTCCAAGTTCGAGCAAATCGTCGGAAAAGTTTTGTACACACTCGTGCGCTTTTAAGAGTTGTCGTATAGCTACTTTTAGGGCTCCGGTGCCGGTTCCGTGGAGTATTTTCAACGATTTTGTCTCGGTACTCACCGCATCGTCTAAGAATTTCTGAATAGACGCTAAAGCCTCATCTACTCTTTGCCCCCTAACATCGATATGAGCCGAAAAATGCAACTTTTTGGACATACTGTCGCTGAATACATTAATGTTTGTACTTGTTTTTGGTAGCAACTTTTTCTTAAACTCTGTATTGCTTACTAGGATAAGCTTGTTTAAATCGATTTGCATTTGCATTTGTCCAACCGAAATGGTTGCTTTTTTATGTTGCAATTCTAAAACTTCGCCGTAAGTATCACTATCTTTAATTCGTACTTTTGCACCGATTTGAATGATTTTGTCTTGTTCCTCTTTTTTGGGTGTCGACTGAGGAATAGTTCTTTTAGGTTTTTTTTCTTCCGTTCGTTTTCTTAGCTTTTCGATTTTCTTAAGTAACTGATCTTCGTTTTCGGCTTGTTTTTTAGCCAAAATTTCTTCCTTAAATTCATCAAATTCTTTACGAATAGCTTTGGTTTGTTCTTTTTCGGCTTGTGCTTGTTTAATATCTCTAATGGTCTGTTCTACTTTTTTATTTACTTCGTCCAGAATCGCTTTAGCTTCTTGTTGTGCTTCTTTTAATGCTAGCTTTTTACTTTTTTCGAGCTGTTCTTTTGTAATGGTCAATTCCTCTACTAAACGATCCATTTCTTTTTCGTTCTGACGGATTTTCGCTCTTTTATCGCTCCAATATTTTTTATCGCGAAGTACTTCCCTTAAGTGTTTATCGAAGTCGACTTGCTCGTGACCTACTTTTTCGGATGCCGACAGTAGAACTTCTTCGGGCAAACCTATTTTTCTTGCCATTTCGAATGCAAAAGAACTTCCGGCTTGATTTAATTCGAGTTCGTACAAAGGTTGCATTTTTTGGTGATCGAACAACATGGCTGCATTAACCAATCCAACCCTCGAAACGGCTATATGTTTTAAATTTGAGTAATGTGTTGTGATGACCCCATACACTCCGATATCGCTTAGTTTTTCGAGCACAGCTTCGGCAATAGCCCCCCCTAATATTGGCTCTGTTCCTGTTCCAAATTCGTCGATTAAAATTAAAGTAGAGGAGTCGCCAAATTTTAAGAAATGTTTCATATTAAGCAAATGAGAGCTATAAGTACTCAAGTCGTTATCCATCGATTGCTGATCGCCAATATCGATAAATATTTTGTTGAAAATACCCATTTCTGTAGCTCCACCAACTGGTAACAGATAAGCATATTGTAGCATTAATTGAAGTAAACCAACAGTTTTCAAAGCCACCGATTTTCCTCCTGCATTTGGGCCCGAAATAACTACTAAGTTCTGATTTTGTTCGAGTCTCAAATTTAATGGAACCACTTCTCGTGATTGTTTTTGAAATGTCATCCATAAAATAGGATGTCTGGCTTTTTGCAAACGGATATTTGGTTGCTCGTAAATAGCGGGTTTTATTGCCTCCATTTCAAAAGCAAGTTTGGCTTTGGCGTTGTACAAATCGAGCCATGCTATTAGATCGTAAGCTTGAATTAAGTCGTCGGCATAAGGGCGAATTTTATCGGTTAAATCAGCTAAAATTGCATCTATTTCGATGCTTTCTCTTCGTTCAAGCTCAACAATCTCGTTGTTTAACTGAATAACCTCTTGTGGTTCAATATAAGCTGTTTTGCCAGTTGCCGACACATCGTGAACCCAACCATTGATTTTTCTTTTATGTTGAGAATCTATAGGAATGAGTAAACGACCATTGACAATCGTTACCGATAAATCGGCTTCTAGCCAGCCCGATTGTTTAACTTTAGAATAAACTCGATGTATAGTGGTACTTACTTCTGCCTGTCTAACTCTGAGCGCTTTTCTAATTGATTGTAATTCTTGCGAAGCATTATCTTTAATTTCGCCTTTTTTCGAAAGGACGCGTTGTATCTGCTCGCTCACATATGCATGTAGCACTAGACCTTTTAGAAAATCTTTAAGTTGATGATAAGTTTGCATAGACTCATGTTCCATGGCCTGTTGTACAGATTTTCCTACCTCCAAGAAGGTCTTTAAGCTAAGCAAGTCCTCGATATCCATATATGCGTTATCGACCTTGAGTTTCTGAAATAAACGATTTAAAGGTTCGAAATGTGACAATGGGAAATTTTGATTTAGAGTTCGAATAGCTCTAAGCTCGTCGATCATTTGTAAAACTTTTAGCAACTCGTCTAATTGAGTGTAAAAGGGCATTTGTGCAATTTTTTCTTGGCCAGCAAAAGTTAAACATCGTTTAATGGTCCATTGCCTTATTTGGTCGAAGCCTAAACGTTCTTCAATATTATCGGGGTATTGCGTTATCATCATTCTATTGCAAATTTAAGGATTTTCTTCGATTACAGATGATAATGATTTTGAACGCAATATTTTAGAGTATTATTTTAATTTTTCTCGAAATATATCTTTAAATTTGCAATCCCTTTTGCCCAGGTGGTGGAATTGGTAGACACGCCAGCTTGAGGGGCTGGTGGCCATTAGGCCGTGCAAGTTCGAGTCTTGTTCTGGGCACAAAAAAACTCCCGATTGATTTATCTCAGTCGGGTTTTTTGTTTTATATTTAATTAATATAACCCGTTGTGCATTTAGCAATTAGAATCTTATCTGTGAATAAATTGCAATCTTTACTGTCCTGTTGTTTTTAACAGAATCTATACCTTTGTGTAAAATTGTACTCATGTCTCAATCAATTGCAGATCATTTAAATCATATACAACAAGAAGCCGTTGCTACTTTAAAAGGCCCCACATTAATTGTAGCCGGAGCCGGTTCGGGTAAAACTAGGGTGTTAACCTATAAAATCGCCAATTTATTGTACCAAAGTATACCCGCCTATCAGATATTAGCTTTAACCTTTACCAATAAAGCGGCAGGAGAAATGAAGCAAAGAATAGGCAGTGTAGTAGGACAAGACAAAGCCGCTCAGCTTTGGATGGGGACTTTTCATTCCATATTTGCTAAAATTTTACGTTTCGAATCGCAGCACTTAGGCTATTCATCCAGATTTACGATCTACGATACCGACGATGCAAAAAGTCTTTTACGTTCGATTGTAAAGCAGCTAGGTTTAAAAAAAGATCAATACCCAGAAGGTGAACTTCTGAATAAAATTTCTTCGGCCAAGAACAATCTTATAACTGCTAACGCATACATGGGTATAGATTCTTACATGAAGCGTGACGAAGCACAGCGAAAACCGGAAACTTTTCGCATGTACCAAATGTACGAGCAAAAATGCAAACAGGCCGATGCTATGGATTTTGACGATTTATTGCTCAAAACCAACCTACTGTTCCGCGATTTCCCTGAAATATTACAAAAATACCAAGAGCGCTTTCGTTTTGTCTTAGTCGATGAGTATCAAGACACCAACTACGCTCAGTATTTAATTGTAAAAAAGTTGTCTGCTTTGCACAAAAATATAACTGTAGTGGGCGACGATGCTCAAAGTATTTACGCCTTTCGTGGCGCTAAAATTGAAAATATACTCAACTTTAAAAACGATTATCCTGAGCATAAAATTTTCAAACTAGAACAAAATTATCGTTCGACACAAAACATTGTCAATGCGGCCAATGCAATCATCAAAAACAATCAAAAACAGATCGAAAAAAACCTATTTTCCACAAATGATTTAGGAGAGCTGGTTCAAGTTAAAAAAGTAAATACAGATACCGAAGAAGGTTTTGTTGTTGCGCAAAATATTGCCGAACAAAGAATGGCTAAACAGCTTAATTACTCGGACTTTGCTATTCTTTACCGAACCAATATGCAATCGAGAATAATGGAAGAGGCTTTGCGAAAAAAGAACATTCCTTATAAAATATATGGTGGCTTTTCGTTCTATCAGCGTAAAGAGATTAAAGATTTACTGGCCTACTTTAGAGTTGTGACAAATCCAAAAGATAACGAAGCTGTAAAACGAATAATTAACTATCCGGCACGAGGTATTGGTAAAACAACCATCGATAAACTAGAAGCAGTTGCTAATGCAAGTCAAATGTCGATTTGGGAAGTTTGTACCCGAGCACAAGAGTTAAACGATATAAACCAAGGAACAAAATCGAAATTGTTAGGTTTCGTATCGTTAATCACCAGTTTTATCGAAAAATCTGAAGAAGAAGATGCCTACCAAGTGGCCAATTATATTGCGAATAATACCGGAATACTAAAACAGTTGCACGAAGAAAATACACCGGAGGCCGTCAGCCAACACGAAAATATTTTGGAACTGCTTAACGGGATAAAAGATTATGCAGCGATTTTAGCAAAAGAGGAGGAATTAGAAGTGCTAACCCTCGACAGATATCTAGAAAATATTGCCTTAATGACTTCTCAAGACAACGAAAAAGAAGAGGATTTCGATAAAGTTACTTTAATGACCATCCACTCGGCTAAAGGCTTAGAATACAAAAGTGTTCATATTGTAGGAGTAGAGCAAGATTTATTTCCTTCGATGATGGCTAAAAACCATCCGCTGGATTTAGAAGAAGAGCGCCGTCTTTTCTATGTGGCTATGACTCGCGCCGAGCACTATCTGACCATTAGTTATGCCATGAACCGCATGAAATATGGTCAGTTTAACAACACCGGGCCAAGTATGTTTATTCATGAATTGAACGAAGAATTTGTGAATTTACCGGAACAGCAATCGTTTGGCAAATTTCAGAAAAACCAATCATTTTTTAATTCAAAGCCTCAGTTTAACAGCGGTTCCGGCTTGTCGAACACATCGTTTAGAAGAGGTAAATTAAAATCTGTTAGTACCGCTAGCGGAACTGATTTTAAAGCAAGTCCGGCATCCGAGCTAAAAGCAGGTATGCGTGTAGAACACGAACGATTTGGGCAAGGTAAAATCTTGCAAATCTCGCAAAATGCAGGTAACTTGGTTGCCACTGTTTTTTTTGAAGGCAGTGGGCAAAAACAACTATTGCTTAAATTTGCTAAACTGAAACGTTTAGATTAATGCCTTTCAGTATTTATTCCTTTTTCTTCGAATTGCTTAATCATTTTTTCGAATTGAACAGCCATGTAATGCGAGCTTAATTCAAAATCGAACTGATGCTTATTATTATCAGTTATAAATGCTATAAATTGACGATTATTCTTTACAGATAAGCCTTCATCAACAGTAAGCCCTCCGCTATATAAAATTTGATTTACTTCTGAAATAGGAATTTGTTCTATAATTTTCTTATTAACACCTATAATCGAAACGTTATTTCCATCTATTTCCATAGTTCGACGACCAATTAAACCAGTGAGTTTATTTTTAAACTGCAAGATTGACGTAGCGATGATGAAATACAACAATAATATCAGGAGGCCAACATAATAAGGCCACTTAACCCATGTACTCATAAAAACAGAAAGCGAAATTGCAACGATTGTGTATATAGAAAACAAACGTTTAATTCTGTAGTATTCCTGTCCTTCAATTAATTTAGCTTTAAACATTCTTTAAGCTTTTAAATTCAAATTTGAAATTCCTTCTTTAAATTTCCCTTGCTGTCCACTTCCGGGAAATGGAATCATAAAATCGTTTAGTATATTAAATCCTTTCGATTTCATAGTTTCGTAATTGACTTTAAAAACTCCCGAGCTTAACAAAACGAACTTTGTATTTGCTTTATAACGATCTAAACGATTTAACAAATCTGCTTGATGTTCTAAAATAACAGCTTCTTTGTTTTTTGTTCCTTTAGGGATGGCGACTGAAACACTTTCTTCTAAAAAATAACCAGCCTCAGCAAAACGAAAAAGCATTTCCTCTTTGCGTTTTCTTAGTTCCTTGGTATCTATCTTTTCCAAATCTGGAAACACAGCTCTAATAACATGCAAAAACAAGCTATCACCCTTTGGGACATCTTCAAAATAAAAAAAGTGTCCTTCTTTACAGGGTGGTGCTTCAGCTAAAAAAATAAGTTTTACTCGCTCCGGCCTGTATTTTTCGCGCGCTTCTTGAACTTTATTCATGCTAAAATTTTAGTTTGATTTATAACTTTATCGGCCATCACTTTCGATAATTTATAATAGGCTTCGTCGGTCCAACCTGCAATGTGTGGGGTTAATATCACTTTATCCGAGTGCAGTAAGTATTGTAGTGGCTCCGGTGTCGATACAGCAAATAAAGATTCGAAAGTCGAATTTTCATATTCCAGTACATCTAAACAAGCGCCTGTTACCCGTCCGGCTTCGATCGATTTTACCAAATCGCCAGTATGCACACACTCCCCACGCGCAGTATTGATCAGAACAATTGGTTTTTTGAACTTGTTTAAGAAATAAGTATCCACCAAATAACGTGTTTCCTTAGTTAAAGGTACATGTAAAGATAAAATATCGGCCTCGTTAAAGACACGCGCCATATCTGCTTCTTCTACATAAGCATCCGAAAATCCGGTTTTATGTTTATCGTATGCTATGACCGATTTTGCAAAACATGAAATCCTTTTTGCAAATGCTCCTCCCATATTCCCATAACCGATAATCCCCACAGTTTTATCGGATAATTCTGTGCCCCAGTTCGATTCTCTATCCCATTTCCCTTCCCTTAATTCTCGATGCGCTTTGGGTATTTTATTCAACAAATTCAGCAACATCCCAACAGCATGTTCCCCCACGGCGTCGCGGTTGCCTTCCGGCGAGTTTAAACAAACGACACCTTTGGTTTTGGCATATTCAACATCAATATTTTCTAATCCGGCACCTACTCTACCAATTATCTTAAGATGAACGCCTTTGTCGATTTCTTCTTTTAAAATTTTAAATTTTGAACGAATTATTAGTATCTGATAATCTGCAATTATTTTATCGAACTTTGTTTTTTCAATTTTCGGGAGATAATCAAAATCAATGCCTGCCAACTTAAATTGTTGGAACAAAACATCGTGTACTTTATCAATAATCAATGCTTTCATAAACCGTTCTGAAACTTTCTTCAAAACTAAGTATTAATAACTAAATAAGCCAAATAGAAGGTGAAGCAATCATGACAAAAAAAAGCAATCTATCAATTGAAAGATTGCTTTCTTATACCGTGTATAGCGCCTAACTTAACATATGCGATTGAAGCATGTTTTCGGGCTTTAAAGCTTCTTCTAGCGCTTCTTTAGTCATTAAATTTTGTTCTAACACTAAATCGTACACGCTTCTGTTATCTTTTAAAGCTGTTTTAGCCAAGGATGAACAAATTTCGTAACCTAATATAGGGTTAAGTGCTGTTACAATTCCAATGCTATTGGCCACATATCCTTTACAAACTTCTTCGTTGGCAGTAATGCCGGAAACGCATTTGTAATTGAGAGTCTTCATGCCATTAATGAGCATATCAATATTTTCGAATAAACTTTGAATAATTACCGGTTCCATAACATTCAACTCCAACTGCCCGGCTTCCGAAGCCAAATTAACAGTTAAATCGTTGCCTATCACTTTAAATGCGATTTGATTCACCACTTCCGGAATCACCGGGTTTACTTTTCCGGGCATGATTGACGAGCCCGGTTGCATAGGAGGTAAATTTATTTCGTTAAATCCGGCACGTGGCCCTGATGACAACAAACGTAAATCGTTCGATATTTTCGATAACTTAATCGCCAAGCGTTTAATGGCTGACGAGAACATAATAAATGCGCCTGTGTCTTGGGTAGCTTCTACTAAGTTTGATGCTAAGACAACATTCAAGCCTGTAATTTCTTTTAAATGGCGAGTCACCAAAGCACTGTATCTTGGGTCTGCATTGATACCGGTTCCGATAGCAGTTGCTCCCATGTTTATTTCTAAGAACAAGTTTGCGTTTTGCTCGATGCGTTGAACTTCTTCTTCTAAAGTAACCGCCCAAGCTTCGAATTCCTGGCCAAGAGTCATAGGCACGGCATCTTGCAACTGAGTTCTTCCCATTTTAATAATGTGCGAAAACTCTTCTCCTTTTTTTCTGAAGGCTTGAATTAAATCTTCGAGCACCGGCAAAATCTTGGTTTTTGAATTAACCAATGCTATTTTTACTGATGTAGGATAGGCATCGTTTGTCGATTGCGATAAATTAACATGATTGTTTGGATGGCAATATTCATATTCGCCTTTTTGATGTCCTAAAATTTCTAAGGCTCTATTAGCAATCACTTCATTAGCATTCATATTGGTAGAAGTTCCTGCTCCACCTTGAATCATATCTACAACAAAATGATAATGGTATTTACTGTCTGTAATTTCGTCGCAGGCTTGAACAATAGCATTTTTTATTTCTTCTTTCAGTAAACCTAAATCGAAGTTGGCTAAAGCCGCGGCTTTTTTAACATATGCCAAAGCATCTATTATTAAAGGATAATAATTTAATGTGATGCCACTGATATTGAAATTTTCTACTGCTCGTAGAGTTTGTACTCCATAATATTGATCGTCGGGCACTTCGCGCTCGCCCAATAAATCGTGTTCCAACCTTGTTTTGCCAGATAAATATTGCCCTGCCGAATGAATCGATTTTGCGTTGGCGTAGCGCATTCTGCGCGAAATGACTTCGGATATAACAGAAAACACCTTCAGGGTGATAGCTCCGTTCTCGTGAAAAAATGTTTGTGCTAAAGAAAACACTTCCGATGGTTTTACAGCTTGTGCAGAGGTAGAATGTTTTACATCTTCTCCCAACGATCCCTCACCAAAGAAGTCGCCTGCATTAAAATTCACCAAACGATTTTCGTTGCCATAGCTGTCTTTTTTTGTTAATGTAACTTCGCCCGATTTTAAAATAAAGATGCGATCTCTCGGGCTGTCTTCTTTAAATAAAAAATCACCGGAGTTAAACTGGCACTCTTTAACACGTTCGGAAACCAATAAAAGTTCTGCAGGAGTAAGGCTCTTGAATAGTTCTACAGATTCAAGAAAAGCAATATTTTGTTTCATCTGCTATAAATATTTTGACAATTTTTGAAATGTATTTTTACTTTGAAATAATTAGCAATATTACATCAATTCTTTTGAATTTATCGCTCGGAGGTTGTTTTTTAAGACGCTAAAAACGACGAGTATTTACTCGTTCATATACTTGTAACCCACCCCTTTAACCGTTTGAATTTTCTCGTTACCTATCGCCTCTCTGAGTTTTCTGATATGAACATCGATAGTACGATCGCCAACAATGACATCGGAACCCCAAATATGCATATAAATCTGATCGCGACTAAATACTTTTCCTGGTGTGGATGCCAACATATATAAAATTTCAAATTCTTTTTTCGGTAGTTTTAGTTCCTGTTTATTCAAGAACACCAAATAGCTCGATCGGTCTATTTCCAAATTGCCAAGCACAAGCGTACCATCTTCGCTAATATTCGTATTTGAACTCGAAAACCGCTTTAGCAACGCTTTTACACGACTCATTAATAATTTGGGTTTTATAGGCTTGGTAATATAATCGTCGGCACCGGCGTCGAAACCGGCAATTTGTGAATAATCTTCGCCTCGGGCGGTTAGAAAAGCAATAACTGTTTGGTCGAGTTTTGGATTGTTTCTCATTCGCTCGCATAATTCTATGCCATCCATTTCCGGCATCATAACATCGAGAATTATTAAATGTGGTGTAAATGCTTCTACCTTCTTTAACGCTTCCTGCCCATTTATAGCCGAATGTACATTATACCCTTCCTTTTCGAGATTATACACCATGAACTCAACAATGTCGTTGTCGTCGTCCACTACTAAAATGCCAAAAGGATTTTCCATAGCACCAAACTTTGAAAGTTAATTTTCAGAATGTAAAATAACAAACTTCTGAGTGACTATCAAACCCTCTTTAATCACTTTTAAAACATATATTCCACTTGGTAAGCTATGAACATCTATGTTTTTTATATCGGGGCTGTCTGAGCTATGCTGCTCTAGCATTTTCGTTCCATTAATACTGTAAACTATAATATCTGCATTGGATAATGTTGAAAGATCTACGTCTCCGATTTTTAAATATTTATCGGCAGGAACCGGATATAAGGTAAATTGGTCAAAAGATATTTTTGCTCCACATTCTAAAACTTCGTTTCCCGAAATTCCAGGCCAAGATTCTACATCGAGCTGTAGCGGATCTAACCATGGTTTTAGACATTGAACAGGATTGCTTCCATTATCGTCCCAATGTTTAGAAAATTTCCCGTAAAAATCGGGACTAGATTCATTCATTCCATCGCAGTACGACGAACCGGTGGCAAGCGTTCCTATTATCTGGCCGAAGTTATTGAATAATGGAGAGCCGGACGAACCACCCTCAGTAATCCCATAACCATTTTCTGTTTCAGTCCAAAAGGTTTGCCAATACAAGTCGTTGGTAAAACCTCCCATTGCATCGGTTGAAAGTAAAGGTTTAGTGTATGTCGATATCTTTTTTATATCGCCATAAGGGTGATGAATGCACACGCCTTCTGTTTCGATTTTATCTTTTTCTTCTGCATTCCATCCTGCGTAAAATATGTTCCAAACACTAGGTATAGAATCGTTGAGTTGTAATAATCGGAAGTCGGAACCGCTAGCCCCTGAGCGTTCGGCATAGGCTAAGTTCTCACATCCTGTTAAACTTAAATAGTCGATATTCGATTCTGAACTGGGAGAATTGCAATCCTCCGATTGATATAAAAAATCGAACTTCCAGTACGAAAAATCGCTTACGCTTGAATTTTCGCCACAATGAGCTGCGGTAAGCACATATGGTGTATGGTCATTCGCAGTATTATTAACTACAGCGCCAGAACAATAAAAATACCTTGTGCCACTTTGTATTAATATCCTAACCACAGATTGCGCTTCGTTGCACCAGCCTTCGCCCTCGCTACAGGCGAAATTTACTTCGCAATCGGTCGATTGACCAAATCCTGGCCCACTTCTGTTTTCCGTTTGAAAATAATTTAATAGCCCAGATATGCTAAGTTCCAAATCGCCATTGCAGGTTGCATCGCAATTAAGCTCAATAATCAGCTTAGATCCAACAACTTGCTGAGATATGAATTGCGATTTAATAAAACCGGTTTGCTTGCCATCGAAAAGCCAAAAATTGTTTTGTTCGTTCGGTGCATATAAAAAAAGCTTAGCACCCGCCGGCAATACCATTTTCTCGATTTTAAGCGCTAAGGCCTCGGCTTGCCCTGCATCGAATTCGAAACACTGAAGACGATTTCCGTTTGTTTTTATAGAATCTTTCCAATGCCAGACTTCGTTCTCGAATTTTTGCAATACTGCAACATCTAAATTTTCTCGGCTGTTGATGGATTCTGATTGTTCTTTTATCGTTTTAAGTTGATAGCTAGTTGTATAATCCGATTTTGTTTGGAGCATATAAAACGAAAAAGGTGCATCGTGAGTGAGCACCTGAGCTACAAGCCCGTATAGACTGAGCCAAAACATTGTAAACAATGCACCTTTTTTCACTTATGCTATATCAAAATTATGCATCAATACTAACATGCGCCCAGTTTTCGCCTTTTCTAATTCGGTTTAACTGTGTTTGAGTAATACCAAATTTTCTGGCTAAACGAGCATAAACTACATCTTCGGCCAATAATGCTTTTTTAATTTCCTTCACGTTATCTGTGGTTAATTTAGAATTATAAACCATGCCACGTTTGTAATTCGGATTGGCTTTTTGATGCTCCATTAATGTATCGCGTGTTACCCATTCTAAATTATCCGAAGCGTTATGGTGCTTCACATAATCTTTATGAATGACGTGTTTATGGCGTTTAGTAGGTTGTTTAACGAAGGTTTCTGCAACTAAACGATGCATCGACTTGGTAATTTGCTTGCCTTTATCTATGGCTCTAAAAGAAAAAATTCGGTAGCCCTTGCAGTTCGAACCGGTAATATATTGCCAGTCTCCTGTTCTTTTATGAGTTCTTCTGATTCTTCCTTGATCAGAAATCTCAAATTTTTGTTCTTTGGTTAAACCATCAAAATAAAGTGGTTTCCACACCTCTTTGTCATTCTTCATTTTGTACATTTTTTAGATTGATTCCTACACCAAAGTAATAAATTAATTTTTTAAAATGCAATGAAAAAAATTTTTATCCGTTAATGTACGATTAAAAACAAAAAAAATTCTATCTGAATTGGTTGTCGCTTATAAAGTTGAATATTGGTACTGCCATTCAGGATCTTGAATATCTTTAATCAGGTCAAAGCATTTTTGTCCGTAAATAAAATCTGAAATACTCTTATTGAAACCATATTTTTTAAGAAACTCCAGTTGCCCTCTCGATGGTTTCATGAGCCATGCCGCCCACCCTTCAGTGTCTTCGCGACGTTCGTAAGGATACTCTGCATACTTCAGTTTCCACAACATTTCTACATTGCGAGCATCGACTTGTAAAGTTTTCCAGTAATTGATTTTTTCGGGATTGGCTTTGGATTCTTCCTCTCCCGCAGCTTGTAAAAAGAAACTTATTTTGGTAATATAAGTAATAGTTTTGCTTCCATCGGGTGCAATTTTTATTATACCAAAGCGAAGTAGATCGCCACTACCACTATCGAAAAGACGTAACCCTAAGTAATACTCCGATTCTTTTTGTTGCGCAACCATCAACAAAGAAAAACCTAAAAAAAGTCCTAGCAGAGCTCTTTTAATTAGAATCATGCGATAAGTATGATTATTTTGATAGCTAAAATTACAAAAAATGAACTTTGAAACAACAAGGTTGTCGTAAAATGCTTAGTCGAAAAATAAAATAATGGCCTACAAATTTGTATTTTTGTACGATCATGACTTTTGATCAGATACAACAACATATTGAAACCTACCGAGCCGAGGGGAAAAAGCTATTTGTAACTTCTTCTTTTCAAACGCATAGTATTGTTTTATTGCACATCGTTAGCAGGATCGATAATCGCATTCCGATTTTCTTTATCAACACCGGTTTTTTATTTCCTGAAACAGTCATTTTTAAAGACCAAATTGCTAAAGCTTTTAATTTAAATATAATAGATGCAAAGTCGTCGGTGCCTAAGAGCCAGCAAAAAGATAATTTTGGACAACTTTTGTTTGCTTCTGACCCCGATTATTGTTGTTATTTGAATAAAATCCAACCATTAGACCCAATTTTAGCTGAGTACGATGTTTGGATAAATGGCGTTCGGGCAGATCAAACAGAAGTTCGGAAAGCGATGAACATTGAAGAACTATCAAAATTTGGCACTGTTCGATTTCATCCTATGCTCGATTGGACTAAGCAAGATATTTATGCTTACATTCGCGAACACAAGTTACCTAAACATCCGTTAGACGAAAAAGGATATTTGAGTATTGGATGCGAACCATGCACTCGTAAAATGGTTTTAGGCGACGAAAGAGCCTCACGATGGTTTGGGTTAAACAAAACAGAATGTGGTCTGAACACAGAACTTGTCCAAAAAAAATAAGCACCGAAAACAATATTTGTATGAACGTATTAATTACCGGAGGCGCCGGATATATTGGAACTGAATTGGTTAAAGCCCTCAATAAAAATCCAAAAATCGACGAAATTGTGATTTACGATAACTTGTGGAAAGATCAATACAATTTATTCATACATTCCGGTATTAAGAAAGGAAAAGTTAGGTTTGTACGTGCCGAGATTCTAGATTCCCGACAGCTTGCCTCTGCTTTAAAAGGCATTGATATCGTGTATCATTTAGCGGCTCATGTCGATTCTAAACTGGTAAATGCCAACCATCATCTATACGAACAAATCAACAATTGGGGAAACGCCGAGCTTTCTTATGCAATAGACGATAGTCGGGTAAAAACAGTGATTAACGCCAGCAGTATAGCCGTTTATGGCAGTGAGCCCGAAAGAATAAACGAGATTAATAACCCACATCCAAAAACATTTTATGGTACATCGAAGTTAAGAGGCGAAGCCCATTTAATGCGTTTGCAAGACAACCGAAAGGTGTTAAACCTTAGAATTGGCAACGTGTATGGATATGGTACTTCGCTTCGAGTAGATTCATTTATTAATCAGTTTGCCTTCTCTGCTGCCTTCGAGAATCGCATTAAAATAATGGGTAGTGGCGATCAGAAAAGAGGAATTATACATATCGATAGTTTGATTGATATTTTATCAGAAATTCCTTTCTCAAATATTGAAACAGGGACATACAATGTGCTCGAACAAAGCCTAAGTGTTTCGGATGTAGCCGACGAGTTTAAGAAATTAATTCCAGAAATGGAAATGTTGTTCATTAATCAACATTTAGATTTACGAAACATCGATGTAGCTCCAAATGCTTCGGTTAATCGATTAATAAAAAAAGACCGAAGCCAGCTAGGATTACAACTTAACGAGTTTATAGAACACTTATTTTCTTCCAAATAAAGGCATGAATCCAACTGTCGGCGACTGGCTGTTAAGCTATTACAAGCATTTTAACAACGAGGTAGACAACACATCTTTTGTACTTGACGAGAATAATCTGTATCAAGAATTAATAAAAAGCCCCTTAGTTTTTGGTGTTGCCTACATCGAACAAAATTATGTTCATCCCGATTTTGACAAGTGGAATTTTAGGTCGCAGTTTAAAATAGTATTCAGTTATTGGTTGTTTAAAATCGCATCGTATCAAATACGAATCTCGAACAACCAACAATCACCGATTGACTATTGTTTAGAAAATTTACAGCTCAAAAACATTTCCGATTTAGAAACATGGATTGAGCAGATTTGCAAAGTACCCAACAAGCGGTTTATTACTCATGCCAACGATACTCATGTGTGGGCTTTTTTGTGGTTGCTAGATTGGTATTATCGACCTGTACAAAAATTAGATAAAACTGAGATCCAGAATAAAATTATTCAAAGTATGATTTTAGCGGCACTATCTAATAACGATGTGAGTACTGTCGAACATAAACTGATAGAACGCTATATTGAGCATTCGTCTATCGAAAAAGATCGGCAACAAGTTTTGAATAAATATCTTACTGAAAAAATAATTTTCGATAAACCCAATTACCAAAATGAACCATATATTATTCGAAAGATAGCATACGATTTATCGCTTTTAGCTTTAATGACCGACTACGAAATTGAAGAAAGTGAGCTAACATACATCAATCAGTTAGCCGATCAGTTAAACATCGACTTAAAAGCACAATATGCAACCTTTTCAATAATTCAGCATCTGCATTTAAACTGCTCGCATCAGTTACCATACATGCAAAAAACCTATTCGCTTAATGCAATTAAGCACACGGTGAGTTATAATTTTAAGTACATTGTTAAGAAGAACGCTTCTATGATCGTCAACGAAATAAAAGAGAGCAAAGAATTGTTGAGTTTGCTGAGAAAATCGGTCGATGAAAATTTAAGCGAAGAGGAACGTAAGAAATTAAAAGCACAAGCGGTCGATTTACTGAAAACGATTCCTTCTTTAGCTATTTTTATGATTCCGGGTGGTTCGATATTATTACCTATTATATTGAAAATTTTACCTCCAGATTTGCTTTACCCAAGCTCTTTCTTGAATGATAAAGACAAAGATTGAAAATAGACAAAACTATTAATTAGGTTTATTTTCCCCCATTTTGAAAAGCAACTCTTTTTCTTCTTTACTTAAACTGGAATAACCCGATTTGGATATTTTTTCAAGAACACGATTGATTTGATCTTGCTCGGCCGCTTTTTTATTTTTGTAGTCGTACTCCATGTTACCCGTCTTTTTATAACTCACTTTCAACTTTGGTTTGGGCTTGAAAATAGTTAATAAACCATCTAAAAAGCGTTCAAAACCCTTCGTTATCAAATGTCCTTTTTTGTATTGGCTAACAAACCACCACCCAAAAAAAGCACCTCCCAAATGCGCAATATGCCCACCGGCATTACCCCAAGGAATACTAATAATATCTAGAACAATAGAAGCTACTGCAATATACTTTAGTTTAACTTTTCCTAAAAACATTAAGTACAACTCATATTCCGGAGCAAATAATGTTACGGCAATTACAATAGCCATTACCGACGCTGACGCACCTAAAACTCTTGCAAATTCGTTATTCTCAGATAATACAGGAATTAAATTATAACTAATAAAATAAAGCAAACCACCCGACAACCCTCCTAGTAAATAAACACTTAAAAGGTGTTTTTGGTCAATAAACTTTAAAAACAATTGCCCGAACCAAAACAGCCACATCAAATTAAATAGCAAATGCCAAAACGATTCGTGCAAAAACATGTAAGTAACAATTCCCCAAATATGGCTCAAGAATTCACTGGTTCCTGCCCACAAAGCAAAAAAATCGAAAACCGAAAAGAAACCTTTATATCCTAAAAAAAACAAAACAAGCCCAACCAGATGCAAAGCTACAAATACGCCTAGGTTAATATAGATTAGCTGTGTTAAGTAAGAGCCTTTAGCAAAAGAGCGTTTTATGTCGTCGAGAATATTCAAACCTAAAACTGTTTAAAATGCAAGTCTTTATTCTTCCAATATTTAATTAGGATAAAACCAAACAGCATGCCACCTAAATGCGCAAAGTGTGCTATATGATCGCCAGCTTGGTTTGCAAATCCACTATATAATTCTACAGCGCCATAACCTAGAACAAACCATTTAGCTTTAACAGGAATAGCAAAATACAGATAAATTAATGCATTAGGAAACATCATGCCAAAGGCCAATAAAATGCCAAACACAGAGCCTGAAGCACCTATTGTGGACATATTGTATAGAACGTTTAAATTGGCTAAACCCGGATCGACAAAATTTTGACCGCTATCTAAAATTTGAAAACCTTCGTTAGCTATTTGCTGAATTGCCAATGGATCTACCCCAGTCGAAGCACCGGATATTCTTAACCAAGCTACCAATTGTTGTATTAGCCCGGCACCAATTCCTGTAATCATGTAGTATGTTAAAAAGCGCTTAGGGCCCCAATAATTTTCGATAGCACTACCAAACATCCAAAACGCAAACATATTCATAAATAAATGCGAAAAGCTACCATGCAAAAACATATAGCTTATAAATTGTATTGGCATAAACTGACTGGAACCAAAGTAAAACAGACCTAAATGCGTACCAAGATCGTAATGATAGACTTTCTCTAAGGTGATCTGTGCAAAAAAAATTAACCCATTAATGATGAGTAAATTTTTAGTAACCACCGGCAATATATTGAATCCTCCCAATCGGAAATTATTCATAATTGATGAATTAAATGAAATACAAAATTAAACTATTAGAGACCAAAATCTTAACAAGAGCTTTTAAAAGTTCTTAAAAATTTAGCTCATACCAAAGACAACAAACCGAATCTTTGCTTGCTAATAAATCTTTATGAAGTCTTTTTATTGTACGTCTTTTATATTTTGAGTTGACGTTCTATTTCGGCCTGATTCATCATAGTGAAAATTCGTTTTCCGCGAGGACAATAAGCCGGTTCTGTGGTTAAAAACAAATCGTTAACAAGCGTTTGCATTTCGGAAGTATTGAGCTTTTGGTAACCTACCGATGCTCTATAAGCCACCATTTTAGCCACAAATTTCTGACGCTCGTATTCAACGTTGGCATTAAACTGACTAAAATCTTGTATCATTTGGTCTATTGCTTCAACGGCTTGTGCTTGCTTCATTTCGGCCGGTAAGCTTTGAATCGACATTTGTTGGTTTTCCAGTACAATTTGGTATCCTATGGCATTAAGCTCGCTCATTAACTCTTCGACCATTAAACGGTAATCTTCAGAAATCTCTTTTTCGATAGGAAACACTAAAGCTTGTGATTCTAATTTTTTATTTTGAAAGCGTTGCAAATAACGTTCGTACAAAATTCGATGATGCGCTCTTCGCTGATGAATTATCATAAGTGCTTTATCGGTTGTCGCCACTATAAATTTAAGGGCGAACTGCATAACACTAACTTCTTGTTCGTTTGCACTCTTGGGCGAATCGAATATTTGATGTTGACGAGGCTCGGAATGCGAAATGTCGGCCATCATCTTTAACCAAGCCTGATGGTCGGTGGTGCTAGTTTTGTTATTAGAGTATTGCTCGCGAGGTGTCGAAAAACGTTTTTCTTCGAAAGGGTTATATTCCGGATTGATATGAATACTCGGGATGGAAATTTCATTTTTCGATAAGTTCAGACTGCTCATAGGCAAATCTTCGGCTTCGAAATTCATCGACGATGAAAAATTAAATTTACCAATAGCTTCCCTGACCGTAGCTGCGATTATCTGAGCCAAAGCAGGTTCGTTTTCGAACTTAATTTCGGTTTTGGTCGGATGAATATTAATGTCGATATCTTGCGGATCGACTTCGAGTAAGATAAAAAATCGAGGTATCATATCGCTACTTAAAACATCGGCATAGGTATTTAAAACGGTTTTAAAAAAATACGGATGCTTCATGAAGCGGCCATTGGCAAAGAAAAACTGCTCGCCTCCTTTTTTAGTTGCTCGTTCGGGTTTACCAATAAAACCTGTTATTTTAATTAGTGGGCTTTCCGAGAATATAGGCACTAAATCTTTCGATAGATTTTTTCCAAAGATATTCTGAATGCGTTGCTTTAAATTACCTTTTGGTAGGTTATAGACTTCTTTGTCGTCTTGCATCAGCACAAAGTGAATCTCAGGATTAACGATAGCTACACGATGAATTTCGTTGAGAATATGCGAAAACTCAATGCTATCTTTTTTTAAAAATTTTCTTCTTGCAGGAATATTATAAAACAAATTTTTAACAATGAACTGACTGCCACTCTCGCAAGTTGACATTTCTTGTTTTTCCAATTTAGATCCATTAATTACAACATGTGTTCCTAAATCCGAATCGTGAGTTTTTGTTTTAAGTTCAACTTGAGCAACGGCAGATATAGAAGCCAATGCTTCGCCACGAAAGCCCATGGTACGTATATTAAACAAATCGACAGCTTGACGAATTTTTGAGGTCGCATGACGTTCGAATGCTAATCTGGCATCGGTTTCAGTCATCCCGCAACCATTATCGATAACCTGTATTAAGGTTCTTCCGGCATCTTTTACATGAATGGTAATTTTACTAGCTCCGGAGTCGAGAGCATTTTCTACCAATTCTTTTATTACTGAAGCCGGACGTTGCACAACTTCGCCCGCTGCAATTTGATTGGCAACGGCATCGGGGAGCAACTGAATAATATCGGCCATAAACTAAAAGTTAGCGATAGTTTTATCGAAGATCATGTATAAAATAGCCGCCAACAAACCTATCGTCAAAATGCGAATATACATTCTGAGTCTGTTTTCTTTTCGTTCGGCATATTTTTGTTTAATGTAATTGGTTCGTATATTGATACGCCTGGCTTTTATCTCGGAATCATCGGAATAAACAGCTTCTCCATTGGCCTGTCGCTCATTTTTGCGTTCTTCCAGTTTTTCCAATTCCGGATCGTAAAACCTTGGCTTATAATTAAAACTTCTATGTCGTGGTAATTTAAAAAAATGCGAAATCATAATAAGGAGATTTAATGCAAAGTTACTAAAAAGGCTTAAGTAAATCGATAACTACCGGCTTAAGATCAAAAAAAACAGCTTAGAGTCTTATCCCCAAAACAATCAGGTCGTCCACTTGAATATGTTGAGCTTTCCATACATCAAATGCTTGTTGAATATTTTGTTTTTGTTGCGCCATAGGTAAATGCGCACTATCTAAAAGCAGTTCTTTAAAGGGTTTGTATTTAAATTTTTTCTCCATCGGTCCACCAAACTGATCGGCAAATCCATCGGAAAATAAATAAACTTGATCGTCTTCTTCGTATTGAATCTCTATGGCTTTGAAATTGTCCATTTTTTTATAAATAGCTATTGGCATTTTGTCGGGTTTCAGTTCGTATAGCAATTTAGAGCTTTGTGTTTTAAATTCTGAATTATCCGATAAAATAATGCGATCTGTATTTTCGTCGTTTAAAAGTTTTAATTCGGAATTTTTAATTAAATATATTGGATTATTTGCTCCCGAAAACTGCAATAAATTTTTCTGATGATTAATTGAAATTATAGCCATATCCATACCATCTTTTTGCTCTTGTTCTGCTCCAGTTTGCTTAAGCGTTTTTATAATTTCTTCACGAAGTTTATCAAGAATAATATTGGTTTTGATAATCTTTTCTTTTAAAACTATCTCTCTTAAAAACGAAATGCCCAGCATACTCATAAAAGCTCCCGGCACGCCATGTCCTGTACAATCTGCAACCGCAATAATCGTATGGTTTTCTGTGCTTGTCCACCAATAAAAATCGCCACTAACTTTATCTTTTGGTTTAAACAACACAAAATAGTCTTTTAGGTCGATCGAAGGCTTGTTGCGATTAGGCAGTACTGCATTTTGTAATCGAGTAGCATAGTTGATACTTTCCGACAATTCGTGGTGAATTTGCTCTATTTTATCTTTTTGTTGAACAACAATGTCTTTTTGCTCAGTGAGCAAACGATTGGCTTTTTGCTTCTGAAGATATAAGCGAGCAACAAAGACAACAAACAATAAGACTAATACAAAACCGGTGAACCAAAGATTACGTTGCTTACGCTGAGCCTCTTTTTCGATGTTTATGTTGCTTATTTCGGCATTCTTCAGCTCTATTTGTTTAGCATTGGCCATACTATCCACCGCCGATTTTTTCTCGTACTGATATTTGGTTTCGAGTTTTGCAATGGAGGTAGTGTTTTCTTCATTAAAAATACTGTCTTTCAGCAAATAATACTTCTCTTGGTAGTCCATGGCCTTTTTATATTGTCCCAAGCCATTATAGGCTTCTGACAAATGTCCATTTGCTTCTTTTTCAATGTTTAAGGCTCCTATTTCTTTTGAAAGTTTTAGAGATTGATTAGCATAATTAATTGCCTTATTATATTGTTTAAGCTCATTATACAGATTTGCGATATTAGCAAGGTTAGTTGCCATTCCATCTTTGTTGTCAATCTCTTCGTATATTTTCAGAGCGTTTTCATAATACTCTAATGCTTTTATGAAGTTGTCTTGATAAAAATATATAGCACCTATATTCCCCAAATTAGTTGCAATACCACTTTTATCACCAATTTCTTCCTTAATTTTTAACGCTTTTTCATAGTATTTCAACGCTTTAGTATAATTATTTTGCTTTGCATAAACGATGCCCATGTTCCCAAGGTTAGTTGCAATTCCATCTTTATCGCCAATTTCTTCAACCAACTTCAGTGCTTTTTCGTAATATTTCAAAGCTTTTGAATAATTCCTCTGATTGTGATGAATTATCCCGATGTTGCCAAGATTTTTTGCTATTCCAATATTATCGCCAATTTCTTCGTATATTTTTAAAGCTTTGCTATAGTATTCTAACGCTTCTGGGTAATTGCTTTGGTTCTCGTATATAACTCCAATATTTCCGAGATTTATCGCAATTTCATTTTTATCTTCCAACTCTTTAACAACGTTCAACGCTTTCTTAAAATATTCCAAGGTTTTGAAGTAATTGCTTTGATTTGCGTATATAATTCCTATATTTCTAAAACTGGTAGCAATATTCTTTTTATAACCTATTTCTTCATATATGTTCAGGGCTTTTTTAAAATAGTCGAGCGCAATAGAATTATCGTTTCGAATAGCGAAAATTATACCTATACTATTTAAAGATTCTGCTTCGAGATTTCTATTTTTTAGTGTTTGTGCTGTATTTAAGGCATTGTTAAAATATACTAATGCTGAATCGGGTTTTATATATTCGTATTGCTCACCTAATTTTAATATTGCTTTTACCAAATTGGTATCTTGTTTTGCAATAGCTATAGCTTGTTTTAGACTGTCTACTATATGATGGTCTTGAGCAAATGTACTTGCTAAATGCAAGTTTAAAGTTATAAGTATAAAGAGTAGTATTTTTTTCATTTGTATAGCGTGTCTATATTCTTATACCTAAAACTAGAACATCGTCTACTTGTTCGTGATGACCCTTCCAATGGTCGAACGTATTTTGTATTGCTTGCTTTTGTTCTCTCATAGGCAAATGAGCATTTTCTAAAATAAGACGTTTAAACGATTTGTACTTAAACTTTTTCCCTTTAGGATGTTCGCCTCCAAACTGATCGGCATAACCATCGGAAAACATATAGATTTGGTCGCCGGGCTCTGCTTTGAGTTCGATTGTATTAAAGCGATCCATTCGTTCGTATATGGCTATAGGCATTTTATCTGGTCTTAACTCATACAAATACAAGCTATTATCTGTAGTTTCTTCGAACAATACCAGCTTTTCTGTTTCGGGCAACACTCGGGGGGTAACCCAGTAAATAGGATTATTTGCACCGGAAAATTGCACTGTTTTAGTTGATTGATGAATACTGACAACGGCCATATCCATGCCATCTTTTTGTTCGCCAGATTCTCCTTTTTGTTTGAGAGACTGGATAATCTCTTTTCTCAGTTTTCTTAAAATCACACCAGGATGTGTAATATATTCTCTAACAACAATCTCTCTTAATTTAGAAATTCCCAAAGTACTCATAAATGCCCCCGGGACGCCGTGTCCGGTAGAGTCGGCAGCTGCCACAACAGTGTGACCCTCGATGTGATTCCACCAGTAAAAATCGCCACTTACAACATCTCGAGGTCTGTAAAATAAAAAATAATCGCTTAAATGTTCTTTAATGACATCGGCCTGTGGCAACAATGACGATTGAATACGCTCTGCATAGTCGATACTCTTTGTTAAGTGGGTGTGCAACTCTACCAAATTGTCTTTTTGGTCTTCGAGTAAATTTTTTTGGTTTTCTATTTCATCGCGTTGGGTTAGTATTTCTTCGTTTTGTTCGTTGAGTTCTGCATTTTTCAGCATTAATTCGTCTTGCAATTTTTGTAAAACCTGATGGGCTTTTTTCTTTTGTCGAAAATTTTGATAAACATACAAAGCAACTCCCGAAACCAGAATAAAAACGATTAAAAAGAAGTTTCTTAAATTCTTTTCTTTCGATGCGATTATGTGTTGTTTTTCAATTTCAATTTCTGCTTTTTCGAGCGCTTGTTTTTGGGTTTCTATTTCCTGTACTTTTTTAGTAAACCGATATTTAGCTTCCATACTCTGGGTTAAAGCCATTCGATCTTTATCGTATAATTCTTCTAGTAAATCGATATACTTGTGCTGATAGTCGAATGCTTGTGCCAGATTACCTTTTTGAAAAGCAATATCTAACAGATATCCATAAGCAAATTTTTCTTCCTCAAGCAAATTCAGATTTTGAGCAATATTTAGTGAATGTTTAGCATATTGATCTGCTTCATTCAAATATAGTCGCTTATGCGTGGCATCGTATTGTTCTAGAAAAAGATTAGCAATATTTCCATAACTCTGAGCTATAGCACGCTGATTATTAATTTTCTCTTTAAGCTGAAGCGATTGCTGATAATATTTCAAGGCTTCGTCGAAGTGCGATTGCTTCATACGAATATTGCCAATATTGTTAAGATTCATAGCCATACCGGAAGTATCTTTCGATTGCTGATTTATTTCGAAGGCTATATTGAAATATTCGATGGCTTTTTCGTAATTGCCTTGCCGCTTAGCTAATATGCCCAAATTATTAATGTTATTGGCCATACCCGGCAAGTTGTGTTTCTGAGAGTTATAATTTAATGCATTGCTAAAATATTCTTCGGCTTCTTTATAATTCTTTTGGCTTAAATGAACCACACCAATATTGTGCAAACTCTTTGTCATGCCCACAGTATCTTTTGCTTTTTCGTAGGTTTTCTGAGATAGAATATAGTACTCAAGTGTTTTGTCGTAAGCCCCTAAGTAGTAGTTTATTGTGCCAATTTCTCCATAAACATGCGCTGCAAGCGAAAGGCTATCGGTTGCTAAAAATAAACTTAAAGCAACTTCGTAAAAGTTCTTGGCTAACTCATAATCTTCGTTGTGTGAATAGATTTCTGCAAATAATTCTTGTGTTTTTGCCATCCAAAGCGTATCGCGCTTTTTTAGAGCAAAACTGTAAGATTGTATTAATTGTTCAACCGCTTCGTCTGTTTTATTCTGATCGAAATATTGTTTTGCTATTTTATATTGAAGCATCACTCTTTCGCTGGTATCTTTGGTAACAGACAATAAAGTTTTCAGGCTATCGAGTGAGTTCGCTTCGAGCCATTGACTAAAAATAAATAAGACAAAAAATATATATCTGGATAGCCTCATTGGATTACAAATCCTTCAATTGTATGGCTAAAACTAATAAAAAAAAGCGATTATTCTATGCTTTTAAGATTTAATCCAATAAGGGTAATTAAGTTTGGCCGATTCGAGCACGTTATAAAATGAACGAGCCCACCAATTTCGAAAATTTAATCCTCCGGCTTCACCCCTAATTCGCTTGATAAGATAAGAATCTCCTGTTTCGCTATCGAAAAAACAAAGCCAAACCACTGCCAAATTTTTGAAATAACTCATAGATTCAACAACCATTAATAAACCAAGCCCTTTATGATTAGGATTGGCATATGCTTTCAAAATCGGCCGAATATCTTCTTCACCTAATTCTGTGTCAAAATCTTCGTCGGATATTTTCTCGTAAATATCGAACTCACTGTTTCGTTTATTAACAATAGAAAAATCGTAATTAATCTGCTTCATTCTAAATGCGTCGGACAAATTGTATTTTCGGCGTTCCTTTTCGAACATATAATTCCAATCCGGGAAATGAAAGTCTTGTATTTTTGCTTTCTGATTAAAACCAAAAGTACCAATAAACTGAGCATTGGTAAAATCCAAACCATAAAACGTCAATTGTTTAGATTTGAAAATTTGATCTTGAGCATATATTTTAGTTAAAACTATAATGAGACTTAAAAGCAGGAATTTTTTCACAGGTTAAATCATTAATAATTATTTAAAATTAGGTATCTCCTCCAATAATTCGAAGGTCTTTTTATTTAAATCGACTTTTGCAAATACGTGCTGAAACCCATTGCTAATAAGCAGGTTTGGAGCTTGTAACTGATAATTGTAGGTTAAAATCTGATCGAAAACTTTTTGAGAAATCGGAACATTCGGAGCCTTGCATTCAATTAAAGTATGTAGCTGTTGTTGTTGGTCGTATGCTAAAGCATCGTAACGCCTTTTTAAACCATTTATATTAATCTCTTTTTCTACGGCCAACCAACCCATTGGGTAATTCTTATGCTCAACTAAGTATGCTAATAAATTCTGACGCACCCACTCTTCCGGAGTTAAAACGACTGGCTTTTTACGGAAACGATCAAATATTTTAACTTTCCCAAGTTCTTGAGAAAAACTAAAATTTTGACTCGGTAAATTGAGTTTTGGCATCATCATTTTTCAAAAATAAAAAAAGCTCGGCGAATAAAGCCGAGCTATATACAATAACTTCTTCGAAGATTACAATTTGAAGGCTACTTTTACTTGGTCTACATAATCTAATTTTTCCCAAGTAAATAATTCTACTTCTTTAGTAACTTGTCCGCTATACGGTGAGCTAAAACTTTTGGTGATGTTTCTTGGTTCTCTTCCCATATGTCCGTATGCTGCTGTTTCTTCGTATATAGGATTTCTTAATT
The DNA here is from genome assembly GCA_016936665.1 of Bacteroidales bacterium. GTDB lineage: Bacteria > Bacteroidota > Bacteroidia > Bacteroidales > JAFGXI01 > JAFGXI01. The sequence continues at coordinate 160,736 of JAFGXI010000009.1, forward strand.
TCAATCTACTTTCAATAGCCGCCGGCTTAAGGTCGAAAACAGTTTTCATAACTTTTGCTATTTCGCCATTACTCATGTTTACTTTAGAAGTCCCATAGGTTTCCACAAACACGCCTACCGGCTCAGCAACACCAATTGCATACGATAATTGAACTAACATCTCGTCAGCTACACCGGCTGCCACCATATTTTTTGCTATATGACGTGCTGCATATGCGGCAGAGCGGTCAACTTTACTAGGGTCTTTACCCGAGAAAGCACCTCCTCCGTGAGCTCCTTTACCTCCATAAGTATCAACAATAATTTTACGACCCGTTAATCCTGTATCGCCATGAGGACCACCAATTACAAATTTGCCGGTTGGGTTAATATGGTATGTAATATCGTTGTTAAATAAAGCACGTATATTTTCTGCTTCAATTTTAGAAATAACTCTCGGCATTAAAATATCCAACACATCTTTACGAATTTTAGCCAACATTTCATCGTCATTGTCCATAAACTGATCGTGTTGTGTAGAAACAACAATAGTATCGATGCGCTGTGGCACGTTGTCGTCTGAGTATTCGATGGTAACTTGCGATTTTGAATCCGGAGCAAGATAAGTCATATGTTGACCTTCTCTGCGGACTGCTGCTAATTCTAATAAAATTAAGTGCGACAATTGTAAAGGTAATGGCATGTAATCGTTGGTTTCGTTTGTTGCGTAGCCAAACATCATACCTTGATCGCCTGCGCCTTGCTCTTTTTTCTCGTTGTTCGAGTTTTCCGAATCCACACCGCGATTGATGTCGTCCGATTGTTCGTGAATTGCCGATAAAATACCACAAGAATCACCATCGAATTTGTAAGAAGATTTGGTATAACCAATTCTATTGATAACTCGACGTACTGTTTCCTGTATATCGACATATGCTTTCGATTTAACTTCGCCTGCCACAACCACTTGACCAGTTGTAACTAAGGTTTCGCAAGCTACTTTAGAAGAAGGATCGTAAGCTAAAAATTCATCTAAAATTGCATCTGAAATTTGATCTGAAACTTTATCGGGATGTCCTTCCGATACGGATTCTGAAGTAAATAAATAACTCATTATTTAATTGTATTTAATTAGTAAAATTTAATGAGATTTGTGCAGATGCCGATCCGGAAAAGTGTCGTTTTAGCATTTTTTCGAGTGGTTGCAAGCAGCACAAATCTGTCCACTGCCACAAAATTATAAAATTCTTTGATATCGACCATATTATTTAGATTAATTCCACTTAATTTTACCCAAGCGAACTATTTTCTTTTATAATCGTTAATAATAGTTCGATTAACAATAACTAAGAAAGCATGAAACTTTTCACCGCAGACTCTGTACGCCAGGCAGATGCCTTTACAATTCTAAACGAACCAATCAGCTCTATTGATCTAATGGAACGTGCCGCTACAGAAGCTTATTTGCGCATTCTCAAATTGATTAAAAAAGAAGATAAAATTTTAGTTCTAGTTGGCCCTGGTAATAATGGTGGCGATGGACTAGTCGTTGCCAGACTCTTATTAGAAAATAGGTTTAATGTCGATGTTATTGATGTCGGAATTAGCGAGAATTATACCCCTGATTTTCAAATTAATCGAGATCGATTAGAAAACATGAAATCCTCTTCGATTGAACAGTATCGAATTGGCAGCGACATACTGTCTGACTATACAGTAATAGTTGATGCAATGCTGGGCTCCGGCCTAAGCCGACCCATCGAAGGTATGCTTGCCCAGATTGTACACGAAGTCAATCGATCTGAAAAGCGAGTAATAGCCATCGATATTCCAACGGGTTTGATGGGCGAGAATAATGCTGAGAATGTTCGGGAAAATATTGTTAAAGCCGAATATACTCTAACATTCCAATTTCCCAAACTATCTTTTTTATTACCTGAAAACGAAGCCTTTGTCGGACAATTTATCACTTTGAATATTGGCATTCATGAAGACTACATCGAGCAAACCCAGACCCAATACTTTCTTACAGAAAAACAAGATCTCGATCTTCAGTTTTTAAAGCGTAAATCGTTCTCACACAAAGGAACTTATGGACACGCATTGATTTATGCCGGAAGCGAAGGTAAGATGGGGGCTTCAATTTTGGCAACAGAAGCCTGCTTAAGATCTGGCATTGGGTTAACTACAGCATTATTATCAGTGAGTAATAATTTCATCATGCAAACGGCACTGCCCGAAGCAATGACTTTTATTTTCAACGAAGAAGACCAAATACAAATACCCGATTTGTCGGTATTTTCGACCATTGGGCTCGGCCCCGGTATTGGCAAAACAACAATTGCTTTAGAGCTACTTACAAAACTCCTAGAAGATTTCAGTCAACCAATGGTTTTCGACGCCGATGCTATTAATTTAATTGCAGAACATCCTAAGCTTTTAAAGAAGATTCCTAAACATTCGATTTTCACACCTCACCCTAAAGAATTAGAGCGACTAATCGGTAAAAGTCCGGATCATTATACAAGGTTATTTCAGACAGCTGAATTTGCTAAAAAGTTCGAGGTTTATATGCTAATTAAAGGGGCTTATTCTGTTGTCATTACTCCAAACGGCACTTTTCATTTCAACAGCACCGGAAATCCCGGTATGGCTACAGCAGGAAGTGGGGATGTTTTAACTGGCATAGTTACAGGATTATTGGCACAAGGTTTAAGTCCATTTAATGCGCTTAGAACTGGTGTTTTTGTGCATGGTTTGGCCGGCGATTTAGCTAAAAAGAAAAAAGGAGAATTATCGCTAATTGCATCAGACATTGTAGATGCACTAGGCCATGCATTTGTAAAACTTAAAAATTAAAATAAAAGTGAATATACTCATTTTATGCACCGGAAATTCTTGCAGAAGTCAGATGGCTGCAGGGTTTCTCAGACACTGGACGCCTTCGTGGCAAATAGACTCTGCCGGAACATTCCCCGCTGAAGAAGTACATCCCTTGGCTATTCAAGTTATGAAAGAAAGTGGGATCGACATCAGTCGAGAAACCCCTCTAAATGTAGCTCAATTCTTAAAAACCAGCTACGATTATGTAATTACTGTTTGCGACGAGGCCAACGAAAGCTGCCCTATATTTTCCGGCTCTGTTAAACAACGTTTGCATATTGGTTTCGAAGATCCGGCAAAAGCTGTTGGTAGTGCTGATTTTATATTATCGGAATTTCGACGTATCAGCCAAGCAATAGAATCCAGATTTTATGCATTGTTCAAGTCGGAATTAGTGTAAACATCAATATAAAAAAAACGAATGAAAAGTATCGATCCTAAAAGTCCAATTCTAGTTACTGGAGCAAGTGGTTACCTTGCCGGCTGGATTTGTAAAAAATTACTTGAGCAAGGTTACACGGTTCATGCGGCTATTCGCAACCCGGAGGATGTTTCTAAAACCCAAACATTAAATAAGATTGCACAAAACAGTTCTGGTCAGATTCGTTGGTTTAAAAGCGATTTACTTGTTGAGTCGTCGTACCTAGAAACTATGGAAGGATGCGAATTGGTATTTCATACCGCATCACCATTCATTAATAAAGTAAAAAACCCGCAACGCGACTTAATAGATCCTGCTGTAAAAGGGACTTCAAATGTGCTCAGATCTGCCAATGCAAGTGCAAGTGTAAAAAGGGTAGTACTTACCAGCAGTGTAGCAGCTGTAATGGGCGACACTAAAGATTTGAAGACTATAGATGGTGGAGTAGCCGATGAAACGCATTGGAATTTTAGCTCCAATATACGTCACCAAGCCTATAGCTTTTCGAAAACACTAGCCGAAAAAAAAGCATGGGAAATGGTTGAACAACAATCGAAGTGGGATTTAGTAGTTATCAATCCTACACTAATTCTTGGTCCGGGCATTCAGGCCAGTGCTAGTTCAGAAAGCTTTAAAATAATGAAGCAAATTGGGGATGGAACCGCCAAATGGGGCGCTCCGGGTTTAGATTTAGCTTTGGTCGATGTTCGCGATGTAGCCGATGCACACATTAAAGCAGGCTTTAATCCTTCGGCAAAAGGACGACACATAATATCGGCAGATCATAAGACAATACTAGAAATATCACGCATTTTATATCAGCGTTATCATAATCAATACCATTTGCCTAAAACGGAACTCCCTAAATGGGTAGCTTGGTTGGTCGGCCCATTATTCGGTTTAAAGCGAAAAATGGTTAGCCGCAACTTTGGTTACCCTTGGTTAGTGAATAACCAAAAAAGCATCGATGTTCTTAATCTAAAATACCGTCCTATCGAAACGACCATAAAGGAGCATTTTCAACAAATGATTGAAGAGAAAATGATCTAAGTCTGATTCAAATTTTGTTACTTATTTTTTCCTTGCGTCAGTCCCGGATCGAGCACAAAATTTTGCTGAACAGGCTCTACTTTAATTGCTTCCGACACTATAAAAGTATCGTTCCAGATAATTTGCATAGTTGCAAATTGCATATCGGCAATTTTACCCGGAATATGAAAAATAGCGTTGAAACTAAGAGATTCTCCTTTGAGTAAAAGTTGATCTTTAACTTTTTTATCGTCGTTAGCATATACTATATTTTCTTTTCCATCGATAGTAACCGATAATTTGGAGGCATTCACAATAGCTACCTTGTCGCCGGTATAAGTGCATTCGAACTTTGCTACTGTTTCTGCTGTTGTTTTTTTAAGTTTAAGTAATTTTATTATAAAATCGCCCACTTGAATCTCGTTTTGAGATGCCGGTAATTGAAATTGTTCTATCCTTATAACTTTACCCTCGCTAGGCACTCTATATAAACCATCGATTAAAAGCGTAAATTTTTCATTTATAAATTGATTGCTCCCTTCTGCTTTTATTGTTTTCTTTTTTGATTGATGTGGATTAATATACACGATTTTTGATTCTGCCGAATATTTACCAAAATCGAAAGAATAGCTTGTTTCTTCTGTTTTGTATATCAGGTAATCGTTGCTATTGTTCTGTATCTCTATAGCCATTTTTACAAACGTCATTCTGGAAACGATATCCTGAAAGCTTATAGAATAATCTTTCTCTTCGATCCTTTCCGGAATTTTATAGTAATTTGTCCATTTGGGGTCTTGTGCTAAACTATTTAAAGAAAAAAGACTTAGAAGGCTTAACAGCATAAAATAAAAGTGCTTCATAACTAAATAATTTTAATTTGTAATTAATTTTTAAGTTTAAGTAATTTACTTTTCTATTCCTCTTAAATCAATCTAATGCATTAAAGCTATGTTTCGAATATGTTTTCTGGCAAACGGGAAAAACAGAAAGTTAATTATCCAGAAAACCAACGAGGCAATTGGCGATAATATAAATATCATAAAAAGAAGATAGTATTTAAAAATGCGGATGAGAGGCAAACGATTTGTGTCTCCGGCTTGACCTTTTTTCAATATCATTTTTGCCCATACACCAAATATACGGTGACCATTGGTTTCAATTGTTTTCAAAACAAAATTAATATCTACTGCTCCGGCATTTACCAAGTTGCTCTGCAAAGAAGCCCAATTTTCGCTTTTAAGCGCATTCAATATTAAGTCTCCATATTTGTACGATTGCTCTATTCTAGCTAATGGTACTCCCGAGCGAGGCCAGATGCCATTAGGACCTTGTTTCCCTTCGATCAGCCACTTAATAACAGTGATAACACTAACTAAATTATTTGCAGGATCGGTAAGCACAAGGTTCCCAACATGAGATGCCCCCAAAACTTTTAGTCGCTGTGTTATGCTGTAATGAGCCTGTACCCACATATTACGAACACCTAAAACGGTAACCACCGGACGTCCTCTCATAATTTGCATAATGGTTGGATCGTGTAAAGCACTCCATGCCGGAATAGATGGAGATAGGTACCATACTTGATAAGCAAATATTATTAAATCGTAGTGCTTATTGGCTTCTATATCCATACTTTGCATAGGACAAGTAATTCCGAAACGTGATTCAGGAAAAGCATCAAAAAAAGCATCGGAACTCCAAGGGAAAGGATAATCTGTTTTTGGTTGATATTTGGCGAAATCGACCTGTACTTGGTCGCAAGCCAATAATGGCTTTGCTACAGCATCTACAATATTTTTTAATTGCCCAGATTGTGAATAATATAAGACCAGTACGGATTTCAAGAAATTCAGATTTATTTAATCTTGCGGAATTTTGGTTCGCAAATCATCAAAGTATGACTAATTCCAACATTATGATAAGTTTCTACGACTTGCATTCCTGCTTTATCGAGCAGTTCGCGCATATCGTCGGAATGATACATTCGGCTATTACCATTAGCAACACAAGTAAAATACAAGGAGGTAGCGTGTAAACTATAGGTTGAGGCTTCGTATTTCTGATCGTCCCAATATGTTTCTAAGATATACAACTTTCCATTTTCGTTTAAAGCATCTTTGGCTCTTAAAATTAAGCCTAATATATCTTCCTCGCCAAAGCAATCTAAAAACTGACTCATCCAAACGATATCGAAACCTTTAGGAAAAGGTATTTCATGTTTGAGTAAATCCATAGCATGGCCTTTGACTCGATCTTTGAATCCTAATTTTTCTGCATTTTCGAAAGCTTCTTTCAACTGCCCGGGATGATCTAAGATAGTCATCTCAACCTCTGGGTTATGAGCCACACATTGCAAAGACCATTTTCCGGTATTACCACCAACATCGAGGATTTTCTTAGGTGATTTTTTAAACACAATCTCCAACAGGTCAGGGAAAGCATTATCGGAATAATAATGATCGAAACCAAACCAGCTTTTTCTAAATTGATCCGGCATTTCTGCTAATGCTTCGTAAACCGTAGCCCATCGGTCGCCAAACACACGATGCAAACCTTCCGGTTTGCTATTTTTAATCGATTCTTGTAAATACATGAAAGCTTCGTAATTCACATCCTGCGTAAAATCCATGTTGGCTTTGGTAAGCGGATCGCTTTGTAAAAAGAAGCCTGTTTTGGTTAATTTAAATACATCATCTTCTAAATAAACGAGTTCTAAACTTAAACCTGCTTCGAGTAGAACAGTTGCTCCATATCTTGAGATTCCTATTTTTTCGGCCACTTCTGAAGAAGTAAAACCATTTTTATTTTCGAGTAATAATTTTAATATGCCAAAATCTCTGAGTGCTCTGGCTGCTTGAAACATCATTGGAGCCCAAGCTATTTTCTGGGCATCTAATTTTGCTGTCAAAGCGTGTTTGTTATCGTTTCCGTAATTTCGTTTCATGTGTAATAGATTTATTAATTAGGTTTAGCTTATCGATCCCAAAATTCGTAAAAATTAAACCATTGATAAGGGTATTTTTTAATTATTTTTTCAAGATTCTCAATATATTTTTTCATTAAACCACTAACAATTTGTTGCTTTTCTTGTGCATTACCTCTGAGTTGTACTCGAATTGGTTTACTCGCATAAAAATGATAATGAGTGTTAGTTTCCTTCATAGCAAAAGCAAAACTCACCGGCACATCAAATTTTGCAGCTATAAAAAAAGGCCCTGTAGGAAAGTATGCTTGTTCTCCTAAAAAAGGCATTGAACGTGCTGTGTCTTTACCCACATAACGGTCGCCATGCATAACAATAAGTTCGTTTCGGCTTAATGCTTCTTTAATTAAGAAAACATGGCTCAAATCTTCTTTAATTGGAATGATGTTAAAATTTCTTTTGCCCATCACTTGTCCGAGATACGATTTTATTTTTTCGTGTTCGGCATCTACCATTACAATATTGAAAGTATAATTGATACGTTCTAGCAACTGCCCTGCAGTTTCCCAATTGCCAATATGTGAGCTGATAATCATTCCGCCTCTTCCTTCTTTAATGATGGTCTCAAAATGCTCTGCGCCATCGTGATCGATGGTGAACGGATGTTTTAAACCAGATAAAATCAATGTTTTATCGAGCAAAGTTTTTCCCAAACTTAAATATTGACAATAAACTCCAAAGAAAGATTTCGATTTAGTAAAACCTAAAATTTGATAAAAATATCGGTAAGAACTTTTAAATGTCTTTCGTTTAAACACCCAAAAATAAAAGGCAACAAAGTATAAAATAAAATAGGCTACAGACCAATGCGTGTATCTAAGAAAAAATACAAATATTCTGTAACCTAAAACCGATCCGGCAGACTTGCCTTCCCAAGAAGACATGTTTATTGATTGACTCTTTCTGTAATAAAATCGTAAAAACTTTTAAGATCCGGCATTTTCGAAAGATCTTCTGCTGTGAGCTTAAACCCAAAATTCTTTTCAACAATCACCACAATATCTACGAAATCTAAACTATCGATGTCAAGATCATCAATAAATTTTGCATCTTCCGAAATCACAGATTCATCAATCTCGAATTCTTCAATCAAAAAGTCGTTGACAATATTTACAACTTCGCTCCTATCCATATTATTTGAATTTTTTTATAATTAAAGATGAATTAGTTCCTCCAAAACCAAAAGAGTTGGAAAGAATGGTGTCTAATTTTGCGTTTCGGGTTTCTGGTATAATGTTGATTTTTTCTGAGTGTTCGTCGGGGTTATTAAAATTAATGTTGGGAGCGATAAAATCGTTGTGCATCATTAATATTGAGTAAATAATTTCACTGGCGCCTCCCATCCACATTTCGTGACCGGTCATCGATTTGGTAGAAGAAACAGGTGTTTTACCACCAAAAACATTAAATAAGGCTTGTGCTTCGTTGCCATCGCCCACCGGTGTTGAGGTTGCATGAGCGTTAACATAATCGATATCTCTAGCCATTAAGTTAGCCTGTTTTAATGCTCGTTCCAAAGAGATTTGAGGGCCGCTTACATTTGGCACCGATAAGTGATCGCCATTCGAAGAGAATCCATATCCTACAACTTCAGCTAATATTTTTGCGCCTCTTCGTTGAGCAGATTCTAAGCTTTCTACGATTAATGTAGCTGCGCCACCGCTAGGTACTAGTCCGTCTCTATCTCTATCGAAAGGTCGTACTGCTTTTTGAGGGGCATCGATTCGTTGCGAAAATGCACCAATTCCATCGAAACTACCCATAGAAAAAGCGTTGATTTCTTGAGCTCCTCCACAAACAATCATTTCCTGCATTCCTTGACTAATGAACATGTGAGCAAGTCCTATCGCATGCGATCCGGAAGCACAAGCCCCGCTCACCGTAAAGTTGACTCCTTTTAATTTTAAGATCACACTCAAGTTCATTGTAACTGTAGAGTTCATCGACTGAAATATTGAACCTGCGCCAACTAAGGAAGTATCTTTCTTTTCAATAATTTTATTGTAAGCATCAATAACCGGAATAGCCGAAGAATCGTTTCCGTACAAAATCCCGACCTCATTTTTTTCGAAATAATCGATATCCAATCCTGCTGTTTTCATAGCTTCTAAGGTGGCCATGTAAGCATATTCTCCCTGCTCTGCCATTCCCTTTCTAAGCTTACGATGCAACACAGACTTAATATCGGGTGTTTCGATTATCCCTGTTAAAGGCGACATAAATCCTAGTTCGTTACGGAATGGATCGATCCCAATACCAGAACGCCCATGAAACAAACTATCTTTTACTTGATTGAGATTCGTTCCTATGGTAGAATAAATACCTATGCCAGTAATAACAACTCTTTTCATAAGCTATGTGTGTAAGCCTCCGTTTACCGAAATCACTTCTCCGGTAATGTAAGATGCTTTTTCCGACACCAAAAATGCTACCACATCGGCCACTTCTTCAGCGGTACCGAAACGGTTCATTGGTATTAATCTTTTATATTCTTTTTCGTCTAAATCTACAGTCATATCCGTTTTAATAAATCCCGGTGCGACTGCATTTACTGTAATTTTTTTTCTTCCAACTTCTTGTGCTAAAGCCTTGGTCGCGGCTATAACACCGCCCTTAGCTGCCGAATAATTAGTTTGACCCGGCATTCCTTTTATTCCCGATAACGAAACAATATTTACAATTCTTCCGCCTTTATTTACAATCATATCCTGAATAAGTGCACGACTCGAATAATAAAAGCTGTTCAGATTGGTATTAAGCACATTGAACCAATCGTCGGAGGGCATAAAGACCAATAAATTATCTTTTCTAATTCCCGCATTATTAACAAGCGTATGAATATATTGTTCTGGGTTTCTCGACTTCCAATCTCCTATAGCTCGCTCCACTTCTTCTTGCTTCGAAACATCGAAGGCTAGCAATTCTGCCTGTCCTCCTTCTTCAATAATCTGATTTAATGTTACACGCGCTGCTTCCTCGTTAGAAATATAATTAATGAGCACTCTAAAGCCCTCTCTTGCCAAGGCAATACTAACGGCCTTTCCAATTCCTCTTGATCCTCCTGTTACTAGCGCAATTTTCATTAATTTGGTTACTTTATCGTCGATTTGCAAAAATAATTCTTTAAATAATAAATCAAAAACTAAAGATTAAAATGCGTATTTTTCATCATTTCATAAACACGCATCACATCCGGATAACGCTTATCGTCTTCTTTAAATGCAGGTACCTCATTGCGCACCAGCTCGTAATAGTGTCGATTTGCCTTCGATATTTTATTTTGAAACGATAAAGCATCAACAGCCTGAGCCAACGTTAGCATTTCAATGCTTAATACCTGAAAAGCATTATCGATTACTTTTGCCGTAAGCAAGGCTGAGTTGGTTCCCATACTTACAATATCTTGGTTATCGTTATTGTTAGGAATACTATGGGTATAAATTGGTGTTGCCAAAGTTTGATTTTCGGCTGTTGTCGAAACAGCTGTAAACTGTACCCCTTGCATCCCTAGGTTAAGACCCAAAGTTCCTAAATTCACAAATGGGGGAAGAATACCATTAATTTTATGATTCATTAGGAAGTTAATCTGGCGTTCTGCAAGCATACTAAGTTTAGTTATCACTATTCTGAGTTTATCCATTTCTAGTGCTACATAATCGCCATGAAAATTACCCCCGTGAAAAACATTTTCTTCTTCTGCCTTTATAATAGGATTATCGTTGGCCGATTGTATTTCGTCGACTACAATTTGAGTGGTGTATTTAACGGTATCTAAAATCGGACCTAATACTTGTGGTACACATCGTAGCGAATAGTATTCTTGAACCTTATCTTCGAATATTTCTACTTCTTGTTTTTGATTATATAAATGCTCTTGACGGTCGCGCGTTAAAACACTTCCTTCTAACAAATGTCTTAATTTTCGAGCTATTTCAGACTGCCCCACATGGTGCTTTACCCCGTTTAATGCTTCGGATAAGTGATCGTCGTATGCCTCAACAATTTCGTTAATCAAAGCAGAAGCAATGGTGCTCCACTCGATTAATTGATTCGAACGAATTAAATTGAGCATACCAATTCCCGACATTACAGATGTGCCATTCATTAAAGCTAAGCCTTCTCGCACATGCATTTCTATTGGGTTTAATCCAGCTTTTCGAAAAGCATCTTCGGCCGGCATCTTTTCGTTTTGAAAATATACTTCGCCTTCGCCTATCAAATTTAAAGCAATATGAGCCAGTTGAACTAAATCGCCACTAGCACCAACTCCTCCATGCTCAGGAATAGCCGGTATTATGTTTAAATTGATGAAATTAGTTAACAACTCTACCACTGAGACATGTACCCCGCTATATGCCTGCAATAAAGTATTTAATCGGGCTAACACTGCCGATTTAGACGCCTTAAGAGGAATGTCATTACCCATTCCGGAAGCATGACTGCGAATTAAATTAAGTTGCAGTTGTTTTTGCTCCTCATCTTTAATTTTATATTGAGCCATAGGACCTAATCCGGTATTAATACCGTAAATGATCTTATTTTTGGCAAAAGATTTTAAAAAATCGTGACTTTTTTGGACTTTATCCAAAGCTGAAGCACTAATTTGCACTTTTTCGTTTTCAAACAAAACGCGATAAAAATCCCCAACTGACAAAGGTTTGTCACCCAGATATATCATATACACATACTTTTAATCGACGCACAAAGGTAAATATTTTATCGGACGTTATAACAGAAATTCAATTAAGAATTGACATGCATTTAGGAGTCGAGATCCATGGCGTTTTTACGACTGCTTTTTTTAATTTTTACTTTCAAATTAGCTTTAGATTCTTCTCTTGAAAGCAAGCGCTCGATGTTCTTTTGGTGCGTAAACAACAACAATATTGCAATCACCATTGAAAAAATAACTAAGGATATAGTTGTGGTATGATATACGACTACGATTAATATTGGGAAAGAAAAGCCCCCAATCATAGAACTTAACGAGACGTATTTTGTAAGAATGAGAGTTATTAAAAAAATGACAATGGCAATCAAAGCAGAAAGTGGGTGTACTGCGATAATCATCCCTAATAATGTAGCAACGCCTTTCCCTCCTCTAAAACCAACATAAACAGGGAAAATATGCCCAAATAAAGCAGCAACACCAAGTCCTAATTTCAAATTAATAAGTTGGTCGTTAGATAATAATAGCCATTCTTGTTGATCGGCCAAAACTGCAAATTGCACAGCTAGCCATCCCTTGAAAATATCAAACAACAACACCGGAATTCCTGCCTTTATACCTAATACCCTAAAAGTATTAGTTGCTCCGGCGTTACCACTCCCGTGCTCTCGTATATCTATACCATAAAAAACTCTACCAACCCATACGGCTGTTGGAATAGAGCCTATTAGATAAGACAATATTACAAGTGCTGATATAATAATAATATACATAACTTCGACTTATGCTAAGCCACAAAGTAAATAAAATAAATTGATTTTTGAAAGTAATCGCCGGATTTGTACTTTTGCTTAAATAGCATTGTATTAACCGATTTATAGTAATTTACAGATGCTACTACTACACTAATATTTTATAATTCAACATTTTGCAAATATGAACAACACCACTTTTAAATATCTGCTTGAACAATTTGGAGATCTTAAAATCATGCAATTTCAAGTACCTAATTTCGATGAATTAACGCTTAACCATAAGCAACTGGCTTATTATTTATCGCAAGCCGCCATTTCGGGTAGAGATATTGTATACGACCAGAATTATGAATATAATTTACTTATCCGAAAAGTACTTGAAAATATCTATCAGAACATTTTAAAAGATCCAGAGAACAAAAGACCAGACGAATTTGATGAATTTGAAATTTATTTGAAAAAAATTTGGTTTTCGAATGGCATACATCACCATCATTCAACCGATAAATTTTTCCCAAAAATGAATCGCAAGTTATGGGTTACATTTTTCAAATTTTACGATGGACCATTATACTCGTTTCCGAAAGAAAATCATTCTTTATCAGAGTTTATTGAGACAATAATTTTCGATGCTAGGATTGCTCCAAAACGAGTAAGCCAAAATAGCGAAGAAGATTTAATAAAACATTCGGCTGTTAATTTTTATAAAAATGTTTCTCAAAAAGAAGCCGAAGAATTCTACCAAAAAGCTCGTATTGCTCGACCAGATTTAAAAATAAGCTGGGGTTTAAACAGTCAATTGGTTAAAGAAGATAATAGCATAAAAGAAAATGTTTATAGTGCCAATGGTTTGTATGCCGAAGCTATAAATCAAATTATTTTTTGGCTTAAAAAAGCTTCAGAAGTTGCCGAAAATCAACAACAAAAAAATAGCATCGAATTGCTTATTGCATACTACAAAACCGGCGATTTAAAATTTTGGGACGATTACAATATTGCATGGGTTAAAGATTTAAATTCGAACATAGATTTCGTAAATGGGTTTATCGAAGATTATGGAGACCCGATGGGCATGAAAGCAACATGGGAAAGCATAGTTAATTTTAAAGATATTGAAGCCTCTCGACGAACAGAAATCATTAGCAACAATGCACAATGGTTCGAAGATCATTCGCCAATCGATCATCAATTTAAAAAGAAAAAAGTAAAAGGAGTAAGTGCCAAAGCCATAAATGTGGTACAACTGGGAGGCGATTGCTACCCTTCTACGCCTATTGGAATAAATCTGCCTAATGCCGATTGGATTAGAAAAGAACACGGTTCAAAATCTGTTACCATAGAAAATATTACAACGGCATACGACAAAGCGTCCAAAGAAAGTGGGTTTTTAGAAGCGTTTGTTGAAAACAAAGAAGACAGAAGGCTTTCAAAAACATATGGCGCGTACGCTTCGAATATTCACACCGATTTACACGAATGCCTCGGACATGGCTCCGGACAACTGGCTGAAGGAACTAAAACTGATGCTTTGAAAAATTATGCCTCACCACTCGAAGAAGCCAGAGCCGATTTATTCGCTTTATATTTTATGATGGACGATAAAATGCAAGAACTAGGACTTTTGGAGCATAAAGACTTTGCAAAAGCTGAGTATAACTCGTACATCCGCAATGGTTTAATGACCCAATTGGTGCGTATCGAACCTGGTGCAAACATAGAGCAAGCGCATATGCGTAATCGTCAATTGATTGCTAAATGGGCATACGAAAAAGGGAAAACCGATAAGGTTATTGAATTTTATAAAGTTGACGCAAAGACCTATGTGAGAGTAAACAATTATGAGAAATTGAGACAACTGTTTGGTACACTCTTAAGAGAAATCCAACGAATCAAATCGGAAGGCGACTACGAAGCCGGAAAAGCACTAGTTGAAAACTATGGTGTAAAAGTCGACCGTCAATTACACAAAGAAGTACTCGACCGTTTTAAAGCTTTAAATATAGCCCCATATGGCGGTTTTGTAAATCCTGTACTATTGCCTATTTACGATGGTTCAAAAATAGTTGATGTCAAAATTCAATACAACAACAATTACACAGAACAAATGTTGTTTTACAGTAAAAATTATAGCTTTCTTGAGATTAAACAATAACAGTAATTTTGTTATTTAAAAACATTATAATTTCTTGGGTGGTTATTTTAACCATCCTTTTTTTATAAATAAATCTGCAATTTGAATAGCATTCGTAGCCGCTCCTTTTCTAAGATTATCGGCTACAACCCACATATTAATAGTGTTCGATTGAAATAAATCTTTTCTAATCCTGCCCACAAAAACATCATCTTTACCCGAAGCCATTAATGGCATTGGATAAACATTATTTTTAGGATCGTCTTGTAAAATAACGCCTTGTGTTGTCGATAATATTTGACGAACACCGTTGATGTCGATTGATTTCTCAAACTCAACATTTAGAGATTCTGAATGGCCTCCTGTAACAGGCACTCTTACAGCCGTTGCCGATATTGCTATGCCATCGTCACCCAAAATCTTATGCGTTTCGTGAACCAGCTTCATTTCCTCTTTGGTATAGTCGTTATCTAAAAAAACATCGCAGTGTGGCAGGCAATTTTTGTCGATTGGGTGAGGATAAAATTGCTCTCCTACGATCGATTGTCTTTCATTCTCAAACTGAGCCATTGCTTTTTGCCCCGAACCCGAAATGGATTGGTAGGTTGAAACTACAATCCGTTTGATACGATATTCACGATGCAAAGGTGCCAATGGTAACAGCATCTGTATAGTGGAACAATTGGGATTCGCAATAATAAAATCGTTTTGAGTTAAAGTGTTTCCGTTTATTTCGGGAACTATCAATTTTTTATCGGGATCCATTCGCCATGCCGAAGAATTATCAACAACTCGGCAACCAACCTCTGCAAATTTTGGAGCAAATGTTAATGATACTTGACTACCGGCTGAAAAAATAGCAATGTCAGGTTTATTTTCAATAGCTTCTCTTATGGTAATATAGTTATATGCTTTTCCTCTAAATTCGACTTTCTTACCAGCCGACTTATCAGATGTTACCAAAAAATATTCATCTACAGACCAAGTATTTTTTTCTAACATCGACAATAAAGTTCTACCGACCAGACCGCTGGCGCCAACAATTGCAAGCTTCATACATTATTTTTTTTTATTCCAAAATTTCAGTTTACCATTTTCTATTTGCAAAATAGAATCCTTTCCATAAAACCATTGCTCTGTATGGATGGGTTTGTTTGTGTAAACATCTTTAATATCAGGTAAAACGATTAGAGAATCTGCTTTACCTATTATATTGGCAATATCGGAAGCCGTCATCCCTTTTTTTAATTGACTCCCACTACAAGACCAAACCGACGCAAAAATTAAAATGAGGAAAATACGTAACATAACTATTTTGCAATTGAAAAAATTCTACCAGATCGCCAAGCATCAATCGCTCTGCTCCATACTTCTTTGTATGAATCGTCTGCAGCAAGCTGAAAAGCATTATCTGAAAGCGGGTGAAAAATTCTATTAAAATCAAAAGTGATAGAACCTTCTGCCGATGCATTGCCATATATCCACCGTTCCAGTCGATCGGATTTATAGATTGTAGAAGGCTCTCCAAAAACGGTATAAATCATTCCTCTATCAGTCATCCATCCTTGTTTATACGATGTGAAATATCGATTAGCAGTTTCAACTCTATGATAATAGGTGGTGATCATTTCTTTTGCTAATCTTTGATTTCCGGCAATTTTCAGCCAAATTCGGTCAAGTGCATCTTTACTGTTTTCGGAAGACTTCAGCGCTTTCACTTCGTTAGGTAAAAGCAAGTACGCCAATGGTTCTATTAATTGCGAAGGTGTGTGTAGCCAATTTTCGGTAGAATCGAATGCCATTAACCAAATTCCTTTCACTTTTGTTGTATCTGCAGTAATGAGGTAAGCTTTAGGCACATTGGGCTTTAAGTCCCAATCGGTAAATTGGTACGTTGTATCCATACTTAATTTTAGCATCCCACCTCTATTTCCTATATATGGCACCTCGGCAATTTCTTGGATGTTGGAAGTTTCCTGCACATAAAACACTTTTTTTAACAAAAGACTGCTTTGAACTTCATAAGTTTCTCCTATTTGTATTACTGTACCAAATATTGGTTCTCTGGTTTTAGATTGCTTCAGTAAAAAATTTTGTCTATTATAAAGTGTCGTTTTGTCGATTTCAATATAATCTTTTCGACTTCTTTCGCTGTAACTGTCTTTAATCTCAATACTCAAATATGAGCGGTGCAACTGTGGCGATTTTACTTTGAAACTCATTATTTGATAAGTTTTCTGAGCTTCGAACTTTATTTTCTGGGTATAACTTGCAGAGTCTATAATACCACCTTTTGCAAGCGATTCGTATACTCTAAATTGCAGGTCGACCACTGCAAACTTACCCATATCCGGCAAGGTTTGCGACAACAAATCGGAATATGGCAATTTGACGAAAACCAAAGATGAATCTCCATTTAAATTGTAAATCTGGAATTCCGGATGCAAAAAAGCCTGATCTGCATTATACAGATAGGCTAAATTTTTATGCCTTTGTGTGCTGGCCGTTTGGGTACTAACACAAGATTGAAATACCCATAAAAATCCAAAAACAACAAGTAAAATTTTACCTGTTTTTATATTGATTTTCGTAGTATTTTTCGTAATCGCCACTTAAAATATTTTCAATCCATTTAGTGTTACTTAAATACCAATCGACTGTTTTCTCAAGGCCTTCTGGGAACTGTAAGCTTGGAACCCAAGCCAATTCTTTTTGAATTTTTGAAGCATCGATGGCATATCGTAAGTCGTGCCCTGCACGATCAGTTACAAAGGTAATAAGTTTAGCAGATTCTCCCTTTTCTCTACCCAATTTTTCGTCCATCAAATCGCATAATGTGTAAATTAACTCTAAATTGGTTAATTCGTTATGGCCTCCAATGTTGTATGTTTCCCCAATTGGGCCTTTGTGATAGATTAAATCTATTGCTCGAGCATGATCGACTACAAATAACCAATCTCTAATATTTTCCCCTTTTCCATAAATCGGAATTGGTTTTTTATTGATAATGTTATTGATTGACAACGGAATTAGTTTTTCCGGAAACTGATTAGGCCCGTAATTATTAGAACAATTCGATAATACCACCGGCAAACCATAGGTATTGTGATAGGCTCTAACAAGATGATCGGACGAGGCCTTCGAAGCAGAATAAGGGCTCTTAGGATCGTACGAAGTAGTTTCTGTAAACAAGCCTTCTTTCCCCAACGATCCGTATACCTCGTCTGTTGATACATGATAAAAACGCTTCCCTGCGTAGTTGGCCTTCCATGTTTCTTTTGCTGCATTTAGCAGATTAACTGTGCCAACAATGTTAGTATAAATAAAATCCATCGGGTTAAGGATTGATCGATCGACATGAGACTCTGCAGCAAGATGAATAACTCCATCGAATTGTTCTTGTTTGAACAAATTATCGATAAAAGATTTATCGGTAATATCGCCTTTTACGAAGGTATAATTATTTTTGCCTTCGAGATCCACAACATTTTCTAAGTTCCCTGCATAGGTTAATGCATCTAAATTATAAATCTGATATTCGGAATATTTATTAACCATTAATCTAACAACATGAGAACCTATAAAACCTGCCCCACCGGTAATTAATATCTTTTTCATTTTTTTACATTTTTAAAAAGCCAATTTAAACGATTATAATTATTACGTGTTAAACGAGCTATACTATTGTTGGATTTTTCTAATATTTTTTTCCCAATTCCATGCCGATAGCATAGCATCGTCGATGGTTTTTTCGGCTTTCCAGTTTAACTCTCTGTTAGCAAAACTGGTATCTGCCCATATTTTTTCAATATCGCCCGGTCGTCTTCCAACTATTTTATAATTAAGTTTTTTTCCGGATACCTTTTCGAAACTTTTAATACATTCTAATACAGAAATCCCTATTCCTGTGCCTAAATTAAAGTATTCAATTCTCGATTTATTAATTTTATCTGCTAATCTTTCTATTGCAATCACATGAGCTTTTGCTAAATCTACAACATGAATATAATCTCTAATGGCCGAACCATCAAGTGTGTTATAATCATCGCCAAACACAGAAAGACTTTCTCTCAAACCGGCGGCTGTTTGTGTGATAAATGGAACTAAATTATTTGGTATTCCTATAGGTAACTCGCCAATTAGTGCCGAATCGTGAGCTCCAATTGGATTAAAATAGCGCAAGGCAACGGCGTTAATTTCTTCGTTAATGTGAATAAAATCGCGAATGACTTCTTCTGAAATCTGCTTTGTGTTTCCGTAAGGCGAATTGGCTTCTTGTATTGGCGTTTGCTCTGTTACAGGTAGCTTTTCGGGCTGGCCATAAACAGTACATGATGAAGAAAAAACCAAATTCGGAGTATTTGTTACAGACATTCCTTCTAAAATATTCATTAACGAATTTAAATTATTACGATAATATTTTAATGGTTCTGCAACCGATTCTCCCACGGCTTTATAGGCAGCAAAATGAATAACAGCACTAAAGCCTTGGTATTTTTTAAATAATTCTATAGTAGGGTAATTTATAGACAAATCGATCTTTTCGAATATAGGTCTTACGCCTGTTATTTTTTCGATGCCATCGAGCACTGTTATATCTGAATTTTCGAGACTATCGGCAATTACCACGCTAAACCCCTTTTGAATTAATTCGACTACAGTATGTGAGCCGATATAGCCCGTTCCGCCTGTAACTAATACCTTTTTATGCATTATTTTAATTTTTTTTATTTCTGAATTAAACCTTCAAGACTATCAAACGTCTAAAGGCTAATAAAGTTTGAAAAATAAACATAATTTTATATAACATGAAAAAGATGAAGCAAATTTCTGCGTATTTATTAGTAGCTTTTGTTTTTATTGTTGCAAACAATTTAAAAGCTCAAGACCAAGCAACAACTGAAAAACCACAAAACGGCATAGAAGCAATTATTCCTGATTTAACAGACCAACAAAAAACTGAAATTGAGAAATTAAGAATTGCTCACATGAAAGAAATCCAGCAAATTAAAAATCAGTTAGACATCAAAAAAGCTGAATTGAAAGCATTGCAAACTGCAGAAAATCCAGATATGAATGCCATCAACAAAAACATTGAAGAAAGATCGGCACTACGTACCGATTTAGAGAAAAAGTCGGCAGCTCATCATCAAGCAGTTAGAGATTTATTAACTGACGATCAAAAAGTCATATACGACAGTAAAACTGCTAGAAAACATCAATATGGTCCACAAGCCGGTCATAAATGCAATCATCAGCCCGGCACCCAATGTGGTAATAAAAATGCAAAAGGAAACTGTAAACAATAATACATCACTATGAGAATGTTAAAGCCGCTGTCTTTTTAAGATGGCGGTTTTTTTTCAAATAAATAACCGATGACGTTTGAAGTAAAGATTTTTTATTTATTTTTGCTCTATAAACACAAATTCTCATAGTGTGGAGCCCAACCTAAACCCTTGTTTAGCGAGGGCTTTTTTATTTTCCTGATTTTTTATTGAGCCACAAAAAATTAGTATAATTTTGTCGCCCATGGAAGTGTTGATGGACATAGACAAAATTTCGATTTCTGAAACTACTATTTGTGTAGGTACGTTCGATGGTTTGCATAAAGGGCATATGAAGGTGATTAACAGAACCATTGAAAAAGCAAAGGAGTTGGGAACGAAGTCTCTTATCTTTACATTTTGGCTACACCCACAAGAGATTATCTTTCCGAAGAAAAAAATAGAGTACTTAAATGTATTAGAAGAAAAAATTGAGAGATTTACTTCTACCGGAATAGATTATTTGGTGGTTTATCCATTTAACAAAACATTTGCCCAACTAAGTTCAAAAGAGTTTATCAAATCTTGGTTACTCGATCGCTTAAACATGAGGTTCTTAATCATCGGGCACGATCATCAGTTTGGAAAAAAACGAGAAGGTTCTTATGAAAATGTTCTAAACTGTGCCAAGACCTTTAATTTTGGGGTAGAGCAAATTGAACAACACACTATAGGTTCAGAAATTGTAAGCTCCACCAATATTCGCCACTTGATAAAAGAGGGACGAATCGATTTGGCAAATCAACTCCTCGGTTACGACTATTTTATTACAGGAACAGTGGTTAGAGGGAAGAGTATTGGTCATAAAATTGGTTTTCCTACAGCCAATGTAGCCACTCACTCTCAAAAAATTTTACCCAAAGATGGGGTTTATTGTGTTGAAGTATTTTATAAAGACGAGTTTTACCAAGGCATGGGTAATTTTGGATTTAACCCAACCATCGATAATTCCCCAAATTTTAAAATTGAAATTCATTTGTTTAATTTTGAGCATAATATTTACGATCAACAAATAAGCATCTCCCTTAAACACCGATTAAGATCAGAGAAAAAATTTAATTCTATCGAAGCACTAAAAACACAACTGGAACAAGACCGTGTACAGGCAATACAATATTTTAATACCAACGCTATAAAAGCATGAATTACTTTGATATTCTAATAGTGATTCCTCTTCTGTGGGGAGCTTATAAGGGCTTTAGCAAAGGTCTTGTAATTGCAGTGGCATCTTTAGTTGCTTTAATATTAGGTATTTATGGTGCTATAAAATTTTCAGCGTATACCGGTGAGTTAGTTCAAAACAATTTTGAGATAGAAGATAACTACATGCCCATTATCTCATTTTCAATTACATTTTTGGCAATAGTCATCGGCATTCATTTTATAGCTAAAATGTTAAATAAATTAGTAGATGCTATTGCTTTAGCTTGGCTAAATAAAATAGCAGGTATTGTTTTCGGAATTTTAAAAACGGCTTTTATCGTTAGCATTTTAATATTTATTATTGAAACCATCGATCCGAACGGCCAATTTATTAAAGAAGATTACAAAACAGAGTCTTTGTTATATAAGCCAATAAAAACAATTGCTCCAGCAATTATCCCTTCTTTAAAAGAGTTTCATATAACACAACCAAGTATCAATTCAACAATTTCTTCATATCCGATTTAGTATGCGCCCAGAATGGAAAGGTTATAGCGCTGTGCTAGTAAGTACATTAGCTATGTCTAATGTCTACATTTTTAGCAAGGCTGCTCTCAACGAAATGAGTTTAGCCGCATTTGGATTTTACTGGTTTGGATTTGCTTTGATTTGGAACTTAATATATATGGCTTTCGCCAAGAAGTTAAAAGCATTAACATTGCTAAATTTTCGGCAGCTAAAAATTTTAGTTCTTCTTGGTATAATTGAAGTTGTTGCTACTACGGGTTTTTTTGCTGCAATTCAAACCATGGAGCAGCCTGCGACAGTTTCATTTTTAGCAAACATAGGACCTATTTATGTAACCATTTTAGCCTTTTGGTTTTTGAAAGAAACCTTGAGAAGACAAGAAATATTAGGCGCAATCATTACACTAACAGGTGCTTTTATCATTTCGTATCAAACGAATTTCTCTATTAATTCCGATTTTGGTAAAGGCTTAATATTGATAATGATTTACACCCTAATTTTTGCAATTGGCAGCATTATTTCGAAAAAGCATATCACACATATAGCACCTAGTATCTTAACACTAAATAGAGCACTATATTTGTTTATTTTCTCTTCAATAATATTTATGAGTACCGAAGCTAATTTTGATATCTCGAATGCAGCAATTATCAACACATTACTAGGTTCTCTCCTTGGACCAACTTTAGCCGCATTGGCAGGCTATTATGCTATACAATTTATTCCTGCATCTAAAGCCTCAATTTTGGGAGCATTTAAAGGCTTTTTGGTATTAGTTACCAGTTATTTATACTTCGGATTGTGGCCCCAATGGTATCAAATACTAGGTGGTGTTTTAACAGTTTTAGGTGTTGTTACCATAACTTTATCGAAGCAAAAAAATAAATAGTTCTAAAACCCAAGAATATAATCTATGAAAAAACTATTAGCGTACATCGTATTATTTACTACATTTAACAATATATGTTACAGTCAAATAGAAGTGGATACTAGCTCTAACTATAATCTTCAATTTGAACATCTTAAAGTTAAAGCCTACGGGAAAATAGGCATAGCTATGGGGATAACCGACGATGGCAAAATGGGAATTGGTGATAATACACCTAGATTAGGTTTAAAAGGCAAGGCTCCCATTGATAAGCGTAAAAAATTCTTTGTTATTGCAAAAGCTGAATTTGGCGCAAATATGGTAAATAGGCATGACTATATTTACTTTTCTTACGACCCGGGTTATCCTGTTGGATCTGTTAAAAGTGCTATTTACTCACGTTTAGGTTATGTAGGAATAGAAACCCCCTATGGCGAATTAACTTTCGGGAAAAACTGGGGTGTTTATTATCAAGATGCTATGTACCTCACCGATCAATCAATGCATTGGAGTGGTGATGCATTAGGTGCGTGGAATGCAGGAACCGATGGCGGTATTTCCGGAACAGGAAGAGCCGAAGATGTGTTACAATATCGATTTAAGAAAGGCCACTTCAGTTGGGCCGCGCAAACGCAATTAAGGTCTATTTCCGATAATGATAAGCCTTTTGGAGATTCTTACGGCTTCAGTTTTATGTATAGTAGTGAACATTTTATTTTGGGTGTAGCCTATAACGAGGTACTCGATGGTGTTGACACAGCCACATACGATCAAGCAAAAATCAACGACAAGATAGGCGGGCTTGCTATGTCGTATATCACAGCACGAATAAATCTGTCAGTTGCAGGAACAATGTTTAATAACCATGAAGTTGACAATTTAGGGCAATATTATTCCGGTTATGGATTCGAAGCACATACATCATACTATATAGATCGAAAAAAAATATGGCAGATAAGAGCAACATACGACATGTTAATCCCAACTTATGAGCATTCCAAAGACTATTTAATGTCTTACTGGGCAGCTGAATTAGTCTATCAATATGCAATAAATTCGTATATTTTTAGTTCGTACAAAATAGACAACAGCCAAACCGTAGATGGTCAAAAGCTCGATCGCAATGTTTTAATATTTGGAATAAACTATGCATTTGGATATTAAAAAAGACTTGAGTAACTTCTAGCTATACTTAGGCGTCTGAAAAGTTCAATCAAAATTAAAATTGTATCTTTGAATTAAGAACCTGAACTATGAAACAGATATCAAAATTATTATCAATATCCTTATTCCTATTTTACTTTCAAAGTTTAGCCCAAGACACATGGGGATTAGACCGTTGCATTTCGTTCGCACTAGATAATAACATTCAAATTAAGAAATACGAGTTAAGTACGCAAATGCAGTCGAACCAACTCAAACAAGCTAAAATTTCTTTAGCTCCTAGTTTAAATGGGTCTTTAAGCCGAAATGTCTCTTTCGGAAGATCTGTAGATGCATATACTAACGACTTTACTGAGGATCGCACCATGACCGATAACTACTCAATCAGTAGCTCGGTTACACTTTTCAACGGATTTCAGAAAATCAATGCTATTAAAAAAAATCAACTCGATTTACAAGCCTACCTTTCCGATTTAAGAAAGTTTAAAAACGACATTTCGCTGAATGTTGCTTCTTCTTATTTGAACGTATTGTTTAATTTGGAGATTTTAGAAACTAGCGAGGCTCAATTGGCAATTACTAAATTACAGGTCGACAGAATTCAGAAACTAGTCGATGCCGGTAGTTTAGCACAAGGCGATCTTCTAGAAATCGAAGCTCAGGTTGCCAATGAAGAACTAGCAAAGGTCAATTACGAAAACCAATTGGCCATGTCCATCCTAAATTTAAAACAACTTCTTGAACTCGATACGCTTAACAATTTCGAAATTGCTAGACCCAATGTCGATATTGAAGCAATTAATTTGCCTCCCAATGCCTCAGCTATTTACGATTATGCCATTAAAGAAATGCCGGAAATTTTGAGCGCAGAATATAAGCTTAGATCGTACGAAAAAAGCCTATCTATCGCCAAAGGAGGCAGAAGTCCTCAGCTCAGTTTAGGAGCTGGTATAAACTCCGGCTACTCCGATGCACGAATGGAACAAACTTTAACAGGAAGCCAGGATATTCCTTACGGATATACTGTAGATGCCAGTGGAACTCAGTTACCAACATACATTATACAACCCACCTACGATTTAAATACGAAATCCTTTGGCGATCAGCTTCGCGATAACAGAAACACCTATGTGGGGCTTTCGCTAAGCATTCCTATTTTTAATGGGTGGCAGGTAAACACTAACATTAGCAACAGTAAAATTAATGTACTGAACGCACAATACGATTTAGAGCTTGAGAAAAAAACTTTATTCAAGGATATTCAGCAAAAATATTTGGATGCTATTTCGGCGCAAAAAAAATACATCGCTACAAAAGCCGCTTTACAATCGGCTAGCGAATCGTTTTTATATACTCAAAAAAAATATGAAGTAGGCTTAATTAATAGTCTGGATTACAATTTGGCAAAAAATAAAGTTACGAAAGCTCAATCGGATTTACTGCAAGCAAAATACGAATTTTTATTTGCCGTTAAAATACTAGACTTTTACCAAGGAAAACCCATCGCCCTATAATAAGAAAAAAAAATGAAACGAAAATATATTATTTGGATTGCTCTTTTGTTTGTAACAATAGTTGTTACGGTGATAGCTGTGAAAGGTAAAAAGCAACATGCTTTTATGGTTGAAGTAGAAAAACCTCAATTAAGAGATATTACTGAAATGATTACGGCAAATGGGAAGATACAACCCGAAAAAGAAGTAAAAATATCGGCCGACGTATCGGGAGAAATCACAGAACTTCTTGTAAAAGAAGGGGATAAGATAAAAGAAGGACAAGTATTAGTAAAAATCAATCCAGAAATTTACCAATCGCAAATCGAAAGAATGGAGGCTTCGTTAAATGCTTCTAAAGCTCAATTACTGCAATCGGAAGCACAACTTATCGATAAAGAAAATCAGTTTAATAGGCAAAAGAAATTATACGAACAAAATGCAATTTCCGAATTGGAGTATGAACAAGCCGAAACCAATTTTAAAGTTTCGAAAGCCAGCTTCGACGCTGCTAACTTCTCTGTTTTAAGTTCCGAAGCCTCATTAAAAGAAGCTAAAGAGAATCTTAGAAAAACCACCATTTATGCGCCCATTTCAGGAACTGTTTCGCAGCTTAATGTAGAACAAGGCGAAAGAGTAGTAGGAACTATGCAAATGACCGGTACAGAAATTATGCGTATTGCCAACTTAAATCGCATGGAAGTTAAGGTTGATGTTAACGAAAACGACATCATCAGAGTTAAAAAAAACGACACAGCTTATATCGAAGTCGATGCTTATTTAGATCGAAAATTTAAAGGGCTTGTTACCGAAATAGCTAATTCAGCAAATACAACAGGCACTTCTGTAGATCAAGTGACCAACTTCGAGGTGAAAATCTTAATTCTATCCAGTTCATATCAGGATTTAATAGACACTTTAAGCAACAAGCGATATCCGTTTAGACCTGGCATGTCGGCTACCGTTGATATACGCACCGAAACAGAAACACAAGCCATCAGTCTTCCAATAGAAGCGGTTACAGCTAAATCAGATAGTTCAAACCCTGATGAACTCAATGAAATGGTTTATCTGTTCAATAATGGTTTTGCTAAAGGCGCAAAAGTTAAAACTGGTATTCAAAACAATCAGTACATCGTTATAGAATCCGGTATCGATACGAGTATGGAAGTTATTACTGCTCCTTATACAATAATTAACAAACAACTAAAGGAAGGGAGTGCGGTTGAGAAGATGCAAGGCGGTTTTATTAATAAAGAAAAAGCTGAATAATAAATTTTAATATGTAGTAAGATTAACTACGTAATATTAAAAGCGTCGGCATCCAAATGTGCAGGGAACTTTGCTCTGAATTCGTTTAAATTGTTTTTATTAATTTCTATTGTTTCGATACCTTCGGCAAAAGGGGCAAATTCGAAAAGCGTATCGCCTTTATAATCAATTAAAGCTGAATCTCCTGAATGTTGAATGTCGTTACCATCGTTTCCTACCCTATTAACACCGGCAACATAGGCCAGATTTTCAATCGCTCTGGCTCTTAACAAAGTCTTCCATGGTTCCGATCGCCTCTCTGGCCAATTTGCTACGTATATTAGTAAATCGTAAGTTTTCTCTTGCCTTTGTCTCGACCATACCGGAAATCGTAAATCGTAACAGACCAAAGGTCTTATCTTCCAACCTTTATAATCGATAATCAGCCACTGATCTCCCGATGCGTAGTGCCGGTCTTCATTGGCCATTCGAAACAAATGCCGTTTATCGTAATATTGAAAAGAACCATCGGGAAAAACAAAATAGGCTCTATTAAAAAACTGATTATTTTCTTTTACTATAACACTTCCTAAAACAGCCGACTGGTATGTACTTGCCCAATTTTGCATTTGAGTTAGCACTTCCCCCTGCTTTGGCTCAGATAATAATTGAGGCTTCATAGAAAAGCCGGTAGCGAACATCTCGGGCAGTATTATTAAATCTGTTTTTTGAATTTGGTTTAAACGATCGCTAATGCTATTCAGATTACTCTTTTTGTTCTCCCAAACCAAATCTGTTTGAACTAATGTTACCAAGAGATTGTCTGAGGAACGCATCATTTAGCTTTTATAATCGAGACTAAGTACTTTAAACTCGATGCGATTATTCATAGCGCGGCCTTCTTCGTTATTGTTAAACCCAATAGGACGGGTTGGGCCATAAGCTTTAACCTCAATACGATCGGCTTTTATTTTATTTTTTTTCAAATATTCGGCCACTACTTCGGCGCGCTTAAGCGACAAATCCATATTTTCTTGAAGACCACCAACGTTATCGGTATGTCCTCCTAATTCTATCTTAATTTTTTTATTCAGTTTTAAAAACTCCACAAAGCGATCCAACTCAAAATAAGATTCTGGAAGAAGTTCAGCTGTTTTGTCTTTAAAGAATAAATTGTTGATGCGCACTACCTGATCGACCATTAATGGAGCTAAAAATAAATTTTGCTCATCAACTTCTTGGTATTCATTCAAATCGCTAACATCTAGATTATTAGTAACACTGTAATAGCCTTCTGCTATTGCCATATAACTGTAGCGTTTACCGTAAGGTAGAATAATTTTATAACTGCCATCCATGGGGTTAATTCTAGCAATTCCTGCTTGTTTTCCGCTTGGGAGTTCTTCGTACACAACTCGAACATCGACATCGACCGGTTGCATGTTTCTTTCGTTAAGGGCTTTGCCAGAAACCAACAATACTGGTTTGCTACCTTGCGCAATTGCAAATTGTATAGAGAGAACAGATAAAAAGGTAAGTAAAATAGTCTTCATAAACTTTTTTTATTCGGCACACAAAATCCGAGCCTAGTTGTACTTGAGTAGTTTGTGGAACAAATTTATAAATGTTTTTATGACTTTTCAAGTTTTAATAAATTGATTTAATGGCCAATGTATTCTTGCATTTTTTCGATAAAAAATTCTTTTCTTCTTCTGGAGATAGGAACAATAGTGCCATCAGTCATTTCGATATATCCTCCATCTTTTACCACATATTTTTTTACATGTTCTAAATTGATTAGATGTGAATTATGTGGTCTGAAGAAGTCGTTATCGAGCAACATATTTTCGAATTCTTTGAGATTTTTTGAAACCAATATTTTCTGATCTTTAGCCAAGAAAATCATCGAATAACTACCTTCTGCTTCTACTCTCGAAATTTCTGTTATCTCAATATAAATCTGCCCTTCCGAAGTAGGAACCATAATCTTAGTTGGTTTGCTCGTTTTAAGATTTTCCAATAAAACATCATATTTGTTCATCGACTTAGATTCCGTTTTCTTTTGGGAATTAACCCTCGATTCTGCCTTATCGACTGCTTCGATAAACTCTTCAATATCTATTGGTTTAAGAATATAATCGATGGCTGAGTATTTAAATGCTTTAATTGCAAAATTGTTGTATGCTGTAATAAAAATGACTTCAAAGTTACGTTCCGGAAGCATTTCCAGCAAATCGAACCCGTTACCTCTTGGCATTTCAATATCTAAAAATACTAAATCGGGTTGCTGCGACAGAATTACTTGACGACCTTCTGCGGCAGAAGATGCAGTTCCTACAACTTCGGCATTGGAGCAATATTCGTTTATTATAAGTTCAATTGAATTTATTGCGTCTTGTTCGTCGTCAACTATTACAACTCTTATCATATTAGTTTATTTTGAAAAGGTTATTCTAACTTTTGTGCCTATTGCCATACCATTCTGATCTTTTTTATCGATATACTCAACAGCAATATCTTTTTTATATATGTTGTTAATTAATTCTATTCTATTTTGAGTTATCGATGTTCCCATGGATTTATGAGTGCTATTTTTCTTCTCGTTAATTTCTCTAGATTTTTCTCTTCCCACGCCATTGTCTTCTATTACACAAATTATTTTATCTTCAGTGGCATCGAAATCGATTTTTAAAAATCCATTGCTCTGAGCTTCTCTGTTCATTATGCCATGCCAAATTGCATTTTCGATATATGGTTGAATAAGCATCGGAGGTAATTTCGTTCCTAAGATATCAATTTCCGGATTAATTTCCACCTGGTATTGCAACTTTTCTTTAAACCGTAGTGCTTCTAATTCTAAATATAGATTTAATGTAACCAATTCTTTCTCAAGTGTTATTAAAGAGCTTTGTGAGTTTTCTAATATCAATCGAATTAGTTTTGAAAATTTGCTTAGAAATTTGTTCGAGAGCCTGATGTCATTTTGTAAAATATAATGTTGAATAGCGTTAAGAGAGTTAAAAATAAAATGCGGGTTCATCTGGCGAGTGAGTGCCATCTGCCTATATTCATTAATTTCTCTATTGATTCTTTCTTTCTTCTTTCGTATTTGTATACGTGTAGAATAAACCATTACGATTGCTAAGACTACAAGAAGCAGAATTGCGATGTAAAACCAAATTTGCATCCAAAACGGGCTGGAAACTTCTATATGTATTATTTTCCGGTTGTTGCTCCAATACCCACTTTCGGTAGCTGCCTCAACAATAAAGTCGTATTTCCCTGTGGGCAAGAATGGGTAATTGGCTTGTAGATTTTTCGTAACAGTCCAATCGCTATCCAGATTTCTAAGCTTGTATCGATACAAAACTTCTCCCCGACTTTTAAAATAGATAGATTTATAGCTGATCGTTAAGTTATTGGAGAAATAGTCGAGTTTAATGTCTATAAGCGAATCGCCAAGAGAATGGTTGTTTATTAAAATGTCTGTAATAAAAACATCGGGAGATTTCCTACTTAACTTAAAACTGTGATAGTCGAAATAACCAACCCCTTGGTTTGTTGCCACAAACACGTAATCTTTATTAACTAATATATCGTTAATTTCGTTTGAAATTAATCCATCTTTAGTCGTAATATTGAGTATTCTTTCATCTGTATCGCCATAATCGACCGGAATTTTACTAATCCCTCCTTTGGTTCCGACCCATATATATTTACCATATGCAAAAACAGAAGTAACCGAATTGCTTATTAGTCCGGAACTCTCATTTATAGGCCAAATTGAATCGTTAAGAATTTTAACAACACCCGTTCCTGTAATAGTTAGCCATAATGCTCCAAGCTCATCGTCTTTTGAAATGTTTGTGATATTTTGAGCCAAAATCTTATTGTTCTCGTTATAATTATAAAGCTTGTTATTATCGAACTTCCATAATCCATTTTTACAAGCCAACCACAAAACACCGTTTGGTTCTTGAATAATATCGGTTACATTAAGTGCTTGAAATTGCTCAACACTACTTTCGAAAAGGAGTTTTGCATTACTAAATCTAGCAAAGCCATTGGATTTACTTATTAAAATATCGCCATTAATACCTGCATTTATTCCATTAATTACAGAGTGAGGCCCATTGGTATAATCCATTTTATACATATCGACAAGTTCTTCGCCCTCGAAATATGTCAGTTTATTTTTAAAACTCAACCATAAGCGTCCCCCACTCCAAAACACATCGGTAATTTCGGAAAAATCGGGATTCTCGAATGTGATATTCGAAAGCCCCAAATAATGTAGACGAGCAACTGCATGATTTCCGGTAATAGCCCACAAATAATTGTTTGAGAAGTCAAGTTTTTTAATGTTGTTATCCAACAAACCATCTTTTACAGTAACTTGTCTGAACAATTCTGATGGGATAAAGTACATCCCATTATTTAATGTAGAGACCCAAATACTATTATCTCTATCACGAATAACAGAACTTACTGTATTCCCTCTCAATTCTGAACAATGCGGAGACTGTGTAATGTTTGCGTTCTTATAACAAAATGCGCCTTCCGAATCGAAACCTATCCATAAATTGCCTTTTGTATCAATTTGAATCGACGAAATGGCCTGCTTATATGTTATAGTCTGTAATTCTCCTTTATAAATATGATGCAATAAATTTTGGTCGGCTAAAAAAACTTCTTGGTTTTTTGTAGCAATTTTTACCGGTTCGTTACAAGAAATATCGTCTATATAAACTGTGTATATTGCATCTCGAGTATAAACTTGGATGGGTGCATCAATAAATGAAATAAAATACTCTAGCTTACCATTTCTTAGGTCGATAATATTTTCGTGATTGAGAATATTATAAAGAGTATCTACAACACCCTGTTTATCGATATGAAAACGACCTTTTCCAAAAATATTGAATGTAAGCTCATTATTTTCTATTTTAAAACTTTTGGGTTCGATGATTTCGAAATCTTTTATAATGCTAATAATCGTGTCATTATAAGCGTACGAATTCATTATATCGTTTGCATAATATATAAAGTATCCCGATTTCGACAAAAACCAAACTTTACCTTCGTCATCTATCGACATACTAATTATTTCATTATCGGGTAGGTTTGTACTCACATCGAAATGAACAACCGTATAGCCATCGAACTTCATAATTCCATTGCTGCTAGTCATCCAAATATTACCTTGTTTATCTTGAAGCATTTGAGTTATTGTAGAACTTGAGAGCCCATTATCAGTAGTAAAATGCTTATAAACAACCTCTTGAGCCTCAATATTAAAGCTAAATAAGCATAATAATATGACTACAAAATACCTCACTCTATAATCGCTGTTTTACAGCTTCGAATGCTAATATTCCAGCTGCTACCGATACATTTAATGAATTGAATGCATTTGCCATAGGGATTTTCAACATCGCATCGGCTTGCCTTATAGCAGCTTCTGATACGCCAACATCTTCGGCTCCCATCACAATTGCTACCGGACTTGAGAAGTCGTGATTAAAATAATATTGTTCAGCTTTTTCGCTAGCTGCAACCACCGAAACACCTGAATTTTGCAAGTACCGAATCGTATCTGCTAAATGGTGTGTTCTGCAAACCGGAATTTTCAGCAATGCGCCCGCCGATGTTTTGACCGCATCTTCGCTAACTCTTGCAAAACCTTGCGATGGGATAATAATTGCATCGAAACCTGCAGAATAGCAAGTTCTGGCAATAGCCCCAAAATTTCTGACATCGGTAATTCCATCTAAAATCATTATTAGAGGCAATCTTCCTTCTTCAAATATTTGAGGCATTAAATCATCAATTTGATAAAAAGGTATTGGCGAAATAAAAGCAATTACGCCTTGATGGTTTTTCTTGGTTAATCGATCGAGCTTTTCGTCGGGTACTAAAGAAAATGGAACCCTATGCTCTTTAGCCAATTGTTTAATTTGATGAACAATGTCCTCGTTTTTACCTCTTCGTATGAGTATTTTATCGATGTTTTGGTTGCCATCGAGAGCTTCTAGAACCGGGTTTAGACCGTATATAAAATCGTTTTGCATTCTGTTGATTATGAAAGTGTAATAAAATTTAAAATTAATCAATTAGCTGGAACTAAAAGAAAAGAGGCTACTCAAATTTGAATAGCCTCTCATATATCTTTTAAAAATCGTCTTATTTTTTAAGATGATTTTTGTATTTGCTTCTAAATTTATCAACACGACCAGCCGAGTCAACCAGTTTCATTTTACCGGTATAGAAAGGGTGAGACGAGCTTGAAATTTCTAATTTAACCAAAGGATAAGTTGTTCCATCGATATCGATAGTATCTTTGGTATCTGCTGTCGACCTAGTTAAGAATACATGTTCATTAGACATGTCCTTGAAGACAACTAGGCGATAATTTTCAGGATGTATACCTTTTTTCATTGTTTGTATCTTTATAATTCAAAATTTCGGACTGCAAAGATAATCTTAATTCGATAAATAACAAGCTTATCAACAACAATTTGTTGATTATTTAATATACTCAATTAAATCAAGTAACGAAATTAATTTTTGCTCGCCAGAGTGCATGTTTTTAAGCTGTATTTTGTTAGATTTCATCTCTTCTTCTCCAACTATGGCAACAAACGGAATTTGTTTTTGGTCGGCATATGAAAATTGTTTTTTCAATTTTGCAGACTGCGTGTATAACTCTGCATTGATGCCTGCTTCGCGAATTCTTTTTAACAACGGTAATATATATGCGACTTCATTTTCCCCAAAATTAACAAATAATAATTTGGTTTGAGCAGATTCTAAAATCGGAAACTTCTGGGTTTGCAATAAAACATCGTAAATTCTATCTGCACCGAAAGAAATACCAACTCCACTCATATCTTTTAACCCAAAAATTCCTGTTAGATCGTCGTAACGGCCTCCTCCTGTAATACTTCCAATTGAAACCTCATTAGATTTTACTTCGAAAATTGCTCCGGTATAGTAATTTAATCCACGAGCTAAAGATAAATCCAACTCAATTGGCAATTGAACCTCCGACTGACGAATTAACTTGAACAAAGTACGCATTTCCTCAATCCCTTTCTCACCAATTGATATCCCTTGTAACTGTTCTGAAAGCAACTGTAGCTTGTCATCCGCTGTTCCTTGGTGAGTGATAATAGGTTTTAATTGATTGACTGCATTTTCAGAAATTCCTTTTGCTCGTAATTCTTCGAACACGGCATCCAAACCAATTTTATCTAACTTATCGATAGCGACTGTAATATCGACCAATGCATCGGAATGACCTATCGATTCTGCTATACCGGCTAGAATCTTTCTATTGTTAATTTTTAAAGTTACCGACAGATTTAACCTTTGATAAACTTCTTCAACAATTTGTATTAATTCAAGTTCATTGAGCAAAGAATCGCTACCAATCACATCTACATCGCACTGGTAAAATTCTCTGTATCGTCCTTTCTGCGGACGATCTGCACGCCAAACCGGCTGAATTTGATACCTTTTAAACGGAAAACTTAATTCGTTTTGATGTTGCACTACAAAACGAGCAAAAGGTACTGTTAAATCGTAGCGAAGACCTTTCTCGGAAATCTGAGCAGTCAGTGCATTACTGTTTTTTTCTTCCCAAGTTTTATCATCAGTTTTGGCTACGAAATCCCCCGAATTCAGTATTTTGAATAGTAATTTATCGCCTTCTTCACCATATTTACCCATTAAAGTCGAAAGATTTTCCATTGCAGGGGTTTCAATTGGCTGGTAACCAAACAAATTGAAGACTGTTTTAATGGTATCGAAGATGTAACTTCTGCGATTCGTCTCTATTGGTGTAAAATCTCTTGTTCCTTTGGGTATCGAAGGTTTCTGAGCCATAATTATAAATTTATTTTATCGACATCGATTTGAGGATCATTTTTAGGAGCTGGGCCTTCGTTGTTATCAGCTAAATTTTGTAAGTCTTTAACAAAGCGGTCTAAATCCGACTCATTAAACCCCTTTTCTAAAACGGCTTCTTCTAAAGTTCCCCAAATGGGTTCGCCACAAACAATACAACGAATACCTTCTTCCATCAGGTATTTTACAGAGGCAGGAACCGACTCGGTTAATTCCTCAATTGTGATGTCTTTTGTAATTTTCATTGTTCTGTAAATAATTTTTTTGCAAAGATATAGCTCATCATCTATTTAAGAAAAATTCGTTGCGAAAATTATGTAAATTAAACTTTATTGTTGTTGTGTTGCCAGCTTCAATAAATATAGATAAACATCCTTCCAGTTTTTCCACTGGCGCATTTCGCTCAAAGATTCGTTATGCCAAAGTGTTATAAACATACCTCCGACGCTTTTTACTTCATCGTAAATATATTTAATCGTAGCTTTGGCCTCGTCTGGCGTTAAGTGCATATAGTCATTAAGTGTTCCATCCATGATTTGAAATGGATATAAAATCAAATTAGTAGAAGTGTTGGTTGTTAAATCGAAAAAAGGATAAGGAATGCAAATCCCCGATCTAAAACCAACCGTTTCGGCATAACCTAAAGTAAAATCTTTTTTTATGCCTGATTCAATAAGATTTCTATATGTTGTTGGCCAATATAGCTTTAAAAAATGTTGACGACTCTCTGTAATTTCGTAAGCTACAACATCTGATAAACTGCCTTTTTCTTTTTTTAATATATCAATAGATGCATTGGATTGATAGGATGGATGTAAACCAATAATAGCACTTCTTTTCAAGCGATTGATAATTGCTCGATAAGCTTTTCTTGCAATTGATATGTTTTTATCGTAGAGTCCGTTTTCTCCAACTAAGAAGAAATAATACGTTTCTGCTTTATACCTTAAAAGCCACGATTCTAACTCATCATAAACATCGAAAGGATCTTTAGCACCAGTAAAAATGTACTTTATTCGATGTTTTATATCGTCTTTATCTTTTCTGATTATCGACTTTAATAATCCGCCCCATAAACGTTTTACTCCTTTGGCTTTATAGGCAAAGGCATTATCGATGTCGATGGTGTTTATAAATCGATAACTTCTTTTTTCAAAGTTTATATTTGGATACTTTGTCAACAAAATTGTTTTAATATCATCGGCCCAACGATGTACATAAGCCTTTTTAAGCCAATTTTGCCGAAAAGCCAAACTTTCTGAAGCTAAATATCGACCGTGTTTATCTGTTAGTTTACTGTTGTATTCCTCATATCGCGAAGCCATATAAAAGATCATAGAAAAAAGATCGTTAGAGAAATCTGAGCTTCCTGTTTCGAAAAATTTTCCATTTTCACCCACCTCAACGTTAAAAACCTTAATATCATCTTCGAAAAGCAAATCGTGAGGTTTCATTTGTATGGATCCCTTTATTTCTTGCTTTGAATAATTTAAAATAGGTTGAGAAAAATCGATTGCTTCAGGTTTAAAGATTTGTTGAAATTGATGCCCAAGCAATCGATTAAACACAAGGTCTAATGTATATTCTAATCGTGTTGAATTTTGTTCTGAAAATATTTGAATAAGCATGGGAATCGGAATTATTTCCCTTCTAATTTAAGAATTATTTTGACGGTATAAATCAAAATCTTAAGATCGGTGTATAATGACATGTTTTCGATATATACAATATCGTACTTTAAACGCTCGATCATTTCGTCCACGTTCTCGGCATAACCAAACTTAACCTGACCCCAAGAAGTGATTCCCGGCCTAACTTTATGCAAATGCACAAATTGCGGTGCTTGTTCGACGATCTGATCAATAAAAAACTGTCGTTCCGGGCGTGGACCTACCAATGACATATCGCCAATTAAAACATTGTAAAACTGAGGCAACTCATCTAACCTCGATTTGCGCATGAACAATCCAAACTTGGTTATTCTATTGTCATTTTTCTTCGATAATGCCGGACCATCTTTTTCGGATCCTACGTACATCGAGCGAAATTTATAAATCATAAAAGGCTTACCGAATCTTCCTATGCGCTCTTGAGCATAAAAAATAGGCCCTTTCGAACTACTTCTAACGCCTAAAATAAGGAAAATATAAAGTGGGCTTAATAAAATTATGGCAATAACCGAAACTATCACATCGAATGCTCGCTTAACATTAGCTTCCCAAAGTGGCATTAAATCGTGAGATAATTGAATAAGTGGCTCGCCAAATAATGAAGACATCCTAGCAGTACCCATCAAAATGTCGTACATACTCGGAATGATTTTTATAGACACATCTGTGCCTTCTAGTTTATTCATTATAACACCTATTTTATCGTGTTCGGAATCTTCTAGAGCAATAATTACTTCTTGAATATTAAACTTTGTGATTACATTTTTTAGATTGTGTAAGTTTCCAACCAATTCTAAATGTTTTTTAAGCAAGTACCTTTCGCGATCTTGAACGCTAACAAAACCTACAAAAATATTTCCTGCCGACTTTTTTTGCTTCAATAAAGTTTCGTACAACTGCAATGCTTTCTTGTTACTACCTATAATTAAAGTTTCAAATCCTATTTTTTTATTTTGAATGCGATGATTAGTGCGAGTCGTTAAAATAAGTCTTGGAATATAGGTTAATACAAAATGTAAAACCAACAATGTAAAATAAGAATTATAGTACGATTTATATGAAATTACCTCATCGTCTAAGATTAGAATAAAAAACAGAATGGTTACCCCGATTATTGAAGCACTGACTGTCGAAAAAAGTTCTTTTAATCTCGATCTCTTATAAACGCCTCTGTAATAACCTGCCAAATAATAAATAATAAGCCAAAAAAGCGGTATTAGAATAATACCTTTTATAAATGTTTCGTTTATTTCTAATTTAAACTCAACATTAAACTTGATGGCTTCAATATATTTCTTACGATAAGCATAGAATAAAACCCAAACTATGGCAGCCGACAAAATGTCGAAAGAAATGTATCTTAAAGTTTGTAGTTTTTTATTCATCGGAACCTAGTAGTATAATAATTTCATGTTATCTAAACTAAACTCACTTACCTCGCCATCTTCGGAGTAAAATAAAAAATAGACATCGTAACTTTCTCCACCGGATGTGTTGTACATCTGCTCAACAATATTGGTATAAATTCTATTCCAAGTTTGTGTAGGTTTAATAACAATATATGGGTCATTATATTTATAATATCCACTGGATTGCAATGCTTTAATCCCAATTGCAATAAAGTTATCGCCTTTATAATCGAACTCTAGATATATTGGTGTATAGCCACGCTTGAATGCAACATTGGTATATAAACTAAAAAACGAAACGGTATCTGGCACGATTATTTTCCCAATATGATTGTTTTCATCATTAGGATCTACAATTTTATCTAAATAATTTATTGTGTCGTCAGTGTGTAAAATTTCTCCTGGCGATTCAAAATCTTCTATGTAGAATTTTGTTTCTTCTTTGTAATTAAAGGTTAAATTTAATGTGTGGATTGAGTCTTCAACAAGATCTATGTCTACATCGAGCGGTTCTATAAAAGGATAAACTTCTTTTAAATCGATAATGCCATTTTTGGTGATTCCTGGATAAAACGTAAGCGTATGCTCTCCTATATTTACAACTGGAAATTTGGCAGGAATGCCGTATGTTCCTATTCTGCTTCCGTCGCAATTAACCCAAATATCGGAGAATTGATGTATAGATGCTCCTTCATCGTCTTCTGCATGCAAGTTAAGGTGATCTACCTTAATATACGCAGGAACAACAGCCTCGATGTCCTTCTTACAAGAACTAATTGAGAGAATTAACCCCAACAAAAAAACTATGGTAATAACAATATTTGGAAACATCTTTAGTTAAACGATAATTTGTTGTTTTTATTATTTATAGTTTATTATTTATTTTTTCTAAAATCTGATGTGCGACGACCACCGCATTATATGCATCTTCTAAGGATACAGTAGGTGTTGTCTGATTGATTATTGAATCTGCAAAAACACTAAGCTCATCTTCAATGGCATTATTAAAAACAACTTTTGGCTTATCGATTACAATCCCTCTTTTTTGTTCGTCCATTTCAAGTGGAATCCAAACACCTTTGCTGGATGCTGACTGATTAGCAAGACTATACTTTTCTGATGTTTTATTAAGAAAATCAACATTTATTAGCTTGTCGTGCATAAAAAATCTTGCTTTTCTTATATTTTCTACAGCCACTCTGCTTACCGATAAGTTGGCAACAGAACCATTTAAAAATTCTAAGCGCGCATTTGCCATATCAACCGTTTCGGTTATCATAGCGATGCCACTGGCACTTATCTTTTTTAATGGCGATTTAATCGTGCTTAGAACGATATCCAAATCGTGAATCATTAAATCTAATACAACCGATACGTCGAGCCCTCTTGTGTTGAATATAGCGAATCGCTGAGTATCGATAAAAAGCGGTTTTTTTAGATCCTCAACCACTGCTAAGAAAGCGGGGTTAAAACGTTCAACATGACCAACTTGAGCTACAATTTGGGCCTCCGAAACCAATTTCATCAGCGCTTCTGCTTCGTCGATAGTAAAAGTGACCGGTTTTTCTACAAAAATATGTTTTCCTGCCCTAACTGCGGCTTCTGCACATTCGAAATGCGTAGGCGTTGGCGTTACAATATCTATGGCATCTACAGCATTGATAAGAGCGTCTCTATTTGTAAAAGACTTGACCCCGTAAGTTTGACTAACATAGGCCGATGTCTCTGGATTAATATCATAAAAGCCAACCAATTCGAGCGATGGAATGGCTTTGATTAATTTTAAATGAATCTTCCCTAGATGACCAACACCAATTATACCTATTTTGACTTTCATGCCACGATGAATTACAAATTAATTTCTATTAAGCCTTCCGGCAGGTGCATTATAATATACCTTTCAAGGTCATTAAGTTCGATAATCCAATCTTCTAGCGCCGGAATTAACAGCGCATTTTTGTTAGCATCTTCTACCGTAAGCATCCACTGTCCCGGATACTGCTCAACGGCTACTATGCGACCAATTATTTGTTTGTCTTGGTTTATTACCTCCCAATCGAGCCATAGCGAAAAGGCATTGCCTTGCTCTGCTTTTGGCCAATCTTTTTTTAGAATCCAAACCCCTGACCCCTTGAAAGATTGAGCTTTATTCTCATCGTTAATGTCCTCCAATTTAAGCACAACCTCGTTTGAATGTCGCCATTTAAATGACTCTATAAAAAAAGGAATCAATATTTCATCGATGGATAAAAATATTGATTCCCAGTTTTTTAAATCTGATTCTGCAACTTCAGTTTCGGTTTTAACAATCACTTCACCTCCAATGGAGTGAGCTTTAGCAACAAACCCTAACCTAAGTGCATCTATTATCAAATCTATTCTGCTTTTGTTTCTTCAGCTTCAGCAGCTGGAGCCTCTTCAATTGGCTCTTCAACAACCTCTTCAGCAGCTTCCTCGGCAGCTATCTTTTTTGTTAACTCAGCAACACGAGCGTCATTAACTTCTTTTTCAACAGCAGCACGTTTTTCAGCATCTGCTTTTTTACCTCTAGAGATTGAATTTCTCTTGTCTTGAATCTTTAATGATTTCTCTTGTTTCCATGCTTCGAATTTGCTTTCCATAGTTTTTTCGTCGAAAGCACCTTTTGAAACACCACCTAGCAAATGCTTTTTATACATCACACCTTCGTAGCTTAAGATAGCTCTAACAGTGTCTGTAGGCTGAGCCCCATTCATTACCCAGTTTAAGGCTTTGTCGAAATCCAACTGAATAGTAGCTGGATCTGTGTTCGGATTATAAGAGCCCAATCGTTCGATGAATCTACCATCACGTGGTGCCCTGCTGTCCGCAACTACAATGTGATAAAATGGTCTTGCTTTGCGACCATGTCTTGCGAGTCTGATTTTAACAGGCATATCGAATTGTTTTAAAAGTTTATAAATATTTTTCGAACTGCAAAATTACAATTTTTTTTTTATTAGATTTAAAAACATCCAGATTTATTGGAATTTTGATAAAAATTAGTTAATAATTAGGCTTGCTAATTTAATTTTTGATCGTTTTTTATAAACAACAATTGACCAAAGTAATTATGTTTTTTAACAAATTGTTGAATCTCTTGAAATGTTTTCTAATGTATAACTCATTGTTCATTTAGAATTTAGGGCATTGTTGAATTGGCAAAAATATAGCGACTTAAAACATCTTAATGAATTATTTTCAACTTGTTATAGAATAATACTGAGCCTTATCAAGCGAATTATTAACTTTGCATAGTTATTTAGCATTAATACCAAAAGTGCAGCATGGAAGAGCTAAAACAAAATCACAAGCATGGCCAAGAATTAAGTAAAGAGTTTATTGGTCAGATTAGACAGACTATCGCCGAAAATTCAACAGAAGAAGCGATTAGTTTAATTACGCCTTTGCATGCTGCTGATATTGCCGAGTTATACGATTCGCTCAACATCGAAGAAGCCAAATTTTTATTTTTCCTAATCGACAAGGAAAAGGCAGCCGATGTTATTGCCGAACTCGACGATGACGATCGTGAGAAATTTTTAAATGCTCTCCCTTCCGAAGTCATTGCCAAGCAGTTCATAGAAGAAATGGACTCCGACGATGCCGCCGACGTACTTGGGGAAATGACTGAAGAACGACAAGAAGAAGTTCTTTCTCATATCGAAGATTACGAACAAGCCGGCGATATTGTTGACCTTCTCACCTACGACGAAAATACTGCTGGGGGCTTGATGGCTAAAGAGCTTGTAGCGGTTAATCAAAAACTCTCTGTCAGCAGGAGCTTGGTTGAATTAAGAAGTCAAGCCGAAACAGTCGATGAGATCTATTATATCTACGTTGTGGACGATAATCAGCATTTAGTAGGCACTTTATCGTTAAAAAAACTACTATTAAGCTCGACAAAGGAGACCATTAAAGAGCTTTGTAATACAGAAATTATTTCGGTTCGCACAGATACTACCGATGTAGAGGTTGCTAAAATTATGAAAAAGTACGACCTGGTTGCTCTTCCTGTAGTAGATAGTATTGGTCGGCTAAAAGGTCGAATAACCATCGACGATGTAGTGGATGTTATCCAAGAAGAGGCTGAAAAAGATTATCAGTTAATTTCGGGTATTACAGAAGATGTGGAATCGAGCGATAGTGTTTTTCTTCTTACCAGAGCCCGTTTACCTTGGTTACTAATCGGCTTGTTTGGTGGAATTATTGGGGCATGGGTTATAGGATATTTCGAAGGCGACATTTCAAAATATGCCGGTTTAGCAATGTTTTTGCCGCTTATTGGCGCTATGGGAGGAAATGCAGGAGTGCAATCTTCTTCAATTGTTGTGCAAGGCTTGGCCAATCATTCGATCACAAAAGACAGTATTACTTATCGACTATTAAAAGAACTAATGGTTGCTTTTATGAATGGAGCCAGTTTATCGGTTTTAATCTTTGTTTATAACTACTTTATGAGCGACTCTTATGCTTTAACCATCTCGGTAAGCATTGCTTTATTTTCGGTTATTATTTTTGCGAGTTTGTTTGGAACACTCGTCCCTATGCTACTCGACAGATATAAAATAGACCCTGCATTAGCTACAGGGCCTTTTATCACTACGGTAAACGATATTATGGGCTTGTTCATGTACTTAACTATAAGCCGCTTTATTTTTAATATCGTTATATTGTCATAATATCTTTTTCTTTGGCTTGAATTCTCTCTTCCACTTTTTTGTAGTATTTGTCGGTTAATTTCTGAGCCTCAGCTTCCCCGTCTTTTTCCATATCTTCGGATAAACCTTCTTTTTGCAATTTTTTTAAAGCGTCTATGGCATCGCGCCTAGCATTTCTGATACTAATTCTAGCGTGTTCTCCTTCAGAATGCACTTGTTTTGTAAGTTCTTTACGCCTTTCTTCTGTTAAAACAGGAATGTTTATTCGAATAATTTCACCATTATTATCCGGATTAAAGCCTAGATTTGAATTGATAATAGCTCTCTCGATAGGCGCAATCATTTGCTTTTCCCAAGGCTGAATGGCAATGGTTCTGGCATCGGGGGTATTAATATTAGCAACTTGATTTAACGGTGTATCTGTTCCATAGTAATCGACTAAGACAGTGAGTAGCATTTTTGGATCGGCTTTACCGGCTCTAATACCTGTTAATTCTTTTTCTAAATGTTGAATTGCTGATACCATACTTTCTTCGGCTACATCCATTACAAACTTTATATCTTCTTGCATGACTAGTAAGATTTGATTTTCGAGATAAAAATATTTAATTCTTCACTAAAGTACCAATTTTTTCGCCTAAAAGGACTTTTTTTAAATTGCCCGGAGTGTCCATATCGAATACAATGATGGGTAAATTGTTTTCTTTGCACATTGTTGTAGCAGTTAAATCCATCACTTTTAGGTTGCGATTATATATTTCGTCGAAAGTTATTTCGTCGTATTTTTTTGCAGTAGGATCTTTTTCCGGATCGGCTGTGTAAATCCCATCTACTCTAGTGCCTTTTAACATGGCATCGGCTTCAATTTCAATACCTCTTAACGAAGACCCTGTATCGGTTGTAAAGTAAGGATTACCTGTGCCAGCGGTAATAATAGTAACCAAACCTTCACTTAAATAATCGACAGCTTTTTGCTTACTATAAAACTCGCCTATCGGCTCCATTCGAATAGCCGTTAGCACTTTCGATTTACAATTAATATTTTCTAGCGCAGAACTTAATGCCAAACCATTAATTACAGTTGCTAGCATCCCCATCGAGTCGCCTTTTACTCTGTCGAAACCGGCAGTACTGCCTTTCAAACCTCTAAAAATATTTCCTCCACCAATAACTATGGCCACTTGAACGCCCATTTGTTGTGCCTCTTTAATTTGTTCGGCGTACTCAAACAAACGAGTTTCGTCTATACCATAATTTTTTTCACCCATTAAGGACTCTCCGCTTAATTTAAGTAAAACACGTTTCAGCTTCATTTTCAATTGATCTAAAGAATTAAACTTTCGAGTTCCAAAGATAAAATTTTAAACGAAACCAAAGCTTTTAATCGCCGTACAACATGAACCCAAACCTTAAGATTTTTATAATGAAGCTTAAATTTGAATTCTCAAAAGAAAACAGTGTATATCCTCTGTTAACATCGCCAATAGTCTATCTTGGATATTCGTTTTTTGCTTATTTTAATATTCCTGCTTATTTATTTTGGTATATAACTATTGTTGTAATTGTCATCAGTTTACTAAGATTATTAAACTATTATATTGTTAACCCTTTTCAAAAATACTTTTCAAAAATTGGTATCGTTTTAACAGGTATATTTTGGTTTGTAAGTTATATAATTATTGCTAAAAGCACTGGGCTTTACGAACCTGCTAGCCAACTTTTACTATTTATTATTTTAGGCGTTTCTTCTGGTGCTGCTATAACCTATTATAAATACAAAGATGCTGCTTATGTTTTTATGAGTATAATCTTGGTTCCATCAATAATTTTGAGTTTCTTGGAGAATACACCACAAGGCTATACCTATGGTTTTTTAGAGTTTTTGTTCTATTTATATCTTGTTGTATTTGTCAAAAAACAGAACTCTGCATGGATGGAAACATTATGGCAGAAAGAACAAATAATTGAACAATCCGAAAACTTAGAAACACAAAAAGAACAACTATCAATTCAAAATGAATTTTTAGACAAGCTTTTGGTAGAAGCAGAAATTGCAAATAAAACCAAATCGGATTTTTTGGCCAACATGAGTCACGAAATCCGAACGCCTATGAACGGGATTATTGGAGCATCAGAATTACTAAGCTCTACAAAGCTAGACGATGAGCAACAAAAAGTACTTAATA
Organism: Bacteroidales bacterium; assembly: GCA_016936665.1. Classification (GTDB taxonomy): domain Bacteria; phylum Bacteroidota; class Bacteroidia; order Bacteroidales; family JAFGXI01; genus JAFGXI01. Next base: position 205,212 of record JAFGXI010000009.1, read on the forward strand.
TTATATCGAGTTCTGGCAATTCATTGTTAAGGATTATAAATGATATATTAGATTTTTCGAAAATTGAAGCTGGGAAACTAGAGATTGAAAACTATCCTTTCGACTTTACAAAAACAGTTGAGCAAGTTATCGACCAACTTTCATTTAAAGCGAATGAGCAAAACATTGAACTTATTAACGACACGGACCACAGCATTCACACGCATTTAATTGGCGATGAAATCCGCGTTTCTCAAATTCTGATAAACTTAATTGGTAATGCTATAAAGTTTACAAAAGCAGGCCATGTACTTGTAAAAACAAGAAAAATAGCAGAATTCGATAAAAATATTGAAATTGAAATTTCTGTTGAAGACAGTGGCATTGGAATCCCAAAAGAAAAAATTTTAAAAATTTTTAATTCATTTACCCAAGCCGATGGTTCTACCAGTCGAAAATACGGTGGTACAGGCTTAGGTACAACGATTTCTAAAATGCTCATTGAGTTGATGGGCGGAAAAATCGAAGCCATTAGTCCAAATCCAAATCTTGAAAGAGAGCAAGGACCAGGTAGTATCTTCAGATTTACTTTAACATTAGAAAAAGACATTAAACCGGAACAAAAAAATGTCCATTCTATGAATTTGAGAGGCTTAAAAGCATTAATTGTCGACGATAATGAAATTAATTGTCAAGTTTTAATGCAACGATTAAGTACTTGGGGTATAAGTAGTCATTACCAACTTACTGCTGACGATGGCCTTGAACTTCTTCGAAACAAACAATCAGAGAAACAATATTACGATATTATTATTTTGGATTATAACATGCCTAAAAAAGACGGTGTAGCTTTATTTCATGAAATTAGTAAAGAGTCGCTTCAGAAAAATTCAAAAATAATTATGTTGTCCTCCGATAACATCAATCTTAATAAGAGCTCGTGTTGTAATGTAGGCTTCGATGCATGCATATACAAACCTGTGAAGCAAAAAGAGCTATTGAGTGTTTTATTAAATCTGTTTGTTAAAGAGATTAAACATGATGAGCAGAAATTATCGGCACAGAAAATTACTAAAGAACATTTTAATAGCAATTTAAAAATTCTTTTGGTTGAAGATAATATTATCAATCAGAAAATAGCAGATGCTTCGCTTAAAAAATTAGGATTTAGTACCGACATAGCTGATAATGGCCAGATTGCCATTGAGATGATTGATAATAATACTTACGATCTTGTTTTAATGGATGTTCAAATGCCAATTATGTCGGGTATTGAAGCAACGGAGGCTTTAAGAGAAAAAAAATATAAAGTACCCATTATAGCCATGACAGCCAATGCTATAAAAGGAGATAGAGAAAAATGTCTGGCAGCTGGTATGAACGACTATATTTCTAAGCCTTTCAGGCAAAAAGAGCTCGAAGAAATTTTAAAAAAATGGCTCTGATTGTTATGCTTTTCTAATTCTTCGCCCCAAATATCGGGTTACAAATGTTGCAAAAGCAACCACCGAAACAGAACTTATTGGCATCAAGATAGCCGCAATAACTGGCGATAACATACCGCTTAGAGCAAAGCTGATTCCTATTATATTGTAGAAAAACGAAATGGCAAAGCTTATTTTTACTATCGCTAAAGAAGTGTGCGTAAAGTCTATAAATTTAGAAAGGTTAGAAAATTGTGCAGCCTCTAATATAGCATCGCCGGCTGGTGAAAAATGATAAACATCGTCTGCAATCGTGAGAGCAACATCGGCTTGCATTAGAGCACCTGCATCGTTTAATCCATCTCCCGTCATTAATACAATTTTTCCTTCTTGTTGTAATTTAACAATGAAATCTTTTTTGTCTTGTGGCGTTTGTTCGAAAAACAAATGACCTTCTTTAAAATGATGCTTTAAAAAGTTAGCTTCGGAATCGTTATCCCCAGACAATAAATACAAATCGAACTTCTTAGAAAGCGACGCCATAATGTCGGTAAATCCCGTTCTATATAGATTGCTAATCTCCCAATATCCTGCGTATTGATTATCCAAGGCAACATAAACTCTAGATTTTTTTGCCTGTTCATTTTTTGCTTGATGATGCCCAACAAATTCGGCGGATCCTAGGCGAATATCAATACCCTCTACAGCACCAAAAGTTCCTCTGCCTGACATTTCGACAAAATGATTTGGCGATTTGTATTCTAAGTTTTGGTAATATTTAGCTAATGCAGCACTTAAAGGGTGTGTAGATTGTTTTGCGAGCGACAGCACTGCTTGTTCCTCTTTTTCCGTCAATAGTCTTCCAAAAAAATCTAGTTTATCGACGTCTGGAGTTGTAAGGGTTCCTGTTTTGTCGAATACAATGGTGTTCACATGGTGGAGCTTTTCTATCACATCGGCATTTTTAATATAAAGGCCGGCATTCCCAAATAAACGCATGGTATTGCCAAAAGTAAATGGAATTGACAAAGCCAATGCACAAGGACATGCAACAATAAGTACAGCAGTAAACACAAATATTGCTTCTTCTATGTCGCCCTTGTAAACCCAAATTAGTGAGCCTATTAATGCAATTAATACTACTATTACTGTGAAATGTTCACTTATACTATCTACAATCGACGATAAACTTGCTTTTGGCGAATGGTTCGATTCATCTTCGTTCCATAATTTTGTTAGGTGCGATTGTTCAACTTCTTTTTCAACTTTTATTTTAATTGCCCCAGAGGTTTGTCTTCCTCCAGCGTATATAAAATCGCCAACGTGCTTTTGGATCGGTTTAGCTTCTCCAGTAACAAAACTATAATCGATTTGTGCCGTTCCTTCTTCTAAGATACAATCGGCAGGAATTAACTCTTTACTTCGAATAAGTAAAACATCGCCAATTTCTATTTCGTTAAGCAAAATGCTTTGTTCTTTCGAATTACTAAGCTTAGTAACCGCTACCGGAAAATACGATTTATAATCTCTTTCGAACGATAAAGCCTGATATGTTTTTCCTTGATAAAACTTTCCGAGTAACAGGAAGAAAATTAATCCTGTTAAACTGTCGGAGTACCCGCCTGTATGTTCAAAAATAACTTGATAAGAGGTTACTAAAAATAAAGTAATGATCCCTAAGGCTATTGGAATGTCAATATTGATGACTTTCTTTTTAATGTTTTTATAAGCAGAAATAATATAATCGTTGCCACTAAATAACACAACAGGGAAAGTTAATATATAACTTAATATGCTGAGAAAAGGACCCAAACCATCTTCTTGAAGAGCACCTCCGTTAAAATATTCCGGGAGACTATAAAGCATTACATTACCAAAGGCAAAACCGGCAACTCCAATTTTATAAAGTAATTGTTTATCGGAGCTTTCTCTAGTGTCGTTTTGAATGGTCTGCAAAGAAACTTCCGGGGTGTAATGAATAGAAGCCATTAGCTCTACAAGCTCTCTTAACGAAACTTGATCGATTCTGAAGGTTATACTGACTTCTTTTTTTACAAAGTTGACTCTCGAACTTTGCACACCTTGGTTGAGTGTATTCAAGTGTTCAAGAAGCCAAACACATGATGCACAATGCATTACAGGAATATAGAACTTTACTTTTACAATATCTCCTTCTCTAAACAGAATAAGTTTTTCTTGAATATCTTCTCGATCGAGGTAAGCATATTTATTTCCAAAATCTTGGTTTTCGATTTTGATTCCCGGAGTTTTCTCAATGTTATAATAAGAATAAAGTTGTTTCTCGTTTAATAATTGGTATACTGTTTTACATCCGTTGCAGCAAAACTTTTTGTTGTTCCATACTACAGGGTGTTTTCCACAATCGGCGCCACAATGTACACAAATATTATCCGACATATTCTCTTGTTAATGACATCCTTCTCCTTCGTGTTCTCCCATAGACATCGATTTCGAGCTACTTTTGGTTTTTGTAGAATCGTGTTGATGTTCGTATTGCTCTAATTGCATCTTGCCTTTCATCATCACTTTATTTAACTTTTCATCGGTTGGACTTAAAAAAGGAATGCCTAAACTTAAACCTCTTAAAATAAAAAGTAAACCCATAATAACCATTATTACAGGTATAAACGAATTAACTTTATTTCTGATATTCGTACTGATGAAATTGCCTACAATGGTTACAGCTAATAATAAAGGTATAGTTCCTAAGCCAAAAAGAATCATAAATAAAACCGATTCTACGACATTTCCAGTTCCGGCAGAAACGATTACTGCAAAATAAAGAGGACCACAAGGCAATAAACCATTCAATAGTCCAATAAAAAATAAGCCACTCAAACTTTTAGTTTGAAAAAGCGACTTTAAACTTAGCTTTACCCATTTTACTGCTGAATATAAACCTTTATCGACATCGTTAGAAAATTTAAACAACTTTGGGAAAAAAACAGTTGCAATCATCAACGTGCCGGCAATAATCGAAACCATCTTCTGAAAGCCGAGAGTACTCAGACCTTGGCCTAACATACCGAAAGCCAAACCCATAATAGCATATGTAACTGTACGGCCAAGATTATAAAGTATTCCTCCGATAAGTTTCTTAGCTTTAGTGTCGCCGTGTAACGGCAACGAAAGTGCTATTGGGCCACACATTCCAACACAATGAAAACTAGTTGCAAGACCCAATATTAAACCAGTTACAATAGTTATATCACTAGGTATTTCAGAAAATCCAACCATTTATTTTACAATTAATTCTTGTTCTATTTTATACTGATGATTATCTTTAAGCCAAGTCATTTTTACGATATAACGGCCATATTTAAAATTATTTTTGCTAATAGAATATTGTGCATGATTAACATTAAAAAATAAATCTAACCTCCTGTCGGATGGACGATAAAACTCCAATTTTACAGAATCTAAATTATGATAATAATCTTCATCTATTTCGAAAAACACTTCCGACTCGTTTTGGATTAAAGACACTTTTTCGTTATCTAATTTGCCATTTGCTATACGTAGCATTTCATCGTCGAACTTCACACCTTTTTGGTAGTATTCCTTATTGACTAAGTTAACATCTTGATTAACTGCAAAGATGATAAATGATGCCATCGACAAAACAAAAACTACCAAGAATAAAAAGATTCCTGTTCCCCAAGTAAAACGCATTCGTGATTATTTTAATTTATTTTTATTAAAGATACTAATGATTCTTTTAATGAACAATGATTTTAAGGAGCTAAAAATCCAACACCGACATTTTCTATTAATTCCCCCTTGTCATTATAAATGCCGAATTCAATTGAATTTTTTCCATGACTTAATGAACTCTTAGGAAATTCTACAATATAAACCCTTTCAGCTCTTTCGTGAATTCCTAATTCGATTGGTTTTTCAATAGCTTGCTTAATTTTTCCATTGGGAGTTACCAATTTAACATGCAAGTTCATTTTGTCATGCGTCTTGTTAACAATCTTTAGATTATAAACATTAGACACCTGTCCGTCTTCTGATACTTGATACAAGGTTCCCGGTACCCTCAAAATTGATGTTTCTACGTCAGGTCTTGTAAATAAAGTGTAGATAAAGAATCCTAACAAAATCGCCAAAACAACAGAGTATGCTCTATTTCTCGTATTCCAAATCGATTTATGTCCTTTTTCTATTCCTTCGATGCTATCGAATCGAATTAAACCTTTTGGCTTACTAACTTTTTCCATAACTTGGTCGCATGCATCTATACAAGCCGTACAATTGATACATTCGAGCTGTGCACCGTTTCTAATGTCTATACCTGTAGGGCAAACTGAAATACATTGTTGACAATTGATACAATCGCCTCCCTCTTTCGTCCCTCTTGGTTCACCCCGTTTATAATCGTAAGCAACAATAATTGATTTTTTATCTAGCAATACACCCTGCATTCTCCCGTATGGGCATACCATGGTACAAATTTGCTCCCTGAAAAAAGAATATATCCAGTAGAAAACCGCAGAAACCAATAACATAATAACAAATCCTTGCAAATGTGCCTGAATAGGATCTGTAATGATCTGAATTAGTTTTTCAGGACCTGTAAACCACATTAAGAAAATGTTGGTTAAAATGATTGACATTAAGATAAATAAGCCATGCTTAAGTAATTTTTTAAATATCTTCTGAGCAGACCAAGATGCTTGATCGAGTTGATGTCTTTGCTTGTAATCGCCTTCAACTAAGAATTCGATTTTACGAAAAATCATTTCTAAAAATATAGTTTGTGGGCATGCCCATCCACACCAAATTCGACCAAATGTGACTGTAAAAAGGAGAATAAAAAACACAAACGACAACATTAATAAAGCCATAATAAATGTGTCTTGCGCCCAAAATATTGCTCCAAAAATGATAAATTTTCGGTTTACAATATCGAGTAGCATAAAAGGCTCACCATTGATTTTAATAATTGGTGCTAGAATAAAGAATGCTAGCCAAGCAATTGTGAAAAAGGCTCTTTTATTGAACCATTTGCCTTTAGGGTTTTTAGCATAAATCCACTTTCTTCGGCCTTTTTCGTCCATATTTATTGGGCGATCTCGGAATGATATATCTTCGCTCATAAAATTGTTAAAATAAGAAGGAGCTCATTGCACTAGCAAAGCTCCTTCTCAAATTTAATATTGATAATAAATTATTATTGACAAGCTTCACCTTCTGCCGCTTTACCAGCAACATTGGTGCCTTTTAGTTTAGTTAAAATATAGCTACTTACTTGCTGGATTTTAGTTTCGCTTAACATTGCTTTATAACTCATCATACCGTTTGGTCCTCCTTCGCTAATAATTTTATATACATCGTCGAAAGAACAACCATGAATCCATTGCCCATCAGTAAGGTTCGCTCCAATTCCTCCTTCGCCGTTCATACCATGGCAAGCAACGCATTGTTGTTGAAACGTTGCCATTCCTTCGTTAATAGAAGCTTCATCTGTAAGTAAACCTAATTTTTCAGTAGATTTCTGACTAGCATATTCCACATCGTGTTCTGCAAAAGCTAATTCATATTCTTCATCTTGATTTGGTCCTTGGCCAAACCAGAAATAATAGGCTCCATACATTACTGAAAAGAATATAGTGATGTAGAATATTGCCATAATCCATGCGGGAGCAGGATTATCTAACTCTTTGATGCCATCGTAATCGTGATCCATCAATTTTTGATCCAACTCTTCGTTGTGGATATATTCGTCTTGATTTTGTATATTATCGTTTGTCATTGTTAAATCTTTTTTTGCTTAAAGCTGATTAATAACTAATTATTTGAAGATTTAAGGTCTTCAGAAGAAGCATTGTTTTCTTCTTTTTCATCGTCGTTAAACAAACTGTTTTTTATTGACTCTGCCTCCGATTTAGGCATTTTGAGTGTTCTGTATAATATGATGATGAAAAAAGAAATGAAGATTAACAGTCCAATAATATAATAGACTTGAATCCCAGCTACGTCTTCTAAAAGAAATCCAACAAATTTCATAATTACATTATTCGTTAGTAGAAATATCTTTACCTAATTTATGAAGATAAGCTATAACTGCTACTACTTGAGAAGTAGGCTCAACTTCAATATTTGCTTTCTTAAGCTCATCTGCAATGGCTTGACCTTGTTGTGTCAAATCTTCTACAGCTCTTAAATCATAACCTTCCGGATATGGCACCCCTAAAGTTTGCATAGCGCGAATTTTACTAGGTGTTAATTCAAGATTTACAGTTTTATTTGCAAACCAAGGGTAATTTGGCATAATTGTTCCTGGACTTACCGACGATGCATTTTGGAAGTGATTATAATGCCATGCAGCATTTTTATACATTTTACCACCTACAACACCAGCACGAGCTAAATCCGGTCCGGTTCTTCTTGATCCCCATTGGAATGGATGATCGTATACAAACTCACCAATTTTTGAATATTCGCCATACCTGTCAGTTTCCCAACGGAATGGACGAACCATTTGCGAGTGACAAACATAACAACCTTCGCTCACATAGATATCTCTACCTTCTAACTCTAAAGGAGTATAAGGTGTTACTGTGGAAATAGTTGGAACATTCGATTTAACAAAGACCATAGGAATAATTTCTACAGCCCCACCAATCGCTAAAGCCACAAAAGCAAACACTGCAAACCAAACGGGCTTCCTTTCTAACCAACGATGTTTAGTTTCCCCAGCTTCTTGTCTGCTTTGATCGTTAACTAATGCAGGCGCTTGAGTTTCTTCGCTATTTACAAATGAACCTGCACCCATAGTTTTGAATAAATTATAGACTAGTAATAAGAATCCAACTAAATATAATGTTCCGCCAACTGCTCTAAACATATACATCGGAAGTATTTGAGTAACTGTTTCGAGGAAGTTAGGATATGCTAAAAAGCCTTCTGGAGAATATTCTCTCCACATTAACCACTGAGTAATTGCAGCCCAATATAATGGAATTGCATAAATAAGCATCCCCAATGTAGCTAACCAAAAATGCGTATTGGCTAATCTTTCTGAGAATAATTTAGTTTTCCATAACTTTGGAACTAACCAGTATAACATACCAAAAGTAAGACCTCCATTCCAACCCATTCCTCCAATGTGTACGTGTGCAATAGTCCAATCGGAGAAGTGAGATATCATATTAACATTTTTCAATGACATCATAGGGCCTTCGAATGTTGACATACCGTATGCAGTTACAGCAACGACCATAAATTTTAGGGTTGCGCTATCGCGAACTTTATCCCAAGCTCCTCTTAATGTAAGAAGACCATTGATCATACCACCCCAAGATGGTGCTAACAACATTATCGAAAAAGTAACACCAAGTGCCTGAGCCCAATCTGGTAAAGCTTGATACAATAAATGGTGAGGCCCTGCCCACATGTAAATAAATATTAAAGCCCAAAAATGGATAATTGATAATTTATATGAATAAATCGGCCTTCCTGCTGCTTTAGGTAAATAGTAATACATCAATCCTAAAAAAGGAGTTGTTAAAAAGAAAGCTACAGCATTATGGCCGTACCACCATTGAACAACAGCATCTTGTGCTCCTGCATACAATGGATAACTTTTCAAAAATGAAACCGGTAATTCAAAAGAATTCACAACATGGAGTACAGCTACGCCGATAAAAGTTGCAACATACCACCAAATAGCAGCATAAATGTGTTTTTCTCGACGAACAATCATTGTTCCGATCATATTCCAACCAAATACTACCCAAACCACTGCGATCATAATATCGATCCACCATTCTAACTCAGCGTATTCTTTTCCTGTAGAAAATCCGCTTAAAAGAGTTACCGCTGCTGATACAATGATAAGCTGCCATCCCCAAAAATTGATTTGGCTTAACACATCGCTAAACATTCTAGTCTTTAGAAGTTTTTGAAGCGAGTAATAGACCCCTGCAAAAATGGCATTGCCAACGAATGCAAAAATAATAGCATTTGTGTGGACAGGTCTTACTCTACCAAAGGTCAAAAACTCTAAATCAAAATTGAAAACAGGCCATGCAAGCTGCAATGCTGCAATAAGCCCTACAAGTATTCCAACTACTCCCCATACAATGGTAGCCAGAATAAACTGCTTTACGATTTTGTTGTCGTAATAAAACTTTTGTAGTTCCACAAGCTATATTTATTTATTGGTATTTTCTTTTTCAGATTCCATCTCTTTAATCTCATCATCGTCGAACAGAATTCTAATAGATGGCGTGTATCCATCTTCGAATTGTCCAGATTTAACTGCCCAAATGAATGCGGCTAAAAATATTAATGCTGCAAACAAGCTTACCCCAATGAGTAAATAAAAGATATTCATCTATCTGTTTCCAAAAATAAGTTTTTTAACTTAATTTAACTATTTTGTTACTCAAATACTTATTTGCATTAGTAAAAAAATATTTGAGTTTCATCAACAAAAACTAAATTATTTAAGTTTTTTGAGTTTTAACATTTGTAATACAACCCACAGAATAGTAATCCATACGCCACCTACAATGCCAAAATATGAAAACAATAACCATAAAGGTACGTTTGCTCTATTTCCCCATAAAGCTCTATAGTTTAGCGGATTATCATATATAAAAGCTTGCCCCCACTGAACTGTTTGATCTACAGTTACTTGGCCGTAAACGTCGTCATCGACTAACTTTACTCTAATTTGATACTGGCCTATAGAATCACCTGGTAAATCAGTAGGGTATTTCATCTGAGCAAGTCCCTGCTCGTTGGTTGTAGCTGGGTCTCCAATAGGAAGGAATCCAAAATTTCTTTTAACTAGAAAACTGACTCTAACACCGCTAGCGTTGATTAATTGTCCATCCTTCATACCTTTAACTTGGGCTATTACTTCAGCTGAGTCTGCATTTGTTTGAAGGGTAATGCTCAAATCAGTTCCCGAAAATGACTGAACTGCCTCAGATGCAACTTCTATATTAGCAGGTTTATAATCTTTATGAAAAGTTCTTATGTAACTAATGACATCCCAACGATCTTGTTCTGATAACATGTTTTTGAATTGAGGCATGCCACCTTTTCCATTAGTAATTTTGTAAAATAACTCACCATCGGTTTGTTTGCTGAATTTTTCAGAAGCAGGATCTCCGGGAGGTGGATTTAATGGCAAAAAAGATTCTGTACCGGGTGTACCATGACAAGATTTGCAATTGGTATTAAATAAATCTTTCCCATGTTGTTGTGTTGAAGGGCCAAAAGCAATGGGGCTTACAACTGATTTTTCTGTTAAAGGCACCTCCCAATCTTGAGCTACTAGCGTAGAAAAAACAACGCTCAAAGCGATTGATAAGCTAATATATCTTTTGAAATTTTTCATGTCTTCTAGTTTTTAATTTATTCGTTAATAGTATCCATATCAACGCCATCTTCCTTAGCCGTTTCCCAAATAGAAACAACAGGGAACAATTTTGCTAAAATTGTTATAATTGTAATGGCCATACCTATTGTTCCAATTGTTATAGCGATTTCTGGTCCGGTAGGATAATATACATGAAAAGCTTCCGGTACATTTTGTACAGGTAAATGAGGGTGTAACTGTGTTGGAACCACAATAATATACCGTTTAGCCCAAGCACCTAGCACAGTAAGAATGGCCAAGTAAAACATTGGTGTAGGCTTTCGCATTTTTTTGAATAATAATAGTATAATCGGTAAAATATTACCAAAAACTTGAGCAAACCAAAACCATCCTGCCCACTCTCCAACAAAAAGGGATAAAATGTGATGATCATCGCCTTGTTTCATTTTATAAGCTGGTACTAAAAACTCATTTATATTAAAGTAGAAATATACAAGAGAGGTTAAAACTAAGAGTTTCGCAATTTTATCGAAATGAAAATCAGTGATATAATTCTCTAACTTATAGTTTACTCTAAAAATATACATTGCAATAATGACTGCTGCAACTCCAGACACAAAAGCACCTGTTACGAAATAAGGTCCAAAAATAGTACTATCCCAGCCGTGGCGGAGTGTAGAAGCAAACAACCAAGAAGTCACAGTATGTATAGCCAAAGCGACCGGTACAATTAATACCGCTAATACACGAACTAATCTGTGAATTGATTTATATTGTTCTGGCGTACCTGTCCATCCGAAGGACAGAAGATTCCAAGTAATACGCTGCCATTTTGGAGCATTTGGTAAATTTTTTTTAATGATAGCAATATCAGGAATCATTGGTAAAATGAGTAATAATAAACTTATCACTGTATAGGTCATAACTACTGTCAAATCCCAGACTATTGGCGATTGAAGTCGGCCGTATAAAAATACATTTAGTAATCTATCAGGGCGACCCATATCGAAAACGATAACTAAACCAGCCATCATAGCAAAGGCAACAGCGACCATTTCAGCAATTCTCGATACTGGCGTAATCCATTTTATACCTATCAATCCGAGTACTGCGGTAATAAGCATACCAACTAATGCTGCAGCCACAAAGAATACAAAGTTAGCAATGTACATCCCCCAAGCAGCATAATCGTGCATCCCTGTTACACCTAACCCATCGCGAAGCTGAAGGAAATAAGCATATCCAAACAAAGTAATAATGGTAAAGAGTACAAATCCCCATACTTGGAAACTTTGACCAAATTGGCTTAGGGGCTTTGTTAAATCCGAAACAATTTTACTAAAACGAGCTTTAGCTTCTTCTTTTGGTAACGTTTGAGCCATGATTAATTATTTTAGTGTTGATGACGACTTTCTTCTAATTTCTTTTTATCCTCTTCTGAGAATGGGAACTGACGATCTTTAGCCGGCAGATAGTACACATTTGGCTTTGTTCCTAACTCAGGCAACAAAGTGTATGCATCGTTTTCTTCTATAAGTTGAGAAAAACGAACGGTTTCACCGGTAGTTCCATTGGTTACAGCATCTTCATTTAAATCACCAAACCAATATGTACCATTCGGACAGGCGGAGACGCAATAAGGAAGTAAGCCTTCTCTTAATCTATCGGCACTAAATAGGCATTTAGATATTGTTCCTTTTTTCTGTGGAACATTCAATTCTATGTTATAAGGTACTTCGTAGGCATTTTTTTCATCTAATGTTTCAGTCCAATTGAAAACCCTAGCAGAATAAGGGCAGGCTGCAACACAAAAACGACAACCAATACATCGCTCGTTGTCGATAAGTATAATGCCATCTTGTCGTTTAAAAGTTGCATCAACAGGGCATACTTTTGTGCACGGAGTATTATCGCAATGCATACATGGCTTTGGCATATAATAAGGCGCTGTATGTTCACCATCTTGCATTTGCAAAACATTGATGTGGTGTTGTGCTGGTTTGAGGTGGTGTGCATTCTGGCAACTTTCCATACATTTTCTAGCATTTCTACATTTGGCTAAATCGATAACCATTACCCAGTGTTTGCCAGCAATACCTTCTCTACCACGCTTTTGTAATTCTGTTAATCCTAATTCTTGTTGAATTTCTTTAACAGGAACCATTTTAGCATCGTCAACTTCGACAATATTTCCTTCTGGTGTTAATACTTTCACCTTTTGCCCTTTATCTTCTACAGGAGCAAAAGAGCTTAACAAATTTACACCAGTTACTGCAGCTGCACCGGCCACAATACCTGACTTCAAAAAATTTCTTCTTGAAGTTTCGTTAGAACTGTTCTGTTCACCCATGATGTGCGGATTGTTTTTTTAAGTTTATTTTGTTAAAGTTTAATAATAAATGCTAGAATTCCAAATATTTTTTGGATCACAAATATATACTTATTTAAGTACTTTTTTACCTTTATATGTGATATTTCTTACATTATTTGGTAATATCATTTACGAACTGCTCGATGAAATAATTAAAGACTTTGTATTTTTCCCACATTGGCGAATTACCTGAATCGGAAATAATTTGAACTTTCTCCCTCCAAAGTTTTTTTGTTAATGGTAATGATTTCAGATAGTCTAGCTTAACAATTCTGTCTTTATCACCGTTCAAAATCGTAATTGGCACATTAATTTGGTTTAGCAAGGTAAAATCATTTGTTAAATCTGTTTTATAAGATTCTGAAACATGTATCCTAAAATTGGGATCCGTGTTCTTTATATTATCGACATGCATGATATTAGCAACATCGTCTGAGCTGATAAACAATTGGGCTAAGACACTAACTTCAGCCTCATTAAGTTTCCCTTTACTGAATAATTTGTAGACCTCATCAATATAATATGATTTCTCTATATGTTGATATGACTCAAGAGGAGAAAAGCCAACCAACATTAATCCTTTAACTTTGTTTGCTTTAAGAGCAGTACGTAAAGCAATATGAGCACCCAATTCATGACCACAAACGATGCAGTTATCAAAGTCAAGATATTGAATGATTGCAGCCATAATATCACTAAGAGTATTTAAATTATAGAATGTTTCTGGTTGAAATGAAAAATCTGAAGCTCCATGACCGGGCAGATCTATTGAAATAAAACGATATTTTTCTCCTTCTTCACTCATCATTTGCCAATAATACTCTGCTGCACCAACTGAATTACTGTGAAAAAAAACAACAGGATAACCTGTGCCTTCGCTTTCGTAAACCGCAATTTTTAGGTTTTGTACTTCAAGTTGTTTGAATTTCATATTATTTAGATTTATTTTAAATAACAAAAATAAACAAAAAAGCAGCTCTAAAAAAGAGCTGCTTAAATAAATTGTATCAATGATTAATTTTTAGTTTCTCATAAGTTGAAGA
>JAFGXI010000010.1 GCA_016936665.1 Bacteroidales bacterium
AAAAATTAGTCCAAACTGAGACATTCATAAAATTTTGGATACAAATAAAAATTTTGAGAGCTATCGAGATAACTTGAATAATTTTTCGGTAGTAGGCAAAAGATTTATGAAAGCCCTTTGGGAACAAAGATAGCAAACAATCTACTGCGTTAAAATTTTGATAAATAGCTACGGCTATTAATAAAAATTTATGCCTTGTACCTTATTTACTATCTTTGTTTCTTAGAAAGGAGTAATTATTAGAAGTCCACTTAAATATGATGAAGTTTTCTGAACTCGTAAATACAAGACAAAGCGTTAGGCAATACAGCAACAAGCCTATCGATAGAACACTCATAGCGGAAATTGTAGAATCTTGTCGTTTAGCACCTTCGGCAAGCAATTCACAGCCTTGGAAGTTGATAATTGTTGACGAGCCTCAACTCAAAAACGAAGTAGCAGAAGCAACTTATAGTAAAGCGGTAAGCTTTAACAAATTTGCACCTCAAGCTCAAGCTATTGCAGTAATTGTAATAGAAAAACCTCGATTGATTACGCAGGTAGGAGGTTTTTTGAAAAACAGAGAATTCCCTCTAATCGATATTGGAATTATTGCAGAGCACTTTTGCCTTCAAGCAGCGGAGCTGGGCATAGGTACTTGCATGCTTGGTTGGTTCAACGAAAAGAAGATAAAGAACTTACTTAAAATTCCAAAATCAAAGCGCATTGGTCTGGTTATTACCTTAGGTTATGCTCCGGAAGAATATAAGCTTAGAGAAAAAATTAGAAAACAAACGACAGAAATGAGTGCATTTAATGCCTACGAATAACATTCGGAATATTGCCCTTTTAGCTCACGTCGATGCCGGTAAAACAAGCCTTAGCGAACAAATGCTTTTTCTGTCGGGTAAGATAAGAAAGGCTGGCAGTGTGGACAAAGGCAACACCCAAACCGATACTTTAGAAATTGAAAAACAAAGAGGCATTACAGTCGTTTCGAGTATAACCACCTTCGATTGGAAAAATACAAGCATCAACTTAATAGATACTCCGGGACATATCGATTTTAGCAGCGAAGCAGAAAAATCGCTATTAGCCATCGATGCCGCTGTAATTGTATTATCGGCTTCGGAAGGTATTCAAGCGCAAACCGAGCACATGATAGATGCTTGTCTTACATTGGGAATCCCTTTTTTCTTCTTTGTCATTAAGATTGATCGCTTAGGCGCCGATACCCAACTTATTACACAAGAACTTCGTGAAGAATTAAATTTGAATGTATTTGCGTTGCATTCTGTAGAAAATGAAGCATCTGAACAAGTAAAACTGTTAAATTTATGGACTCCGGAAAAGTACTCGAAACAAACTAAAATTATTGAAAATATTATAGAACACGACGATCATTTACTGAATCGTTATCTAGAAGGAGAAATTCCGTCTTTACTTCAACTTAATGAAGCTTTAAAAAAACTAATCCATCGTTCAAAATTACATCCACTTTTTATTGGCTCTGCAAAATTGGGAATTGGAATTGAGAGTTTATTAGATGCCATCGTACAATACTTAGCCGAACCCACGGTTAAAAGTGAGCTCAGTGCAATAGTATTTAAAGTTCAGCATATTAAAGGAGAAGGCAGGTTGGCCGCTGTGCGAGTAATTGGTGGTAAAATAAAAAGCAGAAGTCTTATATTCAATGCTAGCAAAGGGGTAGAAGAGAAAGTAGGACTAATTAAAAATACCGATTTGCAATCGCCTCAAATTATATCGGAATGCTCTGCAGGTGAAATAGCATGGTTACAAGGATTAAATAGTGCGGTACCCGGCGATTGGTTAGGCTCTATACCTAAAAAATTCGAAGTATTAGCAAATGAAGAAGCGCTACTTCTGGTACAAGTTATCCCTGAACAAACAGCTCAAATTAATGCCCTAATCGATGCGTTGAATATACTTAACATCGAAGATCCCAATTTAAACTTTCAATATTCGAAAGAAGAGCAAGAATTACACATCCAAATTAGAGGAAATATCCAAAAAGAAATCCTTGAAGACCAGATTCTTAACCGATTTGGAATTGCTGTTCAATTTTCCGAGCCATCGGTCATTTACAAGGAAACACCAACAAAAACGGCAGAAGGATATGTAAGATACTGGTTACCAAAACCTTGCTGGTCCATTATGAGGTTTTTAATTGAACCAGCCGAAAGAGGATCGGGTGTTTTATTTGAGTCTAAAGTGGGGGTAAACGACATCAAGCAAAATTATCAAAACGATGTAAAGAAGGCCATTCCTGATGCCTTAAAACAAGGCATCTTAGGTTGGCAAGTCGACGATCTGAAAATTACACTCATCGAAGGAGAAGACCACGAAGCTCACACAAAAAGCAACGATTTTACAATCGCTACACCCATGGGAATAATGGACGGATTGAATCAATCGGAGCCCTCACTTCTTGAGCCTTTAATGCGATTTAAAATTGCCGCACCAGAAGCCTATTTAGGAGCAATAGCCGGCGAGTTATCTCAATTAAGAGCACAAATTCAAACGCATCAAATAGAAAAAGGGAAATGTAAACTTATTGGAATAATTCCTTTGTCCAACGTTATTGATTTTCCTATTAAATTGAGTTCAATTACCGGAGGGAAAGGCAAATTAACAATTCGATTTTCTCATTACGATTTATGCCCCATAGAATTGGGGCAAACGCGCGCTTATAAAGGGATTAGTCCTCTCGATACAGCAAAATACATCTTAAAAGCCAGAAAAGCTTTAAGTTAAACTTTCTTAATTAAACTTTTTACGTAAAAAATCTAGCTCTATATATTTGCGAATATTAAACAGAGCGACATAAATTTACATTTCATTTTTGTTGATCGATTTACGATGGAACTCTTCTGGATTATTTTAGTTGTTGTTGTTGCCAGCTTAGTAAAAGGCATTACAGGTTTTGGCTTTGCTTTAATTGCTTTACCTCCATTATTAATTTGGTATCCTTCTAAATTTCTAATCCCTGTTTTATTGATTTGCAATCTTGTAGCTTCCTTTATAATTGTGCTTCAAAAAAAAGACCGACGACTTATCGAAAAGCGCTATCACAGGCTGATAGTATGGGGTGGTGTTTTTACAATTTTTGGAGCTCTTACTTTAAAATTTATACCCGACCATTTAATGATTCACGTGCTAAGTATATTTTTTATCGTTTTGTCTGTTTTGTCCATTGTAAAATCAAAAATTGAAATTAAAATTTCGAAACATGCTTACCCTATTGCTGGTGCTATCGTTGGCTTTTTAACCGGTAGCGTATCGGTAAGCGGACCGCCTTTAGCATTATTTCTTCATTCTGCAAAAGCAGACAACCAACAGTTTAGAGAGATCTTCGCATGGTTTAGTTTAGTTACTGCTATTATTGCTTTAGTAAGTTACGGTTTTGTTGGTTTGTTGAGTTTAGAGATTTTCACAACCAGCCTTTGGTTTCTTCCTATTCTTTTTATAGGCAGTTACATCGGTAAACGTATAAACCATAAAATGCCAGCATCCATTTTTAAGTTCAGTTCGATGGTGTTAACTTTAATATCTTCATTAATTTTATTATTGCAGTAAAGACATTAACTTAGCTAGACACAATAAAAAATATTTTGAAATCGAAATCATTTTCAATATCAGAGCGAATAAAAAGTTTCCGATATGCGTGGCGAGGAATCGTTCGTTTAGTACGTTACGAGCATAATGCAAGAATTCATTTAACAATAGCATTAATTGCAATTCTGCTTGGATTTATTTTCAATATCGGAGCACTCGAATGGTTAAGCATTGCTCTTTCGATAGGATTAGTGTTTGCTGCTGAGCTTTTCAATTCTGCGATTGAAAAGATTTGCGATTTAATTACACTTGAAAAACACCCCCAAATAAAATTAATTAAAGATTATTCTGCGGGGGCTGTTCTTGTTTTAGCTATAAGTGCGGTAGTGGTTGGGCTAATTATTTTTATTCCAAAAGTTATTATATTATTCTGATAAATTTAACGATCTATAACTCACTCCCCAGCGATTGTAACGTTGGACTTGTACTTTAAGTCGCGCCTTAAAATCGGAATAATCTTTTGCAGACGAATTTAGCCATAAAGCCTCAGACAAGGCACTCATTCTAGGAAAAATCATGTATTCGACTTGTTTCGAATTGAGCATATATTCCGTCCATACATTGGCTTGAGCTCCTAAAATAAATATCTGTTTTTCTTTATTCAAAGATTCAGGAATCACTTTATAATCGTAAACTGCCTTTAAACCGTTGTAGCCACCTATTGCTAGAGGTTCATCAGCTGTATTTTGTGACTGATAATGATCGAAATAGCACGGCTTTCCCGGACTCATAATCACTTGATGAGAAGCATTTGCCGCTTCTATGCCTCCATCCTCTCCTCTCCACGACATTACAACGGCATTAGGAGCTAATCCGCCCTCCAAAATCTCGTCCCAGCCGATAATTACTCGACCTTTACTATTCAAATATTTTTCTATTCGTTGAATAAAATAACTTTGTAATTCATGTTCGCTATTCAAATGTTCGTCGTGCATTCGTTTTTGACATTTTTCGCAGGTTTCCCAACGGGTTTTAGGGCATTCGTCGCCACCTACATGAATGTATTTTGATGGAAATAAAGCCGTTACCTCATCTAAAATATCTTCTAAAAACTTAAAAACAGAATCGTTACCGGCACATAAAACATCGTCGAATACACCCCATTTCGTAGCCACTTCTATTGGTTCTTGCTTGCATGATAACCATGGATAAGACGAAATAGCAGCAACAGAGTGCCCCGGCATTTCAATTTCGGGAATTATCTCGACAAAGTAATTTGAGGCATATTCTACAATTTCTTTAATTTGCTCTTGAGTGTAAAATCCGCCGTATGGTGTAGAATCACCGATATATGGATTAAAATTTTTAGCTAGTATTGTTTCTTTTCTGTACGCCCCTTTTTCTGTAAGTTCGGGATATTTCTTTATTTCAATTCGCCATCCTTGATCATCGGTAAGGTGCCAGTGAAATTTATTCAACTTATGAAAAGACAGCCACCTGATGTATGATTTGATAAATTCAACATCGAAAAAATGTCTGGATACATCGAGATGCATGCCACGCCATACGAAAGTCGGATAATCTTCTATCTCAGCAAAAGGGATGGTTGCGCCATCGCTAAAAACGCTATCTACGGAAAACAATTGACTTAAAGTTAACAAAGCGTAATATTGACCTTCCGATGAATTGGCAAAGATATCTACTCCATTTTCGTTTACTAATAATCGATACGAACCGACAATGCTATCGCCTTCGAAGCTTCCTTTTCGAAATGAAATTATCTTTTCAGTAACCCCATCAGCAGAAATCATCCCTCCTTTAATACACATTAAATTAAGCTGAGACACAACTCTTGAGTCGAGTTCTTTCTCGCTAAAAACAGGAAAATCGTTTTGCCATTTTAAGTGACCATTATAAAATTCTACTTTCTGAGGTTTAGGAATTAAAGCCAAATTAGAGTTAAAATCCTGCGCAAAAAGTGGCTGTAAATAAAAAAATCCGAAAAACAAGATGATACACGATTTCATGCTATAATTTTAATTTTTATTTAAAACATCATTTAAACATTGCCACTCAAAATTAGGGAGAGCTTTGTTTTTATCTTCAAAAGTTATACTGACAGATTCGTTGGGCATTAAATCGAAGAAATTATTAGAAAACAGACCTTCTACCGACGACGAAATATATAAATCTTTTACCAATTTATCGCTTTTAAATATTAACTGATATACCCCTCTTTGCTCGCTAACAATCTGCATTTCGATCTTCGCTTTTTTCAATTCCCACATTTTTGGCTGTCCGTCCAAAAACAACGTTCTATCGAGCATTCTGTTGTTTTCCCATATTTGCATATCCCAAACATCGGAAATCGACTCAGCGTTTTTCTGTAAATTAATAGTACTAATTAAATTAACAAATTTGGAATATTCGTTGGAACTAATAATGACACTATCTAACGGGAGCCCATTAGTTGTTAAATGCATAGCTTTGAAGGTCAAATGCCTGTTCAATTTTTGATCTTGAAGAAAATAAACCGCAATTTTACTATTCTGAGGTACTACGGCAATCCGTTCGTTTTTAAAAGCTCTTCCAGCATAATAATACAACGCTTTAGGTCTCAAGAAATAATCGACCGACGACCACGATGTTACTGGCCAACTATCGTTAAACTGCCAATAAAGACTGCCCATGCAATTTGGTCTGTTTACTCGGTGCGCATCGATGGCTGTTTTAATGCCATAGGCTTGAGTTAACTGACTCAAATAGATATATTCTTTCAAGTTTTTTGGTTTTGGAAAAAATTCCGACAAGTACTTATCGATTGTTTCGAATCCCCTAGCATGTTTTTGATGCCACAAAATTGAGGAGGAGCCTATCGTCAAATCTGAATCCGGAGCAAATGCTTTAATTGTTTTTAAATCGGGCAAAGCTTGGAATCCGTATTCACTCATAAATCGGCCAACATTATTAGCATATGCAATAAAAGGTTCTTCTCCCCACCAAACGCCCCAGTAATGAGCATCGCCTTCTAATAAATTCTCCGGATGTCCCCAGCCCCAGAGTGGTGAACTTGGGTAATACGACACATCTTTTTGAAATTGCTCGACTATATCCGGTATCTTTTCTTCGAACAAATGAGCATTGGCTTGCCATAGTTGATTAGCATCGTGTTCGGAATACTGTTTCTTCCATCCCCAATCGTGCCATGCATTTGAAACTTCGTTATTGCCACACCAAAGTGCTAATGATGGGTGATTTCGTAATCGTTTAACTTGGTATTCGACTTCTTTCGAAACTCCTTTTTCGAACGCCTCGGTTGGCGGGTACATCGCGCCTGCAAACATAAAATCTTGCCAAATCATTAATCCTTTACTATCGCACAAACTATAAAATTCATCTTCAGGATAAACACCACCACCCCAAACTCTTAACATATTCATATTAGAATTAATTGCCATATTTAATAAGCTATCCATTTTACTGCGATTTTGAAATGGATTAAAATGATCGTCAGGAATGAGATTAGCACCTTTGGCAAAGACAGGCTCTCCATTGAGTTCGAAATAAAACGTTCGACCTGTACTATCTTGGTTTTGAATCAATTGTATAGTTCTGATACCTAAATTTTGTTTTTGAGAAAACAATAAACGATTCTCCCGATATACATCCCATCGAAGCTGATATAAATTAGGCTCACCCATGCCATTACACCACCACAATTGGGGGTTTTTCATCGTAAACTGGCCATTAAGCAAAGTATCGGAACTAATTCGATAATGCTTCGAAAACAAGGTGTCAGCAGATATTTCGTCGATAATAAATAATTGATACACAGAAACTTCTCTTTCGCATACATTTAACGATACGTTTAATTCAGCTTTATCTTGCTCTATTTTAGAAGTATAAATATATGGGGAAAACACCTTAGCATCGTTCCAAAAATTAAAATAAAACGACTCATTAATTCCGACAGAAATAAAACGAGGTCCCCAATCCCAGCCCGATTGATAGGGCGGTTTTCTTATCCAAGCTCTTTCGTCAGGCAAGCGGTAGTTTAACGTTTTACTGGCAGAATCGATATACGACTGAATTGGAGGAAACACTATTTTCAAATGGTTGTCTTTCAATTTTAGAATCCCAACAACAGAAGTTCGCCAATCGTGAAACATATTATTGGAAACGAACAATAGCGAATCGTTCAAATAAACATTAGCGTAAGTATCAATCTGTTCGAAGACTATTTCTTGATTTGAATAAAACGAAATAGAATCGGCATCGAATTGTGTTTCGTAAACCCATGTTTGGTCTGCTATCCATTGCAAGCTTTTCTCATTATCAGCAAAAAAAGGGTATGGAATAAGGACATCGTTTTGTAGTAAGGTAAATAAATTTTCTAATCGACTCGTACGAACGGTAATCGCAGTATCCGAAGCGCTAATATTCCATAATAAATCTGGTTTCCAAGTATTTATTATTGAAATATCGTCTGCATTCCTTACGCAACTCATCGCAATAAATGCGGCAAGAATAATTATATTTCTCATAGTTTAATCTAAGATAATTAAAATTCAGTCATTAAATATTGAACCTGCTCAATAATATAAAAACGACAAGAAATAAATTTGTAATGGTAAGAATAACGAACCTATAATTGACATACATTTGCAAAATATTTAATGGATTTAAAACGCCTCAAAACGACGTTTAAGTAGCTTAATATTTAAACAAATGCAATCAATCTTTAAGCCGAAGTTTTTTAGTTTACTGAAAGCCGGCTATAGCAAAAAACAAACACAAACCGATGTTCTATCAGGAATAGTTGTTGGTATTGTTGCTTTGCCTTTAGCAATAGCTTTTGCCGTTGCTTCGGGTGTTTCTCCCGAAAAAGGAATAATTACAGCCATAATTGCCGGATTTATAATCTCACTTTTAGGAGGCAGTAGGGTTCAAATTGGAGGTCCTACTGGAGCTTTTATCATTATTGTTTATGGAATCGTTGAAAAATATGGCTTAAACGGATTGATGATTTCTACCGTGATGGCCGGAATTTTATTGATTGTTTTTGGGTTATTAAAACTTGGTAATATTCTTAAATATTTTCCTCATCCCTTAATTGTAGGTTTTACAAGCGGTATAGCAGTCGTAATTTTTTCAACTCAAATTAAAGATGCTCTTGGATTATCCATTCAAAATGTGCCATCGGAATTTATTGAGAAATGGCAGACTTATTTTACAAATATCAATTTGTACAATGGATATGCAATAATCATCACTCTTCTTAGCATTTTTATCAGCATCTATTTTAAAAAATTAACTCAAAAGATACCAGGCTCATTTGTTGCGATTTTAGTATTAACAACATCGGTATATTTTTTGAAAATTCCGGTTAGCACCATCGAAACTTTTTTTGGAACCATTCCAAATAATATTTCCGTTCAAATGCCCTATTTTGACTGGACTGAAATAAAAGTTTTAATTGCACCTGCGTTAACCATCGCCTTATTAGGCGGCATTGAGTCCCTTTTATCGGCAGTTGTTTCCGATGGGATGATTAGCGGAAAACATCGTTCGAACACCGAATTAATTGCCCAAGGCATCGCTAATATTATCACCCCATTTTTTGGTGGAATTCCGGCAACCGGAGCCATTGCACGTACAGCAACCAATGTGAAAAATGGTGGTCGCACGCCTATTGCTGGTATGGTACATGCCTTAACATTATTATTAATTATGCTCTTTTTAGCCCCATGGGCAAAGCTTATACCCATGTCGTGCTTAGCCGGAATATTAATCGTTGTTGCATATAATATGAGCGAGTGGAGATCATTTGTCTCAATTTTAAAAGGTTCATTTTTTGACATCATCATATTAATAAGCACTTTTTTGTTAACAGTTTTAGTCGATCTAACCATTGCTATTGAAGTTGGAATTGTGCTTTCTGCAATATTATTTATGAAAAGAATGTCAGATATTGCCGACAAAAGAATAGAAACTTTTATCGATTCCGATTTAATTGACGATTACTCCGATCTTCCTAAAGAGGTTTCTATTTACGAAATAAGTGGCCCTTTATTTTTTGCATCGGCTAAAACCTATTCAAAAATTATTGAAGATATTGGCTTAAAAAGTAAAATCATCATTATAAGAATGAGGTACGTTTCGTTTATCGACGAGACCGGAGCGCACAATTTAAAAAACAGTATTCTAAGCTTAAAACAACAAAATGTAAAAATATTATTGTCGGGTGTGAATAAAGAGGTTTGCAAATCTTTAACCGATTATCACCTAGTTGAGTTAATTACAAAAGATCATATTTTCGATCAGTTCGACAAAGCTATAGAACACGCTAAATTGCACCTTAAAAAATAAAAAAGGGTAGATTACCTCACATATTTATTTTAAAAATGAAATCCGGCTTTCAGAAAATCAACTTTATCTTCTTCAACCCCCGAAGAACCTGTTGTCGTTAGTAAATCGCCAACCACAGCAGCACTAATACCAGTTCGTAAAGCCTCTTCTTGATACGACTTTAACAAATTTCGCCCCCCGGCAAAACGAATGTTGGCTTTTGGATTGATTAAGCGCACAATAGCTATAGAGCTTAAAACTTCCTCTTTACTCAAGGTGATACTGTTTTGTAGAGGCGTTCCTTCTATCGGGTTTAAAAAATTGATTGGAATAGATTGTACACCTAAGTCAGCCAAATCGATGGCCATGTCGATTCTATCTTCCATCGTTTCTCCCATACCAAAAATACCGCCACTACAAATTTTCATTCCAATTGATTGTGCTGTTTTGATAGTTTCAATTTTTTCATTGTAAGAATGTGTACTGCAAAGTTCCGGAAAAAACCGTCTTGATGTTTCCAAATTACAGTGGTAGTGTTCTACACCGACATTCTTAAGCTTTTCAAGTTTCGCTTTATCCAACAAGCCCATCGAGGCACAAAAACTGATTTCAGACGATGATCGAATGGTTTTGTAGGTTTCACACAGCTGGTCAAGATTTTTATTTGATACAGCCCTCCCACTGGTCACTAAAGAATACCTTTTTACTCCGTAAGACTCATTTTTTATGGCTTGCTTAACCGCAACAGAAGATTCAACCAGTTCGTAAACATCAACCTTTGAATGATGATGTATTGATTGAGAACACCATTTACAATCTTCGGAACACGCACCGGATTTAGCATTTTCAATGGAGCATAAATCGAAATAATTCCCTAAAAAATACTTACGAACTTCGTTCGCCGCCTCATATAAAGATTCTTTATCTGAGGTTTCCACCAAAGCCAAAGCTTCTATTTTTGTAAGCTGATGGCCCTGTTTTATTTGCTCAACAATATTAAATATTTGGTCTTTATTCATTATTATATTGTATAAAAAAAGCTGATGCCTCAAATAGACACCAGCTTTGTGTTAATATTATAAAACTGCAAAATTGCTTTGCTTCCTTTTGAAAAATTAGGAATAAAATTTAATATCAGTAATTGATTATACTGATCTATTCGTTCGAATAAATCTTTTCTATTTAGATTATTAAGACATAATTGTATCGAGCTAAAAAAATCGTAATTTAGCTTTGCTATTTTAATTTGGTTGCCTAAACTCGACATCACGGCAAACGCTTTTCGCGACCATTGTCTAAATACAATAACACTTAAACCGGATGCAATCTTAACTAACATTATTTTAAAGGAGAATTGGGTTCTTTTGCCAGACTTTTATAAACCATTTTATCGACAAATCGAGGAAAAAACTTATTGATTAACACTGTGGCTTTACCGATAGGAGTTAAAATTACTTGTCTTTTTCGTTTAAGTAAACCCTTAATCAAATGCTGAGCTACCTCTTCTGCAGTCATCATTTTCTCCTCTTTTCGAGGCGAATCGCCTTGTGGTGTTCCATCGGCCAATAAAGCAGTATTTCGAATATTCGACGCTGTAAATCCTGGGGCTAGCAACATTACATGTAAGCCTTTATTAATATTTTCAGTTCTAAGAACCTCTAAAAACCCGTGCAAAGCATACTTACTAGCAGTATATCCTGCCCTCGCCGGTAAACCTTTAAAACCCGCTATTGATGACACCCCGACTACAGAGCCTTTAGACTTTAATAGATAAGGCATTGCAAATTTCGTACAGTAGACCGCTCCCCAAAAGTTAACATCCATAAGTTGCCTCATAACCGATAATTCAACGTCTTCAAATAAAGCTCTCATTGACACTCCAGCATTGTTAACTAAAACATCAATGCCTCCAAAAACATCAACTGTTCTACGAATTAGCAAGCGACAATCTTCTTCTTTAGAAATATCTGTTTTGAGCAATAAATACTGATTTCGATATGGTTCTATAACTTTTGTGTTTATAGATTCTATTGATCTTGCCGCAAACACCACCCTTGCTCCTTCTTTTAAAAGAGCAATAGCAGAAGCTAAACCTATCCCGGATGAAGCTCCGGTAACTATTACAACTTTATTGTTCAAATTAGTCGACACAATCATACCAAACAGATATTTCTTTTGATGCAATTAGAATACAAAGGTAATATTTCATTAAAAAATGTAGTAGAAAAATTAAATTAATAAATATAATATTGATATTAAGCCGGTTACCAAATTTAGGCCAAAAAAGTTTAAAAAAAGATTTGTATAAGATAAAAATGTCTTTATCTTTGCATCGCTTTTTAAAAGGATGATCGAGTAGCTCAGCCGGTAGAGCATCTGCCTTTTAAGCAGAGGGTCCCGGGTTCGAATCCCGGCTCGATCACCACTCAAAACCTCACTTTCTTAGTGAGGTTTTTTTTATTCAATCAGCTATTATTTATATACTTTTTTGGGGATCAAGCATAAAAGTTGTGTTTAAGCAAAATTTTTCTAGCTTGTTAATAACTTCTTATACGATTTTTTAAAATATATTTTTTGCTTTGTATAAAATGTATATTTTTGCATTCAAAATGTATATTTATGCACAACAAGCAAGATAGACTAAACGCAATTATTAGAATCCTTGAAGAAAATAATATTTCAAAACAAGAAGAATTATTATTAAAAATCAACACTTTAGGCTTCGATGTTACACAAGCTACATTATCAAGAGATTTAAAACTGCTCAATGCTGGGACGACTTACGATGCAACAAAAGGACACATTTATACATTACCACAAACAAAAATTAAACAAACTCCAAGCTTCAGCAATAAATTACTCGATGCAATAATAAGTATCGAATGTACCAACACCATGGTAGTGATAAAAACACAATCCGGTTTTGCTAACAGTGTGGCTGCTCAAATTGATGCATCGGACATTCCTTCTGCCGCAGGAAGTATTGCAGGAAACGACACCATTTTCATTGCTGTTAAAAGGGACTCAACGCCTCAATCGATTATTGAGGATCTGAATAAAAATTTTAATTCGATTGCATATGTTTTGAAGCCTTGATATTTTTCAAGGCTTTTTTTTTTGATTTTAAACTATGGAACAAGAAAAGAAAAAAGCTAAACTAATGTTAAAAGACGGCTTACATTTCGAAGGATATGCTTTCGGACATCTAAGTTCAAAATCTGGGGAGATTGTTTTCAACACAGCAATGACCGGATACCCCGAAAGTTTGACGGACCCATCGTACAAAGGACAGATTTTAGTAGCCACCTACCCTCTAATAGGAAACTACGGCATACCGGGCAACAGCGAAAAAAATAAGCTCTACGAATATTACGAATCCGATGCCATTCAAATTTCGGGTTTGGTTATCTCTGAATACTCAGAAAAATACAGCCACTGGAATGCCGAATTGAGTTTAGATGAATGGATGAAGAACAATAAAGTTCCCGGAATTTATGGCATAGATACTGCTGCGCTTACAAAGCATTTGCGCGAAAACGGAGCAATGTCTGCAAAAATTGTAATTGATGAAGACATTCCGTTTTACGATCCTTCGAACGATAATTTAGTTGCTCAGGTAAGTATTTCCCAAAAAACAACATACGGCGATGGACAATACAAAGTGCTTCTTATCGATTGTGGCGTTAAAAACAATATTATACGTCATTTAATTGATAGAAATTGTACGGTAATTAGAGTTCCGTGGGATTACAATTTCGATAACGAAGAGTACGATGGCTTGTTTATTTCCAACGGGCCCGGCGACCCAACCCATTGCAAAGCAACCATCGATAATTTAAGTAAAGCTTTCGATAAAAATGATCCAATTTTTGGAATTTGCCTTGGAAATCAATTAATGTCTTTAGCAGCAGGTGCGTCAACCTACAAGTTAAAATACGGACACAGAAGCCATAATCAGCCTGTTTTGGATTTAAGAACACAAAGAGCCTATATAACCTCTCAAAATCATGGTTATGCAGTAGATAGCAAAAGTTTACCTGATGATTGGTCTGTTAATTTTGTGAATTTAAACGATCGAACAAACGAAGGATTTTATCACAATAATAAGCCGTTTTTTTCGACACAATTTCACCCGGAAGCTTCAGGAGGTCCAACAGACACCGAATTTCTATTCGACGAATTTATCGACCTGATTAAAAAAGCTAAACAATCTGAAAATATTAAATAATTTACAATGACAATATCAGCATATAATATTTCAAACTCGAAAATTAAAAAAGTATTGATTCTCGGCTCAGGCGCCTTAAAGATTGGAGAAGCAGGCGAGTTCGATTACTCCGGATCTCAAGCGATTAAAGCCTTAAAGGAAGAAGCAATTGAGGTTGTGCTTATCAACCCAAACATTGCCACAGTTCAGACTTCTGAGGGCTTAGCTGATAAAGTATATTTCTTACCGCTTACCACAGAATTTGTAGAGAGAGTTATAGAAAAAGAAAAACCACAAGGTATTTTATTGGCTTTTGGTGGACAAACCGCCTTAAATTGTGGTGTCGATTTGAACGATAAAGGTATTCTGGCAAAACACAACATAGAAGTTTTAGGCACTCCCATTTCGGCTATTAAAATGACTGAAGACCGCGATTTGTTCGTCAAACAACTCAACAGCATCGATGTAAAAACAGCCAGATCTATCGCGGTAAATTCAGAAAACGAAGCTATTGTAGCCGCTCAAACCATAGGCTACCCAATAATTGTACGAGCAGCCTATACATTAGGCGGGCAAGGCAGTGGTTTTTGCAACAACGACGAAGAGCTTATTCAATTGGCAAAAAATGCTTTTTCTTATGCGCCTCAGATATTAATTGAAGAATCGCTTAAAGGCTGGAAAGAAATTGAATACGAAGTTGTTAGAGATAGCAATGGCAATTGCATTACCGTTTGTAATATGGAAAACTTCGATCCTCTAGGTATTCATACCGGAGAAAGTATTGTGGTTGCACCATCGCAAACCCTTAATAATAGCGAATTTCATAAATTAAGATCTATCGCCATAAAAATTATTCAATCCATAGGAATAGTTGGGGAGTGTAATGTACAATACGCACTAGACCCAAAGTCGGAAGATTACCGAGTCATTGAAGTCAATGCAAGACTTTCGCGTTCATCAGCTTTAGCATCAAAAGCAACAGGTTATCCACTGGCTTTTGTAGCAGCAAAACTGGCTTTAGGTTATCATTTACCAGAATTAAAAAACGCTGTAACTAAAACCACACCTGCATTTTTCGAACCTGCATTAGATTATATCGTTTGTAAAATTCCTCGTTGGGATTTGGGTAAATTTAATGGTGTTAATCGTCAAATTGGTTCATCGATGAAGAGTGTTGGCGAAATAATGGCCATTGGTAAAAGTTTCGAAGAAGTGATTCAAAAAGGTTTAAGAATGATTGGGCAAGGCATGCACGGCTTTACGGCAAACAAAGCCTTTCGTGTCGATAACATTGAAAAAGCATTGAGCCAGCCTACCGACCAACGTATTTTTGTAATTGCTCAAGCTTTACAGGAAGGATGGAGCATTGGCGAGGTTCATCAATTAACAGGTATCGACCCTTGGTATCTTAACAAACTTCAACATATTTTGGATATTGAAAAGAACTTATCTAAGTTTAATAAACTTGAAGAACTAAATAAAGACATTCTAACGGAGGCTAAACAGAATGGTTTTTCCGATTTCCAAATTGCTCGAACGGTTTTAAAAAGTGGCAATCTCGCTATTGACGATGATTTAATAAAAGTAAGAAATTACAGACAATCCATCGGCGTTAAACCCATTGTTAAACAAATAGATACGCTTGCAGGAGAGTTTCCTGCACAAACCAATTATTTGTACTTAACCTATCATGGTCGGCAACACGATGTAAGTTTTAATAATGACAAACAATCGGTCATTGTATTAGGTTCTGGGGCATACAGAATTGGCAGCAGTGTAGAATTCGATTGGAGTAGTGTCAACGCATTACAAACGGCTCAAAAAGAAGGATATAACGCAATTATGATCAACTATAATCCCGAAACTGTAAGTACCGATTACGATATTTGCGACCGATTATATTTCGATGAGTTAACCCTCGAACGCGTTCTCGACATTCAGGAATACGAGCAATCGAAAGGAATTATTGTTTCAGTTGGCGGTCAAATTCCAAATACGCTTGCTCCTAGGCTGAACGAACTAAATATCCCGATTTTAGGCACTTCTGCCTTATCTATCGACCGTGCTGAAGACCGGCATAAGTTTTCGTCGATGCTAGATCAACTCAATATTGATCAACCACGTTGGAAAGAATTTACAGCCATCGAACAGATTGAATCGTTTATCGAGGAAGTCGGTTTTCCTTTGCTAATAAGGCCATCTTACGTTCTTTCGGGAGCGGCTATGAATGTGGTTTCGAACGCCCAAGAGCTTCATCATTTTCTAAATTTAGCTACTAAAGTTTCTAAACAACACCCTGTAGTAGTGTCTGAGTTTATTGAACAAGCGAAAGAAATAGAGTTCGACGCAGTTGCTCAAAACGGGATTATTAAACGTTATGCAATTTCTGAACACATCGAGTTTGCCGGCGTTCATTCGGGAGATGCGACATTGGTTTTCCCTCCACAAAAAGTATATTTCGAAACCATCAGAAGGATTAAAAAAGTCGCCAAAAAAATTGCACAAGAGCTAAACATAAGTGGACCTTTCAATATTCAATTTCTAGCAAAAGACAATGCCGTAAAGGTTATTGAATGTAATTTAAGAGCTTCGAGAAGTTTTCCTTTTGTATCAAAAATATTGAAAGAAAATTTTATTGAAGTTGCTACAAAAATCATGTTAGGCAAAACCGTTGATGATGCTCAAAAATCGATTTTCGATATTGATTATATTGGCGTAAAAGCATCGCAATTCTCGTTTTCGAGACTTAGTTTGGCCGATCCTGTATTAGGTGTGGATATGGCTTCGACCGGAGAAGTGGCCTGCTTGGGCGAAGATTATTACGAAACGGTTTTAAAAGCTATGCTTTCTGTGGGGTATAAAGCCCCCCAAAAGGGCGTTTTAATTTCGAGTGGCGATGCTCGTTCAAAGGTTGAATTATTGCAAGCTTGCAAATTATTGATAAAAGAACAAATTCCAATTTTTGCTTCAAAAGGTAGTGCAAGTTACTTAAAACAACATGGTTTAGCGGTAACAGAAGTTGCTTGGCCTGACGAAGATTTACCAAATAATGTGATTGAATTGCTAAAAGAGAAAAAGGTCGATTTTGTTGTAAATATTCCAAAAAATTTGAGCGAATGTGAATTACAAAACGATTATAAAATCCGACGTACTGCCATCGATTTGAATATTCCTCTTATAACCAACGCTAGACTGGCAAGTGCTTTCATTTTGGCAACAAGCTACAAAAAAATGAACGATTTATGTATTAAATCGTGGTCGGAGTATGGTACATCTTAAGAAGAAAACGAGAGAATTTTTAGAAAATTTAACACGCCAATAATTACGATGATAAATAAAACTGTGAGGAAAATAGCTAAGGTTAATCGCGATTGTTTTTTCTTCTCTTTGATAACTCGCTCGCTAATAATCCACTTGATTGTGTTTTGAATTCTGATATACGAGTTCTCATTCTTTTTAATACAAACTTCAGCTCCCAACTTTTTCATTTTGTCTGAAACTGCTTGCGAAACAAAACCGGACAATATAATTACATGAACATCTTGAGAAATTTCTTTAATGTACTTAAGAATCTCTAAGCCGTCTTTAGAATTATTATCAGAAGTACTTAAGTTATAATCTAATATTACAATTTGAATCTGATTTTTTTTTACCTGATTGCTAATGTAATAATGCAAAAAATCCTCTCCACTTCTGAAAGGCAAAACATTATACTGTGTTGTTTTTTTAAACTTATTATCGAGTATTTTCAGTAATAAAACATCATCGTCTACCAGATAGATGTTTACATCCGTTTCTTTAAAACCAAACATGTAACAGATTAATTTTGATGTTCTTTACGAAGTAAATCATTAATTGTTTTAACCGGATTAAAAGTCTCTATGGGTATTTCTACAAATATAGTACTCCAATTGGCCATAGCTCCATTCCACAAGCCCGGATGCTCGAGCGCTAATATATCTTTTCCTTGGTACGATTTACCGGAAATAAAAACTGCATCAGGATCGGTAAATGACTTTAAATCAATTTTTTTGCCGTTCACATCGCTCAAACTACAAACTAAATCGACAGGGTTAAAATGTGATGCATCTTTTAAAATTGAGGCTTGTTCTTCGTTTTTCAAATCGATTTGAGAACTTTCCACAATTTGCAAACTTATTCTACCTAAATCGTCTTTTACCCAAAACGGGCCTCCACCCGGTTCTCCTTCGTTTTTAACCATTCCGCATACCCGAATTGGTCGATTTAATATTTCTTTAAAGTATTGTACTTTTTGTGCTGGCGTAAAAGCGCATAATCGCCGCCAAAAAACGCCTAAATCATGTTCTATAAAATCGCGGATTTTTAAATTAAATTTTTCGTCTTGTCCATCGTAATTTTCTAATGAAGACAAATGCTCGGCTATTTGATGTTTAATATCGATGAGTTTACCTGCAAGTATTTTTTTATAGGTACTAGTGTAACTGTAAACCGATTCGGCACACACGTTGTCTATGTTTTTCACAAAAACAATATCAGCTTCAATATCGTTTAAGTTGTCGAGTAAGGCGCCATGCCCTCCCGGACGCAGCAGAATTGTCTCATCTTCCAACACAACGGGGCTGTTATCTGCATAAACGGCAATTGTATCGGTATGGCTTTTCTGAAAGCTGATATTGTAAGTTATCTGATTGGCATTTAACTGTTCTTTCGCTTCTTCGATTGCGCTAATAAATGCATCTTTAAAATTTTCTTGTACTGTAAACTCAAGGTGAGCTTTTTCTCCCACGTAATCAATAGCTTCTTTAATATGTTCGTACACCGGAGTTACGGCTTTTGCCATGGAATTGATATGAAAACGAAGCAGTCCTTTTGGTAAATTACCATAAGACAAGCCTTTGTCGGTAACCAGATATTCTACAACTGTTTTATAATCTTTTGTTTTTAAAAGTTGATCAATTGAAAGCCCATCTTTAGCTATAACCAATTTTAAATCATTATAGAAAGCAAACTTTTTTATTCCCGAAATAAATTTTCCAACATCCGAATTTTCTTTTCCATCTTCTAAGAAAGAATAAAGAGATTTAAACATTCGTGTAGCTGCTCCCGAGGCTGGAATAAATTTAGCAATTTTATACTGTTTCTTTTGCTGATTATATACCTCAAGATAATTGCTGATCCTTTGTTCATCTAAACGTTCAATTCCATCTACAAGTCTTGCAGGTCTTAATAAGTTTAAAAATTTAGTGCCTTTTTTAAATTGATCTAACTGATTAAATATTGTGCTAATATCAAAACCTTTTTTTTCAAAAAATTTAATTTGCTGATCGGAGAATGTTTTCATAATTGATTCGAATTGTTAAACAAATATATATTAATTCCATTGTTTACAAAAGGCAGAAATGTGTTTAAGAGCTTTATCGTATCTTAAACTGCATTATTTTTTGTAATGTTTCGATTATAATAAATAAAATCTACTTTTGGTTTTAATTAACTATTTTTTAAAAAAATAATTACAATGAATTTCAAATATCATTTCAACGCAAAAGGTGGTTTAAAGCTAGTTTTTGTGTTATTTTTTTCTCTAACTCTTTCGAACTGTACGCTTGAAAAAAGAACCTACCGTTCTGGCTATTACTTAGATGTTACGGCTCGTACATCGGCTAACGACATTAGCAATTTAAATAAAAAAACATTTAAAAGAGCTTCAAAAAAGATTAATGCACAAAACATAGAGATTCCAACTAATTTGCTCAGCAGTAAAGACACAAACTGGGTAACTATAGAAAACACAGCTTCGTTTCCAAACACAAGCCCGCCCGATAGTTCAACAAATAGTGTCCCAGATAGTATTTCTACTTCTACTCAAGCCGAAGACCCCTCGAATAAAATAAAACCCGATTTAATAATCTTGCAAACAGGAAATGAAATAAGAGGCAAGGTTTACGAAATTTCCGATCAATTAGTGAAGTATAAAAAAATTGAAAACATCGATGGACCAATGTATTCTCTTGCAAAAGGAACAGTCTTTATGATTCAATATTCCAATGGAACACGAGAATACATTAAACCTGTCGGCACAAACAGAGAGCAATCTACATATGATAGAAAAGAAGACAGCAATTCTCCGGTGAACAACAAACCTGCACATAAAAGTGGAGCCATGGGAGCAATATCGTTCACTTTGGGTATTTTGGGTTTATTTATATTTGGTTTGCTTGCTGGTATAGGCGCAATAATATTAGCCGTTTTAAATATCGGACAAAACAGAAAACTAAAAGGACTTGCTGTTGTTGGTTTGATTTTAGGAATATTCGACGTCCTAGCTGTTGTTTACATTTTATCGACGATGTAGTATTTATGAAAAACAAAAACAAGGTTTCATTTTTTTATATTATTTTAGATAAAAAAAAAGATGAACACAAAAATACTATTAATCTCGCTTTCAATATTGTCGTTGTTAAGCGCCTGTCATAAAGATGAAACGGACACCAATACTTGTGGTTCTGACATATTTGAAACAACAATAAATTCAATACCAGACATTTCCTATTTTAGCTTGATAGATATTGATACAGCAAACAACACCTACACTATTGCATACAATGGAGATACATACAATAACATTTGTCCACAAAAAGAAGTAGAGGTAACAGTTAACACCACTGGCGACTATCTTTCCGTATCTGCTTCCATTTTTTGGTCGGAGAATAACCAAGAAGATTTGGTTCTTACTCAAGCTCATCCTATAGAAACATGGACAAGTACAACTAAAAACTTCAGCATTGCCAATGTATATGGCGATAACGCAGGAAAGATATGGGTGAATGTTTACTTTAAAGTAGCTTACACCGACAACGAAACAGACTTAACGAGTATTTACAATCATTTTAAAAATCATTTTTCGGGCTTATATATCAACCCTTACGCATTCGAGTACATCCCATAAATGATAAATAACGAAAAAATTGCTGTTTTTTGGTTTCGTAGAGATTTGCGTTTGGAAGACAACGTAGCACTTTATCATGCATTGACTTCAAATTTTTCAGTTCTTCCCATCTTCATCTTCGACCCAAATATTTTAAACGAACTAGATAGAAACGATTCGAGAGTCAGTTTTATATATCAAACTTTATTCACAATTAATTTCGATTTAAAGCAGTACAACAGCGGTTTAAAAATTTATTTCGACGAACCCCTCGATGCTTGGAAAAAAATTGTTAGTGAATTTAATGTCGCAAAAGTCTTCTACAATAGCGATTACGAGCCCTATGCAAAAGGAAGAGACACCGAAATAAATACATTTCTTGCTGCGTATGAAATTGAGGTTCAATCTTTTAAAGACCATGTTATTTTTGAAAAAAATGAAATTTTAAAAAGCGACGAAACCCCTTATACCATTTTTACGCCATACAAAAACACATGGCTTAATCGATTCTCTTCTGAGCTTCTAAAAACTAATAAATCCAGGCTCTCTGCTTTTATCAAACAACAATTTCATTTCCCGGAATTGTCTGAGATTGGTTTTGAATTATCATCAAAAAAAGTAAAACCATTTAATATTGACGAGCTAAGCAATTACCACAACAGTAGAGATATTCCTTCAATAGAAGGCACCAGCAATTTAGGTCCTCACTTGCGATTTGGAACCATTAGCATTCGAGTATTAATTTCAAAAATATTAGGAAACGACCTTTTTTTAAGTGAGCTTATTTGGAGAGAATTCTTTATGCAAATTCTATGGCACTTCCCGAGAGTTGTTCATAATAACTTTAAAAGGAAATACGACGGAATACAATGGCAAAACAATAAAACAGAATTTAAAAAATGGTGCAATGGCGAGACCGGTTATCCATTGGTCGATGCAGGTATGCGACAACTAAACGAAACCGGATATATGCACAACAGAGTACGCATGGTAACGGCTAGCTTTTTATGTAAACATTTGCTTATAGATTGGCGGTGGGGCGAAGCCTATTTTGCAAAACACCTTTTAGACTTCGATTTATCTTCAAACAACGGAAATTGGCAATGGGCAGCAGGCACAGGTTGCGATGCCGCTCCTTACTTTAGGGTTTTCAACCCTAGCGAGCAACAAAAAAAATTCGACCCGAAAGCTATTTATATCAGAAAATGGGTTAAAGAATTCGACAGCTTATGTTACCCTCAACCTATGGTCGATCATAAAGAAGCAAGAGATAGGGCCATCAGAACATACAAAGAAGGAATACTAAAATAATTTTTCCAATTTTATTATAAGATGTTATCCTTTTGTAGATAAAATCTTTTCGTAAATATTCACTTGATTTTCGGTTACACTGAAAATTATTTTTCTAATTTAGTTGTTCTTCAATGAATAACGATTAAACTCACTTAAATGGCTCGTTTTGTCAAACTTAACAAAGAATCAATAGGAATATCTCCAGATGCCATCACATTTTTAGGCGATAAAAAAGTAGATACTGCTAAGTGCAGTCTTTTCTCATACAATTCTGAAGAATTAACAGAATCGCAAGAATACAACTTAAATCAGTTGTACAATAACGAAACTCAAAGCCTTGTCAATTGGATTAACATTCATGGGTTACACGATATTGAAATGATGTCGAAACTGCAACAATTCTTTAATATCGACCCATTAATTATTTCGAACATCTTAAACCCTAATACCCGCCCTAAAATACTCGAATACTCCGACAGTATGCTAATCACCCTAAAGATGATTCGCTTAGACCAGAAAACATATCGTATTTTCTCAGACAATCTAAGCTTGGTTATTCATAAAAACTATTTAATTAGCATACAAGAGCAAAAAGCTGGAGTATTCGATGCAGTTAGAGAACGTCTTCGTCAAAACAAACCCAGAATTAGAAAAAATGGCCCCGATTATCTTGCCTTTGCTCTTATGGACATTGTTATCGATAATTATATTTACATCATCAGCAAAATTGGCGAAAAAATCGAAGCCTTAGAAGATCAATTATACAAATCTCCTCATTCTAAAATAAACGAAGAAATCAACTTTTATAAAAGGGAAATTAATTACCTAAGAAAAATCGTACTACCTTGTAAAGAATTGATATATAATTTATTAAAGCTAGATACTGAAAAAATAAACGATCATATCGATGTGCACTGGAGAGAATTGCAAGACAACATTAATTTGGCGCACGAAACCATCGAAAACTATAACGAGATTCTCAAAGACCAACTCAACATGTACCAAACATACATGAGTAATAAATTGAATGAAATCATGAAATTTTTGACAATTTTTTCGGTGATTTTTATTCCGCTCACTTTTATTGCCGGCATTTATGGTACAAACTTCGACTATCTGCCAGAGTTGCATTACCAATATGCTTACCCACTAATGTGGTTAGTTATGGTTTTGTTGGCACTTGGCATGCTGATTTATTTCAAGTATAAAAAATGGTTTTAATCAAATATTAAAACTTTAAAACAAAACATAGATAAGTAAAAAACAGACAACATCTGATGAATAGTAAAACTGCAAAACAACACTTTTTCATTATTATTTTCAGATATAGTCACAAAATTCTAATCCAATGAAAAGATGGTTCCACATTCTAGGAATGGCAGTATTATTATTTGCTTGTCAGTCTACAGATGTTACAAAAATTGAAATAGACCCGGGATTTACCGATTACGTCAATGCGTTCACATCGGGAGTAATTTCCAGTCAATCCACAATAAAAGTGGTACTGGCAGAACCCGTTGCAAATGCAAAAAAAGGTGATCCTTTGAATGCAGACATTTTTACTTTCGAACCCTCTATCGAAGGACATGCCAAGTGGGCAGATGCTCAAACCATCGAGTTTATCCCAGAAAAAACCTTACCTTCCGGTCAATCATATTTGGCTCAGTTCAAGCTAAAAAACATTAAAACTGTACCCGAAAACTTCGAAGTACTTAAATTCGGATTTATTGTAATACGCCAAAATATAATTGTTAAAATAACAGGCGTAAAAACCAATAACGACAAAGATTACAGTTTACAAACCATTTTCGGAACCGTTCGCACCAACGATCCTATTGCTATCGATGCGCTAGCCAATTGCTTCGAAGCAAAGCAGAACGGAAAAGCTGTAAAAATTGATTGGTCTCAAGCCAACAATAGTAAAAGCTATCAGTTTAGTATTCGCGATGTAGCTCGTAGCAAATCAAAATCGAACTTAACTTTAAGTTGGAATGCCGAAAAAATTGGCGCCGACATCGAAGATGAAATCGAATATGAAATTACACCATTAAACGAATTTAAATTATTGAATATAGAAACGAACCGCGAAAACGGCTTGTACATTTCCTTGCAATTTTCCGACCCCATCGATCGTTTGCAAAACCTCGACGGCTTAGTCACTTTAAACTCAGGGAAAAGCTTAAAACTCACTATCGATGGCAACGAAATAAAAGCATATCCTTTAAGCAAATTCAGTGGCGACGAAACTATAAACATTTTTAAAGGCATTAAAAACACGCTTGGCAAAGCCTTCGAAAACAACGAACAACATTTATTAGTTTTCAACATGGCTAAACCGGCTCTAGAACTAGTTGGCGATGGAGTAATTATACCTAGCACAGGGGCTCTAAATTTTCCTTTTAAGGCCATCAACCTTAAAGCCGTTAATCTTAGAGTGCTTCAAATCTTCGATAATAACATCCCTCAGTTTCTGCAAGCCAATCAACTTAACGGATCGTCTGATTTAAAACGTGTTGGACGAATTATTTACGATGGTGTGGTCGATTTAGTATCCGAAGATGCTATTGATTACGGCGTTTGGAATAGTTTCAGCTTAGATTTGAATCAATACATTAAATCCGAGCCGGGCGCTATTTATCGTATTATGATGTCTTTTGAGCAATATCAGTCGCTTTATCCTTGTGCCGACTCCGGAGAAGTTGTAAAACCAATGGAGAAACGAGATATAAGTTTCGACGATGGCCGAGATTATTTCGACGACGAAAATTGGTTCGAGGGATGGTACGAATACGAAGATCGCGATGATCCATGTACGCCTTCATACTATCAATATTGGGGAAGATCTATTAGTGCTAATCTTATAGCCAGCAATTTTGGAATTATTTGCAAGTCGAATGGTCAACAAAACTACAATTGCATTGTTACCGACCTCAGAAACGCCAATGCCATTAGAGGGGTAGAAGTTGAAGCTTATAATTATCAAAACCAATTAATCGGAACAGGAAAAACTAACGACGATGGTGTTGCATCTATCCAAACAAAAGGTAAACCATATCTAATTATTGCACGCGACGGACAACAAAAAGGATACCTACGAGTCGATGAAGGCTCTGCCCTTTCGCTTAGTTTGTACGAAGTTAACGGACAGCAAATAAAAGACGGCATCAAAGGATTTATTTATGGTGAACGAGGTGTATGGCGACCCGGCGACACCTTATTCCTTTCTTTCATCCTAGAAGATCCTGAACAAAAAATTCCAGAAAGCTATCCTGTTGTGATTGAATTTTACAATCCTCTTGGTCAACTGTATTCAAAAAAGGTCAATACTAAAGGTATTTCAGGCGTCTACAGTTTTAAAATGCACACCCCAAGCGATGCCCCCACCGGCAACTGGAATGCTAAAATAAAAGTGGGAAATGCTGTTTTCAATAAAACTTTAAAAGTAGAAACAGTTAAGCCAAATCGATTAAAAATGAAATTCGACTTTGGCGAACTAATTCAAGCCAACAGACCGATAGAAACTGATTTAAAAGCCGATTGGCTATATGGTGCTCCGGCATCGAATTTAAAAATCGTTTCTGAAATGACAGTTGAAAAAACTAAAACATCTTTTAAAGGTTTCGAAAACTATCAGTTCGACGATTATTCAAAATCTTTTTATTTCGATGAACCTATCGAAGTCGAAAGCCAAACCAATGCAGAAGGGAAAGCCCATTTATACTTTCCGTACAGCAGACCTCAAGATGCTCCGGGTATGTTGAAACTGAAATTTAACACTAAAGTTTTCGAACAGGGAGGCGAATATAGTCAAGATTTCTACTCGGTTAAATGCTCACCATATTTAACTTATGCAGGTATGAAAATAGACCAAGGCCAAAATTGGTTAAATGCAGTAGATACAGACAAACCATTAGCCATTGCACTAGCATCGGTCGATCAAGTGGGTAAGGGACTTAGTAAAGAGCTTAAAATAGAGTTGTATAAAATGAATTGGAACTATTGGTGGGAAAGCGATTACGAATCCGACTATTCGAGATATATTAATCGATCTTCCGCAGAACTACTACAAACCGAATACGTCAATGTGCAAAACGGGAAAACCAATTACAACTTAAAATTCGCTCAACAAGGATGGGGAAGATATTTGTTAAGAGTTGTCGATCCCAGCTCAAATCATAGTGCCGCAATTGAATTCTACGGCAGCTACTCTAGTTGGTACGACGACGCAGGGCAAAACGCCGATGCAGCCACTGCTCTCAGTATAGAAACAGAGAAAGAATCGTACCAAGTAGGTGAAAAGATTGGACTCAAAATACCATCCGGCGGGCAAGGTAAAATATACATTAGCATAGAAAAAGGAGATAAAATTCTAAAACAAATGTGGATCGATGCCGCAGCAGGAAACACACATATAGAGATTGATGCCACTAAAGAAATGTCGCCTAATATATATGTTAGTGCTTTTTTAATTCAACCCCACGGGCAAACCGAAAACTCTATGCCTATAAGAATGTATGGTGTTATACCGGTATCTGTAAACGACGAGAACACAAAACTATATCCGCAAATTCGATCGGCAGATGTATGGCAACCAGAAAAGACCTTTAAAGTGAACGTCAGCGAAAAAACAGGCAAGCCTATGGCTTATACTTTAGCCGTTGTCGACGAAGGATTGCTTTCGCTTACCCGATTTAAAACGCCAAACCCTTGTCCATGGTTTTATGCTAAAGAAGCGCTAGGTGTCCGTTCTTGGGATATGTACAAATATGTTCTTAACGCCGATATCGGT
This sequence comes from Bacteroidales bacterium, assembly GCA_016936665.1. Lineage (GTDB taxonomy): Bacteria > Bacteroidota > Bacteroidia > Bacteroidales > JAFGXI01 > JAFGXI01. Next base: position 27,100 of record JAFGXI010000010.1, read on the forward strand.
AAAATGACGCCTCTTTTGGCTATCGGTGGTGACGAAGGATTAGTTTACAAAGAAGACGCAGAGGTTAATCGCTTTCAGTCTGTTGTAAGCTACTTAGGTCCTTTTTACTTAGATGCCAACGAAAAAGCTGAGCATCAAATTAAAGTACCAAATTACGTTGGTGAATTAAGAATTATGGTCGTGGCTGCTAAAGATAAAGCTTATGGATCGGTCGATAAATCGGTAACTGTAAAACAAAATTTAATGGTGCTATCAACCCTTCCACGCGTTTTAGGACCATCCGAGCAAGTTAAAATTCCGGTGAACGTAATCGTAATGGATGAACGTTTGAAACAAGTTACAGTGACTATAAAAACAAACGACATGCTTAAAGCAAAAAGTAGCTTGAGCCAAACTGTAAATTTTTCTAAGCCAGGCGAACAAACCATTTTCTTCGATTTCGAAACGGCAAGAAAGCTAGGTAAAGCCACTTTCGAAGTAAACGTCAAATCGGGCAAAGAAAAAGCCAACGAAAAAGTTGAGTTGGAAGTGCGTGCACCGAACCCCGAAATAGCAAAAGCAGAATCTAAACTATTGGTCTCGAACGAAAGCTGGACGAGCGAAATAAATCCGGTTGGAATTAAAGGTAGCAATCGTTATACAATCGAGATTTCTACTTTACCGGATTTGAATTTAGACGAGAATCTAGAATATCTTATTCAATATCCTCATGGTTGCATAGAACAAACCGTGTCGTCTGTTTTTCCTCAAATATTTTTAGAAGAACTCGTTGAACTTAATCCGGCACAAAAACAAAATATTCAAAAAAACGTGACTGCTGCCATCGAAAAGCTACGACAGTTTCAACTTAGCGATGGCTCATTTTCATATTGGCCGGGAAGAAACTATCCTTCGCTATGGGGAACTAATTATGCCGGTCATTTTTTAATTGAAGCTAAAAATCGTTCTTACAAAGTTCCGGAAGAGATGTTCGAAAATTGGTTAAAATATCAGAAAAAATCGGCTAATCGTTGGCAACGAAGCAGTTATAACGAGTGGGGCGAATTTGGAAGCGACTTAGAACAATCGTACCGTTTATATACCCTTGCATTGGCCGGCAATGCCGACATGAGTGCTATGAATCGCCTAAGAAAAGACCCATTATTAAGTTCGGTTGGCGCATGGCGATTGTCGACCTCTTATGCTATTTCAGGTAAAAAAGATATTGCCGATGAACTCGCAAAAACCTCAATAGATTATTCCGATCGTTCGATGTACAGATACACCTATGGCTCCGATTTAAGAAATATGGCCATGAATCTTGAAAGCATGGCTTATCTTGGGCAAATCGACAGAGGAATGGAATTGTTGAAAGACATCGCTGCCCGACTTTCGAAGGGTTGGCACAGTACTCAAACTAGAGCCTATAGTTTAATAGCCATTAGTAAATTTATTAATAAAGCCAACTTTGTTGGTGAAATCTCAGCCAACTTGAAATATTCCGGAAAATCTGTTAATATTCAAACCAAACAAAGCATTTGGAGAATTGAGATAGAAGAAGCAAACCTAGAACAATTATCGTTCGAATTGAAAAACTTAAACGCTCAAAATCTTTATGCGAAAGTCTATGCATATGGTATTCCTGTAGAATACAACCTTGCCGATGAGCAACAAAACTTAAATATGTTTATTAAATATTACAACTTACAAGGAGAACGCCTAGATATTACTCAATTGAAACAAGGCACCGACTTTAAAGCAGTTGTAAGCGTTAGTCATCCGGGAATAAGAGATCAATACTCAAATATTGCTTTAAGTCAAATATTCCCATCGGGTTGGCAAATTGTTAACACGCGTGTTGGAGATGAAGACAGCGGTAATTCTAATTTCGATTATCAGGATATTAGAGACGATCGTGTTTACACATATTTCAACTTAAATAAATCGGAAACAAAAACGTTCGAAATATTACTAAACGCAAGTTATATTGGCAAATATTACCAACCTGCCGTAAGTTGTTCTGCCATGTACGACGAAACGATTAAAGCCATAGTTCCGGGGCAATGGGTTGAAGTTTTAAAATAAGGTGAAACATCTTTTTAGAAAGATAGACACTTGGGTTTTATTGGGTCTTGTGGTAATGTTCATGTACTGGGCATTTCCTTCAAGGCTCTTCGACGAGCCGTTTTCTACTATTCTGAACGATAGGAATGGTAATTTAATTTCTGCACAAATTGCCGACGATGGTCAATGGCGATTCCCAATGGTAGAGCAAATTCCGAAAGAACTGGAAACAGCTACACTTATGTATGAAGATGAATATTTTAGATTTCATCTTGGTCTAAATCCTGTTTCTGTGTTTCGAGCAATAATTCAAAATTTTAAACATCAAAAAATCACAAGTGGTGGTAGTACCATTAGCATGCAAGTAATTCGTCTATCCAGAAAGAAAAAGGCGAGAACTTACCTAGAAAAACTCATCGAAATGTATTTAGCGTTTCGCATGGAATGGAGCTTCAGCAAAGATGACATTCTTAAATTATACTTATCGCATGCGCCCTATGGTGGCAATGTAGTTGGAGCAGAAACCGCTGCTTGGCGATATTTCAATCGGCCTTTAAACCAATTGTCTTGGGCAGAGTATAGTATGCTTGCTGTATTGCCCAATGCTCCTTCGTTAATTCACATCAACAAAAACAGACCTTGGCTAAAAATTAAAAGAGATCGACTTTTAAAAAAATTACTCGAAAAAGATAAAATTGATTCGAATACATATTTATTGGCCATAGAGGAACCTATTCCCGACCGTCCATCTGCACTCCCAAATCAGACTTATCATTTATTAGAATTTGCTAAAAAAAATGGTTACGCCGAACAAAGAATACAGACGACCATCGACATTCGATTGCAAAATCAATTGATGGCCATGGCTAATCAGTACATGGAAGCACTAGCAGGTAACCAAATAAGAAATGCATGCATATTGGTAGAAGATATTAGTCGAGGGGAAATACTTTGTTACATTGGCAATACACAAAACAAAAATAATCTAGCACCATATGTCGATTTAATTCAATCTGAAAGGAGTTCAGGTAGTATTTTAAAACCATTTCTATATGGCTTATCGTTCGAAGAAGGTTTAATTTACCCACCGACATTATTGGAAGATATCCCGATATCGTTTGGTGGATTTACTCCTTTAAACTTTAATCAACGCTATTTGGGAGTTGTACCAGCAAAGCAAGCATTAGCTCAATCTTTAAACATACCGGCGGTTAATTTGCTTAAGAATTACGGCATTATCCCTTTTTACGATAGACTCAAATCACTAGGAATAAGTAGCTTGCATCGGCCAGTTGGCAACTACGGATTAAGTTTAATACTTGGTGGAGCGGAGGTAAAACTTTGGGATTTAGCCTCCATATATACTAAACAAGCTCAAGTATTGAATACTGCAACTAACGAAAGAGCACCGAGAGGAATACGTCTATTTAATAAAATTTGTATAGATAGTACATTTTCCGATAGTATATCGGCTGGTGCATGGTGGTTGACCAGCCAAGCATTAACACAGGTGCAACGACCCGGTTTAGAAGAAGATTGGAAACGATTCTCATCATCAAAAAAAATTGCATGGAAAACAGGTACTAGTCAAGGTTTTCGCGATGCGTGGGCTATAGGCTATACTGCAAATTATTTGGTAGCAGTATGGGTTGGCAATGCCGAAGGCGACGGAAGACCAGGATTAACAGGCGTTTCTGCGGCCGCTCCTCTGATGTTTAAGTGCTTCCAACTATTGCCTCAAACGCATTGGTTCGAAAAACCGGAAGCTCAGTTAAAGTCTATAGAGCTCTGCTCCGAATCTGGGCGTTTACCACAAATCTATTGCCCAAAGAAAACAATAGAAGTACCTATAAACAGTCGTATGAACACGAGTTGTCAATATCACGAAAAAATATTAATTAACCCAAAAGGAGAACAAGTTTTTCGCCACTGTAGCGATGAGGCAAATAAAGATACTGTTTGGTTTAAACTCCCTCCCATTCCTGCATATTACTACAAGCAAATTAAACCGGACTTCATTAATCATTTACCCGTTTCAAAAGCGTGCATTACCGAACATAAAAATGAGATGGCAATTATTTATCCTCAGCAAGGCGCTAAAATTCAGTTAGCCAAAGGATTCGATGGTAAAATAAAACCGATGGTCTTAGAAGCAACGCACAATAATAATCGAGCAAAAATGTATTGGCATTTAGACGAGCACTACTTGGGAATGAGCGAGTCGCAACACAGAATAACAATACTGATAAATGCCGGGCATCATCGATTAAATCTAGTAGACGAACAAGGGCATCAAGTACAAGTAAGCTTCGATGTTTACGAATAAACTAAGGTTTCTCTTTCATTCGAGCATTTTCAAAATCTATATTTTTGCCTTTTGTACCACGCCATCGCTCCATAAAAGACTCTCTTTCAGTTAGACTTGTAAAATTTTGTACAAAGGTTCCTGAAGTATCAATCTTAGGATCTCCTACATTCAAAACCTCAATTGTATCGATAATAGCAGGGATATAGTCAATATGAATATCGTGCTTTTCGTAAAACTTCATCATCCATTTCGACTGCCAAGGATCGGTGGCTAATGCAATCTTTTTAAAACCTTTAGACAGTGCCAAATAATACGATAAAAAAACATTTTCTGTGGTATGCTCTGCGCGTTCTTCAGTATAAATAACCGAATCGGGAACCCCTAAAGCAAGGGCATAAGCCTTCATTATTTTACTTTCGACATACGGAGTATAAACAGCACTGCCCGAAAAAATAATGTTTTTTGTAATGTTTTGTTTGTACAAATGCGTTGCCCAAACCACTCTCAACTTAACGATTTTATCCCATTGTACACCATCGAACGGATAACCGGGAACAATAATCGCATCGAACGGAGCTTGTTTAATCTCTTTTGCATATTGCTTTTTCGATCCTCTATCGGCCCACTGACCAAAACAAGAGCTCATTAAAAAAACGGCAACAATACTTATAATGCTTACTTGTAATACTCTTTTCATAAAAGCAATGATACTAATAATATATTTGTCGACCATAGCCAAGTTTTAAAATTATCTCTGTTCTTGATGTTTTTTAGTATTTTAGCCAAACATAAACCTAAACAGTACAAATTTTATTTAATCAACTGTTTAAAGCTTAGGTTTTTTAATGATTTATTCTTTCAATTTGATTTTTTAAATACGTGAGTAAAACCTTTCAAACCTTTAACTATCAATCAATCGACCGTTATCGATGGGATGCTTTGGTCGAAGCGTATGCTCATGGTTTACCCTATGCAAAAAGTTGGTATCTGGATGCCGTTTGCGAGGAATGGAGTGTAATAGTCGACGTGGACTATACTTGTGGGCTCGCTTTTCAAATTAAAAAAAAATGGGGTTTAAAATATTCGCTACAAGCCTTTCTTACCCAACAATTGGGCTATATTAATGCTACGGAAGAAGATATAATTAATATTGATGCAGAATTAGCCAAACAAGTCTTTTATAAATTACATTACCATAATTTTTTCAATCCGGTTAACCTAAATAATCTTCGAGTTAACTGCATTTTAGATACCAACAAACCATACAAGGAATTATACCAAAGCTACAATCAAAACACAAAAAGAAATCTTAAAAAAGCCGAACAGAATAATCTAAAAATTATTACAAAAGAAATTTGGGATACAACTCAAACCGATTGGCTTTTAAAACAGAGTAAAATTGTATGGAACAAGCAAAGGGAACAACATTTTATAAAATTGATGGATAATGCACATAAGCATAATGCATTAATGGTTCAATCGGCTTGGAAAAACGACTCTTTATTGGCTATGGTGGTTTGGATTAAGCAAAGCGGGCGAATGCTCTATCTAATTGCAGCATCGAATAGCGAAGGCAACGAACTGAGGGCTAACTTTTTATTGGTAGATCAAACCATAAAACAAACAGAAAATCAAAACATTACCATCGATTTCGAAGGATCGAACATTGAGGGAGTCAAACGTTTTTACAAAGGGTTTGGGGCCAAAGAGCAGAACTACAGCAGTCAATCAAAAACCTATGTATCAAACTTTTTTAGAAAATTTTAAAATGCAAACACGAACACTAATTTTTTTAAATCTGATATTATTTATAAATCTCAACCTAAATGCTCAAAAAAGAGCACTGACAATAGAGGATACCAAATATTGGAACACAATTAACGAAGAAAGCATTTCGAACAACGGGCAATGGATCAGCTATATAGTAAAACCCAACAAAGGCGATGCAACTTTATATTTGTACAATACTGAAAATGCAAAAAAATGGTCTTTCGAACGAGGCGAAAATTCACAAATAGGATACAATAATAATCTATTGATTTTCAAAATTAAAGTTCAAGAAGATACTCTTAGGCAAAAGAAACTTGAAAAAGTAAAAAAAGAGGACTTCCCCAGCGATAGCCTTGGTATTTATTTTTTCGACCGCGACAGCACCTTAAAAGTAGAGAAATTCGACCGATTCTTATTACCTAAAAAAAACAGTAATTGGTTAGCTTATATGTATGAATACAAGGCTCCAAAAGATACTAGCGAAGCTTCAAAAGACAGTAGTAAAACCGAACAAGACAGCAGTAAAACAAAAAAACACGATCAAAAAGGACATCGCTTAGTTATTCTCGATACAAAAAACATGGCACAGTATATTTTCGATAATATCGATCAATGCGCTGTCTCCGAAAACGGGTTAAATTTCATTTACACACAAAACATTACAGACTCTATCGACACAGCAAAAGTCTGGATTTTTAATACACAGAAATCCAAAGAAGAGTTGATTTTTCAACAAACCGGAAAATCGAATCAGATTAACATTAGCAACAATGGTGAAAAAATGGTGTTTCTATTTTCTCCGGACACCGGCAAAACGAAAAACTACAACTTATGGCTGTACCAATATTCATCTAAGCAATTGCAATGTATTGCAAACTCAGGTCATTCATTTATGCCTCAAGACTTTGCCGTTAGTACAAATCAAAAACCTTACTTTTCCGATGCTGGCAACCGCTTATATTTTGGAATCGCCCCCAAAAATAAACCCGAACCTAAAGACAGTTTGACGGAGGACGAAAAAGTTATACTCGATATTTGGGCGTGGACCGATAAGCGACTTCAACCACAACAACTCAAAGAATTAGACAAAGACTTAAAAGAAAGCTTTTTATATGCCTACGAAATAAAAACAAAACAAACTTTTGCCATCGAAGACAGCACATGGAGAGCAAAAGTAAGTCGAAAAACCGAACCCTATTATTACCTAGCCGAATCTATTATTCCTTACCAAAAAACAACATCTTGGGAAGCCGATATTCCTTTCGATTTTAGTTTGATAGACGCAAAAACGGGCCTACGAAAAACACTAGCACTCAATGCTACTTGGGACATTAGAATATCTCCAAGCGGAATGTGGTCAATTGCCTGGGATCAGCAACTCGAAGAATGGTTACTCATCAACAATAAAACGCTATCAATAAAACATATCAGTAATAATATTGACGATATTTTCTATAACAACGACCACGACACTCCTTCTTTAAGATCTTCGTATGGTATAGTAGGTTGGTCAGAAAATGAAGACTTTGTGTACATCAATGCCAAATACGATATATGGCAATTCAGTACTAATGGCAAAACACAAGCAATATGTTTAACTAAAGGCGAAGGCAAGAAGAATAATACGGAATATCGATATCGAAGATTAGATAAAGAAGAAATCTACTTACCAAAAGAAGAATGGCTATTATACCATTTTAACGAAGAAACAATGGAAGCTGGTTTCGATCGAATGAACCCAAAAAGTTTAGAACGCACCATGCTTTTTGAAGGAAATTACACCTATTCTCAAGTTTTAAAAGCTCAAGCAGCCGACGCTCTTATTTGGACTAAAGCTAATTTCAATACTTTCCCCGACTTAATATTCAGCAACACCAACTTTGAGTCTGCAAAAACCATTAGTCAAGCCAATCCTCAACAAAATCAATTTTGGTGGGGCAAAATAAGTTTAACAGAATGGATCGATTATAACGGCGATACGTTGAAAGGCTTATTAATCTTACCCGAAAATTTAGATGCAACAAAACAATATCCGGTTATCGTGTACTTCTACGAAAAATATTCGCATCTTCTTAACGTGTATTGGACACCAAAGCCAAGCCATTCTACTATTAATTTTCCGTTTTATACCAGTAACGACTATATCGTTTTTGTACCAGATATTAACTACAATACCGGCACACCCGGCAGAGATGCTTACAATGCTATAATAAGTGGTGTAGCCCATATCGAGCGTTTACCTTATGTCGACAGCAAACATATGGGCTTACAAGGCCAATCGTGGGGCGGATACCAAGTTGCTTACTTAATTACACAAACCAATGCTTTTGCTTGTGCTATGGCAGGTGCTCCGGTTAGCAATATGACAAGTGCATACGGCGGAATCCGTTGGGAAAGCGGAATGAGTAGAATGTTTCAATACGAACATACGCAAAGCCGAATTGGAGGTACTTTGTGGGAACGCCGAGATAAATACATTGAAAATTCACCGGTCTTTTTTGCCGATAGAGTTAACACCCCACTTCTAATAATGCACAACGATGGCGATGGCGCAGTGCCATGGAATCAAGGCATAGAATATTTTGTAGCGCTCCGTCGATTAAACAAACCGGTTTGGATGCTCAATTACAACGGCGATGAACACAATTTAATGAAATGGCCAAACCGAGTTGATTTATCGATTAGGATGTTTTCTTTTTTCGAACATTATTTAAAAGGAAAAGAAGCTCCCGAATGGATGGTAAAAGGATTGCCTGCAACTTTAAAAGGCAAAACCCTCAGATATTAAAAAAAGAAAAGCCGAGTTTAACTCGGCTTTCTTTATTTTTTTATAATCAGCTTACTTAATTTTTCGAAAGCCTGGTCAGCATTTTCGGTAAGTTCTTTATAAATTTCTCTATAATATGCTCTAGTTGCCGATCTTGGTGCTTTAGTTTGTTGATTTACCTTATCGAACAATTCGTTCCTTTTTTGCAACGATCTTGAAATTAATCCCAAAACTTCGTCGTGTCTCTCATCATGACCATATTCTAAATGCAACATACAATCGTGAACAATTGTGTAAGTTACATACTCAATATCTTTTTTAACATTACGCTTTGTTGCCATAACTATCAAATTAAAAATTTTGTCAAAGTTAAATGTTCTTTCTTAAATCGACCGCTTATTTTTCTTTTTTTATAACTATCCTAAATCTAGGAAAACTTTTCAAAAACAAAATGTAAATACCTAAAATAATATATTATTTGTTGAAAACCTTGTTAATAAAACTAATGATTTACAAGACGTAATCAAAGGCTATCCGTGCGTAATAAGTTATCTTTGTTTTTGCATATAAAAACACGAGATTTAAGCTCATTTTAAGACATAGACAAAGAAATAAAAATATTCAATGGAAGAGCAAAAAAGCAAAGACTACTCAGCGAGTAGCATTCAGGTACTCGAAGGATTAGAAGCGGTCAGGAAAAGACCTGCAATGTATATTGGAGACATTGGTATAAAAGGATTACACCACTTGGTTTACGAAGTTGTCGATAATTCAATTGATGAAGCTTTAGCCGGATTTTGTACAGATATAGATGTTTTTATCAACGAAGATAATTCTATTTCAGTTATCGATAATGGCCGCGGTATTCCTGTGGAAATGCACGAAAAAGAAGGTAAATCTGCTCTGGAAGTGGTAATGACCGTTTTGCATGCCGGAGGTAAATTCGATAAAGATTCTTATAAAGTTTCAGGAGGTTTGCACGGTGTTGGTGTATCTTGCGTTAATGCCCTTTCTACAAAATTAGAAGCCATCGTTCATAAAGGCGGAAAATCTTATCGACAAACCTACTCTATTGGTAACCCAACCAGTCAAGTTGAAGAAATTGGCACCACCGATAAAACCGGAACACAGATTAATTTTTGGCCGGATGATTCCATTTTTCAGAATACCGTTTACCATTACGACATTTTAGCCGGACGTTTACGCGAATTGGCATTTTTAAACAAAAAAATCACTTTAAACCTTACCGATAAGCGAGAAAAGAACGAAGAAGTAAACTACAAACACGAAAGCTTTCATTCCGAAAGAGGCCTTTCTGAATTTGTCGAATATATCGACGGTTCAAGAGAAAAGCTGATTCAAGAAACCATTCATATTGAAGAAACAGAAGGAGAAGTTCCTGTAGAAATTGCCTTACAGTACAACACCTCCTACTCCGAGAATATTTTTTCTTATGTAAACAACATCAACACCATAGAAGGTGGTTCTCACTTAACCGGCTTCAGGAGAGGCTTAACCAGAACACTTAAAAAATATGCCGACGATTCCGGAATGCTTTCTAAGTTGAAGTTCGACATTTCCGGAGATGACTTCCGCGAAGGTTTGACAGCTATTGTTTCTGTTAAAGTTCAAGAACCTCAATTCGAAGGGCAAACCAAAACCAAATTAGGAAACTCCGAAGTCAGTTTATTTGTCGACCAAGCTGTTAGCAAAATGTTAACGCATTATTTAGAAGAAAACCCTAAAGATGCCAAACAAATCGTATCGAAAGTTGTTCTTGCTGCACAAGCCAGACATGCTGCTAGAAAAGCTCGCGAATTGGTTCAACGTAAAACAGCTCTTACCGGAGGAGGACTTCCCGGCAAACTTTCCGATTGCGCCTCGCGAGTTCCTGCTGAATCGGAATTATTCTTGGTTGAGGGCGACTCGGCAGGTGGTACTGCCAAACAGGGGCGAAATCGCCACTTTCAGGCCATTTTACCTCTAAAGGGTAAAATCTTAAACGTTGAGAAAGCCATGCAACACAAAATCTTCGACAGCGAAGAAATTAAAAATATTTATACTGCATTAGGCGTTTCCATCGGTACAGATGACGACGAAAGAGCACTGAATGTCGAAAAATTAAGATATCATAAAATTGTAATCATGACCGATGCCGATGTGGACGGTAGCCACATTATGACATTAATTATGACGCTTTTTTTCAGATACATGAAAAAACTTATTGAATTAGGTTATTTATATATTGCGGCTCCACCTTTATACTTAGTTAAAAAAGGTAAAGAGCAACGATATTGCTGGACAGAAAACGATCGATTAAGAGCCATCGAAGAAATGGGTAAAGGCAGCGACTCTGGCATGCACATCCAGCGATACAAAGGTTTAGGAGAGATGAACGCCGAGCAACTTTGGGAAACAACCATGAACCCCGATAATCGAATTTTAAAGCAAGTAAGTATCGAGAACGCAGCAGAAGCCGATCATGTCTTTTCTATGTTGATGGGTGAAGATGTTCCGCCTCGTAGAGCTTTCATCGAAGAGAACGCCACTTACGCAAACATCGATATCTAAAAATGATTATCTAAACAAAAAAATCCTAAAACAACCACTTGGCATTTGCCGGATGGTTGTTTTTTTTTACCATACAAAATGAGTAAAATTCTTAGCATATTTCTTTTAATAATACCATTGGTTTTCTTCGGACAAACCCATATCGAAGGTGAAATAGTTGACAGCGAAACCAACCAGCCCTTACCCTTTGTTAATATTGTTTACAACAGCACACAACGCCTTGGTACAACCAGCGATTTGGATGGGAAATTTATTATAAATGCAAAATCAGCCATTCAAATCGTTGAGTTTAGCTTTATCGGATACCAAACCCAATCCATTCGCATAGTTGCATCGAATCCTCACCTAAAAATCAAATTGATTCCCGAAGCATTAGAACTCCAAAGCGTCGATGTACTACCTGGAGAGAATCCGGCTCATAGAATCATTAACAAAGCCATAGAAAACAGATCGAAGAACAACCCCGAATCGCTGTCTTCATTTAGCTATGAGACATACAGCAAGATGTTTTTTACCTTCGATATGTTCTTCTACAAAAATGGAGATACTTTAACCAGCGAGGAACTAACCTTTGGCGATACCTTAACACATGCCGATAGCAGTATTCAAGATATTAATCAGTTTAAAAACGATCAGTATTTGTTTTTAATGGAATCTATAACTGAAAAAAAATACAAAAGGCCAGGCAAAATAAGCGAAAAAGTGGTTGCTTCCCGAGTTTCAGGATTAAAAAATCCTGTTTTTGCTTTAATTGGCACCCAACTACAATCCTTCACCATTTACAAAGACTACATTAGTGTGGCCGGCAAAAACTACTTAAGCCCACTATCGATAAACAGTACACGGCAATATCTCTTTTTAATGGAGGATACATTGATAAACGAAACAGGCGATACCACTTATACCCTTTCTTACCGACCAAGAAAAAGCAAGAATTTCGATGGACTCGAAGGCGTTCTGCAAATCAACACCAAACAGTTTGCTGTCGAAAATTTTTCCACAAAGCCAGTTAGTCAAGAAGGCTACGAAGTCACCATTCGGCAGAAATATGAATGGTTGAGCGATAGCGCATGGTTTCCGACTCAGCTCGATGCCAACTTTACCTTTAAAAATTTAATTCAGCCCGAATTGCAGGAAACATTTTTAGAAAACGGAAAAACATCGAGCAGTGCCTATATCTACGGAAAAGCAAAAACCTACATCCGACATATCGACTTAAATCCGGAAGTAAAAAACAAGGAATTTTCTCACATCAATGTCGATTATAAAGAAGATGCAAATACAAAGGATACAGCTTTTTGGAATAAATATCGAATAACACCGCTAACACAAAAAGAAATTAATACCTATAAAACAATCGACAGCTTAGGCGACGAACTAAACTTAGATAAAAAAATGAGATGGCTGACTTATTTAACCAAAGGCCAAATTCCTGTTGGGCCACTAGCCATTGAATTAAACCAATTAATGAACTACAATATTGCCGAAGGTTTTCGATTAGGCTTAGGTTTATCGACCAACGAAAAAGTAAGTAAACACGGTACAATCAATGCTTACTTTGCTTATGGTTTTGGCGACAAACAATGGAAGTACGGAAGCAAACTCAAATTCAATCTACGCGACCAATACGATTCATATTTAGGATTTCAATACAAAAACGATATTTACGAAATTGGCTCTTTTAAATATTTAGAGGCCAATAGTATGCTCAGTCAAGACAATTTCAGAGATTATTTGATTCGCAATATTTATTACCACGAAACCGTAGAAGCCGATCTTGAACTAAGATTCTTATATTTCTTAAAAACTCGATTTTATGCGCAATATTCTAAAGTAGATTTAAGCCAAACACAATATGAACTGGACGCAAACACTTCGGAAAACAATCGTTTCGAAATTCCGGAGTACGGCCTTCAAATTCGTTATGCATATCAAGAAACCTATATCCGTACCCCCATGGGGATACAAGCATTAAAAACAAAATACCCCGTACTATTTTTAAACCTTAGTAAATCGTTGGTTTACGACAATTACACACTCGATTACACAAGAATTTGGGGGAAAATTGACAAGCGTTTTTTAATTAGAAATCTAGGAATAAGTACGATCAGCTTGCAAGCAGGGTATGTTTTTGGCGACATACCATATTTCAAACTCTTTAATGGTCGCGGAAGCTACTATCCTTTTTCAATCGTTGCATACAATAGTTTTGGAACGATGGGCGTAAGTGAATTTATCAATTCCGAATTTATTTATTTTTTTTATCGCCATAGCTTCGGAAAACTATTGTTTAAAACAGATTGGTTTCAACCGGAAATTTCGATTGTTCAAAATATGGGTTGGGGTCGAATACAAAATCCGGAGCAGCATTTAGGACTAGGTTTTAAAAGTATGGAGCAAGGCTTTTTCGAATCCGGCTTAGTTGTCGACAATATTTTTGCTAGTAATTCCTACGGTTACGGTATAGCGGTATACTACCGTTACGGACCTTATGCGTTCAGCAAGCCCTTCGAAAATTTAGGGTTTAAATTAAGTTTAAAATTTAATCTTGCTCAGTAAAAGAGCTTCATCTATCTTTGCATAATATTTTCGATTGAATAAAATGGCACACAAAGCAGGATTTGTAAATATCATTGGCAACCCCAATGTTGGTAAATCGACATTGATGAACGTTTTTGTAGGTGAAAAACTTTCTATCATCACATCTAAGTCTCAAACCACAAGGCACAGAATCTTAGGCATCGTCAACGGCGAAGATTTTCAGATTGTTTATTCCGATACGCCCGGTGTAATAAAACCGGCATATAAACTGCAAGAAAGCATGCTTAGCTTTTCGAAGTCGGCATTATCGGATGCCGATGTTTTACTTTATGTAACTGATATCTACGAAAAGTCCGATAAAAATGCAGAATTTTTAAGCATGGTAAAGCAAGCTCAAGTACCTGTGTTATTAATTATTAACAAAATAGATCAAAGCACACCGGAACAGCTCGACGAGTTAGTAGATATGTGGCACAACGAATTTCCGAATGCAGAAATTATTCCGACCAGCGCTATTAAATCTTTTAATACCGAAAATATTTTTAATCGCATATTGGAATTATTACCCGAAAGCGAGCCTTTTTACCCTAAAGATGCTTTAACCGATAAAACAGAGCGATTCTTCGTTCAAGAAATTATTCGCGAAAAAATACTCAAATACTACAAAAAAGAAATTCCTTACGCTACCGAAATCGAAGTCGAAGAATTTAAAGAAGATGCTAAAATGATTCGCATGCGTGCTATCATCTACGTCGAACGCGAGACACAAAAAGGCATTATTATAGGGCACAAAGGCATCGCAATCAAAAAAGTAGGCGTAGAATCGCGCAAAGATTTAGAGCAGTTTTTCGACAAACAAGTTCATATAGAATTATTTGTAAAAGTGCGTAAAGACTGGAGAAACAAAGAAGACGATTTACGTCAATTCGGATATCAAAATTAAAATTATACCATAATGAGAATCTTAGATCAATTAGAACCGAAAGAAATTTGGCAAATCTTCGAAGACATTTGTCAAGTTCCAAGGCCTTCTAAAAAAGAACATCAAATTATTGATTTTCTATTAAATTGGGCTGAAGCCAACAATATAACCGCTAAACGCGATAAAGCAGGAAATGTTTTAATGAGCAAGCCTGCCACACCGGGTAAAGAACATGTAAGACCCGTAGTGATGCAAAGCCACATGGATATGGTTTGCGAAAAGAACAGCGATGTAGAATTTAATTTCGAAACCGATGCTATCGTTCCCCGCATCAATGGCGAATGGGTTAAAGCCACAGGCACTACATTGGGTGCCGACGATGGAATAGGAATGGCTGCTCAAATGGCCGTTTTATTGTCTACCGACATTACACATGGTCCTATCGAAGCTCTATTTACAGTTGATGAAGAAACTGGGCTCACCGGAGCCTTCGAGTTAGAACCTAACTTTTTCACAGCTAAAACATTAATTAATCTCGACTCCGAAGATGAAGGCGAACTGTTTATCGGTTGTGCCGGGGGAATAGACACCATGGCTACTTTCGATTTCGAAGAAGAAGCTGTTCCAGAAAATCATTCAGCATTTAAAATTGAAGTTAAAGGCTTAAACGGTGGTCATTCCGGCGACGATATTAATAAAGGTTATGGCAATGCCAATAAAATATTGACTCGCATACTATGGAATAGCGATCAGTTTGAACTACGCATTGCCGATATGCAAGGCGGAAATCTTCGAAATGCCATTGCTCGCGAAGCTTGGGCTATAGTGACTGTTCACAACAATTCAAAAGATGAGTTCAAAGCTTTATTCGAACAATACAGCTCAGATGTGAAAAACGAGCTAAAAGCCACAGAAAAGAATTTGAGTTTGACTTTAAGTGAAGTAGATATGCCTGCTTGGGTTATCGACGAAGAAACACACTACAATTTGGTAAATGCCTTATACGCTTGCCCTCATGGCGTTATTGCCATGAGTCGCGATATGGACAATATGGTTGAAACCTCTACAAACCTTGCCTCGGTAAAAATTTATAAAAAAGATCACGAAATAAAAGTAGCTACTAGTCAGCGGAGCTCTGTAGAATCGTCGAAACACGATATTGCGAGTATGGTCGAAAGTGTGTTTTTGTTGGCCGATGCAAAAGTGGAGCACGGCGATGGTTATCCGGGATGGGCTCCTAACACCAACTCCGAAATCATGAAACACACCGCAAAATCTTATGAAAAGTTATTCGGTATTAAACCTATTGTGCGTTCGATCCATGCAGGATTGGAGTGTGGATTATTTCTCGAAAAATACCCCGACTTAGATATGATTTCCTTCGGACCTACGCTAAGAGCAGTTCATTCGCCCGATGAGCGTATCGAAATTAAAAGTGTAGAAAAATTCTGGAAACATTTGAAAGATGTTTTAGAAACAATTCAATAATAAATCAAGCCGAGTTTTTCTCGGCTTTTTTATTGATATTCTGTGAGTTAATATAGCTTTAAAAATTATAAACTTAAAAAAATCGATTTTTTATTTCGAATGGATGTAATATTTTTATTCATGCTCGTCTACGCAGTAGAATGAATAAGATAGAATACCAAAATATTATCGATCAGTTAAAGCATAAAGTGTTTCGTTTTGCAAGAACACTGCTCAACAACAACACCGATGCCGAAGACATCACACAAGATGTAATGGAGAAATTCTGGAGACAGAAAGATCAACTAAAAGATATCAACAATATTGAATCATACGTCATTCAATCGACAAAGCATTTATGTTACGATCATCTTCGACGTAAAATGGTGATTGTGAAAAACAACGAATCTTTAATGCATACTCAGAATGTGAGTACAAATGATGACGAAAACGTCGAGAAACCTGAAGATATAAAAAACATTATACGTCTAGCAATTAACCAACTACCCGAAAAGCAAAAAACAATAATGCATTTACGCGATATTGAAGGTTACGATTTTGAAGAAATAGCAAGCATTACCAATCTCGAAATCAATGCTATACGCGTTAATCTTTCGCGTGCAAGACAATCGGTTAGAGATGCCCTAATAAAAAATAAAAGCTTATGAACTCCAACAAAATAAAAATATTATTAGAAAAATACTTCGAGGGTAATACCAATTTATCTGAAGAACAAATACTAAAAGCATATTTTAGCAAGACTGAATCTATACCTCAAGACCTAGCCTATGCAAAGTCTTTTTTCAATTATCTTGAAGATGAAAAAAACATCCGATACGCTGAAAAGAAAAAGAAGAAGTATATTGGACTGTGGATTAGTTCGATAGCAGCTAGTCTAATATTAATTGGCCTCATCATTTTTCAGAATATAAATCCGGCACAAGAAAATACTATTGTTTATGCCTATGTAAACGGCAAAGCAATTACCAATAAAGCAGAAGCGATGGCTTATACGCGTGAAGCTATGGCAACTGTTTCTAAGAATTTAGATAAAGGTACCAAGCATCTAAATCAACTTCAACAATTCAACAAAGTAGAACAATTAATTAAAAAAGAAAGACAATGAAAACAATAATTTTTATAGCAAGTTTGTTTATTATTCAGATAACAAGCGCTCAAACTCCAGCCTCAATACTCTTCGAGAAACACAGTGGTCAAGAGGGATTTACGTCCATTTACATTACTCATTACATGTTCGATTTGTTTGCTAAAATTGCCAACGACGAAGAGGATAAAGAATTTCATGATATCACTTCAAAATTAAAATCAATTAAGATTTTAACGGTCGACTCTGCCTTCGAAGGCAGTCATTCCAATCAGTTTTTAAAAGAAATCGATGCCTTAATAAAAGGGCAATACAACGAAATGATGATTATTAAAGATGGTAAAGAAACTGTAAAATTTTTGGTGTACGAGCGTAACGACAAAATCTCGGAATTTTTAATGTATGTTTACGGCGAAAGCGAGCCCGTACTCATTTTTATCGAAGGCGAGATTAACTTAAAAGACTTATCGAAACTCTCTAAAACCATGGATGTAAAAGGGTTTGAACATCTCGAAGATATTGATAAAAACAAATAATAAACCTGAACAATGCGAAACTGGATAAATATCACTATAATCAGCCTGTTATTGACGGGCTGTTTAGGAGCCAAGTACACCAAAGGTTATCACGATTTTTATAAAAAATATAAAGGTTCTCAGGAAGTGGTTTCCTTCAAACTTCCAAAAACTTTAATTTGGTTTTTCCTTTTAGACGAAGAGTCTAAAGAAGCCCGAAAGGCTTTAAAAAACGTCGATCATATCAACTTTTTTATTGCCGACGATAGCACAAAAACACTGCTGAAGATTCTTTACAATTATTTGCCGGAATCTGAGTATAAAGACGCGATGATTATCAAAGACGGGAACGACATAATCACCTTTAAAGCACGAGAAAACGACAAAGGCATTACCGAAATGTTAATGTTGATAGAATCGGAAGATAGTTTTGTGGTGATGAACATAGAAGGCAAGTTCACCTACGACGACATGAAAACTTTCACCCAATCTGTCGATGTAAAAAAAGTATCTTCAGCTGAAAGTTCTCAGGGCAAAGAGGATGATGAGTAAATTTATGTAGCTGTAGAGTCAATTCATGAATTGACTCTACTACATGGATTGACTCTACATAGTTTTTTAAGGTCTGTAACCGCTTTCGTTGAGTATAGCAATATAATCTGTTTGATGCATCAAATCGTTCAAGCTTAGCTCAGGATGTTCTTCCATGTATTCGCTTACAATTCTCCAACCTAGCCAAACACCAATTTTAGCTGGCGACTGATTACCAAACTGCTGTGTAAACGGTGCGTCGCTCATCATATTTTTAATTTTCATTCGATCGGTTTGGTACAGCATTTCTTGATCCAGCACCGAACTCCAAATTAGTTTTTCGTTTTTCAGTAACCAATTCCATTGTTCTTCAGAGTATGGAAAACAAGCGTTTTCGGGTAAGTTAGGAAATAAATAATTTAAGGCGTACTGAATCATCCCTTCGTAAACCATATTAGCCGCTAAATATTCGTTTTCTTTAAATTCGAAATCGGACCACAACAATCCTCGCATCACGTCTAAAGCAATGGTTTCTGTTACCATTTTCTGACGCATATAATTTGGCATAGCCAGTTGCTGATAAAATGCGTTGTCTTCGCCTAAAGACATATCCAATGCAACGGCAACAACCCCACTATCGATAAACACACGCTGATTAAAACCCGATTGAAAATAAAACAATTGTGGCACTTCGTGCTTCGGAAAATAATAATGATAATGCGAAAAAGCTTCAGAAATGTCTTGACTTACTTGCTCAGTTTCAGGAAACTTGTTCTGGATTTCTAAATATACCGACCGCGAAATATCGTTAGCAATAAATGCTTTTAAATAATCGAAAAACATTTTCTGCTGAGGTCCACCAATTCCCAAAACAGCATTCGTGTAAGTATTAAAAAACCTAGGATATAGATTTGAAACTGAGTCGACAAAAAAATCGATGTTTGAAGTATCGGCATGCATTAAAGCCCTATCGAATCGCACAGATTCCAATTGTATATTTTCTGCAATATCTATGGCTCTATGGTTGTTCTGACAAGCTGTAAAGAGCGAGATCATCAACACGAAAAAATAAACTTTAAATATGTTCGGCATCGTAATTAATATTTTATTATTTTTGATACGTTTGTAAAAGTAACGAATAATCGATATTTCAGAACAAATTAACATTTCTTAATATGAAAAAATTAATATTAGTTGCAATTGCTATCGCATCGTTTACCATTAGTCAAGCCCAGAAAGTTGGTGGAGGTTTAGAAGCTGGTTTTAATTATAGCTGGTTAGGCACCGATAGTAAAAAAGCTTCGGTTGAGAAAGGTAATATCGGCTTTACCTTTGGTGCATTTTTAGATTTAAATATGAGCGATAATTTTACCTTCACTACGGGACTAAACATGGTTCAATACGGTGGAAATATTAAATATGTCGATGCTATTAACCTAACATGGGACGACGCTAAATACACCGTTGCCCCCGATGGCATTGTGAAGTATAAAATTAATTATTTAGAGTTCCCAATCTCTCTGAAAGGGAAAACGCAAGAGATTGGATATATAACTTATTTTGGTCGTTTAGGTGCAAATCCGGCGATTGCCATAAAAACAAGAGCAGAAGTAGAAGGAATAGTTGTTGATGAAAGTCTAGTTGTTCAAACCGACCTTACAGATCTTAACATTAAAGAAAACATCAACTTTTTTAACGTCGGATGGCACGTAGGTGGAGGAATTGAATATTCTTTAGGTGGTTCTACAGCTGTAATTGCTGAAGTAATGTATTCTCAAAACTTTTTGAATATTGTTAAAGATAACGTTACAGGAATTAGTGGTAATAATGTAGGCATCAATTCTAGTATGATTATCTTAAAAGCCGGTATTAAGTTTTAAAACAACATAAAAATTAAATAGAATCCCAAAGCCTACAACTTTGGGATTTTTTATTTTTGAAAGTTAAAAAACAAGAATATGAAAATTGCATTGGCACAGTTGAATTATAAAGTTGGTGATTTCGATGGCAACACACAAAAGATGCTTGATTATGTTCAAAAAGCAAAACAAGAAAATGCCGATTTAGTAGTGTTTTCCGAGCTGTCTGTTTGCGGATATCCCCCACTCGACTTTCTGGAAAATCGCGATTTTATCCAAAGAACCGAAAAGAGTATTCGGGCCATTGCGAAAGTTTGCCAAGGCATCACAGCAATTGTTGGAGCGCCTGTGCTTAATCCCAATGCTAAAGGAAAAAAATTATTCAATTCAGCCTTGGTTTTAAGAAATGGTAAAATCGAAAATAAAGTCAATAAAACCCTACTGCCTACTTACGATATATTCGATGAATATCGTTATTTCGAACCCAACACCGAATTTAAAAGCATCGAAATAGACGGTTATAAAATTGCCTTAACCATTTGTGAAGACTTATGGGACGATCAGCCTGTTGAGAATTCATTTGCACAATCTAAATTATACACCGTTTCTCCATTGCAAAGGCTAAACGATCAATTCGATTTAATCATCAACATTGCGGCTTCGCCTTTTTCAACATTACAATCCGACACTCGAAAGCAAGTACTAATAAACAATGCAAAACGATACCAAAAGCCTTTGGTTTATGTAAATCAAACGGCGGCTAATACCGAACTTATTTTCGATGGTCAATCGATGTTTATCGATGCCAAAGGAACAGTGCTTTATCAGCTTAAACAATTTGAAGAAGATTTTGTGGTAATCGATACAAAAACCGAACAACAAGCTCAATTACCATGTTCTTTTACAGAAATTGAAAGTGTTTACCAAGCTATCAAATTAGGCTTGTCCGATTATTTCAAGAAAATGGGTTTTAGTAAAGCTGTGCTTGGCTTATCCGGAGGGATAGACTCCGCAGTTGTGGCAACCATTGCAGTTCAAGTTCTAGGAAAAAAAAATGTAGTTGGCCTGCTCATGCCTTCCAAATTCTCATCAGACCACTCGATTACCGATGCCGTTGATTTAGCAAAAAACTTAGGTATCGAACATCATATTATATCAATTAAAGAGGCTGTTTCGGCATTCGACTCAACTCTTATGCCTGTTTTTGATGGCACAGAGTTTGGCATTGCCGAAGAAAATATTCAAGCCAGAATTAGGGGCACTTTGCTCATGGCTTATTCCAATAAATTTGGACATATCTTGTTAAACACATCCAACAAAAGTGAAGCGGCGGTTGGTTACAGTACTTTGTATGGCGACATGAACGGTGGGCTCTCAATTTTGGGCGATGTTTACAAAACTAAAGTTTTTGAGCTGGCGAATTGGCTTAACAGAGATCATGAGATAATTCCTCGCAATACAATCGTAAAACCACCTTCGGCAGAATTGCGCCCCGACCAAAAAGACTCCGACAGTCTTCCGGATTACGATATTTTGGATCAGATATTAGTTCGATACATTGAAAAAAAAGAAAGCATCCAAAATATTATTGATGCAGGATTCGAAGAAACCACAGTTAAAAGAACCGTTCTAATGGTCAACCGTAACGAATATAAGCGATTCCAATCGCCCCCAATTTTAAGAATTACAGGAAAAGCTTTTGGTATGGGTAGAAGAATGCCTTTGGTAGCGAAATACGATTTTTAAAAAAAGAGGAAGCAAACAAAATCTTCCTCTTTAATTGATCGATAATCATTCCTGCGGTTTCTCTACTTTAGGTTCATCTGTAACTATTTCAGCCTCATAACCTAAATCCTTAAGGGCCTTTTTAAGTTTCTCGTCTGAATTTTTATCTGTTCGATAAGTTATTCTTACTTTTTGTTCATCTAAATCGGTCGTAACTGCTTTTACGCCTTTCTCAAAAGCCATATTGTGCTCTATCTTTTCTTGGCACGACTGACAGTGCATATTACAGGTAAAAGTTACCGTTTTGAACGTCTTTTCTATTTTTTCATCCTGTCCAAATAAACTCCCAATTAAGCCTAATGAGAGCATTAAAATTATTATTATCTGTTTCATTTTATTTATTGTTTATATTTAATTGTTGATCGAATAACATAACGTGCGTAGACCACCACTCGTACAAAAAGTCGATAATTTTTAACATTTGATGATAATTGCCTCTTTCAAATTCTGAGTTAAACACTGCAACTTCATAGATAAATCTCTGATGATCGATCTTGTGCTCTTTAAAATTTAAATTTGGAATATCCTTTGCCAACTCTTCTTCCATCTTAAAATGATTTAAGCTATAATCTGTGAGCTCTGATAGTAACTCCGAAAACTTCGAAAAACTACCTTTTTCATTGTAAACTTCAACCAATTGATTATATGTACATAAAAGCTTCTGATGGTCTCTATCTACATTTTTTATGTTGACATTGAATATTGGATCCCATTGTAATATTTGCCTTCTTTCCATGATTTTTTTTTAATTTCTAATTGAATAACGTAAACCTATATATATTTTTCTTCCGTGGATAGGTCCCCACACTTGGGAAGCATCAAATGTGTTTGAATAAGGTTGATCCGGAGCAATGATTGGGTTTTCTTGTACATAATCGAACAGATTTTCTGCACCCAAATATACACTCCACTTTCTAAAAAATTTTGTAATTTGAATGTTGGTAAGTGAATACACAGGGAAACGTTCATTTATGCCATCTCTGTAACCCGGCAAACGACCATCGCCATTGATTTGCATATTAATATCGAACTGCCATTTTTTTAAATTTGTGGCATAAGACAAAGCAACTAAGCCTTTAAATCGATTCACCAAAGGCACTTCCAATAAATCGCCTCGATAACTTGTTTTAACATCGTTATATCGATAAGCAATTGTAGCATCGAGTCTTTTTATTATTTCGGCCTGCCATTCTATCTGAAACGCATTGGAGTAAGATGCTCCATCGAGGTTATAAACTTCAATTCGATTCAATTGCTCACGATCTACAACCAATTGATTTTGAAAATCTGTTCTAAAGAAATCGACAATAAAAGTCCATTCTTTTTCGAAAACATGCAGCTTTTTAACATAGCTCAAGCCATAGTTAATAGCACGTTCCATTCGAAAATCGTCAGCGATAGACATTCTTGCTCCATTAGCCAACAAATAAGGTTGCTCTACTAAAACATTTGCCGTTCTATATCCCATCCCCGCCGAAGCACGCAATGTGTTATGTTCATTAATTTGATATCGCAAATGCCAACGAGGCGTAG
The DNA here is from genome assembly GCA_016936665.1 of Bacteroidales bacterium. Taxonomy (GTDB): domain Bacteria; phylum Bacteroidota; class Bacteroidia; order Bacteroidales; family JAFGXI01; genus JAFGXI01. The sequence goes on from JAFGXI010000010.1 coordinate 50,817, forward strand.
CAAAGAAACCATATCTATTGTGGTAATTCGCTCTTAAACCTAGCATCATAGTCAACCAATTGGATTTAAGATAAGTATATTCGAAATACGCTCCCGGAACATATTCTGTTCGTGTTGCAGACGAGTCGTTAAACCATTCTTGAACCTGATCGAATCGGTAATCTAAACCTGTTGAGAACTGATGGTTAGCATTATTAATGATACCCTCGTACAATAAAGCCCCAAATGCACTTTTTTCTTCAGCATTGTACGCTTGTAGCCCATAAAACGATTCGTGCATATGATAACTTGCATTCGATAAGAAAGCCACAGAAAACAGAGGTTTCGAAGGAAAAACATAACCACCTTTGGCAAATACTTCTGCCCTGTTGGTATGTATCCCAATGCCATAAGGAGAAGTTATATTTATCGCTTGAGCTTTTTCAAAATCTACCTGACCTCCTATCCTATCTTCTTCTATAACAGAAGCTCCAAATTGAAAAATATAATCATCCGACTTATATTTCCAGCGATTAAAGATTTGCAATCTGTTAATCAACGGTTGATCTAAAAAAGAATCATGATTACGATCGTGTTTCATTTGGTTTTGATGCCAATGCACAGCCAATAAAGCGCTCCATTTTTTAGATAATTTTTTCGCTACCACAGCATTTGCTTCATAGCCAAAAGCATCGTTGGCCACTAAGTTCAGCAATAAAGGATCGGCTTTATCAGGCTTTTTATATTCAGCATTAATCTGACCAGAAATTGATTGAAATCCATTTTTAACGGACGATGCCCCTTTCGAAACCTGAATGCTTTCCATCCAAGGGCCGGGTATGTAAGTCAAACCAAAAGAGGATGCTAAACCTGACATCGATGGAATATTTTCGGTTTGTATTTGAACATATTTTCCGTCCAAACCTAGCATTTTAATTTGTTTAGATCCTGTCAACGCATCGGCATACGAAACATCCACAGAAGCATTAGTTTCGAAACTTTCCGATAAATTGCAGCATGCCGCTCTGTGAAATGCTTCGCCACTAATATTTTGACTCAAATTTGGACTCATTCTTTCAATGGTCGAAGCCGATTGACGCTCGCTTACAAGTACTTCTTTCATCAATTCTGATTCTTTAAGATTGACGTCCAATTTTGAAGATGCACTTACAGCAATGGAGTCGGTTTTATAGCCAACGTATGAAAACACTAATATTTGGCTCTCATTTATCCTTTCAATTTGATATTCTCCTTTTGCATCGCTGGTCGTTCCTATGCTTGTTCCCGACCAATAAATATTTACACCAACTAAGGGGTGTTGATGTTCGCCATGTTGCTCATAAACTTTACCGGAAATAGATTGTGCTTTTGTAAAATTAACGAACATCGAAGCAAACAAAATAATATATATCTTCATTTTATTATTTTTAAATAATGTCGAAAAAAAAGATGTGCTCATTTCTTTGAGTATTATAAAATCATCCGACATTAATCGATTCGACAATTATCAAAATTTGCTTTGTTAATAAACCCAATAGAATATAAAGACAAAACAAAAACTTGATAGCTGATAACTAAAAAAGGGGAATAAACAACCAAGTCTAGGTTGTTTAAATGACTTAATGAGGAGGTTAACAAATTAGCGTGCAAAATAACAAACCAAAAGGTCGCTTTTGCACAGCCTGTTCTATTTTAGGATGGTTTAAAAATAACTTTGAGTTTTTAACATCTATATATTCAATAGTGAGTAAAGAATTAAGTTTTAAAGGAAATAAAACCCAAATTATTTGATTTTCTGTCTCATTATCAAAAGAAAATACAGGAGACTGAAAATACTCAGCATAGCATTGACAGTGATTGTTGCGTTGGTGCTCAACAGATGTTAAATCGCAAACATGATGTTTTACTTCGTTTAAATGACATGTGCTATGTTCTTGGCAACACGAATTTTGATGGTCTATGTCTCCAATCTCGCACATTCCTTCATAACAGGCATTGCACTCATGATGCTCCACAACAAAACCATGAATATTGAATAAAATAGCTAATAGAACAATCATTGCAACTGTTTTTCTATAAACTGTTCTAATATGTATAAGCTTTGAACTCACGAATTATTTAGATGCAATCTTAATTAAAAGGTTTAAAATTTTGGCATTTTTTAGCTCATTATTTTTATATATTTTTAAAGTCAATTATTAACACAAACACTTTACTACGATGAAAATCACCACTTTAACCTTTGCTTTAGCTTTAATGTTACTCACTGCTAAAGCGCAAACTGTGTACAATCAGTTTAAAGATGGCGTTGTTTATTTCAAAATTGAAAATGCAGCACATCTAAATTTACCTACTTATCATTACACTGTTCCCGATTTGAAGCTTTTCGAGAATTTTCCACAGTTAAAAAACATTATCGAAAACTGTCAAGTTAAACATTTGTATAAACCCTTTAAAACACAAAACGAAAGTGTGCAAAACATCTACAAAATTGAATTCTCAGATTTTGAAAAAGTAGACTATATTGTGAATACTCTAAAAACAATGAAAGATGTTGAGTTTGCAGAAAAATCTCAACTTTTAAAATTATTTTCTACACCAAATGATCCATCGATATCAAATCAATGGTTTTTGACCAATATTCAAGCATACGAAGCGTGGGATTTAGCACAAGGCAATGCCAATGTGAAAAATGCAATTGTTGACGATGCCAGCAGGATAACTCATGAAGATTTAGCGGCCAATGTTTGGCATAACCCTAACGAAATTCCAGACAATGGAATCGATGACGATAATAATGGTTTTATTGACGATGTTAATGGTTGGGATGCTGCCGATACCGATAACGACCCTCTACCTCCTTCAGATTTAGGGTGGTTGGGAGAGCAAGCCTACACACATGGTACGCATTGTGCCGGTTTAGCGGCAGGTGTAACTAACAATGGTATTGGCATTGCATCGGTTAGCTACAACGTTTCTTATATTCCTATTAAAACTGTTTCGGACGACTCGTTTTTTCCAATCGGTATTGAAGCTCCTGCAGAAGGTGTCGATTATGCAATAGCTGCCGGAGCCGATATTATCAGCATGTCGTTTGGAGGCGAAGACATCGCATCTTTTGGAACATTATCAACACTTATTGATGCTGCTGATGATTTAGGAAAAATTTGCGTTGCCGCTGCGGGTAATAATGGCGATGGTAGCGATCCTTTCAGCACCGAAAATGCAATTAATTATCCTGCAGGTCTCGAAAATGTTTTAGCTGTTGCCGCTTCCGATTCGGATGATAAAAAAACCTCATTTTCTCAGTTTGGCGATTGGATCGACATCATGTCTCCTGGAGCCTCAATGTACAGTACCTTAGCTCATAGTACCCCATACGATAACATGGATGGCACTTCAATGGCTTGCCCCTTAACAGCCGGAGCTCTAGGCTTAATGAAATCGTATAAACCACAGGCCACAAAACAGCAATTGGTCGATTGTTTATTAAATGGGGCAGATAATGTTGACACCGAAAACACAGAGTATATTGGCAACATTGGGCACGGCCGATTAAACATTTATAATTCCTTAGTTTGTTTAGACCAAACAGTTGGGGTGCAAATTTTAAATAATCCAGATCAATTTAGAATATTTCCTAATCCGGCAAATGCTTCACTAACTGTTTCTTTAAATAAAAAAGCTGAAGTGGTTAAAATTTTAAACATTACAGGTCAAGTCGTTTATCAAACTAAAGTGAGTGGGTTAAATTTGAAACAGATTAACTTGAGTGCTTTTAAACAAGGTATTTACTTTGTTCAAATTGATAATGAGTGGACTAGAAAATTAATTATCGAATAAAATATTTAATGTTCTGTTAAAAAATACTAGGAGCTATTCATTTTAGAATCAGCTCCTTTTTTTATCATCTTAAAAAATAAAAATGTAGTTTTGTTAATCAATCAATTCATTTATGCAAAGCAGAATTACAATTATCATACTTGGCGTTTTAGCTTTATTCTCATGTAAAAAAGAGAACGAAGACTATCCTCTTCCAAATAATAATTATCCTAACATTGCTGTCGATAGTTTAAATTATTCTTTTTGGTCGGAAGCAGGCCTCCCTTATTACGAAGGCTATTTCAATAGCGCTAATCAGGTTAAAAACTTTAATCTCAAACTTTATAAAAATAAGCAATACCGCATTTTTTCATCTCAACAATTCGACGATACTACTTACGTTCGTCTAGCCCTTAAAAATGAAGATGGCAATACGATAACTCTATCGCAGGTTATAAACCATCAGTCCATTTTATATTTTAATAGTCCGTCTGATAAAACATACTTACTCAGCACGCAACTCGATGGAGATTATCATTTAAGTACCGACTTTAAACTCTTTTTTGAAGAAAGACAATATAATACCTTGCTGTATAAACAATTCAATTGGAGTTATTACGGCAATTTTAAAGTCGAAGCAGATAGTTTGCATTTTATACCTTCGGGAAGTTTTATGCAACGATGGTTACAAGTCGATTCATCAATAGAAAACAGTAAAAATATTAGCGTTGAGATATCTTCTGATAATGAATTTACAAGCGAATTTGGATTTACATTTTCTGCATACAGAAACTCAGCTAATGGAGGGTATTCCGACGATAATATCGTACATGGCACACAAGTTTATTTTAAAAATGATAAGTTCTATGTTTACTATATTTCCGATAATGGCACATCGCTTTTATACAAAGGAAATTTAGGGAGTTGGTCTGCAATGCCTAATCGGCTGGTTTTAAATATTGAAACAGATTCTTCAGATTACTTACATAAACTCATCTACCTAAACAACATGTTGATTACTGAGGTGAACAATGTCGATTATAACGATTTTTATTTCGTATTTTCTGATCGAACTGAAGAAAGAATTTCAATTTCAGATCTTACAATAGAATAAAAAAGCCTTCTGCAATTTGCAAAAGGCCAATCTTTTAATTATTTATTTTTTACTTTCCGCTATCGGAAAAATATTTCATAAACTGAGCTCGCTCTAACATCATTGGATTTTTAATGTTTTTCTGATTCAATTTGCCTCTATATTCTTCAATTGAGGCATACTTTTTTTCATCCATCCATTGCTCTAATGCATGAACTGTTTCGGTAATATGAGAAGCTCCTTTTTCATAAATAGCAGAAACCATTTGTGTAGTAGTTGCCCCTACCAATAAATTACTAATCACTTCTTTAGCAGAGTGAACACCTGTGCTAGCCGATAAATCACAAGTAACTTTACCGCTTAAAATGCTCATCCAGCGTAAAGTATTAGCGTTATCTTCTGCCTTTGAAAAGATTGGTGCAGCAACAATTTTTTCATGTTCGATATCTACAGCCGGGCTGTAAAATTTATTAAATAAAGTGATGCCTTTAATTCCCGTTTTTGACAATTCTAACATAAAATTGGCTAAACCAGAAAAATAACTGCTTAATTTAATTGCAACAGGAATTTTCACCACATTTAAAAGCTCTTTTACAATTCTTAAATAATTCTCCTCTAATGTTCTACCGTCTTTATCAAAGTCGGCAGGCATAACAAAAAGATTAACTTCTAGTGCATCGGCACCAGCTTGTTCTACATTTTTTGCAAAAGAAACCCATTCTGCATTGTCGAAACAATTAATACTAGCAATTACAGGAATGCTTACCGAGGATTTGGTATTTTTTATTAGCTGAATGTATTGATCTACAGAGTGCTTTTTCAAATAAAAACCTAAGTAATTTTCGATATGATCGAAGGTCCCTGACATGTTATTAACGCGCTCTGCATCAATATCCATCAAAATTTGCTCTTCAAATAAAGACTTTAAAATGATAGCTCCCGCACCGGCATCAGCCCATTCTTTGTTTTTATCGGCATGATTAGTTAACTCCGAACTACCAACAATAATGGGATTTTTAAGCGTTAATCCTAAATATTTTGTTGTTAAATTAGCCATTTTATATGTTTTTTAAGATTAAAAAAAGTTTGGCTAAGTTAAACTAGCTCAGCCAAACAATATAAAAATTAACGTCCTTGATTTAAGAATTTATCAATACCCATAGCTGCTCTGTGTCCGTTAGCAATACCATGAATTACGTCTGGTCCTTCAATAATATCGCCCCCTACAAATAACCAAGGTAAACCTTTAGCTTGGAAGTCTGCATCTACAACAATTCGACCTCTGTTATTAAATTCTATTTTAGATTTAATTTCTTCTGTTAAATAAGACAAGTCCATTCCTTGACCTATTGATTCGATAACCATATCGCCTTCGAAAACGCGTTCTTCAGCTTGATCAAATTTTGGATTAAACATGCCTTTCTCATCGAATATCGATAGACATTTCCAAACTTTAAGCCCTTTAACTTTACCATCTTCGATGATGATTTCCTGAGGGCCGTATCCCGGAATTATAGAACAACCTTCTTCTCTTGCTTCAACAATTTCTTCTCTATCGGCAGGCATGTGCTCTTCGTCTTCTAGCGAAGTTGTAATCACATTAACTTTACCGAACTGTTGCATTTGAAGACGAGCCATAGAGCGAGTAATGTCCATTGCCACATTACCACCACCAATTACAACCACTCTTTCTTTTACAGGCACTGGTTTTTCGAGTACGATATCACGAAGTAAATCGACCGATTGGTAAACATTTTCGTTATCTGAACCGGGAATACGGGTCGAACGACCTAAATGTAAACCTGTGCCAGAGAATACTGCATCGTAATCTTTTTCTAACTGTTCCAGCGTGATGTCTGTTCCTATATTAACATTGTATTTAAATTCAACACCCAAGGCGGCGATATAATCCACATCTTTATCGATTTGGTCGTATGGTAAACGATATTCAGGAATACCGTAACGCATCATACCCCCGGCTTTTGGTAATTTTTCGAAAATAGTACAAGAATACCCCAACAAGGCTAAATAATGTGCAGCTGATAATCCCGATGGACCAGAACCAATGATAGCTATTTTTTTACCATTTTTAGCTAAATCGCCAGTACCTAGAATATCTTTATATTTATCGGTATCAGCCGGAATCTGATCGGCAATATAACGTTTTAACCAGCGGATCGATAATGCATCTCCAGTATGACCAACCGAACAAACATCTTCACATTTGTGCGTACAAATACGTCCACAAATTTCTGGAAGTGGATTAGTTTCGTATAACACACGCATACCTTCTTCCATATCGTCGTTACGAACTGCTTTAATGTATTCTGGAATACCCATATGCGCAGGACATGTTGCCGTACAAATACCGCAAGACACACATCTATCGGCCTCTTGCTGTGCCTGTTCTTTTGAATACCCTTTTACAAATTCTATAAATGAATCGCTACGCTCATCGGCATGTAATTCGCCCATATGAACGCGTTCTTTTCCGTAGAAGTTGTAATTTGGAACTGGCTTTCTCCAACCATCTTCTTTTTCGTACCAATCTTTAGGATCAACTCCCGGAATAAATCTGAAGTTATCGGCATCGGTATCTACCCAAGTATATTCATTGGTTAATCGAAGCGAATCGGTTGTACAAATATCAACACAAAGCGCACACCAGCAACAACGACCATAATCAATCTTTGGTCTTAAGCCGCTGTCGCCACTTTTCGTGTCGATACCATCTACAGGTACCAAATCGATGGCTTGATTTTCGCAAATTGCTTCACAAGTTCCACAACCAATACAAACATTGATGTCGTTATCGTGAAACCCCCTATATCTTGGTGCCGCTTCTCTTCCAATAGGGTTTTTAATGGTAACAGGATCTTTTAATACACCAGACCAAGCTGTAAACGGCGTAAATATATCTTTAATATTCATCTTCTTAAATTTATTATTTATGAATTATTATTTATTATTGTTCAAGACCATTGTTTTTCTGGATGCTATAAAAATGGATGTTAATGCCTTTGCTTCAGTTATTAATTCCTTAAGCAATTCTGGTTTAACTAATGCTTCATCTTTTATAAACTCTAACCAAAAAATACTTTCATCGGCCTCTTTAACGATATTTAATTTTGAAATAAAACTTTTCCCTGATTGTGCGACACAAGCAACGCTATAAATATCTGCTACTGACGTTGAACATCTTATTATTTGACCACTGATATGTTTTCCTAAAGTATTTGTCGGCAAAGACAAACCCAATTTAACACATCGGTGTGCAAATTCTTTTGTTCTCTCTATCAGTTCTTCTTTATTCATTAATAAATATTCAATAATAAATAATCAATACTTAGCGTTCGATTTCCGGAGGACAAGTTTGTAATGAAACCATTAAGGCATGTATATCAGCAATATTAGTATTGACCAATAAATCTTCTAACAATGCTACTCCATGCGTATAGCTTGGCCCTCTTAAATTAACTCTTCGAGGTTTATCAGAACCATCTGTAACGTAGTACATTCCGTACTCTCCACGGCCACTCTCTATTCTAACATAAGTTTCGCCTTTAGGGATACGCCAGTTCAAAACGTTAGGCATTTGCGCTCTGATATCGCCTTTTTCCGGCATTTTAGCCATAATCTGACGAATAAGATCTACCGTTTGAATGAGTTCTTGCCAGCGTACAAAAGTACGTGCATATATATCGCCCTCCTCAGCTGTAGGAGGATCGAAATCTAATTGATCGTAAAATAAATATGGATTATCTTTTCGCACATCTCGTTTTACACCAGAAGCTCGAGCGGTTGTTCCAACCACACCATATTTATCAACCATTTCCTTAGTTACAATGCCTTGGCCAATCGAACGTTTTTTGAAAATAGCATTATCAAACATCAATTTTTTAATTCTAACAATAAAATCATCGATGTCTTTTAAATTATCTTCCATACGTGCTTTAAAACCTTCTGGTAATAAACCTCTAACACCGCCAGGAATAATATACATATGATACACACGAGCACCCGTTAATTCCTCGAAACGATCTAAAATAAGGTCTCTTAAATAAACACCCCATTGCACACCAATACCTAAAGAATAAGTCCCCGCTTGACCAGGTACTCCTCTAAGTAAACCTTGGAGACGCGCCATCTCTAAAGATAACATTCTTAACCATTTAGCCATATCTGGTATTTGTTTATCATAACCAGAAAGCTCTTCGGTACAAGCTGCAATTAAATATTCGTTGGTGTCGGGCTCGGCCACACACATACGAATACTTGTAGGGAAGCCTTGAACGAACAAACGACGCTCAATTAATTTTTCGAAACCTCTATGTAAGTAACCCACATGCGTTTTACCTTCAACAATCTCATCACCATTTAGCGTTAGTTCCATTGCCATATTACCGGTAACTCCGGGGTGATTAGGCCCTAACCATAATTTTGTGTATTGGTGTGATGACAAATCTATATTTAAACTGCCATCCTCATTGACAGAAGGATATTTACTTCTATCAGGTTTGAATCCAAAAAAATTATTCAACATTTTTATTCTTTTTAGCAGTTACAGGTTGATTAGGATATAATTTCTCTCTCATATAAGTTGCAGGGTCGTTTGTTGTACGGCCACCACGTGGGAAGTATGTTTTTTCTGCATACTCATGAGTATCGAAATCTCGTAGCATATGAGGCTTATCTGTCCATCCTTCGAGTACGAAATTCTCTTCGACTCTCGGACTGCCCGGAAATTGGATTCCAAAGGCTTCTCTAATCTCACGTTGGTAAGTCCAAACCTGCTTCCAAAGATGATGTGCAGAAGTCATAGTAGGATTTTCTCTTTCGATCATCACTCGAAGTGCCACATCACATCTTTGTTGAGGGTTATTAAGGATGTACGTTAATTGGAATTTGTTGTCTTCAATCCAATCGGCGCAGCTCATCATTACAAAATGAGCAAATCCTTCGTAGTCTCTCATGTAAGTAATGGCTTCGATAACCAATTCCTTACTTATGGTTGCAAACACCATGTTATCGCGCTGATAAATGATATCTTGCAAAGCATATTTTGTATTTAATTTTTCAACTAATTCTTTCATCTTTACATCCATTATTTACCAGTTATAATCAGGCATATTCCAATCTTTGATAATCTTTTTTTGATTTGCCTTATACTCATCAAAGTTTCTAGCATACTCATTTGCTTTTTCTGCTTTTCCTTCTTTGATAAGCTCTTTTAATTTTCCGAAACCTGCTAATAGTGCTTCAGGACGTGGCATACAACCTGCAATGTAAACATCGACAGGAATGTATTTGTCTAATCGATTAATCGTGCTATAACTATCGTAATACATTCCGCCGTTAATGGTACAGCTACCAAGCGCTATCACATATTTAGGAGAAGGCATTTGCTCGTAACTACGAATCACCCTTTTCAAGGTTTTTACCGATAAGTATCCTGAAATAATGAAAGCATTCGATTGACGAGGCGTAGGACGCATTTGAACGCCAAAGCGAAACATATCATAACGAGGAGTCACCAAAGGAGGAATTTCAATACTTCCACATCCTGTTCCAAAACCTAATACCCAGATACTCTCTGATCTTGCCCAGTTTAAAAATTTCTCAACAATGGCATTTTTTGGCTTTTCTTCTTTTGGACGCTCACCACTAAAATAGTCGTAAAGCGGGTTAATTTTTATGATAGAACCATCGGGTGCTACCACTTCTCTAACTTCATCTTCAGGTCTAACAAATGTTTTTTCGCTATTCTTTGCATTTTGCTCAGAACGCTCTAACATTTCTTGTACCTTGCTATTTATATTTAGTTCAGACATTTTATAATCTTCTTAAAATTAGAAACTGTACATTAAAATGGCAATGAAACCTAATAGTAGCGGAATCTTGAAAAACCAAGCTACCGATTGTTCTATTCTGAAACGAGGGAAAACCATACCTACGAACACAGCATAGAAATATATTAGGAAACTTTTAATGATTAATTCAAACCAATTCGTAGCACCACCAAAAACCAAATTCATAAATAAAATGGTTTCCATTACGCCAAGAATATTTCCGCTAGTCATTAATACACCTAGATATGTTCCATGGTACTCTGTAGGAGGTCCAATTGGAATTTCGTTTGGTGCTTTTACTAAGTTAAAAGGAGAATATCCGAAAGCTCCTAATGCAGATAACATAATTGCGGCAGAGGCTACAGGATTAGTAAAAAATGACCAATGAAGAAAACCGCCTTGTTGAGCAGCAACGATTTCTGAAATTGATAAGGTTTGGTACTGAATAGCTAAAGCAATAATACCCATAGTCATTGGCAATTCAACAGCTGCGTGTTGTGCCAAACCTCTGGAAATACCGATAGCCGAGTGAGGTTGTCCGCCTTCACCGGCACCTAAAGCCATACCTAACATTCCAAATAATTGAAAGTATAAGATGAGAACCAAATCCCCTTCAAATGAGAAGTTCATCCAAGCTTCTTTTCCGAATAAAATTGGCATAAATAAAAATAAACCAACAGCACCGGAAAAACGGAAAACTGGTCCTAAATAGAACATTACACCATGTGTTAAAGTTGTTCGAACAGCAATATTTTTAATTAAATCGATCCATGGCTGACGAAAAGGAACGCCGTGACGTCCGGCCATGCGAGCTCCAATTTTTCTGAAAGTAACTCGCATTAACATTCCCCAGTTTAACACAATCATTAAACCGAGAAATGTATAAGCTATTTTTACGTATATATTCATGTTATTATCCTCCAATAATTACAAGGTAAGTGACTAATACAAACAAAACGAGGTGAAGCATATATGCTTGTCCATTTCCGCTGTAGATACGACGGGTAAAGCCTGCTGTATCGTGTAGCATTTCTGTGACTTTATCCCAGAATTTTTCGACTAATGGTATCGTAGCTGGCCAAACAGCCTTGTAGAAACCGGCAAACACATTCCATGCAATGTGCGTTGTTTCTGGTCTATCGGGTCTTTCACCAGAAAATACAATATCAAATTGTTTAAGTTTATGAGCCTTTCTAGTAGAAATAGCTAGGAATGCAAAAGCAATTGCAAATACACCAACAACAGTAATAAAGACTTTGGTACCACTCCAGTAACCCAACGCTGTACTTGCACTACCAGCAACCCAATTCACTTGTCCATTAGGGAAGTATGGTGCTAATATCTCTCCAAGAGGTTGTAATACCCACTCAGGCTTAACAGAGAATACCATGATTCCCATAATTAAAATATAAATCGGAATTGCAAACCAAATAGAAATATCTTTAACATTTCGATGATTATCTTTTAACTGCCCCAAGAAGATGGTGTGAATTAATCGCCACAAGTACAAGAAGGCAATACCTCCGGCAAAGAAAACGATTATCCCTTGGAAGTACCATCCTTTATCTAAAACAGCGTTATAGAATAACCACTTACCTGCAAAACCAGATAATGGTGGCACTCCAGAAAGTGCAATAATACCAATTAGTACTGCAATAAATGCAAATGGCATTCTTGAGATTAGTCCTCCCATTTTATACATATCGTGAGTGCCCACTCTTAGTACAACTGCTCCAATCGTTAAGAAGAGGATTGCTTTGTACATAAAGTGATTAATAGAATAGGTAAAAGCTGTTAACCAACCTAAATGTGTCATAATGGCTAAAGCAAACACTATATATCCTAACTGACCGATAGAAGAGTATGCTAACAAACGTTTTGCATCTTCTTGGAAAACAGCCATTAAGTTACCAACTAAAGCGGTAATAGCACCTACCCAACCTAAAGTATAAGCTAAGCCCGAGAATTGATTATCGGCAGCCCCCATACCAATTAATGCGAGGACTAAACCAAATACACCGGCTTTAAGTAAGATCGCAGAAACCATCGGAGAAACATCAGATTCAGCTTCGCCGTGAGCACCAGGCAACCAAATATGCAAGCCTACAGAAGCTGTTTTAGTTAAGAAGCCAGCGATTAATAAACCATAAGCCCACTGTGGTAAATAAGTAATATGATTAATAATATCTAAGTCGGAACTTATTTGACTTACTTGAGCCATTCCGAAAGCTGCTAATAATGCATAAGCTCCTCCAATTGAAAACAACATGTAGCTCAAACCATGTGGCATAGAGCGTTTACCTCGAATAATTAAGAAATACGAACCGGCTGTCATTAATTCCCAACCATAAAAGAACTCCAAAGTTGTGTTAGCTTCGATAATTCCAGTAAGACCGGCATACATTAAAATAGCTACTGGATAAAAACCGGAACGAGTTCCCTTATATGCGTAACCAGCAATTAATGCTAAAATTCCACCAACCATGAATATCACTTCGAAGATCAACCTCAAATTATCTAAACTTGGATAGACTGTGTAGAAATAATATGCCATTCCGGCAATAGCTAAAGTGTTCTTTATAAAAATTGGTAAGAAATCTAAAGCTAATAACACGGCAACAAATAAGAATGGAATAAAATTAATTCCTGAACCAATTTCAGAAAGTTGAGCTGTGTAATAACCTATGCCATATAAACTTAAAGCAGCGATCCAAACAGGAATAATTTTTGACCATTCAATTTTAACCGGTTCGATATGGTCGTTTTCGGCTTTAATAGCGTAGCCTAACCAACGGAATAAATAAACAGCTTCCATCATTGAACCAAACAAAATGGCAACAACCCATGCTATATTACCAGTTGCTGTTAAGTCCATTACCAAAGTCCATTTTGCGAAGAAAGATGGAAATGGAGGAAATCCGATTAAAGCAAAAACAAAAGTTCCCATCAAGAATAAGAAAAATGGATGCTTACGAACAACCGACCAACCTTTTAATCCTTTCGATTTAATAATTCCAGATAGCCAAAACAATCCGGCTTTTGCCAAATAATGAGAGATTAAAATTCCAAACGCAATGTAAATGGTATTTTCTCCTAAAATATCTTTAAATCCAATAATTAGGGTTAATAAACCAAGCTGACCTATTGATGAGTACCCAAGCATACGACGTGTATTTTCTTGTTTGATACCTAAAAGGTTGCTTCCTACAAAAGTTATTGCTCCAAGTAAGGAGATATAATAATTCCACTCAGGACCGGCAATTGCCATCAATTTATATAAAACATATAATGAAGCTGATGCTGATGCTCCAGAGATTACCGCCGATAAACCGGCATCGGAACCTTCGTAAACATCAAGCCCCCAACCATTAGCAGGAAAAGGCTTTAACTCCAAGATAACAGCCATCATTATTAAGAAGATCGCTATTGAACCGCCTTTTACTAAATGTAAGTTTGATGTAATTAAGTCATCGATATTTAATGAGCCCACAAAGTAATACGCAAAAATAACTCCGATAAGTAAGAAGCTAGAAATAACACTGGTTGCTAATATATATTTGAATCCGGCACCCATCGAGCGAGTACCACTTTCCAATAAAATTAAACCAGCAATTGAGATACTCGCTATTTCCATGAAAACAAATAGGTTGAAAATATCACGAGTCATAATCATAACGTTCAAGCCCATCAATAGAATTAGATATACTACTTGAGCATTTGATCCTCTCTCCTTCAGACTGTTAAACATATAAATTCCGCCGACTAAGCCTATCGCATTGACCATTAAAGAGAAGAATGCCTCAAATGGACCCATTAATAAGTTAATCGACAAAGGAGGCTGAAAACCTGCTGTAAATATATATTCGGGCAATTGATTACCAGAGTAAAAACCGGCAAACCACTGGAACGAAATAAAAGTCATAAACGCAATGGCTGTTAGCACTAATCCTCCGGTAAAATTTCTACCCAATTTATTCAATACACCAATGGCGAATCCTACGCCTAGAGCTGTGGCTACAATGTAAATAGGTGTTACCATTTTAGATCGTTAAATTTGTTGATTTCTAATGATTTCTTAGCTTTATAAAGCTTCATAGCATAAGCCAACATTAATGCTGTAATACCAAAACCGATAACAATGGCTGTTAAAACCAAAGCTTGAGGAACTGGATCTACAATTTTATCTGCTACATTATAATTTCCTTCAGTAGCAATGGTTGCATCAATAATTGGTGCTGTTTTTCCTTTAACATAGCCTAAACTCACAATTAATAGATTAATACCTGTATTCAAGATTGAAAAACCGATAATAATTTTAATAATATTTTTTTGAGTCAAGACTCCCCAAAAGCCTACAATAATTAGCAAAAAGCCAATTATCAAGCCGATATTTCCCAGATTTATAAATTCCATTTTATAACTCTTTTTGTGATTTTTGATACTTGTTGAGGATATTAGAAATCTCTGCTCCTACTTTTAACCCAACAAAACTGTATATAATAGGTATAGCACCTGCACTAAATAATTCGCCAAACTTACCCAAGCCAATAATTTTATTGTCGAGGAAACCTCCGGCTAATAAAATACCTAATATCCCAATTATTACAAATGAAACCCCTGAAATACTCTCTACCCAGTGAATTACATTGTAATTTAATTTGATGTTTGGATTGGCTAATATCATTAAAGCAACACCCGTTGCGATAATCGCTCCACCTTGGAAGCCTCCTCCAGGAGTTAAGTGACCATTTATGAACACATAAATTCCAAACAAGAAAATTACAGGAATAAGAATCTTTGATGCCGTTTCCAACAACTCAGAGGTATCTCTATGTTCGATGGTTTTTTCAAAATCCTCATCTTTAAGTTTTAAGAAGAATGCGATAATAGATGCTGTAAGGAATAAAATAGTTACCTCACCAAGCGTATCGAAGCCCCTGTATGTTACAACTACAGCAGTAACTAAATTAGCGGCACCAACCTCTTCTGCACCTTTAGTTGCGAAATGCTCAGAAATTCCCGATAAAGAATCTCTAAGTTCGTATCCGTCGTACAAGCCGTAAAATAAATAGGCCATTACGAGCAATACTAAGGTCATTAATGTATTTTTAAGCATTGGATCTTTTTATTTTGTTAAGTACATAAAAGAAAATCAAAGTCGACAATCCGCTACCAATAGAGGCTTCTGTCATAGCAACATCGGGAGCCGACATTAAAATGTACAAGACCGATGCAAATAATGACACAACTCCGGCAGCAATAACCGCAACCGAAAGTTTCTTATTCAGCATTGCTACAAAAGACAAAGCAAGACTTACAATGCCAAGTACAATTGCAATGATTATATAGAGTAACTCGCTATTCATTTTCTGGTTCTTTTACTATGTTATTATTAATATCCTCTTTAAGCTTATCAGTTTTAGTAAGCTTAGTAAGCGGAACCTTCATAAAGTAAGCCGCACGCATTAAAACGTGAGATGATACGGGGTTTGTTAAAAGAATAAAGATGATTAACACCAAAACTCTACCAACCCAGTTTCCATCGCCCCAATTTTCGTACTGATATAGTCCTACGCCAATAAACGAGACAATAGCGCCCAGCGTAGAGGCTTTCGTTCCGGTTTGTACACGATTATATACATCCGGCATCCTGAGCAATCCTATTGCTGAAACCAACAAGGAAAAAGCTCCCATGAGCAACATTACTGCTCCTAACCATTTAATCCATTCCATATCTACAAACCTTTTTGAATGTATTTAGCAACTACAATCACTCCTATAAAGCTTAATAAGCCATATACTATAGCCACATCAAAGTAAATCATTCGATTACTAAGCGCAGCAACAATGCTTATAATCACTAAAGTGGTGATTGTTAACGAATCGAAAGCCACAACTCTATCAACGATAGATGGTCCCTTCGAAAAACGAATCATAGCTAATAGCAAAGCGATAGTCATCATTGCTACAGCAACAAATACTAGAGTATCCGGACTAATCATAAAGCACCTCCAAATATTTTTCAAATTTACTAACTAATTCTTTGGTTGCAGTTTCCACATCGGTGTGCTCAACATTAATCCAGTGAATGTAGAACGTGTCGCCTTCTACCTGCAATGTAAATGTGCCTGGCGTCAATGTGATTGAGTCTGCTAAAATTAATCGAGCCATTTTAGACTTTAATCGTGTTTTCACCTTAACAATACCCGGATTAATAGGTAAACTAGGACTCAACACACGTTTAGTGACATCGATGTTGGCTTTAATTAACTCAATTAAAAAAACACCTAAATACAAAAATGTGTATAAAAATGCCTTTGGCGTTAAGTTGATGCTTGTGAACAACTCACACTTAGAGCAAAAAATGAAGCTTAAGGCTATGGATAAACCGGAGCCAATCAATAGATTGATCGGGTCTAAAGTCCAATTAAGTAGCAGCCAAGCTATCATCAATACGACAAATGAAACGAACAAATTTTTCATTGTTTAAGATTTATTAAAATTTCCCAAAACAAAAGTATACTCAATCGCACAGCTAATAAGCACTTCCAATTTATTTAAAAACAGTTTAAATAACTCCATAACATATCTAATTATCTATATTTCAATAACCTAAGATGTATGTATGTTTTATAACACTATTAAATAACATATTAGACCATGTTTTTTGATACAAATCTTAATCTCTCATTTTCAGTATGTTAAAAAACATATGTATATATCTATGTATTTGTATTTCAATTTATATGCATTGTGAAAAGTGTAAATAATATCTACATTTGCTCAAAATTTTGTTATTATGAATAACATAAAGATTAATCGAGGTTTAAACATTAAGCTAAAAGGCATAGCTGAGAAGACCACCAGCGAAGCCGGAACTTCAGCTTTATTTGCAATTAAACCACCGGATTTCGAAGGGTTAATACCTAAACTTGTTGTTAAAGTTGGACATGAAGTTAAAGCGGGCTCAGTTCTATTTTACGACAAGTACAAGACCGAAATTAAATTCACATCTCCGGTAAGTGGTAAAGTTGCAATGATTGAGCGTGGAGAACGAAGAAGAATCTTGGCTGTTGTTGTAGAATCCGACAACAAGCAAGAGTACGAAGCCTTTAAACAAGGCGATCCGAGCAACATGTCTAGAGAAGACATTGTTGAGAACCTACTTAACTCAGGCGTATGGCCTTTAATAAAGCAAAGACCATATGGTATTATTGCTAAACCTGACGTTACACCTAAAGCAATCTTCATTTCTGCTTACGACTCTGCTCCTTTGGGCGTAGATTACAACTACGTTTTGAAAAATGAAAGCGAAATGTTTCAAAAAGGGATTGACGTCCTAAAACAATTAACTTCAGGCAAAGTACATCTTGGTGTTAACGGACAAGAAGCGATTATCGACACTTTTAAAAATTGTAAAAATGTTGAGCTAACAGCCTATTCCGGAAGCCACCCTTCGGGTTTAGTTGGTACACATATTAATCGATTATGCCCTATAAACAAAGGTGAACATGTATGGCAAATCAACCCTCAAGACGTACTAATTATTGGGCGCTTATTTGCAGAAGGTCGTTTCGATGCCAAAAGAACGATTGCTCTTGCAGGTTCTGAAGTCGAAAAACCACAATACTATACAAGTATGCTTGGTGCATCCATCGATTCAATCGTATCTAAAGCCATAAAAGGGGAAAACGTTCGAATTATTTCCGGAAATGTTTTAACTGGAACAAAAGTTTGTAAAAAAGGTTATGTGGGTTTTTACGATGCATTAATCAGTGTTATCCCAGAGGGAAATCACCATCAATTCTTTGGGTGGTTAACTCCAAATTTCCACAAATTTTCGATGTCTAAAACTTATTTTTCTTGGTTAATGCCTAGCAAAACGTATGCTTTAGATACAAACTTTAATGGTGGTCATCGTGCATTTGTCGTAAGTGGACAGTACGAAAAAGTGGTACCACTGGATATCTATCCTGTCGAGTTACTTAAAGCTTGTTTGGTCGAAGACATCGATAAAATGGAGCAATTAGGTATTTACGAAGTCATTGAAGAAGATTTTGCATTGTGCGATTATGTTTGTACTTCTAAACAAGAAACACAAGACATCCTTCGAAAAGGTTTACAATTAATGATCAAGGAGGTTGGATAGTATGAAAGCAATTAGAAAAATATTAGATAACATCAAGCCTCACGTTCAGAAAGGAGGTAAACTACATAAGTTTCATTCGTTTTACGATGCTGTAGAAACCCTATTTTTTGTCCCAGACCATGTGACAACAAAAGGAGCTCACATTCGCGATGCAATCGATTTGAAACGCAATATGTTTATGGTGGTCATCGCATTAATTCCTGCCCTTTTATTTGGGATGTGGAACGTTGGCTATCAACACTATATGGCAACAGGACAAGAAGGAACATTAATTGAGTATTTTTTACATGGATTACTTAAAGTATTACCAATAATTATTGTTTCTTATGTTGTAGGGTTAGGAATTGAGATCGTATTTGCACAAATGCGCGGTCACGAAGTTAACGAAGGTTACTTTGTAACCGGAATGTTAATTCCATTAATTGTCCCTGTAGACACTCCATTGTGGATGGTAGCTGTTGCAGTTGTGTTTGCTGTAATTATTGGCAAAGAAGTGTTTGGAGGAACTGGGATGAATATATTCAATCCGGCCTTAGTTGCACGAGCATTTTTATTCTTCGCATACCCTTCTCAAATGTCAGGAGATAAAATATGGGTAAATGGTTTAACAGAAGGACAAGGCATTGTCGATGGATTTTCCGGAGCAACACCAATGGCTCAATTAACTGCTGGAGCGTCTCAAAACGACCTTATATTAGGTTTTAAAAATCATGCTATGTCGGCCTACGATATGTTTATGGGATGGATTCCCGGTTCAATTGGCGAAACATCAACCTTAGCTATTATACTTGGTGGGGCATTCTTGTTATATACCGGTGTAGCAAGCTGGAGAGTAATGCTTTCTGTCTTTGCAGGCGGTATGATTATGGGATTGATCTTTAATGCTTTTGCTGTTAACGCTTATATGGAAATACCGGCTTATTATCATTTAGTAATGGGAGGTTTTGCGTTTGGCGCTGTATTTATGGCAACCGACCCTGTTACGGCGTCGCAAACCAACACAGGAAAAATCATTTATGGTCTACTTATCGGAATTGTTGCTGTTTTAATTCGTGTATTGAACCCTGCATATCCGGAAGGAATGATGCTTGCCATTTTATTCATGAATACCTTCGCTCCTTTAATCGACTACTATGTGGTTGGCGCAAACATTAAGAAACGTTTAAAAAGAGCGAAAGCATAAATATTAAAGTTATGAAACAGACGAATACATACATATTTATTTATGCATCGGTGATGGTTATTATTGTGGCAGCCATTTTATCATTCACTGCCGAAAAACTAAAACCGATTCAAGAAAACAATGTTAAAATCGAAAAGATTCAAAACATTCTATCATCTGTAGGCATCCAAAGCACAAAAGAAAACGCAGAAGAGATGTTTAATAAATACATCCCCGAGAGCAATCGAATTGTAATTGGTGCAGACGGTAACGTTAAAGAAGGTCAAGCAGCTTTCGATATCGATCTGAAGAAGGAATTGGCAAAGCCAGAAAATCAAAGAAGTCTTCCTTTGTTTGTCGCAACCCTTGATAATGGAGAAAATAAAGCAATAGTCCCTCTTCTCGGAAAAGGATTATGGGGTCCTATTTGGGGTTATTTAGCATTTAACGACGATTATAACACCATATTTGGTGCAGTATTCGATCACAAAGGAGAAACTCCCGGTTTAGGAGCCGACATTAACAAAGAGTGGTTTCAGAAGCCTTTCATAGGTAAAACAATTTTCGATGGTAGTCAATTTGTGTCTATTGCCGTGCATAAAGGAGGACATGGTGCTGCTGAACGAGCCGGCGATACAAAACATGGTGTCGATGCCATTTCTGGAGGAACGATAACAAGTAAAGGTTTGCAAGCAATGTTAAAGGATTGTTTAGGAAACTATGTAAACTATTTTAACAATCATAAAAAATAGTGACTATGAGCGAGATGTTTTCAAAGAAAAATTTAAAACTTATTACAAATCCATTGGGTGAAGACAACCCAATTACAGTACAAGTATTAGGGATTTGTTCGGCATTAGCAGTTACTGTTAAAGTAGAACCTGCTATTGTAATGGCTATCTCCGTAACCGCTGTATTAGCGTTTGCCAACGTCATTATTTCCTTATTAAGAAATACGATTCCTTCACGAATTCGTATTATTGTTCAGTTGGTAGTTATTGCAGCATTGGTAATTTTAGTCGACCAAATACTCAAAGCGTACGCTTACGATGTAAGTAAACAACTTTCTGTTTTTGTTGGTTTAATTATTACTAACTGTATCTTAATGGGACGTTTAGAAGCTTTTGCATTAGGAAACAAACCTTGGCCTTCGTTTTTAGATGGTATAGGAAATGGATCGGGATATGCATTAATTCTCGTTATTGTTGCTGTAACCAGAGAAATTTTTGGTTCAGGAAGCATCACTTTACCCGGCTTTGGTGAAATGAAGCTTATTCCTCAAGCCTTCTACGACATGGGTTATTCTAACAATGGACTGATGATTTTACCTCCGATGGCACTAATCGTTGTTGGTATTATCATTTGGGTACAACGTGCTAGAAATAAAGAATTGATCGAATCTTAATCACTTAAAAAGAAAAGATAATGCAAGAAATTATTAACATATTTGTCAAGTCTGTATTTATTGACAACATGGTGTTTGCCTATTTCTTAGGAATGTGTTCGTACTTAGCAGTATCGAAAACAGTAAAAACATCGGTTGGACTTGGCTTAGCTGTAGTTTTCGTTCTAGTGATTACGGTTCCTGTCGATTACTTATTGAACGAATATCTTTTAGGTCCGGGTGCTTTAGCTTGGATCGACGAATCTTATAAAACTGTTGATTTAAGCTTCTTAAGCTTCATCATGTTTATTGCTGTAATTGCATCTATGGTACAACTAGTTGAAATGGTTGTAGAAAAGTATGCGCCAGCCCTATATGCTTCGTTAGGTATCTTTTTACCTCTTATTGCTGTGAACTGTGCAATTTTAGGAGGTTCTCTATTTATGCAAGAGCGCGAATACACATCAATTGCTCAGGCCACATCGTTTGCATTTGGCTCAGGTATTGGCTGGTTTTTAGCAATTGTTGGAATCGCTGCTATTCGCGAAAAAATCCGTTACTCACAAGTTCCTGCGCCACTTAGAGGCTTAGGTATAACTTTTATTGTAACAGGTTTGATGGGAATCGCTTTTATGAGCTTCATGGGTATTAAACTTTAAGAAAGAAAATGACTATGACATTATTAGCGATATCAACAACAGTAATAGTTAGTGGGATTATTGTCTTTTTAGGCATGACGCTCCTACTTGTGGGCATTCTTCTATTTGCTAAAAGTAAATTAACCCCTTCCGGAGAAGTTAAACTTCAGATTAACGAGGAAGAAGCAATGATTGTAGAACCCGGCTCAACGCTTTTAGCTACACTAGGTAATAACAAAATCCTTTTACCTTCGGCTTGCGGTGGTGGTGGCACATGTGCCATGTGTAGAATTCAAGTTCCCGAAGGAGGTGGGTCTATTTTACCAACAGAGACCGGTTATTTTACTCGTAAGGAACAACAAAACAACTGGCGTTTAGCTTGTCAGGTGAAAGTTAAAAACGACATGAAAGTTAAAATCCCACAGGAAATTATGGGTATTAAAAAGTGGGAATGCGAAGTGGTTTCTAACGAAGGTCGTGCAACATACATTAAAGAGTTTGTGGTTAAACTACCAGAAGGCGAAACACTTGATTTTCGTTCGGGAGGCTACATTCAAATTGATGTTCCTAAAATCGAAGTCGATTTTAAAGACTTCGTTATAGAAGAAAAATTCCGTGAAGACTGGGATAAATTTAATCTTTGGGATCTTAAAATGAAGAATCCGGAAGAAACTTACCGTGCATATTCGATGGCCAATCACCCGGCAGAAGGTAATATTGTAATGCTAAACATTCGTATTGCTACGCCACCTTGGGATCGAGCAAAAAACACATGGATGAATGTTAATCCCGGGGTTTGTTCTTCGTTTATATTTTCAAGAAAACCAGGCGATAAAGTAATGGTTTCCGGACCTTATGGTGAGTTTTTTATTAAAGATACTCAAAACGAAATGATGTTTATTGGTGGTGGTGCAGGTATGGCGCCTATGCGTTCTCATATCTTCGACCAATTTCATACTCAACGTACAAGCAGAAAAGCTACCTTTTGGTATGGCGCACGTTCGTTAAGAGAAGTCTTCTACGAAGATCACTTTAGAGCTATCGAAAATGAATTCCCGAACTTTAAATTCCAAATCGGACTTTCAGAACCGCTTCCTGAAGACAATTGGACAGGTTATACCGGGTTTATTCATCAAATAATTTTCGATAATTATTTGAAAGATCACGATGCACCTGAAGATATAGAATACTACTTATGTGGACCGCCTATGATGAATGCAGCCGTTGAAAAAATGCTGTACGATTTGGGAGTGCCTCATGAAAATATTATGTTTGACGACTTCGGTTAATATTAAATATCTTCAATAAAAATTATTACAAGTAAAGCTCGACCTTTGTCGGGCTTTATTTTTTACTTTTTGCTTTCTCGTAATGAATCAGCTAATAAAAAATATTACTTCCATACTTTCTCATTTTATAGTGGGAATGTTTTTCTTTTTCAGTTTTAGATTAATATTATTTTTTACACTGAAAAACACATCGGACGTTAGTAATGATTGGGATCTAGTACTTACTTTTCCTCAGACGATAAGTTAGCTGGTATCGATAATCAGTATTATTATATTTATAGCACCGACGGAACAGAATCTTTATACGAATATAAATCTGAGAATAATTCTAATATTATAAATCGTAAAGCAGAAATTGCTAAAGCGATGAAATTAAAAACTATTGCACCTATTCAAACTGCAAAGTGGTTAATCGATCAAAAAAAGACTAAGATAAAATAGATGTTTAGGCTCTTTCGCTCAACTCCAGCCAACGGAATTCTTTTTCATCTAATAAGTCGGAAGTGGTCTGAAATTTTATAGAAAGTTCCATGATTTTTTCGTGATCGGTATTTTGCTCTGATAATTGAAGTTCTAAGCGCTTCTTTTCGTCGCTTAATAATTCAATTTCTTTCTCCAACTGCTCGAACTCCACTTTTTCTTTATAGCTCAAGCGTTTTGAATAGTCGTTCTTTATTTGAACCTCAGCATTAGTAGATTCTTGTTTTTCTTTCGAATCGTTCAATTTTTGCTGTTTAGCTTTACGCAATTCCGACCAGCGGTAATCGGTGTAATTGCCGGGAAAATCGTTTACCCGGCCCTCTCCTTCAAAAACAAAAAGATGATCGACCAGTTTATCGGTAAAATATCTGTCGTGCGACACAACTAACAAGCAACCTTCGAAATGCAACAAATAATCTTCCAAAACATTTAGAGTAATGATATCTAAATCATTAGTTGGTTCGTCGAGAATAAGAAAATTTGGGTTTCGCATTAAAACGGTAAGCAGGTATAATCGTCGCTTTTCTCCCCCACTTAACTTATCCACTCTCACCCTATGCATTTTAGGAGGAAAAAGAAAGTGATTTAAAAAACTCACAGGCGACAATTTCTTTCCATCGCCATAATCGACAACTTCCATAATGTCTGTAACAATATCTAACAATGTTTTTTCGGGAGAAAATTGTATTCCCTCTTGGTGATAATAACCTATAGAAACAGTGCTTCCTATCTCTAAATATCCACTATCGGGTTTTAATTCTTGAGTTAACAAATTTAAAAAGGTAGACTTGCCCGATCCGTTTTTCCCTACAATGCCAACTTTTTCGCCTTTAGCAAACTTATACGAAAAATCAGTTAATATTTGAAGATCGTCGAAAGTCTTACTCAAATGATGAATATCGACTACCTTGGTTCCCAAGCGTTGAGAGGGAAATTTGATGGTCACTCGGTCTTTAATCATCTTTCGAGATGCTTTTTCTCGTATTTCTTCTACACTATCGACACGATATTTTGCTTTAGTAGTTCTAGCTTTTGGCATACGATTCAACCATTCCATCTCTCGTTTAAGAAGCATTCTGGCTTTGTCTATTTCTGTGTTTCGTTGCGTTATTCGTTCCTCTCGCTTTTCTAAATAGTATTGGTATCCGCCCGAATAGCTAAAAAGTTCATTATTTTCTAACTCAATAATTCTATTACAAACCCGATCTAAAAAATATCGATCGTGAGTTACCATCAATAATGTAATTTGAC
Source organism: Bacteroidales bacterium (assembly GCA_016936665.1). Classification (GTDB taxonomy): domain Bacteria; phylum Bacteroidota; class Bacteroidia; order Bacteroidales; family JAFGXI01; genus JAFGXI01. The sequence continues at coordinate 75,913 of JAFGXI010000010.1, forward strand.
TATCCATCAGGTAATCTTCCAACCATTCAATCATTTCAATATCCAAATGATTGGTCGGTTCATCAAGAATTAGGAACTGAGGCTGTTTTAATAGCACCGAAGCCAAGGCCAAGCGTTTCACCTGACCACCGGACAACTCAGAAATCTTTTGTTCCTTATTATCAATCTTCAACTTGGATAAAAATTGATTGATATTAACTTGCAAATCCCAAGCTCGTTTCGATTCTATTTCATTCATCAAATGATGTAGCTCGTCGTTCGGGTCGTTTACGATTAGTTTCTCGTAACGATGCAATAGCTCCAAAACATCTTTAAATTCGTACAAAATAGCTTCTTCTACCGATAAATTATTATCGAAAACAGGCGCTTGCTCTAAATAAGCAACGACTAAATCGTTTTTGTAAGTAATACTACCCGAATTATAATCGAGTTGATTGGCTAATATTTGTAAAATAGTAGATTTTCCTGCCCCATTTTTGGCAATGAGAGCCAACTTCTCGCCCTTATGAATACTCAAACTAATGTCGGAAAACAACTCAACATCGCCAAACGACTTGCTTAGTTTTTCGACAATTAAATAAACTTCATCCACCTTTTCAGCCATGCTTCAATTAATTCATAATTTATGGCAAAAATAAGCCTTAATATTCAATAATAGCCTATTCGTATAAACTTAGTATGTTTGTAAAAATTCTGCCATCATGACTAAAAAAGAGCGATTCGGACATATCATCGACTACTTTAAAACCCACCAACCAGTTGCCGAAACAGAATTAGAATATCACGATCCTTTTTCTTTATTGGTTGCCGTAATTTTATCGGCACAATGCACCGACAAACGGGTTAACCTAATTACTCCTGAATTAATAGCTAGTTTCCCTACTCCACAAAAAATGGCGTCTACTACAAGCGAAGAAATATACGAATACATTAAGTCTTGTAACTTTGCTAATAACAAATCGAAACATCTTGTTGGCATGGCAAAAATGTTGGTTGAACTGTTCAATGCCAAAGTTCCCGATAACATCTACGACTTGCAAAAGCTACCGGGAGTAGGTAGAAAAACTGCCAATGTAATTGTCTCGGTGGTTTTTAACCAACCTGCTATGGCTGTAGACACACATGTGTTTAGAGTTTCTGCTCGACTAGGGTTAAGCACAAAGGCAAAAACACCTTTAGATACCGAAAAACAATTGGTTAAGTACATTCCTGAGGAATTACTGCCCATCGCCCACCATTGGCTCATATTACATGGCCGTTATATTTGTTTAGCCCGCAGTCCAAAATGCGAAGTTTGTCCTTTAACACCATGGTGCAAAGCGTACTCGAATAAATGATAATTAAATCGCCAGCTTTCGCTTATATCGGCCTTGCTCATTAAATTAGTTTTTCTAAGTTTGTTAGAAATTCTAAACATGTCGATCAGTTTAAAGTTAAGCTTGTATTTCTTAGTATTGATAGTTTTTGCCGTCAATATAACCGGGGCTTATTCTTTTTACAAAGCCAAAGATGCACTTACAGAAAGAACTTTCGACCAATTAAGCTCTGTGCGAACTGAGAAGAAAAATCGGATTGAATCTTATTTTCAGGAACGACAACGCGAAATTGAGCTTATTTCTCATTCTTTAGTTGAACAAAACTTAATGGCCGATTCGAATTTTGTAGGATCGGATAAAATTGCCTTTTATCTTAATAACGAAGAAAACTATGTTCATGCTTATTGGCTCAGCAATTTAGAGCTAAAAAGTATCGATACACTGGCGCTTAACAATAAAAAAATATCTCAACAACTTAAACATAAAATTAATGCTAAATTAAATTTTCAGATTATCGAACTATCGGTGGAAGACACCACTTTTAAGCCTGCTGTATTTCTAATATCAAAAATCAATTCTAAACTTAAAGAACACTTTCTAATTTTTGAGTTAAGCAAAACTGCAATTAATAAAATTATGTACGAAAATAACCCACACAATGGACTTGGCAAATCGGGGGAGTCGTACTTAGTTGGGCAAGATCATTTAATGCGAAGCACTTCTCGTTTTCATTCGAATTCTGTATATAAAACCAAAGTAGAAACTTATGGCGTTAATAATGCTCTGAGTGGCGTTTCTGGTTTTGGAACGTACAAAGATTACCGAAATATCTCAATTTTAGGTTCCTTCGAAAAACTAGAAATAAACGGACTTAACTGGATTGTACTGGCAGAAATTGATGTAGAAGAAGCCATGACACCAATTAGATCGATTAGGTATAATATCATCTACATCGTTATTATCATTACCATTTTATTTTTAAGTATCATCATTATTATTGCTAAACGAATAAGTTTACCTATCGAAAACCTTAAAAAAAACATCCTTGCCTTTTCCGAAAATGCAAAACCAATTGAGATGAAAGTTCAAGGCAAAGACGAAATATCGGAACTCACCAAAGCCTTTAACTCGATGACTCAAACAATAACCGACCAACGAATGCACATCGAAAAAGAACGACTAAAGCAAAGTCGATCGATTATTGAAGGTCAAGAAAAAGAACGACGCAGATTGGCCAGAGAACTGCACGATGGTTTAGCTCAGTCTGTTCTGGCAATAAAAATGATTCTCCAGAATGCTATTGGAAACGAACAGGAAAAGACGCAGCAAATTTTGCAAGACGTTCAAGGAATGTTTAGTAATATTATTCGAGAAATAAGAGCAACAGTAAACAACCTTATGCCTTCTGTTCTAAATCGTTTCGGACTAAAAAAAGCCATAGAGCAACTCATTAATGATATTCAAATAAGCTCTAAAATTGAATGTGAACTTAATATTCAAATAGAATACGAAATTCGCAACGATTTGCTAAATACTTATCTATACAGAATAGTCCAAGAGTGTTTAAACAACACTTTAAAATATGCTAATGCTTCAAATCTTAATATTGAGATTCGACAATCAAAAGATGCTATTTTTCTTAATTTTGAAGATAATGGACAAGAATTCGACACCAGTTCTATTAACAAATCGAAAGGTAATGGACTAGCTAATATAAAAGAGCGTGTTAATGTTTTATCTGGGCAATTAGAAATTATTAGTACAATAAATAAAGGCACAGCGGTTAATGTAAGCATTCCGTACCAAGCAGACAATGAATTATGAAAACAGAAACCCCAACTAAAATCAATATTGTTTTGGTCGACGATCATCATCTTTTTAGAAATGGTGTAAAATCTGTAATAGAATCGGAAAATCAAATCGAAGTCGTCAAAGAATATTCCAATGCCGAAGATTTGCTCATAGAGCTTGAATCGAAGACTATTAGTCCCGACATAATAATTGCAGACATAAGTATGGGCGGCATGAGTGGCATTGAGCTTATCGAAATAGTTAATCAAAAATTCGATAATATTAAGTGCATTGTTTTAAGCATGCACAACAGTGAGCAATTTATATTAGATGCTATTGAAAAAGGCGCAAAAGCGTATTTATCTAAAGAGGTTGAAAAATCAGAATTAATAGAAGCCATCCAAAGTGTTTATCATAACAAGAACTATTTCAGCAAATATATTTCCGAGTATTTAACGCGCCAATATTTAAACCAAAATACCAGTAGCAATACTCCTAAAACAAAAACAATCGACGATATTTCCAAGCGAGAGAAAGAGATTTTATGCTTGGTTGCCAACGGCAATACAAACAAAGAAATTGCTGAAAAATTAAACATCAGTATACGAACGGTCGATGCTCACAAAAACAATATTATGCAAAAGCTGGAGATTAAAAACACAGTTGAGCTTGTCAAGTTTGCAATAAGGTCGAAAATCATAGAACTATAATCTAGGTAAATTACCTAGTCTTTTTTAAGTTTTTTCCCGATTTCATAAAAAACAGCGAGTTATAGCTTTGTATCGATTAATCATTGTTAACACATAAATACATTGCTATGAAAAAACTTTTATTGATAATTAGCGCACTAACTCTGCTTCAAGTCAATTTAATGTCGCAAGAGGTCGACTCTTTATACAGTATAGGAGTCGATGTTAATTCCAGATACGTATGGCGTGGAACCGATTTTGGAGCATCGCCAAGTATTCAGCCATGCATAGAGGTTTCTAAATACAATTTAACCTTAGGCGTTTGGGGAGCATATACAACAAATATGTTTGCTGCACAAGAAGCAGATCTATATTTGTCCTACAACATTAAAGATATGGTAAGTGTAACAGTAACCGACTATTTCTTTCCTAACGAAACACAAAGAATGGATGGCTATTTTACCAACTGGTTCGACAAAGACTTAAGTGGACATTCATTTGAAGCGATGCTAAGTTTCACCTATAAAAACCTTTCTGTAATGGGTGCAACTATGGTATATGGTGCAGATGCTGTTAAATCGAACGGAGACAGAGCTTATTCAACTTATTTAGAATTGGGCTACACCCACAAAAATATTGATTATTTTATTGGAGCTTCTCCAGGCGAAGGTATATATCAAGCCAGAGCAACCGGATTCAATGTTGTTAACTTAGGTCTTACAGGGCATAAAGATCTAAAAATTACTGAAAGCTTTAGCTTACCTATTTCTGCTTCCTTAATTGTCAACCCTGAAGCTGAAAAAATATTTATAGTAATAGGATTTTCATTATAGTTTATAAACAATTAAAATAAAAAAATTATGGGTTTCGATACAGGGACAACAACATTCATGATTCTTAGTACGAGTCTAGTTATGTTAATGACACCGGGTCTTGCTTTCTTTTATGGAGGTTTAGCTGGTAAACGAAATATTTTAGGTATCATGATGCAAACATTTGTATCGTTAGGTATTACAACCGCCTTATGGATATCTTTTGGTTATTCGCTATGCTTTAGTGGTGGCGAAGGTGGCATTATTGGTAACTTCGACTGGGCTTTTTTAAGCGGAATTCCTTTTGACAATCCTTATTCCGGTGCTGATGGACAATATCCTGAGTTTATTTTTATTGCCTATCAAATGATGTTTGCGGTAATTACTCCTACTCTGATAACAGGTGCTTTTGTTAACCGCGTTACTTTTAAATCTTACCTTATTTTCTTAGTAGCTTGGCAAATTTTTGTGTATTATCCATTCGTACACATGATTTGGGGTGGCGGTTTGTTAGCCCAATGGGGTGTATTAGACTTCGCTGGTGGTATCGTAGTACATGCAACAGCTGGTTTCGCTGCTTTAGCATCCGTAATCTATGTCGGAAAACGAAGAGATACTCAATCGCCTCCAAATAGTATCCCATTGGTAGCGATTGGTACTGGTTTGCTTTGGTTTGGCTGGTATGGTTTTAATGCCGGTAGTGAGTTACGCGTCGATGCAATTACCACTACAGCGTTTTTAAACACAGACGTTGCCGCTTCTATTGCAGGAGTAACTTGGTTAATTATCGAATGGATTCGAGAAGGTCAACCTAAATTTGTAGGACTATTAACTGGTTTTGTTGCCGGTTTGGCAACCATTACGCCTGCAGCTGGTTTTGTACCCCTTTGGGCAGCTATGGTTATTGGGTTAGTTGCTGGTTCTTTATGCTATATTGCTGTTCAATTTAAAAATAAATTAGGCTGGGATGATGCTCTAGATGTATGGGGCGTTCACGGCATGGGAGGTGTTTTTGGAACCATTATGTTAGGTCTTTTTGCATCTACTGCTATCAATGGTCAGTCTGGATTACTTGAAGGAAACACTTCATTCTTTTTTAAAGAGGTTGTATCTGTTATTGTTGCTTCGGCATACGCATTTATTTTCACCTATTTAATGCTTTACATTATCAACCTAGTTACTAAAGTTAAAGTTTCCGATATTGAAGAAGATTCTGGTTTAGACGCTTCATTACACGGAGAAAAAGCCTACGACGAAGGAGCATTATAAGTAAACATTGATTAATATTTTGGAGACTGTCTATAAAGACAGTCTCTTTTTTTATTCAAAAATTCTATTTGGAATGTTTCTAAATAAGAGGTAATTTTGAAAAAAAAACACATGAACAGTTCAAGCAAATATTCGAATGCACTTATAAACGAAACCAGTCCTTATCTACTTCAGCACGCCCAAAATCCGGTAAATTGGCTTCCTTATTCCGAAGTAGCATTCGAACAAGCACAAAAACATAACAAACTAATTTTATTCAGCATTGGTTATTCAGCCTGCCATTGGTGCCACGTAATGGAGCACGAAAGCTTCGAAAATGAGGCTATTGCCAAAATCATGAATCAGCATTTTATTTGTGTAAAAGTCGATCGAGAAGAAAGACCTGATGTAGATCAAATTTATATGAATGCTGTTCAACTTATAACCGGTAGTGGAGGTTGGCCTTTAAACTGCTTTGCGCTGCCCGATGGAAGTCCGGTTTGGGGAGGTACTTACTTTAGGCCAAAAGATTGGGAAAACATTTTAAACAGTTTAGCTCATGGCTATACAAGTAATCCTGTAAAATACATTCAAGCAGCAGAACAAATCAAACAAGGTATTGCTCAAACAGAAATGGTTATTCAAAAAAAAGAAATTGAAGCATTTTCTAAAGCAGAAATTGATGAAAAAATAATACATCTTATTACTCAATTCGATACCAATTATGGTGGATTTATTGGACAACCCAAATTCCCATTGCCAGGACTTTGGAAAATGCTTTTAAATTTTGGATTAAAAAAACAAAGAAAAGACATTGTCGAGCATGTCTTATTTACCTTAAAAAAAATGGCTTATGGAGGCATTTACGATCAGATTGAAGGTGGTTTTGCTCGATATTCTGTCGATAATCGTTGGCATGTCCCTCATTTCGAAAAAATGTTATACGACAATGCTCAGCTTATCGAGCTATTTGCACTGGCTTACCGAGTTGAGAATGAGCCTGTTTTTTTACGTGTTATCGAGCAAACGAAAAAGTGGTTACATAAAGATCTGAAAACAGAGGATCATCTTTTCCAATCTGCAATAGATGCCGATAGCCAAGGTACAGAAGGTTTATACTATTTATGGAGCGAAGAAGAGTTAATGAAAATGCCCGGAGATTCTTGGAAAGAAGTAAAATCGTATTTCAATATTGCAGCAGATCAGATATTCGAAAAACGCTATATTTTACAAGTACCTTCAATGGATGAGCCAACATTGGCAATTCAATCAGTTATTGTCGAATTACTAAAAGAACGACAAACCAGAATAAAGCCTGAAACGGATTCTAAAGTCATCTGTTCTTGGAATGCTCAATTACTCAATGCATTATGCGAATCTTATAAAGCAAACCCCGATTTAAAAATCCGCTCTATGGCTTTGTTTTTGGGTAAAGCTATGATAGAAAACTTTGTAAATAATAATGGCGAACTATTAAGAATAAATCATCCTAAAAAACAAATAAACGGTTATCTCGACGATTATGCTTTTACCATTCAGGCATTAATCAATTTATACGAAATCAGTTTAGACGACTCGTGGTTAGAACAAGCTCTAAAATTGACAGAAACTACAATCGCTCTATTTTTCGACACAGAAAGTCACATGTTTTTTTATACTGATAAAAACACCAAAATTATAATACGAAAAATGGAACTGTCCGATAATGTTATTCCATCTTCGAACGCGGTTATGGCTTCGAATTTAAAAACACTTTCAATACTAACAGAAAACCCTTACTGGGCGTCGTTTTACAAGCAAATGTTAGCAAATATTTATAATGATGCAATGAACAATGTATACTTTCATTATGAATGGGTAAATCTATTATTGTCGGAAGTTTCTAATTCCGAAGAACTTGTTGTTATAGGAAAACAAGCTGAAGAATTTTTAAAAAATATTTATAAACAGTATCGACCTTATTTGAAAATAATAGCATCGACAGAGAAAAACGACGATTTGCCTTTACTTAAAAACCGATACAAAGCAGAGCAAACACTTATTTATCATTGTATTAATAATGCATGTTCCCTACCTGTCGAATCGTTCGAAGAATGGGGAGTTAAGTATAAATAATGTCCGTTATTGAATAAATTAACAATTATTAAAATGCACTATCGGGTATAAAATATGAAAGCACTCGAAAAACTCAATTCAATTACTTACATTTGTGTTTCAAATTTTTTCAACGGAAATCATGAGTGTAATCAATAAAATACTTGGAAAATTCATCGGAAACAAATCCGATCGAGATATTAAATCTATTTCACCAATTGTTGATGAAATTAAAAAAGAGTACGCCAAAATTAGTCAATTATCCAACGACGATTTGCGCGCAAAAACCATTGAATTAAAACAACAGATTCAAGATTTTATTAAAGATGAGAACAATGAAATCCAACGATTAAAAGACAGCATCGTAGAGCAAAAACTAGATATAGATGCTAGAGAAGACGTTTATAAAAGCATTGATAAAATAGAAGAAAGCATCGACGAAAAAATCGAAGATATTCTCAATCAAATATTACCTACTGCATTTTCAATTGTAAAAGAAACGGCTAAACGATTTGCAGAAAACGACTACATTGAAGTAACAGCTAATGAATTCGATCGAAATTTAGCAGCAACCCGCTCGTCGGTAGAAATAAATGGCGACAAAGCAAAATACCATTCTTCTTGGTTTGCAGGAGGTACCGAAATTCGTTGGGACATGATTCATTACGATGTTCAGTTAATTGGAGGAATCGTATTGCATCAAGGCAAAATATCGGAAATGGCAACGGGAGAGGGAAAAACCTTAGTGGCAACCTTACCTGTTTTCTTAAATGCCCTTCCCGGCCGTGGCGTTCACTTGGTTACTGTAAACGATTATTTAGCGAAAAGAGACGCCGAGTGGATGGGCCCTTTATTCGAGTTTCATGGTTTAAGTGTCGATTGTATCGATAAACACCAACCCAATTCCGATCCAAGAAGAAAAGCATACAATGCCGATATCACTTACGGAACTAACAACGAATTTGGCTTCGACTACTTGAGAGATAACATGGCATTGAGTCCTGAAGATTTGGTTCAACGTAAACACAATTACGCCATTGTCGATGAGGTTGACTCTGTATTAATCGACGATGCAAGAACACCATTAATCATTTCCGGACCAACCCCAAAAGGCGATCATCATGAATTTGACGAACTCAAACCAAGAATCGAAAGGTTAGTAAAATTTCAACGCGATCTTACTTCTCAAATCCTCATCGACGCTAAAAGATTAATAAAAGAAGGCAACGAAAAAGAAGGCGGTAAATTATTACTTAGAACATACAAAGGTTTACCAAAAAACAAAGCTTTAATTAAGTTTTTGAGCGAAGAAGGTATGAAAGCTCTTTTGCTTAAAACGGAAAACTTTTATATGCAAAACAATAACAAAGACATGCCTATCATTACCGATGAATTGTACTTTGTAATTGATGAAAAAAATAATCAAATCGAATTAACCGATAAAGGGATCGACTTAATAACCGATTCTGGCGAAGATCCTGAATTCTTCGTTTTACCTAACATCGGTGAAAAAATAGCCGACATCGAAAAACAAATTTCAGACCCCAAGGAAAAATTAACAGCAAAAGATGCTTTATTGAGCGATTACAGTGTAAAAACAGAACGCGTACATACAGTTAATCAATTGCTAAAAGCCTATACACTTTTCGAAAAAGAAGTCGAGTATGTGGTTATCGACAATAAAGTTAAAATTGTTGATGAGCAAACCGGCCGTATCATGGAGGGGCGTCGTTACTCAGATGGACTGCATCAAGCCATAGAGGCTAAAGAAAACGTAAAAATTGAAGCCGCAACTCAAACATACGCAACTGTTACCTTACAGAATTACTTCCGTATGTATCATAAGCTTTCCGGTATGACAGGTACAGCTGAAACAGAAGCCGGAGAATTGTGGGATATTTATAAGTTGGATGTTGTGGTTATTCCAACCAATAGACCCATTTCAAGAAACGATTGGGAAGATTTCATTTACAAAACGAAAAGAGAAAAATACAATGCCGTTATTGACGATATTGTTAAACTTATAGAAAAAGGGAGACCCGTATTAGTAGGTACAACAACTGTAGAAATTTCGGAACTTTTAAGCCGAATGCTCAAATTACGAGGCATCAAACATAATGTATTAAATGCAAAGCTTCACAGTCGAGAGGCCGACATTGTGGCCGAAGCAGGTAAAACAGGCGCAGTAACCATTGCCACAAATATGGCTGGTCGTGGTACAGACATCAAGCTAAGTAGCGATGTTAAAAAGGCCGGCGGTTTAGCAATTATTGGTACAGAAAGGCACGAGTCTCGACGAGTTGACAGACAGCTACGTGGCCGTTCCGGCCGTCAAGGCGACCCCGGATCTTCGCAGTTCTACGTTTCTTTAGAAGACGACTTAATGCGTTTATTTGGATCCGACAGAATAGCAAAGATGATGGATAGATTGGGCTTAAAAGAAGGGGAAGTCATTCAGCACTCCATGATTACTAAATCTATCGAAAGAGCTCAAAAGAAAGTCGAAGAAAACAATTTTGGAATTCGTAAACGTCTGCTCGAATACGACGACGTGATGAATGCCCAAAGAGAAGTCATATATAAAAAACGTAAACATGCTCTTTTAGGTGAACGTATTGGCGTTGACATTGCCAACATGCTGTACGATGTGTGCGAAAATTTAGTGCACGAGCACCATGGTCATAGCGAATTCGAAGAATTTGAAATAGAGCTTATTCGTGTATTATCTGTTGAACCACCGGTTGACGAAGCGGAATATAAAGCCATTGGTACCGAAAAGTTAGTCGATAAAGTTTACGATGAAACTATAGAAATTTATAAACGAAAAACAAAAGCAATAGCAGAGCAAGCATGGCCAGTAATTAAAGATGTATTCGAAAATCAACCCGGCTACGAAAATATTGTTGTCCCGATTAGCGACGGAAACCGAGTATTCCAAGTTAACACGAACATGCAAAAAGCTTATGATACTGAAGGAGAAGAAGTGATTACTTCTTTCCAAAAAATCATAATGTTAGCCACTATTGATGATATTTGGAAAGAACATCTAAGAGAAATGGACGATTTAAAACAATCTGTTCAAAATGCCTCTTATGAGCAAAAAGACCCATTACTAATCTATAAATTCGAATCGTTTGAACTCTTTAAGAAAGTCGTAGATCGTTTAAATAAAGAAGTCATTGCTGGTTTACTGAAAGCTCATATCTTTTTAAGAGAGGCTCAGCAAGTTAAATCGAACATCGCTCCCGCTAGACTCGACTTAAGTCGTTTAGAAACAGGCCGAGAGGAAAAACAATCCGATCAAAAAGATAAGAAAGCACAGCCTGTAAGAGTTGAGAAAAAAGTGGGCAGAAACGACCCTTGCCCATGCGGAAGTGGAAAAAAATATAAAAATTGCCACGGAAAAGTTAACGAATAGTATATAAGTGTTGGTATTATTAAAAATATTATTACATTTGGAGAACTAAATTTAAATAAATATTTAAAACCTATAAAAAATGAAGAAATTATCTATTTTATTCGCAGGATTATTTGTTGCAACAACAATTTTCACTAGCTGTTCTAAAGACGAAACTTCTACAGGAACAAACAACATAGGCAAAGCTACTATTACAGGAAAAGTATGGATGGATTATCAAGATCAATCTAACAATCCAACTGCTAGTTTAGCCAATAGTTATTCTGAATATGCACCTGCAGGAACTCAATTAATCGCTGAGATCAATGCTCAAGATTTAGTTCAGGACAACGGTACTGCTACTCTAGAAAAGAAGACCTATTACACAACTGTAGATGCTGCTGGTAATTATACTTTTTCTATTGATGCAGGAGCAAAACCTGTAACAGTAACTATTAAAGGTGAAGAAATGATGCAAGCTTATAGCCATTGGGAAGATACAAACTTCGACTCGACATATGACTCTTACGTTACATACGAAAGATTTTCTTGGTCAACTGGAGCTTCGATTGTAACAGTGGTTAACAAGCAAGATCATATTCTTGATATTACTTATAACCCTACAATGTTAGAACAAGATCATAACTAAGGTTCAATAAAACAAAAAAGAGAGGTTAATATTTTAACCTCTCTTTTTTTATGCATTTTTCCCAAAATTCATAATCCGTTCTTTCCACTCCTTGGTTTGGGATAAATATGCAAAGTTGTCTGCTGCATACAACTTTTGCGACTCAATATCTTTTGCAAGCAAAGTATTTAATGTTCTTTTTGTGTAGAAAAGCGCCATGTCTGTACCTTCTAATATCTGTTGTGCTATTTTTACTGCTTCTTGCATTAAATCGTCTTTAGCAACCACTCGATTCACCAAACCGATACGATAGGCTTCATGAGCATCGACCATTCTTCCTGTAAATAATAAATCTCTGGTGTAATTTAAACCGATTAAATTACTTAAATATAAAGTACAAGTTACCGGAAGAATAGCGCCTAGCTTTACTGCAGGGAAGCCCATTTTTGCAGTATCGGCAGCAATACGAAAATCGGTCGAAGCAGCATATCCTAAGCCTCCTCCAAGAGCATAGCCATTAATAGCCGTTATAACAGGTTTAGTAAAATTGAATAAAACCTCAGAACTGCCTTCCAACAACAAAGCGTAATCTCTGGCATCTTCGATAGAATTAAAATTTTGAAGAATTTTAAGATCAACCCCCGAAGAAAATGACTTATCACCTGCTCCCGTTAAAATCACAATTCGGATAGCTTCATCCTTTTCTAACGATTTAAGCGTTTTAGTAAACTCTCCAAGCAGTTCTCTACTAAAAGAATTATGAACCTCTGGTCGGTTTAGTGTTAAAATGGTAATACCATCTTTTCTTACATCTTTTTGAATTAAACTCATGGTTACAATTTTTATATTTTATCAATAATCGACTTCATTGCCGATGTTACTGTTTTCAACTCTTGATAGGTAATAATAAAAGGAGGCATAGTGTAAAATAAACGCCCAAATGGCCTTAACCAAACGCCCATATTCACCAGTTCTTCTTGTATCCAAACCATATCTACAGGCTCCTTTAGCTCAACAACACCTATAGCCCCAAGCACACGAACATCAACCACTTTACTTTGGGTTTTCAATGCCATTAAATCTTCTCTTAATTGATATTCAATATTTTGAACATTATCTTGCCAAGAGCTACTTAATAACAAATCGATGCTTGCATTTGCAACAGAACAAGCCAAAGGATTGGCCATAAACGTGGGTCCATGCATAAAAACGCCGGGATTTCCTTTAGAAATTGTATTTGCAACTTTTGATGTTGTGAGTGTTGCTGCAAAACTTAAGTAGCCACCTGTTAATGCTTTTCCTAAGCACATAATATCGGGAGAAACATCGGCATATTCACATGCAAACAAACGACCTGTACGTCCAAAACCGGTCGCAATTTCATCTGCTATTAACAAGATATCGTAGTGTTGACAAAGTCTGTAAGCTTCTCTTAAAAACTGAGGATGATAAAAGCGCATGCCTCCGGCTCCTTGAACAATAGGCTCAAGAATGAATGCTGCTATTTCGTTATGTCTTTGTTCTATCGTTCGGGATAGTTCATCTATTGCCGAGCCGCACCATGGTTCGTCGAAAAGAACTTGAGGTTCTTCGATAAAAATTTGTTCAGCCAATCTATTATTAAATATGGAATGCATCCCAGTTACAGGGTCGCAAACCGACATGGCGTGCCAAGTGTCGCCATGGTAGCCTCTTTTAATAGTTAAAAATTTATTTTTATTAACATTAGCTTTCGAATGCTGATATTGCAAAGCCATTTTCATGGCCACTTCTACAGCAACGCTACCTGAGTCCGAGAAAAAAACTTTTTCTAATCCTTGAGGTGTTAACTCTACCAGTTTTTTTGCTAATTCAATGGCGGGTTGATGCGTTAACCCTCCAAACATTACATGTGCCATTTGATCGGTCTGGTCTTTAATGGCTTTATTTAGTTGAGGATGATTATAACCGTGCACAACCGCCCACCACGACGACATACCATCGATAACAGTTCTATCATCTTCTAAAGTGAGGGTTACCCCTTTTGCTGATTTAACAGGATAAACAGGTAATGGTTCAGACATCGAAGTGTACGGATGCCAAATGTGCCCCCTATCGAATGATAACAAATCCTCAATTGCTTTCATTTACCAGCGATTATCAGAAACTAAATAACCATGACGACGAACTGTTAAAATATTTTCAAAAGTATCATCAACACCTTCAATTTTGATCAAGTATAAACTTTTAACAATGTTTTCAGCAACAGTATCGACATCTAATATTTTAGCCTGATTGATCTGTTGCATGGCTATAAAAGCTTGTTTTGGATTCAATTCATTTGTCATTCCTGTAGCGACAACTCCCGGCATATAATAAATCATTCTTAACCCTTTACTAAAAGCCTCCCAAGAGGCACTTGCAACAAAGCCATGCAATGCCTTTTTACTCGAAACATAAGCCGAAGAGCCGGCAAACTGAGCATCTTCTGCTGCAGAGCCTAACCAAACCACCGAAGAGTTGATACTATCGAACAAGTTCTGATAAATGCTAACTAAAGATTGATAATTAATTTGATGCACCTGTTTATACATTTCAGGTTGAATTTCAGAACCAGAGATCAATCCCCCACTAATGCCTGGTGTAAAAATCAAGTGGTCTATAGAAGTATATGCTTTTTTTAAGGATTCAATAAAATGATGGATAGAATTGAAATCCATCAAATTCAATTCAAAACCTTCAGCACTAGGGAATTTTGAATTTATTTCTTCTGCTTTATTTTCGTTTCTATATGTGAAAATGATATTTGCTTCGCGCTTTTTTAGGGCTTCGAGAATAGATAATCCAATTCCTCCTGACGCTCCTACAACAAGTACATTTTTTCCTTTGAGGTCGCCTTCAATTTGTAAATTTAATTTGGCCTTTTTTGGTACTATATATGAGAACGCTCCATATTTACCTCCTACTCCGGCTGTTGCACTAAGAATTTTCTTACCTTCAGTTAATGTGCCAGATTGATTTAGAAGCGATAAACTTAGTAAAACCGTAGAGCCCGAAACATTACCAAATTGTCTTTGTGCTTCGAGATAGAGTTTTTCTTTCGGCAGATTCAAAGTCTTAGCCACATCAATTAAAATGGCATTTCCTGTTTGATGTGGTACCAACAAATCGATTTCATCGACAGACCATTTTGTCTTTTCTAATATCGACTTAGTAGATTTTATTAAATTGATGATGGCGCGATCTTTAATGACGCTTTCTCCCATGTATAAATTCCACGATTTATCTACCCCTACAAAGTCGATCATATGAAGGTCTTGAAAGTTCTCGATAGCTACTATGCCTTCTTTTTCTTCACTTTCAACTTTCGATAGTATTACAGCTCCTGCCCCATCGCCAAAGGTTACAAACGAAACAAACTTGCTTTTCTCAGTTAAAAAACTAGACATCGTTTCGGTGTGAGCCACAACCACATGTTTTGCCGAGTTGTGATCTTTTAAATACTCCAAAGCACGTTCAAGGTTCAAATTAAAACCAGAACAACCGGATGCTAAAGTAAAGGTCGGTGTTAAATTGTTGCGATCGACAAAATAGGTTTTTATAGTCGCGGCTATCCCTGGTGCTTGCTCGTGTGGCGATACCGTAGAAACAAACCATGCATCAATTAATTTAGGATCGATATTCGCATCGTTAAAAGCATTGTTTATTGCTCTAACTGCTAGTTCTGTAGAATTTTCTGTTCTTAAAAAATGTTTTTTCTTTGGAGGAAATGGGACTACCGTGTTTCGATATTTAAATCCCATCTTATATTCGGCAAAGTAATCGAATGGAGAAACTCCTGGATGCCTCTCTGAAAACTGCTGATAATTTTTGCTCGATAATACCTTTTGTTCATCAAAGCCACTTAATAGACCTTTTTGTGTAGCTTCAAAAATATCTTCATTTGTAATCTGATAACGACCAACAGCATGGCCGATACCGGAAAATATATAATTAATCATTTTTAAATCCTTTAAACTGTCCTGTTCTTGTATCAATAATCCAGTTTTGTTTAAATAAATATTTGGCAGGCATAGCCATATTTAAACCAAATTGGCTTAGGGTAATGTTGGACTCATAAATTACTTTTTGTTTATCCGAAATGCTTACGTTTATAGTTGCCGGCACAACAAAAGGAATCATTTTTTCAGAAAATCGTTTAATCGTATCAACAGCAACAGTCCCATTATTAGCATTCTGTAACTTAAGTACGATAGGATAAAAAGATTTTTTTGCATCCTCACTAAATCCATAACTCTCATTAAAGAAAACAATATTATAGGCACCTAAATTGAATGGTTCGACTTGTAATACTTTCCGAAAATGTTTATAAACGACTTTACCAAAGAACAGTGCTTCGTATGCTTTCTCTTTTTTATCTAGTTCCTCAAGCATTACTTTTAGTGCATCTTCTTTAGGAAGCTTATCGTTCATACCAGAGATCAATCTAAACTTTCGCTTTCTAATTTTTGTTAATGTTTTGGCGGCATCTTTAGCCATTTCCTCGTAGGTTTTATTACGAATCACTTTATTAACAATCGGGATTTTTTTACTTACACTATCAACTGTAACCATTTTAAATGATGTTTCGGACTCTTCGATAATCATTTTTTTAAGTGTTAGTTCTTCGAAATAAGGCTCTTGATCTGAAGCTTCGAGCCATTTATCTTGCGGATAAACAAATGATTGATCTGAGCCAAATGTTGATGTTAACCATTGAAAGTTTTCTGGCTTAATTTTTTTAATATCGCCGGTAATTTTATACAGATTCGAAGTGTCTACCTTAGAAACGGTAGAGATAATAACATTCTCTATTTCCCACTTGGTAGATGTTTCGATAATTTCAGGTTTAATTTCCAGAAATTGTTCAGAAAATTCTGAGAAAGGGCCAACTAGTTCCGTTTTTTCAACGGCATCGATAGTAATAACTAATTGCTGATAGGGTAACGCATATATAAGGGAAGGCTCCTTGTATTGTTTGCCATCGGAGAGTTTTTGGACTTTTACAGATTGGCAAGCTGCTAATATCAATATAAAGAAAAAAACGAATAGAGATTTCATTGACTTTTTTCTTTCAAAGATAAAGACTTAGCCCGAGATAGAGGCTCTTAAATTGGGGATTTTGTTTTGAAGCTAAGTTTAAAAAAGCTTTGATTAAAATCGCTTAGGGAATAACTTTAATTACCAGCTTCCGCCTGCCCCTCCGCCACCAAAGCTTCCGCCACCAAAGCCGCCAAAGCCTCCTCCTCCAAAGCTTCCTGAGCCGGAAGAAAAATTCCCAAACCCTCCTGAACTACCAGAATGACTTGAACCCATCATACTCATGGCTACCCAAAATGGAACATGATGACCGATTGAATATCGTTGGGCCGATTTAATGCGTAATACAAAAAAAAGAATTAGAAAGAAGCCAATAAATATTAGGGGAATCCATTGCCCCGAATTATCACCTCCTGTTCTTTGCATATACTTTTCTGAGCTGTATTTCCCTTTCGAAATGTCGATAAGCACATTTAAAGCATTATCGACACCTTTAAAGTTTTTTCCTTTTTTAAATTCAGGAATCACTTCTGCTTCGACTATGCGCTTCGCAATAGCATCCGGAATTACATCTTCTAAACCGTAACCGACCTGAATAGAGACTTCACCTTTGCTATCTGCTTGCTTGGGTTTAATTAAGAATACTATCCCGTTGTTTTCTTTACTGCCTACCTTCCATGCTATACCTAATCTTGCGGCATAATCGTTTTTATCGTATCCAAACAAATTGTTGACGGTTACAAATAATATTTGAACCGAATTTTCACGACTAAGTTGATTAAGCTTTGCTTCTATTTTTTCGTTCTGTTCTTTGGTTAAAAACCCGGCATAATCTTGGACTAAAGTCTGCACTGACTTTTGCTCGAACAAAGGTTTTTCAAAATCAATGGCTTTAGCTAAAAATCCCCACCCAAAAGAAAATATTGCTATTAAAAAAATCCTAACTGAATGATACTTCATTACTTAATTCGTTTATATCGTCTATTTGTATCGGAAAATAATTTTTAAGCTGTTGCCCAGCCGAAAGAATGCCTGTTTTAAGACCTTCAGCAAAACGCCCGTTTTTAAAGTCGGCTTCCATTTGCTCGCTAATCGACTTCCAAAAATTGGCTTCAACTTTAGCGTTTATACCTGCATCACCAAGAATTGCAAACTTTCTATCGTTTCTGGCAATATAAAACAGCACTCCATTTCGCAAAGCTGTTTGATGCATTTTTAACTTTTCGAACCAATATGTTGCACAATCTAACACATCGTCTTTACAAGAATCTGCTATATGCACTCGAATTTCGCCAGATGTATTTAACTCGGCTTGTGCAATAGCAGATTCTATAAGCTTTCTTTCTTCCTTACTTAATTTCATCTAAAATTCTACTTTTGGAGCTGTTTGAGCACCTTCTTCAGATTTGAAAAATTCTTTTTCTTCGAAACCGTACATATTTGCTAACATGTTATTTGGAAATCCTAATACGGTTTGATTAAACGCTTTAACCGTTTCGTTGAACTTCCTTCTTTCAACAGCTATACGATTTTCCGTTCCTTCGAGCTGCGCTTGCAGTTCCATAAAATTCTGATTGGCTTTCAAATCGGGGTAGCGTTCCATAACCACCATTAATTTAGAAAGTGCACTGGTTAATCCCGATTGTGCTTCTTGAAATTGAGCAAAAGAATTTGCATTCAAATCTTTAGCATCAATATTAACACTTGTGGCTTTCGAACGGGCTTCCATTACTTCTCTTAGTGTTTCTTTTTCATGCTCGGCATAACCTTTAACAGTATTCACTAGGTTTGGTATTAGGTCTGCCCTACGCTGGTATGCTGTTTCTACATTAGCCCATTGCTCTTTAACGTTCTGGTCTCCCTTAACCATTTTATTGTAAGATCCTGCAAATACTTGATATAGTACTATTGCTACCAGAGCTATTACACCAATGGTGATCCATTTCTTCTTTGTCATAATTTTTGCTATTAAATTTTCAGAATACTAAAGTACATTTTATTAGTGATAATGAATTCTTAAATATGTTAAAAAAACAGAAGGGAAAATTGATTAGTTTTAAGCCTTACAACAAAGTTTTTTACCTTTGTGTAGGTAAAAGAGAATACATGAAGAGAAGCCTGTTATTTTTCTTGATTTTAATTTGCATTACAACTGCTAAAAGTTCAAACATTGAGCAAGACACGCTCAATTGGAGAGACTACTGGTTGTTGCAGGGGAAAGTTTATCTTCATTTATCGCAAGGCGCTCAAATTAATTGGGCAAAAGGAGGCGATAATATTTTTTCTAGCTTGATAAAAACGCAATTCAAAACCAAATACAAAAAGAATAAGCAAATCTGGGACAATACCTTTAACTGGAATTACGGTTTTTTATTAGTTGGAGTGAAAGAAGAACAAAAAGTTGAAAAAAGGAACAGCGACGATTATATCGAAATAAATTCTAGTTATGGATATAATGCAAAAGGTAAATTTTACTACAATGCTTTATTCAATTTCAAATCGCAATTTTTTAAAGGTTACAAATATCCGAACGATTCGGTGGTTGTTTCGAACCTTTTATCGCCGGCATATATTATTTTTTCTGCCGGTATGATTTACAAGCCAAGCGAAGCTTTAAGCGTAATGGTATCGCCATTAACCTCAAAAACGACAATGGTTATTAAAGAAGGAATGGTTGATGGTACTCAATACGGATTGAAAGAAGACGATAGAATTTACAAGGAAGTTGGAGCATATATAACTATAAATTACAAAACCGACATCGTTAAAAATATCAAATTAGAAAATGAACTTACGCTTTTTAGTAATTATCAATACAAACCAGAGAATATTGATGTTGAGCTTAAATCGGACTTCAATTTTATCATC
The DNA here is from genome assembly GCA_016936665.1 of Bacteroidales bacterium. GTDB lineage: Bacteria > Bacteroidota > Bacteroidia > Bacteroidales > JAFGXI01 > JAFGXI01. The sequence goes on from JAFGXI010000010.1 coordinate 95,814, forward strand.
AACAAAAATATTAAAGCTCTACTAAGCCTGCATTTTATTTACGACGACGATGCTAAAATACCGGTAAATAAATTTGTGAACGACAAGTATACTCAAGTAGGATATACAAAAGGCTTACAATTTCAGGAAAAAATAATGTTAGGAATTGGTATCGATTTTTAATATACGCAAAAGGATTTTTTAAAACATTTTATTGATTTATTCTATCAAAATTGATTAACTTCGCTAGTTGAACTGATAAACTTAATCTTACGGACAAAATAAACATTGTACTAATGAACTTTAAAAACTATATCGTTGTTATTCTTATTTCTGTTTTAGCCCTAGGTTCTTGCTCTAAAAAAACAGATGACGACAAAATATCATTAGATACAAGCTCAAATACTTTCGTAGCAAATATTGAAGGAGAAGCATTTAACGCTTTTGCAAAACAAGCCGTACTTAAAGATGGATATTTAACCGTTTATGGGCAAAGTTCAAACGGTTCAATTATCTGTGTCAGAACAAAATTATACAATTACGAACCTACCGATAAAACGTATATTTTAAGTAATCATTCCGATCATTTTATTTCTTACGATTTTGGAAATCGTTTCGACACGTTAGTTTATTGGAGCAAAAACAACCCTGAAGATTTAGGACAATCGGGCGATGTACTCATCAGTAAAATAGATTTAGATTACGGACTGGTAAGTGGAACTTTTAAAACAAGAGTTTATAGTAATTTCGATAAAAATCAACAATTTTATCTCTCTCAGGGTAGTTTTACTGATATTATGATTGTAGATTCTCTAACCATCGATAATTATGGAATGATTGGCATTACTAACAGTTCAGGCGGCACCGGCGGTGGTGGCGGTGGAGACGTCATTTTACCAACAGACAACTACGTCAAATGTAAAGTTAACGGGGTTGACTATAACAGCACATCGACAAATATCACTTCTAACTACGGTATGTTAATGATAAGTGGTAATATTAATACACAATTCAAGTCGATAAATATTCAAATGCCGGTAAGTATTGCCGTTGGAACGTACGACATTAGCAATCCATTAAACAGTGTTTCGATTAATTATTCTGTAAGCAGTACTGCATACTCGCTTAATCCTATTGGAACTTTAGACATTACTGAAAAAACGACAGAACATATTTCAGGTACCTTTACAGTTAGTCTGACCAATACAAACAACGAAAATGATGTTATCACATTAGAAAACGGTCAGTTCTCAATGAGTTTATTGCAATAATTCGACCGCATCTTTTAATTCGATACGTTCTCCCTGATAGAAAGGCACTATAAAACTCCCTTTAAAGCCTTGCTTTCGCATTTGGTTTTTAAAATCATTAGCCTCTTCGATAGTCACAAAACTGCCACCAGTATATTTGTATAAGCCTTTATGGTAATATCGAAAATCGGCAAATCCTTTAAGTGATTTCCACTTCAAATCATGAGCTTTACCCGAAGTATATATCTGAACCCTAAAAATTGGCTTTTCAGAATCATCTACTAGCAAAGGTTTTTCAGTTGCTTCTTTAAGATAATCGGTTAGCAAATGAGAGTAAACTAAATTGTATCTTTGTTTAGCATCTTTTCTATAACATGCATTAAAGTGCCACCATTCTGTGGTAATACCCATAAATCCGGCTCTCTTCATCACATACCTTAAAAGCAATCGATTATTGTATTGATTTTTGCTTAACTTCCCTTTTTTTAAAAATTCTTCTTCATAATACGGATAAGCCAATTTTTCGAAACTATCGAAAGATGTACCCATATCAAGTGGTTGATCTTTATTGTCAATTATAGTTAAATCGACCGCTGCTCCGAAGTTGTGCAATGAACCGTATTTAGGATTTGATACATATTTCGACTTTTCAGACTCAGGTACTTTTATTGCTTTCCACATCATCCATTGTATCGATTGAGGCCGGGTTGCATCGTAAATTAATAAACGAAACCCGGGTAATGTATCTGATAAAATTTGTTGAGCCCTTGCAAGCATCTCAGCGGCATCTTTGTTTAAATAAGCTCTTTGTAACTGCCCATACATGTTTTTTTTAACAAAATTATCTTTAGTAGAATATTTTAAATCAACTGCAATACGATTGTCGAGTTGCTGTACATTAACTAAATCTAACATCACAAAAACACGTTCAAGCTCGCTAGTATCGGCAATACCAATAGAATTGTTTTGCGCCTTCACTTCCAAGATAGTTTGAAAGATAAAAAAGTATGCGAGTATTGACAAATAGGTCTTCATTTAGAATTCAAAAATAGAAATTCGTAACATTTATAATACCAAATCGTCGAATAAGTTTTAATTTTGGAACAAGACATATAATCCAATACATTATGAATTTTATTAACACATTCAAAATGCAAATCCTAAAAAAAGCTTTAATACTAGTAATTGCTGTGTTTACATCAGCTCCTATCTTCTCTCAAGAAAAATCATTGACGATAGAAGAAGCTGTTGTTGGACAGTACAGAGAATTGTACCCCGAGTATTTAACTAACATTCAATGGAAAGATGCAGAGCACTTTACAACGATAAAATCATATAGAAATATTGTTATTCAAGAACTAAGTAACAACACTGTCGATACACTTTTGACTTTAGATGACATAAACGGAATGTATAACCTAACCGGCTTAGATTCCTTAAGGTATATTGTTAGTATTCACTGGATTAACAGCAATACTTTTTATAATCTACAAAACAATGTACTTACTGTTATTGATATTGATAAAAAAGAAATTTCTAAGTCTATCAAATTCAACGAGAATGCAGAAAACACAGAGTACAACCCTTTTAATCAACTGGTTACTTACACTGTAAATAATAATTTATTCATTCATGATGGAAAAGAAGAAATAGCAATAACAAAAGACGAAGACCTTGGTATTGTAAATGGTCAAACTGTACACAGAAGCGAATTCGGAATTACAGGTGGAATATTTTGGTCCGATAAAGGAGAAAAATTAGCATACTACCACAAAGACGAAACCATGATCACCGATTACCCTTTAGTCGATGTTACCCAACGCGTTGCAAAAGCCAATAACACTAAATATCCTATGGCTGGAATGAAAAGCGAAGAAGTTAAAGTAGCTGTTTACAATCCTAAAACGAACAGTAGTATTTATTTGCAAACCGGAGAACCTGCCGAACAGTATTTAACAAACATAAGCTGGGGACCTGAGGCAAAGTTTTTATACATACAAGTACTAAACAGAGAGCAAAACCACATGAAGTTAAACCAATACGATGCTGAAACCGGAGCATTTGTAAAAACGCTATTCGAAGAAAAGCATACAAAATATGTTGAGCCTCAGCACCCTATTGTTTTTATAAAAAATAAACCTAACGAATTTTTATACTTCTCACAAAAAGACGGCTTTCAACACTTGTACAAATACAACACCGATGGAAAACTTATCAAGCAATTAACCAAAGGAAGCTGGATCATAGACGACTTCATAGGATTCGATCAAAAAGGGCTTAATATGCTCGTTTATTCCAAACAAAATGGACCTCTCGAAAAACAAGTTGCATTGGTCGACTTAAAAAATGGCAAAAGCACAATAATAACTCCTGAAATGGGACAACATACAGCGTTCTTAAATCCTTATGCCGATAATTTCATAGATGGATATTCCAGTATAAAAGTGCCTCATAATTATGAACTAAGAAATTATAGAGGAGCTAAGATTAGAGATATTCAAATTGCAGAAAATCCACTTAAAGATTACCTTTTAGGTGAAATGACAATTGGAACGATTAAATCGGCCGATAACAAAACTGATTTATATTACCGTTTAATTACACCTCCAAATTTCGATAATAACAAAAAGTACCCTGTTTTAGTTTATGTTTATGGAGGCCCCCATGCTCAATTGATTGACGATTCTTGGCTTGCCTCATCGCAATTATGGTTGTTCTATATGGCGCAAAAAGGTTATGTAGTTTACACGGTCGATAATAGAGGTTCGGCTAACAGAGGTCTAGAATTTGAAAATGTAATTCACAGAAATTTGGGTGTAGCTGAAATGGCAGATCAAATGAAAGGAATTGAGTTTTTAAAATCACTTGCATACGTAGACACCAATAGAATTGGAATAGATGGTTGGAGTTACGGTGGGTTTATGACAACAAATTTAATTCTTTCTCACCCCGAAACTTTTAAAGTAGCCGTTGCCGGCGGACCAGTAATCGATTGGAAATATTACGAAGTGATGTATGGCGAACGCTACATGGACACTCCGGATGAAAACCCCGAAGGATATGCTAATGCAAATCTTAGCGCTAGAGTAGATCAACTACAAGGTAAATTGATGATTATTCATGGGGCACAGGACCCAACCGTAGTTTGGCAACATAGCCAAGTATTCCTGAGAGAAGCTGTAAAAAAAGGCATTCTAATGGATTATTTTATTTACCCGACTCACGAACATAATATACGAGGCAAAGACAGAGTTCATTTAATGAGAAAAATCACACAATATTTCGACGAAAATCTTTAGTAAACGATATCATTTTAAAATTACTTTAGTCAATCTTCGAATACAAAAGACTAAAATCAGTTGATTGATCAGCAGACCATAGGACGTATACTCGACGCCGCAGACATTGTCGAAGTAGTTAGCGATTTCGTTTCTTTAAAAAAACGAGGCGTTAATTACATAGGCCATTGCCCTTTTCACAACGAAAAAACACCTTCGTTCACAGTTTCTCCAAGTAAAGGTATTTGTAAATGTTTTGGATGCGGTGCCGGAGGAAATGCTGTCAATTTTATAATGGAGCTCGAAAACTTAAGTTACCCCGAGGCACTTAAGTATCTGGCCAGAAAATACAACATCCCAATCGAGGAAAAAGAACTTTCCAAAGAAGAAAAAGATGAAAAATCTAAACTGGAAAGTTTGCGAATCATCACTGAGTTTGCCGGAAAATACTTTAACGACACGCTCTTAAACAACGACGAAGGGACGACTATTGGTTTAAGTTATTTGCAAGAAAGAGGTATTAACAGAAATACTATTAACAAATTTCAATTAGGCTATTGCCCAAACACAGGCGATGCTTTTACGCAACAAGCCCTAAAAAATGGTTATAATAAAGCCTTGCTTGTTGAGTTAGGTTTAACTAAAACTGGCCAATACAGCGACTTCGACTTCTTCAAAGGAAGAGTCATCTTTCCTATCCATAATCTTGCCGGACATGTTATTGCTTTCGGCGGTAGAACATTAAAAGCAACAAAAGATACAGCTAAATATTTCAACTCACCTGAAAGTCCGCTTTATCACAAAAGTGATGTTCTTTATGGAATTTATCAAGCCAAAAAAGCAATAACACAAGAAAACAAGTGCTATTTGGTAGAAGGCTACACCGATGTTACTTCACTTTTTCAGTCCGGTATCGAGAACGCAGTTGCTTCATCAGGAACGGCATTAACGACTGGTCAAATACGACTAATTAAACGTTTTACACAAAATATAACCATCATTTACGATGGCGATGCAGCCGGAATTAAGGCCGCATTGAAGGGAATTGATTTAGTGCTTGAACAAACAATGAACGTTCGAGTAGTGCTATTGCCCGATGGCGAAGATCCCGACTCATTTTCGAAAACAAACTCACACGAAGCATTCCGAAAGTATATTGAAGAACAAGAAAAAGACTTTATTCACTTTAAAGCAGAATTGTTATTGCACGAAGCCAAAGACGATCCTGTTAAAAGAGCTGAAGCAACGAGAAGTATCGTTGAGTCAATTTCTAAAATTCCCGACACATTTATCAGAGGTGAATTTACACGTTCAACGGCAAGACTATTAAAGATAAAAGAAGAGGTTTTAAATCAAGAAATAAGACAAAGAGTTTTCAATCAGATTGAAAAGATTAATAAAACGCAATTAAGCCCTGTTCCACCAGACAATCAAGAAATTAGGAAACAAACGCAAGATTTCGTTGATTTTGATAAAGCCTACTTTCATGAAATTGAAAGCTCATTGCTAAAATATTTAATAAAATACCCAAATAACAATCTCACAGTAGAAAGCGATTTTAATGAAGTAAAAAGTATTACTTGTGCTCAATATCTATTCGACGAATTGATGATAGATGAAATCAATTTTGCAAACGAAATTTACAACGAGATGTTTCATCTGGCTTTTGAACATTTTCATAAAGGGAATAAACTAAGCATCGACTTTTTTATTAACCATGAGAAACCATATATTTCTAAGGCAGCAACAGACATCATAGTTTCGAAATATGAACTGAGCGAACTTTTTGTAAAACAAAACATCGAAATTATTAAGGAAGAAGATCGCTTAAAAACACTTCTTCCCAACAACATCATCATTTACAAAAGTCGCTCTCTAAACAAAGCCGCAAAAGAAATCGAGCTTAAACTTTCGGAACTAAATGACAACGATCATTGGGAAGAAATCATTCAACTTACAAGCAAATTGGCAAGGATTAAAAACGCATTAAAAGAAGTCAGTTTGTTGATTAAAAGAATCATTCCTTAGCTTGCTCCTGCTAACTGCGAGGCTTTATTGTAATCTGCTAATGCTTTTCTGCTATCTTTAATTGAATAATAAGCCAGTGCTCTGTTTCTATAGGCTTCTGAGTAATTTGGTATTAAATTAATTGCTTCTGTAAAGTCGGAAATAGCTTCAGAAAATAATCCCATATCATGAAAGGTAATTCCTCTATTCAGAAAGGCTTCTGCATCTAACTCGTCTGACTCTATGGCTTTGGTGTAGCATTTAATGGTTGCCTTGTATTCTCCTCTAAGGTACTTTTCGTTTCCTTCGATGGTCCAGTTTTTTTTGAAAGTTATTTTCATGGCTTGCGGACTTTTCACGAAAGAGAAATAACACTTTTGGGTTGGGTGTTAAACCTCTTTCGCTGGTTCATAACTGCTATTTCTGTAATGTAAAAGTACGTCAGAAGGTCAAACAATTAAACAGCTAAATAACCAATCGCAGGTATAATGTTGCTAGTGGTCGGTTTTAGTTTACGGATGGTATTTTTAAACTTACCTCGCCGTGCATATAAGTATTTACGCGTGCATTTTCTACACGAACCTCTAAACATCCGGAGGCATCTACACCTAATATAACCCCAAGAAAAACGTTATTTTCAGAGTTAAAAAACTCAGTAAGTTCGCCCAATCTATACAAGTATTTATTGTACAACAGATGAATTTCACTTTTTCTATTCAATAGGCTAAAGACCTCATTAACAATCTCTTCTCCAATTTGTCCAATATCAAAGGCTTCTCCTGTTATTTGTTTCATCGATACTGGATTAGGGAGCCCTTCCGAAAATTCTGTTTGATTCACATTTAAACCGATTCCTATTATTGTTTTTTCAATTTTATTACCAACAAAAGTATTCTCGATTAATATGCCGGCTACTTTTTTATTTCCTACATAAATATCGTTCGGCCATTTAATAGAAATTTGAATAATGTTTTTTCTCGATAACACATTGAATACGGCTATCGCAGCAAGTTCAGATATTAAATTAGATTGCTCTATCGGAACAGAAACAGCACGAATGCCAATAGATATTAATAAATTTTTCCCTTTTTCGCTCTCCCAAATTCGAGCAAACTGACCTCTGCCAGATTCCTGAACTTCGCTACGAACATAAATTTTTTCGAGCATTGGATTGTCGTTTAAAATCTGCTTTGCTTTATCATTCGTTGAATTTAGCGTTTCGAAAAAATACTTTTCGATATATCTTCCTTGCATTGATATGTTTTTTTAGCAAAATAGTCAAAAAATGTTAAAAACTCAAAATAGACTTTAATATTATTTGTATATTGTATTGATGAATTTCGACCCTAAAATAGCAAACAATACAGAATTAAAAAATTAATTATGAGACAGTTAACTCTAAAAACAATTTTATTCCTAAGCTTGTTAGTTACAAGTTTAATAGGATTTTCTCAGTTTAACCTCGAAAATACCTTTACATCGACCTCGTCTAACACTCAGTTTGGTAAATCGGTAGACCGTTATTACGATTATGCGATTGTTGGTGCTCCAAACGATATGGATATGACTAACGAAGCAGGGGCAGCGTACATCTATCAATACGATGGCACTTCTTGGTCCGTTGTAAAGAAAATATTTTCTGCTTCCCCTTTTAATCATGCACACTTTGGTACTTCAGTTGCCATTTATGGTGATTTTGCTTTTGTTGGAGCTCCTGAAGAAGATTCAGGAAATGGTGCTGTATATATTTATAATCGCAACGAAGGCGGGTATAACAATTGGGGGCATTTTTATACTTTAACAGGGAATTCAGCTGCACAATTTGGGTATTCCATTGCTGTTGATAATGAATACTTGATTATTGGAGAGCCCTATACTTCATCTGGAGGAATAGCTTATATATTCTATCAAAACGAAAGTGGCCCGCATCACTGGGGCCTTGTTAAAACAATAGCCCCTACAAGCACGCAAGCAGGGGCAAATTTTGGAGCTTCTGTAAGCTTATACAACAATACAGCAGTTGTTGGAGCTAGTAATTACAATAGCACTGGAGCTGCCTTTATTTTTGAAAGGGATCAGAATGGAGCTGATCAATGGGGTCAGTGGACCGTAAAATTTGCAAACATCCCTAGTTCAAGCGAGTATTTTGGAAGTGCTGTAGATTTATCCGATACCATTCTTGTTGTCGGAGCATATAATAGCAACGCAGGGTTATCAGGCTGTGGTGCTGCTTATGTTTTCTACAAAGATAATGGAAGTCCCGGCGACTGGGGACAAGTAAAGAAATTAACATCTTCACACTCGGCTAACAACGCTTACTTTGGCACTTCTGTTTCTATTTCCAGTGAAAATATTTTAGTTGGAGCGCCCGGCTATCAATCTTATGCTGGTGAAGCTGTGTTATTTAAAATGAACAATGGTGGCGATAATAACTGGGGCGAGATTTCTAACTTTCAATCACCCAGTCACTATTCATCCGAATACTTTGGGCAAAGTATAAACTTATTCAACGACATATTTTTAGTGGGGGCAACTTCTAGCCCAAGTGCCGATGGTGCTGTGTACTGCTATAAATCTACCACGAATACAGGCTGTATGTTTGCTCAATATAAAATGGATGGCGATTTAAATGAAGTCTCAGCAAACAACAACGGTACTATAAATGGGCCTACATCTGATAACGACCGTTTTGGTGCACCCGGAAGCGCACTGCATTTCGATGGCACTGATGATTTTGGTTACATTACAACGGGAATGAATAACATGAGCCAAGGCGCAGTCTCAATTTGGGCATACGTAGACGATCCAACTTCTTTTCCTGTTTTTACAAGGCCGGGGACGAATGCAGGAGATATTGATCTACAATTAATATTAAATGGTAATACTCAAGAGTTTACCTTAGCTAATACTACACTAAATAACACTGATAATTTATCGGTTAACAACTGGCATCATTTTGTTTGTTCTTGGGATGGCGCTAGTATGTTTTTGTATATCGATGGAGTGCTAAGAAACGAAATGGTTAATGCTTTAGGAACCATTAACACAACTGGCTCCGATTTTGTATTGGGTAATGATAACTCTGGAATCTATTTCGCCAATGGTAGAATGGATGATTTAAAATTCTTCGATTGCCCCTTAACAGAACCGGAAGTCGAAGAAATATATACCGAAAATGGATGGGGACAAACTTACTCATGCATAAAAAATCATTATCCATTCGACGGCAACGCCGATGATTACAGCATCTCAATGCAAAATGGAATGACTAACAATGCCATTGCCGGTAATGACAGATTCGACAACGGCGTTGGAGCATTATTTTTCGAAAGCGCAAATGTAAGCTTGCCAGACGGTGTTATATCAGAGATACCGGAAGGGAGTGTTTCTGTTTGGATTAAACCTAATACGAGCTTATCCTTTTATTATTTCCCAATTATAGAATCGGCCACTGCCGCTACACCAGAATTACCTTATTTTAAGTTGTATATTGAAGAATATGAATTAAAAGCAAATATTTACGACCTTAATACTCCCACAGAAAATGAAATTTATTCTTCTAACTATCTTTTAAATGGAACTGACTGGCATCAAGTTGGTGTATCTTGGGATGCAGATAGTATTAAATTTTTTATAGATGGTAAAATAAGAGAAAGTATCTACAACAGTTTTGGAGCATACATTCCTCTTAACTCCGCACCAACAATTATTGGAGAAGACTATGTGCCTAATTGGGCCGAGGGTTATTTCGACGATTTAAAGATTTTCACCTGTACATTAACTGCCGATCAAATAGATGAAATGTATCATGATGGAGGTTATGGTTACCCGGACTTTGTCGATCAATGCTTTAACTTTAACGATAACACTTATCCTTCGAACTGGGAATTGTACAATACTACCAATGCCTCTATCGAAAATGGTAAATTTATGGTTTACAACGATGGTACTGACCAGACTGCAGAATTAGGATGCAATGGCCAATTACCTTTAAATACAGACTCTTTAATTATTGAGTGGCAATCTCAAACCATTTCTACCAATCCTTTCCATTTTACTGGGGTTGGCTTAAAACTAGCAGATACTTCATTGTTCTTTGTACATATGCAAAACCCTACTTATGACTTTGGTGCTATTGCAGTTGGTGGTAATGAAGACGTACCTTTATTCTTAGCAGCAGATTCTATTTCAATAAATACCGGCATTTATAACAATAAGTTAATTTGCACCAATAGTACCATGTACTTTGTTTCGCAAAAAGCTACCAATGCCAATGTTGTTCCTTTTGAAATTGAATTTAATCCATTTACTATAGACCCAACATATTCTTTAGAAAAAATAAGACAAATTTCTCTAATACAGCAAGCAGGACCACAAGCTTCCTACAATTGGATAGACAACGTATGCATTAAAATCATCGAAGCTAGTGCTACTGAAAGTTGCGAGTTGGCATTTTATAAGTTTAATGCCAATATCTCCGATCATAGTGGCAATGGAAATCATTTACAAGTTGAAAACGGGCCATTTAATTACGCAACCAATCGTTTCAATATTCCATACGGAGCCCTTAGCATTAATGGTACAAACCAAGAATTTTATACTATAGTCGAGGCGCCTTCATTGTATGAAGATTGCTCTGTAAGCGCTTGGATTAAACCTAACGACTATGACAGCAATGATACTGCAATGATTTTTGTAAATTACCACGAGAGTGATCCCGGAAGTTCGTTTATGGTTGGAATTTTCGAAGCGACTGGCAAACTCTTTTACGGTCATTACAATAACGACGGCTCATTATTTGCCTCTATGTCCGACAATCCTATTCCAACCAATGTTTGGACACACGTTGTTGTGGTTAGAGATGATGCCAACTCCAGATACACATTGTATTTAAATAACGATTCTATTAATTCGTTTATTTATCCCAATCCACCAACTCAAGTTGCATCAGTATCTGCATTTGCAGTATCTTCTTCCGATCCCGGTTATTGCTTTTATGGGGATGTTGATGATATTATTGTTTCGCAATGTATAATGAATGAAAACACTGTAGATTCTTTATACCATGTTAATGGATGGCCTTCTGCAATGTGCGACAATATGGTTATAGCAATTACTAAAAATCCGGCATCATGTGGTGAAGATAATGGTTCAGCTATGGTTACTGTTTCAGGAGGATCCGGATATTATAATGTTTCTTGGAGCAATGGCGACGAAGGCTATTATGCTGTAGATCTTTCTTCAGGGGTACATTCTGTAAATGTTACCGATAGTATTTATGGATGTATGATTAATCAATTTTTCACAATAAATAATACAGACGCTCCAGTAATTCAGCTAACACCAAGCAATTTATCTTGTTTTAACAATCATACAGGTTCTGTAAGCATGAATATAACCGGAGGAACTTCTCCCTATAATATTGAGTGGTCTAATGGTCAGACAACACAAAATATTGGGGGCTTAACAGCAGGAAATTATTCAGTAACCATTGTAGACCAAAATGGTTGTGTTAGCTACGACGATGTGCTATTAACCCAACCAAACGCAATAAGCGCAAGCTTCAGCGTTACCAATTCTAGTTGTGGCAATAGCGATGGAGAAATTACTATCACCGTAGGAGGAGGAACACCAAACTATACGTATAACTGGTCAAATTCAGGAACTACAGCAACCATCTCAGGCCTTCCTGCTTCAAACTACACTGTAACAGTAAGCGATGCTCATGGATGTACTAAACTATTTACATCAGGCGTAAGCGATAGTGGCTCACCTATTGCTATTGTAGACTCAATTCAATCGGCAAGATGTGGCGAAAACGGAAGCATATACATTGGCGTTTCAGGAGGTTCCGGCTCATACATTTATGAGTGGTCGAATGCAGAAACGACAGAAGATATTGAAGGCTTTGAGCCGGGAGAATATTGGGTAACCATTACCGATGGAACATGCCATACAATGTTAAGTGCAGAAATACCATATATTATTCCAGAAAATCAAGAAATCTGTGTTGTAACTGTGGATCAAAACACCGCTAAGAATTTAGTTGTTTGGGAAAAAGTTGAAGCCAGCGATGGTGTCGACCATTATAATGTTTATAGAGAAGGTTTCGTAGCAGACGATTATCAGCTTGTAGGTACAGTGGATGCTATCGACATGAGTGAATTCTCAGACCCAATAGCCAGCCCATTTACAAGATCTTGGAAATATAAAATATCTTCGGAAGATGCCTGTGGCAACGAATCCGCATTAAGCGATGCACACAAAACCATTCACCTTTCTATCAGTCTCGGTTTAGGCGGTGCTATAAACTTAATGTGGGACGATTACGATGGATTCGAATATTATACATATTACATTAATAGACACACAACAGCCAATGGTTGGGAAGTTATCGATTCGCTTCCAACATATTTACATTCCTATTCCGATACCCCACCTTCCTTATATGGATTATGGTACACCGTTACAGTAAATGCTCCCGGACAATGTGTTCCTACCTCAGATTCAAAAGCCAATGGTGGCCCTTATTATCAATCAACTTCAAATATAGAAGATGAAGGAGCAATCGATTTGGAAGTAAATAATAAATATGAAGATCAGCAATTGATTGTTTTTCCAAACCCAAATAACGGACAGTTTATTATAGAATTTAATGAATTCGAAACGGGTAATTACGAAATTATAGATCTTTCCGGCAAAGTAATAGCTCAAGAAAACTTTAATAATATTAAACAAATCAAGCATTTAGATCAACTAGAAAAAGGAATATATTTAGTTAACATTCAAGTTGACTCCAAATACACAAAATCTATAAAAATTGTTGTTCAATAATTTGACAATAACACAAGTAAAAGCTGTCCGTAATAGACAGCTTTTATTGTTTTAATACATTTGTGAAAAATGAGTAAAAAAGTAAACAATCTTTTTTGTAATTTCGCAGTCCTAAAATTTAATTTATGTACAAAGACGTTAAAAGCTTAGATGAGTTTAACCAAATCCTTTCGGACAACGATGCTGTGTTAGGTTATTTTTCTAATGAAACATGCAATGTTTGTAAAGTTTTAAAACCACAAGTTTATGAGATGGTGCAGAAAAATTACCCTAAAATAAAATCTATTTATGTCGACATATCAGAAGTTCCAGAAATATCGGCACAAAACACAATTTTCACTATACCTACAATTGTTTTATATTTAGCCGGTAAAGAAACTTTTAGAAAGAGCAGACACATCGGATTAGAAGAATTAAAGGAAGCTATAGCACGTCCTTATCAACTAATGTTTTCATAAAATTATTATCCAATGGGAAGAGCATTTGAATTTCGAAAAGCAAGAAAGATGAAGCGATGGTCGCAAATGGCCAAAACTTTTACCAAAATAGGAAAAGACATTGTTATTGCAGTTAAAGAAGGTGGCGCAGATCCCGAAAACAACTCAAAATTAAGAGCTGTTATACAAAACGCCAAAGACGCCAACATGCCCAAAGAGAATGTTGAAAGAGCAATAAAAAAAGCATCCGATAAAGACACCTCTACATACAAAGAAGTAATTTTTGAAGGTTATGCTCCACATGGCATAGCTATAGTTGTAGAAACAGCAACAGACAACAATAATAGAACCGTTGCAAATATTAGATCCTATTTTAATAAACATAATGGCAATTTAGGAACTTCGGGGTCAGTACTTTTTATGTTCGACCATACTTGTCATTTTAAAATTGCAAACAAAGGCCAAGATGTAGAAGAATTGGAATTAGAATTAATCGATTTTGGAGCCGATGAAGTTTTTGTCGATGAAGAATTCATTATGATTTACGGTTCCTTCGAAAATTTTGGTGCTCTTCAATCAAAATTAGAAGGGGATGGTTTCGAAATATTAGCCTCTGGTTTTGAAAGAATTCCGCAAAACACAGTTTCTTTAACTGACGAACAAGTTGAAGAAATAGAAGTGCTTTTGGAAAAATTTGAAGAGGACGATGACGTAATGAATGTCTATCATAATATGGCTTAAATGTTAAAAAAATAAAAAAAGTAAAAAAATACTTGTTTTATTATAAATCTGTATTTATCTTCGCTTAGAATTATTCTAAATAGAAAATTAAACATGGCAAAAATTACACTTAAAGGCAATTCAATAAACACTTCTGGAAATTTACCTGAAGTTGGTTCAAATGCAAAAAATTTCAATCTAGTTGCTGCTGATTTAAGTGTTAAAAGCTTAAATGATTTCGCTGGTCATAAGTTAGTTTTAAATATTTTTCCAAGTTTAGACACAGGCACTTGCGCCGCTTCTGTAAGAAGATTTAACAAGGAAGCCTCTAATTTAGATAACACAAAAGTTCTTTGTATTTCTAAAGACTTGCCATTTGCACAAGCTAGATTTTGTGGCGCTGAAGGTTTAGATAATGTTATTACATTATCAGATTTCAGAACAGATTTCACAAAACAATATGGTTTAGAAATTGCTGATGGCCCATTAGCCGGACTGGCTTCAAGAGTTGTGATTATTCTTGACGAATCGGGTAAAGTTGTATACACACAACAAGTTCCTGAAATTGTTGACGAACCAAATTACGACGAAGCATTGTCCATTCTTAAGTAAGTTTTTTTTTCATAATAGTTAGTTTTGCGCCTGGGAGTCCTTCCTGGGCGTTTTTATTGAAATAAAATATTATCTTTATTTAAAATATTTTATTATGAACCCATTTAAAACCAAAATATTACCGATTCTTCTTTCTACTATTTGGATTGTTACTTCTGAGTTTGTAAGAAATGAGTTACTCTTTAAACAGCTTTGGATTGAACATTATCAAGCATTGGGAATAATTTTCCCTTCTGAACCTATCAATGGAATAGTATGGGTAATTTGGTCGCTGATAAGCAGTGTACTTATCTTTAAATTATATCAAAAATTTAGTTTTTGGGAAACAATTACCCTAGCTTGGGTTTTCTGTTTTATTCTAATGTGGCTTGTTATTGGCAATTTAAACGTCTTACCCTATCGCATTTTATACTTTGCAATCCCACTAAGCTTTTTAGAAGTTTTACTGGCAGGTTTTATCATTCATCTCTTTAACACAAAAAAGATTTAAAATGCTTTATAGTTTTAAAAAATATCAAATAACAGAGATTGAAGATGCAATCACTATCGACGGTATTAAGTTTAACAGTCATGTTATTGTTCGATTTTACGACGCCTACGACTTGCCTTTGCAAGAAATAAAATTAGGCGTAAAACCTATAGAAGCATTAGTAAGCGAATATGTCGAAAATAAAAACATTATTCTCCATAATTGTTTTATAAAAAACCTTAATTTAAAAAAAGCGCTTAATATTGAAGATCGTATCGAATGCAAAACATTAAGTATAAAAAATTCCGTTATTGAAGCCGATACAATAACCGACTTTTCAAAACTAAACATCGATTCTGAATTAACAGAGTTTTCATACAATTATGTACTGAAAGGCAAATTAACATTGCATGGAAGCAAACTTTCTGCTAAAGACAATGACTTTTCAAATAACGTTTACAAAAACATTGAAACCGACTTCTCGAACACTCATTGGGGCAACAATATAAACTCCTTTAAAAATTCAGTTTTTTTCGATGGCTTTAAAAATTTTCAGTACGCTAACTTCGCAAGCGGAGAAGCAAATTTCACCAATGTAGACTTCGGCAATGGCGATGTAGCCTTTATTAATGTAGACTTTAAGAACGCAAAAGCCAATTTTAAAGTTGCTAATTTTAACAAGGGGAAAGTCGATTTTCACTACACTCATTTTGGCAAAAAAGACACAAGCTTCGAACGTGTCAATTTCGGAGAAGGAACGGTCGATTTTAGCAAAGTAGACTTTGGAGAATCTAAAGTAAATTTTAATCGTTCAAAGTTCGAAAAGGGAGATGTTAACTTCGAAGGTATCGAATTAAAAAATGGCAAATTAACCTTTAAAAAAACTATTTTTGGCGATAATGCAATTAACTTTTCAGAAGCCTTGTGCCCAAATTCAATTTTTTTATTTCAATCGGCACTTTTAGGATCTTCTACATTCAGTTTTAAAGAAGCTGTTGTTAAAAGCCTTTCATTTCAATCTTGTCATTTAAACGGGTACGCCGACTTTAGGGTTAAATCGGTTGAAGAAATCGACTTAAGAGATAGTGTTGTAAGAGATTTGTTAGATTTTATACCCTACGATAAACCAGTTGAAATTGCAACACTTCAATTGTTTGGCATGCGTTTAATTGGAAAACTATTCATAGACTGGAACCTTAACAATGTTCATCAGCTTATAGAAAATCAATCCAACACAACACCATCGGAAAAAGCATACCAATACAGATTATTAAAAGAAAACTTTCATAATACAGGGGAATATATAGCCGAAGATCAAGCTTATGTTGCCTTCAAAAGAATGGAATCGAAAAATGAATACGAACAAATAGGTAAACAAGCCGCTTTACGAAAATATTCGATTCTCCTGCCCGTTTATTATTTTAAAGAATTATTGCTAGATAAAGCAGGTTTGTACGCAACATCGCCCGTTAGAGTATTGTGGAGCATGCTTATCACTTATGTATTCTTTAGTCTGATAATTGCAATTTCGGCAATTCTCCAGCTTGGAAGCTTGACTGGAACAAAATCCTTCGATATTTGGCAAATAACAGCCGATTCCTTTTACTTTAGTATAATAACATACCTTACTGTTGGCTATGGCGATTATTGCCCAATAGGGTTTGAAAAATGGCTTGCCGGTATCGAAGGATTTGTAGGCGTTTTTTTAATGGCTTACTTCACCGTTGCCTTTGTAAGAAGAATTTTAAGGTAATAGCGAAATCTGTAAAACATTCGCAAAAACAATAAAAATATATTAGAAAATGATTCATAATTTTCGATTAATAATTATCTTTGCACTCCATTAAAAAAGATTTAGAAAATGATTGTAGTACCTGTTAAAGAAGGCGAAAACATAGAACGCTCTTTAAAAAAGTATAAGAGAAAATTCGAGAAGACTGGAGTAATGAAGGAATTAAGAAATCGTAAAGCTTATAAGAAGCCTTCTATCGCTCGTAGAGAAGAAAAAATTAAAGCCATTTATAAACAGCAACTTCGTGAAGCTGATTTATAATTAGGTTTATTTCACAGAATAAATTTGGAAAATCTGTCATCACAACCTATATTTAGGTTGTGATTATTTGTGCTTAGAGGTTTAGCAATGATAGACTTGATTACCCGATATATTAATTATCTTAAATTTGAAAAACGCTATTCCTCGCTTACTGTTGTTGCTTACCAAAAAGATTTATTGCAATTTATTGATTATCTGAGCGAATACTCAGATATAACATCATGGGATCAAATCTCATCAAAAGATATTCGCTCTTGGTTAGCGCGTTTAATGGAAGAAAAATATACGGCAAAATCGGTTAACAGAAAACTTTCTACATTGAAGTCGTTGTATCGTTTTAATGTAAAAAACAGTCTTTCTCATCACAATCCTGCATCGGTAGTTGTGGCCCCAAAAATCAGAAAAAGTTTACCAAAATTTATCGAAGAACCTCAAATCAATCAATTACTCGATCATTTTCCCAATGAAGAAACATTCGAAGGTTTACGAAATAAATTAATAGTAGCTTTGTTCTATCACACAGGCATGCGTTTGTCCGAATTAATAAATATTCGACTTTACAATATTGATATTCAAAAACAACGAATAAAAGTGCTTGGCAAACGAAACAAAGAGCGTATTATACCGTTACAGAAAGAAGTTATCGAATTAACAAATTTCTACTTGAAAGCAAGAAACAGTCAATTGAACGGTGAAAATCAAGATTTTCTGTTCATCACAAATAAAAACAAACCGATGTATGCAAAATTGGTTTACAATATTGTAACCCAATCGGTTGGTGGAGTCTCCACAGCTCAGAAAAAAAGCCCTCACGTATTACGACATTCATTTGCAACACACATGTTGAATAATGGTGCTGATTTAAATGCTATAAAAGAAATTTTGGGGCATGCCAACCTTGCTGCCACACAAGTATATACTCATAACTCATTTGAGAAATTGAAAAAAGCTTACCGAGAATCTCACCCTAGAGATTAATTATTAATATAAAAAGATGGAGGATTAATTATGAACATTCAAATCAACTCTGTGCACTTCGATGCTGACAAGAAATTAGAAGATTTCATTACAAAAAAAGTAACCAAACTTGTAGAAAAGAATGATTATATCATTGGTGTTGACGTTACATTGAAATTAGATAACGCTCAAAACAAAGAAAATAAAGTAACAGAAATGAAGATTAATGTTAAAGGCGGAGATTTTTTCAGCAAAAAACAATCGGCTTCATTTGAAGAATCGACCGACGAAGTAGTTGAAGCATTAAGAAGACAGCTTAAAAAACACAAAGAAAAGAGCACAGATAAATAACAGTCTTATAACAATTCGCAACTGACAAAGCGAGTAAATAAAAGTTATTCTGAATTATTTTACCAACGTAAAAAAAGCACAAGAAAAAATTTAGAATAACTTTTTACTATTTTTATGCTTATTCGGGTTGTACTGCAACAAATAAGCCTCTACAAAGCAAATATTTATTGATTAAAATTTGAAACTACAATTGGTTGATTATTCATAAATAGAGGCAATACTAGAATAATAAATCTGGCTTAAATTATTGATTTTAATAAATTTAACATTAAAAAATAGTTTGGTAAAGTGATAGATTGGCATTTTAAAATTCAGTATGAGCTTTAAAATGTTATAATTGCTCCTTCATTAGCATAATAATGGCTCGATTTTTTTCTTCGGGAGATAATTTGGAAGAAATCCAGTTAATGTTTATTCCTCTACGTTCCATGCCTCTGTACCAAGTCATTTGCCGTTTAGCAAATTGATGTATAGCTATTTCGAGCTGTTCAAACATTTCATTGTAAGTCAACTTACCTAATAAATGAAGAGTTAGATATTTATATTCTAAGCCATAATATATCAAATCTTCGGCAGAAACTGTTTTTAGTAATTCCCTAACTTCGTCTAACATGCCTTCTTCTAACCTTTGTGTAAGTCGTCGAGTAATTTTTTTTCGCCGATCTTCTCTTTCAATATCAATGCCAATAAAAAGAGTGTTTAATTGAGGAAATTGGCTTGTAATTTCAGGGTGTTCTTTTTGATAGTTGGCAATTTCTATAGCTCGGATTGCTCTACGTTTAGTTTCTATGTCCGAACGGTTGTGCAGAGCCTTAAGATTTGAAAGCATTTGAGCCAATTCATCCAATGTTTTTCCCTCAAGCTCTTTTTGTAAAATCCTGTTAGGAGGAACTGCAGTTAAGTTAAAATCTTGCGTAACAGACTCTACGTATAATCCCGATCCTCCACAAAGAATGGGTATTTTATTTTTATCAATAATTTGATGATATGCCTTAAAAAAATCGTTCTGAAATTCGTGAATGTTATACTTGTAACCAGCATCTACAATATCAATTAAATGATATGGAACTGTTTTTTCACCTGCCCTATATTCGCCGATGTCTTTACCGGTGCCTAGGCCCATACCTCTGTATACTTGACGAGAGTCTCCGGAAATGATTTCCGAGTTAATCTCTAAAGCCAAATCAACAGCTACTTTCGTTTTTCCGGAAGCTGTGGGGCCAATAATTGCAATTAGGGGATGTGTTGAAAGAAAATGGCTCAAATTATATTTTCTCCTTAGTAGTTAGAATATTTAGTTTTTTCACCAATTCAGCAGTTTTGAATGGTTTCGAGATATACTCATCGACACCGGATTCCATAATCTTCTCTATATCTTTTGCCATATAATCGGAAATAACTGCAATTATTGGGACGTGGTATTTGCTACCTAATTCAATGCTTCGAATTTTACCTGCTACTTCGTAACCATTCATTACAGGCATATTGATGTCTAGCAAAATTAAGTCGTATTTGTTTTTATAAAAGAAATCGAGTCCTTCCTTCCCATTATTAGCAATATCGATGTGCTTAATTGATTTTTCTAGAGAAAACAGAATGGTTTTTTGAGTTATTAAATTATCTTCCATTAACAAAACTTTCATCTTATTGAGTTTTTGTTTAATTAACCCTTCAATATTTTGACTATTCGCTAAGGAATTTGAGTAAGAAAGTTCGTTAATAGTTTCAGGTTTGTAGTGACTATCTTTTTGAATTTTATGATTGAAACAAATAATGTTAGATTGTTTATGCTTAGTACGTAAAATTTTTCCATCTAACGCCTCTACTAGACTGATAATTGTTTTAATGTCTTTCTCTTCTTCTGGTGCAAGAACCAACTCTTCCTGTTTTAATACCCCTTTTCTGCAATCGCTAAGAATTTTAGAATATTCTTTTTTATCATCAAGATTCGAAGATATAAAATATTTTATTTCGATATAGTTCGACGATTCAGCTCCTTTAATAATTTCGATATTGATAGCTTTACTCGACTTAATAAAATTGTCGATAATATTGTATACGATTTGCTTCAAAACAAGAGGATTTCCATACAAAATAGCAGGAATGTTCTTGTCTATGTTAAAATGAATTTCATTTTTATAAGAACTAAATAAATTGATTGTTTTATCGATAGCTGTGTACAAATTATACTCGGTAAAGATGCTTTTGTCGTTAATGTTTAAGCTGGAGAACTCACCAATATTGTTAATAATATTAACAAGATTGTAGGATGCATCCTTAATGGGGTTTAGCGAAGCATCTTGTATGTTTTTATTTTTCTTTTCGTAATGATTGATACTTTCAATCATATCGTTGGTAATGTACCTTATTTGGTTGGAAAGCTTATTTACAATAGTTTTATTTAATTCGATACTCGATTCTACCAGCTGGCCTTCGTCATTACGCTCTTTTTTAAAGAGTTCGACGGTGTATTCTTTATATACAATTAGAATTATAAGAGCGACAAGCGATGCAATAAGTCTTGGCTTAAGCGTACTATAAATAGAATCGTCTAAATAATAGTCGGGGAGCATAAAGCTTAAAACCAGCAGAATAATAAATAAAACACTAAGTATCGATCCTCTTTTCACACCCAAAATCGAGGAATAAACAACTGGCAATGCGTAAAACCAAATGTACCCAAAACCACTTCTTCCCGAGTCGAAAACGAGGTACAGCATTGTAGCCATCATACTGAAGGCAAAAATGGAAGAAACCAATTTAAATTTTGATCTTATTTTTATTAAAACAATCAGAACAATATTAATCAATGAACTAACCAATAAGACAAAAGCCAAATTGAGAGAATTATTGATAAACGATATTGCAGTGTAACCCAGCAAGCCTGCCGTAGTAACAAAAATTGTAACCACAAGCATCAGCTCACGGTAGGCCATCTCGTGTTTACCGATGTTGAAAAATTGCTTTAACCATAATGTAAGCTGTGAAAGTAGTTTCATAAAGTATTTCGAAATTCAGTCTAAAATAGACAAAATATCAATAAATTTGTGTAAATATGTTAAAAAATGTACATGAATAAAAACTTTGTAAAGTTGATT
Source organism: Bacteroidales bacterium (assembly GCA_016936665.1). Taxonomy (GTDB): domain Bacteria; phylum Bacteroidota; class Bacteroidia; order Bacteroidales; family JAFGXI01; genus JAFGXI01. The sequence continues at coordinate 117,859 of JAFGXI010000010.1, forward strand.
TTATTTTTGGTAGTATGCTTTGGTCAATTAAAAGCAAAGGCTCAAGATTCAATTCTATATTCAATTGAATTTAAATTTAATGAAGGTTTGTTTTTTGATTTTGAACAAGTTAAGCTTAATCGGCCTATTCCTTTTGCAAATGTTATCTTCGAAACATCGTATAAAGAAAAAGGATTTGTAAACGACTTGTTAAAGTCCGAAGAAATAACATACGTTCAAAATGGAACTTCGCAAAAGATCAAGAAAAGTCAACTTTGGGGGTATTCAAATAATGGCATTTTGTACATTCAGATAAACAGCTCATTTTACAGAATTCCAAAATTAGGAAAGATTTCTTTTTTTGTGTCGGTAGAAGAAGTAGAGTATTATGCAGGCAACAGCGCATGGGATTCTTATGCAACGCCTTATAACAATACATACACAACAACTGAAATGCGTCAGTTTCTAATGAGTTATGATACTGGATATATTTACAATTATAGTATAGAAAATGTGGCAAAACTAATAAGTGAAGATGCCGATTTATTAAACGAATTTGTAGCTTTAAAAAAACGTAAACAAAAGATGTTGGCCTTTAGTTTTATTAACAGATACAACGATAAGCACCCAATATATTTTCCGATAAACAACTAATATTACAAACTATGAAATCATCAATTTTTATTGTATTTACTTTAGCAGTATTAACCACTTTTGCGCAAAAAGAAGTACCAAGCAAAGATCAAATACAGCAATTTAAGAAAACAACTACTTATGTTGTGCTTGACGATAATCCGCTTCTTGGGTTCAATTTTAAAATTCGCGAAGCAGTTAAAAATGTATGGACCATTACTCCAGTTGATTTTATCTCATCTGAAGATTATGATAAATTGAGAAAGTCGACCAAAAACTCGTTTATTACTATCGACGAAGTTTGGTTTACAAAAGATAATACACAAGCGCATTATAATTTTCTTTGTTTGTCGCTGGGTGGAAACTATAAATCGCAATCGGATATGCCTCAGCTTTGTACCGTTCCACTTTCGTATGCCGAGGTTGATGAGTCGAATTATATCTACAAACTATCATCTTTATTGCAAATCATTCAAGATCATGTATTATTTGTCGAAAATGAGCCACATATTAGCGATATCAATATTATCAAAAAATATAACGACAATGCCTATTTAATAAAGGATAAAACGTTGTATGTTATTAAAGATGAGATGGAACGTTCGATAAATACAGAAGCTAAGTTTAAAAAAGTTTATCCTTATAAATTTAAGTTTGTAACTCGCGATGAGTTGGAAAAAGCAATCGATTCTAAACAGGCCGGAGTCGTTTATTTACATAAAGTCGGTCCAGAAGGAACACAACGTAAAGCAAGATGTTACAAAACTATTATTGGTACAGAAAAATCCAAGTTATATTATTTTGATTATCATATGATCGACGATAAATCGCCCGATGGTCTTCTTGAAAAAGATTTAAAGAAAATAGTTAAAGCAAAAGCAGCATAGCCTTATAAACTTATTAGAGTGAGTCAAAATACCTTTAAATCGTTTCCGAGAACATTTTGGATTGCCAATACCATTGAGCTCTTCGAGCGTTGGGCATGGTACGGTTTTTACATGTTATTCGCTAATTACCTAACTCAATCGAGCGATATGGGGGGATTGGAATTTAGCCAGACACAGAAAGGGGCTATCATGGGAATTGGCACAGGGATTCTTTATTTTTTGCCGGTATTAACCGGAGCCATTGCCGATCGCTATGGTTATAAACGGATGCTTACTATTGCTTTTTTTGTTTACTTCACGGCGTTCCTATTATTGCCTATGTTTCATACTTTTACAGGCGTTTTTGTAATGTATTTATACTTAGCCATTGGAGCGGCGTTATTTAAACCAATAATTTCTGCAACTATTGCTAAAACAACAAATCCGGGTAACGCTTCTATTGGTTTTGGACTTTTTTACATGATGGTTAATATTGGTGCTTTCTTAGGTCCAATGCTCGCCTTGTTGTACCGATCGAATGTTTTTTACATTTCTGCAGGGATGATTGCTTTGAATTTTGTGATGTTATTGTTATACAAAGAGCCGGAAAGAAAACAACAGTCAGAACCACTTTGGGAAACTTTCAAAATAATTTTTGCCAATGTAATCAAAGTCCTTACCGATTGGAAATTTGTTATTTTTCTTTTTATTATTTCGGGTTTTTGGGGGATGTATAACCAGTTGTTTTATACGTTGCCGGTGTTTGTTGAGCAATGGGTAGATACGTCTTCATTATACCATTTTTTCAAAGAAAATATTCCTTTTATCACAGAGCACTATAGTAAAAATGGACAAATGGAAGCTGAGTTTGTTACAAACTTCGATGCTTTGTTTATCATTATTTTTCAGGTGATAATTTCTAAAATTGTGATGAAACTAAAACCTTTAAATAGTATAATAACTGGAATTTTGATAGCATCGATTGGAATGTCTTTAACATTGTTCACCCAAAATGTTATTTATACCATAGTTGCCATGTTGGTATTTTCGGTAGGAGAAATGGCTGCATCACCAAAAATTACAGAGTACATAGGAAGTATAGCTCCAAATGATAAAAAAGCACTGTATATGGGTTATGCTTATCTGCCTTTGTTTTTAGGAAATGTTATTGCCGGTATTCTGTCTGGGAGTGTATATCAGAACATGTCAGATAAATATCAGATGGTAATGCAAATTGCAAAAGCTGAAAATATAACGTTGAATAATAATTGGTCATTAAACGAAAAGTTAAAATTTATTGCAGAACAAAAATCTTTAACTGTGAGTCAATTCGAAGATTATTTGTGGCATACAAATCAACCTTATAAAATATGGATTGTTATTCTTTCTGTAGGCTTAGTTTCTGCTGTTAGTCTTTTGGTTTTTAATGCATTAACTAGGGTTAAAACAGAATAGTATATCGGATTGAGTTATAAAAAAGAGAAAACTAAGAATAAAAAGAGATAGAAGCTTGTAAATCAAATTATAATCTTTAAATTTGCAAGCTCAAATAAAAAGAATTAAAACCATGGGTTATTTAACAAGCGAAAAAAAGGTTGAGCTTTTTACAGAGTACGGAAAGTCTAATACTGATACTGGTTCTCCAGAGAGCCAAGTAGCATTATTTTCATACCGTATTAAAAACCTCACCGAACATTTAAAAAAGAATCGTAAAGATTACAGCACACAGCGTGCTTTGCAGAAATTAGTAGGTAAACGTAGAGGTTTGCTCGACTACCTTAAAGAAAAAGATATTGAAAGATATCGTTCAATTATTAAGGAGCTTGGATTACGAAGATAAACAAGTGGGAATGCATATAGAAGGGAGCTTTGCTCCCTTTTTTTGTATCTATGCTATAGGAAATGTTCAAATAGGTTCAATTATTGCTAATTATTTGATTAAGACTTTTAAAGATTTGAGCATTCGTTTTTTTGTACTCTTAAATTGTGCTATCTTCACGCACTTAAAATAAAATTTAAAATATGTATAATGAAATTACAAAGACCATCGTTATGCCTGATGGTCAGACGATTGAAATTTCGACGGGCAAATTAGCTAAACAAGCAGATGGTTCTGTTGTTTTAAAGGTAGGCAACACAATGCTTTTAGCTACTGTCGTTTCAGCCCAAGACGCCAAAGAAGATGTAGATTTTTTACCTTTATCTTGCGAATACAAAGAAAAATTTGCTTCGGTCGGTAGAGTCCCCGGCGGTTTTTTAAAACGCGAAGGTCGTGCCTCTGATTATGAAATTCTTATTTCAAGATTAATCGATAGAGCTTTACGTCCATTATTCCCAGAAGATTATCATGCAGAAACATTTGTAAATGTAATGTTGATGTCTTCCGATAAAGACATCTACCCAGATGCATATGCCGGTTTAGCAGCATCTGCAGCCATTGCAGTTTCTGATATCCCATTTCATGGTCCGATTTCGGAGTGTAGAGTTGCAAGAATTAATGGTGAATTAGTTATAAATCCTAAGCAATCTGAATTGATCGATGCCGACATCGATTTAATTGTAGCAGGAACAATCGATAATATTAATATGGTTGAAGGCGAAATGTCTGAGGTTTCTGAACAAGACATGTTAGAAGCTATTAAAGTCGCTCATGATGCCATTAAATTACACTGTAAAGTACAGCTCGAATTAGCAGAAGCCGCCGGTAAAACAGCAAAAAGAGTATATTGCCACGAAACTCACGACGAAGCTTTACGCGAAAAAGTTCATGCAGAAACTTACGAAAAAGTATATGCTGTAGCTAGAGAATGTAATGCAAACAAGCATTTAAGAAAAGAAAAATTCGATGCCGTAAAAGAAGCATTCTTATCGCAATATAGCGAAGAAGAACTCGACGTTGTAAAAAAACTAGTCGATGTATATTATCACGACGTCGAAAAAGAGGCTGTTCGTAATATGATTTTGGACGAAGGCTTACGTTTAGATGGTCGTAAAACCACTCAAATAAGACCAATATGGTGTGAAGTAGATTATTTACCTTCAACTCATGGTTCAGCAGTGTTTACTCGTGGAGAAACTCAGTCTGTAACAACTTGTACTTTAGGCTCAAAACTAGATGAACAAAGAATTGATGGCGCTGTAATTGCAACTACCGAAAGATTTGTTTTACATTATAATTTTCCTCCTTTTTCTACAGGAGATGCAAGACCATCGAGAGGTGTGAGTCGTAGAGAGGTTGGTCATGGTAACTTAGCTCATAGAGCGCTTAAGAGAATGATTCCTGGCGATAGCGAAGGTAACCCTTATTCAATTCGTTTGGTGTCAGATATTTTAGAGAGCAATGGCTCGTCATCTATGGCGACTGTTTGCGCAGGTTGCTTATCTCTTATGGATGCCGGTGTTAAATTAAAATCGCCTGTTTCAGGTATTGCAATGGGTTTAATTAGCGATAGCAAAACCGGAAAGTATGCTGTTTTATCAGATATTTTAGGCGACGAAGATCATTTAGGCGATATGGACTTTAAAGTTACAGGTACATCAAAAGGAATTACAGCCACCCAAATGGATATCAAAGTTGATGGGTTATCATACGAAGTACTAGAAAAAGCGCTATTGCAAGCCAAAGAGGGTAGAGCTCACATTTTAGGCGAAATGATGAAAACGCTTGATGCACCTCGCGAAGACTACAAACCTCATGCTCCACGAATTGAACGAATCATTATCCCTCAAGATATGATTGGTGCGGTTATCGGCCCTGGTGGTAAAATTATTCAAGAGATTCAAAAAGAAACAAGCACTATTATAACTATCGAAGAAGCAAACAATCAAGGAATGGTCGATATTTCTGCTCCAGATAAAGAGTCAATCCAAAAAGCGATTAACTGGATAAAAGGTATTGTGGCCATACCGGAAGTTAATGAGATTTACGATGCAAAAGTTAAAAGTATTGTAGAGTTCGGAGCTTTCGTAGAGTTTTTACCGGGTAAAGAAGGTTTACTTCATATTTCCGAAATAGAATGGCATCGTTTATCGAAAGTATCCGATGTTTTAAAAGTAGGCGATAAAGTTAAAGTAAAACTTTTAGCAGTCGATAAAAATGGCAAGTTTAAATTGTCAAGAAAAGCGCTATTACCGAGACCTCCAAAAGAGGAAAATCAGGCTGATAAGCAAGAATAAAAAAAAGGAGCTTTTCAGCTCCTTTTTTTATTTTCTAAAAGTCTATAAAGCAAAATGTTTGGGTTGAGTAATTTTTTTTATAAAATATCAATTCTCTAAATACACAACGAGTAATTATATTATTTTTTTACGTTTTACTTACTAATGGGTTTAAAGCAGAATGCTATGGAATAACAACAATCATTTTCGAAGAAGCCGTATAAGCGCCAAAATAACCGATTGCATTTTCACCTTCAATATTGCTTATAGGATTACCCGGGGTATCTGTGCTTGAAGCATCTCCTATTGTTTTAAAATAATCGTAATTGGCTTTATCGACACAATACATTTCGATATAAACAGTATCACCTTCTTCCGCAACTGTTAGATTTGCATCGTTATATAATCCGTCGAAATATTTATCGTCGGAGTTTAAAAAACCATCGTCGAGCCGACCATTAATGAATATTCTAAATCTATAATAATTCGACTCATTGGGTGGATCTTGAAAATAAGCCGTAACTAAATATAAAGGTTTTTCGCTAGGCATTCCATAATCGAAGGATTCTAACGATAATGAATCTATCGCTACTTTTGTTGGAGTATATGCATAAGAGCTTACCATCTGATTATTATAATCGATTTGTAGTGTATAGCCTCTACCCGACATAGTTTTTAGAAAACTGTTCTCGTATAAACCGTTGCCTTTAGATTGTAAGAGAAACTCAGAACCTTCTGAATCCTCTATTTTAACAGTGGCGTTATCTATAGTTGGTAATGCATTATTATCGTAAAAACTTCCTGTTTTCGACAAACGAACCTGCCCCCAACCAATGCTGTCTGTAATAAAAGCATCGACCACTAATTGCGTATTGGCATCATTTAAATCTACATCGATTACTTTTTCGCAAGACACAATTAAAAGCCCTGCTAACACAAAAAATATAGTGACAATTATATTCTTACTTCTACTCATAACTAAAATTTAAAATTGTAAGAAATGGAAGGTATAATTTTGAAAAGCGCCAATTGTACAGCTTCTGTTTTTGATGGGTCGTTTTCGTTTTGTCTAAAACTTATTGAATAAGCGTTTTCTCTCATGTATGCATTGTAAACCGAAAAACTCCAACTCGATTCGAATACATGCTTAGGTTTTACCACAATTCCTTTTTCTTTATCGTAAAAATCTTTCTTCTTATTTTTAAGATTAATACTTAAATCTAATCGATGATAATCTGGCATTCTATAGCCATTGCGTTCGGTATAATAATTAACAAACTGACCATCAATTTCGTATTTCCCACTGGGGAAGGTAACCGCATTTCCTGTATAATAAATCCAAACGGCAGACACATCGAGTCTTTCGGTTATTTTAAACATCGCTACCAACGACAAGTCGTGTATTCTATCTTGTTTTGCAGAATACCAAGCACCTTTATTAATCGATTCTATTTGTCGTTCACTTTTAGCTAATGTATAACTGATCCAACCTGTAAATCGTCCTTTTGCTTTCTTTAGAAAAAACTCCAATCCGTAAGAACGGCCTTTCCCATAAATTAAATCACCTTCAATTGTTGGATTTAGGTTTATATCTGCACCGGGTCTAAAATCAATAACATTTTGCATATTTTTATAATATGCCTCTAGAGAAAACTCGTACATGTCGGATTTAAAGTTTCTAAAGTACCCCAATGCCCATTGGTCGGCAATTTCCGGTTTAATATTGTTTGAGCTTGGCAACCAAACGTCTAATGGAGTGCCAGAAGTTGAATTCGACATTAAATGCAAAAACTGATTGGTTCGCGAATATGATGCTTTAACAGAGCTATTTTCCGAAAGTATGTACTTCAAGCCCAGTCTGGGCGACCATGCATTATAACTCGATACGGCTTCCCAATCGTTATAAACAGTAGTGTCTTTAACTTCGCCATCGGCATTATATGTATATATGTCGCCTGGTCCGATTTGAGTAAAATTCGAATAACGCAGACCATACGTAAGTGTTAACAAAGAAGTAATCTGATGTTCGTTGCTCAGATAAAGAGCACTCTCTATCGAATATTTATTTTGCACATCAATATTGTTGATTCCACTACTTTCCTGAGCATCTAGAAAACCCGGATCGAAGGTATGGTGAATAATATTACCTCCGAACTTTAATTTCATTTTTCGATTTAAAAAATAGTCGAAATCTTGTTTTAGATTGATATCGTTAATTTTTGAACCAATTTTAAAATCAGCCACTTGAATATCAATCAAATAACTATAATCGCTATAAATTAAAGAAGTGTTAGAAAATAGCTTTTCGCTGGCTATATGATTCCATCGGAGCGTGGCTGTTTTATTGCCCCAATCGAACCCAAAAACATTATTAAAGCCAAAATGATCTTGTCCAAAATAACCCGAAAGATAGATTCTGTCATTCTCTCCTATTTTATAATTCGCTTTTAAATTAAGATCGTAGAAGTATAAACTAGAATTCTTTTGAGCTTCGTTTTTTGATAATTTCAAAAATAAATCGGCATACGTTCGTCGTCCGGAAATAATGAACGAACCTTTGTCTTTCACAATTGGAGCTTCTATGGTCAGTTTAGATGCTATTAAACCGATACCTCCACTAACAGAAAGCTGTTTGCTGTTCCCTTCTTTCATTTTAATATCCATTACCGACGATAATCGCCCACCAAATTCTGCAGGAATAGAACCTTTATACAACTGAACATCTTTAAGAGCATCGGAGTTAAACACTGAAAAAAAACCGAGTAAGTGAGACGCATTATAAACAGGAGCACCATCTAAAAGTATTAAATTCTGATCGGCACTTCCTCCTCTTACGTAAAAACCGGAGCTCCCCTCTCCTGCTGTTTGCACACCTGGCATTAATTGTATGGTCTTCATTATATCGCGTTCACCAAACAAAACAGGCAAAGCCTCTGCTTCTTTTAGATCTAATTTCGCAACACTCATTTGATTCGAAACAACATTTTTGTTAGACTTTTCAGCCGAAACCACAACCTCATCAATCTTAGAAGCATTGGTTGCTAACTCGATGTTCTTAATAATATTCTTATCGAGGTGAATTTTGAACTTTTGGTCTTTAAATCCTATAAAGCTATATACCAAAGAATAATCTCCGGAGGGTAGAGTTAAAGAATAAAATCCATATACGTTTGTAGTTGCGCCAACTCCAGATTCGTTTTCAATAATGATAGTTGCCCCTATCAAGTCTTCACCGGTTTCTCCATCTTTAATTTGCCCACTGATAGTAAAATTCTGAGAATACAAATCTGTCAGCGCAAAAAAGATCATGAAGAAAAGGTAAAAAGCTTTATGCTTACAATTCATTCTTCTTTAGTTTTAAAATGCGAAAGAACAAAAAAAAAACAGTTCGAAAAAATTATATCAAAGATTTCAAAAACAATGTTAAAAACTTGCAAAGTTCAATTTTATTGTTTAGAATTGTTCTAAATAAATTAATGTTAAAAAAATGATTTCTTCCAATTTAGAATATTCATGTTTTTTCATTTTAACAAAAAGTATTTTTACTAAATTTCAATAATTTAACTAAACATCAAACTTATGAAAAGTATTGTATTTTCTGTGGTGTTTCTAGGTGTAATAGCTTTATTTGGTTTCACAAAAATAGATTCATCAGTACAGGTTAAAAGTGCGCCAACAGTTGCTATTACAAGCGAAATTCCAGAAAACATCCAAACCATTATCGACAAATCTTGCGTAATGTGTCATAACACAGAGTCTCAAAACGTGAAAGGGAAAACCAAGTTAAATTTTGATAAATTTAAAGACGGTTATTCTGTACCAAAGCAAATTTCGAAATACATGGATATTGCAGACGAAGTAAAAGAAACAAAAATGCCACCTAGCAAATTTATAGAAAAACATCCTGAAAAGAAATTAAGCGAAGAGGAAAGAAATGCATTAGTAGCATGGGCTGAAAATATGGCTAAACAATTAGGAGGCGAATAAATGAAATGGCTGAAGCGCATATTTTATATTCTAATTGTTGCTCTAATTGGAATACAAATTATACCCATAGCCGAGCCTACTTTTTCGAGTGATCTGTCGAACGATTTTCTGGCACAAAACGAAATGCCCAGCGAAATTCGTATTATCCTGAAAAATGCGTGTTACGATTGTCATTCCCTACAACCGGAATTACCTTGGTATGCTAATGTAGCTCCAGTTTCTTGGTTAGTGAAAGGCGATATTAGCGAAGGGCTGTCTGAACTTAATTTTTCTGAATGGGAATCGATGTCGAAAATCAAAAGAATTCAAAAGATTGAGTCGTGTTCAGAAGTTGTCGAATCTAAGGAAATGCCTTTACCAATATATGCGACCATGCATTCGAAGGCCAAATTAACCGACGAACAACGCACTAAATTTATTGAATGGGCAGAAAACTTTTCCGAAACAATCTTTGAAAAATAACATCCTTTAATAATCAAATTTCAATAACTTAAAATATTAAATCGTGAATCTTTACCCTATTTTGACCGGCAATTTAAAACTCGATGGAGGAGCTATGTTTGGTGTAGTTCCTAAGGTAATATGGAATAAACTGTATCCTGCCGACGAAAACAATCTCTGCAATTGGTCTATGAGATGTCTATTAATTGTGGATGGCGAAAGAAAAATATTAATCGACAGTGGAGTTGGCGACAAGCAAGACGAAAAGTTTTTTGGTCATTACTTTCTAAATGGAGATGATACTCTAGAAAATTCACTTTCAGAATTAGGCTATTCTCCAGACGATATAACCGACCATATTTTAACACATTTACACTTCGACCATGTGGGAGGATCTGTTAGAAAAAACCAAGACGGCGAATACGAACCCACATTCAGAAACGCTACCCATTGGATAAGTAAAGCTCAGTGGGAATGGGCAACCAAGCCAAACCGTAGAGAAAAAGCTTCTTTTTTAACAGAAAATATCATCCCGATTATGGAAAAAGGGAAGCTTAAATTAATTGAAAAAGAGGGTGAAATTTTACCTAATGTTTTTGCGAAAATATACAATGGACATACCGATGGTCAGATTGTTCCGCACATTAATTTCAAAGGTAAAACAGTATGTTTTATGGGAGATTTACTACCTTCTACAGCTCATATTCCTATGCCTTATGTAATGTCGTACGATACTCGTCCATTGTTAACCTTAGAGGATAAAAAATCGTTTTTTGCCGACGCAATTAAACACGATTACATCCTGTTTTTTGAACACGACTTATACCACGAATGTTGTAATTTACAAGAAACACCAAAAGGGATAAGAGAAAAAGACACCTTTACTTTAGCAGAATATTTCGCTTAATATTTTTTAGAATGATCCAAAAAGAAAGCGGCTGCATCAATCAATGCAGCCGCTTCATTTTTAATTATAGCAGGTATGAGATTATACAACACCTTGGTCGATCATTGCATCGGCAACTTTGATGAAACCGGCAATGTTAGCACCTTTAACATAGTTAACAAATCCGTTAGCTTCAGTTCCGTATTTTTTAGCAGCTTCGTGAATGCTAATCATAATGCCATGTAATTTAGCATCTACTTCTTCAGCAGACCAGTTCATTTTCAAAGCATTTTGCGACATTTCTAAACCAGAAGTTGCAACACCACCAGCGTTAGAAGCTTTTCCAGGACCAAATAAAATTTTGTTTTCCAAGAAGAAGTCTGTTGCTTCTAAAGTTGTAGGCATATTAGCACCTTCCGATACACAAATAACACCATTAGCGACTAATTTTTTGGCATCTTCTAATTGTAATTCGTTTTGAGTAGCACAAGGTAATGCAACATCAACTTTTTGTTCCCATGGTTTTTTACCAGCGAAGAAAGTTACACCGCTAAATTCTTTAGCCATAGGAGCAACTATATCGTTGTTAGTAGCACGTAACTCTAACATGTAGTCGATCATATCTTGTGTTAAACCATTTTCGATATAAACATATCCATCAGGGCCAGAAATAGTAACCACTTTAGCACCTAATTGAGTAGCTTTTGTAGCAGCACCCCAAGCAACGTTACCGAAACCAGAAATAGCAACTCGTTTACCATTGAATGTTTCGCCTTTAGTAGCTAACATTTCTTGAGCAAAGTAAACATTACCAAAACCTGTAGCTTCTGGACGAATTAATGAACCACCCCAGTTTAAACCTTTTCCGGTTAAAACACCAGTGTGCTCATTTCTAAGTTTTTTGTACATACCGAACATGTAGCCAATTTCTTTACCACCAACACCGATATCACCAGCAGGCACATCAGTTTCCGGGCCAATATGACGGAATAATTCAGTCATAAAAGATTGGCAAAAACGCATAATTTCGTTATCCGATTTTCCTTTAGGATCGAAGTCAGAACCTCCTTTACCACCACCCATAGGCAAAGTAGTTAAAGAGTTTTTGAAGATTTGTTCAAAACCTAAGAATTTCAAGATACTAACGTTAACACTTGGGTGGAAACGTAACCCGCCTTTATAAGGGCCGATTGCGCTGTTAAACTCGATTCGGTATCCACGATTGATTTGGATTTTACCGTTATCGTCTATCCAAGAAACTCTAAATTGAATTTGACGTTCTGGCTCAACGATTCTTTCGATAATTTTGTGAGCATCGTATTGAGGATTTTCATTTACAAAATCTTCAATAGTTGAAAGCACCTCTCTGGCTGCTTGAAGGAATTCTACTTGACCTGGGTTTTTGGCTTCCAAGTCGCTCATTATTTTATTAAGATCCATAAGGCTATTTAATAAAGCATTAAGATTAAAAAAATTTAATTTATCAATAATTATTAAGCAAATATAGATTTTAATTTCATTTGGATGCATGAATTAAATCAAATATTTATATGCTATATATCAGCTTTATACAAGAGAATTAAATCGTTAAATATCTGTCTATAAACAACTTATTGCTTAGCAGATAAAACACATACTTTTTTATCGTTAAATTGCTGACCGTCGGGGCCAATAAATGAGGCGATAACAAGATAAATTCCAACCGAAACCGGTTGATCGTTAAAATCTCTTCCATCCCAAGTCCACTGGCCAGTTGTTCCAACCAGCTCGTTTTGTACCAGATTAACAATTTTATTTCCCTTCGGATCGTATATCGTTAAATTAGCTTTATATCCGGCAACATCAAGTTTATAGTTAATCAACAAATAGTCGTCGAAGCCATCTAAATCCGGCGAAAAACTTTCGGACTCGAAAAAAATCACAGAATTCGATGTGTTATCTTCTTGATTTTTATATTGTGAGTTTTGATAAGTAGGTGTTCCATAACCCGCAGTCTCTGAAGCAGATTGCCATGCGCTAGCATTTAAACCATTGATCTGAGCGTTAATTCGCTCCAATGCTACACCATCTGTAATCGCTAAAAATGGACTGTGAAAATCTGAGTTGTAATATATTTTATCTATAATCAGATCGCCTTTATTGGCTATAGCAACAGTAGATTCTGTGGTGGAAAACGATGGTAATTCTTCTGTTTGAATCAAATTCATAGGGTTTTTTACATGATATTGATTTAGCACATCTGCTCTATCTTTGGTAAACACAATATAATCGCCAGTAAAAATCAATCTGGGCTCTTTTGAAAGTACGTCTTTTGGTGTCCACTCCCCTTGGTCGTATACTCCAATTTTTAATTCTTGTGCATCGATTATTTTATCGGACAAGTTGAATATCTCGATATACTTTTCGTGACCTGTAATTGGATCGAATAAAATTTCATTGATAGATAAATCACCGGCTGCAACCGAGGTAGGAATCCCAATTCGAATTTCGTACGGGACTAAAAATATTGCCCCTGAGCATGCATAAATGTTATCATCTATTGTTAAATAATAGGTTTGGTTCGAATCAAATGCTCTATCAATAAATAATTCTATATAATTTTTACCCGCAGTATAATTAACATTCATCGGATGGCTGCCATCGATGGTATATTTAGAAAAATCGGCAACGAATAACGGGTCAAGAATTGCATCGAAACGGATAAAAACAGATGCGCTATCTAAAAAATAAATATTATCTATTTCTATAGACACTTCAGATTCAACAGTTCCAAGTTGACTATTAACATAACCAGGAGTTCCTCCAAATTCGGAAACAGACGACTGCCAATTACCGAGATAAGTACAAGCATTTTGCGGATCTTTTTGTTCGAGCGACCAACCTCCTTCCTTTTTATAACTTGAGGTATGCCAATCTTCGGTATATTCCAATTGATGAACCCATGTGCCATCGTTAGAATACATGGCTAATAAAGCCGAGCTATTGGTAAGTTTCCCATCGTCGAATAATTCCAATTTCTGAATGCTATCGGCAAATAAGCTATCGGTTCCTAAAGGAATAATAGTTAAATAAGCATTGGCTCCAATTTCAATATTTGGAAATGTATATTCATAAGAATTGATTTTCAACTTCCAATTTTCAAGTTGAATAGGAAATGTTTTTTCGTTGTACAGTTCTATATATTCTACTTCCGGTAAATAGATTTGAGGCGTGGGATCGGCCATTACTTCGTTAAAGACAACATATAAGGCTTTAGCTTGGTAATAAAATAAGTTTATAGTTTCGAAATTTTCGGCACTATTTCCGGAAAAATCACTTATTCCTTTGTAATTAAAATTAAAAGCCACTTCGTTTGGCAGATCTTGGTCGAAATGCAGGGTCAGTTTTCCTTGACTGAAATATTGTTTTTCAATAGAAATTGGGCTAAATAAATCATCAACATTAAAATTATTTAGAACCAAAGAGTTTGAATCAATACGTTCGTTAAAGTGCATTTCGATTGTACGAGAGTCTAATGCTGATGCTGCTATTAGTGAGGGAGCTTGAGTGTCTTCTACATAAGTTTCGAGTTGCATATCCAAACTACCGTCGTTAATACGCCACGAGCCGGCAGAACTTTCTGCGTTGTAGCCATACCATCTCAAATAAAAAGAATCTTGAGGTAAAACAAAAATATCGAGATTTAGCAAAATAGTATCTCTTTCCAAATCATCGTCGGGTACTTGTACAGTTCCAATAATGCTAGCATCGGAAAAGTCGGCATGCGATGCATATTGCAATTCGTAAGTTCTGATGCCGGTAGATGACCTCCTCTCGCTGTAAGCGATAGATTTCAACAGAAAAGTGTCCAAAGCTGTTGATCTAAAACCTACTTGAAAATAATCGCTTGTGTCTAAGCCTGAAGAAGACCAGCTTTTTGCATAAACCCCGGTCGAACTATATGTAAATGATGTTAAACCGGAACCAGCGATAAAATTGAAAGTTGACAATTCCTGATGATTTGAAATGCCTTGCCCATCAACAGACAAGTTCCACGATAGCTCTTGCGAAGAAGCGCTATGGTTTACACCAGTTAACAACAAGCCAATAACAATATATAAAATACTCCTGTTTCTCATTATAATAAACGTTTAAAACTGTGCCCAAAAAATAATCAAAGAAGAATTGCTTTAATGCATTTGTAATAGCAATTCAATTCTGTAAAGCATCGGAGTAAAAGTAAAAAAACTTTGACGATTCAGCTTAGCTATTTTAAAACTAAAATTGAGAACAGATGATAATAGTCATGCTTTATAACATATTATAAATGTATTTTTAGGCAATTAATTACTTATATACTTAAAAATGAGAAATAACAAACAATACGCACCAAGTTGTGAGATTTCGAACGAATTAATTAATTCCAAATTGACAAGATTATATGCAATTATAACATTCAGCATCGTTCTATTATTTTCGTTAAGCCCATATAAGTGGATAATTTATATTTCCGCAACAGATTTTGCTATTCGTGTCTTTTTAGGAGTAAAAATGAGTCCAATCTGTAATCTTTTACAAATTTATTTATCTGTAAGCCATACTCCTACACATATGGTAAATGCAGGGCCTAAAAAATTTGCAGGACGAATCGGATTTGCATTCACCATCTTAATGAGCGTTTTTCATATCGTTGGTTGGACTATTCTAGCCAATGGGGTTGCTTACTTTTCCTTAGCAGCTATAGGACTTGAAGCTTTTGCCGGATTTTGTGTTGCTTGTTTTATGCATCAGCAATGGCAAAAATTAAAAAACAGAAAACAATTCAATTGAGTTTTATACATTTGAAAATATTAATCCGAACCAATATTTGAAATGATATAGAATGATAAAAGGAACAACGCAAATAAGAATTCGATACGGAGAAACTGACAGAATGAATTATGCATATTATGGGAATTACGCATTGTATTACGAAGTTGGCAGAGCAGAACTATTAAGAAGTTTTGGTATGGACTATAGCGAACTTGAAGCCAAAGGAGTAATTCTGCCAGTGATGAATATGCATATCGATTATTTTAAGCCGGCAGTTTACGATGAATTAATTACGATAACCACCTATGTTCATCAACTTCCAAAAGCAAGTATTAAATTCGATTATGAAATATATAATTCTGAGAATATACTTATAAACAAAGGCTATACTACGCTTGTGTTTGTGGATAAAAACACAAAAAAACCGATGAGAGCTCCTCAATACTTCTTAGACTTATTTAAAGATCATTTTTAATATGGCAGAACTAAAAACAAAACCTAGCAATAAAGATGTAATGGTTCTTATAAATGCTATTGAATCCGAAAAAAAAAGGAATGATGCTTTGTTGTTTTTCGATTTATTTAAGTCCACGACAAAACTTGAACCTATTATTTGGGGTGAAAATATTATTGGGTTTGGAAAATATAGTTATAAATACCCATCGGGGAGAACCGGAGAATGGTTTAAAGTAGGCTTTTCACCGAAAAAACAAAATATTACAGTTTATTTATCGCAATTGGCCTACGAGTTAGACGCAGAAAAAACCGCTAGTTTAGGTAAGTTTAAACTAGGGAAATCGTGTTTGTATTTTAACTCATTCAAAGATGTTAATGCCGATGCTCTTAAACAATTAATAGAATTAGCATTAAAAAGATAATTATACAAGCCTTTGAATATTAATTGATTTGCCTTAACTTTACCGCAGAAACTATTAAATTACTTAGGCTTATGAAACAAATTTTATTCTCGCTATTATTTATAGCAACTGTGGGTATCAATGCTCAAATCACTGTAAATACAATCGATTTAAACGTAGGAGATGTCGTTCTTCAGGCAATTGATACGACTTATCAAACCGATTTGTATGCCCCCGGCACAAATCTTACTTGGGATTTCTCGGGAGTTCACGGACACACTGTTGATACTATTGCACCTATAGACCCTGCCACAACCAACCATGCTTCTAGTTTCCCTCAGGCCAACATGGCACTCGGAACAGTAGAATTAGCAGGCTATGCAAATTTAGGGAACGACTGGTACGTTAGTTTAGGTTATGGGGGCTACATAGACGCACTAGGACAAGATTTAGAAATGATCTTAGCAGATCCTGACTCTATTCTCTCATTCCCAATAAATTACGGACAAAGTAGAAATTGTAATTCTTGGGGAACAGCTTACGCAGCTATACAAGGTCAAGACCTTAGAGCATCTAGTTCTGTAAAAAGAACACAGGTTATCGATGCTTGGGGAACCGCTACAACACCAGAAGGAACTTTTAATGTATTGAGAATGCACGAACAAGTTATCACAATAGATAGTGTATTTGCTATTATATATGGTTTTGAAATGTATCAACCCGATTACAGTAATTTTGACACTTCGTATTTTTATAATTTTTACACCAACGATGCAACTATCAAATATCCATTATTGGAAGTTCAATACGACCCTGCCGATGTATCTATCATTCAAACTAAATGGGTGACTTTTCCAGAAGAACAAAATATAAGCACCATAAATGAAAGTTCTAAATTGAATTTTTATCCTAATCCTGCTCAAGATTTTATCTATTTAAATCAAAAAGTAAGCAAAACAGAAACGACTATTTTTTCTGTTGATGGCAGAATATTAATTAAAAGCACAGATGCCACAATTGATATTTCAAGCTTAAAACCTGCAACTTATGTAATCAGGATAGAAAACGAAAATGGAGCAACGACTCAAAAACTTATTAAACAATAAGGATTTACATATCCTTAAAAAAGCAAAGCCTGAATCGACGATTCAGGCTTTGCTTTTTATACCACTGCTTTCGCATTATCGACTTTTTGCTTTAACAAAGCCAAATCAACAACTTCCATTATATCGGAAACGAAATGAAAACTAAGACCTTTAATATACTTTTCGTTTATTTCTTCAATATTTTTTCGATTATCCACCGATAAGATTATTTCTTTTATTCCTGCTCTTTTAGCCGCTAAAATTTTCTCTTTTATTCCACCAACAGGAATCACCTTACCCCTAAGCGTAATTTCCCCCGTCATTGCCAAGTTCTTTTTAACTTTACGTTGAGTCAATGCCGAAACTAAGGATGTAACCAACGTGATGCCGGCAGACGGTCCGTCTTTTGGTGTTGCTCCTTCAGGGAAATGAACATGGATATCCCAATTATCGAACACTTCCGATTTAATTTCTAATTCATCGGCATGGGCTTTAATATAGTTAATCGCCACTGCTACCGATTCTTTCATTACCTCGCCGAGATTTCCTGTAATAGATACTTTACCTTTACCTTTACTAACCGACGATTCTACATACAAAATTGTTCCCCCCACCGAGGTCCATGCCAGACCGGTGACTACACCTGCATATTTGTTACCTTCATAAACTTCGTTTTCGAACTTACTTGGCCCAAGAATTTCTCTAACAGCAAGCTCTGTCAAAAGCAATTCATAAGAGTCTTCCGAAACAATTTTTCTGGCAATATTTCTGCAAACTTTAGCAATAGTTTTATCTAAAGTTCTTACACCACTTTCTCTGGTATAATTCTCAATCATAGCTTTTATTGCAGCAGGAGCAATCGTTAACTGATCTTTTTCTATTCCGTGTTCGTTTTTTTGTTTAGGAATTAAATGTTTTTTAGCGATTTCAATTTTTTCTTCTATTAAATAACCACTCACCTCTATCATTTCCATTCTATCCCTCAGTGCTGCGGGAATATTCGCAACATTATTTGCTGTAGCAATAAACATCACTTTCGATAGGTCGTAATCTAAATCAAGGAAATTATCGTGGAATGTACTGTTTTGTTCCGGATCTAAAACTTCTAATAAAGCTGAAGAAGGATCACCGTGAGCCGATTGCCCTAGCTTATCGATCTCGTCTAAAACAAAAACAGGATTGTCGCTTTTAGCTCTTTTTATATTTTCGATAATTCTGCCCGGCATGGCTCCAATATAAGTTCTACGATGCCCTCTTATTTCGCTTTCGTCGTGCATACCACCTAAAGACATTCGAACGTATTTACGACCAAGCGATTCTGCAATCGACTTACCTAAAGATGTTTTACCAACACCAGGAGGGCCATACAAACATAAAATTGGCGTTTTTAAATTGGCTTTTAACTTTAAAACTGCTAAATATTCTAAGATACGTTCCTTTACATCGTCTAATCCGGAATGATCTTTATCGAGAATCTTCTTCGCCCTTTTTAAATCGAAATTATCTTTAGTTATTTCGTTCCAAGGCAATTCTAACATAACTTGTAAATAATTCAATTGTATAGAATATTCGCCAATATGTGGATTCATTCTCGATAACTTCGATAATTCTTTTTCGAAATGTTCGGCTACTTTTTTAGACCAAAGTTTGGCTTGTGCTATCGATTTAAGTTCTTCAATATCTAAGTCGATGGGGTTATTCCCCAGCTCATCTTGGATAGTTTTAATTTGTTGATTAAGAAAATATTCGCGTTGTTGTTTATCGATATCCATTCTGACTTTCGTTTGAATATCGTTTTTCATTTCCAACTCTTGAACCTGGCGGACTAACAGTGCAAGAAGTGTTTTAGCACGCTCTCGCATATCGTCAATCTCAAGTAATTGTTGTTTTTTCTGGCTTTCAACATCTGCATTCGAACTAATAAAGTTAACTAAGAAGTTCAAATTTTCGATATTTTTGATTGCAAAAGAAGCTTCTTCCGGAATGTTAATTGACAGCTTGATAATTTTTAAAGAAAGATCTTTTAAGCTTCCCACAATTGCCTTATATTCATCGTCTTTTTCGATGGGTTTTACATCTCCAAGTGGTGTAACTCTTGCTTTAAGAAAAGGTGTTGTTTCGATAATTTCCTCTAATGCAAAGCGTTTTTTTCCTTGTAAAATAGCTGATGTTGTTCCATCGGGTAATTCTAAAACTTTTACCACTTCGGCCATTGTACCTATCGAGTACAAACTTTCTTTAGTCGGATTTTCATCGTCCGGATTGCGCTGAGCTACCGCACCAATCAAGGTTTTGTTTTCGTATGCATCTTTAATTAATGCCAACGATTTTGTTCTTCCTACCGAAATAGGAAAAATTATCCAAGGGAAAAGCACAGTATTTCGTAATGGTAATATTGGCAGAATTTCTGGTATATCTGTCGTTTCGTCGATTAATTCTTCGGAGCCATCAATAATTGGAATAAACTCTGACCGTTCGTCAGTGTCTCCTCCCATTAAAAAGCTAAATGTTTTTTTTATATTTTTTTTCATCTTACTGATATTCTTACTATTAATTAAATTTAAAATCCGGCCTATTATCAACTGCTGTGACAAGTTGTCACAATATCAATTTGTTTTAGGCGGAGCGCTCTATAGTCAAGTAACATGCCAAAATGCAACTAGATGTTACGGCTAAGCAAAAAGATAAAAAAAATCTATTTTTTTAATAATAAAACTTTTCAATTTTACGTTATTGTATTAAAAATATAAATCGTGCCTATGAAACACCAGTCTACACTCATTTTCCACACTAACTCTTTAAAAAATCAAAGCATAGATATTTTCGACTTAAAACAGTGGTTCGACGAAGAGTATCTGTTTAGGGAACAATTTAAAGTTTTAAAAGACATCACTTTAAAATCCCCAAAAATAAAAATCTTAGAAGAGTTAAAAGAAAGAAGCGAGTATTAACTCGCTTCTTTCTTTTGGCCGATTGCATCTTTTAACTGATGCATTGCTTTTTTAACAACCGATAACGAACAAGCGATATTCATTCGCATAAACCCTGAACCTTCTTTTCCAAACCCTTTGCCTTGATTAAGTCCTAATCCGGCTTGGTGAATAATAAAATGATTCAACGCTTGGTCGGAATAGTTTAAAGCACTAAAATCTAACCAAAGTAAATAAGTTCCTTCGGGTTCTACAAGCTTTACTTGAGGCATTTCTTCTACTAAAAATTGCCTGACCCACTCTATATTATTTTTAAGATAAGTCAATAATTGCTCAAGCCAAGCTTCCCCTTCATTATAAGCTGTCTCCAAAGCTACATTTCCAAATATATTGCCTAAAGACAAATGATATGCTTCCAAAATTTCGTTGTACCTATGCAATAATTTCTCATTTTCAATTATTAAAAAAGAACTACTCAGTCCCGCTAAATTGAAAGTTTTACTTGGAGCCATAAGTGTAATACATTGTTGGGAAGCTGCTTCTGATACTGTTGCTAAAGGGCAATGTTGATGTGGTCGGAAAATTAAATCGGAGTGAATTTCGTCGGAAACCATCAAAATATCGTTTTTTAAGCAAATCTCACTTAGTTCGAGTAGTTCTTCTTTAGACCAAACCCTACCTACCGGATTGTGTGGGTTACTGATGACAATCATTTTCGTTCTTTGATCAATCTGACTTTTAAGCAATGAAAAGTCCATAGTATATCGATTGTTTTCGAACTTTAATGCATTGCTGACCAATTGCCTACCATGATCTAGTATTGATGCAAAAAACGGATGGTACACCGGCGGCTGTATGATAATTTTATCGCCCGGACTTGTAAAAGCATTCACGAGTAATGCTAATCCGGGAACCACTCCGGGAGTGAAACTAATATGTTGAGATTCCACGCTCCAAGCATGTCGTTTAAGTAGCCAATTTACAATGCTTTCGTTAAAAGATTGTGACCGAAATGTATATCCGAATACATCTTTCTCGGCTTCTTTCCGAATCGCTTCTCGAATGAATTCTGGCGTCTGGAAATCCATATCTGCAACCCACATTGGAATTACATCTTCTTTTTTAAAAAGCTTAGCTCTTAGGTCGTACTTTACAGAGTTAGTATTTTCTCTATTGATATGTTGATCGAAATTATACATAAGGTATTTTTTCTCAAAATTATCATTTTTATTTAGAACTGTTTACAATAAAAAAACCAAGCCTTTTTCAGACTTGGTTTAATGTTTTAATATCGTTTATGTTTTATTTCAAACCTCTTTTTTCTAATAAAGGTTCTATGCTTGGCTCTTGCCCTTTGAAGTTAACAAACATCTCCATTGCATCTCTTGTGCCTCCTTTAGATAGAATGTTTTCTCGGAACGATGTAGCTGTTTGTTTATCGAATAAGCCATTCATTTTGAATGTAGCAAAAGCATCCGAATCTAGAATTGCAGCCCAAATATATCCGTAATAACCGGCAGAGTATCCTCCTCCCCAAATGTGAGAGAAATAAGTACTTCTGTATCTAACAATTATTTCAGGAATTAAGCCCATTTTATCTAGCGATGATTTTTCAAACTCATTAGTGTTTATTTCAGAAACTTCGTTTAAAGTATGCCAATCCATATCTAGCAAGGCCGCTGCAAGATATTCTACCGTAACAAATCCTTGATTAAATTTACCGGCTTTATCCATTTTTTCTAGTAATTCATCTGGAATAACTTCACCGGTTTGATAATGTTTTGCAAACGATTTAATCACTTCCGGTTCTGCAGCCCAATTCTCCATTATTTGAGATGGTAATTCAACAAAATCTCTGGGTACAGAGGTTCCTGTTAATGAGTAATAAGTAGTGTTGGCTAGTAAACCATGAAGCGCATGTCCGAACTCATGAAATAAAGTTTCCACTTCTTCGAAGGTTAAAAGTGATGGTGCTGTTTCTGTTGGTTTTGAAAAATTACATACCATTGAAATTAGAGGAATAATTCTTTTACCATCCTCTTTATACTCTTTTCTGAAAGCGGTCATCCAAGCACCTGATCTTTTTGAAGTTCGAGGAAACCAATCTTGGTACAAAATACCAATCAAACTACCGTCGGCATCTTTAACCTCGAAAACAGTTACATCTTCGTGGTATTTATCGATGTTGTTTACCTCTGTAAAGGTAATTCCATAAAGTTTATTAGCAACGTCGAAGGCTCCGTTTCTAACATTTTCAAGTTTGAAATAAGGACGTAAAACCTCATCATCTAAAGCATATTTTTGTTGTTTTAGTTTGTTAGTGTAATACCACCAATCCCAATGTTCTAATTTGAATTTTTCGCCTGACTGATCGATCACTTCTTGCAAAGCTGAAGCTTCATTTTTTGCAACGGGCAAAGCTGCTGCCATTAATTTATCGAGCAGTTCGTATACTTTATCCGGCGTTTTTGCCATGTTATTATCTAAAACATAGGACGCGAAGTTTTTAAAACCTAATAAATTGGCTTTTTTCACTCTTAAATTGGCAATCTGAGCGACAATTGTTTTGTTATCGCTTTCGTTGTTGTTATCGCCTCTGTTAATGTATGCTTTATGTAACTTTTCACGCAATGCTCTATTATCTGCATTTTGCATAAAAGGCCATATAGAAGGGTACTGCAATGTAAAAATCCATTGTCCTTCTTTACCCATTTCCTTAGCAGTCATAGCAGCTGCTTCGATAGCCGACTCAGGTAAACCTGCCAATTCTGTTTTATCTTCAATTACTAATTGGAAGGCATTGGTTTCGTCTAAAACATTCTTTTTAAACTTCAATTGTAAATCGGCAATTTCTGCATTTACTTTTCTTAAAGCTTCTTGATCTTCTGCATTCAATAACGCACCTCCTCTAACAAAATCTTTGTAATGTTCCTCAAGTACTTTCTTTTGTTCATCGTCTAAATTCAAAGAAGTAGCATTATCGTGCACAGCTTTAATTTTTTCAAAAAGAGCTTGATTCATCATCACATCGTCCATTACTTTAGTAATTAACGGTGTGATTTCTTCTGCTACTTTTTGCATTTCGTCACTATTAACAGCACCCGAAAGATTGAAAAATACATTAGAAATTCTTTCTATAAGCATGCCCGAATTTTCTAAAGCCAAAATAGTATTGTCAAAATTAGCAGGCTCTGTGTTGCTAACAATTGCATTAATAGCCTCCTCCTGTTGTCTGATGGCTTCTTTAAATGCCGGCACATAATCGGTCACTTTGATTTCGGAAAATGGAGGCGTTCCGTATGGCGTATTCCATTCTTTTAAAAGAGAATTATTCATAAGCGAATCGTTTTGTGTAGTTGAGTCGTTGATTTCAGTTTTCTGCTGACAAGACCATAAGCCCATAGCAACTATTAAAACCAACCCGTAGAACTTTTTCATATGATTAACAGTTTAAATTTTATTTTTTTAATTCTTGATGATTTGCATTGCACGTTCGATGACTTTATCTAAACCGGAAACATCTTTACCTCCGGCAGTTGCAAAGAAAGCTTGTCCTCCTCCGCCACCTTGTATAAGCTTAGCTAATTCGCGGACTAAATTTCCTGCATGCAAGTTTTTACCGGATACTAAATCGTCCGATATCATAATTGTAATATTTGGTTTTCCTTGAATATCAGCTGCTAAAAGTAAAAATAAATGGTCGATTTCTCCTTTGAGTTGAAATGCTATATCCTTTGCTATTCCAGCATCGTCTAATTGAACTTTTTTGGCGATAAAGTTAATGCCATTTATTAGCTCGACAGAAGATTTCAATTCAGATTTTAAATTGGCCGATGCCATTTTCTGAAACTGATCTATTTGCTTCTTCAACTGAGCGTTTTCCAACATCATTGAGTCAATCGACTTAACAATATCGGTCGAAGATTTCAGCTTATTATCAATTTCTTTTAATGTTGATAATTTATCGTTAACAAACTGCTCAGCAGCATCGGCAACAACGGCCTCTATCCTTCTTACTCCAGCAGCAACCGACGTTTCTATTGTTATTTTCAATAGGCCCAAATCACCTGTTGCCTTTGCATGTGTTCCTCCACACAATTCAACAGACGCTCCAAATCGAATCACTCTTACACTGTCGCCGTACTTTTCGCCGAACAATGCCATTGCGCCCATTTCTTGCGCTTCTGCCATCGATGCATTTCTATTTTCTTGCAAGGCTTCATTTTGTCTAATTAAACGATTAACCAAACTCTCGGTTTGTGCTATTTCTTCGGGGTTTAATTTTTGAAAATGTGAAAAGTCGAATCGCAAATAGCGATCTGTAACATAAGAACCTTTTTGCTCTACATGTGTTCCAAGAACTTGTCGCAAAGCATAATGCAACAGGTGAGTCGCAGAATGATGAGATGCTGTTTGTTGTCGTTTTTCAACATCTACTCTTAATACAAATCTACCTTCTAATTGTTGAGGCAATTTCGAAGTATAGTGTATCATTAGACCATGCTCTTTTTGGGTGTCGAAAACCGTTATTGTTTCACCTGCAATTTCAATCTTTCCTTGATCGCCTATTTGCCCACCACTTTCACCATAAAATGGTGTTCGATTAAAAACTAGGTGATATACTATCTTCCCCTTAACTGTTGTTTTTCTATATCTAATTAACTGCGCCTCAGCTTCTATTTGGTCATATCCAACAAAAACATTATCTGTAGCAGGATTTAAAATCGTCCAGTCATCGGTTTCTACAGCAGCATCGTTTCGAGAACGTTGTTTCTGCTGTTCCATTGCCTGATCAAATGCAACTTTATCGACCTGCAACTGATTCTCTTTTAGTATCAATTCTGTTAAATCTAGCGGAAAGCCATAAGTATCGTATAACTCAAATGCAACATTCCCATCGAAATGCGTTTGTGTTTTATCGTGTTTTTGAATGGCTTGTTCAAGAATCTGTATCCCTTTAGCTAAGGTACGTAAAAACGCATTTTCTTCTTCTAAAATAACTTTTTCGAGAAGCTCTCGTTGCGCTTTTAATTCGACAAAAGCATCGCCCATCTCGTGAACCAAAACGGCAACCAGTTTGTGAATTATTGGAGATTCTTGTCCTAAAAAGGTGTAGGCATACCTGACTGCACGTCGTAAAATTCTGCGAATCACATAACCGGCACCTGAGTTAGATGGTAATTGACCATCGGTTATTGCAAAGCTAATAGCACGTAGATGATCTGCTACTACCCGCATAGCAATATCTTCTTTATCGTTGGTTCCGTATTTTTTATTGGTTAGCCTCGCTATTTCTTGAATAATCGGCTGAAATATGTCCGTGTCGTAATTCGATTTTTTACCTTGAACAGTCATTGCAAGACGCTCAAATCCCATACCTGTATCGACATGCTGTGCCGGTAACTTTTCTAGCGAGCCATCGGCTTTACGGTTGAATTGAATGAAAACTAAATTCCAAATTTCAATAACTTGCGGATGGTCTTGATTAACTAACTCCTTGCCATCTACATTACTTCGTTCTTCGTCTGACCTTAGATCTACGTGAATTTCGCTACAAGGGCCACAAGGGCCTTGGTCGCCCATTTCCCAGAAATTATCTTTCTTAGATCCGTTAATAATTCGAGATTCAGAGATCCATTTTATCCAAAAATCCGATGCTTCATCGTCGCGTTGAAGTCCATCCGATGCATCGCCGCCAAATACGGTGATGTACAATCTGTTTTTATCAATTTTTAATACAGTAGTTAAATATTCCCATGCCCATTCTATTGCTTCTTCTTTAAAATAATCGCCAAACGACCAGTTTCCTAGCATTTCGAACATAGTATGATGATAGGTATCGTGCCCTACTTCTTCTAAGTCGTTATGTTTTCCACTTACGCGAAGACATTTTTGAGTATCGGCAACTCTTGGAGCCGGAGCTAATCCATTGCCTAGAAAGGCTTCTTTAAACTGATTCATCCCTGCATTGGTAAACATCAAAGTAGGATCATCTTTAATGACCATAGGTGCTGACGGAACAATTTTATGAGATTTTGAATTGAAAAAATCTAAAAAAGATTGTCGTAATTCTTTTGCGTTCATACGTTATTAACAGTAATTGTTAAAAGTTTAACATTTTGTTTTTCCGACACTTACAAAGCTTGCTAACAGTTTTTAAACGAAAGAATGTTAAAAATAGTCAAGAACATTTTATATGCCATCGGATCATTTGCAAAGTTAGATTATTTAATTAAATTTGCGAATTTGAGATAAGATATACTCAAAAGTTTGGTTAAAAATTATCGAATTGCATGGCGAAAAATAAATTTAAGTATAATCCAGAAACTGTTTCTTACGATTTAGTAGATCACTCGTTTGGAAAAAAGCTTCTGAGATTGTTACCTCATTTTATTAGCGTTTTATTTACAAGCACTATTATAGTTTTTCTGTTTTTCTTTTTTATAGATTCTCCAAAAGAGAAAGCTTTAAAGAGACAAAATCAGGAGATTATAGCTAATTATCAGTTCCTTAATAAAGAGTTGGATGAGATTAACGATGTTTTAAAGGAAATGAAATATCGTGATGAAAATATTTACAGAACAATTTTCGAAGCAGAACCTATTTCGGACGAAATAAGAAAGGCTGGTTTTGGGGGGAGCGATAATTATACCGATTTAAGAAGACTCGATCCAAACCAAATTGTTGCAAAAACAGTAGAGCGTTTCGATATTTTATCAAAACAATTGTATGTTCAATCGATATCTTTCGACGAAGTGGCTGAGCTTGCCAAAAACAAAGAAAAAATGGTAAGTTCTGTTCCTTCAATTATGCCTATTGCTTTAGATGAATTAACACGAATATCTTCGCCATTTGGTCGACGTATCGACCCTGTTTACGGGACATGGAAAATGCACGAAGGCATGGACTTTACTGCTAAAACAGGAACTCCAATACACGTTACCGGTGATGGTGTTGTTGTTGAGATCGAACGTTCGATTAGAGGTTATGGCAATAATATTATTATAGATCATGGTTTTGGTTACAAAACACGTTATGCTCATTTGCATACCATAGGAGTAGTCGAAGGACAAAAAGTTAAACGTGGCGAAGTTATTGGCACTGTAGGCAATACAGGGAAATCTGTTGGCCCTCACTTACATTACGAAGTGCATAAGAAAAACGTGCCTATCGATCCTATTAATTTTTATTTTGAAGATATTACACCTGAGCAATATAACGAGATGATTTTGCAATCTACTCAACCCGGTGGACAATCTTTAGATTAATGCCTTATAAAAAGCCCCAAATAGAAAAAATTCTCTACAGCATTAGCGAAGTGGCCGCAATGTTCGATGTTAATATCTCTCTTATTCGTTTTTGGGAAAAGGAATTTAACATTATCAAACCTATAAAAAACAAAAAAGGGAATCGTCAATTCACAAAAGAAGATGTCGATCACTTTAGAATGATTTACCATTTGGTAAAAGAGAGGGGAATGACATTGAAAGGGGCTCAACAAAAACTAAAAGACAACAAAGCTTCTACCGAACAAAATTTCGAAGTAATTAAACGATTACAAGACATAAAGAGCGAACTCATTGCCATCCGCGACCATTTAGACTTACATAATGACTAAAATAAAAGCGCTTATTCATCATTTTGAGGAGCTTTTTCCATTATCTCTTCAAGAATCTTATGATAATTCCGGTTTATTGGTAGGAGATTCTAATTCTGAAATAACAAGTGTATTAATAAGTGTTGATGTTACAGAAGATGTTGTTGAGGAAGCTATCAACAAAAAATGCAATTTGATTATCGCCCACCATCCGATCATTTTCAAAGGTTTAAAAACGCTTACCGGCAAAACATATGTGGAACGAACTGTTGTAAAAGCAATTAAAAATGATATTGCCATTTATGCCGCGCATACTAATTTGGATGTATACGAAAAAGGGGTGAGCTATCAAATGGCTGCGAGACTTGGTCTAGTCGATTGTAAACCCATTTTACCCACAGTTGAAAAGTTAAAAAAGATCGTATCTTTTGTCCCCAGCACACATTTAAAACAAGTGCAAGAAGCTTTGTTTAAGGCTGGTGGAGGACAAATAGGCAATTACGATTCGTGTAGTTATTCTAGCGAAGGAACAGGAACGTTTCGAGGGCTGGATGGAGCCAAACCGTATGTTGGAGAACTTAGGACAATTCACCATGAAAAAGAGACCAAACTCGAGCTCGTCTTTCCGGAATATAAAGAGCAAATCATCGTACAAGAATTGAAAAAAGCACATCCTTATGAAGAGGTCGCTTTTGACATCATAGATATCAATCAATATCACCCGAAAATTGGACTTGGAAAAATAGGGTATTTGAAGGAAGCCGTTTCTGTAGAAACATTTTTTAGCTCCTTAAAAAAAGCATTCAACATCGAGCACTTTAGACATTCTCCTCTGTGCAAGAAAACAATTCAAACAGTTGCAGTTTGTGGTGGTTCGTGTAGCTTCTTAATATCTAAAGTAAGACAGAAAGCCGATATTTTAGTCACAGCAGACATAAAGTACCACGAGTTCTTCGATGCTGAAAATCAAATAATTATTGCAGATATTGGGCACTACGAAAGTGAGCAATTTTCCAAAGAAATATTTTATGATATTATTAGTAAAAAATTTACTAATTTTGTAGTTCATTTTTCAGGTATAAATACGAATCCTATAAATTTTATATAAAATGTCAAAAGAAAAGGTTTCAAGTGAATTAAGCGTAGAAGAAAAGTTAAGAGCGCTTTATAATCTTCAAAAAGTTGATTCTGAAATAGATAAAATAAAAATATTGAGAGGCGAGCTACCTTTGGAAGTTAGGGATTTAGAGGATGAAATCGCTGGCCTGCAAACTAGAATCGACAAATACGAGATTGAACTTAAAGATAACGAAACCGCTATCCACAATAAAAATATTGAAATTGACGAAGCTAAAGTTTTAATTAAAAAATATACTGAACAGCAAAATAATGTTCGCAACAATCGCGAATTCGATGCTTTAAGCAAAGAAGTTGAATTTCAGAATTTAGAAATTGAGCTGTGCGAGAAAAAAATTAGAGAGTTCAAATATAGAATAGACGAACTAAATCAATTGTTGACAAACTCTAAGAATTTTATAGAAGAAAGAACCGCCGATCTTGAATTGAAGAAAAAAGAGCTCGACGACATTACCAAAGAGACTCAAAAAGAAGAAAGCGACTTATTTAAAGAGTCTGAAGAAATTGCTAAAAGCATTGATGAGCGATTGGTTATAGCATACAAAAGAATCAGATCGAATGCTCGCAACGGGTTGTCGGTTGTGACTGTAGAAAGAGATGCTTGTGGTGGTTGCTTCAATAAAATTCCACCACAAAGACAATTGGAAATACGTATGCGTAGTAAAATTACCGTTTGTGAGTATTGCGGACGTATTTTGATAGATAAAGACATCGATATTCCTATAGCTGAGCTTGAAAAACAGCTTCAAATCGAAAGAGAGGCTGCTGAAGACACTAAAACAAAAAGAGCTAAACGTAGGTCGACCAGAACTAAAAAAGATGAAGAATAAAAAAAGAAGGGTTTGAAATTCAAACCCTTCTTTTTTTTATCGTTTTACCATTTTCGATGCTAAAAATGCCATCGGAAGATAGGCCAAAAACAAATCTAAGAAACTAAACCAAAAAGGAGCCGGCAACATGAATACATTGATGACGCCTCCTATTAAAAAGAAAATTCCTACAATCATAGCAAGCATTGACTTTCTGCTCGCTGCAACTAATACAGTTAGCCATGCTCCAGAAAAAGTACCCAAAGCGTGAGCTAAAAAAGGCATCAGAAAGTTCTGAGCTTGAAATAAATGCATACTTGCAGCCAAACTTTCCATACTTGAAGGATCGATGCCTTCCGGAAGTGGTATAACTTTATCGCTGATACTAATTATACCCATGTTCGCAAAACCACCTACGACAATCCCCAGCAAAACGGCTATAACATTTCTAAAAACTTTCATTTGAATATAAATTACTTTTCAATTCTAATTCTAGCATCTACTGCCGTCACTTTTTTAGCAGTTCCCAACAAAGGATTTAAGTCCATTTCGAAAATTTCGGGCGCAACCTTAACCAACTGCGATACTCGTCGAACAATTTCGTTAAAGTGCGCTTCGTTAACACCTTCTTGCCCTCTAACACCTTGAATAATTTTATAGCTATTTAAACTATTAATCATTTGGCTAACTTCTATTTCGCTAAGTGGAGCAATTCCTGTATTGACATCTTCTAGTACTTCTATAAAAATACCGCCTAATCCGCAAAGTACCATATGACCAAATTTATCTTCTCGTTTCGCGCCCACGAACAATTCTGTACCAGATAACATAGGTTGAATGAGAATAGCGCTTGTATCTTTTATTTGCATCATTCTGTTAAACTCAAAACGAACTTTGTCTTCGTCTTTAACATTTAAAACAACACCTCCAACATCGGACTTATGCACAGGGCCCACCACCTTCATTACCACCGGCAAGCCCAATGTTAATGCTTGTTTTACTGCCTCATCTTCAGTTATCACTATGGCCTCACCTGCTCTATTAATTTTTGTAGCATCGAGTAGTCGCACCACATTTTCCGGCGATAAATAACCATTTGGAGCTTCATCGATAAGTTTACGAATGGTATTTACATCAATGTCCAAATCCATTGGACCCTCAACTTGAGGTTTATCGGTATAATAGACTTTAGCTAAGGCTCTTCCCAGTAACACTTCATCTGGGAAATTAATTCTGCCTTTTGCTAAAAAATGTTGTATTTCATCCGCTACGTTAATAATCGAAGGTAATACCGGGTATATAGGTTTACGACTGGTTTTCATTTTTTCGTCCAACAAGTTATAAACATCGTAAACGGGGAACAAACCCGGGCTTCCGAAAATAACAACCATAGCATCGATATCGTCGAAATCGTTGTTAACTGCATCAATAATATCTCCCAATTGTTCGGCTGTTCCTGTCGCTAAGAAATCGATTGGATTAGCCACTGAAGAACCAGGAAACAACTTAACCAAAAGGGAGTCCGCTTTTTCGCCTTTAATTGGAGGGACTTCCAAACCATTGTTCGACAGGGCATCAGTTAACATAACAGCGGGGCCTCCGGCATGTGTGATTACAGCAATTCGTCGACCTGTAAGTTCTTGATGCATAAACACAGATGCAACGGTAGTCAACTCTTCTCTCGAATGACAACGAACAATGCCTGCTTTTTTAAACAAAGCATCAACGGCTTTATCCGGGCTCGCTAATGCACCAGTATGCGAAGAGGCCGCTCTACTTCCTGCTTCTGAACCACCAGACTTTACAGCGGCAATTTTACAACCCTTTTTAATCAATGAAGATGCATGCTTTAGGAGTTTTTCAGGTTTATCGATATTCTCTATGTAAAGCAACTTTACTTTTGATGAAGTAATTGGATCGAATGTTTCATCCAAATATTCTAATATCTCTTCAACACCAAGTTGGGCTGAATTTCCTACAGAATAAACCGAATTAAATGTTAATCCTTTGGGTACACCGGACTCCATAATGAATACTGCTGTTGCACCCGATCCTGAGATAAAATCGACACCTTTAGGATCTAATGTTGGAATAGGCGTTGTAAAAACACCATTGTAATTAGTATTTAAAACACCTATACAATTCGGGCCAATTAGCGATCCTTCATATCGATTAATCTGTTCTACGATTTGTGCCTCTAGTTCTGCTCCTTCGTGACTTTCTTCGCTAAAACCTGCCGATAAAATAATAAACGCTTTGGTACCTTTTTGTTCGGTAAGCGTTTTAACGGCATCCGGAATAAACTTGGCGGCAATAGCCATTATCGCTAGATCGACCTGTGGTAAGTCTTCGACTGTAGAATGAACCTTAATATTTTGAATAACATCCTTTTTGGGGTTTACTATATACAAAGGTCCATTGAAATTTCCATCGATTAAATTTTTTAGAACCTTGCCACCTGGGGCATGAATATTATCGGTACCGCCAACTACAACAATACTTTTTGGTGTAATTAATTCGTTTGCTATTTTCATTTTTTTTAAAAATATTAATAAAACACTGATTGAAGTTTTTAGAATATTCAATTTGAGTGTTTATAATTCTTGATATAAGCTAATTCTTTTTTTCTAATTCATTTAACTTATTAGGTAAGTCGAAGTCGATGGCAAAACCTTCTTTTTGCATTTCCAAAAGTTCTTTCTTCGAAAAATGTTTTTGTAAATTCGCCATAGCATATTTATTAGGTTTAATTCTGTAAAGATAGGTATATAAAGATTGAGCCCTCGATTGAACAGGATACCATCTTTTCTCAGGGTTTATCTTTTTATCGTATCGATATGCTTTCCATTCTATTATCCTTTCAGCATTATAATCTTTGATGCCCCAAACTCTCTCCTCCGAAAATTTCTCCATCCAAAGCTTATTTATTTGTTGGATTTCTTTCTTTGTTAAACGTTCACGTTTGGTTAGAATATATTTTCTGAATCTATTTTGAAAGTTTTGCTTCATTTTTCTCGATACCTCAGCTTCTTTTAAATCGGAAAGAAAGCGTTTAACTACAAAATGAGGCTCTCTACTGGTTTGTGAGAATATAAAACCGATGGATTCTATTCTCTCTCTTGTATCGAGCTTTTTCCCCATTTTATTGTACTTGGCAACTTGAACTAAAAATGTTCCTAAATGCTGTCCTTTGTATAAATATCGATGATTGCATTTTACATCTTCGCCATTTTTTATAGCATCTTCTAACAAATTAAGCCATCGATCATCAATTTTTCGGTACCTAATTTCGTGTCCATCGCCCCAATAGAAATTGATAGATTCGAGTTGCTTTATTTGTGTTTCTGATAAATCCAAAGTTTGTTTACGGTATTGATTTTTAAGATTTCTATACCATGTATACAATTCTTTGTCTTCATAACCTCTGCTCACCACACTAGTTCCAAACTTTTTCTGATAAGCTTTCATTCTCTTTATCATTTCTTCCCAATATTCGTCCTTCAGTGAATTTTTCTTAATCATATTTATATTTGTTTAGTGTTACAAAATTTATTTTAGTAATTCAATTAATTAAAAACAAAAGCTTGAATTATAACCGTTCTAGGGCCACTGTAAAATGTCGCATTATCGGTGCTTCTTTAATAATTTTCACACCTTTTTTTATTTGATCTTTACGATCGAAAACATTTTTTACAGCAACAGCAATTACATCCATGTGGTTATTGGTATAGGTTCTTCGCGGAATAGCCAATCTTACCAATTCTAAATCGGGATATCTATTCTCTCTAGTAACAGGGTCTCTATCGGCTAGTATAGCCCCTATTTCCACGCCTCTAATTCCTGCTTCTAGATATAACTCTATAGCAAGCGTTTGTGCAGGAAATTCTTCTTTAGGGATGCTTGGAAGCATCCTTTTAGCATCGATAAACACAGCATGTCCCCCAATAGGTTTTTGAATTGGAATGCCAAATTCAATTAATCGATTTCCAAGATATTCAACTTGCTTAATACGAGTTTCAAGATAATCGAATTCAGTACCTTCATCTAAACCTTGAGCTAAAGCATTCATATCTCGACCAGACATTCCTCCGTATGTTAAATACCCTTCGAACATAATATTAAAGGTAGACGCTTTATCGAATAATTCCTTATCTCGCATAGCAATAAATCCGCCCATGTTTACGATTGCATCTTTCTTGCTACTCATCGTCATTGCATCGGCATAAGTATACATTTCGGCTACAATTTCTTTTATAGATTTATTTTCGTAGCCTTTTTCTCTGGTTTTAATAAAATAAGCATTTTCGGCAAAACGTGCAGAATCTATTACAACCATTACCTCTTTTTCGTCGGCAAATTTCCTAACCGCACGAAGATTTTCCATCGATACAGGTTGTCCTCCGGAAGTATTATTAGTAATTGTTACGATGAAAAACTTGATTTTTGAAGCATCATTTTCATCGAATACCTTTTGTAATTTTTTAATATCAACATTGCCTTTAAAAGGATATTCTAATTCGGTATGAAAGGCCTCGTCGATAGTGCAATCGATGGCTTTTGCTTTTCTAAATTCAATATGACCCTTTGTTGTATCGAAATGTGAATTGCCGGGAACGATATCTCCTGCCTCTACCAACACAGAAAACAATACATTTTCGGCTGCTCTTCCTTGGTGTGTAGGTAAAAAATAATCGAAGCCAAGAATATTTTTAATTGCCGTCTTCATTTTATAATACGAAGAAGCTCCTGCATACGATTCGTCGCCTAGCATAAGTTCGGCCCATTGTTGCTCGCTCATGGCTCCTGTGCCTGAATCGGTTAATAAATCGATAAAAACTTGGTCGGATTTTAGGTTAAAAAGGTTGTAATTGGCTGCTTTAATCCATGCTTCACGTTCCTGACGTGTGCTCTTTTTAATAGGAGCAACCATTTTAATTCTATATGATTCTGAAAAAGGTAATTCCATGACAGTTTTGAAAAAAAAATTAATAAATAAAATGTTTAGTTGATTTTAGAAATAAAGACAACTAAAACCTGTCACGGTTTTTAACATTTAGGAAATTTCGTTGCGATAATATTGATAATAAACCTAAAAAGTGTAATTCCATAATTCAAAAATATAAAAAAAAAAAAAACAGAAAAGCACAGTCTCGTTTTTATTTTTAGCTGCTGTGCTAAAACGGCATTCTAAATTTAAAAACAACATGCCATTATGTATAAACTAATAGAGGAAAAATATAAGCAAAAGCTGTTTTATATTCTTCTGCTTTAAAAATAGAATTTGTATAATTGTAAAAGAAATACTAACCATCTGAAGCATTAATTCAGAACAAAAAACATACAATGATTGAAATACAAAATAAAAACACCGCTATCGATTACGAGATTGTTCGAGAAAAAATAATAGCTAGTGGTTTAAAAACAGTGGGTAAAGCGTCGATTAGAGAATTGGTTCGTTTAGTTAACGAAATAGAAAGCGCTACCGGAAAGAAATATGTTCGCATGGAAATGGGCGTGCCCGGTCTTACACCACCGGAAGTTGGAACAAACGCAGAAATTGAAGCTTTAAAAATGGGTGTGGCTGCTAAATACCCTATGATTGATGGTGTTGCTCATTTAAAAGATGAAATTGCTTTATTTGTTAAAAATTTTCTCAATATTGAAGTTAGCAGAGAAGGTTGCATTCCTACGGTAGGCTCTATGCAAGGCGGTTTTGCCGCTTTTTTAATGGCTTCGAAGTTAGACAAAAAAAAGGATACTGTTTTGTTTATCGATCCGGGTTTTCCTGTCCAAAAACAACAACTCGATGTTTTAGATTTGAAATACGAAACCTTCGATGTGTACAAGTATAGAGGAGAAGCATTGAAAGACAAACTAGAAAGTTATGTTGCCAAAGGTAATATTTCTACAATATTGTATTCGAACCCGAATAATCCTTCTTGGATTTGTTTTACCGATACAGAACTAAAAATAATTGCCGATATAGCTAACAAATACGATATCATTGTTGTTGAAGACTTGGCTTATTTTGCCATGGACTTTAGAAAAGATTATTCTAAGCCGGGTCAAGCGCCATATCAACCAACTGTGGCGAATTATACCGATAATTGGTTGATGTTGATTTCGAGCTCTAAATCGTTCTCCTATGCAGGACAAAGGGTTGGGATGATGGTCATTAGCAATCATTTATTCAAAAGACAATATTCGACGCTTGAGGAAAAATTTGGCAAAGCTGAATATGGCTACAACATGATTTATAAAGTTTTGTATGCTTTATCTTCCGGCGTTACTCACTCGGCACAATATGGACTAGCAGCCATGTTAAAAGCCGTAAACAACGGTAGTTACGACTTTGTTGCTGAAATAAAAGAGTATGGCGAGCGTGCACAAATTATGAAGCAATTATTTACAAATAATGGCTTTTCAATTGTGTACGACAAAGATGAAGATCAACCATTGGCCGATGGATTTTATTTCACGTTCTCTTATAAAGACATGTCTGGAATTGAGTTGCTCGAACGTCTAATTTATTATGGCATTTCTGCTATTTCTTTAGCAATCACCGGTAGTGAAAGAATTGAAGGATTAAGAGCTTGCGTTTCTCAAACACAACGTAGCCAATTCGAAGATTTAGAGCAAAGACTTCGGTTATTCAATCAACATCATTCTTAACCATCAATAAAAATACAGGAAAAACTGCTTCGTTCATTTCAAAAATAAAACGAAGCAGTTTTTTTAATTTAAAGCATACTAAAGCATCCTATTGGGACAACAGTTATCTAATGCATCAAATTGGCTGGAATATCGGTTATGTTTCTACGCCTATTAAAAACTATATCGATCAGTTATCAAATAAAGATTTGAGGATACTTATTCCGGGTTGTGGTAATGCATACGAAGGAGCCTATCTTTGGGATTGTGGATTTAAAAACACTTTTTTACTCGACATTTCTGCAGAAGCACTTAAAAATGTTTCAAACAATTATCCACAAATTCCTAAAAGCAACTTATTGCATGTCGATTTTTTTGAGCATAAAGAAAAATACGATTTAATAATTGAACAAACATTTTTCTGCGCAATCGACCCTAGTTACAGAACAAAATATGTCGAAAAAATTCAAGAGCTTTTGAATATCGGTGGATGCTTAGTTGGTGTACTTTTTAATATTCCTCTAAATTCACACAAGCCTCCTTTCGGGGGAAATACTGACGAATATCTTAATCTTTTTCTACAGCACTTCGATGATGTAAAAATCGAAACTTGCTACAATTCTATTAAGCCGAGGTTTGGTAATGAAGTTTTTATTTTGATTAAAAAATAATACCCAATTATTTCTTCAAAAAGGATTGTATTTTCTGAATGCCCCCTTTAGTAATTAATTTCGCAAACTCCTCAGATTCAGCATTAAAATCGTGATTTTTTTTGAGTAAAATCTTCATACTTTTTAAAGCAGAAATATCGTTGCTTGCGATTTGCACAGCTATTGTTTCTACTTCTTGTTTCGATATTGTAAGTTTTTGTATTACACCTAACTTATACATTTGCTCTGCATTAAAAACCTGACCTGTCATCAAAACAAAAGATGCATTTTGTCGGCCTATTCTTGCTTTTAGTCGTTGTGTTGCTCCGCCACCCGGCACAATTCCAAAGCGTGCTTCGGGTAGAGCAAAGGTTGCTTTTTCGTTAGCAATAATAATATCAGAAACCAATGCCAATTCGAAACCTCCACCAAACACAATACCCGTAGCATAAGTTATCAAGGGTTTTTCTATTTCTGCAATACGTTGATACAACTGTTGAACTTCTTCGGCTAAAAGCATTGGGTTATCATTCCCTTTAGACAACATATCGTTCAAATCTCCTCCTGATGAGAAATCTTTTTCAGCATATAAAACAGAAACTTTTATAACTTCGTTTTTATCGTTGGATTCCAATTGATCTGCAATCTGTTGTAAAAAAGAAACGCTCAGTGCATTTTTTTTATCCGGTCTGTTCAACTTTATCCAAGCTACGGCATTTTTTATTTGAAGATCAATCATTGCTTTGGGTTTATATTTTGTTTCACTAATTCAAACAAGTCGTTAGATTTTAGACCTTTCGAAACTATTGTCAATTGAGCCGTTTGATAACAAGGCTTTCGATCATCCAGTTTATCTGAGATAAAATCGGCCAATTCAGATGGATTTACACCGTCGATTAAAGGACGTTTTCCTTTATCTTTCAAAAGATTTTGCATGATGCAACCTAAACCAGCCTTCAAGTAAACCGTTAAACCAATTGCTCTCATCTTCTCCATGTTATCGTTGTGACAAGGCATTCCTCCTCCTGTGGCTATTACCAGATTTTTTTTAGAAGACAGATGCTGTAATATCTCATTTTCTTTTTGTCTAAAATATTCCTCACCCTTAAATGCAAAAATTTGATTTACAGATAATTGTTCCACTGTCTCAATAAGTTCATCGGTATCTATAAAATCGAACTCCAACTTTTCTGCTAATTTGGGACCATAAGTGCTTTTACCACTTCCCATAAATCCAACTAAAAAAACAAGCATTTTGGTATTTTTTATCAACTTAATCAATTAACTCGCATTTGCTGTTGATTATTTTCAACTAATTTTACAAAGATAAAAGAGAATATCGAAGATGTTGTATTTTTCTAATGCCAAGATTAATATTGGCTTAAATGTAGTGGCGAAAAGAACCGATGGATATCATAATCTTGAATCGGTATTTTATCCAATTCCGCTACAAGATGCTCTCGAATTTGTTCCTGCAAAAAAAACACAAATTACTAATTCGGGTATAAGCATCGATTGTGATGATGATGATAATTTAATTCTTAGAGCCTTTCGTTGTTTACAAAAAGATTTTCAACTGCCAGAATTGGCATTTCATATCTTTAAAAAAATTCCTTTTGGAGCAGGTCTTGGAGGAGGTTCTTCCAATGCCGCTGCAACACTTTTAGCATTAAATGAGTATTTCGAGTTAAAAATAAGTACAGAAAAACTTATTGAATACGCAACAAAAATCGGCAGCGACTGTGCGTTTTTTATCGAAAACAAACCTGCATTAGCAACCGGGAAAGGCGATATCTTAAGCCTTTGTAAAATTGAGTTAAGTGACTATTTTTTATTATTAATTCGTCCCGATTTTGGCGTTTCTACACCGTTGGCATATTCAAAGCTTAAACCTCGAAAGCCCGATCATGCTTTAAACGAATTAATACAGAATGATATTGTAAACTGGAAAACAACTGTTAAAAACGATTTTGAAAATGCTGTTTTTGAGATGCATCCTGTACTCGCTTCAATTAAAAATTCGATGTACGAAAAAGGAGCTGTTTACGCAGCCATGTCGGGAAGCGGATCTGCTATATACGGTTTATTTAAAGACGAAGTTAAAAACACAGATTTCCCTCAGTATTGGTCGTGGGGCAATTATTTAAAATTTGAATAAAATGGAATATACCATACGCAAAGGCACTCCTGATGATTTTGAAGCGGTTCTAGATATGATAAAATCTTTGGCTCTATTCGAAAAAGCCTCGGAGAAAGTTACCAACACAATCGAGCAAATGCAACGCGACCAAAAATATTTTGATTTTTTTGTTGCTCAGGTCGATGGCGAAATAGTTGGGATGGCTTTGTATTTTTTTGCTTATTACACTTGGGTTGGCAAATCGCTTTACCTCGACGATTTATTTGTTAAGGAAGCCCACCGAGGTTGTGGAATTGGACAAGCATTAATCGAAAAAATATTTGAAATTGCAAAAGCCGAACATTGCTCTCGTTTGCGTTGGCAAGTGCTCGATTGGAACAAGCCTGCAATAGAGCTTTACCGTAAAATGGGAGCTACGCTTGATAACGAGTGGATCAATTGCGATTTCGACCAAAATCAAATTCAGGAATTTCGTCTTTAATTTTTTAGCTCCTCCCAAAATCTTAAAATTTGTTAAAATTGGCATAATTTTAGATTATGTTCAATTGAATATTCATTTTACCGACCGGTCTTTTTAGTTAAAGGTTATAAACCATTTTTTAAAATCGGGCTTCTGCCCACAAAACATTCTCATCATGAAAACTAAAAAGTATCCAGCAAAGAATTTGGAAAGGAAACGTCCAACATTCTTTTTAATTGGCCTAAGTTTAAGCATCGGTCTACTACTGATGGCTTTCGAATGGACCAATCATTCTTACATCGAACAAGATTTGTATCATCAGTGGGGAGCTCCTATCGATGAGGAAATTCCTCCGGTTACTAGAGAGCAGATGGTTACTCCTCCTCAACCTAGACCACCTGTCGTAGAGTTTCAGATTATTGATGAAGATGATGATGACATCCCAATTGATGACATCGATTTATTCAATACCGAAATTACCGATAATACTCCGGTTTTTGAACCCATCATTATGTCTAATGAGGAAGATGACACCCCGATAGATTTTGTAATTGTTGAAGAAAAACCTGAGTTCGTAGGTGGAGAAGCAGCGTTTTACAAGTTTCTAAACAAGAATATAAAATATCCTGAAATTGCGCTCCAAAATAATGCTCAGGGTAAAGTTTATATTCGGTTTACAATTGATAAAGATGGAAGTATTATCGATGCACACGTGGCCAGACCTCTCGACAAGTACCTCGAAGCAGAAGCTTTAAGAATATTTGAAATAATGCCAAAATGGAAACCCGGTAAACAACGAGGAAAAACTGTAAAAGTTTCGTACATTATTCCTATCAACTTTGTATTGTCGGATAATTAAACAATCCACTGTCTTACGGAGGGCTTCTGCCCTCTTTTTTTATGGTATTATAATATCTTCTGTAATTTCTATATACTGCACTGTAGATGCATACCCACACCAACTGCCTAAGGCATTATTCGAAATATTAGTTTGAACTGTAGTAGGCGCAGCAAATGGGTTATCGCCCGTCATTAAAACTTGCTCCATCGTTCTCCAAAAAATAAAACTCTCGTAGTCGATCTGCGTTAATTTTACAAGCACCTTATCGCCCATTTTAAACGCCCACCAATCGTCTGGATGGGCTTCGTAATAAGCTTCTGAAAGCATTGGATTACGACCTCTGTACATCTGCGACTCTACCAATTTGCCATTAAAATAACTATCGTCAGTAACCGAACCGGCCGGATGAACCCAAACCGGAATTTCTTTCGAAAAGTCAATATCAACATCCATTGTAAAAACTCGATAATAATTATTCTGATTTACAGGATCGTTGGCGTAAAACCAGATATACCCTAAGCTATCGCTATTATATTCGTATTGATAACGCACACTATCGATGGGGATGGCATCTAAAATTTTTGTGTCGGCTGTATAAACTTCGCCTTCATACTCAATTCTCAAAGTATAGCTTGTATTTAGCTGACCTTTAAGTTTATGGCCTTGAAAACGCAAAGGAGGAAATAAAGGAACGGTATCGAAAGTTAAAGTATCGCTTTCTATACCATCGCTTACAATGACCAATGCTTCGGTAATAAACATATTCTGAAATGTGGTCGAATCGACAGGTGTAAAATAAGGCGCACTCTTAGATAAAGATACATATGCATACTCTCCATTTTCGATGACTCCTTCCACAACTAACTTAGGTTTTGAGTCTTCCAACTGAACGTCAATTTCTTTTTCGCACGAAAACGCAAAAAACACTATTATTAATATAAAATATTTTAATCTGCTCATAAACTAAAACTCAAAATTCCACGAAATCGAAGGAAGAATAGGAAACAATGAAACTTGATAAGGTGTAATTTTCAAATTGCCTTCGTATAGACTTCCATCCTCTTCGAAATAAATAAAATACGGATTTGATCGATTGTAAACGTTATAAATAGATAAATTCCAGTATGATTTGAACTTTTTGATTTCTTTTGCTTTAAAAGTGATAGACAAATCTAATCGATGATAATCGTTCATGCGATACGAATTTCTTGGGCCATATTCGGTTACTAAACGTCCGTCGATAAAATAGCGAGACACAGGCATGGTCATGGTATTTCCTGTGGCAAAGACAAAAACAGCCGAAACCGACCAACGTTTACTAAACTGATAATTGGCTAAAACCGACAAATCGTGTCGTCGATCGTACTTTGCGGGGTACCATTCTCCATGATTAATATCGTCGAATTGTCGGTTTGTAATTGACCATGTATAACCAATCCACCCTGTAAATTTGCCTACTTTTTTATTGATAAAAAACTCTGCACCGTAAGATAAGCCTTTGCCAAATGTAAAGTTGTTATCCGGATTGTCGTTGCCATCGTCGCTAGGTTGCGCACCATCTTTGTAAGCAATCATATTATCCATCGTTTTATAATAGACTTCTACAGAGGTCTCTAGAGCATTGTTGAAAAAATTTCTAAAATAACCTAATGCATATTGTACAGAAAATTGCGGCTTAACTACTTCGGAACTCGAAACCCATAAGTCGGTTGGTAAACTTGCCGAAGCCACATTTGCTAGATGCACATACTGGTAATTTTGGCTATAAGATGCTTTTACCGATGATTTCGAATTCAAAATCCAGCGCATCGAAAAACGTGGCTCCGGATAATGATAATTCACAATTTCTTGGCCTATTGCGTAAGTTAAAGTATCGATATTTTCGCCAATCATATTCTTAACATATCGGTCGTACGGACCAACTTGCTGAAAATAAGTCCATCTTAGCCCTCCATACACCGAAATTTTTTCGGTGATATCAAAATTATCGCCCAAATACAAAGCATATTCGTTGGCATACTGTTTTATTATTTTCCCGGAATCGTACGAAGTGTCACCAATTTTTGCCGTTACACTAGTGG
This sequence comes from Bacteroidales bacterium, assembly GCA_016936665.1. Lineage (GTDB taxonomy): Bacteria > Bacteroidota > Bacteroidia > Bacteroidales > JAFGXI01 > JAFGXI01. Next base: position 160,835 of record JAFGXI010000010.1, read on the forward strand.
GAGTGAATGTATGATTGGTATAATTGGCACCAAACTTTATTTGATGTCGTACCCAAGCCAGATAACTAAAGTCGATTTTAGCATTGTAATCTCTTAAACCCGAAAACAATTTAAATTCGAAATCTTGCTGTTCTCCATTAAACTCGAAATTATAATCGCTAAATACCACAGTGGTATTCGCAAAAAATTTATCTGAAAATAAATGGTTCCAACGCAATGAAGCCGTCGCATTACCCCAAGGTATGGATAATTTTAATCCACTGGATTTTCTGTCGATTCCAAACACATCCCGACCAAAATAACCACTCAAATACAACCTATCTTTGTCGGTAAATCGATAGTTTGCTTTCAGATTTAAGTCGTAAAAGTAATAACCAAAGCCTTCCATTTTACTTCCTTCTTTAGCAAATGGTTTGAATAATAAATCGGCATAAGTGCGCCTACCCGAAACAATAAACGATGATTTGTTCTTTTGAATTGGACCCTCTAAAACCAAACGCGAAGAAATTAAACCCAAACCACCTTTGGCGTGGTACGATTTATCGTTACCGTTTTTTGTTGATATATCTAAAACTGAAGATAAGCGACCGCCATATTCTGCGGGCATTCCTCCTTTAATGAGCTTAACATCGCTGATAACATCGGCATTAAAAACCGACATAAAGCCCATCAAATGGCTGGCATTATAGACAACCGCTTCGTCTAATAAAATTAAATTTTGGTCGGGGCCTCCGCCACGCACATAAAAGCCAGAACTACCCTCCCCTCCAGACTGAACACCCGGTAAAAGCTGTATGCTCTTTAGTATATCGGTTTCACCAAAAAGAACAGGCAGTTCTTTAATCCGTTCAACCGGCATGGTTATCACACTCATTTCTTTGCTTTTAATATTGACATCGCTTTTTTCGGCACTCACGACTACTTCATCGGCAACTAAAGACTCCGGATATAATTCGATATTTAGTTTTTGATTGGATTTTAACTGTATGTTTTTGGTAATTGTTTTAAAACTTATAAAACTAAACTCGATGACGTATTCGCCTTCGGGAACAGTTAAACTGTAGAAACCATATTTATTAGCAACTGCACCTAGATTTAATGGTTTTATTACGATATTGGCCCCTATTAATTCTTCGCCAGATTCGACATCTCTAATATAACCACTAATAGTGTACTTTTGAGCCATCAGCCCAATTTTTAGCGTTAAAATCACAAATAATATTAGGGTTCTCTTCACGCGTTTTAAATTTTATTTAGTGTAAAACAAAATCGATCCTCTTTATTATTATTCGAAAATGCATTTGAAAAATTCCAAGCAAATATTTTCGATGCAAATTTATCAATCTACTTTTAATTAATTATTAATCAGACGATAAGATTTCTAAAATTCTATTTTGATCTATGATTTGTTTAGATCTTTTGTTTTTTAATACCACCAAAGTCGTTGTGTCTTTTTCGTATCGTACTAATAAAGATTGATACCCATGCCACCAGCCTGCGTGGTATAAAACTCGACTCGAATCCGGTAAATAATAGATTCGCCAACCATAACCATAATTTTTTGGAGCTGATATTTTTTTACCATGAGGCTTAAACGCCAACTCTAAAGTATCTACATTTAAAATTTTACCTGTATATAACCCGTTATCCCATAAGAACAAATCGAAAGCAGTGGTATATATTCCCTTATCGCCCACCACACCATCTAAGAAATCGGGATTGGCTTCTACCTTTCCATATTCGTATCCTTTAACTAGATTATTAGGGTAATAGGGTTGATTAAAATTAAAAACATAAGTATGCTTCATGCCAAGTGGTTCGAACACATTCGATTTCATATAATTTGCGAAACTTTGCCCACTTAGTTTCTCAACAATATAAGCTAATACGATATATCCTGTATTGCTATAATCGAATCGCTTGTTAGGAGGGTAATATGCCGGAGGCATGCTATCGGATAGACATTGTACTACACTTCGATTGCTCAGAGGTGTCGATTTAACAATTGGAAGCGCATCGCAAAAGTAGATATAATTGGGAAGGCCTGAACGATGACAGAGAAGAGCATCAATTGTAATCCCACGATAAGGAAAATTAGGAATATATTTCTGAATGGTATCATTCAGGTCTAACAAGCCCCTTGCATACAACTGTAAAATGGCTACTGCTGTGAACTGTTTAGAAACGGATCCAATCTGAAAAACATCGTCAATTTTCAAACTGTCTTTTGTTCGAATATCGGAATAGCCGTATGGTTTTTCGAAAACAACTTTCCCGTGTTGGGCAATCAAAACATTGCCATTAAATACTCTACTCTCAAATAAGAGTGTAAAATATTTATCGATAAGATCAATCTTTTTTTCAGAAATTTGACCCGTTTTGTAATTAGCATCTACAGCAACAGATTTGTTTGGCTTAATATCAAGCGCTTCGCTACAAGCCATTAGCAAAAAGCCTAAAAGGATTACTAAGCCTCTTCGAAAAATAGTTTGATTGCGCCTAAATAATATTCTTTCCACCCTTCTGTAATATTTTCGAAATCATCATCCGGAATATTGTTGTGTTCTAATACAATATAAGTATCCGTTTTTTTCTGTAAATGTAGTTTAATCGTTGCAATCGAAGGTACTTGATTATCGTCGAAAAACCATTCTTGTTCAATCATTTGGTTAGGAATAAAGGATAAAATCCGACCAACAATGTCCCCTTCCCACATCGAAAATTCCGCATTATTTTCCATATGCATAACAGCAGGGTAACCACTCCATAACTCAATGGCGAAAGGATTGGTTAAAGCATTATAAACCTCTTCCGGCAGGGCATCCTTTATCGTTAACTGAAACTTAAAATCTTTCATCTTTTCAATAGAATTAACCGTTTTCACTTATATACAAACAACATATAGCAAACGGATTTCGAAATTAACAAATATTACCATTTTGTTACTATTTGAATGAAATTTTTATAACTATATTTGTCCGACAACCAGAATTTTAATCATCATGAAAGTTTTTTATAGTTTATTATTAGTATTAGTTACAAGTTTAAATATTAATGCTCAAATATTAAATCCTGTAAAATGGACATTCAGTTCAGAAAGAGTATCTGAAAGTGAATATGAGTTAATTTTTAACGCTAAAATTGATAAAGACTGGCATCTGTATTCTGTGTATTCTCCAGAAAATGGGCCTTTACCGCTTTTTTTCGATTTCGAAAAGAACGATGCATATGAGCTCGTCGGTAAAATTTCTGAAAGCCCAAAACCTCATGAAGTCTATGAAGATATTTACAAAGTTACTGTAAAACAATTTTCAAACTTTGCAACCTTTAAACAGAAGGTAAAAGTTAATCAAACAAAAAAAATCATCGTAAAAGGATTTCTCGACGGGCAATCTTGCTTAGATGATGGTATGTGTGTACCAATAACGGCAGACTTCGAGATTGTTTTAGACCCTAATGCGCCTTTAAAATCTACAAAAGCAGAGAGTGAGAAAGTAAATGAAGCATCTCACAAAAACACATCTGATGTTAATCACAAAGGCGATGCTCAATCGATAGAAGAACCATCTGCAAATAAAGAAATAGTTGAAGAAACAACACAAGACACAGCAATAGTTAGCGAAAGCGAAACGCCTATTAAAGAAGAAAACATTATTGCAGAAATGCAAGAAGAAAACACACCGACAGAAGACAATACTGAAAATTCTTTATTGTGGTTTTTCATAGTAGCTTTTGGAGCAGGATTAGCCGCCATTTTAACGCCTTGCGTTTTCCCAATGATACCGATGACGGTTTCCTTTTTCATGAAATCAGGGGATAATAAAGCCAAGGCAAAAGGCCAAGCTTTGTTTTATGCTTTTTCGATTATTGCTATTTATACTATAATTGGAACCGTTGTAGCAGTCACTTTGGGGGCCAATTTTGCAAATTGGCTAAGTACACATTGGGTTCCAAATGTTTTTTTCTTTTTGATTTTTGTTTTTTTTGCATTTTCATTTTTTGGCATGTTCGAAATTACTTTACCAAGTTGGATTGTCAATAAATCTGATGCTCAAGCAGACAAAGGAGGTTGGTCTGGAGCCTTTTTTATGGCATTCACCCTTGTATTAGTTTCCTTTTCATGCACAGGTCCAATAGTAGGTGCAATTTTAGTAGAGTCTGCAAGTGGTGAAATTCTTAAACCTATCGTTGGCATGTTTGGTTTTTCTTTAGCATTTGCACTTCCTTTTGGAATTTTTGCTTTTTTCCCTGCTCTCATGAAAAACATGCCAAAGTCAGGAGGATGGTTAAATTCTGTAAAAGTAGTTTTAGGCTTCTTAGAATTGGCATTAGGTTTGAAATTTCTAAGCATAGCAGATCAAACTTATCATTGGGGAATTTTAGATAGAGAAATTTATTTAGCCATTTGGATCGTTTTGTTTACACTCATGGGAATTTATTTATTAGGCAAGATTAAATTCTCGCACGATAGCGAAGTGAAATTTATTAGTGTACCAAGATTGATGTTTGTAATTATTACTTTCTCTTTTGTTGTTTACATGATTCCCGGTATGTTTGGTGCGCCACTAAAAATGTTGTCGGGGTATTTACCACCACAAGAGTCACACGATTTTGATATTAATGCTATTGTTAGAAATAATATTGAAACTGCAAACCTTAGTGTTTCAAACAATAAAACAACCTGTGAAGAACCAAAATACGCAGATATTCTAGATTTACCGCACGGAATTAAAGGTTTCTTCGATTATGAACAAGCTTTAGCTTGCGCAAAAAAACAAAACAAACCTATTTTCATAGATTTTACAGGACATGGTTGTGTTAACTGCAGAGAAATGGAAGCCAACGTTTGGTCTGACAACGATGTGTTGAAAAAATTAAAAAATGATTTTGTCGTTGTTGCTTTGTACGTCGATGACAAAACTGAACTTCCTGAAAATGAATGGTATATATCGACATACGACGGTAGAGAAAAGAAAACGATTGGAAAAAAATATGCTGACTTTCAAATCTCAAAATTCAATGTAAATGCGCAACCATATTATGTAATATTGGATCACGAGGGCAACCAACTTACTAATAAAGCCCATGCATACGATAAAAATATTGAAGCTTTTAAATCATTCCTCAACGAAGGATTAAAGAACTTTAAAAATAAATAACAGCAAGCCGACAATTAAGTCGGCTTTTTTCATCCGAATTTTATAACAATTTTTTAGATTTACAGTATATAAAAATTGTTAAGTCAAAAATATTACCTAAATTAGCCACAGAATACAAACCAAAACAGATCATAGATTATGTACAAATCAAAACTACCATTAAGCATTCTCGTTTTATTGATGGGAGCCTTAATTTTTGGCTGTAGCAATCCGGAACAGACAACAACACCGGAAGATGAAATTGATCAGGAAATTACGCAGCAATTTGAGGAAGATTTTAACCAAGCAAAACAAGTGTTTTACTCACTTCCTTCTCCTATTGAAACTGCAATGTTAATGAAACGTGCAGGCGCAAAATACGACGAAAACTTGCTTAACCCTATCAACAACATTCCAAACTACAGTACAACTTTACAAAAAGCGTTAAATTTAGGTATTTACAGTGCTGACCTAAGTTTTGTTAGTATGTTCGATCAATCGCAAGCCTCTATAAAATATTTATCGGCAACCAAGCGATTAGCTGACGATTTAGGTATATTAAATGCCGTAGATCAAAGCTACATCACAAGAATGGAAAACAACATTAATAGCAGAGACTCATTAATGGAAATTATTTCTGAAACTTTTATGAACTCAAATGCCTTCCTGAAAGAAAATAAACGTCCAGAATTGGCGGCTATTGTATTAGCAGGAGGTTGGGTTGAAGGCTTATATATTGCTACTCAAATCACAAAAAACACGAGCGACAATCAAGAACTTAAAGATCGAATTATTGACCAAAGACTGTCTTTGACTACTTTATTAAGCTTATTGGGGAAATATAAAGATGATGAAAATGTTAAAATTATTACTGACGATTTCTCAAAAATCAAAGAAATCTATGATAACATTAACGTTGCTACATCAGAAATTAAAGCTGTAGTTGATAATAAAACAAATGTAACTACACTTGAATCTACAACAACCTCAACTTTCTCGAACGAAGATTTTATAAAGTTGAGCGATTTAGTCTCTAATATCAGAAATAACTATACAAAATAAGCTAAGCACGATGAAGAAATTTACAATAATATTAGCCGTATTTGGTTTGTTTATGCTGTCTTCGCAAACAGCAAAAGCACAATGTAAAACTTTCGCAAAAGGAACTTGTAAAACAGAACTTTTACCTTTTGTTCACGATGGTATATACAACGCAACAGTATTATCGGAAGGCGAAACTGTTGAATTATACAAAACATTTTACTCCGGACAAGACTATAGAATTGTGGTTTGCGGAGACGAAAATTTACCACCTATCGAATTTCAAATTTTAGATGGCGACAGGAATGTTTTATTTGATAATAGAGAAGCTAATCTTGCTAAAGTCTGGGATTTCAAACTTAGTTCTAGCCAAATGTTAGTCGTTTCTATTCAAGTTCAAACCTCAGAAGAAATGTCTGACGAAATTAAAAGTGGATGTGTAGCTGTTTTAGTTGGATTTATGAATATTGAAAATAAACTAGAATAGCTTATTTATTTATAAAAATATAGGCAGCTCATAGGGCTGCCTTTTTTGTTGTATGTCTAATAATAAATTCTCAATATTTTTTCTCTTTTTATTAATTTTCTCCGTTACTAAAGGGCAATCGCCATACTTTCAGCAACGTGTTCATTTTTTTATTGAAGTTGAACTAAAAGGCCACATGCTTTATGCCTCCGAAACAATAATATATACTAACAAATCTGGATTAAATTTAGATACAATCTACTTTCATCTGTGGCCAAATGCTTATCGCTCAATCAACACAGCATACGGACAAGAACAAATTCTTTCTAAAAATATCGATTATGTCAAATATCAATCGGACTATTCGGGATGGATCGATAGCTTAAATTTCACAGTCGATAATGAAGCTGTTGAATTCCTTGAATACCAAAATAATTCGGACATTGCCTATATTAAACTAAATCATACATTAAAAAGTGGCGACTCCATTGAAATTAAAACACCTTTCAAAGTAAAAGTTCCATTATTAAGCTCAAGGCTGGGATATATCGAGAATTTATTTCACATCAGCCAATGGTTTCCTAAACCAGCTGTATTCGATAAAGAAGGATGGCATATGATGCCTTATCTAAATCAAGGAGAATTTTATTCTGAATTTGGTAATTTCGATGTAAAGATTACTGTTCCCAACAATTACACAATAGCATCTAGTGGGGAGTTAGTAAAGCAATGGCACAATAAAACTACTAAAACAGAAGAATATACTTTAGAAGATGCACATGACTTTGCTTGGTTTGCTAGTCCTGAATATTCTGTTAAAACAGATTCTGTGCAGCTCCCTTATTCTGAAAATTGGGTAAAAATTCAGATTTACACCTACAATGTCGATGAAAGTTGGAATAATGCAATACAGTATGCAAAAGATGCTATTTACTTCTACTCACTTTGGGTCGGAGATTATCCCTATTCGATATGCAAAGTAGTTCAAGGTGACATTCAAGCCGGTGGAGGGATGGAGTACCCTACAATTACTGTGATTGGCGATGATGGTGTTGGCGAGAGTACAATTACTCTTGAAACTGTAATCATGCACGAGATAGGTCATAATTGGTTTTATGGCGCGCTTGGAAGCAACGAAAGAGATTATCCTTGGATGGATGAAGGACTCAACTCAGCATTTGAAACAAGATATATTGAAACGAAATATCCATATTCGACCGAAAATATTGATATTCCAATAAAATTATTTCAGTATCCTATTTACAAAAGAGATTTTATTGCCTATCAAGCTTTAGCCACAAGACACTTAGACCAAATTTCAAATTTAAACTCCGAAGTCTACAATGGACTCAATTATGGGGCTATAGTTTATAAAAAAAATGCAGCAATTTTTAATTATATAAGGGCTTCGTTGGGTGATGCTATTTTTGATAGCGTCATTAAACAGTATTATTTGGATTGGAAATTTAAACATCCACAACCTAAAGATTTTACAAATTACTTTAAAGCATTTCCTGAAGCTTATAAATCTTTGGAAGAAATTCTTTATACTAACAAGCAGGTCGATTATTCGATAAAAAAAGCTAAACAGATTTCAAAGAATCAATACAAAATAGAACTAAAAAACAATAGAAACAGTTTAACAAGCACTATTCTCCAATCTTCATTTAATGATAGTATAACCGGGCAATGGTATATTCCTTCGTTTAAACGAGATACCTGTTTAATTATAAATGCTGAGGCTGATGCATTTATTATCGATAAATACTATAAAACGCTTGACTTAAACAGAAAAAATAACTTTTCAAAAACAGAAGGGATTTTAAAAAGGAAAAAGGGGGTCTCCGTAAAATTTATTGGTTCGCAACAAAAAGAAGGATATCACAATTTTTATTTCACTCCAGTCGGTGGCTATAATGAAAACAACGGGTTCATGCTTGGAAGCGCCTTTTTAAGCAATCTTGCCTTTCCAAATCGTTTTGAGTATCTAATTATGCCAATGTACGCTTTTGCATCAAAAAACATCACAGGAATAGGTTCTATAAAATATCACTTTCCATTTTATTCCTCACTATTTCAAGAAGTTACACCTTTTATAAATGTTAAAAGTTTCGGCCTTACTCCTAATAAACCTTTCTATAAGCTCGAAAGTGGTTTATGTTTAATATTAAGTCCCTATTTAAATAAAAACATACCAAAAACTTACTTATACTTATCACATATTATTGCAAATCAGAATTTTAACTACGAAAAGTACAATCAGTTTCTTGATTTCAAAATTGAAAGTCAAAACAAAAGATGGTATAACCCTTATAATTATAGTATTGAATTAACTAGCCATAAAGACTTTAGTCTGGTAGAACTAGATGTTGAACAAGTGCTGAGTTATATAAAGCCAAAAACTGGTTTAAGATTGCAATTTTATATCGCTGCATTCTTATATAACAATAGCAATAATGGATTATTTAATATCAATTTATCGGGAACTAAAAACTATAACGACTATAAATACCAAGAAACATTCATTGGCAGAAATCAAGATTATAATCAATTTTGGGCTCACCAAATGGTTGGTAATCAAGGTTCTTTTGCGCATATTACAGGCTACTCTTCCAATCGATGGCTAAGTGCTTTATCAGTTAGTTCGAGCTTACCTTTTAATACGCCATTTGAATTTCGTCTCAACCTCGCGGCATTCGAAAAAAGCGACTACTTTTTTAATAAGGGAATTGCTTGGGAAACCGTTTTAGTTATACACCTAATTAGAGACTTTATCGAAATTCAAGTTCCTCTATGGAGCGCAGATGGTATAAAAAAATCTAACCAATTGTATGTTGAACACAACATAGAAAAAGTTAGATTCCAGATTCAATTTAATCAACTAAATATCAACAAGATAAACCGATCAATCGAACAGTTATTTTAAAGCTATCTATTTTTTTAGATAATTAGCCATAATTTTCTGTATGTATTTTCCTAGAATATCAAATTCCAAGTTCACTACAGTTCCTACTTCAAATGTATGAAAATTAGTTATCTCATAGGTAAAAGGAATGATGGCAACCTGAAAAGATGCATCTTTAGAATTGACGACTGTAAGGCTAACTCCATTCACCGATACAGAACCTTTTTCTACTGTGATGTTTCCTTTAGTAGGGTCGTATTCGAAAGTATAATACCAGCTACCATCGGCCTCTTCAATCTTTGTGCAAACAGCTGTTTGGTCGACATGACCTTGTACAATATGACCATCGAGAAATGCATCCGGTTTCATGCTTCTTTCAACATTTACTTTAGAGCCAACTTCAAGTCTTCCTAGATTTGATTTATCAAGGGTTTCTTGAATCGCTGTAACCGTATAGGTGTCATTATTTACTTCTACAACAGTTAGGCAAACGCCGTTATGCGAGATGCTTTGATCGATAGACAGATCCTTCACAAAACTACATGTTAAGGTGATATGCAGATTTTCTTTTTCTTTACGCAGATTTTTTACTACCGCAATTTCTTCGACAATTCCTGAAAACATAATTTTTTTTTCTTACAAAGTTAACTGATATTGTCTTAATATGGTTTGATCGCTCTTAATATTTCGCGTTTACCCGGAGGCCCTGCTAGTTTTTCGATTTTAAATCCAACAGACTTTAGCGCTCTTTTAACAGTTCCCTTAACTGAGTACGTTACAAGAATACCTCCTGGAATTAAATAATCAAATATTTTTGAGAATAATTCTTCAGTCCACAATTCCGGCTGTGTATCTGGAGAGAAAGCATCCCAAAAAACGAGATGATAAAATTCTGAATGCTCAAATGATTTAATGTCTATCTTATATTTCGTCAAATTGAAATAATCTGATAGTATAGAATCATTACCCCAAGAAGCATTGTTTACTTGCGTTAAAGCGTTAAACAAGAAATCATCGTTCGATTTCAGACTGGAAGTTTCTATGGGATAATACTCTACTGAGTAATAACTGCATTTTTGCTTATTGCTGTTCGACCAAATATAAGATAAGGCTGCATTGAGACCCGTACCAAATCCCATTTCAAAAATATTTAAATTAGAGAATTTTGGCGATATATATTGTAAACCCTCTTTAATAAAAATATGCGTCGACTCTGTAAAAGCTCCGTTAACAGAATGATAATGTTCGTCGAATATTTGACTATATAAGGTGTAACTTCCGTCTTCTGTTTTAATAATTGTATTTTGATTCATGGCAAAAAAAAAGCTACCCAAAGGTAGCCTTATAATATTATTTGATGAGCTTACTCAGCTACAACTTCAAATTTAATTTCGGCAGATACTTCTCTGTGTAATTTAGCTACAGCAGTGTATTCTCCAACTTCTTTAATACCATCAGTTTTAAGAACAATTTTCTTTCTATCTACCTCTATGCCTTCTTTAGCCATAGCATCTGATAACTGTATTGTATTAACTGTACCGAAAATTTTACCGGTTGAACTAACTTTAGCACCCACTTTAAGGTTAAGATTTTGAATTTTAGCAGCTAATTCTAAGGCTTCATTTTTAATCTTTTCTTCTTTGTGAGCTCTTTGTTTAAGGTTCTCAGCATGTATTTTTTTAGCAGAATCTGTAGCTAAAATTGCAATGCCTTGAGGAATAAGGTAATTTCTACCATATCCGTTTTTTACTACGATGATATCATCTTTAAAACCTAAATTACTGATATCTTGTTTTAAAATTACTTCCATTGCTTACCCTCCTTATTTCAAGTTATCAATTACGTATGGTAACAAAGCGATGTGTCTTGCACGTTTAACACTTTGAGCCACTTTTCTTTGGAATTTCAAAGATGTACCGGTTAAACGACGAGGTAAAATCTTACCTTGTTCATTTAAAAATTTCTTCAAAAACTGAGCATCTTTATAATCGACATATTTAATTCTGCTCTTTTTAAAACGACAGTATTTCTTTTTAGTAGTATCTACAGCTATTGGCGTTAAGTAACGCACATCTCCTTGATTTGCTTTCATAACTTAGGCCTCCTTCTTTTCTGACATTTTACCTCTTCTTCGTATAGCATACTCAACAGCATACTTGTCCATCTTGAAGGTTAAGAATCTAATAACCTTTTCGTCGCGTTTGAATTCAATTTCAAACTTAGCAATAAGCTCTGGATTAGCTTTAAATTGGAACAACTGGTAAAATCCAGTCGATTTCTTTTGAATTGGGTAAGCTAACTTTTTTAGGCCCCAATTTTCTTCGTTTACAATTTCTGCTCCATTAGAAGTCAAAAATTCTTTGTACTTGGTAACCGCTTCCTTTACCTGAGTTTCAGATAAAACGGGAGTTAAAATGAAAACGGTTTCGTAATCTCTAAGCATTTTAAACTGTTTTTAAAATTAAGACTGCAAAGATAACAATTTCTAATGGATTACAAAGTGCATAGCAATAAAAAAGGTCACATTAAACAACGCGACCTTTAATATATTTTTATGATTGAAATTATTGTTCAACGTGCTCAATCAGCTCAACAGTTTCATTTCCTTTACGAGTCGATTTATAACCTTCGTAGCCAGTTAGAGCGTGAGTGTAAATATGATCAAGCTCTCTATATAATTTCATCTCTTTTCCTTTAAGTTTGTCAAGCTCCCAAATAATACTATACTCACCGTTTGCATATTTGTGATTAATACTTTCTAAAGATTGGTGAGAGTAAGTTGTATCCACAGGATCCCCTGGCCATACACCATCGTCATCTTCAGCATCGAATACATAGTAAGTAGAGTAATTAGTGATGTAAGTTGCATTTTCTATTTCGAAAACAACTCTTTCTCTTTTTTTATACCCGTCGTATTTATCTAAGAAATTCCAGCGACCTCGATATTCTGTTCTGTAGTTTCTAGACATTGTTGAATCTACTCTGAATGGTTTTCCTGGAAAAGCAGGCCAAAATGAATTAATAGATTGAGAGGTTCCGTTTTCGTAATATTTACCATGTGTTTTTTCTAAAACATATTCGTAAGCAAACTCAAAAGTTCCGTCATCTTTAATTTCGTAATAGGCTTCTATTATTTTTCCATCCCAAGTTATTGTAGTGTCTTGACCAGCCTGCAAGCTATCGCGAGTAGCATCAGTCATATTTACATACTGAGTTGTTTCAGATATTTTACTTTCTGACTCTTGAAATAATGTGATATAACGATTTTCACCCGAATTTAACTTCAAGAGGTAATCGCCTGTAAAAGTTGAGAAATCCCAAGTATTGGTAATTCTTGCTTTACGAGATTTTAAAGAAACAAACGGATCTTCCTCCCCTTTCCTGAAGCAACCCTCTAATACAGTGGACATTACAACAACCAACAATAGTAAGCTAACTATTCTGAACTTTTTCATAGGTTAACAAATATGTTTAATACATAGTTTTTTAATACTTTCAGTCGGTAAATATATTGATATTTATCGAAAATACAAACCAAGTGTTCAATATTTTATCAGCAAATTCACCTGTTGATATCATGTTAATATGTTGTTAATATTAATTAATAAGTGATTTTATGCTAAAAAACATTATTTCAACAAAAAATTAAAGTCATCGTTTTTAGATAATTCTTTGGGAGAATTATTGTACTTAAATATCCGGCATTTTCTTTCTCCAATCAATTTAAGGTTCTCATTTTCAAACTTTAACATACACCCCTCTCTAAGACCAACAACATATATATTTTGGTTCAATTCAATAAATTCATTAATTCTGTCTTCTCTTGTTTCTCCGCCATGTCCTTCGGGATGCGCATCTAAATAGTGTGGATTAATTTGGAATGGAACTAAATTAAGAACATTGAAAGATTCTGGTTCTACTATAGGCATATCGTTGGTCGTTCTAATTGTAGGACATGCCATATTAGAACCTGCACTCCAACCTATATAAGGGGTACCCGATTTTACTTTACTTACAATTGGCTCTATCAATTTATTGTTTTGTAATTGTTTGGCTAACTCGAATGTGTTTCCTCCTCCAATTACAATTGCCTCTGCTTTTAAAACAGCCTCTATCGGATTTTCGAAATGATGAATACTTTTAACAGAATGGCCTATTTCTTTGAACCGATCGTTTACTTTTGTTTCGTATGTATCGTAACTTAATGTAACACCTGCATAAGGAATAAATAAAGCTTCGATAGGGTGCTCTCCTAAAAAGGACTTAATATTTTCTTTTGGATAATCTAAGTAGGCTTCTCCGGCCATTGTTGAATTGCTTATTAGTAATAATCTCATTATTTATATATTTTAAAAAGCTGATAATATTAAACCTAAGTCCTGAGAAGGAATATTGAAATATTTGGCTATTTCTTCATTCACTAAAACGCCATTGTATATGTAAAGCCCCGCTCTTAGCGTATCTATGTTTTGAAAAAGTTGACTCATTGATGTTATTTCTGATATATTCGAAAATTGCTCAAAAAAAATGTTACTAATGGCATAACTTGCTGTTCTTGGAACTAGTGAAGGAAAATTTGGTAATGCAATATTGGTCAATCCATTCCAATAATAAAAAGGATTTTTAATAGTTGTCTCCTTGGATGTTTCAAAGCAAGGTTGTTTATCAATAGACAGATCGATGACTAATGCCCCTTTTTTAATCAAATGCATTTGTTCTTCTGTAATGAGATGTTGCCTAAGATTACAAGTCGAATTAACAGAACCAATAACAATGTCTGCCCTTTCTAACTCTTTATTAACAATGGATGAGTGAATCATTGACGTATATAGATTTTTACCAAATGCTCTTTGCAAGCGGTTTAAACCTTCCATGGACAAATCGAACACTTTTACACTGGCTCCAACGCCAATTGCAGACCGTATTGCTGATTCGATAGCAGAGCAGGAACCAAAAACAACCAATTCTGCAGGCTTTATACCTTCTATACCTCCTATTAGCTTTCCCCTCTTTTCACGATAAAAGTTTGCTGCAAAATTCACAGCAGTCATGCCCGAAATCTCATTCATTATTTGAACAAAGGGTAAAACTCCTGCTCTATTTCTAATATATTCTAGGGCGATTGCGGTAACTTTCTTCTGTGAAAGTGCTTTGAAATATTCGGTGTTTAAAGTCCTTATATTCAAAGTAGAAATAAGTATTTTACCTTTTTCCATAAGCCCTATCTGCTTTACAGATAGTGGCGATATTTTAAAAATGATATCTGCTTTGAAAATCACAGATTGCTCGTTATGTATTTGTCCTCCTGCTTCACTATAATCAATATCTGTGAAGCCAGATGCCTCACCAGCACCGGACTCAATCAATACTTCTGCCCCATTTTCTACAAAAAAGTTAACCGTAAAAGGAGTCAGAGCAACCCTTTGTTCTAACTCATGATTTTCCTTTAACAAACCAACAACAATTCTTTGTTTTTTGGTTTGAGGAATATAAAGTTCCTCTTTATACTCGAAAAGAAACTTTTCTGAAGTAGATTGTATTGGAGGCATATCGATTGAATATTTAAGTTCTAAGTTAAATCATTCTATCGAAACAGCAAAAGCTTTTTAATCGTGAATCACTTTAATATATTCATTGTAACGTTTTACAACGTCTGCAACATAGTTATAAGGCTCTGATCCTCTGCAATAACCATATTTTACAACTGGATCGTTATAATATTTAGGATTACTTTTGTGTAGTAGATAATACGCCACATTATCGTCCCAAATGGCTGTGTCTTTATTATTCTTTTTTGCTAATCGAATTGCATCTTGGACATGTCCAAGACCAACATTGTAGGAAGCAAGTACAAACTTTACACGCTCAATAGAGTCTGGAACTTGAGGTTTAAGTTGATCATCTAACCAAGATAAAAATTTAGTTCCTCCTTTAATATTTTCTGCGGTAGAACTTTCTTCGTTAATTCCAAATCGTTCTGCCGTACCAGGCATCAATTGCATTAAACCCGATGCTCCTGACCAAGATTCAACTTGAGGGTTAAATCTTGATTCTTGATAAATTAAAGAAGCAACCATACGCCAATCCCAGCCTATTTTTTTACTATATTTCTTTATAATATCGTCGTACTCAGATATTCTAGAACCGTTTAAAGATAAAAACTCACTATTGTAGAATTGCGAAGACTTAGGATTTCTATAATACTTATTGTATAGGTTAGCAAACCATTTCTTTTTCAAATTATTCGTTAAGAATAAATTCAAATAATATCGTAAACTATCGGCGCCTTTTTGAACTCCCCAAGCAACATTTTGTGAAAAACTCAAATTTGTTTTTATATCGATATTAGGATGATACGTTGAATTTACTTTTGCTACATTCTCGTCGCAAACTGTTAATGGCAAGTCGCCATTGGCTACTAATTCGATAATTTCTTCAACCGAATAGTTCTCCATCTCGTGTATATATATTGTATCGCCAATTTCTTCCGACAAGCTTTTTAAACGCTCGGCAAATGCGGTATTACTTTTGACAAAAACATCTTTTTTAGCTAAATCCAATCTAGATCTGATCATTTGAGAATCATATTCTTTAAATCGCATATTTGACCAACCATCAGGTTTTCTTTGAACCAAAATCTGTCTCGTTTGACCAATCGGTGTTGTGAAATCAATTTGTTTTTTTCTATCGCTTGTGATAGTTAAATTTATAGCCATTAAATCGTACTCCCCATCCTTTAACATTACAAAACTATCATCCAAATCGTTGCTTAAAACGATTTCTAACTCTAGTCCCAAATATTCTGAAAGATGAGTCAATAATTCATATTGAAAACCCATAGGTTGTCCGCGGTAAATGAAATAATCTGTTGAATTGTATTCCGTAACAGCGATTAACCTTCCCCTTTTTTTAATTTTTTCCCAATTCGAGGCTTGCTTTTTATTTTTATCGTTTTCGGAGTCTTCGTAACCACTAAAGCAAGCCGACAATATTACTGTAAAAATTATTATGATCGGAAACCACTTTCTCATGCTGTCAAGGTATAAAAAATCGAGTTAAAATTCAAGTGTATACTTAATGTGAACGAAAAACACTTTGATTTGTTTTATTCATCTTTGCATTAACTAAATTTGTATCAAAATTTATTAAGATGAAAACTTTGATAAAAAATATTAAACAGCTAGTACAAACTGAAGAAAAACTAATTAAATATAGGGCCGGCAAAAACATGCAAAATTTACCTATAATTAATGATGCTTTTCTTATTGTTGAAGATGATAAAATTGCAAACTATGGTAAAATGTCGGAACTGATTAACGATCAGTTTGATTTAATATATGATGCCAGCGACAAACTAGTTTTACCTTCTTTTTGCGATTCTCACACACATTTAGTTTATGCAGGAAGTAGAGAAGTAGAGTATAGCGATAAGATAAAAGGGTTGTCTTACGAAGAAATTGCTAAACGAGGAGGAGGTATTTTAAATTCTGCAAAATTGCTTGCCGAAACCTCAGAAGATAGTTTATACGAGCAATCTATGAAACGGATTAACGAAATTATTCAGATGGGAACCGGTGCTGTTGAAATAAAAAGTGGTTACGGCCTTTCAACAGAAAGTGAATTGAAGATGCTTCGCGTTATAAAGAAAATTAAGGCAACAAGTCCAATAACTGTAAAAGCGACTTTTTTAGGTGCACATTCGATTCCTACAGCATACAAAGGTAAACAAACTGAATATGTAGATCTTGTTATCAACGAAATGTTGCCGCAAGTAGCATCAGAAGAACTCGCTGACTATGTGGATGTTTTTTGCGATAAAGGTTTTTTTACGGTTGAAGATACTGACAGAATCTTGATGGCTTCTTTGAAATATGGATTACGACCAAAAATTCACGCAAATGAGTTAGATTTTTCTGGAGGCATTCAAGTTGGTGTAAAATACGATGCTTTGTCTGTTGACCATTTAGAATTTACAGGTGATGCAGAGATTAAAGCATTAAAAGATTCTGAAACAATGCCAACCTTGTTGCCGGGCGCAGCCTTCTTTTTAGGAATGATAGATCCTCCTGCAAGAAAAATGATTAATGCGGGATTACCCTTGGCATTGGCTTCCGATTACAATCCAGGGTCTTCACCATCAGGAGATATGAAGTTTATTATGTCTTTAGGAACAATTAAGCTAAAATTATTACCCGAAGAGGTCATCAATGCTACAACGATTAACTCTGCATACGCAATGGGATTACACGAGACACATGGTAGCATTACTATTGGTAAGCAAGCTAATTTCTACATTACAAAACCTGTCCCAAATATTGAGTTTTTACCTTATGCATATGGTAGCAATCTTATAGAAACTGTGTTTTTAAATGGTGTTGAGCAAAAAAAAGGAGACTTATTATAGCCTCCTCTTTTTTAATTTATTAGTGTATTAAATCTGCATTAGTTTAACGGCTAAATCAACAACTCTATTAGAATAGCCCCACTCATTATCGTACCACGATAGCACTTTAACCATTCTATCAATAACCATTGTAGATTGTGCATCGAATATCGAAGAATGTGAGTTGTGAATAATATCGACAGAAACGATTGGATCTTCAGTGTATTCTAGAATCCCTTTCATACTTCCTTCTGCGGCTTCTTTCATAGCTGCATTTATTTCCTCTTTGCTAGCTTTTGTTTTAAGTTTAACAGTTAAATCGACGAGTGAACCTGTAGGAGTTGGTACTCTTACAGAAATGCCATCGAGTTTACCATTAAGTTCCGGAATAATTTTACCAACAGCTTTTGCGGCACCTGTTGTTGTAGGAATCATTGAAACAGCTGCTGATCTAGCTCTTCTTAAATCGCTATGAGGTTGATCTAAAATTCTTTGATCGTTAGTATATGAATGAATAGTATTCATAAAGCCATCTTCTATTCCAAATTTATCGTGCAGAACTTTAGCAATTGGAGCTAAACAGTTTGTTGTACAAGATGCATTAGAAACGCAAACATCTTCAGATTTAAGCATTTCATCATTAACACCTAAGACGATCATATTGTCTATTTCGTCTTTCGAAGGTACTGTAAGAATAACTTTTTTAGCTCCATTTTTGATATGATCGCCATATCCTCCTTTGGCACTCTCTCTGCTTCTGAAGACACCTGTTGATTCTATAACAACATCAGGTGTTTGAGCCCACTTAATATCGATTGGGTTTCTTTCAGCAGTGATTTTAATTCTTTCACCATCAACAATGATCGCTTCATCATCATACGATACTGTACCAATATATGCCCCTTGAGTTGAATCGTACTTCAACAAAAAGGCAAGCGTTTTAGTATCTGTTAAATCGTTAATACCAACGACTTCGATATCACTACGTTCACGAATTATTTTAAAAACGTTCTTTCCTATGCGACCAAATCCGTTAATTCCAACTTTTATTTTAGACATTGTAATAAATTTTAAAATTGATTGGTAAAATTAGTTATTTATTCCGTATTAGAATATCATTTTATTATGAATATATTCAAGTTATTAAGCACAAAAAAAGCCACCTTTTGGTGGCTTTTAAATATTGTGAAGATTCTTATTCTACTATAAACTTAGAAACCTTTCTTTCGTTATTAACTGTTAAGCTTAAGATATATACTCCTGATTGATAATCATTAGCATTTATATCTGTTATATATTTTCCTTTAGGAACAGATTTATGCTCTTCTGTATAGACCTTTCTTCCAGACAAATCGTACACTTCAATACTCACGTCACCATCTTTTGGTAAAGCATACTCAACTTTTGCAGTATTAACTACAGGATTAGGATAAACTTTAACTGTTAACGCATCAGGAATTTGAGTATGTATAGGTGTAATGCCCAAGGGACGTTTAAAATTATCCATTTTCCATGCTCCTAATCCATGTGTACCGGCATATATTTCACCCGAATTTTTAACTCCACTTTGACAAACACCATCGATGTAACCATTAGGTTGAATCTGCTGAGTTAAATGGAAAACAGGTACTTTAGGCATAGATTCTTCATAAACCCAACTTGTAGCAGAACCATTTAATGACTCAGTTGAGAAAACTCCAAATTCTGTTCCAAGAATTACTGTACCGGTACTATCTGAAATTAAACTTGCATAAACTGGAATCTTAGGTAAATTTCCATCAACAGAGTTCCATATAATATTATCATCTAATGCATTTTCAGTAAAATAAACATGAGGATCATTAGAATATCCGCCAATTGTTACTAAGACACGATTGTTATTATTTGGATCGACTTCAACTGAGGTAATATATGTATTATCATCATTTGGAACATCCATGTTTTTACCAATAATTTTGTCTGTGGTATTAATCTCTCTGTCATTCCAAGTCATGTTACCGTCTTCTACAACACCCATTTCGTATGTTGTATCTTGGTAAACAATATTGATTAGAGATTCTGCTCCAATTGTATCAATTCTAACTATATTAGAATAAGTAGTATCACTCATTTGTACATTTAACGTATTGTAGTCTTCAGTTGAACTAATAAAATTAGATACCGAATCAATGTTAATATTCATTTGAGATAATAAAGCACAACCTGAAGATTGATCTTTATAATAAATATTAATTAATGTATCTACGCTATTAAGTAACGAATCAATTGACACGATATTTTCAATTAGGGTGTTAGGTGTATTAACATCGTAGTTATCGTATTCAACATTATAACTTACTGTATTTGCAATAGTATCGATATTAATATCGAATACTGTATCAATATTACAACTATAACCAGAATATGTTTTTCTAATTAAGTTTAAAATAGTGTCTGGAGAAAAAGAAGTCGTATCAATTTTTAGCACATTTGCATATTGATTGTTTGTAGTATAAACAGAATCTAAAGTAGAAACAAATGGATTGGCAGTAACATTTAATACAGTATCAGCATCAACTCCAGTAATGGTGTTTGAACTACAATCCTCTCTATCAAATATATTGAAATCCACTAAATAATTCGATTGATAACTAGAGTCTATTCTGTATATATTTGAAAAATTTAAAGAACCTGCATCTAATGAATAACTTGTGAAAGCTTCTGTTGAAGTATAACTAGAATCTACACTACTAGAATAAATATTATTAATAACATTTGTGTCGCAATCATTATAATAATGATGGTATAAATCTAATAATAAGCTACTAGTTGTTGTATCTAAAGCTATTACGTGTTTATTGGTATTGCCAGAGTAGGTTACAGACCAAACATTAATTGGGTTTGATTGAAGTAACTGCACATTAGTTATGTTATTTGTTGAAACGTTAAAAACAGTGTCTTTAGAAGTTATTATCTTGTCATAAGACAAACCTTTGTAAGAATATGCATCTTCAAAACCTTTGAAAATAAACGCCTTACCTTTTGATCCATTGGAAGTAGCAAATAATAAGCTTCCGTCTTTAGACCACTTTAACTGACCTAACTGCTCAACGCCAATATTTGCGTTATTATATATTAGGTCAGTAGATGCACCAAATTTGGTCAAACCAACAACAGCATCCCAGTTGATCAAGGACTCTTTAAAATTTAATATATCTCGAGTAAAATAAATCATTTTGTAGCCTCCAATAGCCATCATAGCAGCATACCTTTCTCTCATTACGATAGTGTCGCCTGGTCTTAACGAGTCACCATTGTTTGCAATATCTTGTGCTGTAACTTTATATTCAAAAGTTTTATTATTTACTGTTTTACTTTTTACAAGAAATGTATATCCCTCAGCAAAAGCACTATCCACCACAGGAATACCAACTTCATTAGGTCTTATTACAGTATCTACAACATAAGGAAAATAAATTCTATTATCCAGATAATTAAAAGATTCCCATAATGCAATAGGAGTAACAAATGGATTTTGAGCATTACCAGGCCGAAGAGAAGCACTTGTAGATTTTAATCCTTCATCAAAAGGGTTGTACTGCATTGTTGCTGCAATTCCATTTTCATTAGATCTTCTTAACTCAGAGTGATAAATTGTAGTAAATACAGCACCATAATATAATTCTGAAATTGCAGAATATCCACCATCGCCTCCAGTCACCTCTCTAGAAGACAAAGGGTCGCTAGGTTGCAACAAGTCCATATAAGGAGAACCATTATCTTGACATCCTCCTAAAATCTCTCCATTAGGTCCACAATCTAAAGCATAGTACTGAGTAACTCCATAATTTTTATTAAGTGCCTGAAATGAAAAACCAGCATCGTAAGAGGCAAAAATTCCGCCATCGTTAGTAAAATATACAGTATGATTATTTTCAAAATCAGGATGAAAAACAATATTATGCTGATCAGCATGAACATACTTTTGACCTGAACCTGACCAATATGAAATTTGCTCAAAACCATTTGCAAATGACCATGTCCACAAATCTATACCTCCGAATATTATAGAAGTAGGATCGGTAGGAAACACACTTATTGTGTTATCGTAATATCCTTGCGATTTATTTCTAAAAATATCTAAACTTGGTGTTTGATCTAGAACTGCAGACACCCAAGATTCACCTTTATCAACAGAATAATACAAATTAAAGTATTTATCAGTATTGGCCGCACTCCATGGGGTGTATGAACATAGAGCGTACATATAATTAGGATCGGAAGGTGAAATGGCAACTTCAATTCTATCAAAACCTGTGTCGAAGTAGCTTGCTTTACTGACAGCTGTATTCGTTCCTGCCTGAACTACATAAACTCTGTGCTCTCCTGAATTCATTGCGAAAACAACAGTTCCATCGGATCCCACTTCAACATCAGTAGCAATACCAAATTTACCATATGGATTTCCCCAAGTGACACCACCATCTGTTGATATCATAACTGCCGATGTAGTTGCAGCATATAATGCGTTATTTACACTGCTATATACAATTTTGTTTACAATCGAAAAATTTGAATTTTCATTGGTAGATTCAAGTCGTGTAAACGTAGTACCATCTGTTGATTTATAAATTCCGTTACCCTCAAAACCTCTAGAAGTAGTATTAGTTGAAACCGTTCCGGCAAAATATTCTCCAGTGCCAATATAAAAATTATTATCATCATCCTGACAAATAGATGATATTGAAAGATTATTAAAATTATTAATATCGACAGGAATCCACGACAGTCCATTAGTTGTAGACTTCCACAAACCACCTGCAACACCTGCTGCCCATAACGTTTTGTTGTCTCTTTTATCAACCATAAAAGCTCTAGTTCTTCCTCCAACATCATCAGGCCCCACAAACTGCCAATTTAAGCTCCCAGAAGATTTACCTCCCTTTGCTAGCTTAAAATTTTCAAAACTTTTTTCAGCACGTTCAATATCTTCTCTTGAAATTGTTCCCGTATGAGGATTAACTCTCATTTTCCATAACAGTTCAGCTGCACCCTGAGGCCCGTTCTCTGCTTTTTGTTGACCTTTTTCGAATGCTCTAGGTATGTATTTATAGCTAGCAGAATCGTCAGTAGAAACGGCATTTAAGAAAAAAACAGCCGACCAACCAGCGACTACCACTAACACAGAGCTGAATAGTAAATGTTTAGTTTTCATATGAATAGAATTCCTATTTAAAATTTATTTAACATTTTTTATGAACAGGCAATATACGAATATTTTTTTATTAATAAAATGTTTTTTCTTGCTTCATTTTATGTGCTTTTCGGCATGATATGATGACCTGATCAAACTGCCACTCTCGACAAAATCGAATCCTTTATTCAACGCAATTCCTTTTAATTGATCGAAATATGCATCGTCGTAAAACTTTTGCACTGGGATATTTAATGAAGATGATTGTAAATATTGACCTATCGTTATTATTTTACAATTAACCGATAATAAATCATCCATTACTTGTTCAATTTCTTCTTGTGTTTCACCCAATCCTAACATTATTCCCGATTTGGTTTTTATTCCTCGTTCGGCCAAATAAGATAAGGTTTTTAGACTTGTTCTATATTTTGCCCTCGATCTAATATGCGGAGTTAAACGTTCTACGGTTTCTAAATTATGGGATACTATTTCTGGTTTAACATTAACAATAATATCTAACAGTTCCGGTATTGCATCGAAATCGGGTATCAAGGTTTCTAATGTGGTACTTGGATTTTCTGATCTTATAGCATTGATAACATCAGCCCAAAACGAAGCCCCTTTATCTGGAAGATCGTCTCTATCAACGGAAGTGAGTACACAATGTTTCAATCGCATCAACTTAACAGAATCGGCTACACGATTTGGCTCCTCAATATCTGGCGGTAGAGGTTTACCGGTTGGTACAGAACAAAATTTGCAAGATCTCGTGCAGATATTTCCCAAAATCATAAAAGTGGCGGTTCCATTCGACCAACATTCCGATAAATTCGGGCAATTTCCACTTTCGCAAATAGTATGCAATTTATATTTGTGTACGATGGACTTTGTCGCAATATATTCTTTCCCAAAAGGTATTTTTATTTTGGGTTTATTAGGATCTATCTCTCTTTTCATTTTTATTGATTTGTTGTGATACCACTATCGCGTTTCTTACCGAAACGATAACCGACTGATAGTGTCAATAGGTATGGATAATTTTCTTCTGTAGCCATTATCGTAATATCTCTGTGGTAATAGTCCAAAAGTATACTTAATTCTATTTCATTAATTGCATTATATTTTTTATTCACATTAAATACGACAGAGGCTTTTATAAACCCGCCAAATGCAAACTGACTTTCTAAAAAACCTTTAAAATAAGATGATTTTCCGACGATGTAATCCCTCAACAAATATTCATATTTATCGAAAGGAACTTCTTCATCGTTAATGAGTGTGTAATATATTGGCTTTAACCAAACCACAGACATTCCAACGCTATAATAAAAATCTATTGCAATGCCTCCTTGAGAATATTTCCCAAAAAGCTCTTTTTTTCTGCCATAAGATATTTTTAAATTATAAGCATGATTAAGTTTACCGTACACATATTTCTTGTTGAAATCGTACGCACTATTAATTCTAATCTCTTTAGGGTGTTTGATGTATGAAAAATCAAAATCGATAAGCCTAGAACGAAAGCCATCTTTTCGTTTACTCAGCCTATAACCTAATGTAAATCCGTTGTTGTTTATTGCTAGTATTGCAGAGCGAGAATCTCTATTATAATCAACTTCTGTAATCGATTCTGTTTGGGCTAATGTAGGTTGCGATAGGCTTAAACAAAAGAAAATCAAGAGACCTAAAAAGTATCTTGATTTAATAATTACGTCTACTTTGTTTGTTATTAAAGCAGTCTTAAACATTTTTTTGTGAATGCTCTACTTCAGCTTTACTATATGCAGGACATTGATGCGTACTTTTACAAGAACTTAATACAATGACTGAAACAATAACTATAGCCGACAAAACAATGTACTTTCTCTTCATATAAATAAATTTAGTAATATAACAAGGTAAATTCTCAATCTAAATCTTTACAAACATAACAAAAATGAATTAATGAATTACCAAACTGAGTATAAAATATTTAACATTATTTAAACAATTGCCCCTGACAGTATGCATTAAACTGCATGTATTTCCTTACTTTCTCTGTTATTTCAAAATTTTTTAAACCACCCCAAAAAGGTGCGATTAACAATTCCTTTGGAGACTCGGACGAAAAACGTTCTATCACAACATCGGGGCGTAAATGCCTTAAAAATTCACCAACAATTTCAACATAATCATTTACAGAAAGCAATTCGAAGGCATTGGAATTGTTTTTATAGGATTTTGCCATTGCTGTTCCTTTTATGATTTGCAGCTGATGTAATTTTAAAAATTCTATTGGTAATTTTGAAACCTGAACAGCATGCTCCGTAAAATCGGTCTTCGATTCTCCAGGGATTCCAATTATTAAATGGGCGCCTAAATGAATATTTCTGTTTTTAAGAATTTCAAACGCATCAATTGTTTCATTGTAAGTATGGCAACGATTCAATAAATTTAAACTTCGATCTAATGTCGATTCTATTCCAATTTCAACGGACACAAAATGGCTCTTAGCGTATTCTTCTATCAAATCGGCTATTTCTCTGGTAATGGCATCCGGACGTGTTGAAATGACCAAGCCTATTACTTTTGGATGGGACAAAGCCTCATCGTATAGTGCTTTTAAACGCTTAATAGAATCGTATGTATTGGTGTATGCTTGAAAGTAAGCCAGATACTTTTGTGCTTTGTACTTAGGTTCGAAAAATGCGACGCCTTCGTTTAGTTGCTGAATAATTGTTTTCTGAGATGATGTATAAATCGGGTTAAAGGTATCGTTATTGCAATAGGTGCAACCACCCCTACCCTTTGTTCCATCTCTGTTTGGACAAGTAAACCCAGCATCGACAGAAATTTTTTGTACCCGTTCACCAAAAGTCTCTCTGATGTACTTACTATATGAATTAAATACTTCTGACATCTATTTTATAATAAAAAGCCCTCTCAATCGAGAGGGCCTATATATTGTTTTACTTAAGGTTTACTTTGCAACTCGCTCTAACCACTTTACCATACCTATCATGACAAACATTGACAAGCCCGTAACTGCAACAAAAACAAACCATGTTAACCACATCGGACTATTCGTGTATAGTATTCCTCCAATAAACAATAGAATATTACCAAGCGCTGTTGCTGTTAACCAAAGGCCTTGCATTAATCCTTGTAAATGAGGAGGAGATACTTTTGCCACAAAAGCAATACCTAAAGGGCTAATAAATAATTCTGCCACAGTAAGAATAAAATACAAACCAATCATAACCATTGGAGTCAATTTAATGGAATTAATTTGATCTACAGACATAGTTCCTAATTCTGTTTTAGTAGGAAGGGCAAATGAGAAAATCATTAAAAACAAAAATGCTAAAGAAGCTATTCCCATACCATAAGCAATCTTTCTAGGCGTAGAAATCCCTCCATTACTTCTTCTATCAAGAAAACCAAAGAACCACATAATTAGTGGAGTAAGAAACACCACAAAGAAAGGATTAACAGCAGCAAACAACTCTGCACCAATTATTTGAGTAAATCCAAAATCGATTTTAATTGAATCTAGGTTGATATAATCTCTAGCAAAATATGTTAATGAATATCCGTTTTGGTGAAACGCAAACCAAAAGAAAATTACAACGCCAAAAACTGCAAATAAAGCATATATTCTTTGTTTAACTTCCTGAGCACTCATCTTAATTTCTTCAACACTTGCTTTATCACCTGAACCACTTTTCTTTTTCGAAACGTCTGGAAATTTTGATTTATTTGCAATGTAAATAAACAAAGAAACAACCATCATTACAATTGCAGACATAAAAGCATATTGAAATCCTCTACTAAACACATCAATATAATTATTTACAAATTCACCAATATTCGTAACCGCTTCACCATTTGCCATGGCTTTAGAAGCATAAATGTTTAATTTCTCTAGTTGATCTGGAGCTAAATTTCCTCCTTTATTAATATAGTCGTGGCATAGTTCTGGTAAAGACGATTCGTATAAAAAATTATTAGCTTTCAACCACCAATTCCTTATACCTACAGCAATAAAAGGCGCAAAAAAAGCACCAACATTAATAAACATGTAAAAAAGTTGGAAGCCTGACTCCTGTTTATGTTTATATTTTTCATTATCATACATTTGCCCTACAAGTGCTTGTAGGTTTCCTTTAAACAATCCATTACCAAAAGCAATTACAAACAAACCAAAGCTTGTTAGTGTTAAGTATAATGCTTGATTTGGCACTGGCGTAGGTGTAGGAAAAGCAATTATAACATACCCAAAAGCCATCACTACTAGGCCCATCAAAATTGTACTCTTATATTTTTTTGTTCTATCAGCTATCAAACCTCCTACTAGTGAAAGCACATAAATAGATGCATAAAAAATTGAATAAATATAACCGGTTGTAGTTTCAGACAAGCCAAATTTAGCTGAAATAAATAATGTAAGAATTGCCATCATTATATAGAATCCGAAACGTTCTCCCATATTGGCCAAAGCTGCTGCAATTAATCCTTTAGGATGTCCTTTAAACATATTTAATATTTTTATAAGTTAACAAATTTTAAGAAACACAAAGATAAAAATCTTTTTGAATTAGCATCATGAATTTTACCAGACTAGAAGCTAAACACATAATTCACAATGTTTGCGCCCATCATTAATGCTTTTTTTCGTAATTCTAGCGGATCGTTATGCACGTCTGCATCTTCCCATCCATCGCCTAAATCGCACTCGTAATCGTAAAAACAGATCAATCGACCTTCATAAATTAATCCAAAGCCTTGAGGGGCTTTATTGTCGTGTTCGTGAATTTTTGGAAGTCCTGTTTTGAAATCGTAAAAGTTATGATAAATAGGATGATTATAAGGCAACTCAACGAATTCTAGTTCGGGAAAGACTTTTTTCATCTCTCTACGAATAAAAGGATCGATTCCGTAATTATCGGAAACATGTAAAAAACCTCCTGCTAACAAATATTCGCGCAACTGTCTCGCCTCTTTCTCTGAAAATAATATGTTACCATGACCGGTTAAATGAATTAATGGGTAATTAAACAAATCATCATTCAATTCCACTGTTGCATATTCCGTTTTAATTTGAGTTTTGAGGTTTTCGTTGCAAAACTGAATCAAATTTTTTAAAGAAGTTGGATTCGCATACCAATCGCCGCCTCCATTATATTTTACAAGTGCAATTTGCAAACCTGTTTCCTGAGCAATTATTCCGTTAAATACAGACCAAAATCCTATAAAGAGCAATACCTTTTTCATTAAGTTCATTGATTTATAAATGCCACATTTTGTACTGCAACCAATCCTGCTGTTTCTGTTCTCAAACGATACGAACCTAAGCTTAGGGGTAAGAATCCGGCTTGTTCAGCTTCGGCGAGTTCCTCGAGCGTAAAATCGCCCTCGGGTCCAATTAGTACCAAAACCGATGCCCCTGCTTGAATGCTTTGCTTCATTGAATGTTTATTGGATTCGTAGCAATGAGCTATTAAATTAATATCGTATTCATCTTTATTTTTTAAAAATTCGCTCCAACTTGTAAGCGGATTGAGTTTTGGGTGATAGGCTTTGTACGATTGCTTCATTGCGGCTTCCAACACTTTTTGTAAACGATCTTCTTTAACTACTTTTCGCTCACTATTATGCGTAACTAGAGGCGTAATTTCATCGATGCCAATTTCTGTTGCTTTTTCTAAAAACCACTCATAACGATCGATATTTTTTGTTGGTGCAATAGCAACATGCAGATAGTAAGAATGCTTTTTTTCTACTGTTTTTCTAATAATCTGAACTTGGCATTGCTTTGCAGAAACGTCTGAAATCTGAGCTTCATAAAAGCTTCCTTTGCCGTCGGTAATAAACAAAGCATCGCCAACATTTAATCTTAGTACTTTAGCAATGTGCTTGCTTTCCGATTCAGAAAAAATGTAGTTTTCACCTTGTATGTCGGGAGCGTAAAATAATCTCATTTCAAATCTTATTCAACAAAGTTAAAAGTTTAAAAGAAAGAATCACATTTGATTTAGCATTTTTAACTTGCTTATTAAATTCTTACTCTATTTTCAATACTTTTGTATAAGATTGAACCGCTCAATGAAACGCATCGGAATTATATCGGACACACACAGTTATATAAACGAAAAAGCTCTTTCGTTTTTTGATAAGTGCGATGAAATTTGGCATGCAGGCGATATTGGCGATGAGCAAGTTTTACAAACTTTACAAAAAGTCGCCCCTGTTAGAGCTGTTTTTGGAAACATCGACGATACCTCTTTAAGACATAAACTTCCTCAAAACCAGATCTTTAAAATTGAAGATATTAATGTACTAATGACACATATTGGCGGATACCCGGGCAAGTACCAAGCTGGAATTATCGAATTGATTAAAAGGCATCAGATTAATTTATTTATCTCGGGGCATTCTCATATTTTAAAAGTAATGCGGGACGAGTCGAGAAACCTACTCCATATTAACCCCGGCGCTTTTGGTAAGTCTGGTTTTCACAGAGTCAATACTTTAGTTCGCTTTGAAATTGATGGCTCAAATTTTAAGAATTTAGAGATTTTAGAGCAAGAAAAGTTTATAAAAATTTGATGATCAACGAGAAGTTCTTCATATTGACAATCGTAATTGCTAGCGCTTATTCGTTAATGCAACTATTGGCTTGGTTTGGATTTAGAAAAATTCCTGCGCAAAAAAAACAAAACACCGATCAATTTAATCAATTCAGTATTATTGTAGCATTTCGAAACGAAGCGATTCATCTTTCAAACTTTATACGGCAACTGACTCAAATACAATATCCGGATTCGAAATATGAAATCATCTTGATTGATGATGATTCTGAGGACAAATCCTTAACAATTGCTCAATCGTTCGAAACTGAGAAAATAATCGTGGCCCAAAGTGATGGCCATGGCAAAAAAGCGGCTATACAAAAAGGAATTCAACTTTCGAGGTTCCCTTATATTGTGCAAACCGATGTCGATTGTGAACTGCCAAAAAATTGGCTAATTAGCTTTAACGAAAGTTTCGAATCCGAATCTACTAAAATGATTATTGCTCCACTACTAATCGAAGGTCATCAATCCAAACTTGAAGTTTTACAACAAATAGAATCACTTGGGATTTGGTTATACACCGCAGGTTTTGCTCGATTGGGCATACCAATAATGGCCAACGCAGGAAACATGGCGTATTCAAAAGATGTATGGAAAGAAGTTAGCTTAAGAGCGGATTTGTCGGCCAGTGGTGACGATTTGTTTTTAATGCATGGCATCAGAAAGAAATACGGAAATTCATCGATCAAAGTCATTCGCACAAAAGAGGCTTTGGTTCGCACCCATGCAGAGGATAAACTCAAATTGCTCTGGCAACAACGGCTTCGCTGGGCTCAAAAAAGCAAACATTTTACAAATTTTAGTTCAGTCCTTATAGGTTCTATTACCATAATTGCACATTTAAATTTGTTAGTTCTATTTTTTGCTTCATTTATTATTTCAGAATTATGGTTTTATTTTATTGTTGTTTTAACCATGAAAGCTATTGGAGATCTTTTAATAACAAGTACAATTACTTCTTTTTATGGTAAGAAGAACAATTATATTGCAGGTGTATTCTATTCTATTATTTCAATTTTATATGTTCCTTTGGTCGGCATCTGCTCTCAAATCTGTACTTTTGAATGGAAAAACAGAAAATACTAAATGCAAGACAAAAACCTTTCATTATCGAGATTGGCATGGCAAAGATTTAAACGCAATACCATATCTATGGTAAGCTTGTACATGATCGTTGTATTAGTGTTAACTTCTGTTTTTGGTTATTTATTCATCAACGACAATTCCCCCAATTGTAATCGACAAATATTAGAAATTTCGATGTTGCCACCGGGCTCAGAAGTTGAATTCATTAAAATTTCTGATGAGCAACAACAAACTTCAAAGCTTAGCGATTTCTTGGTCGGGTTTTCTAAAGATTATCAACTGGTTCCTATTCAATCTTTTCAAATTAACGAAAGTACGATTAGCTATATTCCATTCTCCAAAAACGAAGAAGATGAGAAGATTACAAAAACAATCGAAAAAAACAATCTATACATCGACAAAAATGGTCATTTTACAACTCGGTTGCATTTCTGGTTAGGAACCGACAAATTTGGCAGAGACATTTTAAGTCGACTCATTATTGGTTCTCGAATTTCGTTAAGTGTAGGTTTTATCTCTGTTCTTATCTCTTTGTTAATTGGAATGTCGCTAGGTGCTATATCGGGTTATTTTGGTGGTAAAACCGATGCAATAATTATGTGGCTTATTAATGTTACATGGTCTATACCTACCCTTTTGTTGGTGATTGCTATTACTCTGGCTATCGGTAAAGGTTTTGTTCAAATTTTCGTTGCAGTTGGTTTAACTATGTGGGTTGAAGTAGCGCGTGTTGTTCGAGGACAAGTTTTGAGCATCAGACAAAAGGAATATATTGAAGCAGGATTAGTTTTGGGCTATTCACCGACAAGGATCATTTTCAAACACATCATTCCGAATGTTACCAGCCCGGTAATTGTAATTTCTGCGGCTAATTTTGCATCAGCCATTTTAATGGAAGCCGGTCTTAGTTTTTTAGGTATCGGTGTGCAGCCTCCTACTCCTTCTTGGGGAACCATGATTAAAGAAAACTACGGATATATTGTGTTCGACGATGCTGCTTATATGGCTATTATTCCCGGATTGGCCATTATGTTATTAGTATTAGCTTTTATTTTGGTTGGCAATGGACTTAGAGATGCTTTCGATACAAAAGCCGGTTCATATTAAAAAATTGTCTTAAAAAAACTGACGATTTGACACCACTATGCAGCTTAAAAACAAACTGTAAATCTGATAAATAAGCCTCGATATTAATTTAACATGACAATTTTAACGTTTCTTGGTAAATGGTATAAGCTTTGTAAATCTCACGCTTCAAATTTTAAAAATTATAAAAAACTAGAAATATGACAACAGGAAAAATTAATGTGACAACCGAGAATATCTTTCCGGTAATTAAACAATTTTTGTATTCTGATCAGGAAATATTTTTAAGAGAGTTAATTTCGAACGCAGTAGATGCTACTCAAAAACTAAAAACGCTATCGTCGGTTGGTGAGTTCGAAGGCGAAATTGGCGACACTACTATTGAAGTTAAAATTGACAAAGACAAAAAAACCTTAACCATTTCCGACAAAGGGATTGGAATGAATAAATCGGAAATAGATAGATACATTAATCAAATTGCATTTTCGAGTGCCGAAAATTTTGTTAAAAAATATAAAGACAAAGCTAGTGTAATAGGCCATTTTGGCTTAGGGTTTTATTCTGCTTTTATGGTCGCCGAAAAAGTTGAAATTGTTTCGCAATCGTACAAAAAAGCAAAAACTGTTCATTGGGAGTGCGACGGAAGTCCGGAATACCAACTCGACGAAACAGACAAAAAAGATCGAGGCACCGACATCATTTTACATATTTCTGACGATGCAAATGAGTATCTCGAAGAATACCGAATAAAAGAATTACTAAACAAATACTGTCGTTTTTTACCTATCCCGATAGCCTTTGGAAAGAAAACAGAATGGAAAGATGGCAAAGAAGTAGAACTTGATGAATTCAACATTATAAACGATACCAATCCGGCATGGACAAGAAAACCCGCCGATTTAAAAGATGAGGATTATGAAAAGTTCTATCACGCTTTATATCCTATGTCGGAGGAGCCCTTATTCCACATTCATTTGAATGTCGATTATCCATTCAACTTAACCGGAATTTTATATTTCCCGAAGATTAAAAACAATATTGAAATTCAGAAAAATAAGATTCAGCTCTACTCTAACCAAGTGTTTGTAACGGATTCTGTTGAAGGCATTGTTCCCGAATTTCTAACCTTATTGCATGGCGTTCTAGACTCGCCCGATATTCCTCTAAATGTATCGAGAAGCTATTTGCAAGCCGATGGCAATGTGAAGAAGATTGCAAGCCACATCACCAAAAAAGTGGCTGACCGATTGAATGATATCTTCAAAAACGAAAGATCGCAGTTCGAAGAAAAATGGAACGACCTAAGTATTTTTGTTACATACGGAATGCTAACTGATGAAAAATTCTACGAACGTGCCGAGAAATTTGCTCTATTTAAAAATGTCGATGGTAAACACTTCACTTACGAAGAATACAAAACATTAATCTCTGAAAATCAAACCGATAAAGACGGACAGCTGGTATATTTGTACTCTAGCAACGCTATCGATCAACATAGCTTTATAGAAGCCGCAAAAGCCAAAGGATATGATATTTTACTGTTTGATGGCCAGCTAGATACTCACTTAGTTAATCAGTTAGAACAAAAATTTGATAAAGTTAAATTTGTAAGGGTCGATGCAGATGTGGCTGACAAATTAATCGCAAAAGATGATAGTTACTCATCGAGTTTTAATTTGGAACAAGAAGCTTTAATTACACCTGTTTTTAAAGCACATACGCCTAAAAAAGGCGATTTTCAAGTATCGTTCGAAGGTTTATCGAAAGACGAAATGCCCGTTATTATTACACAAAATGAGTTTATGCGAAGAATGAAAGACATGTCGGCTATGGGTGGCGGAGGCATGAACTTTTACGGTGAATTGCCCGATTCTTACAATTTGGTAGTTAACACCAACAACGCGCTTATTAAATCAATCTTAGAAGATACCGAAAACAATACCAAATCTGAATTGAAGCCTATCGAGGACGAACTGAATTCTTTAAAATCGGATATTGAAAATCTCGAAAAATTAAAAGAAGGTAAAAAGGATGAGGAAGTCCCTCAAGAAGAAAAAGAAAAGTTAAACGATTTACAAAAGCAACAATCTGATCTTGAAAGTAAAAAAGATGAATTGTTGAAATCGTTCGGTGCGAATCAAAAAATTGCTAAACAAGTGATCGATTTAGCATTATTAGCAAACAATATGCTCAAAGGTGAAGATTTAACAAAATTCGTAAAACGATCGGTTGAACTAATCGAAAAATAAAGATGTCTTGAGCATTTTATAGATATTAAACTTAAAAAAGCAGAGCTGTTGCTCTGCTTTTTTGTTACTAACTAATTAAACTAAATCTATATATTTATTTTGGGTTACTTTTTAGTCAAACCTTCTAAGATTTCTTCAACATCGCCCGGAGTACTCATTATTTTCGTAAAAGTACCCATGGTGAGTTCCGGCCAATACATTGCAAATCGGAATTTACCGGCCAACATATAAGTTTCTTTACCAATTACTACAATTTCGTAAGGCATTGCTACAAAATTTTGTTCTCCGATAATAGGCATAAAATGAGGCTCTCCAGTTGTTTTATTTAACAAGCCAACACCATAAACAGCAATTTCTAAAGATGTGTAACTTTGTTTGTAAACCTTAACCGTTCCGCCTTTTTTAGCTGCTAAATTTTTGTCGATGGTTGCAATTGCTTCATTAAAACTATCGAAAGACTCCAACTCGTCCATGTCTTCAAAATAAGGCATCATTGCCATATAATGATAGTGCTTTAATTCTGATATTTCGACAGCACCTCCAAATGCAACATACTGATTACCGATTTTGCTCATAATCGATTTGATATCGTTTTCGATGCTGTTTAGTTCGGTTTTATAGGTATCGTAACTTTTGCGCAAATAGCCTAAAAAGATATATTGAGGATTTAATGCAATAATTTCAACTTTAGCCCCAACTTGATGAAGGCCAATTCTCAGATTTGATGCAAGCACACCTTTTTCTTTAACTTTTAGACAAACCCGTTGTATGTCTTTAGATGTATAAGTAAGTATGTAATAATCCGATTTGCCAGAAAGATTATATCCACCTGTAACTGAATAGCCACTAGCTTTTAAAGCGTCCTCAACAGTTGCTTTTACTTGGGAAATAGTTCCATCAACTTTCCCACAATTAAAGTAAGGAGAAACTTTTTGAGCAGATAAGCTTAGTGTTATTCCCAATAACATCAAAGCAAATAATTTAAATTTTAACATAGACGTAATTTTTGTAATCATTCATATAAAAACAAGTCTAAATTATTAGATATGTAAATGGCTAAGAATGACTTTTATCATCTATGTTGAAAAGCAGAAAAATCTAAAGAATATAAAATTTACTTCTTTGTTAACTTTTGTATTGTTTTTAAAAGTTCATTTTTATTAATGGGTTTCGAGATGAATTCATCGCAACCGATAGCCAGAGCCTCGTTACGTTCTGTAGTGAAAGCATAGGCTGTTTGAACAATAATTGGTAAATTGGGATGCTTATCTTTAATTAGCTTTGTAGCCTCAAGGCCATCCATCTCAGGCATATTTACATCCATTAGTACAACATCGACCGATTTTACATTGCAAAAAGCTACCGCATCTCTGCCATTAGTAACTCTGTAAACGTCGGCTCCAAATTTTAATAAAATCGTTTCTAAAAACAAGAAACTGGTATCGTCGTCTTCGGCTACTAATACTTTCAGAGTGTTCTTTAGGGAGATTTTCTTAGTTTTATTGACAACGTCTTTTCTTTTTGCTTTAACGTAAGGAATTGTAAAATAAAAAGTGGAACCAACACCTAGTTGAGACTCAACCCAAATTTTACCTTTCAAAAGTTTAACCAAACTATGCGTAATAGCAAGCCCTAAACCTGCTCCTTCAAAAGCTTTTTGACTTGAGTTATCGACTTGATAGAATCTTTCAAAAATCTTGTCTAGCTGTTCTTTAGACATACCTATACCGGTATCTTTTACTGAAAATAAAATTTCTGACTCCAATAATTCGTAAGCACAAGTAACTTCGCCTTTTTGAGTAAATTTAACGGCGTTATTCATTAAATTTAAAAGAATTTGATTTAGTTTACCTTGATCGACCACAACTAAACAATCTGTTTCGCAATAGTCCGATTTAAGGTTGATTTCTATTTTTTTATTTTCGGCTTTAATTGCAATAATTTCGCCAACCTGATTTATAATGTCGTAAATGTTTACAATATCTTCTTTAATTTTAACATCGCCGGACTCAATCTTTGAAATATCTAAAATATTATTAATTAACTCCAACAGTCTATTACCACTATTTTTAATAATATTTGAGTATTGGGCTATTTGATCGGCTGGAAGAAGCGGTTCAGATAAAAGCTGTGCAAAGCCCAATATTCCATTTAGAGGCGTTCTAATTTCGTGCGACATATTTTGTAAAAATGCCGTTTTTAAGCGATCACTCTCTTCTGCTTTTTCTTTCGATTTTATTAGCTCTTCTTGCATTTTCTTCACTTCTGTGATATCTATTTTATCGGCTACGTAATGAGTAATAACACCCGTTTCGTCAATTATCGGTGAGATGATAGCTTGTTCCCAATAGAATGTTCCATCTTTTCGTTTATTGTAAAACTCTCCACTCCAAACTTTACCAGAAGTTAATGTTTCCCACAAATTTTTATAGAACGATCTTGATTGCTTTTCCGATTTTAAAATTCTAGGATTCTTACCAATAGCTTCAGAATATTTGTAACCTGTAGTTTGTTCAAACATTGGATTAACGTATTGGATATTACCATCTGTATCTGTAATTACTATTGTATTTGAATTTTGCTTCAAAGCTTGACTTAAAAGCAAGTTTTGATTTTGCGCTAGTTTTTTTTCGCTTATATCTCGCCCTACAACCAATAAACCTTCACGTTTACCTTCTGCGTCGAAAGAAGGCACTTTTATGACATCGAAGATTTTTTCCGAGCCATCGGGTAAAGGGATTGTTTCTTCAACTCTTGTTATCTTTTTATTTTTCCACGTTATCTCGTCAGACGCTTCGCAGCCTATAAATGCATCATGATAAAAAGGCGAAAATAAAGCAAGTTCAGAATCTTTCTTCCACTTATAATCGACCCCTTCAATATTAAATAATTTTAGATTGTATTCATTGGTTTCCAGCCATTTCCCATCACCATCTTTAAAACAAATTGAATCTGGCATAGCATTGAGCAACGATCTTAAACGCTGCTCATTTTCCGAAGATTCTCTTAGGGCCATTTTTTCTTTGGAAACGTCTCTAATCAAACTTAAAACTTCATTACCAATTAACACAAGTCTCGCTTCGTAAAATTCTTCTTTTCCGTTATTGAGCATTTTATATTCGAAGACTTGAATTTTCCCGGTTTTTAACAATTCCGATATTGCCCTTTTGGTTTTTTCAACCAACTCTCCTTCAAAAATATCTTCAACATTTTTACCTAAAAACTCAGAGGGTTCTACAAAGGTTCCGTAATAAGACGAAGGAATGAAATCGATATAATTAGCATCATGATCCAATATAAAAATCATGTCCGGAATAGCTTCAATGAGAGCTTTGTGCTTTTGCTCTATTAGAGCAATTTTATCCTCCATTTGGAGGCGTTTCGTAATGTCTCGAATTGTCCCTTGTGCTAATTTTTTACCATTTAACTCAATTAATTGGCCATTTATCTCCACATCGACATAATGCCCATCGGTATGTCGAATACGTGTAATAAAACTGTTTATTTTTTCACCTTTAAGTATTTTTTTTAATTGCTTAAAATATTTCGGAATAGCTCTAACGCTAACATGTTCGTAAAAATACTTTCCTATTTCCTCAACAGGATCGTATCCTAATATTTCCTTTAAACTATCGCTAAAGAAAAGTTGTTTACCTGTTAGATCGACGATAAAAACTACATCTAAAGACGCTTGTGTAATTTTATTATATCTATCGGCTTGTGCTTTTTGCTCGTCCAATGCTTTTTTTGCTTCTAACCTTAACAAACCTTTCTCAGCAATGGTTTCAATCATTAAAGCTAAAAACTCATTTGTTTTTTTAAATTGATGTATTTCAACAATAGGTATTTCTTCGATAGATTTAATATATTGGTCAACATCATAACCATATAAATTAGCTTGTTCTATAAATCGTTGTTTATCGTAAGGCTCTGTAAATATCTGTCCTACATATAAGTTTGCAACATGAGTATTCTGTATTCTAATTGGAATTCCAGCATGCACTAAACCGTTCTTGCATTGATTAAATTGTATAGATTGTTCATTTATTATTTTTTCGTTTAATAATTTGTTGCTTTCTATACAATGCTTTTCAGAAGCCTCATTTGTTCTATGAAATTTAACACAAGCATTTCGCCAACCTTGACTATAAGCAAGTTTCTGATCATCGATTGTAACTATTCCATAGGAATAATTGTATAGCTGGCTATACGAATCGAATAATTGTTTAATTTCTTCAATAGCTAACACATCGGTTAACTTGTATTTTTGTGGTTCGTTTGGTTTGTTAGCTTTTGAAGTGTCGCCGTTAATCATAGTTTCTAAGGTTTATCGCAGTGTAGCGAAATAGGGTTCTTTATAATTTTCAAAACACAACAAATGTAGCAGTGATTTATTACGATTAATATAATATTTTTGTTTGAATTACGTTTTAGAAAAATGGATAAAAAAAATCTCACCACAATATTTAGAACTTTACAGTCATTAATAATTTTATTAATTATTCCTTCCTTTTTGCAGGCGCAGACAGGAGGAGAAAGTACTTTTAGTTTTCTCGAATTAAAATACAGTGCAAAAACAGCATCATTAGCAGGAACAAATATATCTGCATTCGACCAAGATATCAATTCAATTTTCGATAACCCTGCCATTTTAGACAGCAATTTAAATCGGCATTTTGCTTTAAACTATACCGATTATATATCTGATATTAATTATGGCATGATATCTTATGCCCATCATCTGAAAAACATAGGCACATTTGCTATCTCTTTAAATTACATGAATTACGGGTCGTTTAAAGAAAGTGACGAAACAGGAATTATTACCGGAGATTTTAATGCGTCGGATTATGTTTTAAGTGTCGTATATGCTAATAGCCTGACAGAGAACATCCAATATGGATTCAACTTAAAAACCATTTACTCGGAGTATTACATTGTAAATTCTTTTGGTCTTTCTGTGGATGCCGGAATAATTTATCATAATAGCAATGGTTTTAATAGTGCAATAGTAATTAGAAATTTAGGATCCCAAATAAAGCCATACACCGAAGGCAATTACGAAGCACTTCCTTTTGATGTTCAGTTAGGTTTTTCTCAAAAACTTAAACATGCTCCTTTCCGATTTTTAGCTCAAATTCATCATCTAAATAATTGGTCGCTTCAATACGACAGTCCTCTTATAGAAGGTAACGAAATTGACAGTATGAAAACGATGAGAAAAATAGGAAACGAACTCCTTCACCATATAAACATTGGCGCAGAAATAAATCCTTTAAATAACTTTTATTTAAGAGTTTCATACGACTTTCAGAAAATGCTCGATTTGGCAATTGACGACAAAAAAGGGATGGTTGGCTTTAGCTTTGGAGTTGGGCTGAAACTTTATAAGTTTCATATCAGCTATGCAAGATCTATATATCATTTGGCCGGAAAAACGAATACATTTTCTATAACATCGAACTTAAGGGAGTTTTACAAAAAGTCTATTTAGTTAGGAATTTTATAATTTAGTTATAAAATATACAAGAAATAGCTCGATTTAATGTTTCATGGCTTGAGTCATAGTTACCCGATTTCCATCGATATATGCTACAACAAAGGCGTCTTTATAGTTTGTATTTCGACAAATTATATCTCTTGCTTTTTGAGCTGCTTTAAACGAATGGTAATGGCCTACTACGACTTTTGTATATTCCGAATCTGTATTATCTAGTTCAATAGGACTGAGTCCAATAAATTGATTGGTTTTTACATCGGAGTAAAAGGCACCCACCTGTACTTTAAATACAATTTCTTTTTTTATTTCCGGTTCT
This sequence comes from Bacteroidales bacterium, assembly GCA_016936665.1. Classification (GTDB taxonomy): domain Bacteria; phylum Bacteroidota; class Bacteroidia; order Bacteroidales; family JAFGXI01; genus JAFGXI01. Next base: position 200,795 of record JAFGXI010000010.1, read on the forward strand.
TGCTCTATTCCTAAGATGGACTTTGAGTTACACACGGTAATGTCTAAAAGGCTGTATAACTTGTTACTGGCAACACTATCGTTTAAAGAAATTTCGTGTATTTGCGCATATAATTTATCCAGATCAACATCGGGTTCATCTTCGTTTGGCATTAAAGGTATAGCTTTACTTTCTTCGACCAATAATGGGTTAAGATTAGATGGTTCTTTAGTAGTTGTTTGTGGAGTGTATATGTTATAACACAACTCTAGGGCTTTAGATTGTAGCTGAATGGCTTTCTCGTATTGTTTGTTTACCTCTTTCATTTTAGCAACGAACTGCTCATCGGTTAAATCGGAAGATATTTGTTTTAAATTTTGATTTGCTGTATAGACTTGCATTTGAGCCTCTTTATTAATAATCTTTACTTTATTTCTGTTGCCCGATTTTGAGGTTCCAATTTTAATTTGGTTAGAAAATATCTGATAGGCTATCATTTGCTCCATATTAGTGTATTCTTGAATATCGAACAACAAAAAATATTCATAATTTTTAGCTTTCTCAAGTTTTTTTACAGAACGTATTCGAACATGATCGTTTTCAGAAGATAGTAAAAGTGTCAACTCTTTTTGGAGCTTTTTGTTTTTTTCGAGTTCCAAAGATATTTTTTCGATGTCATTTTCAATTAAAACCATCTCATAAAGCATATCTTGCTGATCTTCGGTGAGTTTTAACTTGTTAAAAACATATTGGTATTGTTTTACAATTGACTGTTTTGTATGAGTTTGTGCAAAATTTATAAAACAAGTAAAAATAAACAGTATAAGTAGTCTGTGTTTCATTGTTAATGACCTTTATGTACTATTAGTACGACAAAGTCGAACATGTGTTTTAGAAGCGAAAAAATTAAGCGTTTGCACTTAATTTTTCTCATTAAAAAAGCCCCTCCAAAACAGGAGAGGCTCAGTAAATATTTTTTATAATTATTAATCTAAAAGCTCGGATAGTTTTTGACCTAAAGCTGGGCCTCTTAGATTTTTTCCAATAATTTTTCCTTCCTTATCAATTAAAAAGCTTGCAGGAATACTTTGTACGTTGTACAATTTTGCAGGAGCAGCTTGCCAATATTGCAAGTCACTTCCATGGTGCCACTCCCCAAGTCCATCTTGTTGGATGGCTTGCACCCAAGCATCTTTTGCTTTATCCAAAGAAACCTGAAATACAGTAAAGCCTTTGTTTTTAAACTGATGATAGTTTGCAACCACATTTGGATTCTCCCCTCTACAAGGTCTACACCAAGAAGCCCAAAAATCCAACAATACGTACTGCCCCCTTAAGTCTGATAATTTAATAACTTTTCCGTCGGGTGTTGGTACTTCAAAATCCGGAGCTTCACTACCTACGTCTGTTATTGCACTAGCTTGTCTCTGAGAATCAACTTGTTGCATAACATTATTCAATTGCTTGGTTTGCGATGAATTTGGATATTTTTTGGTGATGCCTTCTGCTACTTTTTTCCATGAATCGTATTCATCCATCGGATTTAAAATTTGATCTCTTCCCAAAGTTTGATTTAAAGCAAAAAAAGCGGCCATTGTTTCGGGATGTTGATCGATGAATGATTTTAAAAACAATTTTTCATCTTCATAAATCTTTGTTGCTCTATTTCTACAGATATCTACGATGCTATCTTGATTAGGATTTGATTGATTTTCTCTGTAAAAATTATCAATTTCCTGAGTCGCTTTATGGGCTTGGTAATTTCTTTTTGAAATTTCCTGTGCTAAATTATTTTCGTCAAAGCCTTCTACAGAATAAGTATTAATTAAATCTTCAGCATTTGCATTCAAGGTAACTTGAGAAGCTGTATCTAAAATCAAGTATGTAAATTGATCAAAACCAGACCCTACTTGAAACATATACAATTCAATAGCCTCTTTTTTGCCATTTAAAGTATAGCTTCCATCTTCTGCAACAACAGCTGAATCGATTACCGGAAAATTATTTGCTATCAATTTTAGGTAAACAGTTTTACCTTCTGCATTATCTAGCTTTCCTTTAACTACAAAACCATCTTTAGGATTGTTACTACACGAAACGAGCGTAATAAGTGCTAAAACTACGGTAAAGAATTTCATTTTTAACATATACGAATATCTTAATTTGTTATTTAATCGTGCGAAAATAATATTTTTTTGAACTTAAACCATATTTCTTTTGACAGTTCTTTTGGTTATATTCATAAAAGTTGTTAATATTGCAACGCTTTTCAGGGCCCATAGCTCAGCTGGTTAGAGCACCTGACTCATAATCAGGGGGTCCAAGGTTCAAGCCCTTGTGGGCCCACCCTGAAAAACAGGCAGTTACTTCTATTTTCGAAGTAACTGCTTTTTTATTTGCATAAAATTTGCATATTAAATGCATTTTAAAACTCTCTACAAAAGTCCTATTTATAGGTTTATTTAACTTTTAATATAAGTCCTTAAAACAAACCTTTTAAGTAGATTTTTAACCCTCTTACAATATCTACTCTAAAGATTTCATTAAGCATTTAAAAATTCATAAAAGCATTTATTTAAACACTTCTCGAACTATCTAAGCCATTTACAAAGGTTTTCTATGCTTTTTTCAACAAGTCTTCCAACAACAATTCCAATCCATATTCTAAATGGGTTTTTTAACACACTGTTTAAAACAATAATTTTAAAAACAACTACTCAGGGTAAGTTTTTTTTACCTTTGATATAATTGAAAATTAAACTCCAATTATGGCTCTATTTCAAAAGTCGGTATTAGAAAACTACCTAAAGCTTCAAGACCAAGATGCAATTGCAAAAGCTTATAAAAAATACACTTCATATTTTCACGATTTTAAACGTCAACAAAACATTCGAGAAGCTAAAGAAGAACAGTTTCAAGAGGGGTTTTTACGAGAGTTATTTGTAAAGATATTGGGCTATACCCTAAATCCAGAGCCCAACTTTAACCTGACTACAGAATTAAAGAACGAGAAGAACGCTAAAAAGACCGATGGCGCTATTCTTAAAGATGGACAGGCCGTTGCTGTAATAGAGCTTAAAAGCACCAAAACCACCGATTTAGAAAGTATTCGACAACAGGCTTTCGATTATAAAGCCAATCAAACAGGTTGTGTGTATGTGATTACTTCCAATTTTGAGAAATTACGATTCTATATAGACAATGCCGTTGAGTTTGAAGAATTCAATCTCTTTACTCTAGACAAAACCCAATTCGAGCTGATGTATCTTTGTTTGCAAAAAGATAATTTACTAAGCAATCTACCTCAAAAAGTTAAAAAGGATTCCATCACCAAAGAGGAGAACATCACTAAGCATTTTTATGCCGATTATTCTTTGTTTAAGCGTGAGTTATATAGAGATTTGGTAAAGGAAAATATGAAGAACGAAGTCTTTCGTTCCGAACTGCAAAAGGACGATACCGAACGAGCCAACAAGAATATAAAAATGGCTTTGTTTAAAAAATCGCAAAAGCTGATTGACCGTTTCTTATTTATCTTTTTTGCCGAAGACAGAGGTTTACTCCCTCCCAACTCGACCTATCAAATTCTTAAAGATTGGGATAGACTAAACGATTTAGATACCGACATTCCTTTATACGACCGTTTTAAACTTTACTTTAAATATTTAGATGAAGGTAGAAAAGGGACCGATAAAAAAGCGGAGATTTTTGCCTACAATGGCGGTTAGTTTAAGTCTGATGGTATTTTAGATTCATTAATAATAGACGACCAACTTTTATACAAGCACACCAAAAAATTATCCGATTACGATTTTTCGAGCCAAGTCGATGTCAATATCTTAGGGCATATCTTCGAAAACTCTCTTAACGAAATTGAGAGCGTAAATGCTGAGATAGAAGGTGCTGAGTTTGATAAACAAAAGACCAAACGTAAAAAAGATGGGGTTTTTTACACCCCTAAATACATAACCAAATACATAGTTGATAATACCGTAGGTAAACTTTGCGAAGAAAAGAAAAACGAACTAAAAATAACAGGAGAAGACTTTAATCCCAAGCGACAAAAGGAAACTAAAAAGAAACTCCTCGATGCCCTAGACGCCTACAGAACTTGGCTCTTACAACTAACCATTTGCGACCCTGCTTGTGGCTCTGGAGCTTTTCTTAACCAAGCTTTAGATTTTTTAATAAAAGAACATAGCTACATAGACGAACTACAAACCCAACTCTTAGGTGGTGGTTTTGTGTTTCCAAATATTGAAAATACCGTATTGGAAAACAATATTTTTGGCGTTGACCTTAACGAAGAATCAGTAGAGATAGCCAAGCTTTCGCTTTGGTTACGCACTGCACAACCACGCAGAAAACTCAACGATTTAAGCTCCAATATTAAATGTGGCAATTCCTTAATTGATGACCCAAAAGTAGCAGGAAACAAAGCTTTTAGATGGGAAGAAGAATTTCCGAATGTGTTTCCTGAAAAGGAAAAGAAAATATGGCATGTAACTACTGCAACACATAATTCGAGGTATTCGCAACGAATGTTCGATAATAATGTAAAAGTGGGAGAAGCAGTATGGTTAGATGATGAACATGAAATTGTTGTTTCTGAAACAATCCTCGATATTGTGAAAGAAGATAAGCTAAATGTTATGGCTTACAATATTTGTGGAGACCATATACATTTATTGTTGATTTGCGAAAAAGAAGAACTTTCTAATATTGTAAGAAAGATAAAGGGGAAAACATCACAAAAACTAAAAGAATATCTAGATATTCCTAAGGAAAATAAATTTACCCTTTGGACACAAAAGTATGGAAAAAAGGAAGTAAAGAACGAAACACAACTGAGGAATACAATAGAATATATTGATAAAAACCGCCAAAAACACGAACTGTCTCACAACAATGGGTTGCAACCCATTGTCGAAAACGAACTATTCCGACTAAACTACGAACACGCCATAAGAACCGAATATAAAGGCGGTTTTGATGTAGTGATTGGGAATCCTCCTTATGTTTTTGCAAGAGATAATATTTCTCAAGTATTAAAGGACTACTATGTTAAGAATTATGTTTCAGCAGAGTATCAAGTTAACACTTATTTGTTATTTATTGAGAAGACCATAAAAATAATTAAAGAAAGCGCTAAGTACGGCCTAATTATTCCAAATGCTTGGCTTATGGTAAGTTCTGCAAAAGGGCTAAGGAATTTCATTCTAAAAAGCTGTTCTGTAAATGAAATTATTAATCTAGCAGGATATTCATTTGAAGGTGTAAATGTTGAAACAATTATCATTCTTGCAGATAAAAATAAATCTAGCGATGAAAATTCAATAAATGTATTACTGAGCCATGATAAGGAGTTTAGGTTATCTCATGTGAAAAACCAATCTGATTTTGAGAACAATGATGGATTCGAATTCAAAGTGTTCTCTGATGAAGAAAGTGATGAACTCACAAAAAAGATTCAAAGAGACTCAAAAGATTTAGATAATTTAGTTTTAATAAAGGCAGGCTTGCAAGCCTATGAAAAAGACAAAGGAATCCCTAAGCAAACAGCTGAAGATGTTAAGAACAGACCTTACGATTATTTATATAAATACGATGAAAATACGTTTAAGTATCTTGAAGGAAAGGATGTTGGAAGATATTTTACAAATTGGTCAGGTCAATTTTTACAATATGGAATTCATTTAGCAGCTCCAAGGACTTTTGATTTATTTGATGGGGAGAAAATAATAATTCGAGAAATAACTGGCAAATACCCCAAAAGTATTATTGCGACTTATTCAAATGAATTATATCTTTATAACAGAAGTAATATCGCAATCATTGCAAGAGAAGAATTACATTTTTCATTAAAGTATATTGTGGCTGTTTTAAATAGCCAATTAATGGCTTATTATTTTGTAAAGAATACTGCAAAATCTGTCAGAAAGATGTTTCCGAAAATTATTTTAAATGATTTAAGAAAATTTCCTTTTAAAGCTATTTCAGAAAATAATCAAAAACCTTTTATAGATAAAGCAGAGTTAATACTTTCCTTAAATCAGCAATTCCAAGATTTATCAAATAAATTTACAAAATACTTCCAATCTCAATTTAATCTAGAGGGGATAAGTAAAAAGCTAGAGAATTGGTATGAACTGGAGTTTGCCGATTTTATAAAAGAGCTAAACAAAGTCATTAAAAAAACAGGTGGCGAAAAACTTAGCAAACTAGATGAAATGGAATGGATGGAAGTGTTCGAAACCAAGAAAGCAGAAGCTCAAACCCTAAAAGCCGAAATAGATAAAACAGATGCAGCAATAGACCAAATGGTTTATGAGCTTTATGGTTTAACTGAGGAGGAAATTAAGATTGTGGAGGGGGAAGTGTGATGGGGAAACCTATTATAAATAGGCATATAGAAGATGAAAGCTATGATAGTATTTTAGAAAGGTGTAATGCAATTTCTTTAAAAGAGATTAAAGAAAAAATTAAATCAATAGAAAATATATTAAGTAAGCCTCTATGTTCGTTAATATACATCCTTTACAAAAGGTATAGATTAGACTTTACACTAAATTAGTTTCTAACCTTACTGATTGTTCTTTATTT
>JAFGXI010000011.1 GCA_016936665.1 Bacteroidales bacterium
ATCAAGATTTATCGACTTGTACCTTTGAGTGGGATTTTGGTAATGGAACAACCGCTACGGGTCAAAATGTTAATGTTACTTATAATATGCAAGGCTCATATACTGTAACTTTGACGGTAACAGATGTGAATGCTTGCCCAAAGGTAGAAACCTATACTGTAGATGTTGCTTGCGGTGGAGCTTGTCCGGTTTGTACTGATATTATGCCTACCGATCCGGATGTAAATACATGCGTTGGCACGTTTTGGGATTCTGGTTTGACAGGAGATTATTCTGTGCCTGCAAACGACACTATTACGATTTGTAGTGATAACGGTGGATTTATTCAATTCCATTTTAATGAATTTGGTTTAGACAATTTTGATGATGATATATTAAGGATATACGATGGTCCTGACGTTAATTCTCCTCTTTTCGGCGCTTATTCAAACAGTACTCCTCCCCCATCAGATATCGTTTCCTCTGGCACATGCCTTACTTTCCATTTTACAAGTTCGACATGGTCTACTCCAGGTAGCGGTTGGTCTGCTGAAATTTCCTGCGCTGATACATGTCAAAATTTCGAACTTTCCATTAACTCAGATGCTGACATAAACGAAGATGGGTATTATACAACGTGTATGCACGATACATTAAATTTTGTGGCTAGTGTAAATTTTCTTGAAAACGATTTATATTATCATCAGTCTATAGAAAATACTGTTTTTCATTGGTACAATAATAATGGGCTCGATATTTATAACGACAGCCTAACACTGCCGATTAATAGTGTTTTTCAAATGGTCTTTCTAGAAGTAATGGATACCAACTATTGCTACCAACGCGATACTATCGTAGTTATTGGGGAATGCCAAACCATTACACCAGAAATATTAATAAACAATTCAAGTATTATCAACGCACAATATAGCGTATCTAATGGTACAGAATTAAATATTTCGATTAATATCGATATTGACAGTTCCAACCCTTGCTACAACCCGAATATTAATTACGATTTTAATATAGGAAACATAGGAACAGATAATAGTCCCCTATTTTTAGAATCAAACGATACTACAATTAGTTACCCCGATTATTCAACAGAATGGCTTATCTTAAGTGTTTACGATGGTTCAGGATGTAATTATTTCGACAGCTTGCAAGTATTAACAGGTTGCCAGGCAATAGATATCAATATTAACAGTAACGCCAGTTCCTATGAAGGCGAAAACTTATTGTGTATTGAAGACTCATTATTTGTTAATGCTATAGTAAATTTCCCTAACAACGATTTAAGTTACCACCAAAGCTTATCGAACTGCTCCTACACATGGGTATTTGGAAATGGAAATACCGACACTCTATTAACTAGTTCTAATATTTATTATTACGCAGGTCTTTATAATACAAGGATTGAAATTACAGATTCTGTGGGTTGTGTTTCAATCGAAAACTATCCGATAAGAATTTTAAACGATCCCCAATTTCAGTTAAACTCCAGTTTAACAGATACGATTTGCTTAATGGATACATTAAACCTTAGCCACATATCAAACCAACAATATCAAAGTTACAATTATAATCCTATGCCAATACATGATGAATCGGGCGTTAGTTCTTATTCCTATTTGGAGGTTTATAGTCCAAACACCAATTATATTACAACAATGCAAGATTTCTATTCTATATGTTTAAATATTGAACATTCATATGTTGGCGATCTTAGCATATATTTATATTGTCCAAATGGCCAATCTGTTGAACTCTTAAATTATCCAAACAGTATTGGAGGTGCTTTTTTTGGCGAGCCTTGTGACAATGATTATAGTATAACTGTTGGCAATGGATACTCCTACTATTTTACTAATAGTGCTCCATATAATTTATCAGAATTAAACAACATAAATAGTCATACATTTATAGATAATGATGGAGTACAAGTAACTCATGATTATTTCCCTAGTGGAGATTATGCACCAACAGGAACTTTTGAAGATTTAATTGGCTGCCCTGTCAATGGAGAATGGACCTTAGAAATAATAGACAACTTAGGAGCTGATGATGGTTATTTATTCTATTGGGGTTTAAATTTTAATGAAGAAGCGAACGGAGAAGTGACTCAATACTGGAATAATGGAGAGTGGAGCAGTTCTAACAATACTGAAATTATTCAAAACACTAATAATGTACAATTAATCCCTCTAGATACAGGACAATATTATTTTAACTACAGCATAAACAATGTAATTGGTTGTTCTTTTGACACAATTATTGGTCCTGTTTACGTAATTGACTTGCCTAACGAACCAGAAATCAATGGAAATTTTTCAGTCCAAAATGGCGACACTGCTGTATATACAACAAACTTAGACACGCTTCTAAGTTATTCTTGGAATATTGTTGGAGGTAGTATCTATAACCAAATTTCTAATGACTCCATCCAAGTTATTTGGAATAGCAATAGCAATGCGAGCGTTTCTCTTATAGCAGAAAACTCAAATGGCTGTTCAAGCTATTCAACTTTATATGTTGGTGTAGGAGATACTATAACAATCTATAACTCTAACCCATATACAAGTTCTTCAGAAGAAGAAGTTATAGAATTAAACACATGCATTCTTAACTTTAACAGTGAATTCGATCAAGCTTATATTAGCGCTACAAATTTTATAGACGATGTATATACAGAAATCACAATTCATATAGAGCAGGGCGATAGTATCTATAATATTATCGATACCATTTACACCCCTGAGAACGCTGTTTACGAAGTTGTAATATACATTAGTTGTCAAAATAATACCAAAACTTCTAATTTAAGTGTATTGGAAATCATAGATTATGTAGATCATACCACGGTTAATAATAATAATCTTACGGAAGCTAACTTTAGGATTTATCCAAATCCTGCCAAAGATCTGCTTTATATAACGGCTCCTTCGGTCATTACCAATTACGAAGTGATTAGTTTAACAGGCAAACTGATTAAGCAAGACAAGCCACATACTAAAAACGAAATGCTTAGTCTTGAAGAACTTAGTTCGGGCACATACTTTATTAGAATACAAACTAAAACACAAGCTGAAACGCTTAAGTTTGTGAAGGAATAATATAGGATAGAAAGCTCCCTCTGGGGGCTTTTTTCTTTCATAACAAGAAAAACTACCGCAATAAAAAATGCCATCAATAGTAGATGGCATTATAATAAGGAATATTCTAAAGCTTATGTTGAAGCTATGCTTTATTATTCTTTTAAAAACTTTTGGATAGTAGATCCTTTACGATTGGTCACTTTAACGAAGTACAACCCCGAATTGAGATTAGAAATATCAAGTGTATTGTTATCATCCTGAACAGCCAACAACACCTTACCTGTTAGATCATAAATAAGGATGCTATTAATCGTTTCTTCGGTCTGAATATTTATCTTATCAACAGCAGGATTAGGGAAGATTTTATAATCAATTTGCTTTACAACATCATTGATTGCTGATGGCGTATTTTGAGCCAATACAGGAAATCCATCATTTAATGTACTTACCGATTTATTTGCATTTATAAGCCAAATAGAAGAAAAATCCCAGTTTTCGTAGCTTGTTTCAATTCTCATTTCAGCAGATGTTTTTCCTTCTCCGGCTGCCGAAGTACTCATTCCACTGGTTTCTGTATTCCAATAACAATTGGTAACAATGCCATTATAAGTATCATATGGCGCCGGATTTTGGGTATTATCGCCGGCAAAACCACCAATCTTATCGCTAGTAGAATTAGGAGAACTGACAGAGCCTATCGAATAACAATTAACAATTTGTGCCTGATAAGTATTGCTGCCAACAAAACCACCTGCTTCTTGCTGATAAGCCGTTGTGGCTATAACGTTTCCAACAGAATAACAATTAGTTATTATCCCTGTTTCGGTTTCGTTGGCACCTACAAAACCTCCAACAGTAGAACGATATGTTACATCACCAGTTGCATAACATTCCGAAATAGAAGCCATGTTTTTACCCACAAAACCTCCAGCGTCTGTATCTTCTCCACTGATATCGACCATTGCATAACACCGTGTAATGGTTCCACCCGGACTTACATTGTCGCCTACAAATCCTCCGACGCCATCGGAAGCTTCTCCTGTCATGGTAATAGTTCCAATAGCATAAGAATTTTCGATACTCGATTGATTCCAACCAACTAAACCTGCTGTGCTAGGACTATGTCCTTCGATATCAATCATCGTATAGCAGTTAATAATTGAGCCTATATTACCTGCTGCCCCAGCTAATCCTCCTGTATATTCATTGGCATCAGTAATACTTACTTCTGTATGACAATTATTAATATTTGTATAATAAATAGCTCTTCCGACCAAGCCGCCAATATAATTATTGCCTTTAGCATCAATTTCAACATTGGCAGTACAGTCTGTTATCTGACAACTATCAGCATAGGCAACTAAACCAGCAATAAACTCAGATTCACCCGTCACAACGCCACTCGAATGGCAGTTACTTATGTTCGTCTTATATGCCTCCATGATTAAAGAAGCTGCCCCCATATCAGTTGAAGATACATTAAAGTTTTCGAGGGTAATATTGGCAATAATTGCTTCATCTGTCTTATAGAATAAACCAACACCAATACCCAGCTGATCGCTTTGAATATAAAGATTACTGATGGTATGCCCATTGCCGTTAAATTCCCCCGTGTAACCTACGGTTAAAACGCCCATATAGGTAGATCGCCCAATTGGCAAAAAACCATTGACATTATAATCTGCGAAGAATTCAGTCCAACTAGCAGTTTCGGATGCATCGATGTCGTTATCAAGCTCAAAATTGATTGGATTTTCGAATTCATCTAAATAAGCACCATACATGGTAACCCACTTAAGTTGCTCTAAGGTTGAGACATTTCTTAGGCCATCGCCATCGGTATCTTGGGGTTCTACCTGAGCCATTAAAGAACTATTAAATGCAATAGCTAAGGCTAAAATTAAATATTGTTTCATATCTTATAATTTTTGAACAAAATACAGACATTAACAAATAACTTGTTTCACCCTTTTGGGTGATATTGCCTAAAATTAGGATATATTGAAACGTTTAGCAGATAGTGTTCTTGAGACTATTTACTTTAAAGCTTTAATTACATCTGTCACCATTTTATTGTAATCGAAGTCTTTTTCTGTGGTTAGACCCATTCTAACAATCACCAATTTTTTAGATGGAATAATATAAATGCGTTGCCCTTGAAAACCGTCGGCAAAGTAAAGATCTTCTGGCGCATCCGGTAATTCGCGCTTGCTTTTATTAAGCCAAAACTGCGAGCCATAATCGCCCTTGGAATGCGGAGCTTCAGTTTGGGTAAATGCCACCCAAGAGGGCTCCACAATGGTGTCACCAAACCAAATACCATTTTGCAAATACAATAATCCAAAACGCGCCCAATCTCTACTGGTAGCATAGGTATAGGACGAACCGACAAAATTACCGGAAGCATCGGTTTCCATGAGGGTTTCGTACATCGATATTTTATAAAACAGCTCTTTGTACGGGAATTGCCAATAAGCTTGATCATTATTGATGGTTCTCTTTACAATCTCGGTTAAGATATTTGATGAGCCCGATGAATAATACCATACAGAATCTGGTGGGTAAGCAGCAGGCTGATTGATTGCAAATTGTGCATGATTCGACTTTTGATAGAGCATCACAGTGGCTTCCGAAATATCACCATAATCTTCGTCCCACTGAATACCGGAAGTCATGTTTAAAAGATTTTTAGTCGTAATCTGCCGACGTTCGTCATGCGCCCATTCTTCGATTGGTGCAGATTTATTGATATCAATTTTACCATGTTTACTGAGAATACCTATCATCGTAGAGGCAATACTTTTACTCATAGACCAGCCTAATATTTTACTATGTTTTGTAAAGCCCTCGGCATATTGTTCTATCATTCCTAAAGTATCGTAAGCCACTATTACAGAACGGGTACGGCCTTTTTCAAATACCGCATCAATAGCTATTTGTAAGGCTTGCATATCGAAAACTGAAGACAAATCGTTTTGCATTTTATCGCCTCTTGGCCATGCTATGGTATCGAAGCCAGCGGGTTTTGTTTTTATAGTTTGATGGTCGTTAACAGCATTCGGATACAAATCGTCTTCTTGCAAACAAACACCAAGCCCCTCTCTAAAGAAAGCTTTCTGTTTACCGAATCCATAAAAATCGGAGTACACAACCTTATTTTTGTAATCAACAGTTGAACTAGCTAAACCAACTAAAGAAAAATTTAAATCATTGGCTTCTAAATCCTCTTGTGTTCTATCGGCAACAAAAATACCCGATGCTAAATTTTTAGCTGCAAAGCCCGTAAAAATCATTGAGCGATCGATAATGTATTTAGCTGCAAAACCAAATATCAAAAGAAAAACGACAAGAATAATTAACCACCATTTCTTAAGCATAATTCATTTTTTATAGTTGTGGTAAAGATATAACATTCCTTAGTTTTTTTTTTGAAAAGGACTATTATTTTATTGAAATACAAGAAGCTACCAGATCCCAAAACCCAAGTCGTCTTAACTTTAATCATCAAAAAAAATAGTTACCTTTGACTCCATTCAATAAATTATAACATCAACAACAATGAAAAAAATATTATTACTGCTAGGCATGTCTGTTATCTTATTTTCATGCCAACAAAACAAAAACATTCACTCAGAATCTACATCTGAAAAAATTGCTGGATCAATCATCGATAAACAAGATTTAAAACTGTCTTCGGACATCATGACTCCAGAGGTACTTTGGTCGTTCGGAAGAATAAGCGAAGTTGAATTATCGCCCGATAAAAAAGATATCATTTATGGTGTTACTTACTACAGCATCAAGGAAAACAAAGGGAATCGCGATTTATACAAATTAAATCTTCAGAGCAAAATAAAAACAAGACTTACCGAAACGCAAGGTAGCGAATACAATGCTGTATGGAAACCTGACGGAAGTAAAATTGGGTATCTTTCAGCTGAATCGGGAAGTATGCAAATGTGGGAAATGAACCCTGATGGTTCTGGCAAAACACAAATTTCTGATATTAAAGACGGCATCAATGGGTTTAAATATTCGCCGGACATGAATAAAATTGTATTCATTGCAGAAGTTAAACTCGACACTACAGCTAAAGACAAACATCCTGATTTAGATAAAACAACTGCTCAGATATACACAGACATGATGTTCCGTCATTGGGATCATTGGGTAGAGACTTATTCTCACGTATTTCTAGCCGATTACGATGGTAAATCTTTAAGCAATGCTAAAGACCTAATGCCTAACGAAATGTGGGAATCTCCCGTAAGACCGTGGGGTGGTATGGAACAAATCAATTTCACTGCAGATGGTAAGAATGTGGTTTATACATCTAGAAAAAAGCGTGGGGTGACTTATGCTATTTCTACTAATACCGATTTATACCAATATAATATCGCTTCGGGCGAAACTAAAAATTTAACCCAAGGTATGATGGGTTATGACATGGAACCTACTTTTTCTTCTGATGGAAAATTTATGGCATTTACCAGTATGGCACGTGACGGATACGAATCGGACAAAACCAGATTAATGATTATGAACCTTGAAAGCGGAGAAACCAAAGACCTTACAGCTTCGATAGAGCAAAATGCTGGTCATTTAAGCTTTTCGGAAGATAATAAATCTGTTTATTTTATAAGCGATTGGCATGCTACGGATGAAATTTATCGTGTAGATATTGAGAATGCTGAAATTACAAAAATAACAGAAGGCGTTCATAATTACTTATCTGTTGTTGATGCTGGCGAACAACTTGTTGCCACCAAAGTAAGCATGTCGCAACCTGCCGAAATCTACATAGTTAACAAAAACACAGGAAAAGATGAAGAAGTTTCTTTCGAGAACAAAGATTTAATGACTCAACTTAGCATGGGTGAGGTTAAGTCTAAATGGATACCTACCACCGACGGAAAAGAGATGTTAGTATGGTACATTCTTCCGCCTCATTTCGATTCTACAAAGACTTATCCAGCAATATTATATTGCCAAGGCGGACCACAAGGCACAGTAAGCCAGTTTTGGAGTTACAGATGGAATTTCCAAATGATGGCAGCCAATGGTTATATAGTAGTTGCTCCTAACCGTAGAGGCTTACCAGGTTTTGGCATTGAATGGAATGAACAAATTTCCGGTGATTATGGCGGACAAAATATGAAAGACTACTTATCGGCCATAGACGATGCTTCTAAAGAACCATTTGTTGATGCTGATAAATTAGGTGCCGTTGGTGCTTCATACGGTGGATTTTCTGTGTACTGGCTTGCCGGACATCATAATAAACGTTTTAAAGCCTTTATCGCTCACAATGGGATTTTCAATTTAGAATCACAATACACAGAAACTGAAGAGATGTGGTTTGCAAATTGGGACTTGGGCGGAGCTTATTGGGATTTAAATAACGAAGTAGCCCAGAATACATATAAAAACTCACCACACAAATTCGTACAAAACTGGGATACGCCTATCTATGTTATTCATAGCGATAAAGATTATCGTATTGCCTACACACAGGGTATGCAAGCTTTCGATGCCGCACGTTTAAGAGGCATCGATGCCAAATGGTTATACTTCCCTGACGAAACCCACTTTGTGGTTAGACCACAAAACGCCATTTTATGGCAACGAGAATTTTTCTCTTGGTTAGATAAATATCTTAAATAAATTAACAAGTTTGTTTTTTAGAATCCTGACAGTTTAATAAATCTGTCAGGATTTTTTTTACCTTAACTTTATTTATTCGAACTATCAAGAGATATTTTATATATGGGATTTTAAATATATCTTGATTATCTTCATAATCTTCGTTAGTTTGCTTTTTTTACAAATCATTAATTACTTTTCAGACAATAAAAAAGGCATTCCTATTGATGAAATGCCTTTTTTATAGTTATATAATTGTATGAAAACTACCCACAGCCACCTTCAACCTCTTTCTTCTTCCCTTTCACAGCAGGTTTCTTAGGAGTAAGTCCTTTTTTAGCCTCGTTCAATTTCATTTCAAATTTTTCATCGGTTGGATTAGCGCCTTCAACCAATTCAAAATCATGAACTTTCTCAGCAGGATCAAAAGCATGCCAACCTTGTCTGGATTTTAATGTTGAATACATAAAGCCATTCGCTCCAAATTTCAAACTAAAAGCGTTATAACCTAATAATCTTAAATAGGCTACAGTAAAAGCCGCATTTTGTCCTGTAAAGCAATACACCAATATTTTCCTATCCGAAGGTAAAGTCTTCAAATAAGTATCGGGTTTTAAGTCCACTTTTGGCGTGTACTGAACTGCTCCTGGAATGTGCCCTTTTTCATATTTATCTTCGGGCCAATAATTAACAATGTAGAACGAAGTGTCGGAGAAAGCTCTGTCTGCATCAATTAATAGTTTTTCGAACGGAGTATTAAATAGTGTTTTTGCCCTTGCTTCAAGTATCTCTGCTCCACAGTGCTGGCCTGTATTAATTTCGGGGTACTTATACGTTTTGGTTTTATAGTTTGGAGTTATTTCAAGAGCATTCGCATATTTACTAGAAACATTGGAGCTCCATTTATCCAACGATTTATTCCAAGCTGTCATACCCAACTTCATAGCATAGGCATTATCGTAGCCGATAATACGCAATACAGAAGTTACATAACTTGCTTTTTGACCGGTATAACAGGTAAATATTAATTTATCGAAAGTGCTTGCAGAAACATGCTCATCGAGATAATTTAATAATTCTTCCATTTGCACATTGATTGCGCCATTGATATGGCCTGCAATATAATCGGCAGGTTTTCTTAAATCAATAACTAAATATCTAGATAAGTTAGCTTCAACATCCTCAGCATCGACCATATTTGGTACGCCTTTAGAGTTGATATAATCTCCAGCATTCGGAATGTAACGCATCAATACCTCAAATTCCGATGCCATTTGTGTTGTGTCATCTTGAAGCGTTTTTACGTTCAGTCCGGGATTATAATAGCGTTGGCAACTGCTCAACGATACTATTCCAATAACTATTATGTATAAAAAGTATTTCTTCATTTTAATGGTCTTAATTCATTTATACTTAAGCCTAGTTCAAGTCAGGACAAGATTCGTCAAAATCTTTAATTACCCTGTTTTTATTCTTCACGTATTCAGGTGAAGCAATAGTATCTTTTAATGGTTCTTCTGTTCCTGTAATTAAACGTAAGAAATCGTAACGTGGCTTTTCGTCGTTATACACACCTGTTTTGATGCCATACGAATCTTCGATATATTTATCGATAAAATCGTAACCACCAAGCGCAACTTTAATGTTTTTGTAATTTAGTTGTTTTAGCATTAAGTAAGAGTTAACTGCTTGGCAATTACTTCTACAAAATATTACATTAATTTTTTGGTCTTGATTTAAAACATTGAGGTTGGAGTCATCTAATATATCTTTGGAAGGAACATTTATTGCTCCATCCAAATGTTTGATAGCGAACTCATGAGGCGTTCTGATATCTATAAATTGATATAAATGAGTATCTTTTTTACACAACAAAAGATTGGCAAGTTTTTCTGGCGATAAAACATCTTCTTTGCTTAAATAAGCTATTAGCGTTTCGTCGGCGCTTAGCACGTATTGCTTACTATCGTCAATTCCACAAGAAACAAGTATAGAAAGTAGTGCTGAAAGTATGATATATTGATATTTTTTCATGTTTTATTTTTTTAATGTTCAATATAGATTTTGTGTTAATATATAATTAACCACAACCTCCTTCTACTTCTTTCTTTTTACCTTTAGTTGGAGTTTTAGGCTTAGGCTTATTATCTTCTGCATTATCTTGAACTGCTTCGTCTGATTTTCCACCAAAAAATTTACTAGCTCCCTTTCTGTACTGATACATTTCGTCGTCGACTCGATCCCAAATTACAGAGTGTTCTCTAGGATCTAAAATATGTTCTATCCAAGCGTTCATACCACCTTTCATTACATAAACATTTTTATATCCTAAACGCGTTGCTAATAACCAAGCGACATCGGCGTCGGTTGATCCGTTTGAAAAAAAGATAGTTTTATACGCATCTTGATCTAAGTAAGCTAAATTTTCTTTCTTAAGTAATTCATTCAATGGAATATTGAATGCTCCCTTAAGTGTAAATTTATTATGATTTTTTGGGTCGCGCACATCGATTAACTGAAGCGCAGGGTCTTCAGAAATGATAAAATGAGCAACGTCTTCAGGTGTAAAATACCTTGTTTTTTCTATGATTTTTTGATGTAGCTCATCAGGTGAAATTTCGCGAGAGACCTTTCTATTAACAGTTGTAAATGCAATAAATGCGCCTAACACTAACACGAGAACTACGCCAAATAAATTTCTTCCATTCATGACTATACAATTAATATTCGACGTCTTTGATGTTGTATTCTTTTTTGACCTTATCGACCAACCAAAACACAAACAATCCAAAAATAATAAAAATTAATACGGCAATACCCGGAGAAATTCCTAAGACTTCGCTCATGGTCTTTTTCCCGATATTAGTAGTTAATCTAAAATCCTCCCATAACCATTCGTAAGATACACCATAGAAAAATACACCAATGGCAATACCTCCTACAAAGGCTAAAGCATCAATTTTACCTGTAGCAATACCACACATACTGGTACCGGGGCAAAAACCTCCCATAATAAATCCGACACCCATTATTGCACCGCCAACTAGAGTTGGAACAACGTACGTAGTGGGCATCCAAACGAGCTCGTAATTAAATACGCCAAAGTAATTTAAATAAAGTAAGCCCATTGCTGCTGTAAACGCTGCTGTAAAAAAGACTTTAAGAACAGTAAAATCGTAGCCGTAAAATACGCCTGCTAACTTTCTGGAAGTAGAGAATCCTGCTCTTTCCAGAACGAATCCAAAAGCAATTCCAATAAAAAGAGCTGCTAATAAATTCCATTCGCTTCCTTGTTGAAAAATTGGTGCCATAATTACTGTTTTAATTAAATCCATAATTTTCTAAAAAACCAAGCTGCAAGATAACCTGTACCAAAGATTGCAGCCACCACTAAAAATCCCGAGACAGACATCACAGCCATGCCGCTTAAGCCAGCTCCCGAGGTACATCCTCGTCCTAACTGAGACCCTATGCCAAACAAAATGCCACCAAGTACAGCAAAAATGATTCGCTTTTTAGAACTAATTTTTGGAGAGTGCTCTATCATTAGTTTTAATCTGCCGGCAAAGGCTCCGGAAATAACGCCACCTATCAGTACACCTAGAACTTCAAATACCAACCATGTTTTAATAGGGCTATGTTCCGAATCGACAGCCGATTTAAAATAATTGTTGTTTTCGGCATACGATGGGGCTATTTTAGCCACAGTGGTTCTTACAGCATCTTTTACAGCTCCACTACCTCCTAAACCTTCACCACTAAAAAAGAACGCTGCTATTATTACAAACCCAAGTAACACGCCTGCTAAATATGGGTTCATGAATTTTTTACTTTTATCTTCCATATCGCAATACTTTTAATATAAATAACGGGTTATCTGACCGGCTTCGACCATAATAAAACGGAATAACGCTCCTCCAAATAAAATAAAAAAAGCCGGTATTGAAATTGGAATTTTATAGCCAATTAATTCTAAAATTTCTAAAATCGCAGGAAAAACCAGTCCTCCCATTACAAAGAATCCCCAGAATACTGCTGTAAACTCACCACCTAAGAAAAGAGCTGCAGCTTCTTGTTGAACTGCTGTACTTGCGAGGAATCCCATAAACAAGTGTACAATAAAGAACAACTCAATTGCTATTAAAAGCAAATCGATTCTGCTAAATGTTATCTTTTCATGATGATCTTTTGCCATCCACATAATAGTAGCAGCTCCGGTAGATAAACCGGAAACTAAAAATAAAGGGCCCAGCAATGAGGTATTCCATAATGGTCTAGCATTAAAGGCTGATAATAATATACCGGTGTATACACCAAGTACAATAGATAATACCAAATTGATAATTGCAATTGCTTTACGATTTTTTACGCTAAAATCGAAAACCCATTCAAGAACCCAGTATCTGTTTTTTAATTTGATGATCCAATCGATGATATTAACAGCAAGCTTTATTTTACCATCGAAATAAGCTCTTATTTCGTAGATGTAAGTCAACGGCCATAAAACGGACAAAGGCATTACTACTCCTAAAGTCCAAGCGCCCCAAGACATTGGAGAGTCTAAGCGAATGGTAGTGTACAATTGCCAGAAAAAGGCAGGATGTCGCAAATCGAGTAGCAAAGCTATTAATCCCAAAACAATAACGATTGGTGCTAAAAATGGTGCAACTTGAACAGCAATTGGGTATTCTTTTTCTTTTCCACTTAAATAAAAGTATGAAGCAAAAAAGATGAGACCGGCTGCTAAACCACCTACAAATAAGTAAAGTGGAATTTGCCAGTGCCAAATATGTAAAACGGGATCAATAAAAGGAATATCTCTTCCGCTAACAAATAATTCTTCTTTCATAGCATTCTATATTAAAAAGTAAACTTGAGGTTTTGTTCCTGCTTCTGGAGCATTAACTTTCCACTTTCTTTCTCGCAAAACTTTAGAAACCGGAGAGTTATAATCCTCAAGATCGCCAAAGTATAAACACTTAGTAGGACAAACTGCAACGCAAGCTGTTTCTTGACCTTTAGCCACTCGATGGTCGCAAAATGTACATTTATCGACATAACCATCTGGGTGGAAGTAACGCGCATCGTACGGACATGCTTGAATACAAGCACCACAACCAATACATTCTACATGAGTAACTTTAACAATACCACCTTCTATAATATGACTTGCACCAGTAGGACAAGTACGAACACAGGGAGTATCATCGCAATGATTGCATCTTTCAGAACGAAGTTCTAATTCTAAATTTGGATACGTTCCATCCACATTTTCAACAATCCAATCGCGGCAATAGCCGTGAGGAACATTATTTTCTGTTTGACAAGCAACTACACAGTCGCTACATCCGACACACTTTTTGGTGTCCATTGCCATTGCGTATCTCATGCTTTAACCTCCTCGTTATGTGGGTTTTTAAGTACGAATGTTACAAAATTCTCTCTCATTCCCGTTCCACCCATTATTGGATCGATTTTAACATTGGTAATCAATTCAGAATCATCGATTCCTTTTCCATATGATTTGAGTCGTTTATCCATTTTTCCAAAACCATGTATCATATAAACAGAGTCGTGTCTTATACGTTCTGTAACGCGCACTTTTATAGGGAAAGAAGAAATAACTCCATCTTGATTTTTTAACCAAATTTCCTGACCTGCTTCGATGCCCCAAATTTTAGCCACTTTCGGGTTTACCCATAAACTGTTAACATCCATAAGGTCTGTTAAATTAGGATTATTAACAGTTCTACCAAAGGTATGCATAGGTGCACGGCCATATATTAAGCGATAAAAATCGGGATCAGGTTGTTTGTGTTCTGTGTAAACCGGCATAGGATCATATCCTTTGGCTTCAAAATCGAGAGAATACAACTCTATTTTACCCGAATCGGTATTGAAGAATCGTTCCTCTCCTTCTTGTAAGTATAGATCTTTTTCTTTATCAAACATTTTGACACCAATTTTTTGCATCTCAGCCAAAGATGTTCCCATTTGCTTGAATTTCCAATCTAATTCTTCTTCAACATCTTTCCATTTGAAGTAATCTTCTAAGCCTAAACGCAAGCCCAATTCGCGAGCCATCCACCATCCCGGCTTCGACTCCCAACGAGGTTCGGCGGCTGGCATTCTCAAGGCTATATTTGGGTAGCGGTGTTGACTACTTCTAATATCATCGTATCTTTCTAAATAGGTACATTCAGGCAAAACAATATCGGCATAACCTGTAATTTCCATTGGCATAGTGTCTACTACAACCATCAATTCTAGGTTTTGAATCGCTTTTAATGTTAACTCTTTATCCGGAATAGTAGTTAATAAGTTTGTTCCCACAATTAGCCAACCTTTAATTTTATGTTCGTGGGTAGCGCTTGGTAATGTCGCTTTTATCAAGTCGTTAGAAATACCTGTACCTGCACCTTTATAAGTTGGTTTCGTAATATCTTTCCAAGTCCAATGCGGATGAGGATAAGCAGGTGCTGGGTAAGAAGGTACTTTTTTTGTTTCAGGGAAATACCAACCTCCTTTGCGACCATAAGAACCCAATAGAGCAT
Source organism: Bacteroidales bacterium (assembly GCA_016936665.1). Classification (GTDB taxonomy): domain Bacteria; phylum Bacteroidota; class Bacteroidia; order Bacteroidales; family JAFGXI01; genus JAFGXI01. The sequence continues at coordinate 15,272 of JAFGXI010000011.1, forward strand.
TAAGGATGGCTATACCACGACTTCTTTGAGTATCGTCGCCGTACCAAGTTGTGTGTCTTCCCGGATGAATAATAACTGCAGGAGCAGCTTTAGCCATTTCATAAGCCGAGTTTCTAATATCTTCCGGGCGAATATCTGTTTTGGTATAAGCCCATTCCGGGGTATTGTTTTTGACGTGCGCCTTTAATTGGTCAAAGCCAAACGTGTATTGTTCGACGTATTTTTTATCGTATAATTCTTCGTAAATTATCACATGAATCCAGGCTAGCAATAACGCCAAATCGGTAGCAGGTTTAATTGGCAACCAAAATTTCGATTTACTGGCAACAGTCGAAAAACGAGGATCTACTGTAATTATTGATGCACCGCGGTCAATTGCATCAGAAACTTCTTGAATGTATCCGTTGTGCATATTTTCGCCGACATGATTACCTATTAAAACCAAACATTTGGTATTTTTAACATCGGTAGGTTCTGGGGAACTAACCCCTGAGCCATATGTAGCAACGAAACCTGCTTCGCGTGGGCCTAAACATTGAGCATAAGAAGGCTTAGCGTAATTTTTTGAACCGTAAGCATTCAATAAATGTTTAAAATAAGAACCACTACTGGCATGGTATAACAAAGCCATACTTTCGGGGCCGTGATCTTTCTTTATCTGACTCATTTTCTGAGCAATAAAATCTAAGGCCTCGTCCCACGACACTTGCTTAAAAGTGCTTTTGCCATTTTCTACGACTCTTTTTAAAGGATATTTTAAACGATCGTTGTCGTAGTACATACCAACTCCGCCTGTTCCTCTCGGACAGAATCGTCCGTTGGAATGTGGGTCGTTTTCGTTGCCTATAATTTTTTGGATTTTGCCCTCTTCATTCAGATAGGTAAAACCCGCACACTTCCAAAAACAAACTTCGCAGAATGTCGGAAAGCGTTTTGCTTTGGATTCATCGACAGGTGTTTTTTCTTTTGGTAAAAACCCCGGCACCCAGTTTAAAACCGGATTGGCTAATGCTAAGCCTCCCGCTCCTAATGCTGAAATTTTTATAAAATCTCTCCGAGATGTCTTTTTCATATCTTAAAAAGCTTTATTTTTTTGATATATATCAACAAATTTAGTTATTATTCTATTAGTTTATCTATCTACATCGGGCTTTCACCTAATTTTTAGAGATTCTAAATTATCTTATTCATTTGCTTATCAACGACTTATATATTTAAATGCTATCAAACACATATGTTCTTATCTAAATACATCGTGCTAACACAACTTTGATAGCCTATCGTAATCTAAAATTTCGAAATGCTTTCCGTTTACTTTTATGTAGCCCTGTCCTTCGAATTCTTTTAAAATTCTAACAACATTTTCTTTGGCCATACTTGTTATTTCTGCCAAATCGGTGCGAGACATAGGGATAGTAAACGATCTGCTTTTAAAGGTTTGATCTGAGAATGATACTAGCAATTCTGCCATTCTTGATTGAATGTTTTTTTGCGATAAACAAAATACCTTTGTCAGTAGTTTATCGATAGATACATTTAACTCGTTAATTATAGTTGAAGAGAATGCTACATTATTGGTTATTATATTACTAATTACATCGATATCGATCTCACAAACTTCGACATTCTCCATGGCTGTAGCAGAAAAGTTATAACGTTTATTATGATTCAACACTGTGATTCCCAGCATGCTACTTTTTCCGGCAATTTCTAAAATTAAATTTTTGCTTTCGTCTTGAACATGCACTTTTGCTAGGCCACTTTTAATAAAATAGATGTGTTTAGCCGAAGCATCTTGCTTGATTATAGTCTCTCCTTTTCTAAATAATATCTCATTCTTATTTTCACTTACCTTTTGTAACTCATTAATAGAAAGTGTATTAAAGCAACTCGAACGATTTGAACATACAGCACAGTTTGTATTCATCTGATTTTAAATAATAGTATTTACAACAAAACTACTTTATATAATTGATTTATATCAATTTTTAAGCGATATATATCTTGTGTTATACAGCATTTACTAGTGAAGGGCTCAGGAATACCTTTACTATCGAAACAGAAACACATAAAACACATCATAATGAAAACATTTTTTAAATTACTTCCGAGCCTTTTTATTCCGATGGTGCTGGTATTTGCTTTCGTCATTGGATACAAAGGTTTAGAGGAACGCGATGTTATCATCTCAAAAATCGAGAAGGCAACGAAGAATGTCGATCACTCGAAGTTTGAAGAGTTAAAAAAAGAATTTGCCACACCGCAAGAAATGACTGAAGCTTGTTTGAAATGTCATAACCAGCGTGGACCTGAAATTATGCAAACAGCACACTGGCAGTGGCTAAGCCCCGACAGTATAGGGGGAGGAAAAGTTGACATGTTAGGCAAAAGAAATGTATTGAACAACTTTTGTGTTGGGATTAACAGTAACGAAAAGCTTTGTTCCAGTTGCCATATTGGGTTTGGCTGGAGCGACAAAAGTTTCGATTTTAGCAATCAAAATAATATTGACTGTATTGTTTGTCACGATAACACCGGCAAATATCATAAAAAGAAAGGTAACGCTGGTTACCCTGAGCCTGATGTTGACTTAAATTACGTAGCACAAAATGTTGGTCCTACAACCAATAATAACTGTAGCAATTGTCATGCAAAAGGAGGCGGTGGTAACAACGTAAAACATGGCGACTTAGATATTGAAATGAACGATGCCGATATTTGCACCCGAGAAGTGGATGTACATATGTCGAAAAAAGGTGCAGATTTGAATTGTTCTCAATGTCATATCACATCTCATCATCAGATTAGAGGAACAGGTCCGATGACGAACTCATTTACAAAACACAACGATGTAAATAGAGCAACTTGTACAGAGTGCCATACCGATAAACCTCACATTAAACCTGTCTTAAACGATCATTATAATAAGGTGGCTTGCCAAACATGTCATATTCCAAGATATGCTAAAATCAATAAAACACAAGTTTATTGGGATTGGTCGACAGCCGGGTTAAGAGATGGCGAGAGTTACAAAGACGTCTCTGAAGATGGTATGAAAAAAGAAGATAGTGGACATGGTACAGCATTATATGCTAAAAACCTTAAGCCCGAATACAAATGGTGGAACGGTAAAACCGGACAAACTACATTAGCAACTAAAATCGACCCAACCGACACAATCGACTTAAATCCTTTGTACGGCGATTATAATGATCTTGACAGTAAAATTTATCCTTTCAAAATAATGAGGGGGAAACAACCCTACGATACCAAAAACAATACTTTTGTTCAAATGCGAACTTTTGGACCTAAAGGAAGTGGTGCTTTTTGGTCGGATTTCGACTGGGATGCTTCCATCAGATACGGTATGGAATATGCAGGTTTTCCTTATAGTGGTAAATTCGACTTTGCCGACACTAGATCTTACTGGCCTGTAAACCATATGGTGTCGCCCGCTAACGAGGCATTAACTTGTACCGATTGCCACAGTCAAACTGGGGTGTTGGCAGGCTTAGACGATTTTTATCTGCCAGGTAGAGATGTAAACAATATATTGGATTGGATTGGAAAACTATTTGTGCTATTTGCTGCAATTGGTGTAATTATACACTCAACACTTCGCATGTTAGCAAAAAAGAAAGGGTATAAATAAACATCAATTAAATAAAGACATGTCATGAAAAAAGTATATATATATAACAAGTACAATCGATTTTGGCACTGGACTCAAGCTGCATTAATCTTATTCCTTGCCTTAACTGGTTTGGAAGTACACGGTACTATGCAAATCTTCGGATACGAAAATGCAGTGATCTATCACAACAATGCCGCTTGGTCGTTAATAGTTTTAATTGTTTTCACTATTTTTTGGGACTTCACAATTGGAGAATGGAAACAATATATTCCAACTTTAAAATTGATGACAGACCAAATCAATTATTATATCACTGGGATATTTAAAAAGGCTCCTCACCCTACTCATAAAACAAAGTACACTAAATTCAATCCACTTCAAAGGATGACTTATTTGGGTCTTAAAATGTTGATCATTCCAGTTATGATTACCAGTGGTTTATTGTACTTCTACTTTTTTAGTAACATTAACAATGGCACCCCATTAAGCTTAGACTGGATTGCTCATCTTCACACATTTGGTGCGTTTATTTTAGTAGGTTTTGTTATTGTACACGTTTATTTAACCACTACAGGACACACTGTAACTTCAAGTATAAAAGCGATGATTACCGGTTGGGAAGAGATGAGCGATGAGGATGCAAAATACGCCATTGAAGAAGGACTTCAAGTGAAACTTAACGAAATGAAAGCAGAACTAAAAACTGCTCAGAAAGACGAACTACTCGACAACGCCTTAAAACATGTTGAAGAAATATTCGGGTTTACTCACGACTTCAGTCTGAAAAAAGCAGTTGATAAAACAGGTATCGGGTACTTTAGAATTAATAAAGACGGAAGATACGAAGAGGTAAATGATGGTTGGTTAAACATGTATAAATGTACAGCTATAGAAGATGTACTAAATAAACCAATTGCTTTAAACAGAGATCGAGAAGATATCGATATTGTAGAAAATATATTCAAAAGAGTAATGAAGGGAGAAACCATTCAGAGTGGTGAAGTGAAACGGGTTTGTAAAACCGGGGAAATAGGCTACCACACATTCACAGCAAGTCCTGTGAGAGATTCGGAGGGTATAATTGTAGGGATTGAGGGCTTCATTATCGATACTACGCAACAGCACAAAATTAATTAATGTTACTTTCAAAAGCCTCCAGCATCAATAGGAGGCTTTTCTTTTGCAATGAATTAATTACATTCTTAAGCTTTAAATATCAGCTTGTTATCCTAAACATATATACATATAGATATTTTTATGTTAAACAGCAGAATCATATTTTATAATTATTTTTTATTGTATTTTCAGCCAATGTAAAACATAATAAAAGTAAGTTTATGAAAATTAGTTTTGATGGTATTGCATGTTACAATGTAGAACTCGACTTAGGAAAATCGCCATTAAGCGATGTTTATGGCCGTTTGATTTTAGAAACTAACTCACAGCCAGATTATTACGCACGCGCTAATTTTCCTCCAAACAAGCACCAAAGTAACTGGAGATTATTTTTGATAGTAAACAATCATGTAGACTGTTTTCAAGATATTGTACTTAGAAAATCGGCTGAATTAAGAGATGTTTTTGGGGAAAAGGTAGAAATTATGCCTGGTCAAATTACCATTAATAAAGAAACTAATCTTTGTATAAGAATTAATACTGAAGATACCAGTATTATACCTAAGGTAATCGATGAGTTGAAAAAAGTGAATATTTCATTTTTACCTAATAAAAAAAGAGACAATGTAACAGCAAGAGTTTTCTTCAAACGTTATACTCAATTTGTAGAGATCGAAGATGGTGTTTATAGAGACAGCGTTATTCATGGTCGATATTTCTTCAAAATAGACAAACTAAACGACTGGGAAGAGTTTCAAGCAGGTATTGTTAAAATAAAAAACAGTTGCAACTTCCACTTATTCGATTCGTTTTTAACTTTTATGTTTCATCAAGGCAAAGGTCACGATTTTATTGGAATATATTCCGACCACTGCGACGAAAACAGATTCCCAGAGTTAAAGAAATTTATTCAAATGACTTTTTAGAGTTAAACATAATTTCAAAAAAAGAGGCTCACTTTACGGTGAGCCTTTATTTTATATATCAATTATTGTTTATCCCTTCACAAACATAGCCTTCATAATTTGACTTGCCATTTTAGGATTTTCTTTCAACCGTCGCGTAGAGTATCCAAACCAATTTTCTCCGAAAGGTACATAAACTCTCATTTTATAGCCATCGTCAACAATTTTCTGACGCAATTCGGGAGTTACACCTAACAACATTTGAAATTCGAATCTATCTTTTGGCACATTATATTTTTTAATTAAATCGTAAGCCCCATCGATTAATGGTTTATCGTGCGTTGCGATACCAACATAAACATTGTTTTTAAACAACAACTCCAAATCTTCGAGATAATGTTGATTCACTTCTTCGTATTTTTTAAAAGCAATTTCTTTAGGTTCTACATAAATCCCTTTGCATAATCTGTAATTGTTAGACGCTTCCGGTGAGTGCATATCTAACATATCTTCAATATCCTTGTAGGTTCTTCTCATATAAGCTTGAATAACCAAGCCTACACTTTTAGGAAATTCCGATTTTAATTTTCTGTATAATTTTATCTCCATATCTGTACAAGGAGAATCTTCCATATCGATACGAACAAAATTGTTGTATTCCGAAGCTTTTTTGACAATATCTCTAATGTGTTGGTAGCACACTTCTTCGTCGAGCAAAAGGCCAAACATGGTTGGTTTTACAGAATAATTCCCTTTGATCTGATTTTTTTCAGCTTCGTCAATCACACGCAAGTAATCGTTTTTATTGACCTCTGCTTCATTAAGATCCTCAATAAATTCTCCTAAAATGTCGATGGTCGTAACCATCCCTTTACTATTTAAATCTTTAGCGACAGCCATAGCTTGCTCGATGGTTTCGCCGGCGATATATTTTTTTGAAAATAGCCAAATAAACTTCTTCGGGAAGTATGGTAGTAAGGCTGCAATTAGTTTATTGAACATAATTCATCATTTAATTTTAACACTGCAAAAAAAATAAAATCTTTAATACCAAAACATGTTATTAAAGCATAAAGTTAAGAGAAAGTTTAAGTGACCAACATGATTAAAATCAACGATGATAAAACTCATCCTTTCCGCCAAAATATAATGAGGGAGATCTCGGCAGCTAAAAAAAGTAAACTTAAAAGTAAAAACCAATACCACAAAGGCTCTGTTTGCCCGGCTGCTTCTTTAATTTTATCGGCATTATTTGCATTAGCCTCGAACACTTTTGCACCTGGCAACTCGTTGAGTTCTTTTTCGGTCCAGAACTGATCCGAAGATTCCGATCGTGAATAATTGAAAGCTAAAGCATCTATGAGTGTATCTTTACTTAAAATATCGTAAAATCCCGCATAAGTTCGTAACGGAAGAACCAACTCAATACCCTGATCCACTGCGTATTGTTCCGGTATTAATTCTTCATTAGTGAATTTTAATTTTAAGACATCGTCTTGTTTCAAATTTATGTCACTAATAAAACGTTTTGCATCAATTCCACTTTGATAATAAGCCGGACTAGATGCCTTTTGCATACAAAAATTATAAAAAAGAGGAATAATTAACGGATGGGTGTAAAATGCTTCGTTCTTTTCTGTAGGCACTGATAGCGCGAGCATGTGGGCTTTATTTTTCTTATAAAATGCGGCAATCGTTTGATGATCTGCTTTCAATAACCATTCTTCATTTCCTTTAAGCGATATAGAATTATTTATTGTTGGTAAATAAAGTTCAGACTTATCTGTTTCAATTGCATTTTTAAATAAATCGGACGAAATATTTATCTCATTAATCGTTTGTGTGGTGCTATCTGTTTCTGATATTATTACCCCTAAAGATGACAAGTAATCATTTTCTTCATTTAATATTAGTACTAAATGCCCACCAAGGTTGGCGTAATTTAAAAGATTTGAAAGCTGATCGACAGAAACATTCTTATCTACTGTTGCCACTAGCAAATCGACAGACAATAAGCTCGACCAGTCTGCCGACATCCAACTCTGGTAATTAAAATCGAACAATTGACGATCTTTAAAGAGTGCTGAGATATACTTACTTGGTTTTGAAGCCACAAAGCCCACTTCGAATTTTGATTGTATATTGTAGCTGAAGTAGTAATTATTGTCGAAAGTCATCGGAAAATCGTCTATTCCAATGTTTGCTTTTTGAATGCCCGGTTGTCTATTCTGAAAAACTATCGTATCTGTAATCGTTTGGTATTCCAACAAACTCACTGTTTCAATACTCCTCAAACTATCGTTAATATACAAGCTCACTTTATAATCGGGGATGGACAAATTGGCGTAATTTGTAATTTTATATACCAAATGTTCTTTATCCGGTAAACTATGAACATTGGATAAAAAGAATATTGTATCGATAGCTATATTACTAAAATGTTCGACTTTTTGAGGCACAAAAAACATATTGAGCGAAGAATCCGATAATGCGCTTATCGAATTTTGGTCTTTCTGAAAGTCGGATAAAATAAAACAATCGACATTGATTAATCCGTTTTTATCGACAATATTTGAAATGGTATTAATTGCTCTATCAAGCGAATATGTAAATGGCGAAACTTTGAGATTTGCTATAGAATTAGCTATCTGATTTTGAGCTTTAAAAAACTGATCTTCGGGTTTAAGTTCAGAACTGATTAACATACATTTTGTGTTAACCGGATATTGTTGAACAATAGACAAAGTTTGATTTTTAGCATTCTCTATCAATACGCCATGGCTACTTTCGGCACTCATACTAAACGAATTGTCGACTAATAAAACTAATGCCCGTTCAGATGATTGATCGTAATTGCCCGAACGATTTATTTTAATAGGTTGTGCAAACATGAGTACCAATGTGGCAAGTAACAAAAGTCGCATCAAAAGGATAAGCCACTCTTTAATCTTCGATTTAGAACGGGTCTCTTTCTTGAGCGATTTAAGTAAATGAACATTTGTAAAATATACTTTCTGGTATTTTCTAAAATTGAACAGATGAATAACAATAGGGACCGTAAGTACAGATAGAGCCCAAAGAAACTGCGGATATAAAAAATGCCAACCCATCTTAAAAATCCTGACTAAATGCTATATTAAAATCTTGTTCGGAATATACAGGATGGATTTTGCCTTCCCAAACATAAGAAATTTGTCCTGTTTCTTCGGACACTGTAATAACGAGAGTATTGGTTTGGTAGTTCATACTAACTGCCGATAAGTGTCGCATGCCGTAGTTCGAAGGTAATTTTATATCGTGGTTGATAGGCAAAGTGCATCTTGCCGCTAAAATTTTATTCCGTACTATCAACATCGCACCATCGTGCAGTGGACTGTTTTTAAAAAAAATAGCTTCTATCAAATTAGCGTTAATATCGGCATTGATATAATCGCCGGTTTCCGAAAAACTGCTTAATTCCGATTTATTAGTGATTACAATTAAAGCGCCCATTTTTTCTCTCGAAAGCGCCCAACAAGCTTTCATAATCTCCTGCTTATTCGCATTGTTCGATTTAAATAAATCGCCACTTAAAATATAATCGAGCGAAAACTTCGAGCCTTTCGAAAAGTATTTAGTCCCTATATGAAGAAAAAATCGACGTATTTCTTGTTGAAATACAATAATGATGGCAATAACACCAACACCCATAAACTGCCCGAGTATTGTGGTTAGCAATTGCATTTTTAAAGCTTTCACCAATAGCCAAAACAGGTAAATAGCAAAGATCCCAATAAAAATATTTATGGCTATAGAGGTTTTAATCCATTGGTAAACCTGATAAAAAATGAGAGCCACCAAAAAAATATCGAAAATATCTAATATGCGAAGACTGATAAAAGCCGTAATCATGCGCTCAAAGGTAATATTTGTAATGTCTAAAACCTAATTTCCAATTAAATTAACAAGAGTTCTCTTTTACATTATATACACTAACAAAAATAGGCAGTCCGAAACGAACTGCCTATTCTATTTCGAAAAATAATTAAAATTAGAATTTAAAGGAAATACCAAATGCTCCGTAATACGAACCATATCCGGCCTTAGCATATAAACTCATTTTGTCGGAAAAGTTCCAACGGCCACCAACGTAAGTTTCGAAATCGAATACAATAGAACTTTCGTGAACATCTTTAATGTCATAACCATAGTAATACGACTCATAGCGTTCTGTTGTGTTTCTAATTTTTATACCTGCTGTTGAATTAATAAACACGTCGAATTGATCTGGCATACTTGGAATCAACCAATCGAAATAATAGTATGCAATAGCATCTAATTTAATGTCGGTTGTTGTAACAGAATACCCCCAATAACTTGCATGTCCAATACCAAAACCAACACCAGGCCCTATCGTTAAATTCGGATCGATAAGCGGAATTTCGAAATCGGCACCGAAAGTAAAACCAAAACCGTTAGAATTTCCGGGACCCAAATAAAGATTTAAAGCAGAACCAACATCGCCCGAAGTTGGATTTGGGTTATACTTCATCAAGCCTAAACCTTTGTTATTAAAACCATGTGCAAACACACTCATGCTTAGCACAAACAATACTGAAACTAAAAATATTTTTTTCATGTTGATTTATTTTTTTGCAAAGTAAAGAAAGAAAGTGCGAAAAAAATCTCACCCTTTAGGGTGATTTCTCCCCTGTTTATTAACAAAAAAGAACTTACTTAACATATCCTCCTCCAATAAGCCAATCTTGATAATAAAATGCCACAGGTTGTCCGGAAGCAACGGCCCAAGCTTTATCTTCCAAATTGATTCTAAGCATGGCATTGTCAATAATTTTAATCTCTGCATTGCCTTTTGGGTTTTGCCCTATGCCCCTTACCACCACATTAATCGATCCTGAATATATACTAATATCTTGATGAAAATAATAATCTATCACATCAATCGCTTTAACAAACAAAACCTCTGAAGTTCCCACTATAACATGATTGAATTTTCTGTCCAACTTTACAACACAATTATCTGCTGTAGATTCGATATTTAAACCCTTCTTTTGCCCAATAGTATAATTCCATAAGCCTTGATGTTTGCCTAAAATCTTTCCTTCGATATCTATAATTTCTCCCAAAGTTTTCTTATGTTCTGCTAAAGGATGTTTATCGATGAAATTACGGTATCCAAATTTATCGATAAAACAAACACCCATACTCTCGTTAGAATGCGCAAGAAAACCCATTTTTTCGTCGATTGCTTTTTGTCTAACCTCTCGCTTTGTAAAAGAACCCAAAGGTGTTTTCCAAAACTTTAAATAATCTTGCTTTACGTTCCATAAAAAATACGACTGATCTTTGTTTGCGTCGACGCCTTTTCTAATCATGAATCGATTGTTCAGATTTTCTATTCTAATGTAATGACCTGTCGCAAAAAAGCTAGCATCATGCCGTTTCATTTGATCGTATAAAGCAGCTATTTTAATGTCGTTATTACACCAAACACAAGGATTAGGGGTTTCTGCATTCAGATAATCACTAACATACCGATCGATGATTTCGAGTTTAAATTTTTTCGACAAATCGATAATGTAAAATGCAATACCAACCTTATCGGCCAACTGACGAGCTTTTTCGATACTTTTATCGTTCCTATATAATTTAAAACTACAGGCAATAACTTCGTAACCTTGTTCTTTTAAGAGAAGAGCCGATACCAAACTGTCGACTCCACCGCTTAACCCCAATATCACTTTTTCTTTATTCAAAAATCTAAGAATTTAAGAGCAAAACTACTGAACTCAAAAGAAAAATAACAACTCTAATCTCAAAAAAATATTAACTTTACAGAGCAATCAAAATTCAAATTATTACATATTAATTTAAAAATCAGATAATTATGGCAGGAAGTTACACACTAACAATGATCAAGCCCGATGCTGTGGCAAAAAATAATATTGGTCCAATTTTAGGCATGATCAACGAAGCAGGCTTTAAAATTAAAGCTATGAAATATACTCAATTGACTAAATCGCAAGCTCAAGAATTTTACGCAGTTCACAAAGAACGTCCATTTTACGGAGAATTAGTCGACTTTATGACTTCTGGGCCCATCGTAGCCGCAATTTTAGAAAAGAGTAATGCAGTTGAAGATTTCAGAAAGTTAATTGGGGCGACCAACCCTGCCGATGCTGCTGAAGGAACCATCAGAAAACGCTTTGCAGAATCGATTCAAAACAATGCTGTTCACGGTTCGGACAGCGATGAAAATGCCAAAATCGAGGGTGATTTTCATTTTTCGATGTGCGAAAGATTTTAATTGAGACTTTAAGATAAAAGAATTAAGTCGCCTGCTTTGTAGGGCGACTTTTTTTATGCTTATCTTTGTCAAAAGCTTTATCGAATGTTGAAAAAATTTTTAATATTTCTTTTAATCATTGCCATTGGAGGAGGAATTTGGGCCTACTATACTTATAAAGATATTTATGGTTCGAATGTTCAGCTTGGCCAAAAAGAGTTTACGTACTTGTACATACCTACAGGGTCTAACTACAACGATTTGATTTCGATTTTCAAACAAAATAATCTTTTGGAAGATATCGATGCTTTCGAGAAAGTTGCAAAACTAAAATCGTTTGAGAATGTAAAAGCCGGTCGTTATAAAATATTAAACCACATGAGCAACAATGCTTTAATTGGCATGTTAAGAATTGGCGATCAAGCACCGGTTAACATCACCTTTAACCATGTTAGAACCCTCAACGAGCTCGCAGGTAAAATGACAAGAAACTTAGAAATTGACTCTCTTGAATTTTCTAATTATATTAAATCCTCAGAACTTCAGAAGAAATACGGATTCAGCTCTGCCACATTTATAAGTATGTTTTTGGCCAACACTTATCAAGTTTTCTGGAACATTAGCAAAGAAGAGCTTTTGCAAAGAATGGCTGATGAATATAAAGCGTTTTGGAATAAAAACAGAAAGAAAAAAGCTAGGCAACTGGGCCTAAGTCAATCCGAAGTGAGTACTTTGGCATCGATTGTTCAATTAGAAAGTTTAAAATCAGACGAGCAACCCATCATTGCAGGAGTTTATCTAAACCGATTAAAAAAGAAAATGCCTTTACAAGCCGACCCCACCGTTATTTTTGCTTTAGGCGATTTTTCTGTTCAGCGAGTGTTGAAAGCGCATTTAGGAATCGATTCGCCATACAACACTTATAAGTATGCCGGTTTGCCCCCTGGTCCTATTTATCTGTGCTCGCCACGTGCCATCGACGCAGTATTAAATCATCAATCGCATAATTACATTTACTTCTGTGCTAAAGAAGATTTTTCCGGATATCACAATTTTTCAACCACATACAATGGTCATTTACAAAATGCGAAAAAATATCAGCAGGCCCTCAATAAACGAAAAATTTACCGCTAACAAGCCATGAAAATCTATAGCATAATAGTGGCCGGAGGAAGTGGAACACGAATGAAACAAAGCATTCCAAAACAATTCTTACTTTTAAACGGACGTCCAATTTTAATGCACACAATAGAACGATTCGAGGCTTTGTCTGATGAAATTATTGTTGTTCTTCCCAAAAACGAAATGCAAACATGGAAATCGCTTTGTGAAAAATTTAATTTCAGCATTTCTATTAAACTAATCGATGGCGGAAAAGAACGTTTTTATTCGGTTCAAAACGCCATCGAATCAATTGAAGATAGCGAAGGTATCGTTTTAGTACACGATGGTGTAAGACCATTACTGAGCGAGAAACTAATTCAGCACATCATAGATCAAACCCAAAAAGGACTTCTGGTTATTCCGGTTTACGACATTCAAGAAAGTATTAGAAAGCAAGAAAATAATCAAAACAAGATGGTTGATAGGCGATTATACAAAACAGTGCAAACCCCGCAAGGTTTTCATTTAAGTAAAATAAAAAAAGCATATCAACAAGATTACAGAAGTGAATTTACAGACGACGCCAGCGTTTTAGAATCGATTGGCGAAACAATTACCCTAATCGAGGGTGAGCGTTTCAACCTAAAAATAACAACTCCGGAAGACCTAATGTTGGCAGAACTACTTATAAACGCATGGACATAATTTATACCTTATTGATGACCATAGGAGCTGTTTCGTTTGCTATTTCCGGGGCATTAACAGCTCTTCAAAAACGATTCGATGTATTTGGTGTATTAATCATCGCTTTTGCTACTGCTACCGGAGGCGGAACAATAAGAGACATCCTCATTGGGAATCGTGTATTTTGGCTCATTGATCCGACGTACATCTATTTAATCATTCTAGGAACTATTATATCAATTTTATTCCGGCGCAAGCTTAATTATTTAAGAAATACACTGTTATTTTTCGACACCATCGGTCTAGGACTCTTTACTGTACTGGGGACGCAAATTGGGTTAAATTTCGAACTAAGTGGCGCAGCAAGCGTAGCTTTAGGAACAATAACTGGGGCATTTGGAGGTGTCTTGAGAGATGTTTTGGTAAACGATATTCCAGTCATTTTTCGAAAAGAAGTATACGCAACCATTAGCATTTTAGGAGGCAGTTTATATATCTTACTTAAAAAATTAGATATTAATGAATTAACAACACATCTTGTGCCTGTGTTTCTAATTATCATTTTAAGATTTATCGTCATTCACTTTAAAATTGCTTTACCAAGCTTATACCGAAAATCTAAATCAAATTAAAGGAAATTTAAAGAGCTATGTTTATAAAACGAGACTTGAATAAACAAGTTTTTTAGTCAATATATTAAGTTTTATAAAACAGCAAATTAAATTGTTTTTCACCCAAAATATAGCTTGTAATTTTATAAGTTTGTAAGTCAAAAGTTTTTACAAATAAAATCAACAAAATAAAGAATATTGAGTTATGAACAATGCTGTTTTTATGTTTGAGCTTCCTAAAAATGAGCCTATCAAAGAATATAGACTAGGTTCACCGGAACGCAAAGAATTACAAGCCAAATTAGCTGAATTAAAAAATAATCCTATAGAAATTCCCTTGATTATTGGTGGTAAAGAAGTTAAAACCGGAGATGTCGAAAATTTCGTCATGCCAACAGACCACGGTCATGTATTAGCGACTTACCACAAAGCCGGTGCAAAAGAAGTGCAAATGGCTATTCAAGCTGCGCTTGAAGCTCGTGAAAAATGGGCTAATATGCGTTGGGAAGAACGTGCTTCTATTACTCTTAAAGCCGCTGAATTAATTGCCACAAAATATCGTTCTTTAATGAACGCCTCAACCATGTTGGGACAAGGGAAGAATCCATTTCAGGCAGAGATTGATTCTGCTTGCGAAACCATTGATTTTTTAAGATTCAATGCACATTATGCTTCTCAAATCTACGCCGATCAACCGATGAGTTCTCCCGGAGTAATTAACAGAATGGAATACAGAGGCTTAGAAGGTTTTATTTTTGCCTTAACGCCATTCAATTTTACAGCAATTGCTTCGAATCTAAATATGTCGCCAGTTTTAATGGGTAACGTTACGGTATGGAAACCTGCAACTTCTGCAATTTTATCGAACTATTTCTTGATGAAAATATTTAAAGAAGCCGGTTTACCTGATGGTGTTATCAATTTTGTTCCCGGTCCCGGACGAGTTGTCGGAAATGAAATCTTCAATTCACCGGATTTTGCCGGTATCCACTTCACCGGTTCTACCAGTACATTCCAACAATTCTGGAAAACTATCGGTAACAACATGACAAAATACAAAGCTTACCCAAGAATCGTTGGTGAAACCGGCGGTAAAGACTTCGTTTTTGCTCATAGTTCAGCTGATGTTCAAGCTTTATCGACCGCATTAATACGTGGTGCTTTCGAATACCAAGGACAAAAGTGTTCTGCCGCTTCCAGAGCCTATATTCCAGAATCGATGTGGCCACAAGTTGAAAAAAATATGAAAGCCGACATTAACGAATTTACAGTTGGTGATGTAACCGATTTTAGCAACTTTATGAATGCTGTTATCGATCGATCTGCTTTCGAGACCATAACCAGTTACATTCAAATGGCAAAAGACAGCGACAAAGCAGAAATTATTGCCGGCGGTAATTGGGACGATAGCAAAGGTTTCTTTATTGAGCCTACGGTTATCAAAACCACCGATCCTCACTTTGTAACCATGGAAGAAGAAATCTTCGGACCTGTTTTAACTATTTTCACATACGACGACGATAAATACGAAGAAACCTTACAATTATGTGATGAAACCTCTCCATACGCACTTACAGGGGCAATCTTCTCTCAGGATCGCGAAAAATTGTTAGTGGCAGCTGAAGCACTACGTTATGCAGCCGGTAACTTCTACCTCAACGATAAACCTACCGGAGCTGTAGTTGGGCAACAACCTTTCGGTGGTGCTAGAGGTTCTGGAACCAACGACAAAGCCGGTTCTTATTTGAATTTAATTCGTTGGACTAACACCAGAACAATAAAGGAAACCCTTGTTCCTCCAACCAATTATAAATACCCATTCTTAGAGAAAGAATAACACATAGTGTTAAAAGTAACTTTTATAAATTGTAAATAATATATCAAAATGGATATTCAAAAAGTATTAAAAACATTAGGGATTGAAGACGTTAATTTAGGCGTTTCTACCGGAGCTGATTGGTTCGACACCAATGGAGCCATCACTTCTTCAACTTCTCCTATCGACGGAAAAGAAATCGCTAAAGTTAAAAATGGAACTTTAGAGGATTACGAAATGGTCATCAAAAAAGCACAAGAAGCTTTTAAAATTTGGCGTACAGTTCCTGCTCCACAAAGAGGTGAAGTGATTCGTCAAATTGGCTTAGCTTTGCGCGAATACAAAGAACCACTTGGAGCTTTGGTAACCCTAGAAATGGGTAAAATTTACCAAGAAGGTTTAGGCGAAGTTCAAGAGATGATTGATATTTGCGATTTTGCTGTTGGACAATCTCGTTTAATTAACGGTGTAAACCTTCAATCTGAAAGACCTGAACACCGCTTATCTGAGCAATATCATCCACTAGGTTTAGTTGGTATTGTAACTTCTTATAACTTTCCTGTGGCTGTTTGGGCTTGGAATACTGCATTAGCAGCTATAGCCGGTGATGTTGTTATTTGGAAACCATCTTCTAAAACACCTTTAACAGCTATTGCAACACAAAGAATCATCCATAAAGTCCTCAAAGACAATAACATTCCTGAAGGCGTTTTCAATCTAGTGATTGCAAAATCTTCTGTAATGGGCGATAATTTCTTGGCTGATAACAGAATTCCTTTACTTTCTGTAACCGGTTCTACTGCTGTAGGACAACGTGTTGGCGGTATCGTTGGAAAACGATTGGGGAAAACCATTTTAGAATTGGGAGGAAACAATGCTGTTATTATTTCGGATAAAGCAGATATACAAATGGCAGTAATGTCTACTGTATTCGGAACTGTAGGGACAGCCGGACAAAGATGTACTTCTACTCGAAGAATTATTGTTCACGAAAATGTGTACAACCAAGTTAGAGATGCTTTCATATCTGCATACGAAAAGATTGTACCTAAAATTGGTAATCCTCTAAATGAAAATTATTTAGTTGGACCACTTATCGATGGTGCTTCTGTTGACTTATTCCTACATGCCGTTAAGAAAGTACAAGAAGAAGGCGGTAAAATTTTGTTCGGTGGTACTGTGATGCAAGGCTCAGGATACGAGTCGGGCAATTATGTTGTTCCTTGTATTGCTGAAGCAGAAAACCATTACACTATCGTACAAGAAGAAACTTTTGCTCCTATCGTATACTTAATCAAATACTCGGGCGATATTACTAATGCTATTGAAATTAACAACAATGTACCACAAGGTTTATCGTCGGCTTGTTTCACTTTAGATGTTAGAGAATCTGAAACTTTCTTATCATTAGTTGGTTCGGATTGCGGTATTGCTAATGTTAATTTAGGTACTTCTGGTGCTGAAATTGGCGGAGCTTTCGGTGGCGAAAAAGACACAGGAGGCGGTCGTGAATCGGGTTCTGACTCATGGAAAATATATATGCGCCGTCAGACTAATACTGTAAATTATGGTAAAGCATTGCCATTAGCTCAAGGTATTAAATTCGATTTATAAGATATTTATCTTGATAATTATCAAAGCCCTATTTGCATTGCATTTAGGGCTTTTTTAACGATAGCAAATACTAAAATAAAGAAGCTGACACAATTTGCATCAGCCCCTATCGAATTTGGAAATCTAACTTTTATAATTGTGGGACTTGTTCGCACTCCTGATACAAATATTGCGAATGAAAACGATCTAAAATTGAACTGTCGTTTAACTCTTTAGATAAAGATTTAATGGTTTGCATTGGCACATCTAACAAATCTAAAATCATTAAACCATCCAACGCTTTATTGAATCGTGGATCGACATTGAACCCCAAAATTCTGGCATTTTGTTTTAGGTACTTTTTAAATAAAACTGGGAATCTATAATGGCTTGGTTCAATTTCTTCGATTAACTTATCCAGTTTGTTTAAATCTCCTTTTATGCTCTCTTTCATGAATAAGTGATCGTCGTTTTTATAATTCACCTTGAATCGTTTTTTTGGCGAAACCATTAATGCTAAACGATGATGGTAATAATAGCTTTGTATTACATCGATTATTAGACTTTTCGAGAAATCGGAAAATTGATTGCTTATACTTACCGGGCCTAACAAGTAGCGATAATCTTGGTTTTTAAGTAGAACATACAATATTCCCTTCCAAAGTAAAAACAAGGCCATAGGATTCTTCTGATATTCTTTAACGACAAATGAACGCCCTAACTCAAGCGATTGCTCTAAAACAGGCTTCATTCTAGTGCTTAAATTGAATAAGCTATTGATGTAAAAACCCTTTTTACCAAACTGTTTATAAATATCTTGACCTTTCCCTACTCTATACGCGCCAACAATTTTTTCGGTCTCACTGTCCCAAACAACTAAATGCTCATAGTACAAATCGTACTCATCGAGATCGATACTTTGTAAGGTTCCTTCACCAACCGCTCTAAAAGTAATTTCTCTAAGGCGACCTATTTCGTTGAGTGTAACAGGCATTTTACCGGCTGGTGCAAATATCACTTTATATTTACCTGAATCGAATAATAAATGGCTATCCAAAAGCTTTTTAAGCTCATCTGTTATTTTCGACAAAGCCTCTTGCTCAACAATAGGTGCCATTTTTTTTGCAGGCTTAACGTGAACATTAAAAAACTTCTTTATTTCCAATGAACTTCCCAAGGCGTAGGTCTTTGCTCTTAAAAAACGACCATACTGCGAAACATCGGTAAATTCGTTTTGTTCTGCAACCGTAATCGGGCTTCCTATTCGAACTATTATATTTTTACTTTTCTTGCTAAAAATGTCGGACGGTAATTTTGCTGTGCGCAGAAAAGGGTTTATTATACCTAAGATGTGAGAAAATGCGCTACTCGAACCATGAAAATATATAGGAACAACAGGAACAGAAGCCTTTTTTATAAATTTAATAGTAGATGTTTTCCACTTTTTATCTTGAATAGAACTGCGATTAACAAAAGAAGATGTTTCGCCGACAGGGAAAATTGCTAAAGGAGAATTTGATTTCAATTGATTACAAGCAACTTCTATTGCTTTTGTGTTTATTTTATCATTGGTTTTCCCTTCGAAAAGGTTTGCCGATAATATATATTCATTAAGCGGTGCTACTTTCTGAAGTAGAAAATCGCCGGTTAGCTTGATATCTGGACGACGTTCTGCAAGGATTTTAAGTAATATTAAGCCTTCTATACCGCTAAAAGGATGATTAGAAACAGTTATAAATGCACCACTCTGAGGAATCTTCTTTAATTCTTGCGCCTCTATTTCGATCTTAATGTCCAGCTCACTTAAAACACCATCAATAAATGCTAAATTCGACAAATGATTTTGTTCGGTATAATCCATTTTAATTTTATCGAGCCTAAGCGTGTTCATTAACTTCGACAATGCTTTTTCATTCGATTTTCCTCGAAAATTCGTCGAAGATTTTAAATCAGAAGAGTTTATTGTGTTCATAATCATTTTTTTACACAAATAAAGCGAACTAAGATGTCTTGAATTTTATCGCAAGATGAAGAAATAATAAAGCAATAAATTTTGTGTTAACAAAAAAGCCACACTACAATTCATAGCATGCCTTTTTAGTATCTCGAAGATGTTTTCTATTAATTCAAATCCATCTCTTTTTTAATCTGCTCAATAGTAAGCTTTGCTTCTTTAATTGCTTTTTCAATATCGCCATCGAAAGCTTGCTTAATACCGATGTAGTATTTTATTTTGGGCTCAGTTCCCGATGGACGAACAGATATTTTAATACCATTATCCGTAAAGAATTGCAATACATTCGACTTAGGTAAATCAATTATACTTTTGTTACCGTCTTGTAGATTAAATACCTGAGAATTCTGGTAATCTTTTATTGTTGTTACAGTCTGACCTAATATTTGTTTAGGAGGATTGCTTCTGTAATCGGTCATTAATGCCTTAATAGCTTCGCTTCCTTCCTTTCCTTTTTTAACCACCGACACTAAATCTTCGTAGTACAAACCATATGTCTTGTAAATACTAAGAAGCTGCTCATATAAGGTTTGTCCATTTTCTTTTGCAAAAGCAGCGGCCTCTGCAATTAATGCACAAGACATTACTGCATCTTTATCGCGAACAAACTCACCGGCAAGGTATCCGTAGCTTTCCTCGCCTCCGCCTATGAACTTCAAATTACCTTCACACTGTTTAATCACATCGGCAATATATTTAAAGCCTGTTAGCACGTCGAAATATTTTACATTATAAGCCTTTGCCATGTCGACCAACAATTCGGTTGTAACTATAGTTTTTACAATGTATTCTTTCCCTTTCAGTAAACCCTTAGCTTCCCATTGACTCAATAAATAATTCAAAAGCAAAGCTCCTGTTTGATTTCCGTTAAGTAAAATAAATTGGCCTTTCAAATCGCGAACGGCTATCCCTACTCTATCTGCGTCCGGATCGGTAGCTAACACGAGCTCTGCATCTATTTTCTCCGCTTTTTCGATAGCCATAGCCAAAGCTGATCTTTCTTCAGGATTTGGGGAATGAACCGTAGGAAAATCGCCATCAACAATAGCTTGTTCTTCAACTACATGAACGTTTCTAAAACCGAACACATCGAGTATTTCGGGGACTAATTCGACGCCAGTACCGTGAATTGGAGTATAAACGATCTTTAATTGGTTTTGATTTTTTATAATTTCGGGGTGTAGCGATAGTTTTTTTATTTCGCTCAAATATTTTGAATCGAAACGATGATCTAAGTACTCTATCAAATCTTCATTGCCATCGAAATCGATAGATTCCAATTCAACGGCATTAACTTCGTCGATAACATTAGTGTCGTGAGGTGCTATAAGCTGACCACCATCGTTCCAATAGGCTTTAAAGCCATTATATTCTTTTGGATTATGCGAGGCTGTAATAACAATTCCGGCTTGGCAATTTAATGTTCTAATGGCAAACGAAAGTTCTGGTGTTGGACGCAAATCCTCAAACAAATATACTTTTATACCTAATCCACTTAAAATTTTAGCTGCTGTTTCTGCAAAAAACGAACTGTTATTTCTACAGTCGTATGCAATAGCCATACTTAGACTTTGATTCGGAAATTGTTTTATAACGTAGTTGCCCAAGCCTTGAGCAGCCATTCCTACAGTGTATTTGTTCATTCGGTTGGTGCCGGCACCCATAATGCCTCTTAGACCACCTGTCCCAAATTCTAAATCTTTATAAAAAGATTCTATTAATTCTTTTTCATCGTTTTCAATCAAATGTTTGACTTCTGCCTGCGTTTCTTTGTCGAATACCGGACTTAGCCAATATTGCGCTTTTTGTAAAACGTTCTGGTCCATAATAATACCTTTACTGTTGGTGTTTGATTAAATATATTATTGATGTTGTTAATTCGAAATCTTTTTTTGCCATGCGATGGGCTTTCCATCCGTTCCACATGCCTTTTAAAAATGGAATAGCATCCCCCTTTTGTTTAGAACTGATGATAGATAAATAAAACGGATCGAAGGGTAATGCTTTTCTATCAATAATTTCTAACTGAAATTGTTTCATTAACATTTCTACATTTTTAGGCTTAAAATGCCATAAGTGTATAGGCAAATCCCAGCCAGACCAATATTCGCTATAAAATTGAGCATCAGCAGCATTTGGGTTTGGCAACGCAATTACTAACAAACCATCGGATTTTAAAAGTTGACGTATGCTTTCTAAATATACTTTAAAATCGTGAATATGCTCTAACACATGCCATAGCGTTATTACATCGAATTGTTTAGCCTCCAACTTAAATAATTGGTTAGGTTCTCTAATATCTAAGCTAAATTCTTTGGCGGCAATATCTCTAACTTCAGGATCTTGTTCTAAACCAATAGATTGATAACCATGCATCTGCATATAATTAAGAAAATAACCTCTGCCTGTTCCTATTTCGAGCAATTTAGGCTCGGGTACATTAGCCCTGTTTTGTTCAATGAGATTAAATTTTTGCTTCAACATGTATTCTCTAACTCTATGGTAGAGCTTAAAAAACAATCCTTTTTTTGTGTTGCTATGCGAAATGTATTCTTCTCCTTTATAGTATGAACCTATATGATCGAAATCCGGCGCATTTTGAGTTAAAACAAAACCACACGATTCGCATTCTAGTAATTCGTACTCTTCTTTTGAAACAGTAAAATCTATCGTTTTCAAAAAAGGATTGAGTTTATTATGCCCACAAATGGGACAGACCACATGAAAAGTTCTATTCATACTTTTTTAGATATTGGCGGACATCTTTTCGATGCAAAGTTTTAAACTATCCTTCCAATAAGGAATTCTTATTCCAAAAGTAGTTTTAATTTTCTGTTTGTCCAACACACTATACGATGGACGCTTGGCTGGTGTAGGAAAAGCGTCGGATAAAACTGGCAAAATATCGGCCTTTATATCAGACATTTTACAGATTTCTACTGCGAAATCGTACCAGCTTGCTACCCCTTCGTTGGCAAAATGATAATTTCCATATTGATTAAAATCGGTCGAAATATCAATCGTGTTTATAATTATCATTATAGCTTTAGCTAAATCCGATGCGTAAGTTGGAGTGCCGACTTGATCGAAAACCACATTTAGAGTTCCTCTTTCTGTTGCATATTTCTGAATGGTTTTAACAAAATTATGACCAAATTCTGAGTAAAGCCAAGAGGTTCTGATAATAATTGCCCGTTGACTTTTTTGTGCAAATAATTCTCCATTTAACTTCGACAATCCGTAAGCAGACTCTGGTTGTGTGGGTAATTCTTCTGTAAGGGGTAAAAAATGAGTACCCCCAAAAACATAATCGGTCGATATATGAATTAAACGGCTTTGCTGTAGATTGGAAGCTAAAACAAGATATTCAACGGCTTTTGCATTTAATAATTCTGCCATCTGAGCATCGCTTTCTGCTTTATCTACAGCAGTGTATGCTGCACAATTAATAATATAATCTATTTTATGTTTATTAAAATATGATTCTACGTCGGATAAATTGGTAATATCGAGCTCATCCTTGTCTGTAAAATGCCATTCGAAACCGCGAAAATCATCGGATAACAACCTGAGAGCATTGCCCAATTGACCATTGGCACCGGTAATTAAAATGCCTTTTTTCATTTTTATATTTTAAAATCGTGTTCTGCGTCGTTAAGCCATGGACTTTCCAAATCTTTTTCAGAAAGCATCACATCATCTTCGGGCACATGCCAATCAATATTCAATGTTGGGTCTAATGGATGAATGCCTCTTTCCGAAGATTTGTTATAAAAATTATCGCACTTGTACGCAAAAATAGTATCGTTTTCTAACACTGAATAACCATGAGCAAAACCCCGTGGAACAAGGAATTGTCGTTTATTTTGTCCGCTTAAAACAATACTTTCGTATTGCAAATAAGTTGGTGAATCTTTACGCAAATCTACAGCTACATCGAGCACAGAACCTTTAATAACGCGAACCAACTTGGCCTGTGAGAACTCGCCCAATTGATAATGTAAACCTCGAATTACACCGTAGGAGGAAAAAGCTTCGTTATCTTGAATAAAACGTTGTTCAATGCCTTCTGCCTTGAAGCGATCTATTTGATACGACTCGAAAAAGTAACCTCTATGATCTTTATATACATCTGGTTCAATAATTAACAAACCATGAATTTTAGTAGTTAGTACTTTCATTTAAATAAAAACTTTAATTTTTTCTTCGGCCAAGGCAATTAAGTATTGACCGTATTGATTTTTTTTCATTGGTTCGGCTAACTTCAACAGTTGTGTTTTATCGATATAACCTCTTTTGTATGCAATTTCTTCAATACAAGAAACTTTTAAGCCTTGTCGTCGTTCGACTGTAGCAACATAGTTTGAAGCATCTAACAAACTTTCATGCGTGCCGGTATCGAGCCAAGCAAATCCTCTGCCTAAAAGCTTAACATTTAATCGCTCCTCATTGAGGTACAACTTATTTAAATCGGTTATCTCAAACTCTCCTCGGGCTGATGGTTTTAAAGATTTAGCTTTTTCGACGACATCGTTAGAGTAATAATATAAGCCTGTTACGGCATAATTCGATTTAGGATGTTCGGGCTTTTCTTCGATACTTAATACTTTCCCATTTATATCGAATTCCGCTACGCCGTATCTTTCGGGATCTTTAACGTAATAACCAAACACAATAGCGCCATCGGTAAGTTGTGCTGCATTTAGGGCTAATTGACCAAACGAATGGCCGTAAAAAATATTATCGCCCAATACCAAACAAACGTTATCCGAGCCTATAAACTTTTCGCCAATAATGAAGGCTTGAGCTAAACCATCCGGAGAAGGTTGTTCGGCGTATTTTATTTCAAGACCCAACTGATGACCATCACCTAAAAGATCTTGGTACAAATGGAGATCCTTAGGAGTTGATATGATTAAGATTTCACGTATTCCAGACAACATCAGTACCGACAAAGGATAATATATCATCGGTTTATCATATACCGGAATAATTTGTTTTGAAATGCTTTGTGTGATGGGATACAATCGAGTACCGGAACCTCCGGCTAGAATAATGCCTTTCATACTTTTTGTTTTTACAAAATTAAAAATATTAAGCGTAAACACCTAAAACATGTTTACTATACGCCAATAAAACAAAAAGGTTAAATGAAATTAGCTTCTATTGTAATCGAGCATGTACTTTAATTGGCCTTTTTCGTCGTACCATTTCCATACTCCAACACGCTTATCGTTTTGATAACGACCTGTCATTTTAAGATACCCATTTTTAAACCACGACCTATAAACACCGCTTTTAATGCCTTTATCGTAAAACTCTTCGTATTTTTTTTGATCTATTTCAACATAATAGCCAACAATCTTACCGGTATATAAGTTGGTATCGGCTTTATGTAATAATAAAACTTCTTGCTGGTTATCAGGGGCTTTTGGATTTGCGCAAGCCATCAGAAGAAAAAGAACGACAAGCATCCAGATTTTTTCCATGGTATTAATTATCATTTGTTTGGTTTGGTTTGCAATTTAGTATTTTAGGACTGAAAATACAATAATTTGTAATTTTTTTTTAACATTCATCAAAAAAAACAATAAAATCGCTTGGAAGAAACACCTGTTAGTCAAATATTTTAACTAAAATCTGCTTTCGTAACCAAAATGAATTTTAGCATTTTTTATCTGCATCGGATCATTTTTTTGTTGACCTAATGCGTATGATATTGTAAATAAGCCGGCTTTGGTTTTAAAAAATATGCCAATTCCCACACCAATCGGATAGTCGAATGCGTAAACATCCAGCTTCTTTTCTACCCAAGCCATATCGGCAAATGCATAAATCGCAGAATATTGATCGAATAAAAACCGATATTCGACTGTAGCAATACTGTAAGATGATGCATAAATAGAGTACTCCATAAATCCTCTTAAATGTTTTAAGCCTCCTATTCTACTAAGTTCGTTCAGCATAAAAGAATCGGACCACAGCCAACTGCTTTCGCTTTTCAATAATAAAACACTGTTTTTCAATATTGGCACATAATATTCGACAGAATGAATGAGCTCTGTTTGTAGCTGCTTTTCTAAAATATCGGTTCTTTGCTTATATCCTGCATTAATCGACCACTCCCAAATTAAACCTTTTTGTGGATTAAAGAAACGATTTGTTGTTCGGTAATAGTTAACAAGTCCATAGCTATTATAACTATAAGCGCCTAGATTGTTTGGCAAAAGACTATCGGGAATTAAAGTTGCACTTGACTTATTTTGAAAATTGATGCCCCAATAATTTTGGCCGGACCAATACATTTGTAATGCTACTTTTGAAGATGTATTTAAATAACTTGTATCTTGTTTAAGTAAATCTAGCTGCCCAGAGGTTCCCAGTTTTGTTTTAAACAAGTAAGGAACCGTAAGTTTTAGGTTTAATTCTTGAGAGCTACTTTCTAACTTTTTCCATCGAAACAACCACTCATCGGACTGTTTAAAAATATTCTGAAGATATACATTTACTTCGCCTGTTAATACTGTTTTACCTGTTGTTTTGTCGTTGGGTAAAACGCCCAAGATGCCATCGAATCTGTTATTATTGATTTTATCAAGATTAAGGATTAAATCCACTTTATCGTCGTTGAGAATAATTTTAGCAGAAGACACGCGTTTAGCCATAGATAAACCGGCATACATCGCATTTAATTTATCTATTAATTTTTGATTGTAATTACGGCCCGGTTTTACAGAGAAATAGCCTTGTAGAAATGATTCCGATAATTTAAGATTTCCTTCGTTTTGAATAGATCCATAAATCACATTAGGCCCTCGGTCAATCTTTAATTTCAATTTAAGCGACTTATCGTCAACGCTTAAACTGTCTAGTTTCACCTTCGCTTTGGGGTATCCGTTTTGGTTGAAATAAGCAATCAGTTTCTGGTTTTCCGCATCGACATCAATATATTTTAAAGTTCTTTTTAGGTAAGCCGAATTCGTTTTTCTCAATTCATATTCGAAAGTTGAGTCTATCTGTACCTCAATACCTTGATAATAATTTCCTAAATGAATATAAACAAGCAGAGAAGCCTTTGTTTTTTTAACAGAATCGACAGAAGATGCATAATAGCCTTCCCGTTTCAGATTATTAAGTTTTCTTGAAATATAATTTTGAATAGCCAGAGTGTCTTTAAAATGTTTGAATTCAGGAATTTTAGCTTTATCGATTTTTGTCTTGTCTAAAAAGATGAAATTTGCTTCTATATCCTGAGCGTTAATCGAACTTTGGATTAAAAAGATAAAACAAAACCAAATAGTTGAAATAAATATTTTAAAAAATGATTGAGACATTAGCGCATAATGTACATTTTTCCAATGCCTTTTTTAAAGTATTGATCGGCATCTGTAGACATATGCTCAACACGATTACCGTTCATTTTTGTAAAAATTCTATAAAAATAGACGCCATTGGCCAACCGATCGCCGTACATATCGGTACCATCCCATTTGTAATCCGTAATATTTTTACCTATTCTTAAATGAGAAACTTCGGATAAATTAATTTCTTGTACTAGTTTTCCTGTAACAGTCATAATCTGAATAACTATTTCTTCCGGAATTTCTGCTCCGGTAAGTGTGAAAACAAATTGTGTTGAGGTTGAAAATGGATTGGGATAATTTAAAATTTCGGTAATTGTACTTTTGTTAACCACTTTAAAATGAATCGTATAATCGTAACTCCCCGATTCATTATTCGAAGCATCAGTAGCTCCAACCCTCAGTGTATACAAACCATCTTCTAAAGATTTTGGTTGGAAAAGCATTTCAGCTTTATTTTCAGGCAAGCTCGATGGAGTCCAAAATAATTGTTGAACGCCGCTACTGTCGTTTTCGGTCATACGAACTTCATCTGCCCAATTTTCGTGCTTTAAAAAGACCGACACTTTGTTGGCGTCGTCCATATTAAGGTACTGGTTTTCGTCGTCAATTACAATTAATATGTTCGGATTTGGAGAAACAATATCGCCATCCATTATATGAAAACCATCGAAAGTAACGTTCAGTAAAGGATTCGTTCTATCTTTTTGAACATAAAAATATTTAACTGCAATGTTATTAAAATGATATTGTTCCAACTGATCATACTCCCCTGTTAAGGAATCGGTTGGATTAAACTCTACCCAAAGCGATTGGTTCCCCTGTAAATCGATAGTGTTTAGTCGAACTGTATCTGTTAAAATATCTAACGAAGGGTGAGGTCTTAGTTTTACTGTACGAACAACTTTGGTATTGTTGTTCTGATCTTTGTGTTTGTATCTGACTAAAAGTGAATCCATATCGAATAAACTTACATTTTGAGTACTTATTGTCATACTCACATTATCGCCTTGTTGAAGGGTATCGTTATAAAAAGCAAATGGTAAGTCTAAATCGATTGCTGTTTCGGGCACCGGTGTGTATAACACAGTCCAATCCTGTAACTGAGTTGGTACTCTAGTAATTGAATCTTTTGAGTAAAACATCAGCTTAATCAGCGGATATTGATTGGCATCTATCCTTTGTTCGAGCGAATAAACATCGAGAGAATCCTCGGGCAAGGGACCTACTAAAATTTGTTCAGTTCCATGTTGCGTAACCCCGGCAATACTTACATGGGTGTTTTTGTTTTGAACTTGGTCGTAATAATTCCAATGAAATGACTGCCAATTAATGGCTGGACCTATCAAAACAGAATGAATCAGTCCATAATCGAAATTTGTTTTGAGCGATACATTAATATCAATTTCGTCGGTTACACTTGAGCCTATTTCTTCAAAAGCGGAAGATAATTTCCCTTTCTGAACATATAATATATAAGGATAATTATCTGGAATAGTTCTAATTTGAGTGGCTGGATATAAACTCTCGAAAGCTAATTTTGAATTTTCAGGTAACTGAGCAAAATTTCCATTCCAAATACTATAAATTAATACATGCATTCCATCGGGTATAGCATTTAGCATTGCTGCAAAATTTTCCATTGAAGTGGAGTCTGTCGCTGTAAACTGAAAATAGTGATCGGGATTTGTACGCGAGAAACATTTAGGATAATCTCTATGTCCGAAATCTTCTCTATCGGAAAGCCAAGGTTCAAGACTAATGGAATCTATAACAACCACATTAAAAGCAGAGCCTCCACCACATGAACTTTGATCACCAACACCATCGATCCAATACCCGACTTCCGGTAATCTGCTTTCAGGAACAGAGCCAATAGTGCGACAAATTAAATTTTTTGGCGTTGTTATGTATGTATAATCTCTTGTATTTCGATCGTAATTGATAAACTGAAAATCATCTTTTTCAAATTGAAAATAATGCGCCTGCGACCAACCTTCTTTATTCGAAATATATCTGAATGAGCTGTAATTCCAACGATTTGAACCTTCGATTGAAACGCGCCAATAATACACAATACTGTCGGTTAAAGTTGTTGGCACATCCCAGCTTGTAATGCCTCCATTGGTGGCAATTGTACTTTCTCTCATTAAAGGACTGTTGAACTGATCGCTTGTATCGATTTGAAATACAGCATTAAAATCGCCTAAAAACAAATCGCCACTGCTCGCTTTTAAAGTGACCTCAGCATTTGGATAAACGGCATATTCGTACGGAAATATTGGCACTAAGTCGTTAGTTTGAACAATAAAATCAAGCTCTGCAACATTGTTAGACTCATCTAATTCGTCTATCTGATTGAGATTATCGAGCCTCACTATTATTTTATTTAAGCCGATTGCCAGTTCCGATTTGGTAGGGATATTTAGTTCGAAACTCGAACTGTAGTAACAATAAGTTAAAGTTTTTGAATAATATTCTGAGGTGCCATCAGGAAATACACGTTCTATAGAAACCACAAAATTTTCATTGATGGTTCTCGCCAGATTATAAAACGTAACTTGTACAGGGAATGAATCAATTTCGTTTGTAATTGGGAGAACTGATAACCGAATGCCTGAGGGTTGAATTTGCAAATCGGGTTTGTCGAAAAAATAGGGAACAATGGCAGGGTCGCCATGTAATGTATTATCGTAAATTGTTTTTTTAACATACAAATTCGTCGATTGATTTTCGGAATAATCATCCATCGAAGCTCTGATAATATCGCCTAAAGCATTGCCGTAATTTTTATAAGCTAAATTTTTGTACCATTCTTTAGTTATGAGGTGCAGTTGCGATGCGTAACCTAAATCGGCAGACGCTAAAAAAGCTATAGAACCTTTGTCCGGAATCAGCACCCATTTTTCGCTAATTGTTTGATAATCTGTATTTTGATGAACATCGCCCGATAAACAAGAATTAGCAACGATAATGGGATATTTCCCGTAGTTATTGTAATTTGAAGGCTCATCAATGGATTGGTCGAAACCCGACGAAGAACCATGCCCAAAAAAAGTCATTAACTCGACTCCCTCATTGATCAAATTTGCAACGGAATCCGATACAGAAATTTGAATAGGATCGGAACTATTTTTAAGGAACGTATAACCGAACCCACCCGTCAAAGTATCGGAATAAATGTCTTTATATTGGTTTAAATAACCCGAAAAAGTCGTCTGCTCATAAGTCGTACTTCCTCCTCCCAAGAAAAGTGCTCTTTTTTGCCACAAACCAGTCTCAGGGGTATCGTAGCTAATTATTTTATTGAGGTAATCTTGCAACTCATCGTTAGTTCTAATAGCTAATCGACCTGTAGACACTGCTGGGCTTAATGTTCCATCTAATCCGGAAGTTATTAAAACATCGCTAGGCGGATTTCCCATAGTCGGTACTAAACATTGTTGCCAAGCGTCAGCATTATTTCTGATGTTTGCAGAACTTATCGATTTACCTACTAAAAGTAAATAACTTGGAAGACTATATTGATTGTCTAAAAACTTAATAAAGTTACGTATCGACAATGGATGCTTCTCGATGCCATTCCCGAACTGATGGTACAAATCGCTAATTTCTGCTTTAAGTACCTGGTATCCTTGCGAAGATCGATACTGTGCATAATTAGCAACCGCAGACTCGAGTACCTTGGGGTAAACTATTATATAATCCGGATGACTAACTTCCTGACTATAGTTAGTAAATTGAATATTTTTAATAGAAGTAATATACTTTCGTTTTTGGCTCGACATTAAAATATATTCTTGATCTTCTGTCGAATTTTGAATTATAGCTTCAACATTAGAACCAGATACAACAGGTATTGTTCTTGTATTTGATGTAATGTTGTATAATGCAAAGTCGCTTCCATTGATGTTTTCGAAGCTGATTCGTTTAGGTTGAGTCGATGCCATACTAGTGAACCAAGCCATAGAGTCTGTACTGTAATCGAGATCCCTTTCGTAGCTATATCGTATATAAGCTAACACATTGCGATCAACCTGCCCTCCGATATTATAATTTGATGAGAATTTTAAACTAAGTGTCGATTGAGTAATTTGAGAAGACGGAATTGAAAATTGACGTATAACACCCTGATAACCAGTATATGTAGCAGAATCGTACAAAACATTATTAAAACGCACTTTAAGAAAGTGCTGAAGATTGGAATATACATCCGAATTTGGTGCTCCACAAACTGAGTATTCCACATCAACCGAAGATGTTGAAATTCTATGAGATGTATTAATCGATTTGCTTAATATACTTCCATAAACAAAACTAGTTGCATCGAACCAACCTTTTCCCGAACTGTAATCCGAAATGCGTTGCCCCCAATAAAATTTACTATTAAACTGATCTAATTTAATTTCCTTGACCGACGATATAGGACTATAATTATTATAATCTACAGAGCTATAGGTTTGAATACGACGTTTAGGCTCCGGAGAGTCTTTCCAAGTCACATAATAATAAATTGTGTCGTTAATTTGGCTGTGGTAAGGATTGTTTTGCTGCGAAGCATCTTCGTACATATCGAGGTCGAAACTACCATCGTTTTTACGAGCATAAAACTCGATATAATCGCCAGAGTCGAAACTTAAATCATTTTCACCATATACAAATATTGCTTGCTCTTCTCCCCTAGCAAAGACTTGAAGGTTTTTCGGGTTAACAGTAATGAACCCTGTATTAATTGCACTTAAAGTATTTCGATTGATTCGATAAATTCCATCTTCGTATATTTTAAAGCAAACATATTTTTGATTGTAATTAATCCAATCGTTATTTTGAGCATATTGGCTTGTCGACAAAAAACCGGCAAGAAAAATCAACAGAACTTTAAGATTAAGATATAATGTTCTTAACTCAATTTTTTTTTGAAACAAATTATACAATAATGCAAGCAACATAGATTAATCCGGGATTTAAATATAAAGATAATAAAACCCTCGATATTTCCTATTAATTCGTTTTAGACGATTTTAAAACCTCTATAGCTTTTAGTACTGTTTGGTCTCTTTCGAGTACCGTTGGGTAAAAACCTTCATCATCAAAAATATTACGATCGATATATGCTAATAGGTAATTTTCGATTCTGTATTTAGAAATTTCAAAATCATTTGCATCGAAAGTAACACCTTCTTTTTCTCCATATTTAATGAGCTGTTGAACAATATGTTGAGATTTTAGATACTGATTAAGCGACTTGTAATCTTTATATTTATTTAAGGCTAGTCTGTTATTATCGGTATAATTAAAGGCGAATGTATATATTAAACCTTTAGCTATTAAGCTTCTGAAATAATCTGAAAAACCGATGGTATCTACACCAACAAAATAATCCGGCATAATACCGCCACCTCCATAAACAACTTTACCTCCGGGCGTTTCATATTTTAGAGAATCGGCAAATTGAATACTATCCTTGTCGGAAAACTCGCCATGCATGTACCGCTTACTTATATCCATGTAATAATCTTCAAGATCGGCACCGTAATCTTTTTGAATACATCGACCTGTCGGGGTATAATAACGAGCTATAGTTAATCGCAAACCCGAGCCATCTGGGAATTGTGTGGGCTCTTGCACCAAGCCTTTTCCAAAAGAACGACGGCCAATAATTGTTCCCCTATCGTTATCTTGTAACGCGCCTGCTAAAATCTCGCTGGCCGAAGCAGACCACTCGTCTATTAGAATTACTACTTTATCGCGTTTACACATACCATTGGTTGTAGCTACAATATCTTCTCTTGGTCTCGATCTTCCTTCGGTATATACTATTAAGTTGCCACTTTCGAGAAACTCATCAGCAATCTGAACAGCAGTTTGCATGACTCCTCCTCCATTACCTCTTAAATCGATAATCCAATTATTTACACCTTTTAACTTGCATTTCTGAATACTGCTTCTAAACTCTTCGTAGGTATTCAAGGCAAATTTGCTTAATTTTAGATATCCTATTTTAGGAGCTATTTCGAAAGCTACATCAACACTTTTAATCGGAATCACATCACGAACAATAGTAAAAGGAATTAATTCTTTGTATCCATTTCGCTTTACTTTGATGCTTACTTTTGTACCTCTTTCCCCTTTAAGAGACTTCATCACTTTTTGGTTCGATATTTTTACACCGGCAAACAAAGAGTCGCCCACATAAACGATTCTATCGCCAGCCATCACGCCTACTTTTTCGGAAGGGCCACCGTGTATGGTATTAATAACCATTATAGTATCGTTTTGAATGTTGAACATAATTCCTATTCCATCGAAATTACCTTCAATCGGTTCATTCATCTCTTCGAGTTCTTTTGCGGGAATATACATAGAGTGAGGGTCGAGCTGTTCAAGCAGTTTAGGCAATGCCATCTCAATCAAATCGTTTTCGCTCACCGAATCGACGTATTCTTGTTGAATATAATTAAGTACGGCATGCAGTTTATCGGCTTTCGGATAAACAACCAAAGGACTTGAGTTACTATTATTCATCGACTTACCGATGTATATACCTATTATTAAAAGTATCGCAAATAGGATGGGGGTAATAATAATGCTTAACTTGGATTTCATACGAATTAATTATTCTTCTATACTTAAATGTTCAACCTGGATGCCAACTCTATTTAACAACTCCAAACCATTGTGTGTATGATATAAATCGGAAAAAACGACTCTTTTAATCCCAGACTGTATGATGAGTTTTGAGCATTCTATACAAGGCGATGTGGTCACATACAAAGTTGCTCCTTCACTACTGTTACTAGATTTAGCTACTTTTGTAATAGCATTGGCTTCGGCATGTAAAACATAATCTTTGGTGCGTCCGTGTTCATCTTCGCAATGATTTTCAAAACCGGATGGGGTTCCGTTGTAACCATCAGAAATAATCATTTTATCTTTAACAATTAGAGCACCAACTTTTCGTCTCTCGCAATAACTATTTCCAGCCCATATTTTGGCCATTGCTAAATATTTTTTATCTATATCTTTTTGCTTATCCAGATTATTGCTTTTCATCTTCAGGAATTAAAACTGATAAAAATAAATATTAATATTCAGAGCTGTATCTAATAAAAACCTATAAAACTTAAATAAAGTTAATTAACACTGATGATATTAATAAAAAAACAACTTTTTTTGTTGGACTGAACCTACACAAAAATCGATAATAAAAAATCAAAAGAGATAATAACACGTCCAATTATGAAAAAGTATATTGTTGTTCTGATAATCATCTTCGCGGTTTTTAATTGCTATTCTCAAGCTCCAAAAATTGTTATTGCCGCCTCGAAAGGGAATATTTCCGCAGTTAAAGCTTGTATTAAAAAAGGCGACGACATTAATGCAAAGTCGGTAACACAATGGTCTGCTCTGGCCTATGCAGTGAATAAAAACAACCTTCAACTTTGTCGAGTTTTACTTGA
The DNA here is from genome assembly GCA_016936665.1 of Bacteroidales bacterium. Lineage (GTDB taxonomy): Bacteria > Bacteroidota > Bacteroidia > Bacteroidales > JAFGXI01 > JAFGXI01. The sequence goes on from JAFGXI010000011.1 coordinate 49,856, forward strand.
AAATAACGCTGATGTTAATATACAAATTAATACTAAAGAAACATGTTTATTATTAGCTGCCAAATACAATTACAACGAGCTTGCCGAGCTTCTTATTCAATATAAAGCCGATATTAATGCCAAAGATATTATTGAGTTTAGATCCATACATTGGGCTGCTAAAAACAATAATAAAGAGCTGGTTGAAATTTTGTTGAATGCCGGTGCCAATATCAATGCTAAAAATGTTCAAGGACGCACAGCATTAGACATGGCCGATCCTAAAATAAAAGAATTTCTAATTAGCAAAGGTGCAAAAACAGGATTGGAGTTGGTTCAATCTTAATTCATTTGTTTTAAACTTGTGGTAAAGCATATCGTCTTGCTTTTTTTTATTTAAAGGCGTATATTTGATTAAAAGTAATTAAACTCTTATTATTATGAAAAATCTAACTTTGATGCTTCTTTTATCAATTCCTATTTTTTTGTTTTCGCAAAACTATCAAGCCGTTACATCAAATCGTAAGGCTTTATTTACCGACATCAATGATGTCGTCCATACTTTAAAAATGGATTCTGTAAAACTCGATGGCACCGACTCTATCTTTTATCCATTTACTCAAATTCGTGATGTAAATGGCTATTTAGACTGCTTTAATCCATTTATGCCGCATTGGATAGGACAAAAAATTCGCACCCAAACCAATGGTAATCATTATTTCTATAATAAAAATGGCGATAGTTTATTAATAAAATCTACAGCCCCTATAAACGCTACATGGCAAGTTATGACAGGGTATACCGCAGAAGTTACCCAGCTTGTTTGGGAAAATGTTTTAGGCGTGATGGACTCTGTAAAAACAATATCAATTTCAGACGGAAATCAGTTTACTACAAGCATCAAACTAGGTCGGTCGTATGGTTTTGTAAACACAGGCAATTTTTATTTATTTCCGAATTTAGACGACAATACGTATTATTACGACACCTTTCAAACCTACGAACTTGCCGGATTATCGACCCCAGAGATAGGTTTACAAAATCTGACTTGGTTCGACGTATTCGACTTTCAAGTGGGAGATATTATTCATAACGAACAAACCCTCGGAAACTATGACATTACAACTGTAACACAAACTGCCAAAACCTATTTATCGCGCTCAGATTACAACGATTCCATTGTTTACCAAGCTAAACGAGAGCGCTTAATAGAAGAATTCTCGCCCAACCCAAATCCTATACAACATATAATAGACACCATTTTCGAAACCATAACCCTCTTCCCCGATTTTGATTTATTCCCAGAAGAATTAACATCTGATATCAATTGGAAACACCAATTTTCCGAGATGAATACAAATCCATTTATTACTAAAAAAATTGGCGATTATCTATTCCCCGTTTTACAAGCGCCTACCAGCCCAAACGTTACCTGCTGGGGAATGATAGCTATTGATGGTTCTTGTATGCAAGGCGACGAATACTACAAAGGCCTTGGAGGCCCTTATAATATATGCGATCCATATATGTATCCTGTTTACACACGTAATATTTTGGTATACTACGACAAAGGAGGCATAGAATGGGGAACACCTATCGACTTTACCGTTGAAATAGAATCACACATCCAAAACTTTATCGAAGTTTACCCAAATCCAGCAGATAACTACTTGGTAGTAAATACAATTCATGAATCGTATTTACAAAATGAGACTATAGAAATCTACGATTTAACAGGCAAACTTGTCATGTCTAGCACCGTCGAGACATCAAAAGGTTTTACCATTGATGTATCCGTTCTGCAAAAAGGAATTTATTTAGTTAAAATCGGTGCAGAAACACAAAAACTTGTCGTCGAATAAAAAATGTGTTTACACTAAATTTTCAATTTCACTAAAATAAAAAAAGCCGCAAATGCGGCTTTTTTATATACTTACTTTTTCAATCGTTTAGGTCCGGCTCCTAATACTTCTTGAGGAACGCCTTCAGCAAACAATTTAAAGTTTTCGATATAACGAGATGCCAAAGCATCGTATTTTCTCCAATAATCATCCTTATCGCCCCATGCATTGGACGGCTCGAAGACATCGTCAGGAACACCCGGACAAGTTAAAGGGATATTGAATCCAAATAATGGATCTTTTCTATATTCTACATTATCCAACATACCTTCCATTGCAGCCGATAGCATGTTTCGAGTATGTCTGATAGAAATACGTTTACCTACACCAAACTTTCCACCAACCCAGCCGGTGTTAACCAACCAAATTTTTGCTCCGGAACGTTCTGCTTTTTGTCTTAACAATTTAGCATAAAAATATGGATGATGCACCATAAACGGAGCACCAAAACAAGCAGAGAAAGTAATTTCCGGCTCAATACCCAAACCTAACTCTGTACCTGCAATTTTAGAAGTATAACCGCTAATAAAATGATAAATAGCTTGGTTCATATCTAAACGAGCAATTGGAGGCATCACGCCTTGCGCGTCTGCTGTTAAGAAGATAATATTTTTCGGTTGTGTTTTTACCATCTTCTGTGGGACTGCATTTGGGATAAACTCTAAAGGATATGATAAACGCGTATTTTCAGTTATTCGTTCATCATCTAAATCGATGTGTCGTGAGGCAGGATCGAAGATAACATTTTCTAGTACTGTGCCAAAACGATGTGTACAGGCATGGATTTCTGGTTCTGCTTCTTCCGATAAACGAATGGCTTTAGCATAACAACCGGCTTCGTAATTAAACACACCGGAGTCGCTCCAGCCGTGCTCATCGTCGCCAATTAGACTTCGTTTTGGATCTGCAGATAAAGTTGTTTTACCGGTTCCCGAAAGACCAAAGAATAAAGCAACATCTCCTTCTTTTCCCACATTGGCCGAACAATGCATAGACATCACATCTTCTAGAGGCATAAGGTAGTTCATAATGGTGAACACCGACTTTTTAACTTCTCCGGCATATTCAGTTCCTGCAATAATAGCCAGCTTTTTCCCAAAATCGATGGCAATAGCCGTTTCGCTATTCGTTCCGTCAATTCTTGGATCTAGTTTGAAGGAAGGAGAAACCATGACCGTAAAATCCGGAACAAACTGTTTTAATTTTGCTAAATCGTTTTCGCTAATCAACATGTTCTTTGCGAACAAGCTTTGCCAAGCTTTGTCGGTAATTATTCTTACCGGCAATCTGTACTCAGGATCGGCACCGGCATATAAATCTTGAACGAAAAGTTCTTCGCCTTGCCAAAACGATTGCAATCTTGAGAAAATTCCATTAAATTTTTCGGAAGTCATTGGGCGATTATATTCTCCCCAATCGATGTTGTTTTTTGAACTTTCTTCGCTCACAAAATATTTGTCGTTAGCAGCTCTAGCAGTCCATTTACCTGTGTATACTTGCAATGCCCCTCCATTAACTATTTTTCCTTCGTTGCGAAAAACAGCCTCTTCGTACAACGCTGCCACAGGCAAATTCCAGTACACTCTGTCGAGATGTACCAAACCATGATTCATTAATCCAAAATCAGATTTTAAATTGGTTGCAGTATCTTGTGCAGGGGTTTTAAATTTTAAATACTTCATTTTTAATTACGTTTAACGTTGAAAGTTAAAGGTCGAAAGTTTAAATAGCTTTCGCTTCAACTTAAATACTAATTCCAGTCGCGGACTAACTTACGCTCTCCAATGTAAAGCTCGTTAGGAGAATTGGGATCCAATGCCCATTTTATTCTCTCGATACCCTCTGTAATATCTTTAATAGATCCGCAGAAAGATAAACGTAAATAGCCTTCCATACCAAACTCAACACCTGGCATGGTTAAAACCCTCACTTTTTCTAATAAAAAGTTTGATAGACGTGTTGAATCTTTATCGTATTTGCTAAAATCGACAAAAGTGTAGAATGTTCCGTCTGGTGGTGTCACATAAACCCCATCGAAGGCTTTTAATTGGGCAACTAGAACATTTCTGTTATTTTCTAATGTTGCTCTTAAACTTTCTACCGACGATTGAATTCCATTGATTGCGCCAATTGCAGCTTTTTGAAGTAAAACCGATGGCCCCGAGGTTTGGTGACCTTGTATATTGGCCATTACTTTCGCCAATTTTTTATTTGCTACAGCCCAACCTATTCTAAATCCGGTCATTGCATATGCTTTAGAGACGCCATTAATGACTATTAATTTTGAATTTTCGGAAAAATCGCTTACATAATCGTATGGATTAGCTGTTTTTTTACCATCAAATACTAAGCTATGATAAATATCGTCCATAATCAGGTATATTCCTTTTTTCTCTGTAAACTCAACAATTTCCTTTATAAACTCTGCCGGATAAATCATTCCCGAAGGGTTGTTAGGATTGTTAATGATGATAGCTTTGGTATAAGATGAAATATTTTGTTCGATATCTTTCATTCTTGGAATAAATGTTCCATCTTCTGGAGTAACAGCAACCGGAACCGCACCACACAAGCGAGCCATTTCCGGGTAGCTAACCCAATAAGGCGCAGTGTATAACAACTCATCTTGAGGATCTAAAATAGCTTGAAGAGCCACCATTAAAGCTTGTTTTGCGCCACTAGAAACCACAATATTTTCCGGCTCAACTTTTCTATGGTAATGATCCAGAGTATAGCGGATCACTGCTTTCTTCATATCTACTGTACCATCTACAGGTGCATAGCGTACTTCTCCCGAATTTAAGTGAGAGGCAATTGCTGTAATTGCATCTATTGGGGCTTTAGACTTTGGTTCGCCGCCACCCAAATGGATTACAGGCTCTCCCTTTGCTTTTAAAATTGCAAACGTTTCGTTTAACTTCAACGTTACTGACTCTCCAACAGAGCGTCCTATCAAACTGATACTCATATTTCGTGCATTAATATTTAAAAAAAGAGGATAAATTTATAGAATTTATTGCGAAACAAAACTGAAATCGATCATTACTCATTAATGTTATACAAAGATATTTGGAAATAATTTAAGCAACCTTTTACTTAATTTAACGTCTTCTAAATGCTTAATAAATAATTAATAATAATATTCTTGACTTTGCCAAAAGAAATTTGTTCCTTTGTGCATGTTTGTAAATAAGCAAATTATGAAACCTGTGTCAAAACAGACATTATACAATATAAACCTGTTTGTTATTGTTGTTCTTCTTGGAGTAGCAATGTACTGGTATAAAAATAGTAACATAAAACAGTACCAGCCTAGATTTTCTAACATTGAGGTTCCTCAGTCTTCTTCTAGCAATGTAAAAGCTGCTCTAAGCAAATAAATCCTTAAATTTAAATATTTTTCAGTTGCTATTTCTTAACTTCGCAATCATGCGAAGAACTAGAGCTTTTTATATTAGTCGGTCTATCATTATTACAGCCATTATCTATTTGGTATTAATTTTTAGTTTAGCATTTACGCATATCTATAGGCCCATTCCCGACGAAGAAGCAGGGGTGTTTGTAGAGCTTGAAGATTTACCAACTGTTCTACCTCCTCAAACTGAAAATCTTGAAAATTTAAGCCAACAAGAAAGGCATAATATTGCAGTGAATAAGGCCATGCAAGATCGAGATAAAACAGACCCTTACGACTATTCAGACATTGATAAAGCTGATGAAAATTACAAAGAACAGCTCGTTAAAAATGCCATTGGCGACGATCAATATAAAAAAATATTTGAACGAGAATATATGAATATCGACGATAACATAGACGACCGAAAGAAAGAAAATCAAGACAACAACGAACAACACAATCAGCCATCGAACTACCAAGGCGCTACCTACATTAGCTATTTTCTTAAAGATCGATACAAGATGAAAATCCCAGTTCCGACATACAAATGCGAAACTTCAGGTAAAATAGTTATGAACATTGTGGTAAATCAAGATGGTAAAGTTGTATCGCACGAAGTCGATCCAAGCTCAAACCAAGACGACTGTCTAATAAAAGCTGCTATTCAATCTGTAGAGAGGTCAAAATTTAATCAAAATTACAGTGCCCCTTCGAGACAAAGAGGCACCATAACTTATATATTCGAATCTCAGTGATTTTAGAAAAATCTCTCGTAAATTGATAAATCTGTTCTTGGCTGAATACACATTACAGGAATTTCTTCGTTGTTAGCAATTAGTTTTTGTTCATCAGCTCCGAACATATAATCGTTTAAACCTATATCTTTAGTAATAACAATAATGATTAAATCGGCATCGATATATTTCGAAAAATCAAGCGTTTGTTTTACAAAACTTCCTTTAGCTTTAGACTCGTGAATTTCGAATTCGATATTTTTACTTTCGAGATATTTTTTAGCAAACTCCAAATTATTTTTAATATTTTTAGCGTGGATAGCATCGTTGGTATTAGGCACCAACACGTTTACCAATAATTTAAAGTTTTCGGCCAAGTATCCTACCCATTTCAATTTTTGTTTACTTTCTTTCCTGAAATCGACCGGAAAAACAATGTTAGAATAATGATTGTGTCGAGGGGGGCCTTGAACAACAATAAAAGGGACTTTAGAACTTGCAATTACTTTCAAAGCCCAGCTACCTGTAAGCTTTTGCATTCCTTTAATCCCGTGCGTACCCATTAGCACGAGTATTGCTTCTTGTTCAACGGCATATTCTCCGAGTGTTGAAAAAACACTTCCATCTTTGACAACGTATTGAATTTTTCTTGAAAACTCAATCATCGTATTTTCGATGGTTTTATCCATTTTGATACATGCTTCTGAGTATTGTTCTTTATCTTCAATTATATGAACCAATTCTACAATTGCTTTGTTAATCTCTGCCAATTGCAGAGCATGCTCTAAGGCATTTTGAGCTTTAGGGGAAAAGTCCCAAGCAACAAGGATTTTGTCTTGTTTAGCCATAATCTTTTTCGTTTTTTTATTTTATATTTAGGTTGACTAGTTCTCTCTAGCGTATTGATAAAGATAAAAAAAAATAGAAATCTAACAGCACACGGGTTGTAAAAACATTATTTTTGCTTCAAAAGTTGTAAATGAGACAGTTTATAAAGTTCTTAGTCAGACATGTTCCGCGTATTTATTTGATACGCTTTAGTTTTGCATTTAGTAAAATTTTTGCGCTATTTTACAGAGGAAATAAGCAGTATTGTCCAATTTGCGAAGGTCATTTTCGTAAATTTTTACCTTATGGTTACACCGACACAAACAGCGAAAATCGCCTTTGTCCTAGTTGCTTATCTTTAGAAAGGCATCGCCAAATTTGGAAATATTTGGAAAACGAAACTAATATTTTTACGCAGCCAACAAAGTTGTTGCATATCGCCCCAGAGCAGTCGTTCTACCAAAAGTTTAAAAAAATAAAAACCTTAGATTACTACACAGGAGACTTAGAGTCTCCATTAGCCAAATATCATTTCGATATTCATCAGATTCCTTTTGACGACAATAGTTTTGACGTGGTGATGTGTAACCACGTTTTGGAACATGTTTCTGATGAATTTAAAGCGAGTTCAGAAATTTATCGTGTATTAAAACCCGGAGGTTGGGCTATTCTACAAGTACCTATTAATCCGACTTTCGAAACAACCTACGAAGACGCATCGATAACGAACCCAAAGGAAAGAGAAAAACACTTTGGACAATACGACCATGTGCGTTGGCATGGTTTAGACTACCCTAAAAGACTTGAAAAGTCAGGTTTTAAAGTAGAATCTTTAGACTATACTAATACTTTTTCTGCAACCGAAATTGAGCGCATGCGTTTACCAATTGGTGAATTGCTTTATATTGCCCGAAAAACAAGTTAGTATGATTCTTTCTACTGCTTATTTCCCAAATATTCAATATTTATCGAAATTTTATATTCAGAATGAAAGTCCGGTAATAGATATTTTTGAACACTTCGAGAGAAAATCGTATAGAAATCGTTGTGAGATTTTAAGTGCAAATGGAGTATTGGGATTAACTGTACCTGTAGTAAAAGCGCAAAGAAAAACTATAATCAAAGATTTAAAATTAGACAAATCATCCGACTGGCAAAAAAAACATTTAAAAGCTATAGAAAGCGCGTACAACAGTGCTCCCTTTTTTGAGTATATTATGCCTGATTTTTTTCCTGTTTTCGAAAAGCGATTTGAGTATTTAATCGATTTAAATAATTTTATTTTCGAATTGCTATTAAACTATTTCCCAAATCACAATTCTTACTCTTTTTCTAAATCATATTGCCAAACAAACTATAACTATGATTATAGAAACTTGATAAGCCCACAAAAAAATTCTCAAGCACTAGATGCCCATTTTTTATCTGAAGTTTATTATCAAACTTTTCAAGATAAATTTCCATTTGCCGAAAATCTATCGTGCATCGATTTGCTTTTTAACGAAGGATCAAATGCCGAATCGATTTTAATAAAAAGTATATTAAAATAAATAATTTAAACCGATATACAAGCCTGATTTACCATCTCTAGGATCGATGGCTCTTCCGTAATTGATACTGACAATAAAATTATGATTTAACACAAAAGTAAAGCCTAATCCATAACTGCCGTGTATAGATTCTTGTTCTTCTATAATATCTTGTTTAGCCTCTTCCGGAATTACAGTAGTATCAAAATCGTATTTACCGGTAACCATTCCTGCATCGACAAATCCTGTAAGCCCCAAATATAGGTTTTGGTTAAAAACTATTCTTCTGAAGAATTTCCATCTCGCTTCGATATTTCCGTATAAAACATCGTCGCCAACGACTCTATTTCTAAGAATCCCTCTTAATGTTTTCGCTCCACCTAGACCATCTCTGTTGATGTTTGAATTGTATACATAAGGCAACATGTAAAATGGAATAGTTCCGTATATTTTTGGTTGGTAACTCACACGATAAGCCAATCCTAAGACCTCTTTTTTAAGTGTAAAATATTGACGATGCGTTAAGGCTAGTTTTGCATAAGAAGGAGTAACACCATCGAAAGACGGAGCCATCAATAATAAGACTTCCGACCACACCCCTTTCATAGGATTTCCTTCTTGGTCTCTGGTATCGAATACTAAACCTAAACGAAGCATTTCGGTTTTTCCACCATTCTTTTCGTTCTGACTAATGATTCCCCAATCGACATATTTTTCGTACAGACCAGCCGTATCTGGTAATAAATTTTCTTTTTTGCCTTCGTTAAGATTATCGATATCTACTTGATCGACTCGGGTATCGAAATGCGTAAAACCGATTAAAGCTCTTAACTTTTTCTCCCATAAAAACGACTGGAAGTCTGCTTTTAACTTCAATTGCGAACGTTCGTATTTGTAGTACATTCTAGAAATGTAATCTATGTTCGAACTGGCATCATCGATATATTCGCTATGATAAACTGCCGGATAACCATTGAAACCGAAGAAGTCTAATGCTTTTTCTGTAAGATAACTCGCTTCAAGCGTGACTCTTGTTTTAGGGATTAGGTATTCCGAATCGTAAATTATTTGGTTTATCCCCGAACCTTTTGTTGTTCTCGACCATTCCAAATATAATGAATGTAAGTACTTTGGGTAAGTGCTTCCATCGCCGTAATAATAAATATTTGTAAGTCCTCCGTATTTGAATCCAATATCAGAATCGTAAGCAATTGCAGGAACTACGCCAAAAGAAAAACCGGTTTTTGCTTTTTCTTTAACGCTTGTAGTATCGTTTTGTGCCCATATAAAGAAAGGCAAAAACATTATTATTGTAAAGACTCTTATATTCATATACTTTGTTTTATTCTTCTTCTTGAAAATATAATTTATAATACTTCATATCTCTTGCTGCATCGTAACCTTTCTCTAGGTTTTCGGGATTAGTATGCACGTATACATGAAAGCTTTTATCCAACTTAATGACTGATTTAAAGTATTTTTTATTTGATTTTAGTGCTTGTTTCGAAATTGGGAATTTTTTTTGAATTTCGATATCAAAGTCTTGTTCAAAATTTGGGATATATTCGTCGAATACAGAATTTATTTCGTCATTAGCAATCACTTCTTCTTTAAATGTATCTGTATCGAATTCGTCTGAAAATTTAAAAAAATCTTCGGTTCTTTGAATAAAAGCGATTTGCTCAGCAGGTTGTATGTTATGCTCTTCATTTAAAACTTCTTCGCTAAAACTTTTTACTAAATTGATAAAATTATTAGTATGGTAATAATTCTCCTGACGTTGACGAATGTTTAAAAAATCGAATTGCCAATGGACAGCTAAGTCGTGTTTGTTTTTATCGACATTAAGAATTTTATACCCGTTTTCTTTATCGAGATTAAAAATTAAGCAAGCTCTATCCAATTTTTTCAAACTAATCCCCTCTTCTCTTTTAACAGCAATTTCATCTTGACTAGGTACTAACTTTATAAAAGGTTCTTTAGTCTCCGATTTAAATAAGCCTATTGCACTAACTAACTCATCACCAACAATGCAATTTTTGAATTTAACCACATGAAGCTCACCACTTTTGATTTTACTGTTAGTCATTAATTCGTAAAGAAATTTGGCAATGTCTTGAGATGTTTGCACAAATGCGTCTGGTTCTTTATATAATTGTCGAATATGATTGTATAATCTATTTGCTGTAAATTTAGTGTCTTCAGAGGCTGCTTCTTCACCAATAAACTGGTAATAATCGTCGGTTTTAAATGGATTTAAATAATAACTAAGCAAAACAGATTTTTGTGCTTCATCTAGAAACAACATTTTTTGCGACAACATAATATTTTCCTCTTTTGCTCTGTTACCAATTCCATGTATGATAACATCTTCAATCTCTACCTGTCTAAAATCGTACATAATAAGTTTAGTATTTTAGAAACAAAAATAAACCACATTCGAGACTTTTATGCTTTGTGTTAGTAAAATATGAAAATTTTAAGTCGATTCGAATATCGAATCAAACACTAGAAACTAATTTTATATTTAATAATCTTTATTTAATTTGTGAAGGTTTTGTTATACATTAATTCAAATTTTAAAGTGTGAAAACAACAGATATTCAATCTATCGAGAAAATTTTCAGAGCCCACTCTAACTCGGCTTCAGCAGAAAAGATGGCTGCTTACATGAAAAACAAATTTCCATTCTTAGGAATATCGTCTCCGGAAAGAGCAGAAATCTACAAAATTATTTTCGATCAATTTGGGGCACCAAGTTTAACCGAATTTGAGGCAATCGTAAACCTCTTTTGGAAAATGCCAGAGAGAGAATTTCATTATTTTGCGATGCACATTATCGAAAAACACAAAAGAAAACTAGCACCTTCTCATCTTGAATTTATTTTAGACTTAATTGTTAAAAACTCTTGGTGGGACAGCATTGATTGGTTAGCACCTCACTTCGTAGGTAAAATACTAAAAGACTTTCCGGAGTTAAGAGAAGAATACGTCCCTCAATGGATTGCATCTGATAATATTTGGATTAACAGAACAGCAATATTATTTCAGCTTAAGTATAAAAAAGATACCGATTTTAATTTATTAATTGAAATAATTGAGTCGCTGAAACATCATAAAGAGTTTTTTGTTAAGAAGGCAATTGGATGGGTGCTAAGAGAATATTCAAAAACGAACCCCGAAGCCGTTTTACAATACATCGAACAAGCTCAACTTCAAGCTTTAAGCGAAAAAGAAGGACTCAAGCATATTCAAAAGCAACTAAACAAATAATATTCATGAAAATAGCAATATACGGTAGAGAATTTCCTAAAGAAAATAGCTCGTTTATATTCGAATTGTTCGAAATATTAAAGCAGCACAAAACAGAAATATACATTCATGAGTCGTTTTTAGAATTTCTCAACAAAACGATACATTGCAAACCTGAGGTCTCTAAAACATTCACAGCTTTTAAAAATTTAGATAGTAAAATAGATTTCTTTATCAGCATAGGGGGCGATGGAACTTTTTTAGAAAGCGTAGACATTGTCAGAGATTTACAAATTCCTATTATTGGAATAAATAGTGGTCGACTTGGTTTTTTAGCAAATATTGCGAAAGAAAATACAATTACAGCAATTCAAACAGTTTTAGATGGTAAATGCGAAATCGAAGAAAGAAGTTTACTAGCTTTAGAAACCGAAAATAATTTATTTGGCGAGTTTAATACAGCGTTAAACGAAGTGACTATAAGCAGAAAAGACACTTCATCGATGATAACTATAAAGACTTATGTTAATGGAGAGTTTTTAAATGCATATTGGACAGATGGGTTGATTATTTCTACACCTACGGGTTCGACAGGGTATTCCTTAAGTGTAGGTGGGCCAATTGTAATGCCTGGAACAAAAAATTTTATTATTTCTCCTATTGCTCCACATAACCTTACGGTTCGCCCAATGGTTATACCGGACGATAAGGTTATAACACTAAAAGTAGAAGGTAGAGCAGAACAATTTTTAGCCACACTCGATTTTAGAACTAAAGTATTCGAAAAAGATTTGATTATCACAATTAAAAAAGCAGATTACACTATTAAAACGATAAAGTTACCCGATATTAGTTTTTTCAGTACAATAAGGAATAAACTATTGTGGGGTTTAGACCGAAGAAACTAGAGCATCATGGGGAAAAGTAAAAAAAATAGAATCGATGTCGTTTACTCTACGAATCCGGATTTTGAGTACGACTTCGAAGAAAATGAAGAACAAGAAACTATAGAGCCTAAATTGCAAGACTTAAGAGTTGGGCTCGATAAGAAACAACGAAAAGGGAAAGTGGTTACATTAGTAACAGGCTTTATTGGAACGGATTCCGATTTAGTTGAACTATCGAAACAACTCAAAAGCATTTGCGGTGTAGGAGGAAGTGCAAAAGACCAAGAAATAATATTACAAGGAGACCAAAGAGAGAAAGTTAGCAATTGGTTACTCAATAAGGGATACAAAGTAAAGAAGATAGGTGGATAACACAAAGATTTGATATTGAAACTATTGCGATTTTTTAGAAAAAGAAAGCGTAAAAATTCCTAACAAAATATTTGCAGAAAATAATAAGATTGCTACTTTTGTCGCCGGGTAAGTCTTATACGACCAGCTCCTACTGAATTCCCCCAGGGTCGGAAGGCAGCAAGGGTAGGTGGTTGAGCGGTGCGATATGAGTAGCTTACCCACTTGCCGATGTAGCTCAGTTGGTCAGAGCAGCTGATTTGTAATCAGCAGGCCGTGGGTTCGACTCCCTCCATCGGCTCTTTTTATTATATAATTTTCGGGAAGATACCGAAGCGGTCAAACGGGGCAGACTGTAAATCTGTTGGCTCAGCCTTCGTAGGTTCGAATCCTGCTCTTCCCACAAAA
>JAFGXI010000012.1 GCA_016936665.1 Bacteroidales bacterium
AAATATCCTTAGATAAGCGTTATATTATTTCTATAGCCTCGGCAGGGTTCCATAGAACTTTGTCGAGGTTTTTTATGCAATTATTTTCGATAATATGTCCCTCTGCTTCAAGCAAATCTTGCATCATGGTTTCTGTTGGGAAATGATGCTTTCCTGTTAAACACCCATTTCTATTAAGTACTCTGTGTGCTGGAATTGAAGGGTCGAACTGATGGGAGTAGTTCATTGCATAGCCAACCATTCTTGAAGATTGTGGCGAACCTAAGCACTTTGCAATTAATCCATATGAGGTTACTTTCCCTTTAGGGATTAATTTAACTATTTTAAAAACATCTAAATAAAAATCGTTGACCATAAAAAAAGGGCTTACAAAGGTAAGCCCACAAATTATAAATTATCAAACGATTAATCGCTCTTTAAAAGGTAAAAAGGTCATAAAATCTGCATGATGCACAATGTAAGCTTCGGTTGTTCTTTTTACCATATTTCCTTCACCGGCATGTGTGGCAATAATATGCAAGACTTCTGCCGGTACACCTGCTTCCTCAGCTAACGATAAACCAGAAAAAGGATGACGTACATATTTCCCATATTTACCTTGAATTGCTTTTCCGCTGGCGTCCAATTCGTATTCTAAAAGTTTACCAACATCAGCAAGGATGGCACCTGAAATTAATACATCCATGTCGGCAGTTAATTCACCATGATACATACTGTTAATTTTTTCCCCGGCATCCTTTGCTATATGAACCACAGAACGTTTGTGATCCATGAAGGTTACTTTTAGATCTGGTCCGCAAAGCAGTGTGAAAGGGATTCTATTTAGATCGTCGAGAGTTAAAAGACTACGTTCTAGTGCAAGCTCCCATGCTTTAGCAGTTTGGTTTCGTAGTGTTTCATCTTTAATCCAGGCTAGTTCTTCGCCCCATAATTCTAGTACTTGATTCATATTATTAAAGTTGATTAATTTTTTCTATCAATAATTCTTTTTTTCTGGTTGATACAGGAACATTGCTTCCGTCTTTCAGGATAAGATATCCTCCGTCTTTTTTATGAAATTTATGAATAAAATTTAGATTAACAAGATGTGATTGATGTGTCCTGAAGAAATTTAAAGGCTCCAACAAATCGTTGTACTCTTTGAGTGATTTAGAAACCATTATTTTTTTGCCATTGCTTAAATAAAACATGGTATAATTTACTTCAGACTCACAGCGAACGATATCATCAATTTCGACAAAATATATATCGTCGGCAGTATTTAAAACCAAGTTTTTAGGCTTTTCTTGTTGATGTGTTTTTAATAAGGCGGTTAATTGGTCTTGATAGCCCTGCTTATCGATTGTTTCAAGTGCTTTTGATATAGCGTCCTGAAAAGCAGTAGGATCGATAGGTTTAAGAATATAGTCTAATGCGTTAAAACGAAAAGCTTTGATTGCTAAGTCTGAGTGACCGGTTACAAAAATGACTTTAAAATTTCGAATAGGAATTAATTTTAATAAGTCGAATCCACTGCCATCTTCCAGATCGATATCTAAAAAAACTAGTTGGGGTTCGCTTTGCTTAATCAACTTTAAACTGTCGGATATGTTGGCGGCTTCTCCTACGATTTTAAGCTGAGGAGTTAGTTGTTCTATCAAAAAACGAACGGCATCTCTTGCATCTTTTTCATCGTCTACGATAAAACATTTGTATTGCATAATTAATTATTTAGTAGCTCAAAGGTAGTACAAATTTACAAATTGTTCCACTGATTTGTTCGATCTCAATACGGTCTTTCAACTCATAACTTAATGTGGTTTTTGACTTTTTGTTTAAGTTGGTAATTCGTTCTTCGATGATTTTTCGAGCATAAGAAATATGATTGTCGTTGTTTTTTTGTCCTGCTTTTAAACCGATACCATTATCTTTTATAGTTAGTATGATATTGTTGTTCTCAATGGTAAACTGCAACTCTATTAAGCCTTTATAGTCGATGTTCTTAAATCCGTGCTGAAGGGCATTTTCAATAATCGGTTGAGCCAGCATTGGAGGCACTTTATCATGTTCTTGGTCGATATCTTTGTCAATTTCAATTTTAAAGTCGAACTTCTCTTTAAATCGCATTTGTTGTAAGAGCATATAATTTTCGAGGGTTTCTATTTCTGTTTCGATTTTTACCGCTTCATTTCTAGAATTAAGAATGATATTGCGCATTAATTGTGTAAAACGCGATAAATATTTTGCGGCTTCTATGGCTTGGTTTGAAAGCACATATTGTTGAATTGAGTTGAGTGCATTAGATATGAAATGTGGATTCATTTGAGATCGTAGCAGTTTTTGCTCCAACTCGATTTCTTGTTGTTTCGATTTTAATGCTTTTTGACGATAGATGAATAAAAAACTCAACCCTCCAACTAAAATAATTAAAATCAGTCCTAAAATCATCCAAAAGTTTTGCTTTAACCTTAAGTCGCGTATCTCAAGTTCATTTTTAGTAAGTAACTGACGTTGTGCTAAATTGTTGATAATCTGTTGTTTTTTGTCGGTTTCGTACTTAGCATTTAACTCCATGATGGATTTTTGTTTTTCGGAGTTGAAAATAGAATCTTTCAGTTCGCTATATGCTTTGAAGTGTTTAAAAGCGAGTTCGTTTTTATGGATGCGCTCAAATAGTTTTGATAGTAATTCATGTGCGTCTTTACTTATCGAAATATTCTTTACTTCTTCTGCTATTTGTAGCGCATGATTTAAACTGATTTCGGCTTCTTTGTTTTCATTCATTTCGTAATAAATACGCCCCAAATTGACCAACTCTTTGGCTTTCCCGCTAGGGTTATTCATAATGTCGCATTTATCGACTGCCATGTTATAATATTGACGCGCTTCATTGAATAAATTGAAATGTTCTTTTAAACTACCAATGTTGTTGTAGGTGACACTCAAACCGTACTGATCGCCTATACTTGTATATATTTCTTCTGCTTTTGAATAATTGGCTAAGGCTTTTACAGCATCGTTTTTAAGAAAATAAATTAAACCTATATTATTATAAACATTGGCTTCGCCGGATTTATTTCCGCTTTGTTGCTTAATTTCTAGCGATTGCTTGTATAGCTCAAGCGATTTGTCGTATTCTTTCCATGTTTTATAAACGCCGGCTATATTATTTAAAACGGTCGATTTTAGATTTAGATCCTGTATTGTATCGGAATATTTTAAAGCTTGAACATAATATTCCATGGCTTTATAATAATCGCCGATTGATTCGTATATGTTAGCAATATTATTTAAACTATTTGCAATGCCTTTTGTACTGTTCAGTTCCCTTTTTATTTCGAGTGATTTGTTGTTATAATCAATGGCATCGGCGTATTTTCCTGTGTAATAATATACGGCAGCAATATTATTAAAAATGACTGCCATTTCTTCGGGGTGATTATTTAATTCTTCAAATTTAGCAGCTTCGATAAATGCTTCAATTGCCATGTCGTAAAGCCCTTTGTAATAATATATGGTGCCAAGATTGGAAAAGCCATTAGAAAGTTGTTCGTAATAATCTGTATTTTTGAGGCTTAGTGTTGCCGATTGAAAAGCCTGAATTGAAGAATCGAGTTGGCTATTGTTGTAGTAATAATTTCCTAAATTGATATAGGCTTTAGCTTGTTCTTCTTTTAAACTTTTTTTCTCTGAAATTTCTAAGGCTTGCAATGCATGGGTTTTACTCAGTTCTGGTAATGAATCTGCAAAAAAGGAGGAAAGCGCATTTAGCGTAATTGCGTTGCCGGGTGATGATTGATTTGCTTGAACTAAGCTATCTAATTCATCCGCTCTAACAAAGATTGATAAACCAAAGAAAAGGACGGTTAAAATGTGTTTCATAAGCTTAGTTTCTCTCTTACAAAAGTAAAAAGAATTTACACTATATTTAGGAAATAATTTTATTCATATGAAATCTAGATTATTAATTCTATTGCTTTTTATTGTCACTTGTTACAGTGTTGTGGCTCAGACTGCTAAAGAAGTCCAAGATACTGTTCATCATCAAACCATATTACTGGGCGCAATTTCCGACATTGAATTAAGTCAAGGAGATTATGCCGATTGGTTTATTCCGGAAAAAGACAATTACGAACTGAATCAAGATTTAGTATCACGTTTAAACTCAATCTTAAGTGAAGGGGAATATAAAATTAAAATATTTTTAGCTACTTGGTGTTCCGACAGTAGGGAACAGGTTCCTCGTTTTTTTAAACTATACGTAGCTTTAGCCAATGCCCCAGAGTACGAAATGTACGCTTTAGATGCCAAAAAGCATATGCCCGATTTTGATACCAACCCTTATGCAATTGATAGGGTACCTATTTTTATCATTTATAAAGATGATACAGAAGTTGGAAGAATAATAGAAACTCCTAAAGACAGTTTTGAACAAGACTTGCTAACCATTTTGGAAGCAGTAAATTAAAAAACCAGTTCGTAAAAATGAACTGGTTTACATTATAGATTGATATTTTAATTATCCGTTTAAAGCTTCAGCTCCTCCAACGATTTCTAAGATTTCGTTAGTAATAGATGCTTGTCTGGCTTTGTTGTATGTCAATTGTAAATCACCAAGTAATTCAGAGGCATTGTCGGTGGCTTTATGCATGGCTGTCATTCGAGCACCGTGTTCTGCGGCATAAGAATCTAAAATGGCTTTGAACAATTGTGTTTTTAACGCTTTAGGAATTAACTCGTTGATGATCTCCTCTTGGCTAGGTTCAAAAATATAATCGAGTGCTGTTTTTTGTTTTTCTTTCTTTTCTTTTATGGGTAAGAAAGGCTCGTCCATTACAATTTGAGTCGCTGCATTTTTAAATTGATTATAAACAAGATCGACAGCATCGTATTCTCCATCGGCAAATTTTTGCATGAAATCTTCAGCAATCTTTGAGGCATCCTCGAAATTCAAATTATCAAAAATTGTATTGAAATTTGCTGTTGTTTTATAACCTTTGTATCTAAGACCATCACCAGCTTTTTTCCCAATTTGAACGACATCAACCTTAACGCCTTGATATTGTTTTTCAATTTTTTCGATTGTTTTTTTAACAACGTTCGAATTAAAAGCACCGCATAATCCTCTATTAGAAGAAACAGTAATGATTAGAACCTTTTTTATTTCGCGTTGCTTCGAAAAGATATTATCCCCGGAATTACCCAAACCTGCACCGATGTTTCCTAGAATTTGTTCTAGTTTCTCAGAATAAGGACGCAATTGAGTGATGTGGTCTTGTGCTTTTTTCAGCTTAGCTGCCGACACCATTTTCATTGCGCTGGTAATTTGGCGAGTCGATTTAACCGACGTTATTCTGGTTCGTATTTCTTTTAAACTAGCCATGTATTATTCGTTAAAAGTTGAAAGTTGAAAGTTGAAAGTTTGCCAAGACAAATCTTTCATACTTCCATTTTGCTTTCTATAATTTCTTCAATTTCAAAGTTTAATTATGCTTTAAATGTAGCAGCAATTTTTTTAGCTACTTCATCGAGTACATTAGTTTCGGCGTCGGAATATTTACCTTGAGCCAATGCAGATAATGTATCGGCATGTTTTAATTCTAATTCTTGTAAGAAATCGCGTTCAAAATCTTTTACCTTGTTTAAAGGAACAGAAGATAATAAACCTTTTGTACCACAGTAAATAATTGCAACTTGTTTCTCTACAGTGTAAGGAGAATATTGTCCTTGTTTTAAGATTTCAACGTTTTTAGAACCTTTATCTAAGATGGCTTTAGTTGCGGCGTCAAGATCAGATCCAAATTTAGAGAAAGCTTCTAATTCGCGATATTGAGCTTGGTCTAACTTTAAAGTACCGGCTACTTTCTTCATCGATTTAATCTGAGCAGAACCCCCTACACGAGATACTGAGATACCAACGTTTACTGCTGGACGAATACCTGAGTTGAACAAGTCTGACTCTAAGAAAATCTGACCATCTGTAATCGAAATAACATTGGTTGGAATGTATGCTGAAACGTCACCTGCTTGTGTTTCGATAATTGGTAAAGCAGTTAAAGAACCGCCCCCTTTTACTTTATCTTTAAGCACTTCCGGTAAATCGTTCATTTTTGCAGCAATCTCGTCGTTGTTGATGATTTTTGCAGCACGTTCTAACAATCTTGAGTGAAGGTAGAATACATCACCTGGGTAAGCTTCACGTCCTGGTGGGCGTCTTAATAAAAGCGACACCTCACGGTACGAAACAGCTTGTTTCGATAAGTCGTCGTATATTATTAACGCAGGTCTTCCTGTATCTCTGAAATATTCTCCAATAGCTGCACCACCAAATGGAGCGTAGTATTGAAGTGCTGCCGGATCGGATGCGTTTGCAGCAACAATGGTAGTGTAGGCCATTGCACCTGCTTTTTCTAAAGTTTTAGCAATGTTTGCTACTGTAGAACCTTTTTGTCCGATGGCTACATAAATACAATATACCGTTTGTCCTTTCTCAAAAAATTCTTTTTGATTAATGATGGTGTCAATGGCAATTGCTGTTTTACCGGTTTGACGGTCGCCAATAATCAACTCACGTTGTCCTCTTCCAATAGGAATCATCGAGTCAATTGCTTTAATACCGGTTTGTAAAGGCTCGTTTACCGGTTGACGAAAAATTACCCCAGGCGCTTTACGCTCAAGTGGCATTTCATATGTTTCGCCTGTAATAGGTCCTTTACCATCCAGAGGTTCTCCAATTGAATTGATGATACGGCCAATAACGCCTTCACCTGCTTGGATTGATGCAATTTTTTTAGAACGTTTTACAGAGTTCCCTTCTTTGATATCATCTGAAGAGCCTAAAAGTACAGCTCCAACGTTATCTTCCTCAAGATTCATTACAATACCCATGGTTCCATTCTCAAACTCAATCATCTCGTTGGCTTGAACATTGGTAAGACCATAAATACGAGCAATACCGTCACCTACTTGTAGTACGGTACCTACTTCTGACAATTCTGCAGAAGATTGAATGCCCTCCAGCTGTTTTTTGATTATTTCGGATACTTCTGCCGGTTTAATATCAGCCATAACTATTTAATTTTCTATTGATTCGTATTTTGGATTAACTTAATAATTGCTGTTTGATATTTTTCAATTGTGTTGCTATGCTTGCATCGTAACGGGTGTCGTCTACTTGCAAAACAAAGCCCCCCAATAAGTTATTATCGATGGTTGAATCCATTTCAACTTCTGCTTTATAAGCCTCTTTTACTAATTTTACAATGATTTCTTTTTGAGTATTATTCATGTCCGATGCAGTGGTTAAAAAGGCTTTTTTTATTCCTAAATGCTCACGATATCTTTTAAGGAAATTGCGAGCAGCATTAGAGATGTTTTTCTCTCTTCGATTGGTGACAATCAAACTTAAGAATTGCATTGTGGTAGCATTAAAATGTTTCTCGAACAAGTCTTTAAAAATGGCTTGCTTCTGGTGAATATTTAATACCGGGTTTTGATACAATTGAGCTAATGTTTCATTGTCTTTTTCAATGAGCAAAAGCGTTTCCATGTCTTTAGCGACCGCTTCAAGTTGTTGTTTTTCTTGAGCTAACATAAAAAGAGCTTTAGCATATCGAACAGCTATGGTGCTTTGATTCATGATCTAGTTCAATTTAATGTCTTTGACTAACTCAGAAATTAATTCGTTTTGTGCTTTTGCATCTTCCAATTGTTTACGAAGAATCTTTTCAGCAATTTCTACCGATAAACTGACAATTTGAATTTTCATCGATTCTACAGCTGCATTTTTTTCGTTTTCAATTGAAATCTGAGCTGCTTTAATTAGTTTGTCAGCTTCTTCTTTTGCTTTAGCTTTGGATTCGGAGATGATTAACTCTTGTGTTTCGCGAGCTTCTTTTAGTAAGCTATCTCTTTCTTCTCTGGCTTTAGCTAATATTTTTTCATTGTCGGATTGCAATTGTTCCATTTGAGCACGGGCATCGTCGGCTGCTTTTAAAGCATTTTCGATAGAATCTTCACGCTCTTTAAGGGAATTTAAAATAGGTTTCCATGCAAACTTTTTAAGCAAAAACAGAACAGTTAGGAAGGTTAAAAACATCCAAAACACAAGACCTATTCCCGGGGTAATTAAATCCATTGTATATTATTTTTTTGGTTGAACAATTTTAAACTCACCACAGCGCCAACCGCGTCGAGTGGTGAGTTTTTTTTTGATTGTTGTTTCTAATCGATTAGATGAATAAGATTAACAAACAAACTACAATAGCGAAGAAGGCAACACCTTCTACTAACGCTGCTGCGATAATCATGTTTGAACGAATGTCACCTACTGCTTCAGGTTGACGAGCGATAGCTTCCACAGCACCACCCCCAATACGTCCAATACCAAGACCAGCGCCAATTGCTGCTAAACCAGCACCGATTCCGGCACCCATTTTAGCGAATGCAGCGTAAGTTGCTGCTTGTAAAAGAATTGATAATAACATAATTTATAATTGTTAAATAATTAATAAATACTTTTTTAGTTTAATGATGTTCTTCTATAGCCATTCCAAAATATAATGCTGATAGTAATGTAAATACATAAGCTTGGATAAATGCGACTAATAATTCAAGCATCATCATAAATATAGTAAAGGCAACAGATACCACAGAAACACCATAACCGGCTGTTGCATTAATTTCTCCGAAGATAAAAATCAAGCTGTAAAAACCTAAGGCAATGATGTGTCCGGCTGTTATATTGGCAAACAAACGAACCATTAATACAAAAGGTTTAATGAATACACCCATCACTTCTACTAAAGGCATCAGTGGAATAGGGAATTTTAACCACCAAGGTACGCCTGGAGCGTTGAAAATGTGTGTCCAATAGGCCTTGTTGCCAATAAATGTTGTGATTACAAATGTAAATAAAGCCAAAACCATCGTTATGGCTATGTTCCCTGTAAGGTTAGCTCCAAATGGGAAAATAGGGATTAATCCCATTAAATTATTAATGAAGATGAAAAAGAAAATCGTTAATAAAAATGGGGTGAACTGCATGTAACGCTTCTCACCTATTGACGCTTTTGCAACATCGTCTCTAACAAAAATGATGATAGGCTCCAGCATAGATTGCAAACCTTTTGGTGCTGATTTTGGATTTTTTGAATAGCGTTTAGCTATTGAAAAGAAAATCCAAAGCATAATAAGTACGCTAACAAATAAGGAAACGACATTTTTTGATATGGATAAATCGATTGGTTTTATCTGCTCTCCGTTAATAACTTCTACAATTTTTTTCTCATGCTCTCCATCTCTGGCTATCATGAAGCCATCGTACATTTCGTGACCATGATGGAATTTGTTTGACATAAATACATGCAAACCACTGGTTTTGCTATAAAGAATTACGGGTAATGGAATGCTTATATGCGTTTCGCCTATGGTTACAATGTGCCACTCGTAAGCGTCGGCAATGTGATCCATAATAAACGATCCGGGAACGAATTTTTCACTTTCGTGATGAGCTTGTTCTGAGCTAATATCGTGAGCTGCCAGATTTAAGGAGAATGTAAGAACAAATAGAAATATCCAGCTTTTTATAAATGTCTTTGTATCAGTCATTTTGCTTATAAACAATTTGCGTTTTTTTTGAACTACAAAAATAGATAAAAAAACTACAGAGGGAAATATTTTTTAACAAATTTAAAAAAAGCTTAGAATGCTCGGTTTATTTTGTCTTATGGCTTGCTTATGTTTCTAATTTTTTTCAGGAACTTCTAATAATTAAGCCTTTCCGTTAAACATTGTTATAGAATAAGATACTAGCTTATTTTTTAGAAAAAAAATGAAACAAATTGAATCTTTATTTTTCTCAACTCTGTGATCAATTTATGATTAGCCGAAATTGTACCAAATCTTTTGATGAGTTAAAGACCAGAATTCTTTCCAAAATTACCGCTCTGAATACGATTCTGTAAATCAATGCATTATTATTACGAAGAAATGTTAATAAATATAAAATATCAATTTTCTATATGCACAACGAGTAAACTGAACTATAGTTTTGATAGATATTTGTAAATTTCCCCAATGTTTAATTTAGATTTATTCTAAATTGTTTAACTTTGTATGAAAATTAAATCACATGGAAGAAGATCAATTAATTTGTACTTGCTTTGATGTTTACAAAAGCGAAATCGTTAAAGCCATTAAATCGAAGGAGTTAACTACTTTACAGGAAGTTATTGACGTAACGGATGCAGGAAACGGCTGTGGATGTTGTCATGATTCAATTCAAGAGATTCTTGATGAGATAAATGGTTAATTAAATCAACAGAATAATAGGGCCGTTATCTTTTCGGGTAATGGCCTATGTAGTTTAAAGATATTTAGAGATGCACGAAATTATTCAAACTTCAATTATGATTACAGCATTTGTTATGTTAATGATGCTGTTTATCGAGTATATTAATGTGCAAACTAGAGGGGCGTGGGGATTGCCACTTAAACGAAAACCTTGGGTTCAGATTTTATTGGCAGCTATTTTAGGTTCCGTGCCGGGTTGTTTGGGAGTATACACAGTGGTGTCTCTTTTCACGCATAAAATAATGGGTTTTGGTGCTATGGTTGCATCTATGATTGCCACTTCCGGAGACGAAGCCTTTATGATGTTTGCTTTGATGCCCGAAAAGGCTTTGTGGCTTACCATAATAATATTTTTAGTCGCAATTCTTGCCGGTTTTATTTCGCATTCGATCTATAAAAGTGTAAATTTTACAAAACATAACGATCACGATTTTCATATCCATCAAACGGAATCAAAATGTAAGTGTTTAAGTTGGTCTACTCTAAAAAATAATTTTAAGCCATTAAGCTTTACGCGAGGATTAATTTTAACGGCCTTAGTCTTATTCATGGTTCAGCTTATAATTGGAAGTGATCACCATCAGCACACCTTTGCTGTAAATCAAGAGGTGTTTAGTCAACCGGCTGTGGGCGCTAATGTTTTAGTCGAAGAGCACCATCATGATATTGAAGATGAACATGCCGATACTGTTTTAGATGAGGAAATTATTCATGAAGAACATTCTGAGACAGAGCATCATGTAAATGTTCCTAAAATAATTTTTCTAATATTTAGCCTGATAGCTTTTTTTATTGTGATTACTAGTCCTAATCATTTTATTGAGGAGCATGCATGGAATCATGTTATAAAAAAACACTTTTTGAGGATTTTGTTGTGGTCGTTTGGAACTCTCTTGTTAATCTTCTTGGTTAAAAATTATATGCCCTTCAATTTAGAAAGTATGATCGAAAACAACTTACATTGGGTTTTAATTATTGCTTTATTGATAGGAATTATTCCGGAATCCGGTCCGCACATGGTGTTTATCAGTCTATTTCTATCGGGTTTGATCCCTTTTAGTATTCTGATGGCTAATTCCATTGTTCAAGATGGACATGGGGCATTGCCCTTGTTAGCCGAAAACAAGAAAGCATTTTTACATATGAAGCTAGTCAATATTTTAGTTGGTGCATTGATGGGCGGACTTGGTATTGCTTTCGGTTTTTAGTGACAGAATTTCTTGATAATAGGAAATGCCTCTTCGATTCCTAATTGACCTGCAATGCTTAAATTATAACAAGCAGAGGCTTGGTTTTGCAGTTTTAATTCGATTAGTGCTTTGTTAAAATAGACCTCTGGAAAATCGGATGCTTTTTGAATACTTTTATTATACCAACGTATTGCTTCTACGTCTTGTCCGTTGATGGCTAAAGCATTAGCAAAATTATAATACACCATACAATGCGAGGTATTCTTTACGGCTTCAGACAAGTCGTTAATGATTGATGCTTCAGTTTTGCTTAAATCAATCAGACTCTGTTGATTGCTCGTGTTTAGTAAATTATCAATGCCTATGGTTTGATAGTTATAGGTTTCAATATTTTGAATGTTTTCGCTCAGCTTTGCGTTGAAATAAGCTCTGTTTAAGTAGGCGTAGTAAAAATTTGGTTGAGCTTCTATGCACCGGCTTAAAAGTTCATTAGCCTGATTGTAATCGTATAAAATGCCATAACATGTGCCTAAAGCAAAATCTTTGTAATACGAAGGCTCTAACGTTTTGTAATATTGGATTAAACTATCAGCATTGATGTAGTTGGAGGAATAGTAAAACACCATTTCGAATGTTCGATCCTGAAACTTAAATTGCTGAATTTCGTCGTATACTTTTTCTCTATAATTGGGCATTCTAAAGAAAACTAGATAGTCGTCTTTTAAATCGTAGGAGGGTGTTTTAAATTGTACTTGTTGTTCTTTTACTCGATCGACAGCTATAAAATCGGCTCCGAAATCGACCAAATGTTCCAAATAAATGGAGTCTTGATTATAGATCTCATCTTTTTTGCCAATTAAATTTTGATAAACTAGTAAATCGGTATTTGCTTTCGTGCTTTCTCCGGTTTGCCTATATATTTCGGCTCTTAAACGATAAGCATTTGAATAGTTTGGATACAGATCTATAGTTTTTTGTAAATCCTTTAATGCCGATTGCAAGTGGTTATTCTGATAGTTGATAAGTGCTCTGGCATAATATATTAAAATATTTGATGGATTATAAACGATGGCTTGATCAAGATCATCTAATGCCTTTTGCTCCTCTTTCAGTTCTTGGAACACTAAGGCTCTGTTGTATAAGACCAAGGCATTTTTCGGATCTAATTCTAAGACGATATTGTAGTTTTGCAGAGCTTCATCAAAAGCCTTTTGTTGTGTTAAAATGTGCGCTTTATAAAAATAACTTAGGGGAAACTCCTTGTCTATTTTCTGTGCTTTTTCAATATTGTTAAGTGCTTCTTCAAAATTTTCTTGTTCGAGTTTGATAAGTGCTGTTCTAAGATAAGCCTGGGTTAAGAAAGGATTAATTTTTAATGCATACTGTAAATCGAGCAATGCTAACGAATCCAACTCAATTTCTTCTAAAGCCATTGCGCGATTCAAAAAAGATTCCGGAATGTTAGACTTTAATAAAATGCAACTATCGAGTTGTTCAATTGCTTTTTCGAACTGATGCAAATGAAGGTATGTTATTCCTTTATTTAAAAATATATACGCATTGTACGGTGATAGATTTTGTGCTTGCCAAAAGTAATTTAATGCTTGATGGTAATTCCCGATCTGATCTTCGCAAATGCCTTTGTAAAGGTAAGCATGACTGTAAAAAGGGTTAAGCTCAATTGTAGATTCGAAATCTTGGCGAGCACCTAAAATATCGTTGAGATTATATTTTGCGATGCCTCTTAAAAAATAAGCTTCTTGGCTAAGTGGTTCGTAATTAATAACTTTTGTAAATTGTTGAATGGCGTCGACGTATTTTTCGTTCATCAAATTTTGTTGTCCTTGTATTAGCCAACTTCTTATATTAATTTGGCTGAAGGTATTAAGTTGCATTCCTAGAAAGAATATAACAAGTGTAATGTGTTTTTTCGATCTCATTAAACAAAGATACAGATTAATGCGTTGCCCTATAAACGAGTTTTTATTTGTTAAATTGTAATATCTAAAAAAATGAAAGTCCTAAAAGCATATTTCAGCATATTAGGACGTTCAGTACTAATTTGAATTTTCTGTCGAATTAGAAAAATTATTCTTTGATAAACTTAAGCTGATGCAGATTTTTCTGATCATCAATTATTTCGAGAATATAAACGCCTTTTTCGATGGATGCAGTTGAAATACTATCGTCGTTAAATGGACCATTTAGAATGACTTGACCTTTAATGTCTATAATTCTGTATGTGCTATTCTTAGGCTTATTGATAACAATTAATACATCGGAAACAGGGTTGCTTAGCAATCGTATCTCGTTTTGAATGGCATTGTGTTTTTCTTCGATACTCAAAGCCATAAATCCGCAATCGTGTATGTTGGTATTATTGTATTGGTTAATGATATTTGAAACATCGCTTTCGCCTTGTATAACACTGGAGTACGCTCCGTCGCTACCTCTCGAAAAAATCAATGCCATGGTGTACTCAGCTTCTCCACCTGCTTCTAAACTGGTAGGGCCGGTAATAGCAAGACCTCTTTTATCAGTAGGGGCGTTTCCTTCGCTTGCTTCGGTCCAAATACTTTCGCCAAGATAGCTTGTGTAATTAGGATCTATGCCATATGTACCATTCATCCATGGGTCGGAGTTTCCGGGGAACATATACTTGGCAGGAGTGCCCCCAGTGAGTACGTATCCTATTCCACCGTACGTTAATGGGCGGTTGTCTTTCCATTTGTGGTTTAAATAATTATTAAAATCATGGTAGTTTTCAGGATCTCCTGTAGCGCTGGCACCATTAATAAAATAAACCATTCCGGATAACAAATTATGTTCGTCTTGTTCGTCAATTGTGCCATCGTTGTCGTTGTCGATACCATCGTTAGTTATTGCCAACGGGCCTTGCAATATGCTATGGTACAAGGCTGGTGGGTTTGCTCCATAAGTATTCCCATTTCCGTTACCATCCATATTATCTCCATTGTATATAACCATACTATTCAGCGCAACATGAGTTCCGATATAGTCATCTGGTGCATCACCTAAATCCGCATCACTCCAAAAAGCAGCGGTGAACTCAGGGTAATTATTTGTGCTTCTGTTTATTACCCTCCAGTTTAAGAAGGTGGTATAATTAATAATAGTATCTTGGCCTGTACAAGTATCACATTGAAACGCATAGGCTTGTGCATGGATTTCTAATCCCATACCTTCGGAATTTTCTGACTCAGTGTGTGGCGCTAAAACATCGTTAAATATCCAATAGAGGCTCATATCTCCTTTTATGCAAGGGTAATCGCCTTGTTCCGGTTCGTATATTTGGTTGTTGTTAAGATCGACAAAAGGAGCAAGGTTCTCTGCAAAATCATGTGCTGTGTTGCCATGGGCCGGCCAGGTAAGTATGTCTTGTGGTATTACATAGCCTGCATCTGCATAATGCATTTGATGGTATTGAATTTCGGAAGCTGAAATTTTCCAAATGTGGTCGTAAGCATAACACTCGCTAGTATCTGTGGTTCCCATGCTTGTCCCGCTTGCTTTTAGTGGCCCCGGCGAAAAGTCGTAACCATTATTAAATCTCGACACTGAGGCATAGCTATGGTCGGCATTGTTGGCTGTAAACCAAAAGCCTCCGGCAAAGCTGGCGGTTTTACCACTGCCTTTGGGAACTTCGTATTTTGGCATCCCAATGCCATCCCAAAACATCTGGCCTCTATTCATGTACCATGCGTCAACTTGGTTAATGTTTAAATTTTTATAGTTTTGATTGACTTGAAGGGTTCCTAAACTTTCGTATAAACTAGGGTCGATGAATATCAGTTTTAGAGATAAATTGCATAATAAACCATTGTTGTGATTCAATATTTGATAAGCATAGCCATCGTCCCAATTATATTCGATGTCGTTAACAGAATACGTTACATTATGTATTAAATGATCGAGATTCGTTCCATCAAAAACATATAGCGTAGATGATCCAATGGCGTACAGCTGATTATTAAAAATGGTAAAACAAGCTGTT
The DNA here is from genome assembly GCA_016936665.1 of Bacteroidales bacterium. Classification (GTDB taxonomy): domain Bacteria; phylum Bacteroidota; class Bacteroidia; order Bacteroidales; family JAFGXI01; genus JAFGXI01. The sequence continues at coordinate 15,538 of JAFGXI010000012.1, forward strand.
CCAGATGGTATAGGATAATCAATGTTTAATGCAATTGGGGATGCGTTAAAATCCACAATTTTGATAGTGTCATATCCAAAAGCGAGAGAATACCAAATTTTTTGATCGTATATAATAAAGTCTCTAATATTTTCTTCATTAATAATTTGAGTAAGGTTTTGCCCATCAAAAGCAAATATTCCACTACTTATTAGATTGAAATACAAAATGCCATTGTCTTCTCTAAACACCACAGGAGCATTGTTATAGTTGTAATTGAACGTATGCCACGCATTGCCATCAAAATAAATTAATGAATCTTTTAAAGCAATATATTTTTTATTTCCATCGATGTATAAGCCTTTTGCAATTAATGAGTTGTTATAATATTTTAGAGAATCCCAAGTTCCATCGGGCTGAAAATAATAGACGCCATCATTGGTCAGATGATAGCAGATACTGTCATAGTTTTTAAGCTGAATAAAAAATCTATTCGAATAAAGGTCGTAGGGGGTGTTTATAACGGTCGCAATTCCATTGTTTTCGACGTAATAATAATAATCGTATACAGAGGCTTTTCCAATTGCAAGGATATTTTGCCCGTCGCTAGTGTAAGAAAAACCTCTATATATACTTAAGGAGTCCGGAAGTGGGCTGGTGATGAATTGCGCATTTAAGTTAATGCTAATAAATACCAAAGCTAGTTTGTAAAGAATTTTTTTCATAGTACAAGAATTTAAGATAGATATGCAAGATACGTATTTCAATACGTTAAAAGCAAATTAATTAACGGTTTTTTTATTGCTTATCCAAACTTTAATAGCTGACTTTATGGATTCTGAATAATCTTCAGAAATGGCAAATAATTTAATTTCAATTATTTGTCTTTTATCTTCGTTGCTATTAAATTTAACTGTGCATGGTATTTTATTTTGTACCCAAGGTAGGAGGTTTATATGGTTGCTTAGAGCTGTTAATTCGTGTTCGTAAAATGGTTTGTCTTCAATTTCGAAAGTAAAGCGAATTGCATTGATTTGTTCTCGCTTGCTTTTCATCGACTTTATTTTACCGAACATTAAGCTGTAAGGGATAATTTGCAAATTAGACTTTTGGTCTTTAATTTTTAGTTGCGTACTTCCTAATGCGATAATTGTACCTTGTGTTTGATCAACTTCAATGTCATCGCCATGGTGCAGATTATTTTTACTTTTAATAACCAATCCGGCGATATAATCTTTCAAAAAGAATTGCGATAAATACCAAAGGATCAGCATCAATCCCAAAACGATTGAAAATGCGAGTATGATGTTTCTCTGAGCGATAATACTTCCGAAAATAATTGCTAAAACAATGAATATTACAATTTCGAATATGTAAAGCCATTTTTTATATTGTTTTAAGTCGAAAGCTTTATGTTTGATTATTAGCGGAAAGTAATTTTTTATTACCGTCATTGCAATTATAACTAAGCTGATTGCTACTATAAACGAAAGTACAGTGCCGATTGATAAATTGTAGGCTTCCATTTTATATTAACGACTTTTGAGTGAATTGATAATCAAGAAAATACAGAACATATGGGTTTGTTTTATAATGCTGATGATCTTGAATAACTAGCCCTGATCTTATCAAATAATTAATTTTTTTCTGACAAATAATAGGATCCAATTTGAGATACATTGAAAGATGATTAACGTCGGACTTTTTAAATTTAATTAACTGAGTTAAGATTAATATATCGTCTTGATTCAGAGCTTCAAGCCCATTGGTATCAATATCTGGCCATTGCACATAAATGGATTTATCTTCAAATTTTTGAATTGAAGCCAGCCAAAACAATAAACTTGCGCCTACATTGCCATGGGTATGTTTGTATAATTGATTGAAATAAGCAGCCAATCGAATTTCGTTCCAGTCTTCTAATTTCTTGCCTTTCAAAATTAAATTTAAACCACTTGTTCTATGGCGTTTAAGAATAATATCTTTTAAATTTTGGGCATGGTGGTCTTTTAAAACTATGGTGTTGATTATCAGTTCAGCCCATGCCGAATTTTGAATAAATGTTCTATTTATACTTTGGTTAACAGTAAGGATAAAAAGGTGTTTATTATTAAATTGTTCAATCCAGTTAAATATTTCAGTAATATTTTCCGAAATATCATAGTCCCAATTAAACCAAGAGCCCAACTCGTCGATAATAAAACATGATGGCGTCATATTTTGAAAAATCTCTGCGGCATCGTTCGGCTGCTCTGTCGCCTTTTGTAGTTGTTCAAGCAAAATAGAAGGTTCGGGGGCAATAATGTCGGTAGCATTTAACCAGTAAGTTGGAGCCCCATACATTTGACTAATACGATGTGAGAAAAAGCTTTTTCCGGAGCCATTGGCGCCAGTAATAACAATTGCGCCTTTAAATCCGTCTTTGTATCTATTTATTGTTTCATCGGCTTCCTCTAATATTGCACGGTGGCCAATCCAAAAATCGTTATGTAAGATTTGGCTACTATTGAAAAGTTGCTGGTAATAAAAAGGCAATTGATCTTGAATGGCTTTCGAGGGACTTACTTGTAAAGAAAAGTCTTGTAAAACTTTTACTTTGTTGTGTTTGACGTCGCTACTTTCTATGGTTTTACGTAAAATTTTAGCTTTACTTTTGGTATAAATCAAATCGACTTGAGCTTGACTTAACGAATGTTTGATCTGACTATACAAGTTGATAAGGTATTGTTGTTTAGTTTGTTTCTTTTGTTGTTGAATGTATTGTTTTAAATTCGATGCTGTTTTAATAAAAGTATAATAAGATAATTGTTGACTAATATCTGTAAAAATGCTTTGGTTAAGATCTGTTAACTGCTCTAGGTTTGTTTCTGTATTTTCGAAAGCAATTCGAATTTGATCGAAGGCTTCTTCGAAAGTCTTTTCATCGATATCGCCTTTTTTTTGTCCAACACTTAAACTAAGTAAGCGTATTGCATCGTCAAGTTTCGAAAAACTGTGCTGAAGTTTAAGAATAAATTGATCTTGTTGTGACAGCCATTGTGTTTCAACTTTATTTTTTAGCAGATAATCGATGAGTTGTTTTGCCGCTACTTTAGTCGATGGAATTTGATTGTATTGCTGTTCTGCAAATTCGTTAAGTTTATCGTCTTCGAAAATTGAAATCTGATCAGGAATATTTTGATATGAACGATTTAATGCTCTAATGGCTTCGTTATAGATTTGGTTAATTTTATTGTTAAGTGCAAATAAATCCGGAGCTTCGAAACGCTTTAAAATAGCATTTATTGTAGAAGGTTTGGCATCTTTAATATCACGATACTCATCTATGCCATATGTTTGTATAGCATTGTTTAGATCGTAAGTAAGTTTGCTAAATATCCCTTTTAATTTAGATTTTATAGATAAAAGTCGAATTTCGGTTAGAACGGCATTATATATCAGTTTCTGATTTCGTTTCCATAAGTTCGGAACAGCATTGAGTTGTTTTATAATTGGTTTATATACTTTCGGTTTTTCGAGCTCTTCTTCCGGCAAAAATGAGTTGGGATGAGCATTGTTGAAAAGTCGATTTAAATAATTGAACTTCTCTGTTTTATGATTTAGAAATTCATTTATCAAATTGTTGCTAATGTCCGTATTTAGCTGATGTAGTTGATTGAAATATTGGGTGGCCGACAGTTTTTGCTCTTCGAAATGTTTAGAGACTAATGTGCCTTTTTTGCATTGTTCACTTAAGATTACGTATGAATTATCTAGTAATTTTGCAATTTTAAGCAATTCCAAAGCAAATTGAACTTGCATCAAACCAAAATGCTTAAGATGTTTTAATAAAAATTGTTCGCGATTGTTAAAAATGTGATTTTCAAGTAATTTTCTAAAATTTAGTCTGTAGTTAACCGATCTGCCTGAAAAAATTAACTTGAAGAATTTAACTTGCTTTTGTTCAAAGTTGAATACCGATAATTGCTTGTAGTCTCCTTTGTCGTACCTCAATTTTAAAATTTTTGGCGCAGACTTAAGCTCATGAATTGTATTTTCGTTGAACTGTGGCAATAACTTATTTAACAACAATGCTTCCTCTGATAAAGACTCGCTTTTGAACTGCTCAATTTGTTTGTGTAATTTACTTATAAAAGCACTTTGTTGTTGATGTATTTTTCTAGAAGAACATGTGCTATTGTTTTGATTTGTTTTTTGTAAGCCCTTTAAAGACTGAAAATAACTTTCTTCGGCTAAGGTTAAAAGTTTATGATTTTCTTTTACAATTAATTGATATAAATTTTGGAAAGTATTTTCAAATTGTCGCTCTATGCTAATGTTTACTTTGGAAAGTTGCTCGGCAAGTACACTTTGTTTAGGCCATTCGATAGTACTATGTTCTGAATTGACTTGCAACATCGGTGTAATTTTATTCACCACAGTTGATTTTTGTTCAACGCCTAATTTAAGTTCTTTGAACATTTTAGACGCTTTAACCAATACTACACTGCCAATTTTATGCATCAGATCGTTGGTTTCCTGCACAAACTTTTCTGGATTTTCTGTATCAATTTCCGAAATGCCTAAAAACACCAAGTCGCTGTTTACCGATTCGGCCTTCATTATATCGTAAAATGGTTTTTGCTCAATCTCGTTATTAAAGATTATTAATTCAGCATCGATTCGCATGTTTTCGAGATAGTTACTTGCTTTTTCTCGAATTAACTCCATTTTATCGTTTTCGTAATTAACTATTAATAGACGAATTTTAGATTGCCCCCATATTTCTGAGCTTAGAAGAAATTTTGTAAGTGTGAGCGATAAATTACCGTGATTTCCTGCTCCTCTCCACCAAATATCGATTTGCTTGTTTTTTCCAAAACCTTCGGTTTTACTGTAGTCTAACAACAAAATATTCAGGTCTAATTGACTGAGGTTTTGGAGCATCTTTACAAAACGATCAGGGTCTTTGGTGTGCCTAGCCCATCCCATTAATACGGTGTTGGGCTCTACGCCTGCAAATCCATATGTTTGAGAAACTTGCTCTATGCCTTGGTAAATATTCGCACACGACTGACGTCTTGTAAAAACACCTTTAGTGTTTTCGTCGGAATATTTTATGGTTTGTTCATTTTTAGCAAATAATATGCTTTCTGTATCTTGATCGTACAATTCGAAATTAGAAAGTAAGCCATATCGACCAATTAAAGCTTTTCCGAAAGATAATAGATAAGGTCTTTTTTGATTTGGGCCTGTAAATAAAATAATATTGGGTTTCCAATTTCTTTCTTCTATAGTTTTATCATCCATTTTAGAAAATGAACGCCTAATGATGGAAGCCCAAACCGATTGCCATACATCTCCACTCTCTGAGCGAATTTCTCTTCTTTTTAAAATAAAATATATGAGGCCCATAATTACAAAGGAAGCAAGCATTGACGTCATGTCGAGTTTAAACATAACAGCAAACGAAGCAATAAAACCAATTACACCAAACGCAATATGAATTTTGAATGTTGGTCTGAAATCGGTGCTAGCCCATTTTTCCAATACATAAGAAAGATTTATAAAGCCGTACGAAGCCAAATAAAACATAGAAACAACGCCCGCAATAATATCGAGCTCGCCAATCAAGACGCCTCCCTCTGCAATAGCAAAAATTAATAGTAAAGCATTTCTTGGTTCGTCGCTAGAACCATAACCTTTGCCAAATAATTTTGGCATTAAACGATCTCTGGCGATGGCTTGCAGAATGCGTGGACCTCCTAATATGCCACCAAGGGCAGAAGATAAGGTAGCTCCCCAAATTCCGGCAACTACTAAGGGTGCAAACCAAGCAATCTTCGAAAGAATGTTATAATTACTAGTTAAATCGTCTTGAGACACAAAAAACCCAGTGCCTAAAGCTAAAAATAAGTATACTAGGAAACCGGCACTGATGGCAAAAATAGTTCCTTTCGGTATAGCTTTTTTGGGATCCTGTAGATCACCGGACATGGCTACTCCGGCAGTGAAGCCTGTTACGGCAGGGAAAAAAATCGCAAATAATATTTCTAAAGGGAATTTGCCTGTGCTGTGCCAGCTTAGTGCATCAGAAGATAAACTATAGCCATTCTGAAAAAGACCAACACCAACAGAAATTAATGATAATGCAATGGCAATCAAGATGAAAAATTGCATTTTCATTGCAAGAGAAGTGCTTATAAAAGCTACAATTACTAAAATAACAATTATTGTACTTCCTACAATTCTATAACCATTGATGTCGGCTTGGAGTCCGAAAAAATCTCGTATGCCATCAATTGCTAAAAAACTTTCTGCAAAGCCAATAATATACAAAGAGATGCTTAAAGCGGTTCCTAAGAAAAGAGCAATTCCAATGGCACCACCCATGGGTAAACCCAAACTTCTCGATAAAATGTAATAGATTCCTCCTGTCTTAATTTTTTTATCGGTGGCTATAGAAGAAATACTGAGCCCGGTTGTAACAGAAATAACATGGGCTAATAATATAATGCTTAAAGCGCCCCAAATGCCTGCTTGACCTACAACCCAGCCCAAACGCAAATACATTATTACACCTAAAATAGTTAATAATGACGGTGTAAATACACCCGTGAATGCATTGTATTTTTTGCCCTCTGACATTTGTTACTTCTTATTTCAATTTAAATACAAGATATAAATTTTTTTCAAAACCCTTTCATGTCATACTAAATGGCTTGTAACTTTTAGATTCTAAATCAGTCATATACCAGACTTTATTATTATGTTTGTCTTAATTAACAACATTTTTTATAGTTTTAATTTTATCAATGCATTATAAATGTGACAATTAAATAAAAAATTTCATGAAACAAACTATCATTATCGCATTATTGTTGGCCTTTTTTGGAGGCACATATGCACAAGATGAGACTTCATCTCAAGAAAAGAAAGAGGGTTATCAGTTTACAGTAGTTAAACAACTTGACGCTACTCCAGTTAAAAATCAATACAGAGCAGGAACATGTTGGAGCTATTCAGGCATCTCTTTTTTAGAATCGGAACTATTACGAATGGGCAAAGGCGAATTCGATTTGTCAGAAATGTTTATCGTTAGACATACTTATTTAGAAAAAGCAAAAAAATATTTTCGTATGCACGGCATTTTAAATTTTGGTCAAGGTGGTGCTTTTCACGATGTTACCGATATGATTCAAGAATACGGCATTATGCCACAAGAAGCATATACGGGTTTAAATTATGGAACGGATAAAGATGTGCATGGCGAACTCGATGCTATTTTAAAAGCATTCTTAGATGCCGTTATTGAAGACAATAACAAAACCGTAACTCCTGTTTGGTTCGATGCTTATACTAAAGTCGTGGATACTTATTTAGGTCAAGTTCCCGAAAAATTCACTTACAAAGGAAAAGAATATACTCCTAAAACATTTGCTTCAAATTTAGGTCTAGATGCTAACAATTACGTTGAAATAGGATCTTATACTCATCACCCATTTTATTCTAAATTTATCCTAGAAGTACAAGATAACTGGATGTGGGGCGATATTTATAATGTTCCTATGGACGATATGATTTCTATTATCGATAATGCACTTGAAAATGGTTACACAATAGCTTGGGGCGCTGACGTTAGCGAAAAAGGATTTTCTTGGAATAATGGTGTTGCAGTTGTTCCTGAGGAGTCGAAAGAAAATCTTAAAGATAATGAGCAATCTAAATGGGCAGAAATGAGCGAACGAGATAGAGCAAAATTATTTTATACTTTCGATGAGCCAATCAAAGAAAAAGTAATAACACAAGAAATGCGACAAGAAGGTTTTGATAATTACCAAACAACGGACGATCATGGTATGCATATTACAGGTATAGCAAAAGATCAGAATGGTAATAAATATTATATCGTAAAAAATTCTTGGTCGGATAAAGGCAACGATTACAAGGGGTATTTCTATGCATCAGAGGCTTTTGTTAAGCTTAAGACAATCGATTTTATGATTCATAAAGATGCTTTAAGCAAAGATATGAAGAAAAAATTATCGATTCATTAATTGATAATTCCAAAAGTATAACCGGTCTATTAAGACCGGTTTTTTTATTTTAAAACATTTAGGTTTTTTAGACTACTAGTTTCTCTTTTATTTATTAGACCTAATTTTATAAATTATTAGAAGCCCTCTTAATTTAGTAAAGACTACTTATTACTTGTTTTTTTAGTGCAGAAACTAACTCCTATGTTTACTACAATAATATATTATAAACAAAAAAGCAGCTCTAAAAAAGAGCTGCTTAAATAAATTGTATCAATGATTAATTTTTAGTTTCTCATAAGTTGAAGAGCGC
>JAFGXI010000013.1 GCA_016936665.1 Bacteroidales bacterium
AATTACAAGACGAAATTTACGAAGCCATAGAAGACGGTATTTTGAGTGGAGTTGGCAATGTGGTTCTTGGAGGTTGCCAAATTGCTCCTTCATTACCTGGCTATTATTCCATAAGCTCAGGTATTATGCTTATTGACGATAAAGTGTGTTTTTACGAAGGTGAAGCTATTGCTGAATTACCAGCTTATTTTAAATTAGAAATACTCGAGACTGATAATAAACTTTATGCAGATGGTAATTCAAAGCCTACAGAGGTTTGGTATAGAGCCAAACGTTTTACAAGTAATCAAGGAGGGCAACAGGTCATTATTACCACAACAGGAAGCCCTCGTTTAAAGATTCCTTATACAACTGAAGATGGCAGTTTGTATGGCATACCTAAAAGCGATGCTATAGACTCAAACAGCTCAAAGTATTTAGCAACTTCAAAAGCAGTAAACGATGCTCGCTTATCTGCTATTGCTGCATCTACTTTAAAATACATTAAAGAGAATTTCGACAGTGGAGAAATAAACCAAAACCTTATTCCTGTTGGTCAGGTTTGGTTAGGCAAAGATGGCAAATTACGAATTTCGAGCACAACCTTACAGTTTCTTGGAGCAATGGACGTGCAGGGAAATATCACATCTGCCAACGATATTAATGGCGTTGACCTTAATGCAGGTAACGATGTAAATGCCGATGTCGATTTAAACGCAGGCAACGATGTCAATGCCAATGGCGATGCTAATATTGGTGGCAGTGCTTTTATTAGCGAAAATGCAGAAGTTGACAATGATATTTCGGCGGGTAATGACATAGAAGCTGTTCGTGATGTAACAGCTGGTAGAAACGTCAATTTTTCAGGGAAAGCCGTTGGAGCTAATGCTCCGAAGCATCTTTGGTATATTGATTTTTCAAGCATTTCGCAAAGCATCTTACAATCTTTAGGTTCTAAGCCTGATACTGGCATTACTTTAAGTTACTATGAGCTTACTGATACAAGTGGAGTGACAGAGGTTTTTAAAGCATGTCAAATTGATTTTCCTTCACTTCCTGACAATGCAATAGTCATAGTAACACCTTCAGATAGCAGTTACCTAAGTGCCTATGTAAAAAGATCAACAAACCAATTAAAGGTGTTTATAAACAAACGGGTTGAAGGTGCAAACAATACAGTATTTACTACTGGTAAATTTTCAATAGCCATTTATTATTAATAGAATATGATACGATTTAAGAAACTCAGCAACGGAAACGTATTGCTAACAGACGAAAACGGCAATGTAAAACAATCTTACAGTTCGCCTATTAATGTGTTTAAACATCCATCTAAAGACAATACCATATTGTTGACAGACGATGCTTCTCCTCAGGAAACGCAAAAAGGCCATCATATTAGCTTTGCAAGTATCGATTTAGCAGGTTGCGAACCAGTTATTACAGCTACAAATATTAACGAACTAATAGAAGTTTTAAGTAACAATTTTTTTTTTCGTAAGCCAGTAACTGGAGGTAGTGATAACACTGCTTATCAAGGAGAATTCTTATATAACCAAGATGTGTTATTATTTGATGGAACTGACTTTGCCATACTTTACGAAGGATCATCGCAGCAAATAAAGGTGAATAATAAACAAGCTGGATGGTTCGACATTTTTGTTCGCACAACAAAAGGCAGTATTGTCAATTCCGAAGCAACAGATGTTAGCCTTTTCGAAGGAGAACATTACTTATCATCTTCGGGAAATGCAGATACCAATTTTGCATTAGACAACGCATATGCATCGCATTTGTTCTTTAGAGTGTCTCGCGAATCGGAATTAGGCAAAGAAGTACTTTGGGGTGAGTTTATGCGTGCAGGAAATGGTATCAATGGTATAATCTATAAAAGCAATTAAAATGATTTATTTAAGATTTAACGAATTAGGACATCAGGTTTCTTTTTGCAGTAAGGAATATGATAAAATGACTGGAGCAACCTATTACGAAGCTCCTAAAGGCTTCGACCCACATTTGCATATTGCGAGCTTGCAAGAGGGAAAACTAACATACGAACTTTTAACTCCTAAAGCATTGCATTCCGAAGATGAGTTGGCTAAAAGGCAAATTCGCTCTGCATATACCAAGCACGAAACCAATGGTAAAGATTACTTCGATGAAATGCGTGCGAATTTAGTTCTAGCCTACAAGCAAAAACAATACACTTTCGATGAGATTATCGAGATTGACCATAAAATGAAAGAAGTTAAGGCTTTACTACGTTCAGGTGACTGGGCATCTGCTTTAAGCGTAACCAATACAATTGTGCCTTCAGGTGCATTAACAAGTGGATACATTGATAAGGTTAAAACTGACATTAATACATACATTCAAAACAACTATTCATAATGGACTATCAAGAGGTATTAGACAGAATTGACTCTGTTATCTACGAAAACGATAACGAAGAAATAACAGCCGAATTAAGCAATCCTTTACTAAAGGATATTGTTAATTATGTGAATGTAGTTCCCACTGGTATTTTAATAGTTGACCCTATAAATGGAGACGATGCTAAGGCTACATTCGATAAAAGGTTTGCTTTTAGAACTGCTGAAGGTGCTGTTAAATTTGCAGTATCAGGCAACCTTATTATTTTTTCTTCAGGAGACTATGACTACAAAAAAGGCAACTGGGCAAAGCAAGGGGTGTATTATCACTTTATGCCAGGTGCAAGAATTATTATTCGAGATGATGGAGACAGGCCTTTCAATTTTGAGTGGGGAGGTATTATCAGTATTACAGGGCATCTTCAGATATTTGGCAAAGAAGGATACAATGGTTCCGTAAATGCCTTGAACTTTCCTATCAACATATATAACCAAACAACAGACAGGGCTATTGTTCATTTAGAACTGGACGAAGTAACAGCACATCTTGGAGGTGTAAGCATTCGTGGCAATATAGAGCGTTCTTATTTTAAAGCTCGTAAAATTGCAGGCATGGTCGATAATGCAGGATTTCAGCATATCGTAACATCGGGCAATCATTTCTTCGAAGTAGAGCACTTAGATGTTTCTAGAGGAAATATATGGGCAGGCACCAATGGTTATTACTTCAGTAGTCCTACAAAAACAGATGTATGCTACATAGGTGGTCGAATAAAACTAATGACTATAGAAAACAATACAACACTGTGGAATGCAGGCATACGCTGCGATTATAACGATACAGGAAGCTATCACGACAGCAAGCGAGTAGACATAAAAGTGGATAGAACCGAGATAACTGCCGATGTTGACAATGTATGTACGGCTTTCTACCAAAATCGATGGGCAGGCACTATCAATATAGAATTTGGTAGTATTACATGTAAGAATCGAGCTGTTGCTGTTAACCTTAACGATGCGTATTATTGGGAAAGCAAAACTAAGCTTGTTATACATGAATTGATATCTGAAAATAGAGCCATAAAGCTTAATTTACATACCAATACCGAATTTGATATAGACATTAAAAACGCTTATCAAAAAGCATCTGCCTCCAGTAATTTTATAGAAATTAATACTTATGCTACAGATGCAGGTTTTCTTAAATTAAGAGGTAGGATTAAGAACGATAATGGCGATGGTATTAACATTACAAAAACCATTAAGTCGATAGACATTGACCAAATGATAATTGAGTGTTCAGGAGACTATTCTATTATTTGTGATACTCCATCTCAAGAACTAAGATTACTCAACCACATTTCTACAAATAAACCATTCAAAAATATTATTAACACAGTTGCAAATGCAACTATATACGACTTATAAGATATGATACAATTTGCAAATGTAGAGTTGCCAACACTAAGCGATGACGGCAACGGAATGCCAAAAGAGGACATACAAATCAATGTATTAGACCCGATGTCTTCAAGATACAAAACACTACTTTTCTCTGAATTAATCGAAGATGAGAAAGCCACACTTGTTGCTTACTACAACTTGATGCGAAACAAACTGGAGGAAGGTGCTATTGTAGTTCAAATAGGATTGGCAGACAAGGTTCTTTCTTTAAAGAACTCCTATACTCGTGACGAATCAGGAACAAAACAAGCTTTGCCTTCAGGAACAGAAATGCCATTGGTATTTGAGGTGCCTAAAGTCGACTTCGAAAACAAACCTGAAGTATTACAGTTTGTAGCAAAAACAGGAGAGGAAATATCCGATGCCGACAGAACTCAGTTGCAAAAGGTCGGATTAAACATCATTAAAGGCAGCACTTGGGACGAAATGGTATGGCAAGAGGTTCTTGCAGCACCTGTTAGACTTACAGTTAATTTGCCTGAAGCATTAGGCGTAAAATCAATCATTATAAACTAAACATTATGAAAGGACTATTGTTATTTATAGTTGCCCTACTATTAGCCATATTATTTTTGCCTTTAGGCATACTGTATGCTTTGGTAGTGCTTTGGGCTAAAGCCAATTTTAAGACTTGGTTAATTCGGATTGGAGATTACTTTTTTGTATTAGCCATTGCTATCGACCAAATGGGCAATGTGATTATGATGGAGCTGTTTAACGATATTATGATTACTAAGCAAGGCTACCAATTTGGCAAGGAAGATGAAACCATTAGCTCGGTGCTTGGAAAGAACCAACTTAACGGCTCTTTAAAAGGTGCAGGAAAGCTGCTTAATTGGCTTTTAAATAAACTCGACCCTAACCACTCTGTAAAGAGCATTGAAACGCATGTATAATAAAAAAGCCCCAGTTAAGGGGCTTTTTACTTGAGGGAATCTAAATTGCCTGAATTATTTTTTAAGTTCTTTTAACTGCTCTTTTAATGCAGGAACATCGTAAACCAACTCACAGTCCTCTGCCATTACATACATCATCTTGCTAAAAATCTTGCCTTTTACAACAACTTCATTCCCTTTTTTTAGTTCAGCAAGTTGCTTTGTTTTGTTTTTGTCAAACATACATTGAACAGAGCCCATGCCTCGGCTATTTCCTATAACAATATATGGTTTACCCATAATATCTTTTCCTACATCTTTTACAAATCCTTTAATATGATACACTTTACCTTTAAAGTCTTCCTCTGCTTTTATGCTGTTCTCATCAAATTGTTTAAGAATATTGTCGGCAGACCATGTATAATCCGTCTGATACTTAATTTGTTCTTCGAGTTTAGCTATTTTTTCCTCTTTAGTAAGTTCCTTTTGCGGCTCAACAGGTTCTGACTCACTATTGACACCAATAATAAATACAACGACCACAAGACCTATAATTACAAGTATTGTGATAAAAAGTCCTTTTAAAAATTTCATATTTTTTGCTTTGGTTTGTTAATAATTCAAAGATAAAAAAACCTCCCCAATCGGGGAGGCACTTTTGACACTTATTTTGATTGTAGCAACCCGTTGCCGAGTAGGGATATCTAAAGTTTTCGGAATAAATCACGCAATTGTATCAGCCAGTAGATGTCTTCGGCTTCCATTTCCAGTGGCGTTACAGCTTCTTTTTGCTCCATAGTAGCCTGTGCATAGCGCAGGGCGGTTTCGTTAAGCCTATCGGCCATTTCTGTATTGCTTATGTACTTATTAAACTCTTTTAATTGCTCTTCCATTAGGCCTGCCCTCCAAAATTAAGTTGTAGTTGGCGTGTACCATTAAGCTTGCGAGAACCGCCTAACATTAAATGCACGCCCAATTCGTTGGTAAACCAAGCTGGGTGCGTATTGCCAAAGAGCCAAACCTTTTTAGCCAAAGTTTGTAAGGCATTCAGCTTTTTGGCCACTTGGTTACTGCCTGTTTTGGCATGTATAGCAGCATTAACATCGTTTACACTAGCCCAAAGCATACCATCTATCTCTATTATGCGTACATGGTAGCCGTTTATTTCTCTGGTATAAAAAGGAATGTCGCGAGCATCTATATAATCTTGCTTTTGCCCATGGCTATTATTGCCATAATAACCTTTTTTGCGAATAGTTGGTAATACCTCAGAAGTAACCCATTTTCTAAAACTCTTAGCTTCGGGTTTGTTGCTCCTAAGTATAAGAGCATACATGCCACTCTCACTTACCAACCACATTTTGCGTTTCTGACCTGACCCCACTAAAGTTTGGGTTAGCTTTTCGTCTTCGTCTAAACCTTTGAGTGCCATATTGGTATCTTTTAGCCCTAAAGCATCACAGATATCTTTAGCAACCATCCAAGGTTCTTGGTTAATACTTAAACTTCTGATTTCTGTCTGACTTTCGGAGTAGTTAAAAGTCATCACTTCGCAAGGCTCGTTTTGGCTCCGAGCTTGAGCTTTTTCTTTTGCATTCATTTTCAACGGTTTAAATGTATGCGGCACATCCCCTTAGAGCCGTTGACAAATCCGAGAATTTGAACGTCAGCCTTTCGGTATAGACACCCTTAGAGATGCACCTTATCGTAATAAATAAAATTTCGAGATTGCTCTCGGAACTTGTCAACGATACAAACATACAAATAATTTTTTTAATTGGAGAGTTTTTTATTTAAACTTTCCTTTCTTATCTACTCGTTTGCACAGCCTGTAAACAAATGTTGTTTTATCTTTTTTTCTAAGGCCTTTTAGTATTCGCCTGGCCTTCCAGTATCCGAATATTTTCCAAGAGGCTTGTTTGTCGCCATGTTGGGCTTTCCATTGCAGTATAGCAATGCTGCCATCTTTTTTTTTTGTTTCGATGTAATAATACTTTTCTTTGCTCATTTCTGTTGTTTTTTAATAGTTTCTGTATAATACCTACTGTGAGCTTCTCTGTTTTTGCTTATATTTTCCAACTCTTTAGAGCTTTGCCTCTGTCCAAATGTTTGTCTGTATCCATTTTTAGCATCCATATTAATATTATGTTGTAGCACTGCTTCGCATCTATTTTCAAAATGCTCTTCTAATGACAATAAGATTTTGTTAACGTTCAGTTTTCCGTAGTTTTTGCTTCGCTTTATTTTTCTGCAAACCAAATACACATCTTCAATACTGATGTTTGCCATAAGAGAACTGCTTATTTCGGCAGTAATCTCTTGTATATGTTCCGGGCTAAGTTCGTTGTTGAAGCTATGCGATAAGTCAGCCAACACCATAGCTGTTACTTTTTCGGCTTTTTCTTCTCCATATACCTTTTTAAGCGAGCCAATGGACGGATAACCTGTTTTCACGATTTTATCGAGCGATAGGCTCGAAAATTGGCGAATTAAGTCGACCTTAGAGGCTCCTTCCAATCTCATCTGCATAATTCCCTTGACCTGTTTTGCTGGCAGTGTTGTCATCTTGCAATTGTCTTAAAATGATGTTAATATTCGAGTTGATTTGTCTCAGTTCCATTTGCTTAGCGTAAAAGTCTTCTAAAGAACCCCACTTATTAAATATGGCTTGCCATGTTGCCAGTGCCTCTTCATCGGTAGCACTAATATCTGTCAGGTGCTTAATAATCTGTTTTAAAGCTTTGCCTTCAGTTGCACCAAATTTAGGCTTGATATTGCCGTTCATGCGTTCGTAGAACTCAAAATAAGCCATATTGAACAAGGAAAACAGATTGTTGGGCTTGCTTTCCTTTTCAATGCTTACACCGCCAAAGTTGCCCATTTGGTTAAGTTCCTCCTCACGTCTTGGAACTAAGGTCATTAGTTTGGCTCTTTGCTCATCGGACATCTTTTGCCGTTTGGCTTCCATCTTATAGAACCGCCCGCTTTTGTAGGTAATCTTAAAAACGGCATCGGCTCCTTTGCTTGTTATGTTTAAAATATAATGGTTCATTGTAATTGTCAATTATTATTTGTGAATTTCTTTAACCCAACTTTTATAAACGGCCTCTGCTTGTGAGGTGAGCTGCACCAGTTCATGTTCGCTATGTTCCTGAAGTGGCTTGTGGAATTTTCCATATTTAAGCAGCCACGCATTAAATTCATCTTCGCTGTAGTCCATTTTGGTAATAAACAGGCTGTAAACTTTTCGCCTCATTATATTAGCCGGGCTTTTCTGCCAGTCTTCTTTTGTATTTGAAGAATTGCCACTTGCCTGATTAGTGAGCCAAATAATAAAAGCTTTGTATTGCCTGTCTGTAAGTTCTCTCAAGCTGCTTTTTTTGCCATCTGTAAATTGTTCTATAAGGTCGGCACGCTCACCAACGAAGCCTTGAGCTTTCAGTTTCTTTTCTATTGTAAAGTATGCTTTGTAACTCATAATTATAGTGTGTTGTGCTTATCTAATCGTGGGAAAACAGCATTCGAACGTGCAATTTTCCAATCTTTCATATCTACAATAGCGTGATTAGAATCTAAAGCCAATTCCATTTCAAGTTTTGGGTGTCTATGCAAAAAACCAAACATATCATCTCGTATTGTTGTGTCATGTTTGCTTTTTGGGCTTGATTGTTTGTTAAGAATAATATCTAATATTTCAAGCTCTGTTTTATTTACAGGCATACAATTGACCTCATCTAAAGTTAAGTCGACTGTTCGTAATGTTTCACCTTCGTAAGTAAACTCAACTTGTAAAATACCTTTTTGGTATCTTTTGGTGTTAAATTGGTCGTGCTCGTAATGATCTGTCAATTTAAAACCAATCTCTTTTATTTCTTGTTCTGTTATTGCTTTTGTCATAAGCTTGGTATTAAAGATGGCGTGAACACCCTCTTATTTGTTATTCCTCTTCCTTGTAAAACAGATTGTAAAACTTCATATCTCGTTCCTTATCAAAGCCTTTTTCCAAATTTTCCGGATTGGCATGTACATATACATGAAAGCTCTTATCCAACTTTATCACCGATTTAAAGTATTTCTTGTTGGATTTTACGGCTTGTTTAGGATACATAGAGAAATCAGGAATTATAGTTTTTGCATCTAAGCCCTCTATTTTACATGCATCATCGAATGTTTTTAACTCTTGTAGTTTCATAATTTATTGATTATTTGATTAAAATAAAATTTTCGTATACTTCTGTAAATTGTTTTCCTGCAAATTCTGCAAGTTCAGGTGATTTAAAGCAAAGGCGAGAGCCGATAGCCGATCACGAGTACCAGCTACCGCAGACGTCGAACGAGAAGCCCGAAGCTGAAGAACTATCCGACATCTTAAACCAAAGAAAGCATTTTTCCTCATTGCTATTACTCCAATCAGGTTGCCAGCCTTCGTTTAAAGTTTCGCATATTAACTCTGCAATAAATTGGTACATAAAATGATCTGATAGATTATCGAACATATTTTCAATTTCTTCACCAGTTATATTGTTTTCATTAAAAACATCATCTAATGTTTTAATGCGTTCCATTACTGGTTTTAGAATCTCTTTACAAACTATTTCGTTTGCAGATTTGTCTAATTCAACTGCTTCAAAACCAACTGGAATTGTAACAGGTACTTTAATTGTTTGTTGTTTCATGATTTTTGTGTTATGTCAAATGTTTGATTTTTATTACTTTTTAATGCTTTTTCTAAGCTGTTCATAGCTTGTAAACCGCCTTTGGCTTTCATCAGTTTACAAGCTTCGTTGGTGTAGTTTACAATCCAGTCCTCTGTCAATTTTTCAAGCTGATTGAAAGATGTTACTTTCGCCTGAATATTTGAGGAGTG
This sequence comes from Bacteroidales bacterium, assembly GCA_016936665.1. GTDB lineage: Bacteria > Bacteroidota > Bacteroidia > Bacteroidales > JAFGXI01 > JAFGXI01. The sequence goes on from JAFGXI010000013.1 coordinate 9,558, forward strand.
AATTTCCTTTGCAAACTCTTTGGGGTTTCTTGCTTTTAGCTTCATTACAAGTAAGAATTGATAAATTGTGCTGCAAATACGCCTATAATGCTTCCTGCCATTGCTCCAAATGAATAAGTAAGCCTGTCGACAATGTTCGATATGGCTATGCGTTTTACATTGATAGTCCACAGATACGAGATAGTAAAACCTGTAAAAGCAATGCCTAAAAGCATGTGGTGTCCTACAAAATAGATGTTAGCACTTACAAGCGATACCTGTAAAAATGCTGTAACGAATAATTTGATATCTTTCTTTTTCATGATTAAAAACAATCTCTAATATTTTCTTTGTCTAAAACTTCTCTGTTTTCTTCTATATAAGCTTTTACAGCCTCATCTTTAAGCCCGCCTTTATCGTATAACCAAATAAGGTAAGAGGCTGGTATATTTGCCATTTTGTGGCCTTTGTATTTACCAAAAGGCATTAAGTCAAAATCTTTCATATTGCTCATAATTATTTAATGTATAGAACCCTCTTTAACCATATCGTCATACTCGCTCTTAGAGGTTCTGCTTTCGTTCTTATCGAATGCATCCTTAAGGTTTTTCATTATACCGATATAGTCGAAAGGTTCTTGTTTTGCTAATTCCACTTTCCAGTCTAACTCGAATCGCTCTTTTAGTATTCTTTTAGCATTCACCCCTAAAAAACGATAATAAGTTCGTTTGCTAATAAAGAAATTGGGCTGCAAAATCTTTTTGTGAATAAAGGTTCTAGAGAATCCTCTATCTGTAAAAAACATATCAATCTCTTGAACTCTGCAAGCCTTTAGTAGAGCGTTTTTATTCATTGTCTTAGTAGGTTTTGGGTATTTAAATACTTGTGAATGATAAGTCGATATTTCTCCATCTCTCATCTTTATCGGTTACTTTAAACTCGTATCCAAAGCCTTTTAAACGATAATTAAATGATTCTTTAATGAGTTTTAAACCTTCTAACCAACGTGGGTCATCGTATTTGTCTTCGTGCTTAATCAGATTCATTACTCTACTGTATTCTAAATCCCCATCTTTGTTCTTTTCTATAAAAGAAACCAGTATCTCGAATAGCTTAATATTACGTTTCTTAACAGTGTCGTGCAAAAACTCTTTTATCATTTCTGTAGCTTTAACAGCCCTCTCGTCCCACAATGGTTCTGTTCTGCGTAAGCGAGTTACTCTACGAGTTCCATTGCTATGTGTAAGAGAAAATCCACCTTTCGAGTTCTTTCGCATTTTTCCATATTCGGTCAATTTTATTTCTTGCATCTCAAGAACTTCGTGGCACTCTTCTTTGAAAGCCTGTAAACGAAGTTCTAGATCTAAAGCTTTATCGACTAAATTCATGATAGAAGCATCTCTTCCAATGATGTATTCTTTTTCTTCTTTTTCTCTTTTTGTTTGCTCTGCTTTTTGCTTTTTAGCCAAAGCTTCTTGTAATTGTTCAGCACTTAAGCTGCTTAAATCAATCTCTTGCTTCATGGTTTTAAATTTTGATATTTGACAATATTTTTAAATAATTCTCTTGATAAACATGTTCAACTTCAGGACTAAACATGAAGATGTGCATTGTGTTATTAAACTGCGATTTGTCAATGAATTTCTGCTCGTTGTAAAGCATCGCAATTAACTTTTCTTCGTAGCTTTTAAACTCAGTTCTCCACCAGTTCCAAAACATGGCATCTTGATGTATGGCTTCTCTGTATTTATCATATTCTGAGTCAACAGGGTAATGCAATTCTAAGAATGACATTCCTGTCCAGAACACACATAGGTTGTAATCAAATTCGTTTATATTTGAGCGTTTCAATACTGCATGTAATATCTGCTGATACTCACTTCGTTGCTTTTGTATTTTCGTCTTTTTTGTTTTCATGATATTTTTTCTTTAGTCGATATCACCCCAATAACTGTCGGCACCTTCTGCCCAAATGGTGTATTCAGCACCACCACCGTATCGGCTTGTAGGGAAAGCTTTGTAGCCTTCAATGAATATTTTTACATCGGCATCGTATCTTACAATCTTTGCAGAACGCCCTTCAGGTTGTTTGCCTTCAGCATGCGATATAAAAATGAATAGCTTCTTTGGGAACTCTTCTTTAAGTGCGATGTATTCTTTCTTGGTTAAACCTGTGTATTGGTATGAATCTATGATGATGATATCTTTACTTTTACGCTTTCTTAAACGTTCTTTAAGTTCTTCGACAGGCTCTCTGTCTAGCAAAATAAAACGCCTTGCAACTTCTCTCATGCCTGTGTTTACAACAGCTCGTTGCATCGATTTACGTGCACCTTCCTCCATTGTATTGTAGGCTACTGTTCCAAACGCAGTTATGTATTTTGCCAATTGCATTGCAAAGCTTGTTTTTCCATTTCCAGATGCTCCCCAAATCAACCATACACCTGAACGTTCAGGTTTTCCAAACGATTCTAACCAAGCACCTTCGAAAGCCATTTCTTTAAATCTTCGTTTTTCTAATTCTGCTACTGATACAGCTCTGTTCATCCTAGTAGTTTAGCCGATTTGCTTATTCATGTTCTTAGTAGCATGTATCTTGCGTTTAACACGTCTAAGGTCACGCTCGCTATCTTGAAAAATATCTTTGATGGTTTTATTCTCGTTAATACCATTGGCTCTGCATATCTGAGATACATCGGTAGAACCAATACCCGGTAATTCGATAAACTTTCTGCCAATTCGTGAGTAAATCTCTTTGTAGCCTTTTTTGTTGAGCCTAAGACCTTTTTTTACTCGTTTGGCTAAATGGTCAGTGGCAAGTAAAGCAATGCCACAATGGTCTTCTAACTGATTGTATAGGGTGATAAAGAAATACAAGACCTGGTCAGTTAGCTTGTCTGCTTCGTCCATAATAATAATGGGTTGTTCTTGCTTCTTAAGTTTGCTAACCACTTCCATCATCATTTCAGCTACGGTTAAACCGCTATGATCTTCACCCATTTGTCGGAGTAGCTCTGCTAAAAAGTATTTGCGGTTCCAGTATTCGTTACAGCTTAATAAGTAAGCTCGCTTGTGGTTCTGAACATAATGCTTTGCACAAAACGATTTACCTGTTCCTGCATCACCTATTACTCCAAATACCATCGAATTGTATTGTGCATCTGTCAAAATGTGAGTTAATGCTTTGAAGTCTCTTGTTTCAACGACTTGCCACTGGTTTTCGTTAAAGCCTATTTGTGTAGCAATATTACGCCACATTTCGTCTTTAATTAGCGACCAATTACCATTTAAAACCTGACTTACAGTTGCAGAACTTACACCTTTAAGTGAGTTGGCAGCCTTGTTTTGCGATGCGTATCGCTGTGCATACTCCTGTAATTTTTCTGCGATTTGTTGTTTTTGCTCGTTGTTTATCATAACTTTGTATTGATTTTAGATGCCCGATTGGATTCGTCCTTTCGGGCGTTGTTTTTATTAGTATTGTGCGTAATAGTTAATATATTCCTTCTCATCTACAGGTGTAAAATTGCTCACCACCTTGTCGTAATCTGTCATTGGAACAGCTTTGCGTTTTTTTATTGGTTTCTTTTTTGTTTTGCGTGTAGCTCCTAAAGGCTTTGGTGTATTGTAGCCTTGCTGTTCTGCTGTCGCTTCGTGCTCGTGCAATATTTCTTGTGCAGCATCTTGAACCTCAACCTGCTTGTCTTTTCGTTCTTGCAATACATTTTGGATGTATTCCATTTCGCCAGTTTCCTGTTCCTGCTTACCTCTGTGTATTTCTACCTTTGTGGTTAACTCAGTTTCAAAACGTAAACCCAATGCATCTTGAGTATAGATGTAGATCATATCCATATCTACAGGGTCGAACTTGATAACAAACTTCTTATCTATGTTCTTGGTATGCCAGTCCATATCAGGCATACCGTCTGCACGTTTCTTGTCGTAAGTGTATTTAACGCCTTTGTGTGTGAATGTTAAGCCGTAAGCCGAATACATAACTGGCTTCTCTCTTTGTATCCAAAACAAGTCTACCATTTCGAACATGGTAATTTCAGGAGCCTGCGGATTGTTACTTTCTCTATACATTTGGTTACGAGGCACACCAGTTGCATAATGGGGTGCGTTGTTCCACTCCATGCGAGCTTCAATATAAGCAGCAACCATTTCATCGTAAGTGTATAGATTTTCTTTATTAGCCAGTATAAACTCCATGTTGGCTTTACTTTCTTGCTTTTTAGTAGTAATATTCTGACCTGTAAAGCCTGGATACTTGGCTAATATTTGTTGTTGGAATCTGCCAAAGGCACTTTCTATGGTTTTAGATTTACCATTGTATGGCTGTGTTCTAACAGATAGTCTTGATAGTTTGTCTAAGAATCCTGCATTTTCGAGCTTGTTATGTCCACCTTGATTATCGGCAACACGCTCGTAAGGTCTGTGGCCTGCTGTTTTTACAGCCATTCTGTAAGCAAAATACTGTGCTTCAAAATCTTCTGTTTTAGATATATGATATCCTAAGAACACTTCACTGTAGGCATCCATTACCTCGTAGACTTGAACTGTAGAAACTTTGCTGTTTTCATCTAAAAAGAATAAGTTAAGTTTTGTTCCATCACCATACCATAAGCTATCCCGAAGTGTTGGCATTTTGGTGCTTAATTGGTAAGCATACTTCTCTTTGTAGGCTTTAGAACCGTATCGGTGTGAATACCACAATGGTTTAATATCTTCTCTGTATAAGAAATTACGGACTGTTTTTTCCTTTTTAAGAACCTTCCAATTTTCCTGCTCTGCTCGTGCGTTGTATTCGTGGAATAACTGAGTAATAGTAGCACACTTGTTCACTTGATTCGCCCAACGACTCACAGCCCACATTTGAGCAGCTTCGTTTAATTTCTCAGCCGATTTGTTGTTGAAGTTGGCGTGGATTAAACTCTCGTAACTTTCTGCTTTGTAGTTCTTAGCTTTCTCTCTAAGCCTACGAACATTTTTCGGTAATGAATGTGGGAAAGTATGCTGAGGTAGTTCTTGAATAATTGTAGACATGTTTTCCCAAAGATTTTTAGTATTCTTTCCTAAAGCTTTAGCTCTGCCTGTGCGTGTCATTACTATCTTATGAATGGCATTAAGAACTGATGCGTTGGCAACATATTCTTTTTTAGTTTTTTCGGGTAATGCTTTGTCGTTGTCGAATGTATAAGTATCGAAGAACTTTACAGCTTCGCTGTCAATTTCTAAGAAGTCTGTAAATGCGGTTTGTTTGGTTGTTTTGTGTGGGTCGCCAAATTCTGTTCTCAATCTTGACTTTATATCTTCATCTAATAAATCAAATGTTAACATGGCTGGATTATTATTACCCTTACCCATTCTTTTGCGTATATGCGGTCTATATCTTACCAAGTTTTTATACTTCGTTGCAGATAAAATTCCACTTTCAACAAGAGCAGGCCTGCTAACACAAAGAATATTATCAATATAGTCGTATATAATTTTCATATATCTATCCTTCAACTATCTCTAAAATGCGTTGAGCGTCATTCATTATTGCTTTTGCCTTATCAGAGTTGGCTTCTCTCTTCCCAGTTATTACATACATTACATATGCAGGAGATACAGCGTGCTTTTTTGCTAGAACTGAGAATTTTATTTTTTTGGCTTGTTCGTCCGTTAACTTCATTCTGTTGTTTTTTTCTATCTTTGTTAAAATGACTTAACAAATATATATCATTATTGATATATCAACCAAACAAAATATAGTAATTATGCTAACTTTTTTTGAGCGTCTTGATAAATACATGAAACACAAAGGTTTGAACGATAATAAAATTACTGTTGAAACTGGAATATCTAATGGGATTATAGGAAAAGGCAGAAAAAGAGGAGCGTTGTCACAAGAAAATATATCAAAAATACTACATACATATAATGAAATCAATGCCAACTGGTTACTTACTGGCAAGGGAGATATGCTACAACAAACCCATAAAAGCACTCCAGTTGCAGTAAAAGACAAAACTGGCTATCCGCTTGTTAGCATCAATGCCGTAGGAGGTTTTGGGAGTTCTGATTTTGCTATTGGAGAAAGGGATATTAAAGATTATTATGTTGTTCCTAAATTTAAGGATAGAAAGATTGATTTTATGATAGAGGTATCAGGTTCCTCGATGTATCCAAAATATAACAGCGGTGATGTTGTAGCATGCCGTATAATTAGAGAGAGTAAAGTTATTCAATGGAATAAAGTATACGTAGTAGCTACAAGCGAAAATGGAATACTCATAAAACGACTTCATAAATCTGAAGATAAAGAATGCATCTCCATAGTTTCTGATAATAAAGAATATGCTCCATTCGATTTGCCAAAAGATGAAATAACAGGAATTGCACTTGTTGTTGGTGTTATCAGACTAGAATAGCATTATTGCTACATAAATACACAAGATTCACACTTTTCATATAGTAAACTTCTAAAACCTACGTTTTTTCGTTGTTTTCTGTTTCTGTTATTGGTATTATACCCTGTCTAAAACACTAAATTTTGCACTTTTAACGCTGTTTTATATCCTAAATATGTTTCAATAATACTTTAAAAACACTCTTTTCGCACCCTTAACCGCACCCTTAACAGCACTCTTACACATTACAAAAACGAATTGTGCACTAAATTAAAGGCATGAAAAAGCCCCATTTAAGGGGCGTTTAATTAAGTTTTAAATGGTATTCTTAAATAGCTGTATGGCTTATTTAATCAAAGGAATACAAATATTTTTGCTATTTACTTTTGTTTATCCAAGCTAGCTTATGCTTAATCAAAGTAAAAATACAAGCTAAATCCAAGTAAATCACAATTCGTTTTCGATTCGCTTTTTTTCTTAATGTTGTTGTGTTCTTTTGTTCATGGGCTTTTTAGGCTTTTTTTGTCTTTTTTCTTTTTGCACTTTTCGTTTTTATGCCCTTACAAAGTATAATAGATAAGTGATATTGCTTATTTTTATAATTAAAAAATACCATGAGAAAATTTATTTGGATTATTGCCTTAATTATTACAACAAATGCTTGGGCGCAGAATAAAGAAGCATTATACAGTAATATAAAAGCTTCTGTTAACTTTCTTGCTTCTGACGAATTACAAGGAAGAAAACCGGGTACCGAAGGCATAGAAAAAGCAGTTGATTACATAGAAGATCAATTTGCAAAAGCCCAACTAGAAGTTAAAACTCAAGCTTTCGATGTAGTTACCGGATTAAAACTCAACGAAAACAATTATTTAAAATTCGATAATTCAGAATTAAAAATTGAAAAAGATTTTATTCCGCTAGGCTTTACTAAAAACGACAATATACAAGCAAAAGCTCAGTTTGTAGGTTATGGCTTTTCAATTAAAAACGACAGCATCGAGTGGAACGACTACAATAAAAATGTAAAGAGCAAATGGGTTGTAATATTAACAGGCACACCCCACTTTTACAAAGAACTATTTCAAAATAAAGACGATCTTCGTGCAAAAGTTCTAACCGCTTCCGACCAACAAGCCGCAGGTGTTATTTTTGTAAATTCAGGTAAAAGAGATGAATTAACCAAGTTACATTTCGACAAATCTAAAGAAAGAAGTGCTATTCCTGTTATTCATATAACCAAAGAAGCTTTCGAAAAAATAAGTGGTAAAAACATCGATGAGTTAGTTGCCTCTATCGAAACGCAAAAACAGCCTCAATCTTTTGAACTGAATCCGGATGTCTCTATTGCAACAGATGTTGAATATATTATAAAAACTACTTATAATGTTATAGCCTACTCTAAAGGAAAAAATCCTGTTGCTAAAAACAATTATATCGTTGTTGGAGCTCACTACGACCATTTAGGTTTCGGAGGCGAAGATTCCGGATCGAGAATGCCTGACACTATAGCTGTGCACAACGGAGCAGACGACAATGCCTCCGGAGTGGCAGCAATCATAGAATTGGCAAAATATTATTCCGAACACCCTCACCAACAAAACATGATGTTTATTGCCTTTAGTGCAGAAGAAATGGGTTTGTTAGGGTCAAAATTTTTATCGGAGAACATGTACAAAAACAACGAAAGTTCACTTTGTATGTTCAATTTTGATATGATTGGGCGACTTACAGAAGATGGCATTACTGTTGGAGGTGTTGGAACAGCCGGAGAATTTGAGAAACTAATCGAGAGCAATCAAAGCAATCAGTTTAAAATTTCGACCAACCCCGATGGATTTGGGCCTTCGGATCACGCTAGTTTTTACATGCAAAAATCGCCGGTTTTATTTATAAGCACAGGGGCTCACTCCGACTATCACACACCGTTCGACGACGTTGACAAAATCAATTACACAGGAATGGTCGAAATAGTGAGCTGGGCTATTCAACTCATTTCAGATGTAGATAAATCCGAACTCCCTTTAAAATTCAAAGAAACAAACACACAAGGTTCGGCTCGACATGGAGCCAGCTACAAAGTTACATTTGGAATTATTCCCGATTTTAACTCAAAAGACAATAACGGATTAAAGGTTGATGGCCTTAGAAAAGGAGGCCCTGCCGAAACCGCAGGAATGTTAAAAGACGATATTATAACTATGGTAAATGGGAAAAAAGTTACTAATATCTACGATTACATGTATCGTTTGGGCGAGTTGCAAGAAGGAGACACTGCTACGGTTGATGTATTAAGAAACGGACAACACAAAATTATTTTAATTCAATTATAACATGCACAAGTTAAAACATATTGGTTTTTGGTTATTAGCCATCATCATTACACTAGGCGCGGCGGCTTACCAAAGAGCTACAGGCCCTACACATCCTATAAAAGTTGATGTAAAATTAGCCGATCAGCATTTCAAATTTAGTCTAATTAGAACACAAGAAATTGGAAGTCCATGCTATATCGATGTACCCGTCGATGTCAATCTTATTCAAGGTACTGTTTTTTACAAGCGATTAAATGTAGATGAGCCGTGGTCGGAAGCAATTTTAACTGCAAGAAGTAAAAAAGAACGAGCATTCTTTGGAGAAGGAAAAGAAATACAAGTATTATCGTCTGTTTTACCTGAGCAACCCGAAGCAGGTAAATTAGAATACTTCATTGAATTACGACACAACGATCAAGTTCAGTTTATAGCCAAAGAACATCCCATTGCCATACGCTTTAAAGGTGCTGTTCCTGCATATATTTTAGCCCCTCACATTTTTTTCATGTTTTTAGCCATGTTATTAGCTTCTATAACTGCTATTTATTACTTAGCTAAAGATTCGAAAAGAACATGGTACTTTGGTATTCGTACATACATTGCATTATTTATTGGAGGCATGATATTAGGGCCAATCGTTCAAAAATTTGCTTTTAGCGAGTTTTGGACAGGTGTACCTTTCGGTTGGGACTTAACCGACAACAAAACGTTAATAGCTTTTGTGTTTTGGACCATTGCGATAGTACTTAACAGAAACAGAAAAAACATGTATTGGTTCATCGTTGCTACTATTGTTTTGTATGCTGTGTATTCTATTCCGCACTCGGCTTATGGTTCGGAATTCGATTACGAAACCGGTGTAGTTACTCAAGGCTTAATATTGCCATTGATGTTTTAAATATCTATAATCAAACAAAAAAGAGGCTGTCGTTTAACCCCGACAGCCTCTTTTGATTTTCAACATTACTTGAAATTTTAGTATCAATTTATACTAAAACCAATGTACTATTTATGCGTGATTTTTTTGTTTTTTAACAAACACTAACATTCTGTATATTAGCAACATCACTAAACACAAACAAAACAACTAAACATTAGATAAACCAAATATTAAACAATCGTTAATTGATAAAAAAAACAAAGCAGTAATATAAAATATTCTTAAATTCGCATCTCATAAAAAATTTAAAAAATAATGAAGAAAATTACTTTTTTGATAGCATTTTCTATGCTGGTACTTGGCTTGAAAGCACAAGTTTTTATTACGGAGTTGGCAGACCCTGATAATAATGCCAATGTTCGTTATATTGAGCTTTATAATGCAGGCTCTTCGGATGTCAATTTTACAGAGAACTCGGGTTGGAGAATCGATAAATACACCAATACTAGTGCAACTGTTAATCAAACTTTGAATTTAACAGGAACAATTCCTGCGGGTAGATTTTACATCATTGCAACAGGAATAGATGACGGTGAATTTTTATCGGTTTATGGTGTTAGTGCCGATCAGTTCGACGGCGCCGATAATGATGTCGCAGGTAGTAATGGTGATGATAACTTAGAGCTATACGATGGTAATGGCGTGCTAATCGATCAATTTGGTGTTCCCGGTGAAGATGGAACCAATACGCCACACGAATTTGAAGATGGACGTGCCGAACGTGCAGATACTGTTACTGTTGGCAAACAAGTATGGAATGTGCTTGAATGGAATATTGATAATGATGCACCTGCTGGTGACGGCCCTCAAAATGCTCCAACAGGTTTCGACCCTAGAGCATGGATTGGTGCTGGAACTCCAACGCCTGCAATAACTTGGAATAACGGTACTTTTACCGAAGATGCCTCTAACGATGGCTCTTTCCCTTCTGCTGCGCCTATTGTGGTTGATATCGCTAACGAAACATTTGCTGTTACGGGAGTTAATATGACTGAAAACACACATTATTCAGTAACAAATCTACCTACTGGTTTAACCGTCGAAATTTTATCGGCAACGGGTACTTCTGCCAATATTATTCTTATTGGTAATGCTGCTAGCCATACCAATGCAGACGATATTGCTAACTTAGGAATTACGTTCTTAGATGCTGCCTTTACAGGTGGTAACGCAAGCCTTGTTGCCAATGCAAGTAAATTAGATATTACTATTGACTTTATCGACGCGGCTGTTGCTCCTGAATTAACTTGGTCTACAACGACTTTTAACGAAGCTGTTGCTAACGACGGGTCGATACAAACTGTTGTGACAGTTAATTTAAGTTCTGACTTTTTTGTATCAACAGGTGCATTAGCAGAAGGTGTTGATTTTAACGCAACAAACATTCCTTCCGGCTTAACTATTGTTGTTAACACAGTTTCGAACACATCTGCAGAAATTAGTTTTGCAGGAGCAGCTACCTCACACGATGATGCTAATGATGTATCTGATATTACAATTTCGTTTCTAGATCCTGCATTTGTTGGCGGAAATGCTAGTGCTGTTACAAATGCTAGTATGAGTAATGTTGCTATCGATTTCTTAGATCCTTATGTTATTCCAGATCTTGTTATTTCAGAGATTATGTATAACTCACCGGAAACAGGAACAGATACCTTAGAATTCATTGAAATTTACAATAATGGATCTGATCCTGTTCAATTAGAAAATTATTATTTGTTAGGTGTTTCCTATACCTTCCCCAATTTAATTTTATCAGCCGGCGAATACTTTGTCGTAGCATATAGCGCTACAGCAATGTTTAATACTTTTGGCGTTACTGTTAATCAGTGGACAAGTGGCGGTTTATCGAATAGCGGAGAAGCTGTTGCAATTTATACACCAACAGGCATATTAGTAGATTCTGTAAACGTTGTTAGTGGTGTTTGGCCAAGCTCTGCCGGAGGAGGCCATTCGGTGGTCTTATGCGACTATTCTGCAGATAATGCAAATCTATCAGCATGGCTCGTTTCTACAAATTATGTAACCGATAATACTGCCGGTAGCTCAATTTACGCCTCGCCTATGCAACAAGATCAGGTTTGTACATCTAGTGCAGAATTGGTATGGTCTTCAAATATTTTTAACGAAAGTGCAGCCGATGATGGTAGTATTGATAATACCATTTCGATTACCTTAAACGGAAATGATGCTTTTGCTACAATTGGCACTTTGCAAGAAGGCACAGATTATAATGTTACAAATTTACCTACAGGTTTAATAATCGATATCACTACAACATCTGCTACGACTGCTACAGTTGCTTTAAACAGTAATGCTTATTTACACTCAGATGCTGATGATGTTTCAAACATGGAAATCACTTTTACAGACGATGCTTTTGTAAGCGATTTTGCAGAACATGTAACGAACTATAGTGTTAATAATATTGTAGTCGATTTTATTGAATCTGCAGAAATGAGCATGACATGGAACGAAGATATCTTTAATGAGTCTGTTGCAAACGATGGTTCTATTGCAAATATAATTTCAGCGTCTTTATCTAATGAGACATTTGTTACACAAGGGACCTTAACAGAAGGTGTTGATTACGCTGTTTCTAACTTACCTGCCGGATTAAGCTTAAGTGTTGAAACAACATCCGGTACAGATGTTCAATTTTCTTTTACCGGTATAGCTACCGACCACGAAGCCGCTAATAGCATTTCTAACTTAAGCATTGAATTTTATAATGCAGCCTTTACGGGTTCTGATGCAGCGTCTGTGTTAAACAGCTCTAACCATGCTATAGAAATTCATTTCTTAGATGCTTATATTATTCCTGATCTAGTATTTACAGAGATTATGTATAACTCCCCTGAGTCAGGAACAGATACCATAGAATTTATTGAAATTTACAATAATGGTATAGATGATATTCAACTTGAAAACTTCTACATGTTGGGCGTTTCTTATACCTTCCCTAACTCGATATTAGCAGCTGGCGAATATTTAGTGTTAGCTTATAATGCTGATGCCATGCTTAATACATTTGGCGTTACAGCGTCGCAATGGACTAGTGGTGGTCTATCGAACGGAGGTGAAGCAATCGCAATTTACAATGCTACAGGTATGTTAATAGATTCTGTAAATATTATTAACACCGTATGGCCTAACACAGCGGGAGGTGGTCATTCATTAGTATTATGTGATTATACAGTAGACAATACTCAGCTTTCAGCTTGGTTGGTTTCAACTAATTATGTAACTGATAATGTTGCTGGTAGTGCTATTTTCGCATCACCTGGTGAGCTTGATCCTGTTTGTTCTTCAAGCCCCGAATTATCTTGGAATAATACTACATTTATAGAAAATAGCGCCAATAATGGTAGTATCTCTAATTCTATTCTCTTAACCTTAACAGAAGATGCTTTTTCATTTGTCGGCACTTTAGTGGAAGGTACAGAATATACTGTAGCCAATGTTCCTGAAGGCTTAACAGTTGAAATTACAAGTACATCGGCTACTGAAGCAACCATTACTTTAAATGGTAATGCTATCAATCACAATCCTATCGACGATGTATCTAACATGGAAATTATTTTTACAGATGATGCTTTTGCTAGTGATTTCGCTGCTCATATTATTAATGCAGGTAGAAGTGATATTATTGTAGATTTCGACGATTTTGTAAATGTGGTTTCTTTAAAGACTAATACTGTGGCGATTTATCCTAATCCTACTAAAGGTCGGTTTATGGTGAATGGAGAAAATGTACAATTAATCGAAGTAACAGATATTACCGGAAAATTAATAATTTCTAGTTCAGATAACACAAAGACTTTCGATTTGTCGGATGCTAAACCTGGAATGTATTTTGTAAAAGTTTATCAAAACAATACAAGCGCTACATTTAAATTAGTGGTTGAGTAATCAAAATAACTAAAATAAAAAAGATAGGCTGTCCAATAGGGCAGCCTTCTTTTGTCTTATTTATTAGGTCTTTTAAAACAACTTAAAACTAATTGATTAAATGTTTTTAGTTATAGATTGTACAAATTTATAATGACCGAAGACCTCTTTAAGAATTACTCTGAAAATAGTGTACAAAGGAATCGCCAAAACCATACCAATAATGCCTCCAATAGTTCCGGCCATTAATATCACTAAAAAAATCTCAAGCGGACTGGCATTAACAGAATTAGAGTAGATAATCGGTTGCAAGACAATATTATCGATTAATTGAACAATGATAAAAACAGCAACTACACCCAACACAAGTAACCCTAGATTATCTGGAACTTCGTTGGTTAGCTCTGTTGCAATGGCGATAATAGATCCGAAGGCCATACCGATAATCGGCCCAACATACGGAATAACGTTTAAAAAGCCAGCAACCAGACCTATCACAATGGCATGAGAGAAACCAATTCCAACAATCATTAGACCTATTGTAACTAAGCTAATAACAGCAAAAACCTCCAACAGTAAACCTGAAAAATATCTACTTAGTAATTTTACTATTGTAAGTACCACTTTTTTAACCTGTTCTTCTTTTTCGACTGCAAAAACAGACAATATGCCTCGCATCAATAATTTTTCATCTTTCATAAAGAAAAACGACAAAAATGAAATGGCAAAAATGGCAATTACAATGTCGCCCACCGCTCCTATCAAATTCGAAAATACTGTTTTGATGTGTTCTAAACTGAGAACGGTGTTAATAGCATTCCAAAACGATTGTTTGATATCACTTGTTGATTGATTAACTCTGAGTTTGCCAAACCATGCTTCAACCTGAGCAATTGGTTCTTGGAAGGCTTGCTGAATTGCCGAAACATTTACCGAAGATAAAGTATTGGCTTCGTTGACAATTAAAGGGACAAACAATCTTAAAAAAGTGAAAAACAAAAGCCAAAAAACCAATAAGGTTAAAGCAGATCCTATTGCCGGGGAAACTTTAAAACGACCAATTTTCGCATTAGAAACCCATCGCGATGGCCTTCGGCCAATGAGCGAAATAATTGCCGCTACAACCACATAAATCCAAATTGTAGTAAAATAATACAGTGATGCTCCTACTAGCAGAATAGCAATAATTAATGGTAATCGTCGTTGAATAAAATTCATATTAAATCATTTCGAAAACAGCTCCAACCACATTAACAGCACCATCGGCAATATCAATAATTGTAGCATCCAGCATGTAACAAGGTGTAGTAGCTAGTTTATATTTTTTATCGATAACAACTTCACCATGATTAGTTATTTCGTGGTGCCCTCCCATATCTTTAATCGCATTTGCGATGCCTTCGTCCTGTCCAATAGTCACCGTTGCGCCTTCTAAAACGTTGGCTAAAATAGCCGGTGAGATGCACAGTGCACCAATTGGTTTCTGCTGATCTACAAAGGCTTTTATCACATCCGAAACCGATGATAATACTATTGATTCGCTGCCTTTAAATGCAAAATCGCTAAGATTTTTTGCAACACCAAAACCGCCCGGAATAATTAAAGCATCGAAATCGCTAGCAGCAAGTTGTGTAATATCTTTAATCTGTCCTCTAGCAATACGTGCCGATTCGACTAAAACATTTCTTGTTTCCTCCATTACCGCACCTGTGATATGGTTAATAACATGGTGTTGATTTATATTTGGTGCAAAAATATCGTATGTTCCTCCTTGTTTTAAGATAGCATATAAAGTCATTGTGGCTTCGTGAATTTCTGAACCATCATATACGCCACTACCGGCTAGAATAACTGCAACTTTTGGTGTTTTCATTACAAGTATTATTTAAGTTAGAATGCTAAGTTAGTCATTCTAATTAAAAAAACTGATATTAAATGAGCTTACATTTTTTGCAAATGGTCGAGCAATTTTTCTAAGAAATCTGTAAGAGGTTGCTTTGCTACCATTTTTAGCATTGGGTTTAAATCAGCTTCGAAAACCAATTGAACTTCTGTTTGTTCATGATTTGAAGCGCTTAACAATACTAAGAAATTAAATTTGAAGGGAACCTTCTCATAATCTCTCATAGTAATTTTAGAATACGGTACTCGCTCAATAATTTCCATACCTAAACTGGCAATACCTGAAATGGTAAACCGGCAATGGTTTTCGTCCGATGACCAATTCGTAACTCTTTCGGGCATTAAATGCTCGAAGTTGTTAAAATTACTCAGTAAATTATATAAATCCTCGCTTGACTTTCCAATGGTTCTTTTAGAGCTTTCTATTTTGGTCATATCAAATTTATTAAATGGTCCACTCTGCGGGATTCTCTCTCCACTGTTTCAAGGTTTCCACACTCTCATTCTCGATATAATTAACCGACAATGCATAGTCGATTAGCGCATGATAATTACTCAAAGTCTCAACATTAACATTCGACTTATCGAAATTTTCTTTAGCTACAGAAAAGTCGTATGTAAAGATAGCAAGCATACCTAGAACATTAGCTCCTGCATCTCTTAAGCTCTGTACTGCCTTCAAACTACTGCCGCCGGTCGAAATTAAATCTTCTATAACAACTACATTTTTTCCTTCTGGTAAGAATCCTTCGATTTGGTTTCCCATACCATGTTCTTTTGCCGACGAACGAACGTATACAAATGGTAATTTCATTTTTTCCGCAACCAATAAGCCATGAGCGATTGCACCTGTAGCGACACCGGCAATATATTCAACATGTGGGTATAATTGCTTAATTTTATCTACGAAAGCTTGTGCTATAACAGCTCTAACTTCAGGATAAGAAAGGGTCAATCTATTATCGCAGTATATTGGACTTTTCCAACCACTGGCCCATGTAAATGGTTGTTTGGGTTGTAGCTTGATAGCTTGAATTTGAACTAACTTTTCTGCGATTAATTGCTCTGTATTGTTCATCTTTGTTGAATTAATTAGCGACGTGCAAATGTATAAAGTTTTTTTTAACCAACAGGTCATTTATATTGGTAAGCATTTAATTGATGATGTTCCAGAAATTAAGCTAATCGCCGACTGTAATGAAAGCAATATTTTATCTATCGTTAGTCATTTTATAGACTCTAATAAGCATTTTCAAATACTTACTAACGAGCCTGCTAAAATTATTGAGTTAATGAAAAAAGAGCTTCTGTTTATACAAGCATCTGGAGGAATTGTTGAAAATGAACAAGGCGATATTCTTTTTATTCATAGACTAGGAAAATGGGATTTTCCGAAAGGTAAAATCGAAAAAGATGAGTCTTCAGAACGTGCCGCACAAAGAGAAATAGCTGAAGAATGCGGACTAAAGCATCATCAATTAATAAAACTAATAGACGTTAGTTTCCATGTGTACAAAATGAATCGGAAAATTTATTTTAAAGAAACATGGTGGTATCATTTTAAAACGGATTCTTGTAAAGAAAACTTAATAGCACAAACCGAAGAAGACATAGACCAAGTGATTTGGGCAGATAACATTACTTTTGATACCTACTTAAAGAATACTTATCCCTTGATATTGAATCTTATAAACGTATATAAAAAAAGCCTCCAATAGAGGAAGCTTTTTTTTATATATTTAGGCATAATAACTATAATAAACTTGAACCTTTTTTAACTGTTTCTTTAAGGTTGATACCTAACATTATTTCGTGGGTTCCAGAAGTGTACTGATTCAAATTAGTGAAAGTATAATCGAAAGCATAACCTACAACTATATTTTTGAATTTAGCACCTAGCATAGCAATCATTGAGTTACCGGTATCGAATGGGACACCCGTTCTATAAGCAACACCAAACCAGTACAATTTGTTGTAGTAACCCTTCACTGCTAAATCGAAGTTCATGGGCGAAGACTCGGTAAGCTTTAACATTACAGATGGTTCTATGTCGAAAGTTTTCGACAAATTGAATTTATAGCCTCCCATCACGAAGTAGTGTCGTTTAAGTGTATTTTTACTAGCATCCAGACCTACGAAATCGACTTTAAATTCGATTAATTGATTGGCCGACACGCCAACAAAGAAATCATCGTTATGCCAATAAATACCAAAGTTAGCATCGGGCACAAAAGCCGTTTGATTATTATAATCTACCGTTGGGTCATTTACATCGTTTATTTTTGTGTCTTGTGCGTTATAAGCATATTGAAAAGCCATAAACGATAAACCCATCGATAGTTTTGAGTCGGCAATACCAACAGGTAAAATATAGGCAAAAGACCCTTGAATACCAATTTTTGAATCAGCACCAAATCTGTCGGCAAATACATAACCACCAACGCCAATTTTCTGATTAGCAATTAATAAATTACCACTCAATGCTTGAGTAGAAGGAGCATTCTCTATTCCAACCCATTGTTGGCGAGCCGTTAGTCTAATAGGGATATAATCTTCGCTTCCAGCTACGGCAGGATTTAATAAAAATCGATTATTCATGTATTGAGAATACATGGGTAATTGCTGGCTAAATCCTTGAAAAGCGATCCAAATAAGTCCTAATATTAATATTGTTTTTTTCATGATTTTATTTCTTAAAGCCCCTAAACGGGGCATTATAAATTTATTCTCTTGCTCTCATTATTGATAAAGTACCGGTATGAGCGCCTTCACCATCTTTTAAATCGAGGATATAAATGTAAGAGCCAATAGGCAATTCCTTACCATCATAAGTTCCATCGAATTGATTAGCTTCGTCGCTGTATTCCGCACCAGATCCATCGAATGAGTAAACAACATTACCCCATCGGTTAAAAATTTGAATACTTATACTTTCGTAAGATTCAATATCAGCAATTTTCCATGTATCGTTATATCCATCGGCATTTGGAGTGATAAGATTTGGAATGAAAAGTTCAATATCGATTTCATAGAAGTTAGTGAATTCACATCCATAAAAGTCAGTTACTGTTACAAAATAGAATCCACTTATTAATTGTTCTGCAACTGATTCTGAAGAAATATTATTCAACATTTCATCAGTCCAATTATAATTGTACGCAGGAGTTCCGCCCGAAACTTCTAAAGCAATCCCGGCGTGCGTTCCTACATAATAAATTGAATCAGAAACAACAATTTGTTCATAGCTTTCTAAAATTACAGTTGTATCAGCTATTAAACAATTATTAACGTCTTTTAATAATAAATGATATGTACCTGCCGTTAAGCTATCTAGCTCACTTCCATTTTCTGTCCATGTCCCGTTAGTCCATTTATAATCGTATGGCTGTGTACCACCTATACCACTTGCTATGATATGACCAACTTTGTAACCAAAACATTGTGGAGAATTATCTAAAGCAATGTATACATCTGGTTCTCCGGGTTGCGATACCGAAACTATATTACTAGCTTGCATACAATTTAAACTATCGATAACCCTTAAAACATAATCACCATTGGCTATATTGTTTATATCTTCTGATATAGCAGTAAATGCTCCTGGTCCTGTCCATTGATATTGGAAAGGCGAAACTCCGCCATAAACAGTAGCATCAATAGCACCTTGAGGCATTTGGTAACATGGTAAATTAGTAACACTAAAATCGAAGGTAATTTCCGGATTAGAGCTTATAACAGCTGGTTTGCTGGAATAACAACCGGCACCTTCTCTTGAATAAATAGTATAGTTGCCACTACTTAAGCCTGTAAAAATGTATGAAGAGTCTGGAGTTCCTATAATTGAATCTAGAGGCACACTATTTTGTGCAACGATGAAATCGTAAACAGGATATCCGTTTGTAATTGCAACAGTAATAGTACCTGTTGATTGTCCATAACAATTTACATCCGAAACAGAAACTATAGATAAAATACCACCACCTAGGTTAGCAATTGTGTACTGAAGTGTATCTGTACAATTGTTTGCATCAGTAACAGTCATAGTGTATGTACCTTCATATAAGGAATCTGAAACATTTGTTATATCAGCATTATTCCATGTGTAAAAATATGGAGTTGTACCTCCTGTCACATTTACACCGACCGAACCATTATCGTTTCCGCAACTAGCATCGATCACATAATCTTCAGTTACATTCAGTAATGCAGGTTGAGTAATATCAACAGTATCTCCTTTGGTTATACAACCATAAATATTCTTAACAACCGTAATAAATCCTGTTCCGGCAGAAAGATTTTCAAATAAACTATCATTGACAAAAGAACTAGCATTATCTATTGAATAACTTAAAGGATCGGTTCCTACTGCATCTATTAAAATACTACCGGAAGCATTGCCGAAACAACTTAAATCAGTCACAATTACATCATTAATTACAGGTTTTGGTAATACTGTTATGGTAACTGTATCGTTAGCATAATTTACACCTCCCTCTTCAACTTCTAAGTAGTATGTTGTTGTAACTAAAACGGTATCGAGTACTAGAATTGAAGTGTCAGGATATACTCCAGGAGGAACAGAAGTCCAATTGTAATGATAATCTGTAGTTCCCCCTCCAGATGTTAAAGCTGTTATTCTATGAGATTCTCCATAACAAATAGAATCATTTGGAACTGCAAACACTTGAACACTAAGTGGTCCCCCGATAATATAAACAATCATTGTATCTGCATCTGAACAACCTGTAGCAGGATCTGTTGCTTCTAAAATAAATTGATTGGATATATGCAAAGGAACTGTAACAGGATGTAATAATGATGGATTATCTAATGAATCGGCTGGTGCCCAGCTATAGCTTAATCCGGCAGGACTAGACTCATTAAGTGTTGTTGTTGAGCCATAAGGTACATTTTGATCATTTCCTGCAAATACGTTTGGTAACGGATTAACAACAACTTCAACTTGTACAGAATCTTTACAACCATTGGCATCTTCTCCAATAACTTGATAAGTTTGAGTAATACTTGGCGAAAATGATATGCCATTATTAACACCATTGTTCCATGTGTAAGAAGAAGCCGTGCCCGCACCTGTAAGAATTACAGATTCGCCAATACAAATTGCAGTGTCTGAATCACTAACGGTATATCCAACGGTAGGTAAGGCATAAACATTTACATTTACACTGTCCGTAGAAGCACAACCTGTTGTACTTATTGTTCCTGTTACAATGTACCAAGCTGATGTATCAGATGTAGCATTATAAATCGTTGGATTCTGATCTGTAGTATTATAACCATTAGAAGCAACCCAATTCCAAGTATCTGCTTCCGCACCTGTTTCGGTTAACTCAATATTTTCGTTAGCACAAATATTATTGGCAATAATACCGGCAGTAACTGTTGGATTCGGATTAACCAATACATCCACTGTAGCCGTTGAGGAACAACCTGTTGCAGAAATCGTCCCTACAACAGTATAAGTACCTGTTGCTGAAATTGAAACAGAACTTATATTCGGATTTTGATTGGTAGAAGTATAAAAGTTTGACCCTGTCCATTGCCAAGCATCGGCCTGAGCTCCTGTTTCGGATAAAATGAGTGTATTCTCCTCACAAATAGGTGTGTTAGCACCGGCAATAACCGATGGGACAGGATTAATTAACAACAACATATCATCACTTACAATACCACAAGGACCAGAAGGGTCATTTGAAGAAATAGTTAAAGTTACGCTTCCTGCTGTTATATCATCTGCACTAGGAGTATAAACAGTCGTTAAAGCACCCGAATTTACGAAAGAACCATTTCCTGATGTTGTCCATGTCACAGAACTCGTTGAGCCAGATAATGAACCATGAACAGTGTATGTTTGTCCTGCACAAATAGTATCATTTGGCCCTGCTCCAACAACTGCTGCAATATTTATTGTTAATAAAATACTATCAGAGACTGCTCCACAAGATGTTCCGGGATCGTCAGTAGTTGCCTTTAACGTAACAGTTGTTCCAACATCGGAAAGCCCAAATGTATAAATCGGATTTAACGCTGTTGCATCGTTAAAAGTACCTGTACCAGTTGTCGTCCAATTTACATTCGTTGCACTGCCCCCAATGGTAGCACCGGAAAGTGTATAATCTAAATCTGATGAGCAAACAGTTGCATTTGAACCGGCATTAAACGTTGCTGCTTCATCGATTGTAATATTAAATGTTTGTATATCAGATCCACATGTTCCTAAATCAACTTCATTTTGAATTGTATAAGTACCTGGTAAAGTAGAACTTAAATCAATCTCACCTGTTCCTGCATTTACAAAAGTAAGGTTACCAGTTGTATTGAAATCCGAATACGTTCCATTAGAACCTGTTGCATGGCTAGGAATAGGATTAGCTGCACTACTACAAATAGGTGTTGGATATGAAAATTCAGCATCTGCTCCAGAAGAAATATTAATATTGAAAGTACTTGAATTTGGACACGTTCCGTTAGTCGTATACGTTACCGTATAAGGTCCTCCAATTGCACTTGCATCGCAATCAATCACACCTGTAAAACCATCTATAACTAAGCCCGCAGGTGAAGATGTAAAGGTACCTCCTGCCAAACCTGTAATCGTAGGTGTTGGATCCGAAGCTGTATTACAATATGTTCCACTAGCATAATTGAATGTTGCTAAATCCATTGCATTGATGGTTAATACCATATCATCGGACTGGGCATTACAATCGCTCGCTGGGTCGTTGGTTGTGTATGTCAAAGTAACATTGACAGGCGCCCCACCTACAGCAGGTATATCAGTTCCTGCCGGTGTATAAATAGCATTTGGCGTATTATTGTTAAAACTACCATCTCCACTTGACGACCATGTTGCTGAACTGGCTCCTCCTCCATACGAACCATTTAAAGTGTAAGTTTCGTTAGCACAAATAGCATCATCAGAACCGGCACTTACGGTAGGCATCGGAGAAACAATAACATTAATATTTGCTGTATTCGAGCAAGAAGTCGTTGTATTGGTTCCTGTTACTGAATAATTTGTTGTTCCTAAAGGAGGAATAAATGCAACGCCATTGCTTACTGAATTATTCCAAACATAGGAATTGGCGCCTCCCCCAGTTAAAGTTACAGCAGTTCCTTCACAAACCGTATTATCGCTAGCATTTGCAGTAACGGTAGGTAATGCATTTACAACTACTGAAACATTAGAACTGGCCGAACAACCTGTAGCAGATATAGTTCCAACAACAGTATATGTACCCGACTCAGCAACCAGCGAATTGGTATGAGTTGGATTTTGAATATCTGCCGGATTATATGAACTTGTACTTGACCATACCCATGCATCAGCACCAGAACCTGAAGCGGTTAAGTTTAATGTAGCACCAGCACAAATTGGAGAGTTACTACCGGCAGTTACAGTTGGTTTTGGGTTGATTGTAACATTAACTGTACTTTGTGCAGAACAACCTGTTGCAGTAATAGTTCCAACAACTGTATATACACCAGACTCAGAAGGTAATGCGTTAGCATGAGTTGGGTTTTGAACGTCGGCTGGATTATATCCTCCAGTCCATACCCAAGCTGTAGCATTTCCTGTAGTTGTTAAATTCAAGGTAGCACCTTGACATATAGGCGAATTACTACCTGCAGTAACTGTAGGTAGTGGATTAATTGTTAAAGTCATTGGATCTGTAACTATGCCACAAGCACCAGCTGGATCATCAGAGGAAATAGTAAGTACTACTGAATGAGCGGAAATATCTGCCGCACTTGGAGTATATGTCGCCGTTAATGAGGTATTATCGTTAAAAGTACCTGTTCCACTGGTAGACCAAGAAATGTTAGATGTAGATCCGCCACTGGTTCCAGATAAAGTATAAGTTTGACCAGCACAAATCGCATGATCTGCTCCGGCGTACACCTCTGCTGCATCTTGTATTGTTAGTACAATTTGGTCTGACACTGCTGGACAAACACCCGCAGGATCGTCTGTGGTTACCGTTAAAGTGATAGCTCCTAAATCTGTTGCTCCAAACACATAGTTAGTGTTAATATTGCTAGCACTGGCAAAAGAGCCATCACCAGAAGTTGTCCAAGTAATAGAGCCGGCAGAACCACCTACACTTGCACCTGATAAGCCATAACTTAAAGCCGATTCACATAAAGTCTGATTAGCACCAGCCTCAATTGTAGCTGCTTCATCAATGTGAATTGTAAATGAATGTGCATCTGATCCACATACTCCTAAATTAACTGTATTTGTTATAATGATATCTGTACCTGTTGGTGCATTCGCTAAATTAATAACTCCAGTGGCAACATCTACGAAGAATAGATTATCTGCCACAGCGGAACTATTTGAAAACACACCTGCACCTGCTCCAGAAGGGAAAGTTGGAATAGGATTAGCTGCACTACTACAAATTGGTGTTGTTGGGTAAGAGAAAGTTGCATCAGCACCAGATGTAATTGTTATGTCGAAAGTAGATGTACTTGAACAAGTTCCTGGAGTTGTATATGTTACAGTGTAAGGGCCTCCTATAGTACTAGCCGAAACATCGATTAAACCGGAGGATGAATTAATACTTAAACCTGCTGGTGCAGAGAATGTTCCTCCGGAAACCCCAGTAATTGTAGGTGTAGGATCTGCCGCTGTTGTGCAATATGTTCCACTTCCGTAGGAGAAAGATGCATTTTCCATCGGATTGATTGTTAAATGCATTGGGTCTGCAATCGCAGTACAAGCTCCTGCAGGGTCGTTAGTTGTATAAGTTAAAGTAACCGAACCACCCGAGATATCAAAAGCACTTGGCGTGTAAACAGCTGTTTGCGATGTTGTACTGCTAAACAAACCTGTTCCACTAGTGCTCCATGTTGCAGAACTAGCACCTCCTCCGTAAGATCCGCTTAATGTGTAGGTTTCATTTGCACAAATATCATCATCGGAACCTGCACTTACTTCCGGAGCATCATTTACAGTAACTGAAACTGATGCTGTATTTTGGCAAGTTGTTGTAGTGTTAGTTCCTGTAACAGTATATGTATAAGAACCTACTGCAGGTACAAAAGCAACACCATTAACAGCCCCTCCAGACCATGAATAATTATTTGCGCCACCTCCTGTTAGAGTTAATGATGTACCCTCGCATAAATTTGTTGCACTTGCAGTGGCTGTAACTGTTGGTAAAGGATTTACAACAACATTAATACTTGCTGTATTTGCACAACCTGTAGAAGTGTTAGTTCCTGTTACTTGGTAAGTTGTAGTTCCTAAACTTGGTGTAAATGCGACGCCATTACTTACACCTCCTGACCAAGCGTAAGAATTGGCTCCTCCTCCTGTAAGAGTAACTGTTGAGCCTAAACAAACTGGGTTAGAATTAGCATTTGCTGTAACTACAGGCAATGCACTCACTGTTACAGATTGAATATCAGAAGCAAAACAGCCTGTGGCATCAATAGTACCAACAACAGTATAATTTCCTGTTGCGGCAGTAGTTGCACTTGAAATGTTTGGGTTCTGATTGGTTGATGTAAATCCGTTTGGACCTGTCCACGACCAACTGGTCGAGCTTCCTCCTGTTTCGTTAAGCGATAAAGTTTGACCTACACAAATAGTAGGGTCACCAGCTCCTGCATTAACCGTTGGTGTAACAATAGTAAATGTTACGGGTGTAGAACCTGCTGGCGTTGTATGAGTACACTGGTCTGTAATTGCACCTGCATTCAAGCCAATAGAATAAGTTCCGCCCACGGTAATATTTCCGCTAAGTGTCAAAACCACTTGATCTGTAAATGAACCACCGGCATCGCAAATTGAGCTTGATACACTAGCAATAGATAATGAACTTCCAGCTGGATTAGAGAAGGTAAAATCTGAAAGATCTATAGTTGAGCAATCTACATTTTCTGAAAAATGAACAACAACTTCGTTTTGAGCACAATTAGGTTGATCTGCAGAGGATAATTCAGGCCCAACAAGATCAATATAGCCTGCTCCTCCTCCAAGTGTAATCGAATACCCACTTGTGCTAACAGTCCACTGACTTACATATAACATATATGTTTCGCCAGCGCTAACAGTTATTGTAGATTCATAGTCGTTTTCCGACACACTTGAATTTATACCGGTATCACCATCACCATCGACCATAGCATAGTTGCAAGAAACCTCAGGAGACGCTCCGCTGAATATACCTTGACAACCGCCAGAAGTAACATTATAAAGAGCAAAATCGTAATCATCCGTTAGGGTAGTCGGAACGATATCTACAGTCATTGTTCCACCAGCTTCTACTGTAAATGTATACCAATTGCCATTTCTTTCACCTTCTAAACAAGAAGTACTACTATTAATCTCGGAAGGATAATTACCTTGTCCATTTCCTGGTGTACCTTCAGAAATAAAAGAATTACAAATAGGTGTTGCTCCGAAGCAATCTTCGTCCGTTGGTGCAGGTTGGGCAATATTGCTCACATATAAATCATAATCGATACATGGATCTGCATTATAAACACCAATACCATTAGAAACAACAATGTAATAAGTTACACCAGCCGTTAAATTGACAATAATGTGAGGAGAACCATGATGCGAAGGATATTGTATTGTACTACTAGCTATACAATTTGAAGCTACATTCGAAGGGCAACCATCGAGTAAAAAAACAGCAGCCGCTCTTTCTGCTCCAGCATCAGACTCAGCTGTTTCAGCCAAAATATCTACCCAACCATCCGAACTTGGAGTATACCTATATACCTCATCCATACCGTTCATAAATTCGGAACCACAAGCATCGGTTTCATCGAATGCATAGCAGGCATCACATGTAGTTTGTCCGGTTAAACTATAAGGCAAACTAGCTATATTGGTAGCATCTGAACAATCGGTAATCGCACAAGGAGAACCAATCACCGGACACGAAACAACCGTTCCATCACAATCGCTAGTTGAAGGAGAGCCAACACATACTGTGTTTCCATCTGCATCAAAAATCTCCCAAGAACACTCAGAATCCCATGATCCGGAATTAAAAACAAAGTCTAAAACATCTCCTGTAGACACAGTAATGTTGTAAGTAACTGATGATCCTGAAGCCAAACCTCCTGTACCTAAAAGTGATCCATTGATATAAACATCGATATCGGCACCATTCCAACCATCTCCATAAGAATCGTATAAAGTTAGCTGATAGGTACAAGCTTTTAGCGTACTAAACGAAGAAAAGGCTAATACTAATATTAGCAATAAAATCTTTCTCATAACCTTCTATTTATTTTTGAATTTGAGTATTATTAGTACCCTTCTTTGATCTATCGATAATGGCTTTGTATTGCTCAGGGTGAGCCTCTATCCATGCTTTTTTAGCATCTTCATAAGCTTTTTTATCCTGTTCTGGATTACCTGTATCCTGATACATTGGTGCATCCGCTGGCAATTCAGCATCTTCGGATGTTTTAACTTCTACAACTACCATCTTTGCTGTATTGTCTTCAGAAATGACCTGTTGTTTCGTGTCAGTATTAACACGTTGTTTAGTTTGCTGGGTTTGTGCAAAACTAAGACCAATTGTATTTATCAATACAATTGATACAAGTAGCGCTTTTTTCAACATAAGTACGTATTTAAGTGTTATATATTGAGTATAGGTCGGGTCGGTATAAATACAAAATTAATAAAAAATGTTAATATATAATAAAAAGCCCTTATAATAAGGGCTTTTTTCTATTTAATTACAACAACTTTGCCTGATGCTTCATGAGCGACGCCATTAACATCTACTAATCTAACTAGCCATGTATAAACGTCGTTCTGAACTAGATCTCCTTTATTTTGGTACCTTCCATTCCATCCTCTTTGTTCTTCAGGAATCATCTCCGGAGTAAAGTCTTGAACTCTTTTATCGGTTCCGTATGGCATAACATCGGTATGGAAAATTTCGATTCCCCAACGATCATAAATAACTAGCTCATAAGACTGTAAGCTATCGATACCATGACCTATTGGATAGAAATAATCGTTAATACCCTTATAGCCTGCACCGGGAGTAAATGCAGTTGGAGCATATAATGTATACTCATCGTTTACTCTTAATACTTTTCGAGCTGTATCTACACAACCATGATTGGTTTCGGCAAACAAGACTATGTTATAATACCCAGGAGCATCGTAAACTGATTTCACGTGTGAATTAAGGTAATCGAAAGTAGCACTTTCTCCATTGCCAAAGTCCCATTGAATATTATCGATCGGATCTCCAGATTCTGTAATATCGATAAATGTAACGGTATTATTAAACAAACTTGCAGGGTTCGGATTCATTCCAAAATCAGCTTCGGGAAGTGGATAAACTGTAATCCAATTTGCAAATGTTGTATCATAATGACAGTTTTCAGAGGATATTAATGATAAAGTTATGTCGTAAGTTCCAGGATGATCAAATAAGTGAGAGGCATACATATTATGCGATATATTGTTGCTCCCGGAAATTGGATCGCCAAAGTTCCATGTGTAATAAACATCATTATCTTCCGGATATGGTATAAACACCATTCCTAAAGGTTCACAACTATCTTTTTGTGAGATGTACTGAACATATGGATTTGGATTAACTATAACTTTAACGGAATCTTTTATCACTGGGCTTCCACATTCATCAGACATGGTTACAAAATATGTCTGGGTTGATGTAGGTGTAATTGTGAAGTTTTCTTCATCAGACCCTATACTCCAGAAATAATGATAATTACCATCTCCACCATTCTGGTAAACCACGTCTAAATTGAAGCTTTCTCCCTCACAAATATCACCATCTTGAACCATAGCCATATGCAAAGAATCCAAAACATTAATCACTCTTTGAGTATTAGCCGGGCAACCATTTTTATCTTTAATATGAACATAGACTATAGTATCTTCGACAGGATTTAGCATTACGGCTGATCCTTCATCAAAAACATCATCATTATTCCAATCGTATATATAGGGAGGCGTACCACCGCTACCATTTGCATAAACAATTGCATTTTGAGAAATACAAATAGCACCACCCGGAATTGCCGAAGTACCAACAGTTACCTGAGAAGGCTCAATAATAGTAAATGTTGTTGGCACAACGCAACCGTTTTGATCTGTAATTGTTAATTGATATGTTCCTGCCGGAATATGAGAGATTAACACGGTATCGGCTAGTGGTTCAAAAGGCACATTGCTTCCTAAAGCCCAGCTGTACATAAAGTCCGGAGTTCCTTGTTTAACCTCAATTCGTACCTGACCATCATCTATACCATGACAAGATGTTGTAGTTGTTTGTTGTGAAAACAAATAAGGTTCTGGCACAGAGCCAACTGTGATGCCTGCTGTAACCGAACATTGTGTGTTGGCAGGATCGTATACTTGAACTTGGTAATATTGATTATATACACCATCCACATAGGCCGAATGAATTCCACTAACGCTCCAAGTGCAAGTCCAACCGGCACCAGATCCTCCTAAAGGATAAACATCATCGTGATTGGTCGGGTGTGAGTTAACATAAGTATTAGCTGTTCCTCCTGTAATCGTTTCTATCCAAACCATCCCATTAGGATCTGCACAGGCAATTGGATCTTGACCTAGGGTTACTTTAATAGTATCGGGTTGACCGATTGAGAAATTAAAATCGCCTGTACAACCATTTATATCAACAACTTGTAGTTGATAATTACCAGGACATAAACCACCTATAGTATTTTGATTACCGCCATTGCCAAACCAGTTGTATGTAGAATATACTCCTGCTCCACCTTGTGGAGCAACAGAGATAACCCCATCGCATATTAGAGGATAAGCACATGTAGTATTAGTTGTTTGATGACTATACAGACTTATAGGAAGAGGCTGATCAATAGTAAAAAACTGAGTCGCCTCACAAAGGTTTCCATCGATAATTTTCGCTTGATAAGTCCCTATTTGTAAATTGTTGACACTTTGTGTGTATTGAGTAGGACTTGTACTCCATTCATAAGTCCATGTTCCTAAACCAGTACCTCCAAAACCTTGTATAGTTGCTCCACCATCAGAGCCTCCATTACAAGTTACATCTGTAATATTGATAACGTTTAGTCCCAACTGAGGATTTTCGCCAACATAAACCGTAACGTTATTCACACAGTTGTTTGTATCTCTTACCGTGAAGGTATAATTACCTTCAGAAACCGCAGGCTGATATGTCGTCTGTTGTACCCATGATGTATTAGACCAACTATAAGTCAAATTACCTGCCCCACCACTAACAGTAGCTGTAATAGTACCTGTAGATTCGCCAAAACACAATACATCTGTAACGACTATGTCATCTATTACCGGCCCATTTAAATTGCTTATTGCAATATCTAAAGTATCTCTACATCCGTTAATATCTTCTACATAAGCATGGAAGAAACCTTGAGGCAATCCTGTTTGATGAGAATTATGAATTCCACTAGGATAAACTGTAGAAGGAGAACAATCACTAAAATCGCCTCCAAACCATGTTATTTGTGGAGCTCCTGCACCACCTGTTACTTGTACAATTGCCTCACCATCGCAATTTCCACAAGTTGCTGGAATTGGATAACCATTAATAAGATTTAAAGTCAATTCAGGATTTCCATCAATTACAACATTATTCGAGACATGACATCCATTGGCATCATAAACGGTATAAGTATAGGTACCTGGAGCTAAATCTGTTCTACTATTCGTTGTATCATTTGCATCTGCCCAAGTAACAATGTACCCGGGAGTTCCTTGACTAGGCGTTACGTTTATTGAGCCATCTTCGTAAGAAAAACAAGTTTCATCTAAACTTGAGAAAGGCGCTAAAAGTTGAGTTGGATGAATAATTATTATACTTGTATCAACAGTACAACCATTTGCATCTGTTACAAGAATATCGTAAGTTCCTCCGTTGCAAAGCCCAAAAACCGTTTGCGCATTATTCGAAAACCCACCAGGGCCAGTATAATCGAAGTTATAATTGTGTACCCCTCCACTCACATAAGTCGAAATATTACCATTACATTGTCCATTACATGTAATATGGTGATAGATTACACTGTCTATTTTTAATAAAGTAGGCTCTGGAATAATAACGTGAGTTGTATCCCAACAACCATATCCATCTGTTACGGTAACTGTATATTCTCCAGCATACAACTGACTGGCTGTAGAGTCGCTTTGTGTATTTGGGTCGTTCCACCCAAAAATGTAAGTTCCTTCACCGCCACTAGCATGAACAGTACCCGATCCTGAGTTTTCTCCATTACATAAAACCGGTGAAAACTCGGTCGTGAGATCCAAATGATCTGGTTCGTTAATTAAAATATTATTAATTAATACCTGACAACTGTTTGCATCCGTAACTTGTACACTATAAGTTCCCGAAGGCAAACCTAAATCGGTTGCATTGTTAGGTGTAGATCCACTATACAAACCATTCCATTGGTAGGTGTAAGTTCCTAAACCAGTACCTCCTGTAGCTATCGCGGAGGCAGATCCTGTAGAATCACCAAAACATAAAACATCAACGGTATTTACAATAACATTTAAAGGTGGATTTTCCACAAGGGTAGTACAAGCTGTTGATTGACAACCATTATCGTCGGTAACAGTTACACAAACATTACCACCATCTAAATTTGTTGCAATATCTGATGTGCTCAACACGCCCAACGAGTCAGAGTTCCAATGCCAGACATAAGGTTGAAGCCCCCCTGTTGCCGAAGCCCAAACGATTCCATCATTATTACCATTACATAAAGGATTAAAAATTGAATCTATTTGCACAATTGGGGCATTTTGCTCCATTACAATCAAACAAGTATCGAAGGTACAACCTTTAAAGTCTGTAACAGTAACACAATAATTCCCTTGAACAATACCAACTAAGGTATCTCCTGTGCTTCCTGTTGGGTTGGGTGACCATAGGTAAGCGAAAGGAGGAATTCCATTTATTGGTGTAACACGAATAGCACCATCGCTTTGTCCACAGCTTGAACTATCTATCACAGCAGTTAAACCAATAGCCAAAGGTTCTGCTATATAAACGGAATCAATTATAGTACAAGCATGGCCATCAGATACTGAAACTATATAGGTGCCGACACTTAATCCGGAAATTGAAGCCGTAGTTGATAGAGATGCATCGTCCCACTGATAGTGGTAGGGGTGCGTACCTCCTCCTACAATTGCTGTAGCAGTACCATCATTAGAATCGTAACATATGTTATTTTGACTATTTATTGATAAAGTTAAACCTGCTGGCTCATATATTGTATGAGAAGCATACAATTCACAGCCCCAAACATCAGTGGCAGTTACATTATAAGTTCCAGCTAATAAACCTGTAATCTGAGTATTTGCTCCAACGTTTCCAACGCCATTATCCCAATAATAATTGTTGGAACCGCCACCTCCACCAACGGAAACTTGAATCATTCCATCGGATAAACCATTACAAGAAATAGAATCATAATTTGAAATACTTATTGTTCCACGAACAATCGAATCGATGTTAAAATTCATAGATATTAAACATCCATTGTTATCTTCAACAGTTACTGAGTATGAACCGAAAGGCAAACCAACAACAGAGTCGGGGTTAGCTGTTGGCACACCAGATGACCAGTTTATAATTGGGTAAGGTGCTGTACCTCCGGAAATATTTACAGAAGCAGACCCATCAGATTGATCGCAATGAGCATCGTATTCATTTACAGATATTATTAATTGAGTAGGCTGATGAATACATAAACTAGTATCGTCAGTACAACCTAACGCATCCTCTGCAACAACAGTGTAACAACCGGCTTGTAAACCTGTTGCCTGAGCATTTGTTTGGCTACCAGCCGCAAAATCCCACTGATAAGTAAATCCTCCTGTTCCTCCTGATGCACCTGCTGTAATTGTTCCGTCTGAACCATTGAAGCAAGAAACCATAGTAGAATCTGTAAATGTTGCCACAACCGGAGTTGGTTCTGTAATCGTTTCGCTTACTGTTGCTCCGCATCCATTGGCATCTACAATAACGCAAGTATACGTGCCTGCCGTTAAACCGGAATAAGTATTAGTCCCTTGACCGGTAAAGCCTGCCGGAGTCCAAGTATATCCAACAACGCCAAATGCACCAATCGGTGTTACGGTAATAGATCCTTCTGATGAACCGAAGCAATGCGCATTATCGTTTACGAATGCTGTTGATGAAATACCTCCTATATCATTTACTGTTGCGCTCAAAGGCAATTCACATAAATTAACGTCGTAAATTGTTACATGATATACACCTGTACTCACAGAAATAGTTTGAGGATCTGAGGCTGGGACATCTGCTGTACCATCATTATCCCACTGATAGGTGTATGGGCCTGTTCCATTAGCAGCATTAACGGTTAAAGAACCAGGGGTTGAACAATTCGCGTCTACCACAGTTATTGACCCTGCTAAAGCAGTAGGCTCTGAAAGAATAACTGAAGCGGTTACAATACAACCTGCATTATCTAAAACAGAAATATCGTATGTACCGGCTAATAAACCAGTCTGAGAATCTGTTGTTGAAGAGGAATTGCTACTAGTATATGGATTGCTATTATATAACCAAGTATATGTATAATTTGGATTTAAAGTACCTCCTATAGAGACATCTATCTGACCATTATTCCCCCCATTACATAAAATATCTACAGCGTTAGTCACTGTTAAAGTCGGTGATCCATTGTCAGAAACTATAATCGTTACAACATCTGAACATCCGTTTGCATTGATTACCTCAACATAATATGTTCCTGCTGCAACGTTATTTAATGTATTAGTCGTAGAAGCTGTTGTTGTTGGTCCTGATAAGGCAGGGCCAGTCAAGGCTACGTTATTGTACCAAGTATAAGTATAGGATGTTGAAGCTGGTACGGTAGTTACGTTTACAGTTGCACTACCTGTTGCAAGACCACAAGTTGCCGTAGTTGAAGAAGAAGTATATGTTTCTGCAGGAACAGGAAGTATGGTTTGGCTACCTACTTCATAACATGTATTTCCCGGAGTATTACTGTCAAATACAGTAACATTATAAGTCCCAACACACAAGTTAGATATGGTTTGAGTAGTTTGAGTGTTATTCCAAAGATAAGTAAAAGGGCCTACGCCTCCCACAATTGAAGATACATTTGCATCCCCGGTACAATCACCATCGCATTGTATTTGCGTACTGGTCATATTTAATACTATTGCTGCAGGCTCATTAATGACCACTGTTGCAGTATCGTTACACCCCATAGCATCGACAACGACAACTTGATATGTATTAGCTGTTAGACCGGTTGCTACAGTATTAGAAGGGGGTGTAAACGATCCTCCACCCGAAATAATAGTATAACTTTCTGAACCGTTGGAATTCGTAACACTTGCTGTAATTATTCCATTTGGTCCCGGATTTCCTGTATTTGTAGTGTTACAAGTAACATTTGTGGGCGTTAATGTTAATATAGGTTCATCATATACCGTAACATATAAAGTTTCCTGATCGGAACAAGCTCCATCTTGAACGGTTTGAATGATGGTCCAAACACCTGCTTCGCCAGCTATTGCGCCAATAATATCCGGACCCGTCAATTGAAACGCAGGAGAAGTAGGCGGAATAAAATCATAGGTTACAGTAACTGTTCCACCGGAAGATCCTGTATTGATAAAGTCGAACGAGTTACCTTCTAAACATTGATTTCCAGATGCTGTAAATCCTGCTGTTACACTTCCTGTAGTGCCAACAGTAATAGAGCCAATAACAGAGCAACCCGGTGTATTAGCATCGGTTGCTGTAATACTGTAGTTACCTGCCGACAATCCTGGAATAGTGTAAGGATCGGCTTGATTTAAAATACTTCCTGTTTCTTGACCATTCCAAAAGTAATCAATAGGAACAGATCCGTTGGTTATATCTACTGTAACTGTACCATCTCCCGAACCACAATTGTCCGGAGTTTGAGATAAAGCTATTGTTAAAGCAGGTGGGTTTGTGAGTGTAATGGTTTGCACATTGGTACACGAGGCGCCACCGTCGGTAACAGTAACAGTATATGTTCCGGCACATAAGCCAGTAACTGCTGCGGTGGTATGCCCTGCCGCATTGCCACCAGCCCACAAATAAGTAAGCGCTCCTACATTACCGGTAACTCCTGTAACAGAAGCTGTTCCATTACATAAACCATTACAAGTTGGATTGGTAAAAGCAGTTGTTACATCTAAGCCAATAACATTTATAGTTAAAGAGGTGTCCCATGGGCATCCGAATTCATCAACATAAGTTACTGTATATGTTTCAGTTCCTAAATTTGAAGGTGTTGCTGTTGTTGGATTTGTTGAAGGTGGGTTAACATTACTACCTGTCCAGTTTCCTGCATCCAGCGTAGGAGTATAATTATCTACTCCTCCATATAAGGATGGATCAAGTTGCATTTCCCATCCAAATATAGTACCGTCATCCGAAGCCCAGTTGTCACAAATCCTGACAATCCAAGTACCATTTAAAGGGCATCCTATTAAATCCGAGAAAGGATCGTTAGGTAAATAATCTCCTGCAGGTATTGTTGTCCCACTCGAAAGATCGTTAACAGTATTTGCAGGTGGTCCAATTTCAGTAAAACAATACTCGTAAGGAGTTGGAGGTGCTCCGAAATCTGCACCTCCTGAGTGAATATCTGTTTTTAAATCTATTACTGTTCCATCCGGACATTCTAAATATATCCCTAAATCCCCGACAAATGTATGCTCTAAATTCATACAAATGTTTAAAACATCACTACCTGATGTAATAACATCTGCAGGGTCGAAAATATCATAAGTTATTGTTGATTCATAGCAAACCCCAACCCCATCGGGTAGAGTTACAGTATCCCCAACAAAACTAGGAGGAGACATAACAATCTCTGTTGGAATTGGATTCGCTACCAAGTTTACGTCATCGCCCAAACAAACGTCGTTCGCAGTTGCATTAAAAATAGGAGTGTCAGAAATACGTACTCTTTTATCTAATGGGTTATTACTGTAACAGCCATTAACATCTGATATTCTTAAATCGACATCAAAAATTCCAGCAGAGGTGTATGTATGAGTTACTGTTCCTGTTGAATTAACATCCTGAGTTGTCCCATCGCCAAAATCCCAGTGAAATGTTGACGTTGCATCTGACTGAACATATCCTGTCCCATTTTGAGGATAATTACCGTGAGTTGTAAATGTTATGGTATTGTTCATACACGCATTAGTATAAATCCCATCGTTCGAAGGTGTAGTTGCATCAAAAACGCTCTGCACAGTTTGGCATGGCTGAGTACAACCAATTGTGGCTTGGAAGTTACCATTTACCGAGCCATCAGAATAAAAATACAGAGTTA
Organism: Bacteroidales bacterium; assembly: GCA_016936665.1. Lineage (GTDB taxonomy): Bacteria > Bacteroidota > Bacteroidia > Bacteroidales > JAFGXI01 > JAFGXI01. The sequence goes on from JAFGXI010000013.1 coordinate 45,383, forward strand.
AACAACCGGAAGCATCGGTAGATTGAATTGTTCCCACACCAGGGGGATTTAAATTATCGTACGATTGAATTAATGGAGACCCAGTAGAAGAACCATTATAGATGTCCAAGTTATCCCAAGATGTTTCCACATCGAAAACAGAAAAATTAAGCGTCACAAAACTACCGGCAGCACTTGGGCAAATAGTTAAAGTTAAACTTTGAGAATTTGAGTAATTGCTACCACTACCCCCATTGTCGTATAATGTAGCTCCGGTTCCGCAGTTGACGGTATAACTTCCATTTTGCATATTTACACTTTGTGCAACAAGCAATAATGGGAATATGCCTGCAAGAAGAAATGTAATAATTTTTTTCATTGTTGTATATTATTGGCGGGTTTTATTGTACTCTCTTGTTATTTCCTGTTGCGAAAGAATCACTAAAACCTTTCCTGTATTTCCAAGTAGATAATAGTTTCTCTCCTTAGTACATTCGTAGCTGTAATTGTACAAGTTGAAATTAGACAAATCGAAATTAATCCAATCGACATTCGATTCTTGTTTTGTGAATCGATCAATATTTTTAAGTGTTTTAAACTCGATACTTAAATCTATTTCGGATCTATCTACAATTAAATAAGATTCATTGACTAGAAAATTTTGTCGGATAATAAAATTTTGATCATGCTCAACTTGCTCTTCTAAAAATGCTTTTTCATATTTAGATAAAAGTTTACTATCATAATCGACTTGAGAATAGGTTAAACCAACGTTAATAAACATTAGAACAACGAGTAATAGTAGTCTCATACGCATATGTTATTGTTAAATAGTTATCTAGTATATCAAATATATAAACTTAAGCATTTATATATATAAATCAAAATGTTGTATTAAAAATCTTTCTATCGTTTAAGCAACGAAAAAGTATCTTCTTTAATCACAACATAGCCTCTCGGGTCTTTAATAATTAGTCGCCAAGTATATTTTTCAATATGACTTTCCTCGACATTTTTCCCATCCCAAGCCTGATTTGGGTTTGTACTCTCAAAAAGCATCTTACCGGCAGGGTCGAAAATCTGTAAGGTATATTGGTAACCTGTTTTAGGCTCGTATTTTAGAATAAAACCATCGTTCAATCCATTATTATCGGGAGTAAATGCATTAGGAGCAAATATTAGATGTTCAACTTCGTAATGAATAGTTTTTTGCTCGTTAACAACACAAGAGTTGATGTCGGTTAATTGCACACTAAGTTGGTAATCGCCAGTGTAAATCATTTCAAAAACAGGACTGTCTTCATCTGTTTGAATACCTTCAAACGACCACATGATTGATTTGTAGTTTGTATTTGGTTTAACCGATAACAAATCGCCATCTAAAGAGCTAGAAATTACAGAATTAGGTTTATTGAAAATCTGAACATTACAGCTAGTCTCTGCAACTAACAATTTACTACTGTAGACTCGAAGGATTAACTCATGTTCACCGCCTTCCTCAACAATATAATTAATCTTAGAAGTTCCCGACGAGATTACCTGATTATCTATAAGCCACTCTAGTCTATTTGTATTATCTACACCTTTTGCACCAGCACTTATAGTAAAAGGAGCACAACCTTGTTTATTACTTATAACTATTTGTGGATGAATGTTGAAACTATTTTCATTTATTTGAGAAACGTCATCTGTATTAATATCTTCAATTTTTTCTTCCGACACGATAAGACTTTGTACAGTAACATTTTCTTCAGAACTTTCAATAATCGGATGTTCCGAAACTATCTCATTAATAGATGGTTTATTTTTAACGTTTTGTGATTCTATTTGATTGCCTGTTGGTTCGTCCGTTGGCAAAGCAATAGGTTTAGCAATGGTTTTTAAAACTTTTTCGTTTGATACAAAGTTTGGATTTGAATTATTAGCTGCATTTGGTTTTGAGGTATATGCAAAATAGCTTATCAATAAAGCAACAACTGCAAAGATTGCGGCTCCCCAATAAATATATTTTGATGAAAAACTGCCTTTAGGTAATTCTTTCTGAAGTCTATCCCATGCTTGCTCAGAATACGCAGGTTCATAAGATTCTACAATATTCTTAATATCATTTTCAAAACGATTCATATTGTTTGTGCATAATTGTTCATTGCAAAGACGATTTAATACCTTTTAGGTTGCCTATGAAGAATTTCAAATTCTAATAAAAAACACAACTCGAAAATAATCAATTTCGTTTGATATACAATCAATTATATTTAATATTGTCAAAAAAAAATAAACAAATAATTAAATCATATGGAACTCATAAACAAGTATTTAGAAATTATCCTTAATTACGTAATTAAGTACGGAATTCAGATTTTAGGTGCTACAATCGTTTTAATAATTGGTTTGTGGATCATTAAAAAATTCACAAAAGCCATACGAATAATCATGGATAAAAGAGATATCGATTCATCCCTAAAGCCATTCTTTATCAGTCTTTTAAATATTAGTTTAAAAGCACTTCTTGTAATAAGCGTTATGGGAATGGTTGGTATCGAAATGACTTCTTTTATTGCCATATTAGGAGCTGCCAGCTTAGCTGTAGGTATGGCACTTTCCGGAACACTTCAGAATTTTGCTGGTGGTGTCATGATTCTAATTTTTAAACCCTTTAAAGTCGGCGATTTTATAGATGCGCAAGGCCATATGGGTGTCGTTAAAGAAATTCAAATCTTCAACACCATTTTAACTACACCGGATAATAAAACCATCATCATCCCTAATGGTGGTTTATCTACGGGTTCTATGACGAATTTTTCGACTCAAGACTCAAGAAGAGTCGACTTTGTATTTGGAATTGCTTATGGCGATGATTTGGAAAAAGCAAAAAGTATAATTAAAACTATTGCTAACAATGACGAACGAATTTTTAAAGATCCTGAACCTTTTGTAAGAATGTCTGAACTTGCCGATAGTTCTGTAAATATTACCTGTCGTTTTTGGACATTACCTGAAAATTATTGGGATGTTTATTTCGATACAATGGAATCTGTTTACCAACAATTCACTCAAAAAGGTATTAATATTCCATTTCCACAAATGGATGTCCATATTAAAAATTAGAAAAAATAACCGAATTAAAATTTAACACTATACTGAAAATTAAAAGTTATGAATTTACGTTTAAACATTCTTTTATTACTGAGTCTACTGGTTGTCAATCTTTTTTCTCAAGAAGCAGAAACTAAAAAGAAATGGACAACTGGCGGAAAAATTGGCGCCAATTTATCGGAAGTTGGTTTTTACAACTGGAGTAAAGGTGGAGACAATTCTATGGCAGGAACTAGTTTTCTACAGGCATTTGCTAATAGAGACACCAATGGTTGGGCATGGGAAAATAAACTCGATTTAGAATTTGGCATTAAGCAAAATCAAAATGAGATTTTAAAAAAGACCGACGATCGAATTGAGCTCAACAGTAAACTAGGCCGTCAGATAAATCAGCATTTATATTTTACAGCTTTTTTAAACTTCAAAACCCAATTTACAGAAGGGTTCGACTACGAAAAAAGCGATGTTTATTACACTTCCAACATCATGGCGCCAGGTTATTTGACTATAGGTTTGGGTCTCGATTACAAACCCAACGAATATTTTTCTGCTTTAATAGCTCCTTTGTCGTCTAAAACCACCATCGTATTAGACGAACGATTGGCCGACGCTGGTTCATTTGGCGTTAAAGCTGCTGAATACGATATTTCAGGAATGAAGATAAAAGATGGTCAGACTTTTCGTGAAGAAATTGGAGCCAATATTACCATATCCTTTAAAAAAGACATTTTTAAAAATGTTAACTTAGACACTAAGATAGATTTATTTTCAAACTATTTGGAAAACCCTCAAAATATAGATGTCGACTGGCAAACAACTATCACCATGAAAGTAAATAAATATTTGAATGCTGTTTTTAAAACCCATTTAATTTACGACGACAATACAAATATCAATTGGGAAAAAGATGGAATCTCTCACCTGTCTCCTATCACACAATTTAAGCAAAGTCTTGCTGTAGGACTAATGTACGAGTTTTAAAAAATATCAGACCATTTTGGATAGCTGTTACTTATAATAGTAACAGCTATTTTTTTATTTTTACAAAAGTTTAATTTTAAACGAAATCGTAAAAAAGAAAGTAAATGAAATTCGATTCATTTTCGTCATATATTCAAAGGTATCAAAAAGGCTTACCATTGCTCATCGCCGGACCATGTAGTGCTGAAAGCGAATCGCAAGTATTAAGCATTGCCGAACAGTTAACAAAAAACGAAAAAGTTCATGTCTTTAGGGCTGGAATCTGGAAACCTAGAACTCGTCCGGGAAATTTCGAAGGTGTAGGATACGAAGGTTTAAAATGGCTAAAAAGGGTGAAAGCAGAGTACAAGCTTCAGATTTGTACAGAAGTAGCTAAGCCAAAACATGTTGAAGCAGCCTTAAAAGAAGGTATTGACATTTTGTGGTTAGGAGCAAGAACTGTTTCTAATCCTTTTTCGGTTCAAGAAATAGCCGATAGTCTTAAAGGGGTCGACATTCCTGTTTTTATAAAAAATCCTATAAACCCAGATATTCATTTATGGAGAGGAGCCATTGAGAGGATGAGTCATTCTGGAGTTACGAAAATAGCAGCTATACACAGAGGCTTTTATCCGTACGAAGATACCAAATTTCGTAATATTCCTAAATGGGAAATACCAATCGAACTTAAAACAAAATTTCAGCACTTACCAATGATCTGCGACCCAAGTCACATTTCGGGTAATCGCGATTTTATTGAAGAAATAGCTCAAAAAGCTTTGGATTTAAACTTCGATGGCTTGATGGTAGAAACTCACCATACACCAGACTTAGCTCTTTCCGATGCAGAGCAACAAATCACACCCGAACAGCTTGCGCAAATTATCAGGAAATTAGTAATAAGACACGACGAAATTGATAAAAAATCGTCTGTGATTTTTAACTATCGAGAACAGATAGACTCTATCGATCAACAACTCATGGAGCTTTTATCACAGAGAATGGACGTTGTTAAAAAAATTGCGTTTTATAAATCGGAACAAAATATTACTATTTTTCAGCTACGTCGATGGGAGAATATTATTCGCACACGAAGCGAGTGGGGAAAAAAATTAAAACTAAATGCCCATTTTATCGAAAAAATACTTGAACTGATGCATAAAGAATCAATCCAAATACAAAACGATATTATGAACCAAACAAAAGAAAAATAACTCACATGAAATTAGCACTAATCTTCGATTTTGACGAAACTTTAGTCAATGAAAGCACTTCAGATTTTCTAAATCAACAAGGAATTGATGTGGAAAAATTTTGGACCGAAACAGTTCAATATCTTATTCAGCAAGATTGGGATCCCGTGCCTGCTTACATGTTCAGAATGATTGAATCGACCATTGACAAGCCCATTACAAAAGATCAACTCATCGAATTTGGGAGACATCAAATTCAATACAAAAAAGGAGTCAAAACTTTTATATCTCAAATACACAAATACGTAACTGAGCGATACAAGGGAACAGAAATTGACCTCTATATTATTAGCAGTGGGATTGGTGAAATTATTAGAAACTCAGAAATTGCCAAATATTTCAAAGACATTTGGGCCAGCGATTTTGCATACGACCAAGATGGGAACATCGCTTTTCCTAAAAAAGTTTTAAGTTTTACTGATAAAACAAGATATTTATTTCAAATTTCGAAAGGTATGATTGGCGAAAATTTTAGAAAAAAGCCATACGTTGTCAACGAAAAATACAATGAAGAATCGTACATCATTCCTTTTAAAAATATGATATATATAGGCGATGGCTTAACAGATGTACCTTGCTTTTCGATGATAAAAAAACAAGGAGGGACAGCCATTGCTGTTTATGACCCAAACAATCCGAACGCTTTCAGAAATGCATGGCGATTTGTTAAAGATCAAAGGGTGTCTAATTTGCTATCGGCTAATTACACAAACGGTTCCGATTTATATAATACGATTATAATGGCTATTGATAATATCTGTTCATAAATCTATAACCTATCAAGTAGCTGTTCCATTTTCATGCCTCTTGAACCTTTAACCAAAACAAAAGCTTTCTCGATTGGGTTGGCTTTTAATGATTGCTTAAAATTCTCAACATTTAAGAAACTTTCAATTTGTTTAGGATGTAATGTTTTAGAAAAGTGGTCGCCAACAATAATTACTTTGGCAAACATATCAATCTTATTAATTATATAATCAACTATTTCTTGATGTTTAACGGATGAGTGCTGACCTAGCTCGAACATATCACCAATAATGACAACTTTATTTAATTGGGTAGATAACAAAGAAAAATTTTCTATTGCCGCTTTAAGACTCGTTGGATTAGCATTATAGGCATCTAATATGATGCTATTTTTAGTAGTTTCTATAATTTGAGATCGATTATTTGAAGGGATGTATGAAGACAGGCCTTTCTGTATTTCAGGCTTGCTTAAGTTAAAGTAGCGGCCAATATGAGCAGCAGCCGCAATATTTGAAAGATTATAGCTTCCTACCAATTGTGTATCAATATTTCCAACATCTTCATTTGGCCAAACTAATTCTAAATGGAGAAATGGAGAAACAGATTTTAGTAGCGTTGAAAATGTATTGTTGCTATGCTCACCAACTTTAAAATAATTAAATTCTATATTCGAATTAAAATCCATGAGTTCTTTATTGTCTGAGTTTATAAAACAAATACCACGATGTTCATCGACGTATTGATACAAACCTGACTTAGTACTAACGATATTTTCGAAGGTTTTAAATCCTTCTAAATGAGCAAGACCAACATTAGTAACAAAACCGAAATTTGGATTAGCTATTTTACATAAATCGTATATTTCACCAGGATGGTTCGCTCCCATTTCGACGATAGCAATTTCATGTGACTGATTGATATTTAATAAGGTTAAAGGAACACCAATGTGGTTGTTAAAATTACCTTGTGTTGCCAATACGTTGTACTTTTGACTTAAAACGTGAAAAAGCAATTCTTTTGTTGTTGTTTTACCATTGGTTCCTGTAATTCCTATAACCGGAATATCAAATAGATTTCGATGGTATAAGGCCAACGCTTGCAACGAGGTTAAAACATCATCCACCAATATAAAGCGACTATCTTTTGCCACTGACTCATCGTCGACAACAGCGTATAAAGCACCGTTATTGAGCGCTTGTTCTGCGAACAAATTACCATTGAATGATCCGCCTGTTAATGCAAAAAAAATTGAATTATTTAATACATTCCTTGAATCGGTTGATACCCTCGGATGTTTGATAAAAATTGAATGAATTGCTGATATGTCCATTTTTGTATCAATAAAAAATCCCGGAAAAACCGGGACTTGTATTTTGTTTAAATATAATTTATTCCATACCAACAGGTCCTCCGACTCTGTCCATAGCACAACGGAAACCCAAATCATCTCTTGCCATATCTTCTGGCCAATATCTTCTATTACCGGGAGACATCCAATAAGCGCGATCTCTCCAACCTCCACCTTTGATAACACGTGCTCTATTATTAACTAGAGATTGTTGATCTGCACGACCTCTATATTTTCCAACATAACTTGCATTTCTATCTTCATGAGGGACTTGAGATCCTTCATCACCTTCCCAATACATACGAGTAGACGTTGTATTATCTTTACTGGCCTCTTCTTTACTGTATTCAATACTAGACTCGTAATCACCATCACTGTAGTTGATATTATCTGCTGTATTATAATTACGTCTATCAAAAGCTTCCCAGTCGGTTACATTTCTATATTGTATTTTACCTAAACTGTCTTTTTCAGCAATTAAACCTTCTTCATCTTTAACTTGAGTTTGGAAAACATTTCCTCTAAAAGGTCTAAACTCATCCATATCTTCGTAAGAAAGCTTACGATAAACATCCATTACCCATTCGTTAACGTTGCCTGCCATAGCATATACACCGTAGGCATTCGGCCAATAAAAATTAACTGGTGCAGTAGGCGCATTAGCATCATTTAACGCACCGGCAACCCCCATGTAATCTCCACGACCCCTAACAGTATTTGCTCTAATTTTACCAACATCGTCAACATCGAAACCACTTCTATCATCTACTCTAATGTAATGGCCATTCCATGGATATATTTTTTGACTAAAAATACGTTCTTCAGCCATCATATTACCAATAAGAGCATAGGCTGCAAACTCCCATTCTGCTTCGGTAGGAAGTCTGTATTTTGGTAAGAAAATACCATCTTCCATTCTAACTTTGCGGAAATCAGCATTTGGAGATAAATCTTCTAATTGATCTCTTACCATTCCTTCGTATTGACCTGCAAGGTAAGCTTCAGTATTAAAGTTTTCTTCTCCAGATTGACTGGAAGGATCCATAAAAAGCAAACCTTCACGAACCATAATCATTTCGTTTACACGGTCTGTACGCCATGCGCAATAATCGTTAGCTTGAATCCAGTTTACGCCCACTACAGGGTAATCTTTGTAAGCAGGGTGTCTAAAATAATAATCGACATAAGGGGTATTATAACCCAATTTTTTTCTCCACACAAGTGTATCTGGCAAAGCTGCTGTATAAACTTCAGGATAGTCGATGAATACACGTTTTAACCAATACAAGTATTCACGATAATCAATATTTCTGACTTCCCATTGATCTAAATAAAAAGAAGGTACAGTTACACGTCTTGGAAAATTATTCCATTCATAAAGAACATCTTGTTCTTTACGACCCATAGAAAAAGTTCCTCCTTGTATCAATACCAATCCAGGACCTGTTTCCTGCTCGAAATACTCTGGGTTTTCGAAACCTCCATTATTTGGATCGTTGTAAGCCCAACCCGTTGAATTCGATGTATCTTTAACACAAGAGCTAAAAAGCATCGAGCCAACACCGGCAATAATTAATAACTTTTTCACTGTATTCATATTCCTATATCTATTGTAATACTTTAATACCTATGCTATATAACTAGAATGATGGACAACTTATTGCTCTAAACTTAGCTCTTTTTTGTCTGCAAGGGAATGTGTAACCTATTGAAACCTCGTGAGCACCTAAGGTTGCATTTCTTAATCGAGAGACAGTTAAATCGTAACTATACGAGAATTTAAACTGATCTTGAATAAAACCTAACATCATTATAAATGAATCGTATTGGAATTTAAAGTTTTGTCTAAACCAAAATCCTCCAACGATAGATTTTCTATTAAAATAAATACCGTAGTTAAATTGCTCAAAATCTTGCTGACGTTGATAAATTACGTTTGGCGACAAAAACAATTCCCCTTTTTTAAATCCTCTCATACGAATAGGAATTTTTGTTCCGTAGTGCACAGTGTATTTTCTTGGTAAGACAGCATCGCTATTCTCCCTGTATGACTCAGACGGCTCAGTGATGTGGTGTACAGCAATACCAAAGTAATGATTTCCTGTATAACCTAATAAACCTAAAGAAAAATCAAAAAATCCTTTATTATCGTCGGTTGGAATAAAATCTTCTTGCGTAGGATAAATCGCACCATACAATGGATGAATCATATCTGGATAAATAAAATCCATATTCAACGATTTGTATATGTAAGATGCCTGAAACCCTCCTTTTAAATAAAACTTTCTATTAATACGAAATGTGTACGCATACATAAAGTCGGCATAAAACGTATTGACTGCACCATCGCCTTGTATATCGTCCATCAAATGTAAACCTACTCCTCCCTCGAGCCAATCGACATGTTGATCGTAAGACGCACTATAAGTAACGTAGGCTGAATTTAAAGCAGGCCATTGGTTTCTGTAATTTACATGAGCTCTCGGACAGCGATCCGATCCGGCAAATGCCGGATTCAAGTAGAGTGGATTCGCATAGAACTGAGAAAACTGAGGGTCTTGAGCCTTCGCCAGTTGTGTAAATCCAACAATAATGAATAATAAAACAGTTAGTCGCGTAGTCATATTGCGTTTATATTATCTTCCGTGTTACAATATTATAAAATTTATTTAAAAATTGCATCTACAATAATAGTATAAAAAAATCGTTTTAGAAAGAAATTATTTCGCTTTTCTTAATTTGTTCCTACTTTTGGGAATATTAACAGTAAATACAATATGGAATTTAACAAGCTTGAAATGGCTAAAAAAAGGCTCCCTTTTTTAACTAAAATCATAATAATTTTCTTTGCTTTATTTAGTCAGTTATCGGCTCAAGATGTTCTAAAACATTTTCAGCTCAATTGGAAATTCACTGAATTAGAAGAACATTTAAAAGTATTAAGCTTTGATAATGCTTCTTTTGGAGAAGATTTTAGTCCTTATTTTGAATATCAAGAAACGGTTAGTCGAGATTACGTTAAACTTCAAATGCTCAATGCTGTATACCAACCGATCGATATTAATGAAGAATCTTTAATTTCATTTGATCAAACTGCCAAACAAATAGAATCTAACACTTTTCGGAACGGACAATTATTGGTTGCTAACATTAAAATATATCCTTTTAGACGAAATCCTTCGAATCAACAATTAGAAAAGCTCACTCAATTCGATATTTCAATGGTACATGAAAACCAGACAAAACAAACAAGGCAAATAAAAGAAGTTATTAGTGCTTCAAAATTATCTGAAGGAGAATGGTTTAAATTTGGAATTACATCAACTAATATTTATAAAATAACATACCAAGAATTAGTTCAAGCAGGTGCTCAAAACATTAATTTTCCAAGATTATATGGCAATGGAGGAAAAATACTTCCAGAAAGTAATATTGAAAGTTATAACGATGATCTTGTTGAAATTCCTATTCATTACGAACTAGGTTCTGATGGCATATTTAATGAAGGCGATTACTTTGTATTTTATGCTGAAGGACCGGTCTCCATTCCATATAGCGATACTTATAAAGACTTTTGGCACAGAACTCATTATTATACCGATACCATTAGTTATTTTATCAGAACAGATAACATTTCGGCATCCCAAATAGCAACAAAAACGAATATTTCTGAGAGCAGTACTCCAATCTCTGTTTTTCTAGATCATCAATTATACGAAAACAATGAAGTTAACTTGTTAAAAAGCGGAAAACTATGGCTAGGTGAAGAATTTAACACTATACACCCTAGTTATTCATTCCAATTTAATTTTAATAATATCGTTTTAGATTCGTTAGCACGTATTCACACATTTTGTGCAGGACGATGCGGCACAAACTCTTACCTAAATGTTTATTATAATGGTGGTCAAATTCAATCTGTTAAAATACCGAGTGTTACTTTAAGTGAATATACTTCTTATTTCATGCGCCAAGCCAGCGAATTTGACGAGTTTGCGATTAGCAACGGGAATATAAACATCACTGTAAGCTACGACCATTATAATTCAGCCACTGCTTGGCTTGACTATATTGGGGTAAGTCTTGTTAAAAAGCTAGTCAAAGAAAATAACGCTTTGTTGTTTACTAATGTTTACCAATTAAGCAATGTTCACGAATATCTATTATCGAATGTTAATAATCAAACATTAATTTGGGATGTAACCAATATAAATCAAATAGAGAGCTTACCCTACACTTTTACCAACTACCAAGTACAATTTAAAGACTATACAGACAAACACAGATCCTATGCAGTTTTTAATGTTACCGATGCGGTTTCTATATCTTCTAACATCAGGCCGATGAAAAATCAAAACTTGCATGCACTGGAGAATATTGAATATGTAATTGTTTCACCAAAAAACTTTATTACACAAGCCAATCAAATTGCACAATATCATCAATCCGTTTCAGGATTAAATACAGTGGCCGTTACCAAGGAACAAGTTTACAACGAATTTTCATCCGGAACACCAGATGTTACCGCTATAAAAAACTTTATGCGTTATTTATATTTTAATCGTTCTCATTCCAACACATTAAAATATTTAATGCTGTTTGGTGATGGTTCGTACGATAATAAAAGACGATCTACAGAAGAAAGTAATTTATTATTAACTTACCAATCCGATGCTTCAATAAATGTAAGCAGCACCTACTTAAGCGATGATTATTTTGGTTTGTTAGATGATTCTGAATTCAGTTTAACCGGTTATTTAGATATTGGCATTGGGCGTCTTGTTATTGACACAAAAGAAGAAGCCGACAATGCTGTAAAAAAGATTCTTAATTATAGGTCGAGCCAAAGTAGTTATGGGCCTTGGCGAACAAAAATTACTTTTGCGGCAGATAATGGCGATGGAAACTTACACATTAACGACGCCGATGACATAGCATCATACGTAGAAGCAAATTACCCAAAGTTCAATATCAACAAAGTTTACATTGATGCTTTTCCTTTAGAAGAATCTTCAGGTGGCGACCTTGTTCCGGATGCCACACATGCATTTAACACTGCTGTAGAAAATGGCTCTCTAATTATGAACTACACTGGTCACGGTGGGGAACTGGGACTAGCTCACGAACAACTCATTACCAATCAAGATATTTTATCGTGGAACAATTTCGACAACTTAGCCACATTTATTACAGCTACCTGTGAATTTACACGATACGACGACGAAAAAAGAACCTCTGCAGGAGAGTATGTCTTTTTAAACCCAAACGGAGGAGGTATAGCGATGTTCACTACAACCCGCATTGCTTATGCTGCACCTAACAAAGTAATAAATACCGCTTTTTACCAGCATTTGTTCGACGATCAAGACTTTAGAATGGGCGATTTAATTCGACGAGCTAAAAATGCCGTTAGTAGCTCAAGTTCGAACATGAGAATTTTCACATTAATTGGGGATCCAGCCTTATCCTTAGCAATTCCTAAACAAAATGTTTCTACAACAAAAATTGCCGGAATCTCTTATAATTTGAATGACACCTTTAATTTAAGACCTTTACAAAAAGTAGAAATCGAAGGTAAAGTAACCGATCTTGATGGTCAAATATTAAGTAACTTCAACGGAACAGTTTACCCAACTATTTTTGATAAACCAGATACTACACTTACGCTTTGTCAGCTAGAATGTAGCCAAGCTGTTCCTTTTAAAGAACAAAAAAACATTATATACAGAGGAAAAGCCAGTGTAACTAACGGCCTATTTAAATATTCATTTGTAGTGCCAAAAGACATTAGTTATAAAAACGGCCTAGGTAGAATCAGCTATTACTCTGATAATCTATCGAAAGATGGTTGGGGCTACAATAGCAACATCGGTATTTCCGGGGAAGCCGATACAAGCATTAAAGATAACAAAGGACCTGAAATAGAAATGTTTATTAATGATGAGAATTTTATTTTCGGAGGAACCAGTAACGAAAACCCAATTTTTATAGCCAACTTATACGATGAAAACGGTATCAATACTGTTGGCAATGGCATAGGCCACGACTTAACAGCGGTCTTAGATCAACAAGATAAAAACACTAATATCCTGAATACATATTACGAAGCAGATTTAGATAGCTATCAATCCGGAACTGTAAAATATCCATATTCAGACCTATCGGAAGGGAAACATAGCATATACTTTAAAGCATGGGATGTTTTCAACAATTCGTCCGAACAAACTATTGAGTTTTATGTAGCTAATTCATTGGAACTTTCTATCGAAAATATTTTCAATTATCCAAATCCATTTACAACAAGCACCGATTTTTACTTCGACCATAACCAACCTAACAAAACCATTGATGTTATAATTCAAATATTCACAGTAAGTGGGAAGCTCGTAAAAACATTAGAAAGCACATTTCTCACAGAAGGCTTTAGAAGTGAAGCTATACATTGGGATGGTAAAGACGATTTTAACGATAATATTGGACGAGGTGTTTACATTTATAAAGTTCAAGTAAAAACCGAAGATGGCCAGCTCATTTCTAAATATCAAAAATTAGTCATCTTAAAATAATAATTGAATTATTTTTACGTTAACAAAAAAATAAATCACAGAAACGTTTAAGTTTGTTCGTTTCTAGATTTCGCTTTGTATATTTGTATAATTTAAAATTTATAAAAAAGTCAAGCTATTACATTTTTAACTTTCTAAGTAATTAAGAATTAAGCTTCGACAAAATATTAATATGATGAATAGAATTGCATTATCCTTATCTTTAATAACAATAAGTCTGATATCGTTTGGACAAAAAGCTACCATAGTAGGTCAAGATACAGAAACCTCTAACCCAATTCGAACAGCAGTACCATTTTTAACAATAACTCCCGAATCAAGAGCCGGAGGGATGGGCGATGTCGGTGTTGCTACTACACCTGATAATAGTTCGATTCAATACAACGTTGCTAAATATTTATTTTCTGAGCAAAACTATGGTTTATCTATTTCATATACTCCATGGTTAACAAACCTAGGCATTCATGATATCAATCTATTGAACGTTGCAGGGTTCAGCAAATTAAATGAAATGCAAACAATTTCCGGATCATTAACTTATTTTTCGTTAGGAAATATTCAATTTTTAGACGATTTCGGCGAATTTGTAAAAGATTACACTCCTAACGAATTTAATATTAAAATGGGTTACAGCCGACTGCTAACCGATCAATTATCGATGGGTATTAGTTTAGGCTATGCATATTCCAACTTAACAGGAGGATACAGTAATAGTTCTACCGAAGTAACAGCAGGGAATTCATTTGTTGCAGATGTAGGTTTTTACTACAATAACGACATAGAAGTGTCGGGTTACGATGCTAATTATGCTTTAGGATTGTCTATAAAAGATATCGGAAATACAATGTCCTATTCAGAAGGCGCAGAAAAAAGCTTTTTACCAACTACCATGCGTTTAGGAGGTGCTTTTACTATCGATTTAGATGATTATAATAGTATTATGACATCTGTTGAGTTTAGCAAATTACTTGTTCCAACCCCTCCTATTTACTATGCTGCCGGAGAAGTTGACGAAAATGGTGATACTGTTTTAGTTGGAGGCGAATACATAAAAGCAGGGAAATCTTCAGATGTATCGGTTGGTACTGGAATGTTTCAATCATTTTACGATGCTCCGGGAATAGAAAAAGCTGATGGTTCTAGAAATGTAGTGTCTGAAGAGCTCAAAGAAATAATGTGGAGTGTAGGACTAGAATATTGGTATGCTAAGCAATTTGCACTAAGAGGAGGATATTTTCACGAATCTACAATGAAAGGCAATCGTAAATATTTCTCTATGGGTTTGGGGCTTAAATACAATGTATTTGGGTTCGATTTTGCATACTTAATTCCTGTAAACGGAAAAACAAGTCCTTTGGCAAATACTTTGAGATTTAGCATTTCTTTCAACTTTGTTGATACAAACAAATCAAAATAATTCATGTTTCGAGTAGGCATAGGCTACGATGTTCATGCACTAAAAGAGGGCGAATCCTTAATTCTTGGTGGAGTAAACATTGAGCATTATAAGGGCACAGTGGCACATTCCGATGGCGATGTTTTATTGCATGCAATTTGCGACGCGCTACTGGGCGCTGCCAATCTAAAAGATATCGGTTATCATTTTCCGGATAATGACCCAACGAACAAAAATATTGATAGTTTAATACTTTTAAAAAAAACCTATCAATTGGTAATAAACAAAGGTTATAAACTTGGTAATATCGATGCTACTATTGCTATGCAAACACCAAAATTGAAACCTTTTATAGATGAAATGTGCAATAAAATTGCATTAACCTTAGGCGTTGAATTAGATTTAATTTCTATTAAAGCAACAACCACCGAAAAATTAGGCTTCGAAGGCCGCGAAGAAGGCGTTTCTACACAGGCTGTTGTTTTAATTGAGAAACAATAAAGTTTATTCGGCGTACTTACTTTTTTAAAATAGAATCTTTTCAAAACTAAATTGAAAGTTTTATTTTTATTCACTAAAAAGTAAAATATCATGAAAAAAACACTCGTTATAGGCGCAAGTACAAAGCAGCACAAGTACGCATATAAAGCCGTTTGCATGTTATTAGATTATGGACACGAAGTTGTTGCTATAGGAAGTAAACCCGGGCAAATTAGAGATGTTAAAATTGAAACAAGTTTATTAAATTATGATGCTGTAGATACTGTGACACTTTATATAAACCCAGAGAGACAAACAAGTTATTACGACTACATTCTATCGCTTAAACCAAAACGGATTATAATGAATCCGGGAACTGAAAACGATTATTTTAAAAATATCGCCATCAACAACGAAATAGAAGTTGTTGAACATTGCACTCTAGTAATGTTAAATATTGGAAGTTTCTAATTAAAAAATTGGTTCTTCTTTTTTCGCTTTTACATGCTCTCCGTTTTCAAAAGAATGAATTTCTTTCACACCTGAAGGTAGCCAAATTGTTACATTACCTTGGAAAACACCATTAACATAATTTCCAACCGACTCTTTCTGACCATCTTTGTAATAAGTTGAACAACGGCCACATTTGGCGTTTGCTTCATATTGTCCGGCTTCTTTAAGATTTCCGTTTTCGTACCACATATTGTACGCTCCATTTAACATGCTCTTAAGATAACTCATTCGTTCCTTAACTTGACCAGACTCGTACCAACATGTCCAATTCCCTTCTTTATTTCCGTCCTGATAAGTTCCTTTTGACTGAACTTTGCCGTTGTCGAACCAAGCTGTCCACTCCCCATTAGGAACTCCTTTGTTGTAATTTTCTTCAGATTTTAAACCGCCATTCTCGTACCAAGTCAGCCATTTACCGTTTTTGCTTCCATTTTCGTACTGACCTTTTGTTTTTACTTTTCCAGACTCAAACCAAACAATCCATTCACCGTGTTTTGCGCCTTTGAAAAAACTGGATTCACGTTTTTTCTTCTCCCCTTTATAAAACTCGGTATGAATGCCATGTTTTTTACCCTCGACAAACTTTCCTTCAGATTTAATTTCCCCGTTTTCGTACCAACTACGGCTTATACCATTTTTATTATCGTCGAGATATTTATCTTCTTTTTCTTTATTCCCATTCGAATAAAAAGAAATGCTCCATCCATTTCTTAAACCTTTTCTATATGTAGAAATTGAAAGCAAATTGCCTTGCTCATCGACAGATTTAAATTCACCGCTTAGCAAGCCATCTTTAAATTTTTGTACTTTTTTTACGCCATAAATATCAGACTCACAACTTCCGTTATATGGATCGTGCGAATCTTTTCTGAAGTAAATGCCATCTTCAGATCTTAGATCAGTGCAATTACAAGTCTGTGTGCATGAGTTAAATACAACAAAACTTATAATTATCGTTAAAAATGATATATCCTTTATCTTTAACATACAGTAAACATTTGGTTGGTTGGTCAACTCAAAGATAAGAAAATAAACGATATTTTAACATTCAAAATATTAGATTCTGCGTACAAAATGGCATTATTCACCTAATACTTTACTCGTGGATCTAATTTCACATATATTAAATCGACTAATAATGTGATAATTACAAAGATAATTGAAATTAAAAGTACTACACCCATTACGACAGGAATATCATAGTTATTTACCCCTTCTACAATAACGTAACCGAGGCCTTTCCATCCAAAAATGAACTCTACAAACACGACTCCAGCCATCATACTTGCCAACCAACCTGAAATAGAAGTAATAACAGGATTCATAGCATTTTTCAATGCATGCTTGTATATAATGGTTCGATTATTTAAACCTTTCGCTCTGGCTGTTCTTATGTAGTCTTGGCTCAGCACCTCCAGCATTGAATTTCTTGCTAACTGCAAAACCACCGACAAAGGCCTGATTCCAAGCGTGATAGCCGGAAGTATTATATTACGCCATTGTCTTTCGACTTGCACTCCATAATCATCCAGAACTAAAAAATTACCTGTTATATTTAAATGTGTGTATTCGCCCCATTTAAATGCTAATAGCCATGCCATTAAAATCGCTGCAAAAAACGACGGAAGAGACATTCCAAATGAGGTAAAAACTATGATGGATTTATCGTAAACAGAAGATTTAAAAATTGCAGCCAATACTCCAAGTACGATACCAATAACAGATGCTAAAACAATAGCTGCTAATGCAAGAATAAATGTGTTGCCAAAAGTTTCTTTTAAAATTTCTGAGACATCTTTTTTTGATTGAAATGAACGTTGTAAATAAGGTGGTTTTATAACCAAGATGTTCGTTTTTGTTTCTAGCAGTTTAATCGTGCTTTTGTATTTTGTGGTGTCGAAATAAAAAAAACTATCAGAATTTTTACTATATCCCGATATTGGAGATAAATCATCTAAATATTTAATGTATCTAACATATAAGGGTTGATTTAATCCTAAATCTGCACGAATTGCTTCTAATGAGGATATGTCTGAGCGTTGTCCCATTAGCATCCGAGAGGAATCTCCTGGCAATACATTAAAAAGAAAAAAAATGGCGGTTACAACGCCTAGAAAAACAAATACTGAATACGCTATTTTTCGAATAAAATAATTGAGCATCCTAAAGTTGTAATTCTCCTAAACCTTTTCGTAATATTACAGGTTCGTCGCTATTTGTACAATCGACAATTGTCGACGCAAACACATTTCCAAAACCACCATCAACAACTAAATCGACAACATTCTGGTATTTCTCTGCAATTAACTCGGGATCTGTTGTATATTCAATCAACTCATCTTCGTCGTATACCGATGTGGAAATGATAGGCTCTCCGAGCAATTTTACTATTTCGAGCGGGATATTATTTTCTGGTATTCTCACTCCTATAGTAGAACTTCCCATACGAATATGCTTTGGCATTTCAGTATTGGCTTCTAAAACAAAAGTAAATGGACCCGGTAAATTCTTTTTTAAAATTTTAAACACCTTATTATCGACAGACTTTGTGAACTGAGTGATGTTCGATATGTTTTCGAAGATAAATGAAAAACGGTGCTTTTTCGCATTTAACCCTTTAATTTGAGCGATGCGCTCTATCGCTTTAGGTTTATAGATACTACACCCAAAACTATAAACGGTATCGGTAGGGTATACCACAACACCTCCGTCGGAGATTACATCTACGATTTCTGCAATAGCTTTCGGATTTGGGTTTTCAGGATAAACTTTTACGATCATAATTAAAAGATATTAAGATGTCTAAAAAGCATTTTGGAAATACAGTTAAATTCTCTAAATGATTTTAGACATCTTGAAATATTAATTCATTTTTTGCGAATCTTTAACAAATTGTGCTAAGCCTATGTCGGTAAGCGGATGGCGTAACAAACCCTCTATTGCGCTTAAAGGGCAAGTCGCTACATCAGCTCCGGCTTCTACACATTGTATGATGTGCATTGTGTGTCTAATGGATGCTGCTAAAACCTGAGTTTCGAAATCGTAATAGTTAAACATATCTACAATTTGTTCGATAAGTGCAATACCGTCGGTGGCGTTATCGTCTAATCGTCCGACGAAAGGCGACACATATGTTGCCCCTGCTTTAGCTGCTAAAAGAGCTTGCCCGGCAGAAAAAACTAAAGTACAGTTGGTTTTAATGTTTTTTTCTGTAAGATATTTAATTGCTTTTATACCATCTTTAGTTGCAGGCACTTTAACAACAATTTGAGGATGTAAAGCGGCTAGTTCTAAACCTTCTTTTATCATACCTTCGTACTCGGTAGAAAGGACTTCTGCACTAACATCTCCATCTACAATATTACAAATATCAACGTAGTGTTTTAAAATAGCTTCTTTACCTTTAATCCCTTCTTTGGCCATTAGCGAAGGATTGGTTGTAACGCCATCTAAAACACCTAAATTTTGCGCCTCTCTGATTTGATCTAAGTTGGCTGTATCGACAAAAAACTTCATAAGCAATTGTTCTTTATTTTATTTAATTTAAATTACAGCTTACAAAAGTAAAACATCTAACTGAAAATAAATCAACTCAATTTGCGCATTTCTCAAAAAGATTAATATTACGTTTTCTGATTAAAATCATTAAAAAAATGTTGCAATAACAGCTTTAATTGATATAGATACCTTAAAATTATTCTTTAGATTTGTTCTAAATTATAAATTCGACATCATGAACTTTATATATTCCATTTTCAGTTCTGTAAAAACCGGCATTTTTTTCATAGCTACATATGCTCTTGCAACAGCTTTAGCCACATTTATCGAAAACGATTACGGCACTCCATCTGCCAATTGGTTCATTTATCGCTCAACTTGGTTTAACATCCTGAATTTCTTGATGGTAATTAATATGCTCACCGTATTTGTAAAGTACAAGATTTATCAAATAAAGAAATTGACTACTTTTACTTTTCACACCGGCTTTGTAATCATTATTATCGGAGCAGGTGTCACTCGTTTTTTTTCGTATGAAGGTGTAATGCACATCCGAGAAGGAGAAACCAGCAATACTATTGTTGGTTACCCAACCTACTTATTTGTGAATATAGATGACAACAAAGAAAAATACAGTCATCAAATTCCTGTAAACTTTAGTGAGCTCTCGGGTGCAAAGCTTTCAAAAGATATTTTTTTCAAAACCCAGAAATTCAATATAGAAGTAGAACAGTTTATTCCAAATGCGGCTCAGCGCATAGTTGAAAACGAAACCGGTAGTCCTATAATAGAAGTCACCTATACCGATGGAACTGAACGAGACGATTTCGATTTATTGCTTGGAGAAACGCACTTTGCTAAAGACAAAGCATTTGGATTTAACGATGGTACCATTGCCAACCAAAGCGTACAGTTTATAAAAACTGATAGTGGGTATGTAGTTACAAGCGATCGGGCTTATATTTTAAGAAATATGACAGACACCATTACTCAAACTATTGAAGCGTATTCAGTTGCTAAACTTGAGCCTCGAAAGCTTTACGATTGGGGTTTATCAAGGATGGTCGTTAGTAATATCTACCCAAAAGCTGTTCGAGAAATTTTATCGAGTAAAAATAAGTCTCAATACCCCATCGATGCAATTAAGTTGAAATTAAGCGATGGAAAAGAAAATCAAGCACTAGTTGTATTCGGTAAAGAGACCAATATTGGCACTCCTACAAGAATTGAACTCGATGGAAAAAACATAGAAATATCTTATGGTTCGCTTCCTTTACAATTGCCTTTCAGTTTAAGCTTAACCAATTTTAATTTAGATCGATACCCTGGTTCGATGAGCCCCTCATCTTACGAAAGTTTTTTAACATTAAACGACCCAAGAAACCAACGAAATAGCGAAGAACATATTTTTATGAATAATGTTTTAGAATACGATGGCATACGATTTTATCAATCGTCTTACGATGCCGATGAGCAAGGAACAATTTTATCGGTCAATCAAGATTACTGGGGCACATTAATTACATATTTGGGTTACTTTTTAATGAGTTTAGGTATGTTTCTAAATATTTTTAGTAAAAACAGTCGTTTTGCTTTCTTAAATCGGCAAGCTAAAAAGTTATCAACATCGACCTTAAGCCTGTTAATTTTTAGTTTGATATTAAACAGTGCTTACGCTCAATCGCCTGTACAAAACATTGATGCAAATCACGCAAAAGCGTTTGGTAAATTGCTTGTGCAAGACCACGGTGGGCGAATCAAACCGATTAATACACTATCTAACGAACTGTTAAGAAAAGTGTCGCGCATCAGCACATATAACGAGATGAATGCCGATCAAGTAATACTTGGGATGATTCTCAACCCTCAGCTATGGAGCCAAGAGCCCATCATCAAAATAAAAAATCCCGATTTAATTAAATTACTCAAGGTAAAAAACCAACATATTGCTTTATCGGATTTATTCGACCAAAACAATCAATACATCATCAGTAAAGAAGTAAACACAGCATATAACAAGGCGCCATCGCGTCAAGATCAGTTCGACAAAGCCATCATCAAATTAGATGAAAAAGTAAACATTCTCTACATGGTTTTAAATGGCGATATGTTGACTATTTTCCCAAAAATTAATGATCCTAACCGAAAATGGTATAATGTTAAAGGTGCTTTAAATGCATTTGGTAATGAGGACTCTCTTTTTGTAAGTAATGTGTTTAGGTTGTATTTGCAAGATTTAGACGAAGCTTTGAAAACCGGCGATTGGTCGAAAGCCGATTCCAGTTTGAAATACATTGATCTTTACCAAAAGAAAGCCGGCTCCGAAATCGTTATTTCCGATACTAAAAGAGATGCTGAGATTTTTTACAATGAATCGGCCATTTTCAGGCATTTGTTCGAGTTTTATTTCATTGTAGGATTGATCTTTCTCATCTTGTTGTTTATCAAACTTTTATTCGAAAGACTCAAACTAAAATATTTAATTTGGTCGTTTGTTGGCGTTATTATAGTTGCTTTCGGTTTTCATACTTTTGGTTTAATTCTTCGTTGGTACATATCTGGTCATGCCCCTTGGAGTAATGGTTACGAAAGCATGATCTATATTTCGTGGGCAACTCAATTGGCCGGATTAATTTTTGCCAAACGCTCTAAAATTGCATTGGCAGCTACTACTGTTCTTTCCGGAATGATTTTACTTGTTGCACACCTTAGTTGGATAGATCCGGAAATAACTAATTTAGTTCCTGTTTTGCAATCGTATTGGTTAACGATTCACGTTGCTGTTATTACAGCCAGCTACGGATTTTTGTCGTTAGGTGCTCTGTTAGGCTTTATCAATCTTTTGTTAATGCTACTCCAGTCGGCTAGAAATAAAACCAAAATCGATTTAAAAATAACTCAGTTAACTTACATTAATGAAATGACGCTAATTGCAGGCTTATTCTTACTTTCAATCGGAACATTTTTAGGCGGTGTTTGGGCTAACGAGAGTTGGGGTAGGTATTGGGGTTGGGATGCCAAAGAAACTTGGGCATTAATAACTATGTTGGTTTATGCTTTTGTATTGCATATGCGATTCGTACCAAAATTAAAAGGCATTTACACATTTAACCTAGCTTCGCTCCTATCGATAAGCACCGTCATTATGACTTATTTTGGGGTGAATTACTATTTATCTGGACTTCATTCTTATGCAAAAGGTGACCCTGTGCCAATTCCAAGTTTTGTATATTACACATTAGCAATAATTGCTGTAGTTGCTATTTTGGCATTGGTAAGAAAGAAAAAGTTAGAAGAAATAGAATAAAGATTATTCTTTCCATTAAAAGGATTTAAGTTAAATGCTTGGTTAGTATTTTACGCTTATTCTGGGTAAAGCCATAGTTTAAGTAAAGCATTTCTGCGTTTGTGTTTCTTGGTTCTACTTCTAGTTGCAAAAGTTTAATTTGTTCTTTTTTAGTTTGTGTTTCGATATATTCCATTATTTGTTTTCCTAAACCTTGGTGCCTAAATTCTTCTTTAATATATATTTCGTCGACCAAAGCCGTACGCCCTCCATATTCGAAACTAAAACCATAAGTAATTAAGAAATATCCTACAATGGATTGATTGGCCTGAACTAAAAAGGCTTTGCCTAAATTAGAATCATCGACGAGAAGACGAAGGTTATTTTTTGTAAGTTGATTATCGAAGGCATACCCATCGATAGAATAAAATGCTTCCATCATTTGTAAAAGTGAAGAAATATGTCGATGCTGTGCTAAAATAAAAGTGCTTGTCATTATGCGAAAATAAAAAAATGTCAACTTGAAAACAAGATGACATTTTTTATTAATCTGATAAAACTTATTTTAGACCTAATTGCAAGGACTTCAAGGGAAAATAAATTTTAATATACGAATTTGAGTTTTAATCTTCTTTCGGAACTAAGACTAGATTAACTTTGTTAAAATTGGCTGCCGCATTTACAACTTCTCTATAATTATCCCAAAGTTCTTTTGGCCAATTTAACCCATTGTACCATTCTCTAATACTAACTGTTAATATTTGATTTTCGATTTTATAATTCGAAACAAATGCAAAAACAGTATCCGATTTTTCGTTGGTGTAACTGGCATTGAAAATTAAATCGTTTAAGTTACTCACCTCGTAGCCATCAGGGATCTCAACAGTTAAAGTCCTATCGTACATACGGTTGTATTGGAACTCGAAAGGCTCTTTTCGTTTTTCGAGGGTATCGTACAATTCCATTTGAGGCCCAATTAAACGGCCGATTTTATATAAATAGGTTGCGCCTGCCTTTTCTGTTAATTGATCTGTTTTATAAGTTGATTTAACAATCAATGGCTTATGATCGAAGTCTTCTGCTTTGTCGTTTATTATTTCGAAGCTTTCGGGATCGCCATCAATATTGAAAATATTTACAATCGACTTCTGAAATTCATCTAAATCTTTTGGCTCTTTTATTAAGTTAAATATTGGCTGATAATAAACGGCATCGTAACCTGTATAAGTATGTTCGGTAGTGAGCGTTACCTCGGCAACATCTTCGTTAAATTTGGTATTAACCACAATTTTATTCAAGGTTTTATCCATCGGAACAGCATCGATAAATTTAACTTTTCCAATGCCTGCTTCGAATTCGCCTAATTTTACTTCTTTAATAAATAAACCATAGTTATTGGTGTACTCTTCGGGAGGAAAACCTAATCGTGAGGAAATACTTGTACCAGACATTATTTTTTCGATATTCGGAAAATAAAACAAAAAGTCTTTTAAATATCTGTACGATTCAAATTCCGGATCGAAACGCAAATCCCATCTGTCTGTAGTTGCAATAATTTCGTGCGGAATACCAAGTTGCTTGAAAATATTAGCATACAAAAACACAGAACCATCGTTATTAAAAGCTTTGTTTGCAATAATTGAATTGATGTCGGATAAAACCGGAGCATCAGAATCGTAATAAATAAATTCTTTTTTGATATAGTCTTCAACAGTTCTAACCTTAGTTCCTTCGCTTGTTTCGTCAGGTTTAATAGCTTTAATTAACTTTTTTATTTGAGCCAATTGTTTTTTATCGAGCTTGTAAACTGCATTGTAAACATTTTTTGCCCATGGCCCAAATGCGGTAATGTCGTTGTAACCAGTTGCAATATTTTTATCCAATTTAAAATGAAAAGCTTGTAAATCGTTTTCGTAATTCGATAAACGCTCTTCTTTCAATGCCGTAACAGTATCTATATGTAAAAACCAACGATTGGTATCTTTATAGTTGGTATCGAGTTCGACTTCTGCTAAACCATTGTACAACTTAAACTTATATGCCAAATTGGGTGGCGTTAACAACTCGAATTCAAAGTTATATGTTGGGTATCTCGATTGTACTTGATAATAAATTCCATAATGGTAAGGCGATTGTCTAATCGAATATAGATATTCTATTTCGTCGCCAACAGCAAGGTCTTCGAAAGCAAAATAGCGATATAAACTTCCACTTTCTTCGTCGATGCCTTCCTTTATATTATCTTCGTTTAAACGCACTAACTTTCCATCGGGTTTAATTACTCTCGCTTGTTCTCTTACAATTTTAGTGTATTCGCTTTTTGGTATATACACCACCTTAAAACCTTCTAAAGCACTCTTTGTAAGTAATTTTACCTTTCTGTGAACTAAATAATATTCTACCAAATCTTGTTCCTCGTATACAAATTCTTTAAAATATTTTTTAATGTGATACACAGCATGCATCGAAGTATCGGCAGATAAGCTATCGTAAATTGGAGTTTCTTCCCATTGATAAGCATCGGATTTTAATTGAGCCATTGTGGCTGCTGTTATGGCTAACAATAAAGCTAAAAGTTTCCCTTTCATGATATTAATTTTTATTATTTTTTCTTTAATGATACTACTTCTCTATAGTTCTTCTTAACTACATCTAAGAAATCGTTTATTAAGTAAAACTGATCCTTATCGAGTTGTAAAGTGCTATAAGAAGCATACAAATGATATATAATCGCATTATCTTTCTTTTCGTATTCGATGTCTAACTGATAATATTCATTTTTATAATGTTCGTTTTGCGGAAGGTAATCTACCACATAACCTTCAGGAATTTTTAATTCGAAGACATATCGATAAGAATTTTCCATACCGAATCGCATTAAATACGGATGATCTGCTTTGATTTTATCGTGTAATATGCTTTTAAAAATATTCATATTTACGTATATATTTTCAGCAGCCAGTTGAACATAACTGCCTATCTCAAAGTCGTACAAATATGTTAAAACATGTTGCTCGTCGTCTACTTTTTCGCTTGCTTTTTTAACAACGAACTTGTTATTTCCGCGTTCGACATAACCATTAATAAACTTGATTCGTTTAGTTTCGTCGGCTAAGCTCTCTGTTCTATTTTTAACGATCTCGTAGTAATACCCTTTAAAATCGATTTTACCTTTACCAACCAAATTATTGCCTGCAATTTCCATTTTAATAGAATCTTGCTGTTGGTTAAGCTCTGCTTTAATAATTGGTACTTTTTTAATTTCGTAATGATCGTCGAAAAAAATCAAAGCTTCTTTACCTTGCGTAAAAGACGAGGGAACCCCAAAAGGTACTAAGTGATTTGTTGCATCGAGAAATATATAATCTCCTTTTGGATCGATATAGGTTAAAATCATATGATTATCGACTAAAGGAGATGGAATTTCATCGTAAGTGTAAGGCAAATCTCCGGTTCCAATTAAGGTTAAATGAGACTGTATTCCCACGGCATCTAGCATATTATGTAAAATATTAGCCATGCCTTTACAGTCGCCATATTTATTTTTATAAACAAGACCAGCGCATTCGGGGACAAAGCCTCCTAAGCCTACTTCGATGGCAACATAATGAATGTTTTTTTGCACCCACTTAAAAATAGCTTTTACTTTATCTTCTTCGTTTTCGAACGGAGCTGTGAGTTCTTTTGACATAGCTATTAGGGCACTATCCGGAGAGCAACTTGTATTCAATAATGAATGATTCCAGCGGTACAAATCTTCGATGGATTGTAAGACTGGTTTCTTTTCTCCTTCGCAGGTGTACGACTTGATATAGGGGACAATATGTGGCACAACATAACGTATGGGAGGCATATTGTCTTCGTAACGTATCCCTTTTATGTTTTCGGCTTCAAAAGTGATTAAGTTTCTCCCCTTTTTGTGCTGAAAACTACTATCTATTTGCACAGCATCGGTATTGAATTTTGCAAAACCAATATTTACGTTTTCATCAGCATCAATGACTAATCGAACCTTTGCGTAAGGATAAAAATGCTGAAAAAACTGCCCTGAAATTAATCTCGGTTCTTTTTCGATGTATTCGCATTTTAAATTACTTATTGCATTTTCTCTTAATTGAGGATAAACAAAGACATGCGTTTTAACATCGTCGTAAAAAATATCCTCATCGATTAACCGTTTCTCTGTAATCTCGTTTGTTTTTATTTTTTTATATTTTTTACCGTCCGGGATTTCGCTGTAAACCTCTATCGATTCCAAGGACTTAAAGTCTGAGGTTGTAATCTGATCTTCAGCATAGGCTTGAGCACGATTATCGGTATAAAAAGAACGATTAATTTCATTTTTAACAACTAATAGTTCACCATTCTTAATATCGATTTTATAAACAACTTCATCTAACAATACAATTTTTGACTCTCCTTTAAAGGTATCTTTTAAAGCCATTAAAACAGGATCGGTCTGAGCAAAAATCAATTCTGCTATAAAAAAACTAAAAACAAACCCTACGATCTTCATCATTTTATAATTTTAATAACTAAAGTAAGTCAAATCATTCTTTTTTTTTGAATCTATTATATCAACAGGTTCAATGAATGATTTACTTGATTATTTTAACCATATCGCCATAAAAATACTCGTATTCGTGAATTAGCATGCCTTTATTATCGAATACCTTGTATGTGCCACAAAAGAATCCTTGTTTGGCTTCGTACGATTTTTTGAGCTTTCCATTGGAATAAAACTCCGATTGTTGACCATCTAACTTGCCTTGTGAATAGTTAAATTCATTCATAAGTGTGCCATCGGGGTAAAATTCTTTCAATACGCCATTGTATTCGTCGTTTTCAAAAATCATGACACTATATAGATTGCCATTGGAATAATACTTTTTGTACTCCCCTTCCAGCCATCCGTTTCTCAAAGTAAAGCTTCTTGCCAACTGTCCGTTTTTAAAATAAACCTTAACTTCGGCTGTTTCTTTTTCGATTGGGATTGATTTTATACCTTCTGCTGAATTGAACTGAATTTCTATTAGCGTTCCTTCTTTGTATATTCTAGTATGATCATATTCACCGGCATAATTGTAATACTTGGCTTCTCCTTCCAATTCGCCGTATTTATATTCAGCATCGAACTCTACATTTCCGTTGTCTACATAAGTAATACTCTTGCCATTTAAGCTTCCGTTTTTATAATTATTCTTTTTAAGCAACTTTCCATTTTCGAAATAATCTTTCCACTCGCCATCTTTATCGCCATAATTATAGTTGCCTTCTGTTTCTAATTTACCATTGATGTAATACCATTTCCAAAGACCTTCTCTCCTTCCTCTAAAATACTGGCCTTCTGCTCTAACTTTTCCATTCGGATAGTACACTTTATATGTGCCATGAATTGAATTATTAACCAATTCGTATGTATACATGATTTGATCTGACCCCGAAAAATGACGAACAACTGTACCATTACCATTTTTAAATATTACAGAATCTGAACATACGCCATCGGCATTATAGAAATACTGTTCCGCAATGGTTCCTTCTTCGTATTTTTGCTTTTTATAAATTTGTCCGTTTGGGGTATATTCTATGTTGTAACCATGAATTTCGCCATTCAGAAAGTAAGTTGTTTCTTTAATTGTGCCATCTAAAAAGTACTCTTTAAGAGGTCCTATTGCTATGGCATTGTAGTAATAACCTTCTTTAGTAATTTGTCCATTCGGAGACTTTCTATAAAAATAACCCCAGTCTTTATCATTTTTGAAAGCTTCGTACATACTTACATTTCCATTCGGGTAATAATGATAAACATCACCGTCGACATCGCCATCTTTGAAGCTTTTAACAGTTTCTAGTTGCCCATTTTTGTCGTAGTATGACCATTTACCTTAATTATATTTGGTTCCAAATTCACCTTCGGTCGATTTGATGCCATTTTTATGATAGCCTTCGAATGCAAATGTTCCAAAACGTCTTTTATCTTCGTGGATAATCTTGCCTTGCTTGTCGTAATAACGATATGCAACCACTTCACCTTTTTTATAATCGAGCTCATAATACACTTCGCCTGAATCGTAAAACTCTTTATATACGCCATTTTTCTTGCCTTCTTCATCGTATTCCGCTTGCGAGAAAAGCGTTCCGTCAATATTATAAACCGAATATGTTCCAATCATTATCCCTGCCTTATATTGGCCTTTTTCGTTCAGCACACCATTGTCGAAATACTCAATATATTCGCCATTGCGCTCACCATCTGTATAATTTTGAATCGCTCTAATCTGACCATTTCGATGATAGACTGTATCTACTCCTTCTAACTTATCTAACTTATAATTTGCAACTTCATAGATTTGTCCATTATTATAATATTCAACATATCGGCCTTCTGCTTTCCCATCGGTAAAATTGATTACGGAATAAAGAGGTCCGCTCTCGAAATATTTTTTTCTTTCGCCTTGTAGCTGTTTATCTTTTACAAACATTATTGTAGATGGAGACCCTGAATTGTGATAATAACGGACTTCGCCATCGAGCGCATCGTCTTTTACACTATAAAAAACAGTTGGTCTTCCGTATCTTGAATACTGAATTAAAGAATCTTGCAAAACCCCATTTTTGTAGTAATCGACTTCTTTTAAATTTCCGTTAGGATAGTAAGAAATCTTTTCACCTTCGAAAAGGCCATCTTTGTTATAACTCATGGTACTTAATAAGTTGCCATCGGGGTAATAACTTTCGGCATAACCTTGCACTTTCCCTTCTTCGTTTACATGTCCTATAAAGCTTATAGCAAAACCGCCATTAGCTCTGTAAACCGAAATATCTTTATACTCTGACTTTTCGAAAGGTAACAAAAAGACACGATGATTATCGTCTAGTTTGTTGGTCACCCAAGAGATAAAGGCTTTTACTTTTGAAACATTTGAGTTGATAATTTTTTGATGTTTGTCGCTTGTGCTCGATTGCATTATGTAATATGAATAAGCTTCGAACTGGTTTTCTTTAATAATGTCGATAAAGGTCGGCGCATAGGTTTGATACCAAAATTTATCGTTGGGTTTTATTTTAGAAAGCTCCTGAAATAACAGATAAGATTGTTTTATCAAAGGTAACTGAATCTTCGTTTTAACTTTAAATTTTTTATCTAATGCAACATAATTTTCCAGTAGTAAATTGATTTCAGAAAAATCCTCGCCATTCATCAAATCGATACCCTGAGGTTTGATATCCGACTTATAATTTGTTGTAACCAAATCGTTTAACAAAGACAACACATGATTAGAGCTATTGCTATTAGGAGAAATGGTTAGGTATGCATTTAAAGCCATTGCCGCCAAAGCAGTTTGTCCCTCGTTGATGGCTAAAGTGGCTATCTGATAATGAACTTTTGCATAAACAGGATTTATTTTAATTACCATTTTGAATGCATCTAAAGCTTCATTATACTTCTCAAGTTTAGTGCTAGAAAAGCCAATGTTATAGTACAAGTAATAACTATAAGGAAATGTCTTAATAGCTTCTTTATATAAATCGATAGCATTTTGATATTGCTCTAAATTATCGTAGCAAGAGCCCATATTCATGTAAAACTCTTGATTAAAGAAAATCCCTTTTTTCAATGCTGCTTTTCCATATTCGACAGCTTCTTGGTATTTCTCGAGCTGATAGTAGGTTAAAATTACTTCTGCAGCAACTGTTGGGTATAAGGTATCAGACTCCGGAATGGCTAAATAACACTTTAAAGCTTTTTCAAACTTTTCGTTGTCGTAATATTCTATTCCCTTTTTAAGAGTATCGCTGTAATTCAACACATCATTAACAGGTTCTTTTTGGGCTTGGGAGAGTTGGAATAGAATTAAAAGAAACGGAAATAATGCAATTAGTTTTTTCATAATGTACAATTTATGTTAAAAAAATTAAAAATATATAAAGTGAGCCGCACCTACAAAAGAATCACACAATATCGAATCAATTGTGGCAGATTTAAAGTTTAAAAATCAAACTAAGGATTTCTTGAAGCATTTTAGCATCTATTTCATCGAATGCAGCAAAGCTCTGGCTATCGATATCTAAAACTGCAATAATTTCAGATTTAGAATTAATTAAAGGAACTACAAGTTCTGAGTTCGAACGGCTATCGCAGGCAATATGGTCGGGAAACTGATGTACATCTTTAACAATAATTGGTTTAGCTTGGTTAAATGCCGCCCAACAAACCCCTTTGTTTCTTGCTAAAATTTGGCAAGCCAATGGACCTTGATATGGCCCAACTATTAATTGCTCGTCTTTATAAATATAGAAGCCTGTCCAAAAATAATAATCGAATTTATGATGTAAAACAGCAACCAAAGTCGCCATTCTTGCTATTAAATCGTTAGGCTCTTTCATCAAAGCTGAGATTTGATTATATATCCGCCTGTATCTAGCTTCTTTCTTCTCGGGACTCATCATCGCACAAATGTAAGTCATTTATCAAAAGAAACTAAAAATAAGTGTTTCCGATATTAAAAAATTCTCATCGAATTGAATATTAAGTATGATAAAGTAGATTAGCTTTGCTATGTTTTTATGTTGAATGATGAAAAAAATATTATCAAAACTAGCACGAATATTATTCAAATTTTCAATTTGGTTTATTGCAATTAGTGTATTCTTTGTAATTATATTCAGATGGATTCCAATTCCATACACTCCACTTATGCTAATTCGTTCTTTTCAACACAACAGTAACAATAAGGACATCGAATTTAAAAAGACATGGGTTCCTTTAGAAAATATTTCTAAAGATTTGCAATTGGCTGTGGTATGTACCGAAGATCAGAACTTTATTAAGCATAGTGGTTTCGATTTTGGAGCCATTAAAAAAGCGATGAAACATAACACGAAGAGTAAGCGAAAACGAGGCGCCAGCACCATTAGCCAACAAGTTGCTAAAAATGTTTTTTTGTGGCCGGGTAGGAATTGGATTAGAAAAGGTTTGGAAGTTTATTTTACATTCTTGATAGAAACATTCTGGAGCAAAGAACGCATTATGGAGGTGTATCTGAATGTCGTAGAAATGGGACCCGGAATTTATGGTGCAGAAGCCGCATCTCAAAAATATTTTAACAAATCGGCTCAGAAGATTAGCAAATGGCAAGCAGCTGCAATTGCTTGCGTTCTTCCTAATCCACTAAAATATAGTGCCAATAAACCTGGACAATACATGCAAAAACGCATCGATTGGACATTAAATCAAATGCGACTTTGGGGCGGAAAATTAGATTATCACCCAATAGAATAGGTTTTGAGCAAAAATGCGACTGATAATGTTGTCGTTTTTAATGAACAAAAGCTCTCAGTTTCCTGAAAGCTTTGTGTAATCTGGTGGAGAATAACGGAATCGAACCGTCGACCTTTTGACTGCCAGTCAAACGCTCTAGCCAACTGAGCTAATCCCCCAATGCGCTGCAAAAATACAGCTTAATTTTTAATATTCGTCTTCGTTGAAGAAAAAATCGTCCTTACTAGGATAATCCGGCCAAATATCTTCAATACTATCATAGCTTTCTCCCTCGTCTTCAAGTTCTTGCAAATTTTCAATCACTTCTAAAGGAGCTCCCGAACGAATGGCATAATCAATCAACTCGTCTTTTGTCGCTGGCCATGGCGCGTCTTCTAATTTAGAGGCTAATTCTAAAGTCCAATACATAATTAAAAGGGTTAAAATTTTGTGCGAAAGTAATAAAATTTATCAATCTTCCAAATTTGGCTCCCAAAGAATTTCGATGACCTTCAAATCGACTGTTAATTTACGCGATAACACGAAAAGATAATCTGAAAGACGGTTTAAATACTGTATAACAATAGGTTGAACCGGAGAAATTTCCGATAATTCGATCGATCTTCGTTCAGAACGTCTACAAATGGTTCTAGCCAAATGACAGTACGAAACAGTCGTATGTCCACCCGGTAAAACAAAGGCTTTTAATGGAGGAAGTTCTTCTTCAAATTCGTCAATACGTTGTTCCAACCATACGATATTGTGAGCTTTTAAAGCAGGTATTTTCTTTAAATCGAACGATTCGTCTGCCGCTAAAATAGCACCTAAAACCATCAAATTATCCTGAATTTGAATGAGTTGATCTGTAATATTATCATCCGACTGGCCATCTCTTACTAGACCTATCGCTGCAATTAACTCATCTACAGTACCATAAGCTTCAATTCTTGCGTGATGCTTTTTTACGCGTTTCCCTCCAATCAGGGAGGTCATTCCTTCGTCACCGGTCTTGGTATATACTTTCATTATTGTATTTGCGTTTTTTGTTAAAACTTATCAACAATCTATAAAACGATGATTTTTGATACTATAACACCGTTCTGTTTTCGTTGATTTCATCCATTTCGATTAGCCCATCTTTTAAACGAATAATCCGCTTTGCATGCGCTGCAATTTCATTTTCGTGGGTCACTAAAATAATGGTATTTCCGTTTTGATGAATATCTTCGAGCAAACGCATTATATCCACAGATGTTTTGCTGTCTAAATTTCCGGTTGGTTCGTCGGCTAATAGAATTGAAGGTTTATTTACCAAAGCACGAGCAATAGCAACACGTTGCCTTTGTCCTCCGGAAAGTTCATTCGGTTTATGATGCATTCTATCTTCTAAACCTACCGATCGTAAAACTTCCTTTGCTCTATTTTCGCGTTCCTGTTTCGAAACACCTGCATATATTAATGGGAGAGCAACATTTTCTATAGCAGTTGATCTAGGTAATAAATTAAAGGTTTGAAAAATAAACCCAATCTCTTTGTTCCTAATTTCGGCCAATTGATTATCGGTTAATCCACTAACATTATGATTGTTAAGCTGGTAAAAACCTTCTGTTGGTGTATCTAAGCATCCAATTATATTCATCAATGTTGATTTTCCTGAACCCGAAGCGCCCATAATGGCTACATATTCATTCTCATGAACATCTATAGAAACAGTTTGCAAAGCTTTTACAAGTTGTTGACCAACTACGTAATACTTTTTAATATCCTGAAGTGAAATAACTTTCTTCATACGGCAAAGTTAATAAGCTCTTTTAATTGACTTTAATTTTAATAGTTATTTTTTTCACTTCTTCAATTTCGCCATCTTCATATTGTTTTTGCTCATGACGAACCGGAGCAATATACTTAACCTCTTTTCTTATTGCCATGCTAGATTCATCTAAATACCAGTCTTCGACAAAAATTAAAGTCTTTATATCTTCGTAAAAAAACGGCCGCTCAATAATCTGAAACTCATAATCCTCAGTAGTCGGATTTATTACTTCTATCGAATCTACAGTAAAACCCAGATGAAATTTTACATCTTTAGCC
The DNA here is from genome assembly GCA_016936665.1 of Bacteroidales bacterium. Classification (GTDB taxonomy): domain Bacteria; phylum Bacteroidota; class Bacteroidia; order Bacteroidales; family JAFGXI01; genus JAFGXI01. The sequence goes on from JAFGXI010000013.1 coordinate 79,861, forward strand.
GGGATGGTATCGCTTGTAGAAAAATCTAAGGCAAAACTTTTACCACTTAATGCAGGTTCTAAAATTGTTTTAATAGCATCGGCATAATTAAACCCCTTGTAATTCATTAATTCGTCGGAAAAAGTTACACCGTACATTACATCGCTAGCAATTTTTTTTCCGGGTAATGATGTAAAGCCTGTTCTTACATCGAATAACAAGCGTTTTGCTATTTTATTTTCTTCTTGGTTATCCGACTCTTTATAGAATAATTGTACCGGTGACCAAGAAATGATCTCTTTCGTAAATTTATTTTCGGATTGATTATAAAACCAATCTTCAATAAAATAAAACGATTTTATACCAATAGAATTTCCCGAACTCATCAATTCCTTAACAAAATTAATATCAGCTTTTGTTTCTGTTTTCTGATCGTAATATACCATGGCTTCGAACAATTCTGTTTTCGACTCAAGAACTTTTTCTGTTAATGCTTTTAAAGAAGTTGAATCGAAACCGGAGGTCCACTCGGGGAAATTTTCATTTATAATTTCCACTTCTGAATTTACGATGGCCTTAGTTGGTAGCAAATCGTTGACAGGTGCTGTAGTATTCTTTACTACTTTAGTTTCATTTTGACAAGAAATAAAAATAGCTACACTTAAAAAGATAAATGGGAAAAACTTCATAACAGATTGGTTTAGTTAACAAAAAAGCTGCACCAAAGATATTTTGATGCAGCTTAAAAGTAAATATTTTATACGAATTAAAAACCGAAAATAGGTTTAATTTGCTCAACCCAACGGTTAATTCTTTCTTGTGTTAATTCTTCTTCGTTGTCTTCGTCGATAGCTAAACCATAGAAATTGCCATTACTATTTAATGCATCAGATTCATCGAAAGTGTAACCATTAGTAGGTACTTCTCCCACTAATTTTGCTCCTTGTTCGATTAATTTTTCGGCTAAAGTAACCATCGAACCTACAAAATGGGAAGGGTATTTAATATGATCGCCTAAACCTAAAACAGCAACTGTTTTGTTAGCAAAGTTTACATTGTCAAGTTCAGGGAAGAAACGATCCCAATCATCTTTTACATCAACCATATCCCATTGATCCAATCCGATAGCAGAACTTAAAAAGATAACTTTATCGTAAGCATCTACATCAGACGCTTTTGAATTTACAACAGGGATAATATCAACCTTATCGTGTCCAATAGTATCGGCTAACATTTTTGTAACTTTGTCGACGTTACCTCCAACCGGACCAAAAAATAATGCTATTTTACTCATCTTATTTGATTTTTTTAAATTCTAATAACTAGGCTTGTAAAAATAAAAAAAGCTTTTCATTTTCTCCTTACAAATATAGTTTTTTAAATTTTTGAATCGAAACTTATCGATAATTAGATGTTTTATGTTTTACAACAAGTTCGAAGACTTTTATAAAGCTGTATTATAGAAATTGAAATATGTTTTACAAAACCTCTTGAGCAACGAATAATTCGATAACATTACTCAACTGTTTCAACTTATATTTTCTGTGCTTGAATGTGTATAAGAAAATTATTTGCAAATTTGTCTTATTGAAAAAACGCCAAGCTATGCAAATTAATACACAAACTATTAAGCCATATTTGTTTATCATTTTTACAATCTTAGCTTTTATTTTTTATAGCAATACACTGAGCCACCGATACGCTCTGGACGATGCCATTGTGATTACTCAAAACGACTTTGTTCAAAAGGGCTTAAGCGGCATCGACGATATTTTATCTACAGAACTGTTTACAGGGTTCTATAAAGTTAAAAAAGACCTAGTAGAAGGAGGCCGTTACCGACCCTTATCGCTTATCACGTTTGCAATAGAATACGAATATTTTGGAGAAAGTCCAAAGGTAAGTCACTTTATCAATATCTTACTTTATGCCTTTACAGCATGGCTTCTTTTTATTGTTTTATTCAAGTTGTTAAGTTATAAAATCTCATTAGATAAAGGTTTTTGGGTTGCTTTTGTGGCTAGTGTAATTTGGCTGGCACATCCATTACATACCGAAGTTGTTGCTAACATTAAAGGGAGAGACGAGATTTTATCGTTGATGGGAGCCTTAGCCAGCTTATGGTTTATACTTAATAGCACAAAAAAATGGTATTATTATCCAATAGCCGGTTTTGTGTTTTTTTTAGGTTTATTGGCAAAAGAGATGGCTATTACCTTTGTTGCAATTATTCCAATAAGTATTTATTTTTTTACCGAAAGCAACAAAAAACATTATTTGTTTAGCATTATCAGCTTACTCATTCCTACCTTGGTGTTTTTATGGATTAGACAGAGCATTATAGGTTCTCCATCCGTAAATGGCAATTCTATTCCTCAAGAGTTAATGAATTTTTCATTTTTAGGAGCTAGCCCCTCCGAAAAATATGCAACCATCGTATATACCTTTATTATTTATGTTAAACTTTTGTTTGTCGCTTATCCGCTAACTTACGATTATTATCCATATCACATCAGTCTCACCGATTGGTCTAACCCCATCACATTAATAAGTTTAGCTTTTCATCTTTTGCTCATTTATCTTGTAATAAAAGGATTTAAAAAGAAAAGTATTTTGGCCTATGGAATATTGGTTTATGCCTTGAGTTTTTCAATTGTATCGAACTTTTTCTTTCCTATTGGAACTTTTATGAGTGAACGTTTTATGTTTATGCCTTCTATAGGTTTTGTGCTCATATTAGCCTATTATCTGTTTATTTATAGCGAAAAACGGCTAAACAATCCAAGAATCGTTAAAATAGGATCGGTGGTGTTAATTGCTACAATATGGGGCGGTTTAACAATAGTAAGAAACAGTGCTTGGGCCAACGACTACATATTGTTTACTACCGACGTACTCACCAGCTCAAACTCGGCTAAAAGCAACACATCTGCCGGTGGAAAAACAATCGAAGAAGTCGAAAAACTGAAAACAATTGTTAATAGTAAACCTAAATCGATAGAACAAATTACAAAAAAATTGAACGAAACCGATTTACGATCATCAGAAAAAGAACAATTACTAAATGGAAATCGCGTTGAGGATGTCATTAAAAACATTGAAGAATTTAACTCTAAAAAACTGGACTTAGCGTTGAAATATTTGAAAAAAGCCGTCGAAATTCACCCAACATATAATGATGCTTTATTATTATTAGGAAATGCTCATTTTCAGGCACATAAAGATTTTGAGAATACTTGGAAAGCCTATGAAAAAATACTGCTTAGGAATCCTCGTTTTGAGTTAGCGCTAAAAAACTGGACATTAATTCTCAACGATTCTATTCCACCTGCGAAAAAAATTGAATACCACAAACGGCTTCTAAAATATGCCCCAAATAGGGTAGAAAACTTATACCAAGTTGGTCATCTTTACGGACGATTTTTAAATCAACTAGATAGTTCGATTGTATACTTCGAAAGAGCAAAGCCTTACATGGCAAAAGATGTAAGAATTTATAAAGACTTAGGAGTTGCCTATGGTTTAAGCGCCAATTACGAAAAAGCACTAGAAAACATGCTACAAGCCATAAAGTTCGACCCTAACGACAAACAAATCTTAATCAATATTGGAGTCACGTACCAAAACTTAGATAGTATACCACAAGCCAATTATTATTTTCAAAAAGCACAGCAAATTAAATAGCTCTTAAGTTTGGAACAAGAATTGTAAAATGTCGAAGAAAATTTGAAAGATTTTTATTACTTTGTGGGGTCGAAAAAACAAACACATCATTCAAACGCTCTAAAAATTATTAATTAATACTATGCAAAACATGAAGAAGATTATTTTAGTTTTTACGGTTATCGCTTTTATAGGAGCTAACCTAAAAGCTCAAGACACTCAAGATTCTACTCTAGTAGTTGCCGAAGGTCAGGAAGCAGAAATTGCTTACAACGAAGGCACAGAGTTATTCAAATCGAAACAATTTCAAGCTTCAATCGATAAATTTACAGAAGCAATTAGTCATAATCCTGATTTTGCAAAAGCATACCTCAACAGAGGCAGCGCAAAAATGGAACTCACTCAATACCCATCAGCTCTTCAAGATTTAGATAGTGCCATATACAAAGATGCTAGTTTGTCTGATCCTTATTACATGAAAGGCCGAATTTATAATATACAAAACAAACTCGACGACGCCTTGGCAAGTTATCTTAAAGCTGAAGAAAAAGGATATTCAGAAGCCAACCTGTTTTATTTTTCAGGCGTAATTTATTTTCAGAAAGAAAACTACGACGAAGCCATCAATTATTTTACTAAAGCCATCCAAAAAGATTCTAAACATGCTTTCGCATACAACGACAGAGGAAGCGCAAAACGGAAAAAAGAAGACTTCGATGGCGCTATTGCCGACTATGAAAAAGCAACTCAAATAGACCCAAAACTTGCTTTAGCATACGACAACTTAAGCGTCGTGAAAGCAAAAAAAGAAGACTACGACGGAGCCATTGCAGCCTCAAACATGGCTATAAAAGTTAAACCCGATTTTCATATTGCATACAATAACAGAGGAAGCGCATACTACCACAAAGGTGATTACAATAAAGCCATTGAAGATTACAATAAAGCTATAATGATTAAAGATGATTATGCCTATGCATACAACAACTTGGGAAATGCAAAACAAAAACAGAAAGATTACAAAGGTGCTGTAGAAGCCTATAATAAAGCCATTGAGCTAGATGCTGAATACGGCATAGCTTATATGAATAGAGCCGCTTCTAGAGAAATGCTTCGCGATGAAAAAGGCGCTTGTGCCGATTGGAAAAAAGCAGTCGAATTAGGAGTAGAACAAGCCAAAAACTTTGCAGCAGGTTGTAATTAATCATTCATTATATTATCACAAAAAACAATCGTATCATGAAACAATATTTAACTATAATATTAGCATTCGTTTTAAGCTTTAGTGTATTGTCGCAACAGGATACTCCTTTCGACAAAAAAGCATTTCCAAACGATAAAGATGGTCTAAAAGAAGCTTTAAAAAACATTAAAGCAGGCGACGAACTATATGAGCTCGACAATTACGGCAGTTATTCTAAAGCCCTCGAATTTTATTTGAAAGCTTATCAATTTAATCCGAACAATGCAATGTTGAACTATAAAATAGGAACTTCATATTTATATTCAACACAAAAAGAAAAATCGCTTAGCTATTTCGAAAACGCTTTTAAGCTTAACAATCATATTGCTAGCGATATTAACTTCAAACTTGGTGCAGCATTGCATTTAAATCTTAAATTAGACGAGGCTATCGATAAATATAACGCCTACAAACGTCAACTTTCTCCCAAAGATTTAGCCGAAAAAAGAAAAACCATCGATAAAAAGATATCTGAATGCGAAATTGGAAAAAAACTGATCGAAAACCCTGTTAGAGCCTTTATAGATAATGTTGGTCCAAACATCAATAGTCCGGATCCAGATTATAGCCCATTAATTACTGCCGACGAATCGATGATGATTTTCACGTCTAGAAGAGAAGGTACAACAGGCGATGTTATTTCTGAAGAAGACGGGAAATATTACGAAGATATTTACTACTCCTATAAACAAAATGGCGAATGGACTCCGGCTCTGAATATCGGCAAACCATTGAATACCAAAAACAACGATGCTACGATTGGTCTTTCTAGCGACGGTCAAAAATTATTTACGTTCCAAGGCAAAGACAATGGAGGAGATATAATGGTTGCCGAACTTGATGGTGAAGAATGGACAACCCCGAGAGACAAGGAATTGAAAAACATTAATACAGAAGGTCATGAGAGTGCAGCTTCATTTTCGTTCGATGGAAAAACCATGTACTTTGTAACCGACTACCCCGAAAATAACATGGGAATGCACGATATTTTCATTTCCTATTGGGACGAAAATAAAGAGCGTTGGGGAAAACCACAAAACTTAAGCAATGTAGTGAATTCGGAATACGATGAACGTGGCGTATTTATGCACCCCGATGGTAGAACACTGTTTTTTAGTTCAAACGGAAAAGGAAGCATGGGCGGATACGACGTTTTTAAAACTACGTTAACCGACGAAGGCTATTGGTCTGAGCCAGAGAACTTAGGCTATCCTATTAATACTCCCGGCGACGATAACTTCTTTGTAATAGACGGTTCAGGTAGACATGGATATTATGCCTCCGACAAAGAAGGCGGTTATGGTGCACACGATATTTACATGATTACGTTCTTAGGACCAGAAAAACCACTGGTACAATCGAACGATAATATCTTGATTGCCAGTATTGCAAATCCTATTACAGAAACCTTTATTGAAGAATCTGTTGAAATAGCAACCATGCGTTTAACCATCTTAAAAGGTACTATAAAAGACGCATTCACTCAAGATCCTGTAGAAGCCGAGATTGAAATCGTAGATAACGAAAAAAACGAAGTGATTTCTGTTCAAAAATCAAATAAATCGACCGGAAAATATTTAGTATCATTGCCATCTGGTAAAAACTACGGTATAGCTGTTAAATCCGAAGGTTACTTATTCCATTCCGAAAACTTCGATATTCCTTCTGCCACCAATTACCAAGAAGTGTACAAAGACATCTTGTTAAGCAAAATGGCCGTAGGTACTAAAATCGTCTTAAAAAATATTTTCTTCGATTATGCTAAAGCAACATTACGTTCGACCTCTTTCCCTGAGTTAGATCGTTTATATAATTTACTTGTTGAGTTTCCTAATATGAGGATTGAGATTTCCGGACACACCGATAATCAAGGCTCTAGAACAACCAACGAAAAATTATCCGGAGCCAGAGCCAAATCAGTTGTCGATTATTTAGTTAAAAAAGGAATCGATGCAAGCCGACTAGAATCTAAAGGTTACGCATTCGACCAACCAATTGCAACAAACGACACCGAAGAAGGAAGACAACAAAACAGACGTGTAGAGTTTAAAGTACTTAGCAACTAATTATATATGTTTCAAAAAATTAGCCCGCAAATGATTCAATTTGTGGGCTTTTTTTTATCTTTGGCCTTTAACCATAAAATAGCACTAATGAAAACGCTTTATTTACATATTTTCGTCCTAATATTTTTTAGCTATAATGCTTTGGCTCAGAAAAATGTAGATTTTAAACCCGAAAATTTTGAATCAGAAGAGGCTTTCGATGAAGCCACAAAATATCTGTACACTGGCGACGACTATTTCGACGATGGTATTGAGTGGTACAGTTTAGCACTCGATAATTATGAAAAAGCATATGAGTTTAATCCAAACAATTCAGAATTGAATTATAGAATGGGCGTTTGTAATTATTATCTAAACGATAATTTTAAATCACTGCAATTATATAATAAAGCCTACGAATTAGACCCCAATGTAAACGAAATGATTTTGTATAGAATAGGTCAAGGATATCAATTCAGACTACAGTTCGACAAAGCCATTGAGTTTTTCAATCAGTTTAAATCGGCATATAACGGAAAAGAACGCGATAAAAGATTATCCGATGCAGACAAAAGAATATCAGAATGCGAAAACGGAAAAAAATTAATTAAGAATTTTGTAGGAGGTTTAGTTGTTAATATTCAAAAAATTAACAGTAAATATACAGAACATAGCCCACTTATTTCTCCCGACGAAAACACCATTTATTTTACATCGAGAAGACCATCGAATCCCGAAGATGTTGACCAATTAGGACGTTCATACGAAGATATTTATGTTGCTAAAAAAGATGAGAATGGCATTTGGCAAGAAGCAGTTAACATCGGAGACCCTATTAACACTAAAAATCACGATGCCACAATCGGGTTATCGCCCGATGGATTATCGCTTTATATTTATGATGGGAAACGCAACGGAGGCGATATTTTAGTAAGTCACTTCAAAGATTCTGCTTGGACTCATCCGGAAGCATTGCCTGCACCAATCAATACAAAAAATCAAGAAACAGCCATCAGTTTTTCACCCGATGGGAAATTGGTTTATTTTGTTTCGAATAGACCAGAAGGTATTGGAGGTAAGGATATTTGGGTGGCCGACGTTGAAAACGGCAAATATAAAAACGCTCGCGTTTTAAGTGGTCCTATTAATACTGTTTACGACGAACGAGCTGTATTTATCCATCCCGATGGTAAAACTATGTACTTTAGTTCGGAAGGCCACGAAACAATGGGCGGATTCGATATCTTTAAATCAACTTTACAGAGCGATGGCATTTGGGGTGAGCCTAAAAACATAGGTTATCCTGTAAATACAGCCGGCGACGATATTTTCTTTGTCACTTCTAAAGATAACAAAAGGGGGTATTTCTCTTCAATGAAACTGAACTCAAAAGGAGAACAAGACATTTATATGTATGTATTCCCAGAGGAAGACGAATCGTCGATGGATATGATTGTAGTTAGAGGTATTTTGAGAGATGCCGATTCTAAGAAAAATATTCCGGGAACCATTGTCTTTACCGACACTAAAACCGGTAAAAAAACAGAGATTATTGCAGACCCGGAAACAGGAGAGTTTTTAGCTTCAATTCCTAAAGGCAAAGATTATGCAGTAAATGTAACATCTAATGGTTACACATTACTTTCGGAAAGTATCCACCCCGATAGTAATCAAAGTAGAGATTTCTTGTTAAGTTTAGATTTAAACAATCAATCGCAGTGCAAACCAATTGTTTTGCAAAATGTTTGGTTCGATTTCGACGCTGCTACTTTGAGAACCGAATCGAATGCAGAGCTAGATCAATTGTTTGACTTCCTTAAAGGTTGTGACCAATATAAAGTAGAAATTTCGGGCTACACTTGTAATGCAGGCGATCAAAACTACAATTACATTTTATCGCAAAGAAGAGCGCAAAGCGTTGTCGATTATCTTATTAATAAAGGGATAAGCAAAGATAGATTAATAGCAAAAGGCTATGGCTCTGAAAATTCGATTGCTGATAATGGCACCAAAGAGGGAAGAATTAAAAACCGAAGGGTTGAGTTTAAACTAGTAAATTAATGTTAATGCAATATATAGAAGAGGCCTAAATTGGTCTCTTTTTTATTTTTACTCGCATTAAACCTTTTGGTAATATTCCTATCTAAAACTAGTTTTTCAACAATATTTGCAATTCATTTTACACCACATTACATGACTAGCTTTTCGCAAAACACTTACAAGAAACTCTTCTGTATTTTTTGGTTTTTAGTATTTCACTCTATAAGTACTTATGCTCAAAGACCTCAAGGGTCAGGTAACGGACAAGGAGGTAATTTTAACCTGCCCGAAGGCAAAGCACTGCTTGTTGGAAAAATAGTAGATAGCAAAACACAATCTCCCTTACAATTCACGTCCATTAGCATATTTAGTGACAAAGACAAAAAACTGGTTTCTGGTGGTATTTCTGACGAAAATGGCCGTTTCAAAATTGAAGTCGATTATGGTCAGTATTTCATAACAATCGATTTCATGGGATACCAACAATTTAAAAGTAAGGTGGTCGTCGTTAGTAAAGAAAATCCGATAGGGAAATTAAATAAAATTCAGATTGAACAAAACACCGATGTGCTTGGCGAAGTTGAGATTAAAGCTGAAAAACAGATGTTTGAAAATAAAATCGACAGCAAAACCTTCAATGTTTCTAAAGACATCACAATGCAAAGCAAATCTGCTTTAGAAGCGTTAGAACAAATTCCATCGGTCAGTGTCGATATCGATGGCAACATCAGTTTAAGAGGCAATGGAAATATAAAAATATTAATTGATGATAGACCTATTGTTGTATCGGCAGAAAATCAAGCCGATTTATTAGAACAAATCCAAGCCGACAATATTGAGTCGATAGACATAATAACCAACCCCTCTGCAAAATACGATCCGGAAGGTATGGGTGGCATCATCAACATCAAATTAAAAAAATCGCAACCCAACGGAAAAAACCTTAATGTAACAGTTTCGTCGGACTTTATTCGCGAACATGGTGTTAATGTTTCGGGAGGTGTTAGAACTAAAAAAGTTAATGTTTACGGAACCTACGGCTTCAAATATAATAAATTTAACTACGAGCGAGAATCACATCAAAGCTATTTATTTGGCGATACAGTATATTATTTAGACCAACACTCCGAAGGAGGTCGTTCGAACTTGAATCATATGGGGACTGCCGGCTTTGATTATCAAATTAATAGTAAAAATTCAATTGGTATTGAAACACTCATTTCCGCAGGAAATAAAGACAAAGCAAATCCATATACTTATAAATTTCGAAACGAAAATAAAGATTTAGTTTCTTCGAGTTACAGAGACAACACAAACTTAAACGAACAATATAAGTTTGATGTGCAATTAAGGTACAAACACAAGTTCGAAAAACCTAGACAAACATTAGACCTTAACCTCTCAAGAGTACAGAATTTTAGAGACGATCGATCCGATTTCTTCGAAACAACAAGATACCCTACGATTGGCGACACTCTTGATATCGAAAAAAACAATGAACGCCAAGCTAGCGAAATTTACAATTATACACTCAATCATTTCTATCCTTTAAAAGGCTCGCAATCGATTGAAATGGGGTTAGATGGGCGCATGCAATTTATTAATAATTCGATTGATGTGTTAGGCTACGACTTTACAAATCAGGGGTTTATAAGCGATCCTTTTTTAAGTAGCCAGTTCGATTATTTCGATCAATACCACTCTGTTTATGGGTTATATAAAAACACGATAAGTAAGTTAGATTTTCAATTAGGTCTTCGACTCGAATACAGTCAATATCAATTTAATTTACCAGAAAATCAAAACACAACAAGTTCACGAGAGCTATTGAACTACTATCCATCTGCTCATTTATTATATCATTGGAACGACGATACCGAAATAGGCGCCAGTTACTCTAAAAGAGTTAACAGGCCGGATATACGAGAACTTAACCCAATACACGATTATTCAGATGCATATAATTATAGAGTAGGCAATCCTAATTTAAATCCGGAGAATATCCATTCTACAGAAATCAATTTTTCTAAACGATGGAGTAATTTACGTTTTATGCCTGCTTTATATTATAAGTACATTAGCGATGTGATTAAGCGAATAAAAACAATGGACTCTTCAGGCATCAGCGTTGTTTCATTTGAGAATTTAGATTATGGAAGCTCATATGGAACCGAAATTATAGTAGCCTACAAACCGGTGAAATGGTTGGATGTTAACGCTAGTGGAAATTTGGGCTATTCAATATTAAAAGATAAAACCGACGAAAGTTTAAGTAACGAATCTTTTGAGTGGTCATCAAAATTGAATGCATTTATTATACTTCCTTTCGAATTTAAATTACAAATATCTTATCAATATAGAGGGAAAAGCGTTACTCCTCAAGGATACATAGAACCGATGTATTGGGTCGATTTTGGCTTGCGTAAAAACTTCTGGAAAGACAAAGCAACATTTAGTTTACGAGCTTCGGATGTCCTAAGAACTAGAGCATTTAAAATTCACGCAGAAGATATAAATTATACTACCGATCTACGTTTTCAACGTTATCATGCATTTATTGTGGCTAGTTTTAGTTATCAGATTGGAGCAAATGAACGCAAAAAAAACAGAGAGCGAGAGTCGGATGGTGGTGAAGATATGGGATTGTAATATTGGGTTCTATTTAATAAAGACGTAGAGTTAATACGCTTTCTTACCTGAGTAAAATAGTGTTCGTATAATAATTATATCTTTACCACAATTATTTAAAGCCAATTTTATCGAATACTTTACCTTTGTAGCATATTTGTATAAGTATGCAAAAACGTCATAAAGATAGATTTTCCTATTTTCAGGAACAGGTAATTACTACAAAAAAGCATGTTATCCCTTTTGTTTCGGAATATATTGATTTTGGCGAAAACACAAGTGTTCTTGAAATTGGATGTGGCGAAGGTGGTAATCTAAAACCTTTTGTCGAGCTTAAATGCAAGGTTGTAGGCATCGATATGAACGCTAATAAAATTAAAAATGCTAATGTTTTTTTTGAACAAGACGTCAAAGAAAATAACATCCAGTTCATACAGAAGGATATATACGACGCAGACGACTTAGACCAGTTCGATTTTATTTTTTTAAGAGACGTTTTAGAGCATATTCATAACCAAGAACGATTTATAAATTATGTTGTGAAATTTCTCAAACCCAATGGGTTTCTATTTTTAGGGTTTCCACCTTTTCAAAATCCATTTGGAGGGCATCAACAAATATGTAAAAGTAAAGTTTTAGCATTAACGCCATATTATCACAACCTGCCTACCGGTTTATACCGCAGAATTCTTAAATGGTTTGGGGAGTCAGATTATCAAATAGAAAATCTAATCGAGGTAAAACAAACCGGCATAACTATCGAACGTTTTTACAAAATTGTTGGAAACTCTCCTTTCGAAATTATTAAACAAACATTTTATTTAATTAACCCTAATTATCAAATTAAGTTCGGCCTTAAACCAAGAGTAATATGGAAACCCTTGAGTAAAATTCCATATTTAAGAAATTACATCATCACAACAAACTATTTCTTACTAAAAAAAAGAAATTGAAATTAAGTTTCATCATATCCGCTTTAATTTTATTTATAGGTTTGACTTCTACTCAGGCTCAAAACGACACATCTAAAAGTCGAATGATAGACGATTTATGGGTAAGGGGTCAATATGGTAAAGGTTTTACCTTTGCTCACAGAGGTAGCTTAGAACCAGTTGTCAATCATTCGATCGACCATTTTGTGTTGGAAGTCGGCAAAAAAACAAATGGCAACAAACCATGGCAATCCTTATTCAACTTTCCGATTTTGGGAGTTGGTTTTTATCATAGCACTTTAGGTAACAACCAAATTTTAGGAAAAGCTAATGCTCTTTATGGATTTGTAGATGTCCCCTATTATTCGAGAAAAACGATTAATTTTTTGTATAAAATCGGTTTCGGATTATCGTATATCGATAAACCTTTCGATATTGAAAATAACATTTACAATCCTGCCATAGGTTCTCATTTTAATGTATTTGTGCATCTTTCTTTCGATTTGGAATATTTGCCTGCTAATAAACTTTGGGCTATAAAATCCGGGCTTGGATTAACCCATATGTCGAACGGAAAAACTCAAACGCCAAACCTAGGTTTAAACTTAATGGATTGGCATCTGAACTTTTCGTATCGATTTGGCGAAAGCAAACAAGAAATTCGACAATCCTTTCCAAATAGAAAAAAGCATCTGTTTTTAACAGTTCTGGCAGGTGGACCAAAAGAATTTACAAATCCCGGATACGGCAAATACTTCGCCGGCAATTGGACAACTGAATACGAATATTCGATAAAAAATAAAATTAGCCTAGGCATTGGATATGATTTCTTTTATGATGGTTGTGCAGAGCAAGAACTCATTTGGGAAGGAGATAACAAGGCGAGGCAACATGCATTAAGGTCGGGCTTGCATTTATCGTACGTGTTCAATTACAATAAAGTCGGTTTTATTGTACAGATGGGAAGTTATATTTCGCCTTACTTCAACGACGATGGTTATTTATACCATAGAATTGGCATAAGAGCAAAAATAACATCGAATCTACTATTAAACTTTACCCTGAAAACGCATTGGGCAAGAGCAGACATTGTCGAATTTGGCTTGGGTTATTATTTTCAAAAATAAAGTTACTTTTTTAATCTTAATTGCGTCTAAACCTCATGAAACATTACATTCTAATATTATTCATCAGCATAAGTAATTTTTATTTTGCTCAGCAGATAAACATTGAAGATATTCAACACAACAGCCGACTACAAAAAAGCGATTTACTGCAAGTTTCAAAATCAAACCCAAGTTCAAAACATATCGAACGATATTTGTGGAGCATTCAAAATCGTTGGGATGAACAAGGCAAATTGATTCCCACAAACGTAAGCATTGGTAATTTTATTGAAACAAATTCGAAAAGTCTTCAAACGCTAGGAAACTGGACTCCTATTGGTTTACAATCTTGGACCAACGGATCCTCTGGCTATAACCCCGGTAATGGAAGAATTAACGCTGTAACAGTCGATCCGAGCCAAAATAATGTCGTATATGTTTGTTCGGCATCAGGAGGCTTATGGAAAAGTAATACCGGTGGTCACCAATGGAATACTACAACAGATGTACTGCCTATACTCGGCACTTCCGATGTTGCAGTCGATCCTAACAATTCAGATATTATTTATTTGGGAACAGGCGACAGGGACGGATTAGATACATATGGAGTAGGTGTATACAAGTCTGTAGATGGAGGAATCAGCTGGCTTCCTACAGGCCTGTTTAGTAATTACGACAGTGAAGTTTTAATTGTAAACGCCATAGAGATTGATCCTCAGAATAGCCAAGTTATATATGCCGGCACAGGCGATGGCTTGTATAAATCGACCGATGCAGGAGTAAACTGGACCAAAGTTCTAGTTGGAAAAATTATGGAAGTTAAAGTAAACCCATTAAACAGCAATACTGTTTTTGCTAATACCAAAACCATGTTTTACCTGTCGCACGATGGAGGATTAAGTTTTTCTCCAATATCTGCCGGTTTAAATGGAATATACAGCCGCTTCGCTTTTGATATTTCAAAAACGGACACTAACTACATATATATTCTAGCAGCAGGAGCCGACAATAGTTTCGAGGGCGTATATCAGTCGACCGATGGAGGATTAAGTTTTGTTAAAAAAATTGGAGGAAATGATATTAATCTTTTGGGTTACGATATCAATGGGAGTGATGATGGATCTCAAGCATGGTACGATTTGGCTATAGCCGTATCACCGACAAGTCCAGAAACGATATACACCGGAGGTGTAAATGTTTGGAAAAGCACCGATGGGGGATCGAACTTTACGATTGCATCGCACTGGTATTATTTAAATAATGACGACACTTATTCACATGCCGATATTCATTCACTTGATTTTTATGGAAACGATTTGTATTGTGGCTCTGATGGCGGTGTTTTTAAAATGGTTGGTGAATCCTATTGGGAAAATTTAAGCGAAGGGCTTGAGATTTCTCAAATCTATAAATTTAGCAATAGCTCCGATGGTTCTAAAATTTCAATTGGATGTCAAGACAACGGTACAAATATATCGAA
Organism: Bacteroidales bacterium; assembly: GCA_016936665.1. Lineage (GTDB taxonomy): Bacteria > Bacteroidota > Bacteroidia > Bacteroidales > JAFGXI01 > JAFGXI01. The sequence goes on from JAFGXI010000013.1 coordinate 94,977, forward strand.
TAATGGTGATTGGACACATGTTCACGGCGCGGATGGCACATCAACACTTATCAATCCAAACAATAGCAACTATGTATATTTGTCCTATCAATATGGTGCTTTTAGAAGATCGACTACCGGAGGCGACAACAATACAGGTATGTTCAATCCTAGCTCCTACAATGAAGAAGGTATTTGGGTCACGCCATTTGCCATGTGCAAATCAGCTCCTCAATACTTATATATTGGCTTAGAGAATATATTTAGAAGTGACAATAATGGCTCTAGTTGGACATCTATTAGTGAGTTCGACGATGGAGAAAATTTTAATGTTGTTGCTGTAGCTCCCTCCGATCCGAATTACATATATGCAGCCAAAAATAACCACGTATACTACACATGGGATGGCGGTGTAAACTGGCACGAAAATACGGTTCCTACTTTAAAACCGGTAGTCGATATTGTAGTATCGGATACAGACCCACAAAAAGTATTTTTCTTAAAAAGTAGTTCATATACAAAAGTGTATTTGAGTACAAATGGAGGGACTTCTGTAAGCGATTTAAGCGGTTCTATCGCTCAAGTTAGTTGCTCAGCAATAGAGTATGATAATTCTAGCAATAATGGTATTTATGTTGGAAGTGATTTTGGCGTATATTACACAAATGATAATATTAGCGGATGGGAATTTTTTTCTAACCAATTACCAACTGTTAAAATAACCGATTTAGAAATAGTTCAAAACAAAATAAGAGCAGCAACTTATGGAAGAGGCGTGTGGGAGTCTGACTTATACGAAGCCTTCCCCGATAAAATAAATGAGATATCGAAATACAAATTTAATTGTTACCCTAACCCTGCGCAAAATCTATTGCTAATTGAAAATCCATCGAACGATAAAATAACAAACATTAAATTATTCAGTGTTTCCGGCCAATTGATAAAAGCATTCGAAGGCAGTAAAAATTGGATCGATTTATCGGATTTAGTAAATGGCGTATATTTTTTAAGCATCGAAAGCAACCTAAACAAAGAGATTCACAGAGTCGTCAAAGAATAAAAAAAGGGTGAACAAATGTCCACCCTTCTCGTTTCTCTTGGTGTATTACTCCTCACCTAATATCATTTTGGCTTTATTGAGAATTGTATCGTCGTCTAGCAAAACAATTCCACCGTCTGGACCTGGTTCTATATGCAAACCTGCAGTTTCTCCATTCTCGTAATTGGTACCGCCAAAATAGTTCCTGACAGTATCAACATTAATTCCCAACTCTTCGGCAATTTTGTGAGCAGACCCTTCTGGTAGGCTGTTTTTAATTCTCCTTAACTCATTAAATGTTATCTTCATATTTTTAAAATTTAGCCATTATTACTAAAACGCTAATAAAGTTAAATCAAAAAAAATAGAAATACGAAATGATTTAACAATTTTTTAAAATTAATTTTTCTTTGAGTTCTATATAAATCAACTCAATTTAGTTTTTCTTTTAAATAATAAGCTGTTCTTGATTTACTAACATTAACAATATCCTCAGGTTTTCCTTCCGCAACAATATAGCCTCCATTTTCTCCTCCCTCCGGACCTAAATCAATAATCCAATCCGCCGATTTTATTACTTCCATATTGTGCTCAATGATAATTACAGAATGACCTCTATCTATTAGCTCATTAATTGCTTTAAGCAATTTTTTTATATCATTAAAGTGAAGCCCGGTAGTTGGCTCATCGAAGATGAATAAATTTTTTGTGCTCTTCTCTTTTGCAAGATAAGAAGCTAATTTAATACGTTGCGACTCTCCCCCACTTAAAGTATTAGAAGATTGACCAAGATGAACATAACCCAAACCTACCGAAGACAATAGTAACAACTTGTCTAGAATTTTCTTTTCTGTACTACCCTTGTGTTGCGAAAAAAAATCGATCGACTCATCGATAGTCATTTCTAAGACATCGTGAATGCTTTTCCCTTTATATTTAACTTCCAACACTTCTTGTTTAAAGCGCTTTCCTTTGCAACTTTCGCAAGTTAAATAAACATCTGCCATAAATTGCATTTCCACTTTTATCTGTCCTTCTCCCAAACATTCGTCGCAACGACCGCCATCGACATTAAAAGAAAAATGACCACTTTTAAGACCGTTTTGTTTAGCCAGTTGCTGGTCGGCAAATAATTTTCGTATATCGTCGTATGCTTTTATATATGTTACGGGATTAGAACGTGATGATTTTCCTATCGGGTTTTGATCTACATACTCAATCATCTCAATCTGATTGTAATCCCCTTTTAACACATCGAACTTCCCTGTTTTTCCGCCATAACCTCCCATAATTTTTTGCATAGCCGGAAATAATATCTTTTTAACTAATGATGATTTTCCCGAACCACTAACTCCGGTTATCACTGTTAAAATCTCTAATGGTAATTTAACATCTATGTTTTTCAAATTATTCTCCCGAGCCCCAACAATTTCTAGATAACTATGCCAATGCCTACGCTTAGTTGGCACATCAATTTTAGCCTTGCCATTCAAATACTGAGAAGTTAATGTGTCTGAATCTAGAAGCGCTTTAATGTCCCCTTGAAAAACTAACTCTCCTCCTCCTGTCCCAGCAAAAGGGCCAATATCGATAACTTCGTCGGCTTGCCTCATTATATCTTCGTCGTGCTCTACAACCAACACTGTATTACCAAGTTGCTGTAGCTCTCGCAAAACTTTAATCAATTTTTCGGTGTCGTAAGAATGTAACCCGATGCTTGGTTCGTCTAGAATATACAATGAACCAACTAAGCTGCTCCCCAAAGAAGTAGCTAGATTAATACGCTGCGACTCGCCTCCCGACAGGGAAGACGATAAACGATTTAATGTTAAATAACCTAATCCGACATTAATTAAAAAATCTATCCGGCTATTTATTTCAACTAAAATTCGTTTAGCTACTGCCTCGTCATGAGCATCTAAAATAAGAAGATCGAAAAACTTTTTCAAATCCCATATCGACAAATCAACCAAATCGGCAATCGATTGATTCTGAATTTTAACGTATTGAGCTTCTTTACGAAGTCTTTTTCCTTTACATTCCGGGCAAGTCGTTTTGCCACGATATTTTGAAAGAATAACTCTGTTTTGAATTTTATAGCTTTCTTTCTCGAGCATGTAGAAGAATGCATTCAAACCAGAGAAATATTGATTTCCATTCCATAATAACTCCATTTGTGAAGTATTAAGCTGAAAAATAGGTTTATGAATGGGGAAGTCGAACTTCGATGCATTTCTAATCAGTTCGTCTTTCCATTGTCCTAATTTTTCTCCTCGCCAAGGCATAATTGCTTCTTGATAAACACTTAAATTTTTGTTAGGTATAACTAAATCTTCATCAATACCTATAGTTTTACCAAAGCCTTCGCATCGAGGACAAGCTCCAAGCGGACTGTTAAATGTAAATAAATTGACATCGGGCTGTTCGAAGCGAATGCCATCTGCTTCGAAGCGATTAGAAAAACTCGACACAAGCCATTTCCCGTCTGTTTCGGAATAAACCTCACAAACCCCTTCTCCTTCGAAAAAGGCAGTTTGAATACTATCGGCTATTCTATTTTTAAACGATTCGTTTTGAGCCGACTTAACACGATCTATCAACAAGGACACTGCTTGTTTTTGTATTTTTTTTAATACGTCAAAATCATCTAATATCTGATCGATATTATAAACTTCTGTTTCAGAAATAATTCTCGAAAACCCTTGACTTTTAAGCAATTCTAATCGCTCAACTATTTCTGACTTTTTAGCAAAATAAATGGGCGAAGCAATCATAATTTTTTGACCCTCGGGAAATCCTGTAATAAAATCGGACACATCCTTGACGTCATGACTTTTTACAATATGGCCGGACACAGGAGAGTATGTTTTGCCAATTCTAGCAAATAATAATTTTAAATAATCGTAAATTTCTGTTGAAGTACCAACCGTCGATCTAGGGTTTTTAGTATTAACTTTTTGCTCTATTGCAATAGATGGAGGTATCCCTTGGATCAAATCCACATCGGGTTTTTGTATTTTTCCTAGAAACTGCCGAGCATATGACGATAAACTTTCTACGTATCTTCTTTGTCCCTCTGCAAACAAAGTATCGAAAGCCAATGAAGATTTTCCACTACCAGAAACCCCTGTTATCACGTGCAATTTATTTCTTTCGATTTCAATATTGATATTTTTTAAATTGTGAACTCGTGCACCTTTTACAATAATTTTTTTTGGCATTTGCTTGACTTTATCACTATTACAATATATTTTTGACAAAAATAGCGGATTACACAATAAAAGCTTCTTAAATTCTGTTTTATGTAATGACGCTAATGTTAACTTTTATAAACTAAAAAAAATTATTGCCTATAGAATAAATCTACGCTAACCAATTTGAGACATTAAATGAGGCAAACTACAGAAAGTGACAGTCAACTTATTCAAAGCTTCTTGAAAGGTGACGTGTCGGGCGTAGAAAAATTATTCAAAAGGTATCAAAATAAAATTTATACCTATATTTTTTTCCTAGTAAAAAAAGAAGATATTGCTGAAGATATATTTCAGGATACTTTTTTAAAGGTTTACCATTCATTAAAAAAAGGGAAATATAAAGACGACGGACGTTTTGTGTCTTGGGCGACACGCATTGCTCATAACTTGGTAATTGATTATTTCAGAGAGCAAACCAAAACAAAAATGATTTCAGGACATGCACAAGAAGATATTGTGTATTTCGAAAATTCCGAAAAAAACGTGGAGTCGCAGATTATCAATCAACAAATTCACGACGATATTAAAAAATTAATCGACTATTTACCTGAAGATCAGAGAGAAGTTGTAATAATGCGAAACTATATGGACATGAGTTTTAAAGAAATTGCTGACATTTCCGGAGTGAGTATAAATACAGCTTTAGGTCGAATGAGATATGCAATTATTAACCTCAGAAAACTGATTAAAGAACATAATATTATAGTGCAACAATAGAAAAATAAACGATTTCCTTGTATTATAATTGCTTATTAATATTCAATTTGCTATATTTGTTCGATGTAGAAATTGCATGATTTTGAGAAACGCGCAATTTTCTATAATCAATTAGAATACAGATATTTAAAACATAAGTGTAATTACGTATGAAAAAAGTCACTTTTTCCCTTATTATTGCGATTCTTGTTGCAGTTACTTTTCTAAACTCATGTAAGCCTGACGTTTATGCGCCTTCTTTAAAGTTAAAGTTAGAGCCATATTTAGTCTATTACGATAATGCATGGTACACTATTTATGATCAACAAGGAAATATAGATCCTAATATTCCTGACGAAGTACTTAAAATGGGAGACATTCATCAATATGTTGACTTAAATACTAATATGAAATATACAATTGATGATAATGCTGAATTTTGGACTACTGCGTATTTAAATAATAATTATGAATATCCTAAGTACGAAGTAAGTGCCTATAGCAAAAACACCCCTACTGTCACCGTAAAGTATGATGAAACTATGGGTGTTGAAAATGGAGATGGCATAGATTTAGGATTGACAGGCGTATATAAAATAACATATTCAGCAGTTGACGAAGGAAATGAGAGTAAAAAATACGTAAATGTTAGAGTCTATAATTCATATAAAAATATGACTGGTATTTACACTTCTCGCTTATACAAAATTAATACAGGAACAGGAGGACTCAGTTTATGGGGCCAGAATTACAACTTTGGAGAAGCAAAAGTTGTAAAATTCGAAGAAGATTTTACTGTTGATAAGAAAATAAAAGTTAACAGATTCTTGAATAACGGAAATCTTAAAGGCGTCATTAAAGGTGAGCTGACAACTTTCCCAACTGAGTGTGTCGTTGGAAATAAAAAAGAAGTTGAAGGAGAAACCAAAACTGTTATTGAGATACTTGTTAAAGGTTCTGTTGTAGAAAATGATGCTTACATATACGGCGCTGGCTCTTACGGTTCTGGTGGAATTGCCGATCAGATTGTATTAAATTATTGTCAGCAAAATGGATTGTTGGCACAGATTACTTCCATATTTAACGAAGTTATGGAGAAAGATACTATTTCTACAGAAACTTTAGTGGTCTTCACAAACAGAACTTTAAATAATGTTACTCAAGGTGAAATTTCTGAAATTTCTCTTGTAAACACTGATGGAGAGTCAATTGCTGTGCCTTTTGTTTCGGTTCAGTATAAAGTTGAACGCTTTAAAAGCGTATCATCAACAGCTACTCAATACGATTATGAGTTAACAGATGGCACTCGATGGGTAAATATAGATTCCCCTGGCAGAATCTGGACAAGTACGTTTTTAGAAATGTTTGTAAAACAAATATACTGGTACAACGATGCTAATAAAGCAAACATTTCAGCCATTTCTGAAACTGTTATTAGTGGAATATCTTACTAGATAGTTATATAAAAAATTGTTATAGAGCTACTCATTAAAAGTGGCTCTATTTTTTTATACTTATGACAATAAAAGACGAAACATATTTAAAACAAATCAAGATATTTTGGTATCGAACTTTGTTTCTACTTTTAATCTTTCAAGTTACTCGATTGTTTTTTTACATTTTTAATTATTCCAAATTTTCTGTATTAAGCTTTGGGGAGACTGTTTGGGCTTTTATTGTTGGTTTAAGATTTGACATTGTTAGTATAGGAATTTTCAACTCAGTCTTTATCTTACTTAGTATTCTCCCTTTTAACTTCATTGGTAAAAGAACTTATCAATTCTTCTTAAAAACATTATTTATTCTGATTAACAGTATATTATTGATTTCTAATTTAATGGATACTGTTTATTTTCAGTTCACCCAAAAAAGATCGACCTCAGAGATATTACAAGTGGTATCTGGCGACGACTTTAAAAATCTATTATTTCAATATATAAGAGATTATTGGTTTGTTTTTTTACTTTTCATTTTCATTTTATATGCATTAATAAGATTTTATCCTAAAGCAAGTTTTATAGAAAAAACAAAAATTTCTTTCATACAGGCGGCTTTTCGTTTTATTATTTTCATAGGCATTATTGCGGTAACAACAGCCGCTATCAGAGGGTTCGGCCACCGACCTATTGCTATAACCTCAGCCGCAAAATTCACTAATGCAAATGCTGTATCTTTGGTACTCAATACGCCTTTCACTATTATTAACACTATAAATAAGGAGAGTTTAGAGCCTTTGCATTATTATAATGATGATACTCTTTCTAATATATTTACGCCAATTCATCAATATAATAGGCATGCGACCAGAAAATTAAATGTTGTAATTTTTATATTAGAAAGTTTTGGTAAAGAATACTCCGCCTACTTCAATCCTAAAACGCAAGGCTATATGCCTTTTATAGACTCATTATGCAAGGAATCGTTACATTTTAGATACAGTTTTGCCAACGGTAAAAGATCTATGGACGCTGTAGCTTCTATATTCAATTCGATGCCCTCTTTAATGAATACACCATATTTAATTTCTCCTTATGCGTCTAACAAATCTTCCGGGCTTGCTTCGGTACTCAAAGATTGGGGTTATAAAACCAGCTTTATGCACGGCGGAGCTAATGGAACTATGGACTTCGATAAGTTTTGTTACATGTCGGGTTTTGAAAAATATTTCGGAAAAGATGAATATCCGAATAAAAAAGATTTTGATGGTTTGTGGGGAATCTTCGATGAGCCTTATTTACAATGGTCTGTTGAAAAAATGAGTGAATTTGAACAACCATTTTTTAATGCGATATTCACACTTTCTTCGCATCACCCATATACCATTCCGGAAGAATATAAAAATAAATTTTCAAAAGGGACTTTAGAAATACACGAGAGCATTGGTTATGCTGATTTTGCTTTAAAACAATTTTTTAAAAAAGCTCAAAATACAGATTGGTTTAAAAATACACTTTTTATTTTTACAGCAGATCACACTTCGATTTCAGAAGATAAATATTACCAAAGAAATCTAGGGACTTATGCTATACCTATCTTTTTTTACAAATCTGGCGATAGCACACTAAAAGGGTTATCTCAAAAAATAATGCAGCAAATTGACATTATGCCCAGTGTTTTAGATTATCTGGGATATCAGCAAAAAATTTACGCTTTTGGCAACAGTATTTTTGACAACTCAAGGTCTGAATATCTAATAAATTATATCAATAATCAATATCTCTTTGCTAACGAAAATCTACTTTCACTCAGCGACACTTCTGAGGTAAATGCATTATACCTGTATAGAAAAGACAGTATGCTGTTCAATAATTTAATTAACAAACCTGAAACAAGAGCGCAATACGACAAACAATCCGATTCTCTATTTAAAGCCATCGTTCAAACATATAACAAAGACTTAATTCAAAATAAAGCCTTTATAAACCATGAGCCATAAAATTTCATTTATCATCAACCCTATTTCTGGCAATGGAAAGCAAAAAGCTTTGATTCCTTATATTCGCCAATATCTAAACTCACAATTCAAGGTTGATTTTTTAATGACCAAAGCGCCAAAACATGCTACCGAACTAGCCCAAAAAGCGGCTCTTAGCTCAACCGCAGTTATTGCTGTTGGAGGAGATGGGTCGGTCAACGAAGTTGCACAAGGATTATTAAACTCGAATGTTTTAATGGGAATCGTTCCTATGGGATCCGGTAATGGATTGGCTCGTCACTTGAACATTCCTTTAAAACTGGAGAATGCTATAGCTTTAATAAATAAACTTGAGTACAAAACCATTGATGCAATAAAAATCAACAATTCTTTAAGCATGAATGTTTCCGGAATTGGCTTCGATGCTTTTGTAGCCGATCGTTTTGCAAAATCGGGGAAAAGAGGATTTAATACCTACATAAAAGAAACATTAAAAGCATACAGACATTATAAAGCTAATCTGTTTAAAATTGAAACAAGTCAAGGAATAATAGAAAGTAAGGCTCTACTAGTTAGCTTAGCCAACTCTTCACAATTTGGGAACAATGCATATATTGCACCAAATGCCTCGGTAACTGATGGTTTAATTGATTTAGTGATTTTATCACCATTCAGTGTTCTTCAAGCTCCTAGTGTTGGAATTAGATTACTTCAGAAGCAAGTCGACAAAAGTCGATTTGTTCAAATTATACAAACCAAAAAAGTGACTATCGAGAGTGAAACTAACTTTCATTTACATATCGATGGCGAACCAATGGGAGAAATGAAAAGCATAGAAGCAGAAATAATTCCTCAGGCTATTAAAATGATTTGTTCTTAATCTTTTTCGGGCGAATACTGTATTAAATCTAAATAATGCCCCATTCTGATTTGTTTGGTCTCTAAATAACGCTGATTGTATTTGTTAGGCTTAATTACATTTGGAACAATTTCAACAATTTCTAAACCATAGCCTTCTAGGCCAACACGTTTAACGGGATTGTTAGTAATCAAACGAATTTTTTTAATTCCTAAATTTCTCAATATCTGTGCACCTACACCATAATCTCGTTCATCGTCTTTAAACCCTAAATGCGTGTTAGCATCAACAGTATCGAAGCCTTGCTCTTGCAATTTATAAGCTCTCATTTTATTCATTAAACCAATACCTCTACCCTCTTGGTTCATATATACAACCACACCTTTCCCTTCTTTCTCAACCATTTCCATCGCTTTTTCTAGTTGAGGACCACAATCACAACGCAAAGAACCAAAAATATCCCCCGTAGCACACGAAGAGTGAACTCTAACCAGAACAGGCTCATTCTCATCCCACTCGCCTTTTATTAAAGCCACATGCTCCAATCCGTTCGATTTTTGCAAAAAAGGAATTAAATCGAAATGCCCATGAGCTGTTGGCATTTTAACCCTAACCCCCTGAACCACTAAGCTCTCTTGTTTTAAACGATAAGCAATTAAATCTTTTATTGTGATGATTTTTAATTCGAACCTTTCAGCTATTTTAACCAATTGTGGTAAACGAGCCATTGTGCCATCTTCGTTCATAATCTCTACCAAAACGCCTCCAGGTTCCAAACCCGCTAAACGCGTCAAATCCACACCTGCTTCGGTATGACCGGCTCTTCTTAGCACTCCTCTATCTTTGGCTTTCAGTGGAAAAATATGACCCGGACGGCCAAGGTCTTCTGGCTTTGTAGTTTTATCGACCAAAGCTTTAATAGTCATGGCCCGATCGTAAGCAGAAATACCGGTTGTACAACCATGCCCAATTAAGTCGACAGACACTGTAAACGGAGTTTCGTGAGTTGCTGTGTTTTTGCCAACCATCAATTCTAAATCTAATCTATTGCAAGTTTCTTCTGGAATTGAAGTACAAATCAAACCTCTACCATGCGTTGCCATAAAGTTAACAATCTCAGGAGTTACTTTTTCAGCAGCACAGATAAAATCACCTTCATTCTCTCTATCTTCATCATCGACAACAATGATAACTTTCCCCTCTTTAATATCTTCGATAGCTTCTTCTATTGTATTTAATTTGAATTCTGACATGGTATTTTTTTTGCAAAAGTACAGTTTAATTAGGTGTTTTTCAATTTTTAACAGTATAAATAACGATGTTTAATATAGCGAGTTTCACGACTTTGCTATCTCTTTTTTTTCAGTTTTGCTATAAGTTTCTTAATGAATAAGAAATAACTATCGATGTTAAGAATAACCGAATCTCTAGAAGCTTTATAGGTTAAAAACAAACCAACAGGAAACAGAACAAACGATGATGCCCACATTCCTGAAAATGCAGAAAAATCGCCTTCTCTTGCTATTTTTTCGCCGGTGATTGATATAACATAATACAATAGAAAGAATACAATTGAAACTACAACCGGCATACCTAATCCGCCCTTTCTAATAATCGCTCCCAAAGGGGCTCCAATAAAAAACAAAATGATGCATGCTACCGAAAGCGTTAATTTGCGATGCCACTCTATTTCGTATCGACTGAGCCATTCTTTTCTACTACTAATATCATCGTTAGAATTTTCTACGTAATTTCTAACAGAACGTGCAAAATTGACTGCTAAATCAACCGCATTTACTTGTTTTTCGATAGACATATTTTCGAAAAGGCTGTCGGTATTCAAATAAACTAAATCATTTTTGTACATTAAGCTGTCTGCTTTTATTTCTCGTCGGTAATAATTATTAAATATTAAATCGTTTGGAATATTATTTTCTCTCTCGGCCAATTTAGCACTAAGCGAATCAATGGTAAATTCTAATTGCTTTAAGTTGAGCATTTGAAAATGATCTTTCCACAAATTTTCGTCATTACGCTTCAAACCAAAACCATCTAAAGAAAAGAGGATTTTTTCTTTTTCGTATGCATGCCTGTCGAAAGGCAGTTTGGTTTCGTTAAACGCAACCCCTTCTTCTTCGACATCTTCGTAATATGCACCGTGGTACAATTCGAGAATCATATTCTTTTTGTCTTCAGAAAGATACATTTTTCCGGAGTCTGCCACATGAACAATTCGATTGCCTTTTCTGTCGGAATGGTCGTAAATCATCATTCCATAAAGCATATTTGTTTCATTATCCTTTTTAGCTACTTTAATGCTATAATCTTTAAGATTACTTGTAAATACACCTGGCTTTATATTTAACTCCGGCCTTGTATCTTGTATATCTTTTATTAATGAGCGCATTTTAAGAGATGAAAAAGGCATCACATTATTTGAAAAGAAAAAAGCGCCAATGCTAATCATTCCGATAAGAACAATAAGTGGAGACATTATTTTCAATAAAGGAACACCGGCCGATTTAAATGCCAATAACTCGTTATTTTCGCCCATACTTCCGAACAACATAATAGAAGATAGCAAAATGGCCATTGGCAACGACATTGGAATTAGATTAAGCGTTGAGTAAAACAACAACTCAAAGATAACTGAGAAATCCAATCCTTTTCCTACTAAATCGTCGATATATTTCCATATAAACTGAAGCAGGAATATAAATAAAGCAATAAAAAAAGTGAGGAAGAATGGCCCCAAATACGATTTTAAAAGTAAGCTATATAATTTCTTCACGTTCCGATTTTCTGAACCACAAATTTAACCAAAGTGAATAAATCTTTGCTCTAATATTAAGCAAATAAACGTTAATTTAAAAAATAAAAGCTACTGCCGTTAGATTATAAACTAAAGCAGTAGCTTCTACATGTAATACTTATCAATTACTTTTTAATAAAATCGTTTAACTCGTCGATGCTCGACTCAAAACCAAAAGCATCATTCACTTTGTAGTAATTTTCCACATCGTAAGTATGTTTGTAACAATACTTGGCTATTTCTAGTTTTGAGCTTTCGTAAGTAAACAACTCCATCAAAGATTTTACCTGCTCTGAAGTTAAGCAATTGGCGTCTACAATTTGCTTTGCAATAGTGAGTTTAGAATCTTCAAAATCTTTAGATTCGATGCTCGATTTAGCTGAATTAAAATTACTTTGACTCATAGGATGATGACACCCTACACGACCATGATATGAGTGTTCGTTGCCTTGGTGGACTTCGTATTCATCAACATCATCTTCAGTTTCGTCGTAGCCGTAAGACGAACTACTAACCGTTGTGCTTGTTGTTGTGGTTGTTGTTTCTGTGTAAGTTACATCGGAACTTCCGGTAGGTACTCCATTGATCGTCATGTTTACATTCATTCCCATGTCTTGCTCGCCAACATTAACTTGCATATTTACATCTGAATTGGAGGCAACATTTTGACTATTGGTTGTTGTTGTAATGGTTGTTGTATTAGTTTGCGTTTCCTCAACTGGACTTTCTGAATAAGCAACTTCTGTCTGATATTCTACAGCCTGAGGAGCCTGAGCTAAGGGCACTTGGCTAACATATTTTAATGCGTATAAGCCTTTTTTATTCAGTTTGATGGAATAAGTATATTCCTCTCCTTTGGTGTTGAAATAAATGTTTTTATCGAATTCTTTTTGGTTGGTTAAGGTTTTTTCGAAAATGATTTTTACTTGATAGGCATCGGCATTTAAACCCGTCACTTTAACATTAGTTTGAGGCTGTTGATTTTGTTTTACACCATTGATTACCAAATAAAAAGTTTCTCCTTGCTCAGAAAAAACAATCATGTTAGAATTTTGTGCTTTAAGATTGAATATCATCAAAATAAAGCTGATTGAGAATAAAATTATTTTCATATAAATAATGTTAATATATCTTCAAATATAAGCTAAACTATAACACACTCTTAATTAGTCTTCAACAATAATTTTAAAACTATCAAGCACCCCTTCTACCGCTATTCGTGATATTATAAGTCCATCAACGACATTGTTCTGGGGGGATATTGAAAAGTTAAATGAGTTGCGTAAATTGGCTTTTGTTAGATTAGTGGATTCAAAGATCGAGCCAGAAAAATCGCAAAAATCAAACTTGCATTTGTCTAGTTGACTTTCGGAAAAATCGACCGCAATAAGAGAGCATTTTACAAATTGGGTAGAGGATATTTTACATTGATAAAAAGACGAATCGTTCAAAGTGCACTTTTCAAAATTAAATTCAAGTCCAAACGAATTTGCATCTTCGAAGCGAATGCCTAACATTTTACAAGATGTAAACTGAGTATTTCTAAAAGTCGTTTGATGAATCTGAATTAAAGACAAATTGCATTCTTCAAACCTACAGTCTACAAATTCTTTTTTCGATAAATCTACGGCTTCGAAATTGCAATTTTTAAATATGCAATTTTCTAGTTCCATTGCTTTAAAAGGTTTGGAAATACAGAAATCTTCGTTTTCGAATATTCGATTTACAAGATAAATATCGCTCATTATATCGATTTTAGAATGTCTAAAACAATTGGTTTTAATCCTGAAAAGAAGAATTCTACAGCAATAACCATAACAATTAATCCCATTAATCGCATCATAACATTATTACCTGTTTCGCCTAAAAATTTAATAATTCTCGTGGAACTATACAAGATTACAAAAGTTAGTAGCATTACCAAGAATATTCCCACAATGAGTACGCTTTTTTTCAATAAACTATCGGCATCATCCATTAACACAATCGCATTAGTTAATGCCCCAGGTCCACTAATCATCGGAATAGCCAAAGGTGTGATTGAAATATCGTTAACATACGATTTTATCTCGGCATCATTCACTTTAACTTTCGTCAAACGAGCCTGTAACATATCCATTCCCATCAAGAAAAAGATTATTCCCCCAACAACCCTTAAGCTGTTAACTGATATTCCGAAAAAATTAAAGATCATTTGTCCTGTAAAAGCAAATAAAACGATGGTAAGGAAAGCCACAAAAGTTGCTTTTCGAGCTGTTTTTACTCTATTTTGATGCGACAACTCAGAAGTCATGGTCATAAAAACAGGCATCGTCCCCAATGGATTAATCAAAGTAAAAAACGAGGTAACAACCAGTAAACCAAATGTTAAAATATCGTTCATACAGAAGAATTTATCAAACAACAATTAAATTTTTCACTGCATCAAAATAAAGCCAAAAATATAGTTTTATTGAAAATTGAATCTTTAATTTGATTAAGGAAATAAAAAAAAGCACCCTAAAACCGGATGCTTTAAGTGTTCCTTGGCGGATTCGAACCGTCGACCCCTACCCTGTCAAGGTAATGCTCTAAACCAACTGAGCTAAAGGAACTTTATTTAAAAAAAAAAGGCTCCCAATCGGAAGCCTCAGTGGGCGATGAGGGAGTCGAACCCCCGACCCCTTGGGTGTAAACCAAGTGCTCTGAACCAACTGAGCTAATCGCCCTTAATTTGCTGAACTACTACCTTTCTGAAAAGGCGTTGCAAATATACATGCATTTTTTATTTCAGCAAAACTTTTTCTTGTTTTTTGTTTTATTAAAATTAATTTCTCGATTCAAACCACCTCTGCCACTACAAAGGTACTGCCTCCAACAAAGACCAAATCGTTACTCTCCGCCATTTTAAGTGCTTCTTTTAAAGCGGTTTTCACATCTTCAATTACAGTTCCTTCGAGTCCCAATTTATCGGCCTCTTCCTTTAAGACGAAAGCCGACATGGCTCTTGGAATTTTAGCTTGAACAAAATAATAACTTGCATTTTTAGGTAATTTTGATAATATTTTTTTCACGGCCTTGTCGTTTACCATTCCCCAAACCATGTGCAGTTTTTTATATGCTGTTTGGTTTATTTGCTCCAAAACCAAAGCGATTCCAGCTTCGTTATGGCCTGTATCGCAAACTACAATTGGGTTGTATCCTAAAATTTGCCAACGGCCTTTTAAACCGGTAGCTTTTACTACATCAGATAAACCTTCTCTTATATGAATTTCTTCGATATCAAATTTATCTTTTAAAATCCGTATAGCTTCCAAAACGCCAAGAATATTTTTATGCTGATAAATCCCTAATAAATCGAGCTGTATGGCTTCGTACACTTTGCTATCCTTGTAAAACACATCGAATTGCTGTTTCCCTTCAGCATTTTTTAAAGCAAAAGGAATTGACCAAGATTTATCGGCAAAATACACGTCGGATGATTTTGCTTTGGCTTTTGCTTCGAACACATCGTTATATTCAGGATTAGACTCTGTAACTACTGTTGGTACTTTTGCTTTAATAATACCTGCTTTCTCTTGTGCTATTTGGCCAATGGTAGAACCTAAAAACTGAGTATGATCGAGAGAAATATTGGTAATCAAACATAATTCGGGATGGATAACATTGGTCGAATCGAGCCGGCCTCCCATACCAACTTCAATAATAGCCACATCTACAGACTGTTGCTCGAAATAATTGAAAGCCATAAAAACAGTCATTTCAAAAAAAGAAGGATTTATTCTTTTAATAAAATCTTGGTGATTTTCGACAAATTGTATCACATCTTCTTCGGGAATCATTCGACCATCAATTTTAATTCTTTCTCTAAAATCGCTCAAATGTGGCGATGTATACAAACCTGTTTTATAGCCCGCTGCTTGAAAAACAGAGGCTAACATGTGAGAAGAACTTCCTTTACCATTGGTTCCCGCAACATGAATCGTTCGAAACGATCGATGTGGAAAGTTTAAATATTCGTCGAAAGCAATGCTATTATCTAAATTCGCTTTGTATGCTGCTTTTCCTTGCCTTTGATACATAGGCAAACTTGAAAACAAAAAATCAAGCGTTTCTTTATAAGTCATGAATAAATTATTAATAGATCGCAAAATTAACATTAATTATAGCCTAGCCTGCCTTTTAGTAGTGGCAATTTTATAATTTTACATGCTCGATTGACAATGTTAATCTCAAAAATTAAAGAAGAATATAAAATGAAGATCGCTTTAATCGGATACGGGAAAATGGGTCATGAAATTGAAAAAATTGCCCGGAGCAGAGGCCACGTAATTTCTGTTATCATCGATCAAAATAATTTAACCGATTTTAATTCTGATGAATTTAAAAGCTCAGATGTTGCTATCGAATTCACCCGGCCTGAGGTTGCCATCGATAATTATTTGAAATGTTTCAAAAGTGGAATTCCAGTGGTATCCGGAACAACCGGCTGGCTCGATAAAATGACGTATATTGTAGACACTTGCAAGCAACTAGAGCAAGGTTTTTTTTACGCTTCTAATTTTTCTATTGGGGTAAATTTATTTTTTGAACTCAATAAAAAATTGGCTCAACTTATGTCGAAACACTCTGATTATTCAGTAAGTCTTGAAGAAATACACCACACTCAAAAACTAGATGCCCCAAGCGGTACTGCAATTAGCCTTGCAGAACAAATCATCAGTAATCATCCTAAAATTACCCGATGGGGCTTGAACGATAATAACGAATCGACTTTAAAAATTACAGCTCATAGAATTGGGCAAGTTCCCGGCACGCATAATATTGTGTACGAATCTAAGGTTGATAAAATTGAAATTTCTCACGAAGCTAAAAACAGAGAAGGCTTTGCTACAGGCGCAGTTTTAGCAGCAGAATTCATGCAAAATAAAAAAGGTATCTATAACATGCAAGATTTATTAACTTTGTAAATTACAATTCAAAAACAATCCTATTCAATATGACATCAAAACAAAAGAAAGTTCCCTCACAAACAAACACTTATATCAAGTTTGGATTTTGGTCAGCATTTTTAATTTTCGTAAGCTTTAGACTCGATAATTTCTGGTGGCTGGGTGTGATTCCTGTTTTGTTCGACATGTACATCAGCAAGAAAATACTTAATAACAAAATTTTTAAAACTGCATTTTGGATGCTGGTTTATCTGTTATGGGTTATTTGGCTAGATAATTACATCTGGCTAATTGGTCTTCCAATTGTTTTTGATTTGTATTATACTAAAAAAGTTAATTGGACATTCTGGAAACCTCGCGATCCGGCTAAAAAAACTTTCGTAACTGAATGGGTCGATGCTATAATATTTGCAGTAGTTGCAGCTAGTATTATTCGTATGTTTTTAATTGAAGCATTCACGATTCCTACATCATCTATGGAAAAATCGATGTTAGTTGGCGATTATTTATTTGTTAGTAAATATCATTACGGACCAAAATTACCAAACACCCCTCTATCGTTTCCTTTTGTGCATCACACCTTGCCTCTTACAGACCATACCCCATCGTATTTAGAATGGATAAAAAGACCTTACGACCGCCTAGCCGGTTTAGAAAAAGTTAACAGAAATGACATTGTTGTTTTTAACTTTCCGGAAGGCGATACCGTTTGTGCCAATATGCAAAACGCCAGCTATTATCAACTCCTCAGAAGATATAGTCAACAATATTGTTATGAACACCAACTCCCATACAACGAAAAATATGGAAGAATGGCTTTAGTTGATAATGAAGCTCAAGGCCCAATATTGGTAAGACCAGTAGATAAAAAAGAAAATTATGTAAAGCGATGTGTAGCTGTGCCGGGAGATACTCTATTTATTAAGCAAGGCCAGGTTTTCATTAACGGGCAAGAACAAGAACATTTCGAACAAATGCAATATAAATACTTTATAGCTATCGATGGAATGATTTTAAGTAAAAAGTTTATCGAAGCTTATGAGATATCACTTGAAGATGCTAGTAATTCGGAATATTTCAGGCAAGATCCTTCCGCTTTAATGGTGATTAATCTAGACGAAAAGCTTAAAAACTACCCATTAAATCAAATTTTCCAATTGCCTTTAACCCAAGAAAAAGCCAATGCAATGAAAAGCAATCCTTTTATTAAAGCGATTGTAAAAGACATTAAACCTGCAGATTATAAAGACTTCGATATCTTCCCTCACCAAACAGATATTTACCCATGGAACCTCGATAATTTTGGACCATTATACATTCCTCAAAAAGGGGCTACAATTTCAATTTCTTTAGAAAATATTTCTTTATACCAACGTATAATTCAAGTGTATGAAAACAATACGTTTGAAATTAAAAACGGACAAATATGGATTAATGGAGAAGTTGCCAATTCATACACTTTCAAAATGGATTATTATTGGATGATGGGCGATAACCGACATAATTCTGCAGATAGCCGTTACTGGGGATTTGTTCCTGAAGACCATATAGTTGGTAAAGCTCTAATGATATGGTTCTCCAGTGATAAGGATAAACCATTCCCATCGAATATCAGATGGAGTAGGATGCTAAAAATGATCCATCAAAATTAAAAATTTTGATACAAGGTACAGTTTCAAAAAATTCTGTACCTTTATTTTTTTCGAATTAAAATAAATATTATGAACAAAGTTTAATAGAGTTTTTTGTTAAAAGCATTTTATTTACTTCAAACTCCATTAAATTATAAAATTATGTTTTCATGAAACTTGTATTAATAATTATCGGCATTTTAAGCTTTAGTCAAATTTATTCTCAAGACTACATTATTTTAAAAAGCGGCGAAGAAATCGAAAGCAAAGTATTAGAAATCAACGAATCAAACGTTAAGTACAAACGTTTTAGCAACGTAGATGGTCCCACATATACCATCGATAAAACTAATATTTTCATGATCAAATACGAATCGGGCGATAAAGACGTATTTAATTCTGCAACTAATAACAGCACAGCGAGCAACACTACTAGCAACAATACAAACACTTCGCTATCGCCAAGCCAAGAAGGTCCATCAGAATTCGTTTTCAATAATCAAATTGGACAAGTAGGTTGTAACAAACAACGCATCAACGCTACTAAAATTTATGGAACAAAAGCTTCGGAAGCTTTTATTCAACAAAATATTGTTTTCTACGGTTTCGACTTTACTTACAGCAAATTAACTAATAAAGGGAAACTAAACGACGGACCAATTCTAATAGAAAAATACTTTAAAGACTTCAATAATATTTTAAACAGAGAACTACTTCCTGTTTTCAACATTAGAAGATGGTTACGCAAAACAAATATGTTTTATGGAACCAATATTTTTGAAAACTATACAAAAATGGATGCTTCGCAATTTGTTGTTGAAGATAATTATTGTTTTAGTTTCGAAGATTTGCAAAAAATTATTGCTTCGTACGCCCTTAACGAAACAAATGGATATGGAATGGTTGTCAATATTGAAAACTTGAACAAACACTATGAGTACGTTTCAATGTATATCACATTCTTTGATATTGCAAGCAGAGAAATTCTATACAGCGTAAAAGTTGTTGGAAAAGCAGGTGGCAGCGGCTGGGCCAATCATTATGCACAAGGAATTAATTCAGGGTTTAGAGAAGTTTTTATTGATTATGTTTATAAACAACGCTTTTCGAGTAATGGGCAAATTCACCCCAATCGATTATTGCTAGATTAATTGAAAACAAGAATATTTTTTAAAGCAGTCTTTTTCAAGACTGCTTTTTTTATGCTTCAAAAACATGAGTTAAAACGCAACTTTTTAAGCATATGTTCAATATATTTAGAATAAATTCTAAAAATCATGTCTGAACATCATCACGATCACGATCACCAACACGAGGGCGAAGGTAAAAGGCTAGGAAAAGGTAGCGGACACGGCAGAAACAAAGGCGGGGGCTTTGGCTCTGGAGGACTTTGCGTTTGCACCAAATGTGGACACCAGCAAGCCCATCAAACCGGAATAAAATGCACAACTATCAAATGTCCTGATTGCGGACATACGCTAATTCGACAAGAACTTTTGAAAAAAAAGTAGAAAAAAGTTTTTCTTTTTGAACATAAGTTCATTACTTTGTATTTAGGTAACTAAATACTTATTTATGGCAAGATCCAAAAATAACAGAATCGTTCACGAGCCTCCTATGTTTACAGATTTCAAACCTAGGGGTTTTAAGAAGAATGATTTACCCCAAATTGAACTTAGTATTGATGAATTTGAAGCCGTTCGATTAGCCGATTTTAAAAGCCAATCTCACGAAGAAGCTGCCCAAATGATGAACATCTCTAGACCAACATTTTCTAGATTGATAGAAACAGCTAGGCATAAAATTGCTGACTTTATCATCAATGGCAAATACTTGGAGATAAAGGGTGGTGCAATTCATTTTAAAAATAATCTTTTCAGATGCCAATCTTGCGAGCAAACCTTTTCTGTAGAGATTGAGAAGATCATCAGCAGATGTCCGCATTGCGAATCGAATAGCATTGTAAATATTGCGGGCAGTATGGGTCATGGTAAATGTTGTACTGTATGAAAACTTTAGTCAATATATTTCAGTTTTATAAAGAAGGGTTCCAAAGCATGACTATAGGCAAAAAACTATGGTTAATTATAGGCATAAAACTGATAGTAATGTTCGCCATATTAAAACTTTTCTTCTTTAGAAATTTTTTATCGGAACATTTCAACACAAGTGAACAAAAAAGCGAATACGTAATAGATCAACTCACAAAAGTCAAATAATATGGAACACATTGATTTTTCGCTCGTCGATTGGTCGAGAGCACAATTTGCACTTACTGCCATGTATCATTGGTTGTTTGTGCCATTAACACTTGGACTTTCATTTATTGTAGCAATAATGGAAAGTCTTTATGTTAAAACAGGTAACGAAGAATGGAAAAGAATTACCAAATTCTGGATGACACTCTTCGGAATTAACTTTGCCATTGGTGTTGCAACAGGAATCATTTTAGAATTCGAATTCGGGACGAATTGGAGTAATTACTCTTGGTTTGTTGGCGATATTTTTGGAGCACCCTTAGCTATCGAAGGCATTATGGCATTCTTCTTAGAATCTACTTTTATTGCTGTAATGTTTTTTGGTTGGAATAAGGTAAGTAAGAAATTCCACTTACTTTCCTCTTGGCTTGTTGCCATAGGTTCTAACCTTTCAGCACTTTGGATTCTTGTAGCCAATGGTTGGATGCAGTTCCCTGCCGGAATGCAATTCAACCCAGACACAGCAAGAAATGAAATGATCGACTTTTGGTCGGTCTTATTTTCACCGGTAGCTATCAACAAGTTTTTGCACACAGTTACCTCCGGATATGTGCTTTCAGCCATTTTTGTGATTGGTGTAAGTGCATGGTATCTTTTAAAGAAAAAAGAAATCAATTTAGCAAAGCGAAGTATGGTTGTTGCGGCAACTTTCGGTTTAATATCTTCGATTTACCTGATAAGTACCGGCGATGGTTCAGCAAAAGCAGTAGCCAAATATCAACCTATGAAATTAGCAGCAATGGAAGGTCTGTATTACGGTAGCGATCATGCTCCGCTAATTGCTGTTGGTGCATTAAAAAACTGCGAAGACACATTACAAGTTCATCGTCAATCATTTATTTTCGAAGTGCCAATTTATGGTGCGCTCTCCTATTTGGCCTTTGGCAATTTCGATGAGTTTGTGCCCGGTATTCACGATTTAGTTCACGGGAACCCGGAACATGGAATAATTTCATATCAAGAAAAAATTGAAAAAGGCAAAATTGCAATCGACGCCTTAGCTGAATATAAAACTTTAAAAAAGATTGGAGACACCCAAAACGCAGCTATTGCATTAAAAACATTCGAAGATAATTTTCAGTATTTTGGATACGGTTATTATTTTGGCAGAGACCCTCATGAATTAATTCCACCGGTAAGAATGAGTTTTTATGCTTTTCACATCATGGTTGGTTTAGGAACTTATTTTGTGCTATTTTTTATACTTATTTTATTCTTTACGCTTAAAAAGCAAGTCGTCGATAAAAAATGGTTATTAAGATTAGCCGTTTGGACTATTCCTTTGGCTTACGTTGCCAGTGAAGCAGGATGGATTGTTGCCGAGGTTGGCCGACAACCGTGGGTAATACAAGATTTGTTACCAAGCATAGCCGCTGTTTCGCAAATCGATTCTAGTAGTGTGATGATTACTTTCTTTTTATTCTTAGCCATCTTCACAACACTTCTTATCGCTGAAATACGCATTATGTTATCGCAAATTAAAAAAGGGCCGGAATCTAGCCCATCAAAACAATAATATTAGGAGGACACAATTATGTTTGAAAATTTATCATTACTCGCATTACAACATTATTGGTGGATTATTATATCCATTCTAGGTGCATTATTGGTCTTCTTACTCTTTGTACAAGGAGGACAAACCATGATTTATCAGCTTGGGAAGACTGAAGATGAACGTAAAATGCTCATCAACTCTACAGGAAGAAAGTGGGATCTAACATTTACTACTCTCGTAACTTTTGGAGGCGCATTTTTTGCTTCTTTCCCACTGTTCTATTCCACCAGCTTTGGCGGAGCATACTGGGTTTGGATGGCCATTTTATTTGCCTTTATTTTACAAGCTGTCTCATACGAGTTCAGAACAAAAACCGGTAATTTTTTAGGACAAAAAACATACGAAGGTTTTTTATTTATTAATGGGTTATTAGGCACTGTTTTACTTGGTGCAGCGGTTGCAACTTTTTTCACAGGCTCTCAGTTTTCTGTCGATAAGATGAATTTACTCAATCTTACTGGCGATAAAATGCCAATAATATCGGCTTGGGAAACGCCATTTCATGGTTTAGAGGCCATCTGGGATTCTAACCAGTTGGCTTTCATTACTAACTTATCGCTTGGGCTTGCTGTTTTCTTTTTAGCACGCCTAACAGCTAATTTGTATTTTATTAATAATATCGACAATGAGACATTACACAAAAGAAATAAAACTTGTCTTTTAAGAAACAGTATCGCTTTCTTATTATTCTTTTTATTGTTTTTAGGCAGAATTCTTACCATTGATGGATTCGCTGTTAATCCGGACACTAAGGAAGTATTTATTGAGTCGTTTAAATATTTCAATAACTTAATCGATATGCCATTTGTATTAGTAATGTTTTTAGTAGGTGTTGTTTTAGTGCTTTACGGAATAGGTGTAGCCCTATTTAAAAACTCAAAAAAAGGAATTTGGGCAAGCGGTATAGGCATTGTCTTTACAGTAATGGCGCTATTCTTTTTAGCTGGTTTCAATAACACGGCTTACTATCCTTCGGTTTTCGATCTGCAATCGTCGTTAACCATTGAGAACAGCTCATCCAGTCACTTTACGCTAACAGCTATGAGCTACGTTTCTTTACTAGTCCCTTTTGTATTAGGATATATTGCTTACGCATGGTGGTCTATGGACAAGAAAAAAATCACCATCGAAGAAGTAGAACAAGATCATCATATGTATTAAAAATCTATCGTTATGTTAACACAAATTATATGGTTCTTCACTTGGCCAATTTTGATATATGTAAGCTACTTAGCTGTAAAATTCTTAATCAATAAATTGGAATCGAAACTCGATGAAGAATAAAAAAATGCTAGTTTTGGGTGGCGGATTTGCAGGTGTTGAATCCGCCATTCAATTAAGAAAATATGGGTATCAAGTAAGTTTGGTATCTAATCGCGATTATCTATTTGTGTACCCTATTTCTATCTGGATTCCTACGCAAAAAAAGAGTTTTGATGATGTAAAAATCCCACTTAAAACTTTAAGTCAGAAACACGGTTTTAACTTAATTTTAGACGAAGTAAAGCATATTGATCATCAAAATAACAAAGTAATCCTAGAGCAACAGGAAATAGAATATGATTACTTATTTATTGCTATGGGAATGCATAAGGTTCACTCAAGAGGTTTGGAGCATACACATTCAATATGCGGTAATCCCGAAGAATCGCTGGTTATTCAACGGAAATTACAAGAACTTGTAGAAAAAGGAAAAGGCAAAATAGCCATCGGTTTTGGTGGCAACCCAAACGACCCAACAGCGACGGGTGTTCGAGGAGGACCTGCTTTTGAACTTTTGTTTAATATTTCTCACTTTCTTAAGCAAAAAGGTTTAAGATCGGCATTCGAGCTTAATTTCTTTGCTCCAATGAAAGAACCCGGAAAAAAAATGGGAGATAAACCATATAAAAAGCTCGATATATTTTTTAAAAGATATAAAGTAACACCTTATGTTGGTAAGAAAATAAAAGAGTTTACAGAGCAAAGTATTGTTTTTGAAGATGACTCTAAGTTGATTTCCGATTTAACTATTTTTATTTCTGGTGGCGATGGACATCAAGTGATTAAAAACTCCGGTTTACCTGTAAATGCTGCCGGATTTGTATCCATCAATGAATTATGTAGAGTTGAAGGTCATAAAAACATCTATGCCATTGGCGACATTGCAGCCATCGAAGGACCAACTTGGGCTTCTAAGCAAGGGCATATTGCTGAGGTTATGGCCAATGTAAGTGCGTACAATGTACATCAAGAACTTTCCGACAAAGGGAAGCGCAAATCATACTGGGAAAAACTACACATTATATGTGTAATGGACTCCGGCGACGGTGCAGCTTTTATATCGAGAACCAATTACAAAGAAACGATTATTCCTCTTCCTATTTTAGGCCACTGGCTTAAAAAAGCTTGGGGCTTTTATTACAAACAATCAAAATTAAAGAACATACCTAGAATTCCCGGTATGTAAGATTCAAATCTAAAGTAAATATGAACAAACAAAACTTACTAATAATTACATTCTTATTTAGTCTCTTTCAAATATATGCGCAAACCCAAGATCCTCAAAAAATTAATGAAGTGGTGGTTAGTGATACAAACGAAGTGGACTTAACCAAAATAGAAATCGATCAAAGTAAAAAGTTAGAAAACAGTACTACTGAGCTAATAAAAGAATTACCGGGAGTCAGCCTTGTTAAACGAAGTGCTTTTAGTGAGGAGCCCATGATAAATGCTTTCAAGTACGATCAAGTTAATGTTCAAATTAATGAAGGATTAAAAGCTTCCAGTTCGTGTCCTAACAGAATGGATCCTATAACGACTCGCATTGGACCTGAAGCAATAAAATCGATAGAAATGATAAAAGGGCCCTACGATGTTAGATACGGACAAATAATGGGTGGACTTGTGCGAATTATTAATCAAGACAAACCTATTTACACTAAAAACACAATTCATGGTAATCTTGGAGGAGCCTACAACACCAATGGAAATGGCATTACAACGGGTTTAAACTTGGATGGAGGAACTCCTTTGTTTGATTATTACATCTCAGGAACTTATAAAAACTTTGGCAATTACCAATCGGGAAACGGTACTGAAATTGCTTCTTCGTACGAAACGTATGGAACTAATATCGGAGCCGGCCTTAATATAGGGAAACTTCAGCGTATCAGCCTTAATTATTCTTATAGCAGAGCCAACGATGTGATGCATGCCGGCTTACCAATGGACGCCGATTACGACATTAGTAACACTGTTTCTTTGAGTTACAGCATTAATCGTGATCAGAAATTGTTTAACCAACTCAACATTCACTTGTTTGGGGCACACGAAGATCATTTAATGAGCAATGCTAATCGACCAAACGCAAGCATTTCTGTTTCTTACGCTCCGGTTGAGTCGAAAAATATTGGCGGAAAAATTGAATCGGTGTTTAAAATTTCAACACCCATGAAAATATATTTTGGCGCTGATTTTCAGAAAGAATATAAAGAAGGAAACAAAGATGCTACAATATTTAAAAATGTTTGTACCAATCCGGTAACAACTTATCCGACACCAATGGAGAAATCGTTTTCTGTTTGGCAAAATTCAAACTTAGTGCAAAGTGGTATTTTTCTTCAAGCAAAGTACTTTATCGGGCATCAATCATCGACAGAACTCGGACTTAGAAGTAACTTCGTACAAGCTCAAATATTAACTCCGGACATAGACTTTTCTGAACTCTATAAGAATGATTTAAACAGCGATCTGGAACAAAATTTTAATTTCTTCGGAAAGTATAATTTACAATTACCTCACCATTACAGAGCAAGTCTATCGGTTGGTCAGGGAACCCGAAATGCTAGTTTACTAGAGCGATATATCAATCATTTCACAGTTGGGCTAGACAGTTACGAGTATGTCGGCAATCCAAATTTGAAAGCTGAAACCAATAGGCAAATCGATCTTGAGATTCAAAAAACGCATCAACGATTTAGTATATATTTTAATGTATTTTATGCTCGAATACAAGATTATATTTCTGCAATTGTAGACACAAGTATATCTAAAAAGTTTACGCCATGTAAACCGCCATTCAATGCTAAACGATTTGAAAATATTGGAGAAGTAGAACAAATAGGCTTTAGCTTTTGGGCTAAAATAAAAATCTTTAAAGGGCTATCATCGAGCTTTGCGGCGAACTACACATATGCCAATCAAATTGATAACAACACCCCACTTTCAGAAACGCCACCATTAATTAGCAACATCAATTTAGAATACCAAAAAGATGCTTTAAGAGTAATTTTGGAAAATGAGTACCAAGCCGAACAAACCAGAGTAGACGCTTCTGTAGGCGAAACCCATACGCCAGCCTTTTACTTGATGAACATCAAAGCGTCTTACACCTTCAAAAAGATGATAACTATAGGTTTTAACATCAATAATGTTTTGAACGAAAACTATTACCAACATTTAAGCAGACCGTTTAAGAACATGGAAATAAATGCGCCTTTTTTCGAAAGAGGCCGTAATTTTGAAATTTTAATCAATTATAAATTTTAGATTATGTCGGAAGCCGATTTTCTTAGAGCCATTTCTATGATAGAACATCCATCTATTAATGCAACCTTGGAGGACTTAGGAATCCTAAGTCAGTACAAAATTGTTGATAAAACTCTGATTACTGAGTTTTCTTTTCCTTTCCCTAATGTTCCTATAAAAGATAGTATTATTGCGTCGGTAGAAATCTTAGCCATGTCGTTCGGCTATCAATTTGAAGTGAGCGATCGTGTGATGAATGAAGCAGAAAAACAAAGATTTTTAGAGATTGAACATGCCAATTGGAAAGATGGTTCTTCGCCAATGTGCTAAACTTCTTCCGCTCATGCTGATTTTGCTTCTGATGGCTTGTCGGCATGAGCAAGAAGACATTCATTTTAAACCTATCGGGTATTATTCGGGCGACTTCGATTTAAAAACCGGAGCTCCTCGTCAAGGATTGCTAATGCCCGAAACAAAAGCCCGAATTATTCTTGATTCGAGTTATACCAAAGCTCTTTCTTCCATCGAGCAATTCGAATACATTTGGGTGATATATTATTTCGATAAAGCCAAAGGTTGGGAAGCAAAAGTTCGCCCGCCGGAAAGCGACCACGAATATGGTTTGTTTGCTACTCGCTCACCTCGACGACCAAACGCAATTGGCCTTTCGCTTGTTAAACTAGACAGTATACGTAACAACATTTTATACATTTCTGGTATTGATGCATTCGATAAAACACCGGTTTTAGATCTTAAACCATTTCTCCCATCGGTAGATTATGCTGTAAGCGAAAAAAATATGCTGGCAGAACTTTACTTGGGTCATCACGACGAAGAGTTTATTAACGACACTCTAATACAGGAGTTTGTGTTAGGATTTAAACAAAGATTGCACAACGATAGCCTTTTAAAAAACAGTTCAAAAAAAGAAAATTGATAAAAAACAGCAAATTAATGCTTCAAATTGTAAAGTTTATTTATCTTTGCACTCTCAAACAATGCGGGGTGGAGCAGTGGTAGCTCGGCGGGCTCATAACCCGTAGGTCGTTGGTTCGAATCCAGCCTCCGCTACTAAAAAAAGCTTAACAGAAATGTTAGGCTTTTTTGTTTTAACATGGTTTTGTTTACTTGAAATTATTTAATAAACATTCTTTATTAAGGATAATTAAATACCTTTGTCTTGCTATGAGGAATTCAAGTTTAAAAAAATTTGTATTCTATTAAGTTTTACTAGTTTTTAGATTTTGTGTCGATTATAAAAACAGTCATAATTCTATCAATTATTTTGCTCACCAGCTTAATGGGTTCAATGTATTGGATCGTGTTAAATATTGAGCAAAATCAAATTTATGTAGAAATCCAAAATAGCATTAAAAACAAGAAGCTTAAGGCCGATTATGTTCTTAAAATTAAAACCTCCGAAATTGAATCTTCAATTGCATGGAAAAATAAACATGAATTTTACAAAGACGGCTACATCTGCGATGTCATTTCTCACGAAACCGAAGCCGATTTTACAATCCTAAAATACATTCGAGATAAAAAAGAAACAGAAATCGAAAAAAAAATCGCTGAATTATATCACCCAATTAAAACGAAAAAGAACAGTAGTAAAGACTTCAAAATAAAAATACCAATACTCGATTTTTGGAGCCTTAGTATTTTTCGATTTAATACAACAAGCTATGCCGTTTCATACGTTTCATTGTTTGACAATCATTATCAATCAATCAACATTTCACCCGGCACACCACCACCTAATTTTGTTTAATTAATTCAATATCTGCCGATTACCATCGGTGTTAACATTAAATTATTAAACAAATTTTTTAAACATGAGAAAATTATATATCCCTTTATTAGGGATTGTTATGGCTTTGAATTTGTATTCGCAAAATTCTGAGCCTATAGATACCAGTAAGGTTATCAAACTAGAAGATGTTGTCGTTTCGGCTAGCCGTTGGGAAGAACCCATTAAAAACGTACCGGCTAGAGTGGTCGGAATTACAGCTAAAGACAATGCTTTCCAAAACCAGCAAACCACAGCTGATATGATTTCGAATACCGGACAAATTTTTGTTCAGAAAAGCCAATTGGGTGGAGGTAGTACGGTTTTAAGAGGTTTCGAAGCCAGTCGAGTTTTACTAGTGATTGATGGTGTAAGAATGAACAATGCAATATACAGAGGAGGTCATTTGCAAGACATCATCACCATAGACCAATCGATGTTAGAAAAAACTGAAGTTCTTTTCGGACCTTCTTCAACCTTGTACGGTTCCGACGCTTTGGGAGGTGTCATACATTTCTATACAAAAATGCCCCAGCTCGATAAAATTGGTACCGGAGCTTTCGTACGTTACTCATCGGCCAACAACGAAAAAACAGGTCATTTAGAATTCAATATCGGAAAGAAAAAATGGGCTTCACTAACCAGTGTTACTTTTAGCAATTTTGGCGATTTACATGTAGGGAACAATTTCGACGCAAAATATGGCGACTGGGGAAAAGATCTGTATTATGTAACTCGCGAAGGCAATCGCGATTCGGTTCATGTTAACGACAAACCTAACGTAATGGTTGGGAGTGGTTACATGCAATACGACTTGATGGAAAAGTTGCTTTTTAAACAAAGCAACAAAATTTCTCACGTGTTAAATATTCAACTTTCTAATAATATAGGCGAAGTTCCTCGTTACGATAGACTTCTCCAGATTTCCGGCGGAAAGCCTAAATATGCAGAGAATGGATATGGCCCACAAAAACGTTTTTTTGCTTCATACACCCTCGATTTAAGCAATAAAAATGCGTTGTACGACGACGCAAAAGTTATTTTATCGACCCAAGATGTTGATCAAATACGCATCGGCAGAAATTTGAATAAAGATATTAGAACAACCAATCTCGACAATGTTAAAATATACGCTTTAAATGCTGATTTAACCAAAAAGATGAGCGAAAAATTTAATCTGTATTATGGTGCTGAAGCGGTTTACAACATCGTAAATTCTAAAGCCAAAGAAACCGATATTGTTACCGGTGTAACAACTTGGAACAGCGATGATGCTTCTATAGAAACCCGTTTTGCCGATGGTGGTAGCACTTGGACATCTTTAGCGCTCTATGCTCAAGGGAATTACAGCCTAAGCGAAATTATCTCGTTAACCGGTGGATTAAGGTTTTCTAGTATTTCGATGACTAATAAATACAACGACGCTACACTTTACCCTGTAACTACGGTAACAACCAATCAAATGGCACCAAGCGGCAGCTTGGGTCTGGTTGCTAATTTAGAATCGAAAACAAAATTAAGTGTTTTAGGATCGACAGGCTTTAGATCTCCCAATGTAGAAGACATGACTTCTTTCACACCAGCAGCCGGCTCTACTGCCAGAGTACCAAACCCAGATCTTAAACCTGAATACGCTTACAATGCAGAATTCAATGTTTCGCAAGTTATTGGAAACGCTGCAAAAGTTGAAGCCGGTATTTACTACACCATGCTTAAAAATGCTATGATAGTGCGCGATACAAAATACAATGGTTCTGACTCTGTTGAAGTTAACGGAATATTGTACAAAGCACAATCCATACAAAATGCTAACTTTGGAAATGTTTACGGATGGTATTTTGCAGCCAAATGGAAGCTCATCGATGCCTTATTTTTAGATGCAACACTAAATGCAACATATGGCGATTACACGCTTACACAAGGCGCTTCAGATGGTATTGGCGACACCATTGTTCCAATGGATCACATTCCACCGATGTTTGGTAAATTTGGTTTAACTTATCAAAAAACAAAATATCAAGTAGAAGTTTTTGTTAGATTCAGTGCTGCCAAAAAACTAGAAGACTATAGCCCAAGTGGCGAAGATAACCTTACTCAAACCCCATATTTAGGCGATGATGCTGATGGAAATCCAATTTACGAAGGCACACCATCGTGGTACACTTTAAATTTTAGAGCTGCGTACCAAATTAACAAGCATTTCGGGATTAATGCCGGTGTCGAAAATATCTTAGACACACATTATCGTCAATTTGCTTCGGGAATCAGTGCTCCGGGCCGAAATATTTATTTGAGTTTAAGAGCCAATTTCTAATAAAAAAATTTAAAAAGTGAGAAGAAGCTGTCCTAAAATTTAAACTTTTCAGACAGCTTCTTTTTTTTACTCATTAAAAGCAATTAAAGAATAAGATGCATCATTTACAAAAGGATGATCTTTTAACTTTTGATAAGCCAATGTTCCTACAACATAATTTCTGTTTGCACTTTGATAACTTTCTTCAATTGTTTTAAAATCGGATAAATCGACAATTTTATTCGAAGGAAAACTTAAAAAGAAACGCCCTTCTCGAACGACTTCAACCAAATTATTGTTTCGCCCTTTTTTAAACTCATATTTGTAACCATATTTATAAGCGGAAATATCGCTCAATACTGCCGACGAAGTTGGAAAACGCCCCGCTCCTTTACCATAAAAAAATTGCTCGTCGGCTAAAGTACTACCTACCAATACTCCATTGTACTCATTGTTTGTCAAACCTAAAGGATTGGATCGCTCAACAAAACTTGGGATTATACTAAATAACGAAGCTTGCCCTTGCTCGTTCACAACCGCCTGAGCGATTAATTTCAACTGAAAGCCTTTTTCTTTTGCATAAATTAGATCGTTTTGGTGAATCGAAGTAATGCCCTTTTTAATAATGTCGTTCTGTTTCACTTTTGCGCCAAATGCATGTAAGGCTATTATGCTTAACTTATAGGCGGCATCGAAGCCTTCTACATCGAGCAATGGATTGGATTCTGCAAAGCCCTTTTCTTGTGCTAACTGTAACGCTTCCGAGTACGAAGATTGATATTTTGACATCTGGGTGAGTATAAA
This sequence comes from Bacteroidales bacterium, assembly GCA_016936665.1. GTDB lineage: Bacteria > Bacteroidota > Bacteroidia > Bacteroidales > JAFGXI01 > JAFGXI01. The sequence goes on from JAFGXI010000013.1 coordinate 126,801, forward strand.
GTTAGTAGAACCATTTACAATTCCTTTTACATGCGTAAGAAGGTCGTTATCGAAATATTCTTCCAAATTTCTAATAATAGGCACACTGCCACAAACAGCAGCTTCGTATAAAAACGAAACCCCATTTGTTTGACTTAAAGCAATCAGTTCTTCGTGATGTTCTGCAATCATTTTTTTATTGGCGCTGATAACCGACTTCCCTTTTTCAAATGAACGTTTCACAATTTGATAGGCTGCCTCAGAATCATCGATAAGTTCGACCACCAGTTGCAAATTATCATCCTCAATAATCTCGTTTGCATCGGTATAAAACAAATTTAATGGTGCTTCTCTTTCTTTTTCGGGATTTTTGATCACTATTTTTTTTATTGACACTCCAAGTTGTGGTTTTGCTTCTAATACTTTGTAAATGCCGCCTCCCACGACACCAAAACCAAATAATCCTACATTAATATTTCTCATAGTATTTAAATTAGCTGTTGATAGCTTGTAAAATATCTTCAATTAAATCTTGTACGTCTTCTATTCCACACGAAAGCCTAATAAGGCTATCTTGAATTCCGGATTGTAATCGTTTTTCTCGTGGCACAGAAACATGGGTCATTTTAGCCGGCAAACTGACCAAGCTCTTCACGCCTCCTAAACTTTCGGCTAACTTGAACAATTTTGTTTGACAAACTACTTTTTCTGCATTTTCTGTGGTGTCTTCTTTTAAACTAAAACTAATCATTGCACCAAACCAAGCGTTTTGTTGACGACTCGCAATCTCATGATTAACATGCGTTTTTAGACCAGGATAGTGCACTTTGTCGACTAAGGGATGCTTTTCTAAGACTTGGGCAACTTGCAAGGCGGTTTGACATTGTTGTTTATACCTTATTTCGAGCGTTTCTATTCCTCGTATTACAAGAAAACAGTCCCATGGCGCAAGTACACCACCAGATGCATTTTGAATAAATTTAATTTTTTCTGATAATTCCTCATTTTGGGTTACAACAAAACCGGCTAATAAATCGCTATGGCCTCCCAAATATTTTGTACCGGAATGAACTACAATATCGGCCCCCAGCGAAAGTGGACGTTGAGCTACAGGCGTTGCAAAGGTATTATCGACCACCATCAATGCGCCTGACTGATGAGCTAGTTCTGAAATAGTTTTAATATCTGAAATCTTCAGGGTAGGATTGGTTGGGGATTCAAGCCAAACCAACTTTGTATTGTTGTTGATGGTTTTTTTAACATTTTCAATATTTCTTGTATCGACATAGTTTATCTTAATACCAAATTTCTGATAAACATGAGTTAACAAACGATAAGCTCCGCCATAGATGTCGTCTACGGCAACAATTTCGTCGCCATACGATAATAATTTAAGAACGGCATCGATAGCGGCCAAACCGGTTGCAAAAGCAAAGCCACTATGCCCTTCTTCTAGTTCCGCTAAAATATTCTCCAACACTGCCCGAGTAGGATTGTTGGTTCTTGCATAGTCGTACCCTTTGTTTACGCCGGGAGCCGACTGTACAAAGGTCGATGTTTGATAAACGGGTACCGCAATTGAGCCGGTTAATGGGTCGGTGGGTACAGATTGGATGATTTTTGTTAACGATCTCATATTGTATGATTTATAAATTAAACAAAACAAGATCTTAGCGAGAATTGCTACAGGAAGAGCCCAATAAAAAAAGCTCTCCTGATAAGCAGAAGAGCTTTATATTTTAGGCTGTCTATTATATACAGCTTTAGAATTAAAAAACTAATCGGACTTATCTTTCCTATTTAAGGATGGAGTTAGCACCTTCCGACGAATCGGGGTTGCTAAAGCGTCAACGGGCCATTTCCCTCTGCTTTTCTTGATAAGATGATGTATAAGAACTAAAAAGTGTTGCAAAATTAATTCTAAGTTTTATAATTACAAAACTTTTATAAAATTTATTCTTTATCGCTTTACCAATTAATCGTCATCATCGTCCGATAAATTCTCGTTGGTATAGTGTGCAAATTCGTTGTCTTGCTTAAAATAGACGCGAATATGCGCGATATCTTTTAAAAAATTCACCTCACCTATTTCGACTCTAGAAATTTTAATTCCAAGTCGATCTTCGAGGTCTTGCATTAATTCTTCTTTTTTATTTGGCTTTATAAGTTCAATTTTTTCGTACACAATCTGTTTTGAATATTCTTTACGAAGCGACCAAATTTTTTCAAAAAAGTAAAGAATAAATAATATTATCAAGTTACTTAAAATCAACTCACTGTAGCTAATTTCACGGGAACTCATCCCATTAATAACAGCCAATGTAATAACAATAAATAAATAGGTCATTTCTTTAATAGGTATTGGGTTGGTTCGATAACGAATGATTCCAAAAATGGCAAATAAGCCTAATGCAAACCCTATTTTCAGCTTAACACTTTCCAATAAAAAGATGAGCAAGAAAATGGTGCTACTAATCATCACAAATGTAAAGAGATAGTCTTTTCGCTTGGAACCTGAATAATAAATATACCTTGTTACCACAATGGTAATGAGCAAATTGAAACCAAAACGAATTAGTAACTCCAGTATACCACTAAGATTAAAAATATCAATATCGAACAGTTTAGTTCCTACGAAGCATTGAATAGTATTGATCATTGTTTGCAATTTTAATAAGTGAAATAAGTTTGTTTTTAAATCGATTGTGTTTTAAATGCTTATTCAGCAACAAAGCACCAATGCTATACTTGCTGATACTCTGAGAATAAATACGATTTTCTTTTAATATTTTGATGAAATCCGATGCAGAAAGCCCTTCTCGTTTCACTTCTGCAATGGCTAAAAATGGTAAGTCGTAAGATGTTTCGCTATTCTGAAAATTTAAATTCAGATCGATAGTTACGCGCTCCTTTGCTTGGTTGTGAACCAATGTTATTCTCGAAAAGTTGTTAATTAATGCTTTTCTAAGGTAACGATATTCGTAAGGTGTTTGCGCTTCGATAAAACGCTGTTCGTTTTCGTTTAAAGGCTGACTAAATTGCTCGGTTTTAATTCGTTTTTTTAATGTTATCCCTTTATTAGATTTGAATTTTATTTCTAAAAAACTCAAATTAGACGACAAATATACTCTTTGTCTTATTTTGTATCGGTTCAATTTAGAGTTCTGATGAGCCTTATACATTTTAAAATCTTCGGTATCGAAATATTGAGTTCTATAATCTAAAATACGTTCGTTGCAAACTTCTAAAACACGATATGAACTACGAGCTTGTTCTAAAATTTGGTGTAACTTTTCGTGATTAAAAAAAAATTTAGAATCGGTACGGTTCATCAACTTTACCTCATCCATTTGCGATAAAGAAATGGGGTCAAACTGTGCTATTATATTATTGAAAACACACATCAATTATAATTCAATTTAATAAATAACATTCAAGATATAACTATTTCTTTTTAAGCCCCATAAAGCTTCTAATAAGGTTAAACATCACCGAAAAATAATATTTTTTATTTTGTGTTCTATTATCGTTGAAAAAAATTGAAGAAACCAAAAGCTTGTATAATACAATTGATTAAAGTACAAATTTAAAAAGAAGATTCAACGAATTACGAATTTATTTTTTATTAAATAGGCGAGCAATACAAAACAAGCATTTTGGTAAAAAATAAAAATTCAGTTTGGCACATCATCTTTTCAAAAATTGGTTTGGATTATTAATTTTGTGATAAAGTTCAAACATCATGAAGAAGATTTTAAATATTATCTTATTTTTTAGTTTAGTTTTTGGGTCTTGCACAAAAGAAAAAAACTTTCAACACCACGAAAAAGGTTTCGAATATATGATTGTTGAAAAATCTGAAGATGGAAAACAACCTAAAATAAATGATATTTTAGTTCTCGACATGAAGTACTTATTAAATGACGATTCGCTCCTATTCGATAGCAAAGAGTTGAATAACGATTTCAGAATGAAGCGTAAAAAGGGGCAAGTCAATGGATCTTCTATCGACGATGCTTTATGCCTTTTAAATCTTGGCGATAGTGCCGTTTTTAAAATTAACGCCATCGATTTTTACACTTTTACAAAGCGACAAAATGCACCTGTTGGCCTGAAACAAAGCGACGAAATCTATTTTTACGTTCGACTTAAGAATGTAATCGATTACGATCATTTTAT